>NZ_FOXU01000015.1 GCF_900115805.1 Psychrobacillus psychrotolerans
CACACCCGTTCCCATACCGAACACGGAAGTTAAGCTCTTCAGCGCCGATGGTAGTTGGGGGTTTCCCCCTGTGAGAGTAGGACGTCGCTGGGCACCAAAAAGAAGTCGTTACCGAGTTATATCGGTAACGACTTCTTTTTATTCTATCCAATACTAAAAAACCTTGATCCTCCGCAGATAGAATAATCTCTTAAAGTATATACCTATCGATAAAATGAAAATTCCACTAAATTTAACATCTATAAAGCACCCCATTTGATCTGGTTAAAATAAGTAATCTTATATAATTGCTCAAACATTAATTATATTTCTACTTTATATATACATATTAAGAAAATTAAGCATTAGTAGTTGATTTAAATAATATAGAAAGAAAAATCAGAATAAACATATTATTTGTGGATTCTTGACACTTACAAGAAGCGCTGATAACCTTGTAATAATATTCATTTAACGAGGAGGAATTTTGAAAAATGTGGGAGTCTAAATTTCAAAAAGAAGGATTAACATTTGATGATGTTTTATTAGTTCCAGCTCAATCGGAAGTTTTACCAAAAGATATCAATTTATCTGTGCAATTAACGGATAAAATTAAATTAAATATACCAATGATTAGTGCAGGAATGGACACAGTAACAGAAGCTAAAATGGCAATAGCAATGGCACGTCAGGGCGGACTTGGAATTATTCATAAAAATATGAGTATTGAAGAACAATCTGAACAAGTACTAACAGTTAAACGTTCAGAAAATGGAGTTATTACAGATCCTTTCTTTTTAACTCCAACTCATCAAGTATATGATGCAGAGCATTTGATGGGGAAATATAGAATTTCCGGTGTCCCTATTGTAAATAATGAAGAAGATTTACAATTAGTCGGCATTATCACAAACCGTGATTTACGTTTTATTCAAGATTACTCTTTAAAAATTGATGATGTAATGACAAAGGAACAACTAGTTACAGCTTCTGTTGGAACCACTCTTGAGGATGCAGAGAAAATTCTTCAACAATATAAAATTGAAAAGTTACCTATCGTTGATGAAAATGGAAAACTAAAAGGATTAATCACTATTAAAGATATTGAAAAAGTGATTGAATTTCCTAATGCTGCAAAGGATCATCATGGACGCTTGTTAGTTGGCGCTGCAGTAGGTGTTACAAAAGATACGATGCTTAGAGTGCAAAAACTTGTAGAAGCACAAGTAGATGTGATTGTTATTGATACAGCACATGGTCATTCTCAAGGGGTTATGGATACGGTAAAAGAAATTCGCAACACTTATCCAGATTTAGATATCGTAGCTGGTAACGTTGCTACTGGTGAAGCAACTAAGGCTTTATTTGAAGCAGGAGCTGATGTTGTCAAAGTTGGTATCGGCCCTGGTTCTATTTGTACTACTCGTGTTGTAGCGGGTGTTGGGGTTCCTCAAATTACAGCTATATACGATTGTGCTACAGAGGCTCGCAAAGCAGGTAAAACAATAATTGCTGATGGTGGTATTAAGTATTCAGGTGATATTGTAAAAGCTTTAGCTGCTGGTGGACATGTTGTTATGTTAGGAAGTTTACTTGCTGGTACGACAGAGAGTCCTGGAGAAACAGAAATTTTCCAAGGTAGACGTTTTAAAACTTATCGCGGAATGGGATCAATTGCAGCTATGGAAAAAGGCTCAAAAGACCGTTACTTCCAAGAAGATGCAAAAAAATTAGTTCCAGAAGGCATTGAAGGCCGTCTTCCTTATAAAGGACCACTTTCTGATACTGTGCACCAATTACTAGGTGGTGTTCGTGCAGGAATGGGGTATTGTGGAACAGGTACACTTGAAGCGTTAAGAGAGAATGCGCAATTCATCCGCATGACTGGTGCTGGATTACGTGAAAGTCATCCTCATGATGTTCAAATTACGAAAGAAGCTCCAAACTACTCTATATCGTAAGTAATTGCACTAGATAGAAACTTTTGCACCCATTTGTCGTCTTAAACTAGGACGAATGGGTGCTTTTTTGTATACAAGTGTCCTACCTTGCTAAAGTATGATAAAATGAGCAATGATAAAACCAAAAGGTGGAGGTACGATAGTGAAGAAGGTATGGATGACATCAATGATAAAGTGGCTTGTACTTCCGATGTTTCTTGTGTCAGTAGTATGTAGTATGCCTGCTGCTACAAAAGCAGAGGAAAGCTTGAATTTAAATGTAGATGCAGCAATTTTAATCGATGCAGAGACAGGAAAAATTTTATATGAAAAGAATTCTGAGACAGCGCTTGGAATAGCAAGTATGACGAAAATGATGACGGAGTATTTGTTATTTGAAGCAATAGCAGAAGGTAAAGTAACATGGGATCAACAATATAATGTTACTGAATATACATACAAAATCTCTCAGGATCGTCGTTTAAGTAATGTACCACTACGTGAAGATGGTAGCTATTCTATTCAAGAGCTTTATGAAGCAATGGCCATATATTCTGCAAATGCTGCTACTATAGCAATTGCTGAAACAATTGCAGGTACTGAAGATAATTTTATAAAGCTAATGAATGAAAAAGCAGCAGAGATGGGACTAGAAGGATATAAATTCGTCAATTCTTCAGGTCTAAATAATGAAGATTTACAAGGTATGCACCCAGCGAGTACTAATGCTTCTGATGAAAACGTAATGCCTGCCAAATCAGTGGCAATTCTTGCATATTATTTGATGAAAGATTTCCCTGAAGTTTTAGAAACTACAAAGATTCCTAAGAAAATATTCCGTGAAGGAACTTCTGATGCAATAGAGATGAGTAACTGGAACTGGATGTTACCAGGTTTAGTATATGAATATGAAGGCGTAGATGGATTGAAAACCGGAACAACAGAATTTGCAGGTCATTCCTTTACTGCAACTGCTCAAAAGAACGGAATGCGTGTTATTTCTGTCGTAATGAAAGCAGTGGGTGCAGATGGAAAAGGTTCGTATAAAGCACGTTTTGATGCAACGAGAGCTCTATTAGATTATGGGTTCTCCCAGTTTTCTAAAGAAGAGATTGTTCCAGCAGGATTTAAAATTCCAAAACAAGCCACATTAAAAGTAGAAAAAGGGAAAGAGGACACAGTTGCAATTGCTGTGAAGGAACCCATTTCTATGATTATTAAGACAAATGAAAAAGAATTGTACAAGCCTGTATTTACACCAACTAAAGAGACGCTTGAAGCAGCTATTAAAAAAGACACAGTTGTAGGTAAAGTTCACTTAGAGAAATCTGAAGGAACTGACTATGGCTATATAACTGATCAAGCGGCAGAAACAGATGTAGTAACTACTGAAGCTGTAGATCGTTCTAGTTGGATAAGCTTAATGTTCCAAGGAATCGGTAAATTTTTCGGTAATTTATGGAACAGCACAACAGACTTTATAGGTGGATTATTTTAAATAGCAGAAGCACCGTAGCTCATCAAGAGTTACGGTGCTTTTTAATCTCTAGTGCTTTCATCAGTTGATGAATAGAAGAAGCAACTTGTTCCATTTTTAGGCCACCAAAACCTAGTACAAGCTTTGGAAAAGTTTGCTCATCTAAATTCGATGAAATGTAATCCTGAAGACCATAAATCCGAATGTCCGCTTGCTCAGCAAGTTTCACTAGTTCTGTCTCTGTTTTAGTTGTACGAATGGTCAGTAAAATATGCATTCCCGCCTGTTCTCCAGAAATACTAACCGTGGGATGGTATTGTAAAATAGTTTTTGTAATAATTTCTAACTTACGTTTATAAATCTTTCTCATTCTATTTAAATGTTTTGCAAAGTAACCATCTTCCATAAAGTTTGCTAGTATATGCTGATCCATTCGAGGAACTGTAGCTGCATAATAAGAAAATCTTTGTTTATATTGTAAGATTAGAGACTTTGGTAGAACTGCATAGGCTATTCGCAAAGAAGGCATTAGTGACTTAGAAAATGTACTCAAATAGATGACCCGTTCATTTTGATCTATACCTTGTAGGGATGGAATAGGCTTACCCGTGTATCTAAACTCGCTATCGTAATCATCTTCAATAATGTATCTATTATCCTGCTGATATGCCCACGCTAGTAACTGGTTGCGTCGGGTTGCAGACAATACTGCTCCTGTCGGAAACTGGTGAGAGGGAGTCACATACATCACATTTGCAAAAGATTGCTCTAGTTTAGAAACTATGACCCCATCATTATCTACTGCTATAGGTACAGACATCCTACTATCATTAAAAAATAAGTGATGTGTAAGTGGATATCCAGGGTTTTCAAATCCATACACTGCTTTTTCGCCAAGCAAATGAATAATGAGCGGCATAATTTGTTCAGTACCTGAGCCTAGAATAATTTGTTCAGGTGTACTCTTTACTCCCCTAGATTGGAATAAGTAAGAAGAAATTTGCTGTCTTAATAAATAATCTCCTTGGGGATGACCTAACTGAAGTAACTCCCCATTTTCTTCATTTACAATGTCCTTCGCATATCTTCTCCAAGTCTTAAAAGGAAAAGAGTCTGTATCAATTTTACCTGTAGAAAGATCGACCGTAAAGGAAGGTATATCAGTCGATTCCGGCACGATAGAAGCAATACCTTGTTCAATGATCGCTAATTCTTCTAAATTTTGAACAAAGTATCCACGTCGAGGTTCAGATACTATAAACCCTTCAGCAACTAACTGACTATAGGCAAACTCAATCGTTGTCTGACTGACTGCTAAATATTCGGCAAGCTTTCTTTTAGAGGGAAGCTTAATACCTTCTTCAATTGTTCCGTTTATTATGGCTTTCTTTATGGATTGATATAATTGTTCATATAGTGGGGTTTTTGAATTATGTATTAACTGAAACATTAGGAAATCCATTATTTCTCCCATCTGACCACTTCTTTTGATTTATTTTAGATACTTATAGTATGGTCATGTTTTATTATACTAAATTTAATAAAAATAATGGAGCACTTGCATAAACAATTGGAAATCCTTTCACAAACTCTCGTCATGTAGGAAGGCAATGTTATATTGTAGAGAAGATATAGGAAAGTCTTGCAAAAGAAGTTCACGTATAGTAAAGTATGAGTAATTTCATGAATCAAAAACGATGATAGGAAGCAGTAACAAGCTCGTTTTTTATAGAGAGTCAGCGGTTGGTGAAAGCTGATATAAACACTTGTGAATCCGTCCTTTGAGTTGTGCGGCTGAATGATTAGTAGGTCGTGCCGGTTGAAAAGCCGTTAGAGTACAAGTAAGTGGATTCTGTCTATGACAGGATCAATCAGGGTGGCAACGCGGGTATGCTCTCGTCCCTTTTTCATGGGATGGGGGCTTTTTTGTGTTTTCAAAATTTTAAGGAGGAATATTATATGTTGGATGTAAAATTTGTACGTGATAATTATGAAAAAGTTAAAGCAAAACTTGCTAAGCGTGGGGAAGATATTTCAGAATTTGATCAATTCCAACCTTTAGATCAAAAGCGTCGTGAATTGATTGCGAAAACAGAAGTGTTAAAGGCTGAAAGAAACGAGTTTTCTCAAAAAATATCTTTGATGAAACGAAACAAAGAAAATGCGGATGAACTTATCGCACGTATGCGTGAAGTAGGCGATGCAATAAAATCATTAGACGATGAGCTACGGGATGTAGAAGAAAAATTTGAACATATGATGATGCGAATCCCGAATATTCCGCATGATAGTGTACCGATTGGTGATTCTGAAGATGATAACGTAGAAATACTTAAATGGGGAGAAGTTCCTTCATTTGATTTTGAAACGAAAGCACATTGGGATATTGCGACGGATTTAAAATTAGTAGATTTTGAACGAGCGGCAAAAGTAACAGGAAGTCGTTTTGCATTTTATCGTGGACTAGGAGCAAGATTGGAACGTGGATTATTAAACTTCATGATGGACCTACATGCTGAAGAGCATGGCTATGAAGAAATGCTTCCTCCTTATTTAGCAAATCGTGCAAGCCTTACAGGCACTGGGCAACTTCCAAAGTTTGAAGAGGATGCTTTCCTAATTGGAGAAGAGGATTATTTCTTAATACCAACGGCAGAAGTACCTGTAACAAATTTTTATAGAGACGAAATATTAGATGGAGCCGAACTTCCACAAGCGTTCACTGCTTATAGTGCTTGTTTCCGTTCTGAAGCGGGATCAGCAGGTCGCGATACTCGTGGGTTAATACGTCAACATCAATTTAACAAAGTCGAGTTAGTTCGTTTTGTAAAGCCGGAGGATTCTTATGAGCAGTTAGAACTTTTAACTGGACATGCAGAAAAAGTATTACAATTGTTAGGTCTGCCATATCGTAAACTTCATATGTGTACAGCAGATCTAGGCTTTACAGCTGCAAAGAAATACGATTTAGAGGTTTGGTTACCAAGCTATGGTGAATACAAAGAAATTTCTTCATGTAGTAACTTTGAAGATTTCCAAGCTAGACGTGCAGGAATTCGTTTTCGTCGTGAAGCTGGAGGAAAACCTGAGTATGTGCATACTTTAAATGGCAGTGGATTAGCTCTAGGACGAACAGTAGCAGCTATATTAGAAAATTACCAGCAAGCGGATGGAACAGTTATAGTTCCAGAAGTTCTTGTTCCATATATGGGTGGAAAAACTGTTATTAAATAAAAAAAGAACCAGATTCGCTATAAACCGCGTTTCTGGTTCTTTTTTTGTTCACGAAGGTTACGGAAAAATTGAGTGAGTATACTGCCGCATTCTTCTGCTAAAATGCCTTCTGTGACGTCACAGCAATGGTTAAATCTATCGTCATTTAATAGTCTGTACAGTGAATCTACACAGCCGGCTTTGGTATCTCTTGCTCCGTAAACTACTCGAGGAATTCGTGACTGTAAAATTGCTCCTGCACACATAGGGCAAGGCTCCAAGGTAACATATAAAGTTGTTTCTTCTAATCTCCAATTATTAAGTGCTGCACAGGCCTCTTGAATAGCGAGTAGTTCTGCATGGGTTGTGGCATTTAGGCTTGTTTCTCTTAAGTTGTAAGCCGATGCAATAACTTGATCATTATGTACTATTACAGCACCTATAGGAACTTCTCCAATGGCTGCTGCCTTCTTTGCTTCTTCTATGGCTAAATTCATATAATATTCATCCATTTTTCATCGACTCCTTCTTCTTAGTTTAGCATGTTTTTTTGAGAACTTGCATACTCTAAGATGAAGGAGTGATGCATTGATCCATATAGTTAAACAAGGAGATAGTTTATATGCAATCGCCAAACGGTTCGGAACAACAGTGGAAAGTATTGTCTCTATAAATGAAATTCCTGACCCTGATGTATTAGTAATAGGCCAGGCGCTGGTACTACCATCAACTCCAAGTCCAAACAGACCTACCATTGAGACAAATTTGTATGTTGAATGGTATACAGAAGTACCTGCGGAACGTGTGCTAGAGCAAGTAGAGAAGGTAGCCTCAAATTTAACGTATATGATGCCTTTTTCGTATGAAGTACTACGAGACGGCTCATTGACGGAGATGAATTGGGGGACGTTAAGTGAAATTGCTAAAGAGCAACAGGTAGAAACAGTGATTGTCATAGCGAATATTGAAGATTATGGGTTTAATGCTTCTCTAGCTCATACCATTTTCACCGATGAAGCAGTGAAGACCAATTTGTTTAAACAAGCGGTGGCAGAGGCTGAAAAAAGAGGAACGAAGCATATTCATATAGATTTTGAATATATGGAAGCGACGGATAGAGAAAACTACGTGAACTTTATAAAGGAATTTAAAGAATTTGCTAAAGGATATGTTATATCCGTAACACTTCCGCCTAAGACTAGTGCCGATCAACCAGGAAGATGGTATGAAGCTTTTGACTATAAGGCAATAGGAGAAGTAGCAGATTTTGTTGTTATTATGACTTATGAATGGGGATATAGTGGTGGGCCACCGATGGCTGTCTCTCCAATTGGACCAGTTCGTAGAGTATTGGAATATGCAAAGACAGAAATACTGCCAAGTAAAATTATGATGGGGCAGAATTTGTATGGATATGATTGGACATTACCTTATAAGGTAGGAAACCCAAATGCTAGAGCATTAAGTCCACAACAGGCTATTCAACTAGCAAAGGATCGAAATGCCGCAATCGAGTACGATCAAAATGCACAGGCTCCTTTCTTTCACTATTGGCAGAATGGTATCGAACACGAGGTTTGGTTTGAAGATGCACGTTCTATTCAAGCTAAATTCAAACTTTTAATAGAACTGCAGCTGCTAGGAATAGCATATTGGCATAGTGGATTTGACTTTCCACAAAATTGGTACTTACTTCATGAAATGTTCCAAGTGAAGAAAAAATAGAGCAAATTAGCCTTTCCTTGGAAAGGTGGATTTGCTCTATTTTTCGTTTTCAGCGTGTGCTAAAATAGATGATACGACTTGAAATCTTAGAGTGAGGTTAAAACTTATGTCCATTCCATTTATAACAGTAGAAGGTCCAATAGGGGTTGGGAAGACTTCCCTGGCGAAAGCTATTTCGGCCAAATATCAATTTGCATTACTGAAAGAAATTGTCGATGAGAATCCTTTTTTAAACAAGTTTTACGAGGATATAGCAGAGTGGAGTTTCCAAACAGAGATGTTTTTTCTGTGTAATCGTTATAAACAATTAAGTGATATAGAGAAAAAATATTTATCAAAAGAAAATCCAGTTGTGGCTGATTATCATATTTTCAAAAATCTAATTTTCGCGAAACGTACATTGAGTGAAGTAGAATATGAAAAGTATGAATCAATATATCAAATCCTAACAAAGGATATGCCTGTTCCTAATATGGTCATATATATAGATGCAAGTATAGATGTACTTCTTAGTCGAATTGATATGCGAGGAAGGGATTTCGAAAAAAAAATTAGCCCTGACTACTTGGAGCAGCTCTCAGCAGATTATCGAATGTTTATCGATGACTTCGAACAAAAGCATCCTGAAGTACCAGTTCTTCGAATAAGTGGAAACGAGATAGATTTTGTTCAAAATGGTAAGGACCTACAAATAATACTAGAAAAAGTAGATGCAACATTGCATAAAAGGAGTTATTAATAATGAGTTTAAGAGAGAAATATGGCATCCCTTCAAATGCAGTCATTACAATTGCAGGAACTGTTGGAGTGGGTAAATCAACAATGACTAAAGCATTAGCAGAAGCATTACATTTTAAAACGTCTTTTGAAAAAGTAGATACAAACCCGTATTTAGATCGTTTTTACGAAGACTTTTCTAAGTGGAGCTTTCATTTACAAATCTACTTCCTAGCTGAACGTTTTAAAGAGCAAAAAAGAATGTTTGAGTATGGCGGTGGCTTTATACAAGACCGTTCTATTTATGAAGATACTGGTATATTTGCACAAATGCATAAAGAAAAAGGTACGATGGATCCTGTAGATCATGAAACCTATACGAGCTTGTTTGAAGCTATGGTAATGACTCCATATTTCCCACATCCTAACTTACTAATATATTTAGAAGGATCAATGGATGACATTATCGATCGAATTCACGATAGAGGTCGCCCAATGGAGCAGCAAACCCCTATCTCTTACTGGGAAGAAATGCATGGACGCTATGAGCGATGGATTGATGCATTCAATGGTTGTCCAGTACTTCGTTTGAATATTAATGATTATGATATTATGACAAACCCGAATGACGTAGAAACAATTTTAGAACGCGTTGGTCAATTCATGGAACAAACTGCTATTATTCGTAAATAAATAAAATCCTCCTGTGATTATTTACAGGAGGATTTTTATATAAGTAAGTTATTTTGGCATAAAAAAAGAAGCTAACGGATATCGCTACCTTCTTAATATTCTGAACACAATGTTTTAAGAAAAATTCGTTACCTATGTAACGAATTCAATCTCAAATTTATGCGTGTGTATATAAAATGGAGGAGGAAGAGGGATTCGAACCCCCGCGCGGTATGACCCGCCTGTCGGTTTTCAAGACCGATCCCTTCAGCCAGACTTGGGTATTCCTCCGAAGTACATCAACTAATTTATCATAGAAGAAAATGAATGTCAACACATTTTTAGTCAAATGAGTGTGAGAAACTATATATGACCATTGTGGAAAGAAACGAACGAATATTATCGCTATTTTTTAAAAAATCTTTATGTTATTACTATAAAATAGTAAATGTATATAAATTTACTTGTGCTTTATCATTGATTTTTGTCTATAAAAAAAGTATACTTGTAAATGCCGTGCTAGGTGGGAAGGTAGCGGTGTCTTGTAACTCGCAATCCGCTCTAGCGAGACTGAACTCCTTCTCTGAGGTTGAATACATGTAGGGTCTGGTATTTGCACGTGACGTTGACGTTTGGGTCCTGCGCAATGGGTACCCATGAACCATGTCAGGTCCGGAAGGAAGCAGCATTAAGTGGTGTTTTCTCATGTGCCGCGGGGTAGCCTAAACTGAGTTAACGACAAAGGTGCCGCTTATGTGTTTCAATCGAAGGAAGGTGCACGGCATTTAATATTAAACTTCAACTCATTTGTCTAATAGACAGATGAGTTTTTTATTTGGAAAAAAGATTTACTATACATAAATAAGCGAAGTCTAGTTAGCTTTATGGTATAATAGAAACCATTAACAATTAGAAATGAGAAGGAGGGAAATGATTGTCGTATCAAGCTTTTTACCGTGCTTATAGGCCACAATCGTTTGCGGAAATGTCCGGTCAAACTCATATTAAGCAAACTCTTCAAAATGCCCTCCTTTACAACAAAACAACACATGCTTATTTATTTTCTGGTCCTCGAGGTACAGGTAAAACTAGTGCAGCGAAAATATTTGCAAAGGCTTTGAATTGTGAAAATGGTCCAGCAAAAGAGCCTTGTAATACATGTGAAACTTGTAAAAGTATAACAGAAGGCTCAAATACAGATGTGATTGAATTTGACGCAGCTTCTAACTCTCGGGTAGAAGAAATGCGTGATATTATCGAAAAAGTACGATTTGCACCTTCTAATGCTAAATATAAAGTGTATATTATCGATGAAGTGCATATGCTTTCCACGAGTGCATTCAATGCATTACTGAAGACACTAGAAGAACCACCAGCCCATGCTGTGTTCATCTTAGCAACAACAGAACCACATAAAATACCATTAACTATTATCTCTAGGTGTCAGCGTTTTGATTTTAAACGAATTACATCCAGTGATATTGTCTCTCGCATGGAAGAGGTATTAACGGATGCAAAAATTGAATACGATGAAGATGTACTGAAAATCATTGCGCAATCAGCCGCCGGCGGTATGCGTGATGCACTTAGTATGCTCGATCAAGTTGTATCCTTTAGTGCTGATAAAATGACCATTGAAGATGCATTACTGGTAACTGGTTCAATCGGGCAGGAAGTCTTTTTTCAATTAGCAGATGCATTGATAGACAAAGATATAGCCAAGGCATTAGCTTGTATAGAAAAGTTAATCGAAGATGGCAAAGATCCAGTTCGATTAACAGAGGATTTTATAACTTTCTATAGAGACTTACTTGTCCTGCTTGTTGCTCCTGAGCAAACTGAATTACTAGAAATAGCGACAGGAGACTCTATGTTTTTAGAGCTTGCTTCCAAGTTTCAAGTAGATACCTTATACAAAGGCATTTCTATCTTGACAAATACACAACAAGAAATGCGTTTTTCTAATCATGCGAAAGTATATCTAGAAACAGCAATAATTCGATTGGCACACGTACCAAAAGAAGGAACCGTATCAAGTGAGAGTAACTCGGAGTTAGAAACAAAGGTACGAGTACTTGAAACACAATTACAACAATTACAACAGCAATTAAGCCAAGGGATGACATTGCAAGCTACTACTGGAACGCAAGATCAACCAAAGCGTCAAAGACAAAAGTCCTCTGGAGGCGTCAAAGTATCGAGTGGTCGGATATCAGAAATTTTGAAGACCGCCACAAAAACCGATATCCAGGTGATTAAATCTCAGTGGGCAAGTATTTTACAGCAATTGCAAAAATCTCATGCTGCTTTATTAAATGATGCAGAGCCTGTAGCAGCATCTTCTAATGCATTTGTGTTAAAATTCAAGTATGATATTCATTGTCAAATGGCTATGGAGAACAAAACATTCTCTACTTCGTTTCCCCAGTTAATCGCTAACTTAACAGGGACTATGTATGAAGTATTATATGTGCCTGAAGAAAATTGGTTAAAGATTCGAGAAGACTTTATTAAGCAGAACGGTTTAAAACAAAGCACTCCAGAAACTGAGGGAAATTCCTCTGAGCCAAATGACTCAATGGAACTATTACAGGCGATGGAACAAGTATCAGAGGATCCGTTGATAGTAGAGGCGGAGAAATTATTCGGAAAAGAATTTGTAGAAGTACAAGATAACTAAGGAGGAAAATTATTATGCGTGGAATGGGAAATATGCAAGGTATGATGAAACAAATGCAAAAAATGCAAAAGAAGATGGAAGAGGCACAAGAAGAACTAGCTACTCAACGTTTTGAAGCAGTAGCCGGTGGTGGCATGGTGAAAGTTATAGTTTCAGGACAAAAGGAAGTACTAGAAGTAGAACTAGATCCAGCAGTAGTAGATCCAGATGATATTGAAATGCTTCAAGATTTAATCGTTATTGCTACAAATGATGCTATTAAAAAAGCAGAAGAAACAGCGAACTCCACAATGGGTCAATTCACGAAAGGGTTGAACCTTCCTGGCATGTTCTAGGAGGAATAATAGATGCATTATCCTGAACCGATATCAAAACTAATTGATAGTTTTATGAAATTGCCGGGAATAGGGCCGAAAACAGCGGCCCGTCTGGCTTTTTTTGTCTTAACCATGAAAGAAGATACTGTTTTAGATTTTGCAAAAGCATTAGTTGATGCAAAACGAAATTTAAGCTTTTGTTCTGTATGTGGGCATATAACCGATATTGATCCTTGTCATATTTGTCAGGATCAACAAAGAGATGCATCTTTAATCTGTGTGGTTCAAGATACAAAAGATGTAATTGCCTTGGAAAAGATGAGAGATTATAACGGACGATACCACGTACTTCATGGAGCAATTTCACCAATGGATGGAATTGGCCCAGAAGATATCAATGTACCTTCGCTTTTGAAAAGATTGCAAAATACAGAAATCGAAGAACTAATACTAGCTACCAATCCTACTATAGAAGGAGAAGCAACGGCGATGTATATTTCACGTCTTGTTAAACCGTCTGGTATTAAAACAACTAGAATTGCTCATGGATTACCTGTAGGTGGAGATTTAGAGTATGCAGATGAAGTAACTCTCTCTAAAGCTCTAGAAGGTCGCCGAGAGTTGTAGGAGGATGTGTTGGTGTGATGTTTTCTAAAAAAGGGAAAATGAAAAAGGAATTCGATGAGCAATTCATTACACTCATGAAAGAAACAAAGTCAGAGTGGCATCAAGCCCAGTCAATAGAGGATTACTTAAATGACTACGATTTAGATGCAGTTGCTAAAAGGAAAATGGCAGAAAGTATCCACTTCTATCTATATAAAGAAGCAAGGATCCGAAATGTCATCCTCAAATAGAATAACAAGAGCAATAGTTACATATAATGATAGATATGATTTTATGGAGGGTGTAACTCATGAAGTTTGTTATCATTATATGTTCACTATTGCTTTTATCTTTTTTGTTATTTCGTAATTCATTCCCAAAGTTTTTTGAAGGACTATCTATCTTGTTGTTTCGTTTAGGTTTTTCCATACTCTTATTATATGGTGTACATTTATTGGTGGGGTCAATGGGTTATGCAATACCGGTGAATTTGTTTACAGGTACTGTAGCGGCAGTGTTAGGTATACCCGGAATCATCTCTGTTGTAGCTATTTCTATATTAATTTAAAAAAGTTTGCAAAAAGTGTTGACTTTATCATGAGGAGCGAGTAATATTGTAGAAGTCGCCAAGAGGTAATACATTATGGCAGACAACATGAACATTGAAAACTGAACATGCAAAACGTTAAGAAACATAGCTATCAACTAACTTAGTTAGTATGATAGCAAAACAATTTTGGACATCATTTAATGATGATGCCAGCAAAACAAAATGAGCTTTTAAACTAGTTCTAATTTGTTCGCTTTCAATGTGCTCTGCATACTGGAAGTGAACTATTATGGAGAGTTTGATCCTGGCTCAGGACGAACGCTGGCGGCATGCCTAATACATGCAAGTCGAGCGAATGACGAAGAAGCTTGCTTCTTCT
>NZ_FOXU01000020.1 GCF_900115805.1 Psychrobacillus psychrotolerans
GAGGAAATGGATTATTCGGTATTAGCCCCGGTTTCCCGGAGTTATCCCAATCTACAGGGCAGGTTGCCCACGTGTTACTCACCCGTCCGCCGCTAAATCAGAAGAAGCAAGCTTCTTCGTCATTCGCTCGACTTGCATGTATTAGGCATGCCGCCAGCGTTCGTCCTGAGCCAGGATCAAACTCTCCATAATAGTTCACTTCCAGTATGCAGAGCACATTGAAAGCAAACAAATTAGAACTAGTTTAAAAGCTCATTTTGTTTTGCTGGCATCATCATTAAATGATGTCCAAAATTGTTTTGCTATCATCCTAACAAGTTAGTTGAAAGCTATGTTTCTTAACGTTTTGCATGTTCAGTTTTCAATGTTCATGTTGTTGTAATGTCGTTTTGACAACTTATATATCATATCAAATCCTGATGTGATTGTCAACAACTTTTTAAAATTGTTTTTGTTTATTTAACGTCACTTGTTAAAGTGACAACTTGATAACTATACCACTTATAATGGTAGTTGGCAAGGTCTTTTCGTATTTTCTTTTAGAATTCTATATTTTATACAAGGACAGCTATGTTTCACTCCTGTTCCTACTATATAAAAGGGGTTTATTTAAGGGAACTACCCTCCTTTTCAATTCCAACTGTTATATCATCTCCAGTTAACGAAAGGTATACTCTCCGTCCGCAGCTTTTCTATTTCCTTTTTGCAGATCATCTTACATACCTTCTTATAGAGTTAAACAGTCTTCTACTTTCGTATATTGAATAAAATTAATCCCCAATAGTTAAATACCAATAGATCCTTTAATGTATAAATTAGGTTTATTTAATCCCTTACTTTTTCATTTAATTAACACTAGAGTCTTAACCTAAATTAATCATATTTATTCCAAATTCTTATACAAAAAAATTCCCTAATCTCTGACTCCGCAACAAATCTTTTAGAACCCCGTGACGCCCTATTCTCACTGGTAGAAACCTCCAACTACCATTGGCGCTAGATCTTAACTTCTGTTCTTGCCAGATTTCTCCGGCAGCTGCACTCGAACTCTTCGTTTCTCAACTTGCTCGTACACTTTCTTATATAGTAACTGCCTTCGGCTTATTTTTTCAGTAAACAAAAAAAGAAGTCGTTACCGATATAACTCGGTAACGACTTCTTTTTGGTGCCCAGCGACGTCCTACTCTCACAGGGGGAAACCCCCAACTACCATCGGCGCTGAAGAGCTTAACTTCCGTGTTCGGTATGGGAACGGGTGTGACCTCTTCGCCATCATCACTAGACTCTT
>NZ_FOXU01000014.1 GCF_900115805.1 Psychrobacillus psychrotolerans
AGGCAAAATTAAAAATGAGTCCGGTGCAATACCGAACCCATTTTTACCAAGTTGCTTAATGAAATAACCGTGTCTAACTTTTAGGGGTCACTTCAGGAGTAGAAGATCTTTTTCACATGAATTTCATTGTATATTTGGCATCTTTATATTTTCCCGTTTTGATTAGGTTTGCGTTATTTAGAATTCTGTATGCTTCGTGCGCATTATTAAGATTTAAAAAATGTCGACATTCTTTATTGGAAATGGTGTCTTTATATACAAGAAAGTAATCCTTTATGGTTCTGGTATGTGCATTATCACTGATACTTTTACATCGCGGACAAATCCAGTGGCGAGGAATTTTTTTCATCCCTACAAAGTTACAGGCAGGACATTCTACTCCGTTGATAATGTCATTAGGATGAATTGCAAAGTGACGTGTAAGTGGAAGTGGTTTGTAATTGGTAATTTTGTTTAGGATAAGGTTTTTGAGGTTGTTAAGTCCTTCTATAGAAAGTGGTGGATTTTCGGTCTTTATGTTTCTCAAATAGGATCTTATTTCATTTCTGAAAAGTAGGGTTGTTTCGTTTGGAGGGATTTTGATATAGCTGGTAGTGAAAGGAAAAACAACGGCACCGTATATCGGAATTGAAAATCCAGCACTCTTAAATACTCTATTCAACTGGTATATATATTCTTGTAATTGAATTTCTGGACTGTCGAAGGAGTTTCTTTCTCCTGTTGTTAATGTGCGACTCAACTGAAATGGGTGTGATTTAAATTCTATTTCCCCTTTAATATTCTTAACCTCTAATATTACTGCGTAGTACTGTGATATTAAGAGGATATCCATTTGAAAAAGAGATTCGCCGTATAGTGAAACGTTGTGAAATGCAAAGAATTTGTATGGAAGATGAACTTTTTTCAGGAAATTCATAACTGCTTCTTCCCCTATATCTCCAGCAATATTACGATTCAACTCATCTTGAAGTGAGTTATATTTGGGGTGATTCTTCTTTAGCCGTTTGGTTAACGAGATAAGTGCGTCCATATATAGTGTTTGTGTGTATGGTTTTACAATCATTTGATCACCTCCAGGATAGATTAACATAATCCGTCGGGGCTTGGAAGAGGACTCACAGAAATCGCATTTTGAAGGATATTTTAGGTTGAGAATTGGTTTTTACTTAAGAAAGGTGATCAAGAATTAAATTGTTGCTCCTATTACACAATAATATTCGGAGGTTTTTGTAGAATTATAGTATTCTTTTGATGCTAATTTTAGTTGAGTTAATACAAACGTTAATTATGGAACGATTTTATTTGAAGTTTCAAGGCAGTTGGCTTTTCGTACGAGCGAAAAGCTTCCTTTTTGGATTTTACTCGCGGACGTAGGCTGATTACTGACGGACATGGTGGATTTACTGGTGGAGCCATATGGAATACTCGCTCTCGAGCCAAGTTTACCGACGTAGCAAGGTTCTTTACTGGGGGAACAGGATTTATTGGAACCTTAATGCAATTTGCTTTTTGCCTGAGCGAAAGCCTCCTTTTTGGATGTTACTCGCGGAGGGAGCGTGGTTACTGGCGGACGTGGTGGTTTTACAGGCGGAGCCGTAGGGAATACTCGCTCTCGAGCCAATTTTACCGGCGGAGCAGGTTCGTTTACTGGCGGAACGGGATTTATTGGAAGTTCTCATCGGTGGCAACAGTAAAGGACCTGCCGAATAGGCAGGTCCTTGGTTGTGAATAGCGGTTCTCTGAGCGCTTTAATTCAAGTTTTTATTAAGATAGGATGGTTTTAAGAATGTCGACGGCTTGGTCAATTTCTTCGTTTGTTACAGTTAGTGGCGGTAGGAGACGGATGACGTTTGGTCCTGCCGAAACTAATAGAAGACCTGCTTCGTCGGCTGCTGTTATGTAGGACGCTACTTCTTCTTCGCAGACGATTCCGAGTAATAAGCCAGAGCCGACAACTTTATGACTTGGCAGTGTTTCACTTAATTTTTCTATAAAGTAAGCAGATTTTCTATTCACTTCTCCTATAAAATCAGATACAAATACGTTATCTAATACGGTTTGTGCGACGGCTACTGCTAGAGGGTTTCCTCCAAAGGTAGTGCCGTGTGTGCCCGGACCTAATGAGTCGTGCAGGTCTGCTGTTCCTAGCATTGCCCCGATTGGGAAGCCTCCACCAAGACCTTTTGCCAACGTCATTATGTCAGGTTTTAGGACAGTTTGCTCGTATGCGTAGCGGGTTCCCGTGCGGCTAATGCCTGTTTGGACCTCGTCTATAATGAGTAGAATTCCGTTCGCTAAACATATGTCCGAGATTGCCTGAGCGAATTCGGGCGTTACTTGGTTGACGCCGCCTTCTCCTTGGATAACTTCGAGCATGATTGCGCCTACTTCATCGTCGATTACTGCTTCTAATGCAGATACATCGTTAAATGGGACGGTTTTGAATGTTTCAAGCAATGGACCAAAGCCGTTGCGTATTTTGTCTTGGCCAGTTGCAGACATGGCACCGAATGTGCGTCCGTGAAATGACTTTTCAAAGGTGATGATTGTGTGTTTCCCTGTATGCTTGCGCGCTAGTTTGATCGCTGCTTCGTTCGCCTCTGCTCCACTGTTGCAGAAAAAGGCGTGAGCGAAGTGCGTATCGTTTACAAGGGTTTCGGCTAGTTTCTCTTGTTCTGGGTTTTCGAACAGGTTCGATATATGCCAGAGCTTTTCGCTTTGTTCTTGAATCGCTTGAACTATCGCAGGATGCGTATGCCCTAGACTTAGCACGGCAATACCGCTTGTGAAATCGAGGTAGTCTTTTCCGTTAGCATCTGTCACGATGGTCCCCCTCCCTTTCACAAGATGAATGGGACGGCGCGTATAGTTTTGGAATAATGAGCTCATGCGTATACCTCCTGTTGCAAAATTGTTGTGCCGGAAAGTTGATCTCCGACGATTTCGACGGATGGAATACCCGCTGTTAAGCAGTCAAGAGCCGCGGTAACTTTTGGAATCATTCCTCCGTATATATCTCCTGAACTGATCCAGTGACTAATTTTTTCGGAGGTAACTATTTCTTGTACTTCTCCGCCAATTTTAATGCCTGGTGTATCCGTTACGAGCTGCAGACTTTCAGCTTTAATTGCCAAAGCGACTTTGCTAGCTACAGTGTCCGCATTGATATTCAGCGGATTTCCTTCTATCGTGCAGCCAATACTTGAAATTACGGGAGTGATTCCATGCTGCAGTAATGTTTCAAGCAGGGGCGTATTCACTTGTTGGATTTCTCCTACAAAACCATATGTTGCTTCATCTAATATGGTGCACTCTAATAACTGACTATCGTAGCCACTCAAACCGATTGCTTGGATTCCATTTTTATTTAGCTGATGCACTAGGGCTGGGTTTACTTGACCTATTAAAGTGGACTGGACAATGCCGATTGCTTCAGCAGATGTCACACGTATTCCATTAATAGCAGTGGTCGTAACTCCATTAGCAGCAAGGGCTGCATTGATCGCTGGTCCTCCACCGTGTACAATGACGATTTCGTGGCCAGATGCTTGCAGTTTTTTGAAGTTAGAGAAGAAGTTTTCATTTAAACCCTCGAGCATACTGCCACCAAGCTTGATGACGATGCGTTTAAGAGCGGTAGGTTGCGTTGATTTGGACGTAGTCATATGTCAAATCGCACCCCCATGCAGTTCCTTGACCATTGCCTTGATGAATATCGACGAAGATTTTAACTTCTGGCTGTTTCAAATAAATGATTAAATCATCTTCTGAGAAAGGAACTGGCTCGCCGTTTTCTACTACTTTTGTGGTACCAAGTAGAATCGTAATGGCGTTTGGATCGATTGTTGCACCACTATAGCCGACTGCCGCAATAATTCTTCCCCAGTTTGCATCATTTCCGAAAATCGCTGTTTTAACAAGCGGAGAGCCTACTACTGTTTTAGCGATTTTGCGTGCTTCTATATCCGTAATGGCACCTTTTACTTCCACTTCAATGAGCTTCGTTGCGCCTTCCCCGTCTTTGGCAATCATTTTAGCTAAATCTTGTGACACGGTGTGTAAGGTTTGAAGGAAGTTTTCCCAGTCTGGATGTTCTGGAGTTAACGTATTATTTTGCGCCATTCCGTTCGCCATCACAATTACCATATCATTTGTCGATGTGTCGCCGTCCACTGTAATTGCATTAAAAGTCACATCTGTGATAGCTTTTAGTGCATCTTGAAGATGGTTGGATTCGATATTGGCATCAGTCGTTATAAAACCAAGCATTGTCGCCATATTTGGTTCAATCATGCCAGATCCTTTTGCAGTACCTGCAATGATAACCTCTTTACCATTAATAGTCGTTGAATAAGTTGTGTTTTTCGTTACAGTATCCGTTGTCATAATCGCTAATGAAAAGTCGATCGCACCTTCCAGTTCATCTACTGGTTCTAGGTTTTGAATACCTGTAGTTACTGGCTCCATTTTCATGAGTTCCCCGATTACTCCAGTAGAAGCAACACCGATAAGTGACGGATCAATTCCTAGTTTGTCTGCTGTAAGTTGCTGCATCGTATATGCATCTGCCATCCCTTGTTTACCCGTGCAGGCATTGGCGTTTCCCGCGTTTACAATGATTGCTTGCATTTTACCTGTTTCATATACGACATCTTTTGTGATCAGTAGTGGTGCTGCTTTGATCGCATTCGTTGTAAAAACTCCCGCTACGCTTGCAGGTACGTCGCTAACAAGAAGTGCTAAGTCCTTTTTTTTATGCTTTAAACCGCAATGGATTCCGGTTGCTTGGAAACCTTTTGGCGAGGCAATGTTTTTATAAGAGATGCTTTTCATCGCAATGGTTTTTGTCGTCATCGGTTATTCCTCCTCTGTCTAGATAAATAGTGGGACTTGCTGAAGACCAGTCGTTTGGTCGATATTAAATTGTACATTCATATTTTGAATTGCCTGGCCTGCTGCTCCTTTTACGAGGTTGTCGATAACCGAAACGATAGTGGCACGGTTCGTACGTGGATCGACTTTTACGTGAATATCACAGAAATTAGAGCCGTATACTTGATTGGTTCCAAATTTGTTCGTTTCTTCGATAATGCGGACGAAGGGATCATATGCATAGCGTTCTTTCAACGCGTTTGTCAATTGTCGCTCGGTCACATTCGACTGAAGTGCGGCATAGCTTGTCGCAAGAATTCCTCTAGTCATTGGAACTAAATGCGTCGTAAATGTGATCGGTGATGTCTGACCTGCAAACATATTAATAGCCTGTTCGATTTCCGGTATATGTTGATGCTGATGTATTTTATAAATTGCCGTGTTTTCATTTGTTTCACTGAAGTGCGTCATTTGAGATGGCTTGTTACCCGCTCCTGACACGCCACTCTTTGCATCTATAACTATATTCGTTGAGTCGATTAAGTTTTCCTTTAATAGCGGCAATAAAGATAACAATACCGCTGTCGGATAACATCCTGGGTTTGCGATTAGATCCGCTTGTTGAATGGCAGCTTCATTCCACTCCGTTAAACCATACACACTTTTTTCTAATGCCGTTGGTGGTGCGGGTGCTTTTTGGTACCACTGCTCATAATCTAAAGGATTTTTCAATCGGAAGTCACCAGACAAGTCAATAAGCTTCGGACCGCTTCCTATTAAAGAAGGTAATATCCCAGTAGATACCCCTGAGGGAGTACTCGTAAAAATGACGTCATATTCTGTTAGTCTATTATGTTCGATCGCTAGAAGTTTTTGATCGTAAATATTCATTAAATGTGTATATTTATTCGAAAACTGCATTCCTTCTTCTGAAGAAGTGAATAAATCAATACGCTCGGCTTCGGGATGATTATGCAATAGCCTTATTAACTCCAGTCCACCATAACCCGTAGCACCTATAATTCCTATTTTCATCCTTATCACTCCAAACGTAAGATAATGATTAGTATAATACTGCATAATTATAAAGTCAATTGTATTTTTAATATATTTAGTGAATTTATCAGGTACATCGAAAAACCCTTTGTTTAGTACAAAGGGTTTGTTTGGTTAGTTATTAGCATTTTTATTGTTTCCATTATTCTTATTGGCATTGTTTCCGTTATTTGATTTGTCCTCGTTCTTTTTCTTTTCTTGACCTGGGACTTTGTTGGAATTATTTGTTGGTTTGTTTTCTTTAGGTTGTGCTTTATTTTCATTTGATTTGTCTTTTGTTTCGTTGTTCTTAACTGGTTTTTCAATAGGTGAGTTCTTTGGTTCCGTTTTTGTTGCTGGTATATTTGGGTTTGGTAACTTTTCTTCTTTTTTAATTTGACCTGGAGGCTTTGCGTTTACTTCTTTAGGTTTCGTGTTTTTTGGTTCTGGTTCGATAAAATTCTTTTGTGGCAAAGGTTTTTTATTCACTTCTTGGACTGCTTTTTCAATTTGTTTTTTTAGTTTCGGTTTATCTTCTTTTTCATAAACGGTTGTTACTGCAAGTTCATTCTTATCCGTACTTATTTGTTCTACCGCTTTTGCTAACACCAAGTCCATTGGTTGTCCTTCCCAATCACCCATTGTTTCTGTGGAGGATTGAAGGGAAATAACTTTGCCGTCCTCATCTATGCCAATTTCAATAGTCGAATCACCTTCTACCTGGATATAAGCGTATGCAGGAGTAGCTTTGGGAAACCAGGATGCTACTAAAAATAGAAGGAGTATTGCTGCTATTAAGGCCGGCGCTATGAAAATAGGTTTCATCCGTCTTTTGGATATGGTTGAAGCAATTAAATGAAACGCTGCTTCTTCACCTATTTGAACGTCTGCAATAAGTGGAACTCCACGAAGAAACTCGCCATTTTCTGTAAGAAAAACAGTGTAGCTTGCCTTCTTTTCACAAACAATGCCCCTATATTTTCGCATCATATGATTTCTCCTTTCACGTAGTCTTTTATATAAACGAAGTCACTGTTTAATAGAAGTACGACTGCAATAATGTACTTTCGTTGCCGTTCGAGTGTTTTTCTCGACACTTCTACTAGTGCTTCCATTTCTTTCAAAGGTAGTTTTTTAGTTTTCATTAAAAGTGTGTACAGTTCCTCTGATTCTGCGATAATTTGAGCAATTTGAAAGGCTGTTTTTCTAGCGTCTTTATGTTTCGGGGCTGCTTTTGTTAACTCGTCAAAGGATAGTTTAAAGTTTGATAATAGATCGCTGTATTTCAACAGTTCATCTTGCCTTGATAGTGTAAATTGTTCTTCTGAGTATGTAGTTACTGCATGCTGTTTTAATAAAAAATGGGTATCCTCTGATGCATTGTTATCAGTATCAAACAGTAATTCTTTTTTATTGCGAATTGTTTCTTTCCGGATAAAATCAATAATGCGTCTTTTTATAATTAAATGGGCAAAGGTTTGGAAGGAAGTATTTTCAGAAGGATTGTATGCATTAATCGCTTCGTGACATCCATTTAACGCAATGCTGAATTCTTCATCTTGCTCCTCAATAGGTCGTTTACAAATGAAACTGGCGGTTTTTTTCGCAAATTGGGTATGGGCAAAAAGGAGGTCATTTAGAACCTCCTTGTCCCCTGCTTGCGCTTTTTTAATAAGCTCTTGCATATTCTGTTTTGGTTTTGTTTTGAATAGACCTTGCATTATTGACAAGAGCATACATACCCTCCGTTCCCACATTTCCCTTAGGCAATAAGTATACTTTAGCTAAAGGGAGAATGAAAATCGGTATTAATTTTAGATTACTAGACGAAATTAAAAGTATCTACACGATTTATTTCATCTCTAATAATAGTGTTTTAGTCAAAATGGATTTATTTTTGGTTTTTGTTCTCTTTGTGTTCTTGCTTTTCAGCTTTACGCTCTTCTTTTAACGCGTTCTTTTCTTCTTTATGCTCAGCGTGTAATGCTTTTCGTTCTTCTTTTTGTTCTTGTTGTAGAGCTTTTCTTTCTTCTTTTTCTGCTTGTTTTATTTCTTTTTTAGGTTGTTTTACAGTCTCTTTCACTACTGGTTCCTTTTCAACAGGTTTTACTACAGGTGTTTCCGTTACAGGTATTTCTGTTTTCGGCTGCTCCATCACAGGAGGTTGTACAATAGGATCTTCTTTTTTAGGTTCTGTTTGTTTTGGTTCTTCTTGTTTAATTGGCTCTGGAGTTTCTGCTTGTTTAGCTTCAAATTTTGCAATAGCGCGTTCTGCATTGCGTTTAATCGCAGCTTTAGCAGTTTCATTACCAGCATTTTCATAGGCTTTAGAAAGGGCTACTAAGTTTCCAGCGTTGTATCCTTCTGGAATCTCAATATCCATACCTACTGTATCGCCTGTTGTCACAACCGGTGTCACAGTGTCTGGTGTCGAAGTTTTCGGCACTTCAACTGTTTCCGTTTCTTTTTGATCAAGCACTTTGTTCAAGTCTACCGTATCGAATAAATTTTCGTTTGCCCAAGCATAACTCGCTCCTGTTACCGTCATTGTAGCTACTAATAATGCTGCTCCAGTTTTTTTAAATTTCATCTGCAAAGTTACATCACCTCGTATTAGATTTTGTCTTTTTGTTTCGACACTTAGTTATTCGGTGAGGTTGTCCTTTTTATGGGGGTCGGGTGGAAAGATTTTTTTACTGGCGGTTTGATATAGAATACTGGCGGACGCTGAGTGAATACCCACTCTCGTAAGGCGGTTACTCGCGCTCAACTCACATTTACTGGCGGAGCTACGCCTTTTACTCGCGTAACGGAATATTTATCCAGTTTAAGGCATCAAAAAAACGAACGCAGAGATTGCGTTCGTTTCTTGATGGGTTATGTTTCGTTTTTGTGGAGTACATGCATGCCTTGGAGTAGTGTTTTGGCATCTTCGTTTAGGTATTGTTTAATATCTTCATTGATGAAGAGTTCTGCGTTGTTATTCACTATTAGTTTGAGGCCAGTGAGATCAAATTTTGTAGCGTATTTATTTATAGAATAGATTACGGTCATCTCATGACGGCTTAGTGGTTTTTCACCTGTATCTTTTTTCTGTTTGATGATATCAAACATTGCTCTGGTATTGCCACGTAACAGCTGTCTATTTTTTGTTAGTAAGTCTATGTTTTCTTCAATATACTTTCTGGCTGATACTAAGTCTAGACTATCAATACTTTTGTTTAGTTGTTTTAATAGTTCTGGAAAGTCCATAATATCCCCCATCTCTTTTGTGAAATAGCCTTTATATAAGTATAGGCTAAAGGATACTTGCTGTATATGGACACAATGCACCTAGAAGAATGCCATTTGTAATATTTTCACCAGAGATCGGGGATCTGTTGAGATACTTTTGAATTATGTTGAATTTCTCTAATAGTGTCAAAGAACTATTCTTTTGCAGCTAATTTTCTTTTTTTCCATAAATCTTCTGCAGCCCCTGAGCCTAGCATAACGCCTGCCACGATTAAGATTAGTCCAAGGAAATGGTTGAGGTGCAGCACTTCCCCTAAGAACAGTGCAGAAATTATTAATGCAAATATAGGATTTAAGTTCATGAATATTGCCGCTTTCGTTGCACCCGCTTGACCTATCGCATAGTTGTATATAAGGTGACCAATTGCGGTACTGACAACTGCTGAAGCAAAGAAAACTGCCCAAAAGGTTGGCGTTGTGTTAGCAAATTGTTTAATAGCTCCAGGTTCTTGAATAAAACTAATGACAAATAGGAATGCCGCACCGATTAGAAGCATATAGACTGTCAATAATCGTGGGTCCAATGTTCGTGCAGCCTTACTAACGACCATGAAGCTTAATACTTGCACAAATATTGCTAAAAATACGTAGAAATCTCCTAGGTTTGCTCCCATTGTTTCACTACCAATGAGAATGGAAACCGCAATCCCAGCTAAACCAAGCACTAACCCCAGCCATTGAAATTTTGATGGGTAGTACTTTAAAATGATTGCTGCTGATATCGCTGTAAGCATAGGTCCAGTTCCTAAGATTAAGCCTCCATGAGTTGCACTAGTGATGGATAAGCCCATATTAAGAAAATAATGATGCGCCACCACATTAGTAAGCGTTCCGAGTAAAATGTACTTCCACTCACTGCGCGATGGTTTACGTAGTAATTTCATTTTCCATAAAATCACGACAACGACTAACCCTGCTACTAGTATTCGAAATGCAGTAAGTGTTACGGGTGGGACTGCTTCCACCATGTATTTGAGTAGTGAAACGTTAGCTCCCCAAGCGAACATGACAAATACGAGCATTGCATATATTTTCCATTGTTTCATCTGAGGATCTCCTTACTAATATATATATTTTGTTTTATTGATCAATAAACTGAATGTCACGTAAGCAATGAGTGATAAGACAACCGGGATTACTACTGTATGTAAATCAAATAAGTTTCCATATGCCAGATTGTAAAAATGGAGCGCTATATAGGAGACAATTCCAGTAATCATCGATGCAATAGCCCCATATTTATTGCCATATGACCAGTATAATCCTAGCACAATCGGCCAAATAAAGGCTGCCTCAAGTCCTCCAAAAGCAAATAAGTTTAAGAATATTAATAGTTCTGGTGGATTCAATGCCAATAAAAAGACAATGCTGCCTAAAATTGCGGTTACACCAAAACTTAAAGTTTTAACCTTCTTCTCAGTTGCATTTGGATTGATATAGTTAATATAAACGTCTTTCACAATAGAAGAACTTACAAGAATAAGCAAGGAATCTACTGTTGACATAATTGCAGCAAGTGGCGCAGCTAGCACGATACCAGCGAGCCAAGCAGGAAGAATTTTCAATGCGACAAGCGGAATCACCGTATCTGCTACTTCGATTCCTGGCATTACCGGTCGAGCAAAAATACCGATGAGATGCATATTCAGCATGATGAAACCAGTGACAAGCGTTCCAATTACTAATGCACGGTGCATAGAGCGCGTATTTTTGTACGACATTGCTCGTACTGCCATTTGTGGGAGACCTACGACCCCTACTCCTACAAGGATCCAAAAGGATGACACATAGGCGGCAGATAAATTCCCTTCGTTGCCGTATGGAGTCACTAAATTTGGATTTTCGTTCAAAAGGTCCTGCATGATATTCGGTACTCCGCCACCCGCAATAATGACTGCGATTAGTAGGATGAGCGTTCCAATTACCATAACCCCGCCTTGCACAGCATCTGTCACTGCCACTGCTCGGAAACCACCAATGACTACATAAACTAAAACTGATACAGCAAAAATAAATAATGCCGTCGTATACTTCAGACCAGTTAGCGATTCGATTAAACGACCGCCACCAACCCATTGGGCTGTCATAGCGGAAAACAAAAAGATAATGATACTAGCAGCAGCCAGTAAAACAACTGCTTTACTATCGTTATAGCGTACTTTTAGAAAATCTATTAATGTAATTGCGTTATATTTTCGAGCTAAAATAGCAAATTTTTTCCCGAGAATAAGGAGCACAAAATAGCTCGTCACTACTTGAGTCATCGCAAGTAACACCCAGCCAAATCCCATCGTATAGGCGGTTCCTGGTCCACCTAGGAAACTGGAGGCACTACCATATGTAGCAACCATCGTCATTGCCAATACAAATCCGCCTAGCTCACGACCACCTAAAAAGTACTCCTGTAAAAATCCACCTGTCGATGCTTCTAATTTCTTACTAGACCAAAAGCCAATGAAAAAAATAATGGCAAGAAAAATAACCATCGGGATGATTACTTGTATATTCACTGTTCATCCCCCTCTTCCTCTAACGAAACATCCTTCAACACGAATTTCACCAGTATAATAACTGTAATTGCCACAAGTATAAAACCAACAATACAACTATAAAAAAACCAATCTGGAAATCCTAGAATATATGAATATTCCTCTACTGGTTTCGAGCCAAGCCCATATGCAAAACCAAACCACCATATAAAATGTACAATTGCCAGTGCAACACCAATCAGTGCTTCTCTATGCGCAATCTTAAATCTAGGATCCATTGTCATCCACTCCCGCCGTTCGTAATGTGTCACTCTAGTATAACGAAGTTAAATTCAGTTGTTAATAGGGGTTTTTAAAGAGATTGGAAGTTTGGAGTTTAGCATGTCTCTGATATACGGCCTTCTCTCTCTCGGATGAAGACAAGTCTCTCTCGTATATACTGATTTTGCCCTCTTATTGGCGACACTCTCTCGTATACGCCTACCTCGCTCTCATATAGAAGCTATCCCTCTCGCATGAAGACAAATCTCTCTCGTATATACTAATTTTGCCCTTGTATAGTCGACATTCTCTCGTATAGCTAGAAACCTCTCTCATACAGCCACTTCTCAAAAAAACAACCGAACAGCGCAATGCTTTTCGGTTGTTATCAATGATATTTATTTGTAAGTTAAGTATTTCACGTAGTCTTTCCAACTGACTGATTTGATGCTATTCCAGGTTGGAAGGTCTACTGGGAATGGTAGAAATACTTCGGCATTGTCTGTTTTTTGGTCATCATTGAGGAAGATGCTCCCATTACTTAGTCCTCCTGAAATAATGGCATGTTGTTTCAAGTCGAACGGTACGGTTACAGGTGTACGAATGATTCTGCCCTCACTTGAAAGTGTGTAAACTTCTGCTGCATTTTCGGAGCGGTTGAGTAACCATTTCGAGTTTACCTGCACAGCATTCTCTGCTTGGTTCGTAGTGATTACTGAATTTAGATTTGCGGCAAATGGCAAGACTTCCAATGGTTCTGCTAACTGAATCTGCACTTCGTACAACGGTTCGTCCGTTTTACTTGCAAATTGTTCGTATGCTGTTAGCCATTTAGATGCATTAGCAGGTACTTGCACTTTACTTAAAATACTTCCTTCTACTACTCCATCTCGGTGAGTTGAGTAGTTTTTCACGCTTTGCCCTTCTTCAATATCATGCCATTCGGATTCTTTTACGTAAGTAATGACTGATTTTTCATTTGCAAATAAGTGAATAAAGTATTTCCCATTTCGTTCTTCAATAGTTGAAACAGTGCCACTTATTGGGCTTAATAAAGAAAGTTCCCCTGAATCCTGTGCAAGCTGAGCATCGACAATTTGAAGTTTACGATCTACTTCTGCTAGTTTTTGTTTCGCTTCCGCTATCCCTTGAGCAAAATTACCATCTTGCGATACATTAACGTCCACTTGGACATTTACATCGACAATCTCGTCTGCCGTGCCCCCAGTTGCCTGTCCATTACTCGATGAACTCGGATCGGCTCCATAACGATCGGATTCCAGGTCGCTTATGATTTCATTAAGCTCTGATTGCTCTTGCATATAGGCCTGCTGCTCTGTTTCCCATAGCATGCGTTGGTCTTCAGCAGAATTTGTTTTGAGTGTAGCAAGATCACTACCTTCCTCTACTGAATCTCCTTCTGCTACAATGACATCATTCACAGCTTCTACATCAATCGCTACGGACATCTCATTAGCAGGAATTACAATGGATTCTTTTTCGATTTCCGTAGCATATGTATTTTCATTTGCCCGTTCATAATCACTCACATAAAATGTTCTACTGATTTGACTTTTATCTGAATAGATGAGAACCGCATTAGCTCCTATAAAGGTAGCGACGACTATGGAAATCCCTATAGTTAACCATTTATTCATTTGGTTTGCCCCCCTTCGACCCATGACTCAATTGGGAGTATTTCAAAGCCAGCTGTAATAAAAGCTAAAACTATTTGAATTGCTATTAACAAAAAGAATAATTTACGTGCAGATAGCGTAGTAAAAGCTCGTAAAAAATGATATTGAATAGCAATTATTAATGCAGTAATCAAGGATAATTCATTGAAGAAATGATTGAAATAGGTATGTTCTAGAAACGTAGCTGCTAGTGGTCCAAATGAAAGGACTGAGTAATCGGTTGTGTAGCCAACTACAGCATATAAGAAATAGTTAAGTGCTTTTTCCATTAAAAGAATTGCAACAACGAATAGTTGTAGAATTGCTACTTTGGATAATTCTACTTTAGTAAACTTATGTAAAATATACGAGATTAAAAAGAAATGAAGGGCCATGTATATTAAGGACCAAATAATAGTTCCTATTAAAGATATGATTCTAGCAATCGTAAATGTATCTTCATAGCCATTGACAAATAGAGCTGTTAGTTCTTCTGTGTGTAGTCCCCAAATATCTCTTAGTGCAAATAATAGGACTCCAAAGATTGCGACGAACCATACGCGACTTTGAAAGTCTCTCATCGTGGCTTCTTCCTTTAAAGAGACAATGAGATCATTTCTGTTAAACAGGTATTTCCAAAAACGAAATTCAAAAAACATTCCAGTGTTCCCCCTCTTATGGTTGAACAGTTACTTCCACATAAGCACCATTTCTCATCATAATTCCTGCATTTGTTTGAAATGTCGGATGAATGAGAAGTAGATAGGCTGCTCCTTTTTCTAGTGGTGCTGTTGGTGTGACAACGAACTGTTTTGATGATTTTGCTTTAATAGTAACCGGGACCGTGTTGGTAGATCCTAATTTCACTAGTTCCACTTTTTGCTTTGTATTTTCTACTACAGTGCCGGAAAAAGTAATAGTGAATTGTTTCGTTGTCGGTACATTAAGTAATGCGGACATCTTTTTATAGTTTTTATATGATTCTACTAATGCGTCTTGATGCGCTTGTAATAATTCGTATCCAACTTCTGTTTCGTAGTTGGGCTTCACACCCTTTTTGTGAATAAGCGTTCCCTTAGGGCCAGTAAAGTTTGCAACTGTCAATTTTATAATTGATTCATCTGAAAGACTAAAGAATGATTGCATGGAACCTTTTCCATATGTAGTTTGACCATAGAGAGTTGCCGATTTTTGATCTAGTAATGCGGCTGCAGTCATTTCTGAAGCACTTGCACTATACCCATTCACTAGCACTTTCGTATTGGCAGGAAACAAGGAGGGTTGCTTCATCGATTTAGTTAATGTAGTCTCTTTTGTGGTAATAATTTTAAACGCATCAGGACTGTTTGGAAATAGACCAATAAGTTCTTCTGCTGTATGTACATATCCTCCGCCATTATTACGCAAGTCCAGTATAAATGAAGTTGCACCCTTCTTTTCTAGATCAACTTTTGCTTTTTGTACAAGAACTGCTCCATCATCAGAAAATGAATTCATACTTATATATCCAACACTACCAGCTAAGAGTTCTTTTGTTACTACAGGAATCGTAAACTTCTTTCGCGTTATGTTAAATACTTGTTTGGAATTGTTACTGGTCAATATCTGTAATTGGACGGCGGTTCCTTCTTTACCCGTAATCATCGAAGATGCTTGTTGTATTGACATACCATTAGTTGCTATACCATCAACGGAAAGAATAATATCACCGGGTGATATACCAGCTTGAGCAGCTGCTCCTCCTTCAAACGTGCCGACAATTTGAATTCCCTTCGGATGTTCTTCAATTGTCACCCCAATGCCAGTGGTCGTATTATTGATGGAATTCGTGTATGCCTCAAATTCTTCCCTCGTAAAATAAGTAGAGTAGGGATCTAACTGTTTCATTATCTCATCAATAGAATCTATGTCTACTATATTAGAAGGTATTTCACCTTTGTAGTGCTCACTAACTAAGTTTTTCACTTCATCCAGCGGTGCTGCCAATGAAGAAAACGGTGTTGAGATTAAACCGATAAAGATTACTGCAAGGACAGTAAACCTCTTCATCCCATTTCCCCCTTTTTGTTTTCTATAAACCTATCTTAACTGAAATATTGTTACTTTAGTAGCTGTAGTACACTTTGCGCTTGTTGCATATGCAAGCTTAGGACATATTGGTTGGCTTGCATTAATATACTTGCTTTAGTGAGCGCCATCATTTCCTTTGCAATATCTACATCTCTAATTCTCGATTCGGCCGCAGTCAGGTTTTCTTCCATATTAAGTGCATTATTATATGCATGCTCCATACGATTTGTATATGCCCCCATTTTGGACCGTTCACTTGATACCTTTTGAATAGCTTTATCGAGCTCTTCCATTGCTTTTTCTGCACCGTCTCTAGTAGAAATAGATAGATTCTGTATTCCAATATTAGTAGCACCCATATTGCCAAAAGACAATTCAATAAATTGTCCTGCATTGGCACCTGCCTGAATTTTAATAGAATTTTGGGAGCCATCTAATAAAGGCTTTGTATTAAATTCCGTATCTTTAGAAATTCTAGAGACTTCTTTTTTTAGTTCTTCAAACTCTATCGCCATTTGATCTCGATCTGAATTGGTCAGCGTATCATTAGCTGATTGAACACTAAGTTCTCTCATCCTTTGCAAAATAGAATGAGTTTCATTCAGCGCACCTTCTGCAGTTTGGACAAGGGAAATTCCATCTTGGATATTCCTCGAAGCCTGACCAAGCCCCCGAATTTGGGCACGCATTTTTTCAGATATAGCTAGACCAGCTGGATCATCCCCCGCTCGATTGATACGATATCCAGAAGAAATACGTTCCATGGACTTATTTATCATTGCATATTGAGAGTTCATATTCCTTAAAATAGATAGTCCAGTAGAATTCCATTTCCCAAGCATCCTATCAACTCCCTTTATCGTTATATCGTCATATTTATATTATACTTCACCTTTCTACTCTATGCTTTTCTAACTGTATGTGAATACGAAGAATTAATTCGTTAAAAAGTGACTAACTCCTTCCTTTATTGGACAGGATAAGTGAAACTTTTGAACTTATTTTACGACAAATTAAATAATCGAGTTATTTCCCGGGAAATTGACAGGAAAGGAGCTTATATAAATGAAAATCGACAAGTTTGGATTTAATTGGGGGGATATTTTGTTTGGAGTACTCGGATTCAGTGGTTTTGTGTTGTTCCTCCACTTTTTTACCTCTTACTAAATTAGATAGCACATAAAAACACCTACCGAAATATCTCTACTCGTTAGGTGTTTTCTATTTAATAAAGTTATACAATGTAACAGCCTCCGTTAATTTTCATTATACTGTTGTAGTTTGTTAAATAACTCCTCATCTCTCATCGTCAATGCAAAGTCAAACATGCGCTCTAAATTTTGTTCTTCTAGTAGTTTGATGACTTCTTCTGTTCCTTCAATTGATCCTTCTTGTGTATCAATTTGATTTGCTTCTTCTAAAATGGTTTGTAGATGTGTATGAATATCCGACACAAGCAATAATTGATAAAGTGGAAGTCGAATAAATCTATTCCCTTTTTGAAAAACAAATACTTCCGATAAATTTTCTACCTGTAATGTCTGCGCATTTAAAATAATCTCCTTGCCCTCTACCGGTATAAAATGAAAAAGCTCATCATCTTTCCTTATGGAAAAGTATTGATAGGCAAACACCATCTTTATACTATTGCCTTCATACTTTGTATAAAATGGTTTCATTAACTGTACAAGTATCATATGCTCCTCTCCTTTCGTTAATAGAATTTTCTGATTACTATTAGTTTATCACATTTTCTTTTTTTCGTGTAGTTAATGGCTTAAAATATTTGTCTGTTGAAAATAGGTTACTTTCGCTGATACATTGGCTACTTTCCCTCGAGTATAATATACTCCCAAAACCGGACAATCCTCCGATTACGTATATGCCAAAAAGCGAATGTGGTATCCATTCGCTTTTTATGTTTGTCTTTATTTTCCCGTAGTTTTTGGTTTATTTCTTCCTTTTGCTATCGTAAAAAAACCAAACAATTTTGGATTATATTCAACAATAAACGTGTTAAAGACCTTTTCTATAACTTTTGTTTGGTTAAGTTCTCCTTCATGTTCTAAGTAAAAAGATAATAAGTCGGCTTCATAATCTAATTTTAAATCATAAACCATGAAATCCTCTGCAACTATTTGTTCAATCTGAGTCATCTCGCTTTCACTATATCCACTAAAATACTCTATATACTTTTTCTTCACGCCAATAACTTTTACTTCTCCTTCATTTCTTCTTGCATGATTTCGCAGTAATGTTAAAAAAGACGGTATGTATAATTGTATTTTTTCGACTGCTATCTTCCCCTTTCGCACGGAACTTATCCCTATATTTTCTATTTATGTTACTCGTTGTATATTCCTTATACTATAGATATTCATTCCTTTCATGGTTATCTCCAATTTGGCGATTTTTATTCATCTTCTCTTTAATTTCGCTATTCTTGCATTGTATATGGGAGGGATGAATTTGGCATTTTGGGAGCATTTGCGGGCTTATCGTGAAAAACTAGATATTACACAAACGGAAGCTGCTAAAGTATTAGGAATTGACCATTCCGCATTATCAAAATATGAAAAAGGCAGTCTTGGTATATCAATAGAGTTACTGACTAAAATAAAAGAAAAATATAAAATTCCAGACGAGCAATTTTTATATATGCTTCAAGATAAGCGCTACAAAAGCGAAAACCCTATTTTAGAAGCGAGAGAAAGTAAAGCTAGATACATAGAAACTTTTCAAGATGAGTATGTAGATAAAGTTATTCACATAAAAGAGTATCGTGATCTTACTATGGATATCGTCAATTTTGCGGACAATGACAAAGATCGAAGAAACTACATTTTAAATCGTTGGAAAAAAGATTAGAGCTTTTACTTATATCACTATAAGTAAAGGCTTTTTTGTTTTTACTAAGCCATTTATTCGAATTATTTTAGGTTCGGCTTTTAATAAGTAGGTTTTAAACGTATAATGGAAGGAAAGCCTTTTTTCTTAGGAGAGATCCGTTTGAACCTTACTACTTATCAAAAACTTGCATCCCATTATAATAAGCAAATCCATAAGTCTATGGATACGATTGCGAACAAGTTACATCCTTCTATGTTAGAGGATGAAGAGCTTGTTCGTCGTGCCGCTTTTTTTGTTCGTAATGGTGCGGTTTCTATATCGAATTATTTACCTCAAGAGCATCGAGTCGATTTTACGGTACGCGATGTAACGAATATTGAGGTGAACTATCATATTACAAAAGATAGTTTTCACTGTCCTTGTCCTATACACAAGCCGTGTAGACATATTGTGGCAGCGGTTTTCTACCTTTATCAACAAAATGATTCTTTGTCTACATGGATTTCTGATTGGCGTTCTAAAGCTGATCAAGTCCAATTGACTTTGCTAAAAGATGAACGTAGTCCTAGAAGTTGGGATATTATAGTCGAAAACTTTTTCCGTAAATTTATTTCGAATTACCCACCAACTAGTTTTTATTTACTTGAGTTTGCTATTCATGATTTAAAATCGCAAATTCGAAAGTCACGCCCATTTGAACGTGAATGGCAGCCTATTTTCGACGTATATGTAGAGCTTTCTATCCTCATAAAATCTTGGCCTTATATTGAACCTCTTGCACAGTCAAATATGCAAAATCGAGTTCTTCACTTTTTAAATGAGTATCTAGAAGAGCTTAATGATCATTTAAACCAATTATCTTCGAAGCCGCGAATGTTTGCAGCAGATCCTTTTTATGAAGAAATAATGGTGAGAGTTCAGCATTTTTACTTTGATATGGAAAACCTTGTACATTACCGAAAGCAAGTGTATCTATCCTTTTGGGAGGCACTCGTAACAGACAAAAATAAACGTCTGAAAGAAGTAAAATATTTAGAAGCCTTAGAAACTATAGAAGATGGTGTTCCTTTAAATATGGTACTTCCATACTTTTACTTAACTTTATCCATGACTGATGAACTATTATTAGCTGCGGAGAAAATGGAAGGAAACCAGTTACTTGAGTGGGTGGAAGTATGTGAAAAAGCACTTCAAACGGGTAAAAAACAGTTAGGTACAAACTTGGCACGACAGCTACTGCCTCACGTCTCTTATTATTTAAACGAAGTTATACAAAATCCATCCCGAGTTATACTCATCCGTCGATTAGAACTTTTATTTGATACGGTTCAGTTGCATCCTGCAGAGTTAGAAAAATTATATCAATCATTTGGACTGTATGGTTTGCAGTCTTATTCGAATTTACTCATTAAGGAAAAGCGTTACTATGATTGGATGGCACTTCATCAATCGGCTAATTCTTCATTGGAGTATGCAGAAGCCTGTGGACTTTCGATTATTAAGGAAGAAGCTCCAGATGTATTACTTCCACTTTACCATGACTATGCAATGCGTTTCATCCAGGAGAAAAACCGTTATAGCTACAAACAAGCTGTCCGAATTTGGAAAAAGATGAAACAAGTTGCTAAAAAATCGAATAACATTGACTATTGGAATGATTACGTAGAAAATGTTCGCGAGAAGTATCGTCGCCTTCGTGCTTTGCAACAAGAAATAGAGAAAGGAAACCTGCCACTATGACTCAGCCTTTATCTATTACAAAAGAATTCCCTTTAAATGTTCATCCTTTAGAAAACGGACACTTTCGCTTAGCCTCGATCACTGTACCTGCTGAAAAATGGGTACCGTCCTTATATTTGAATCACCGAGAAAGTTTTTTCGGTCTAAACGCTCAAATAGAAGATAATGCACTAATTGCATCACCAGTTGAATTAGTCGAGCTTTTTTCTAGAAAAATGCATCCGTTCACAGTGTTTGATGGTGTCAATGATGATTCAAATAATTGGCTAGATATCTTTAAAGAAACTGCAAAAGTTTGGGCAACTCCTGACTTATGGAATTTCATAAATATAGAAGAAAACGAACTTAATGTTACTGCTCCAATTACTGACAAAGGGCAAACACTCCTTGTGAACGCTGTGAAACAAAAACTGTTCCAAGCTGGTTTATCCATGGAGGATGTAGAAGCACTCATACCATTTTTCCAACGTGGAGGATGGCCGATAAAGTCTCAGACTACACATCCAAGCTTACTTGTCGCACTGAGATTGTCAGAACCAGAGGCAATGGAGGATACATGGCTTCTAGAAACAGTAGTCCGTGGGAAGAAAAGCAGTGTTTACTGGACACCTGCATATCGGAAAAAATCATTAGCTATTAGCGAAGCACTTCCAGATAAATGGAGTGAATTTAGTGATTATATAGAGGAAACACAGTCGAAGATATTTTCTCTTATCTCTTCGATTGATCGAATTAATACAGAAACATTCTATTCTTCTACATTAACAGATGAAGAAGTGCGGATGTTTCTTCGCGATGATTTAGTAAAACTACAAGCATTAGGATTCGAGGTAGTTCTCCCAGCTTGGCTTAAAGCGGTTAAGGATACAAAAATGCGTGTAAAAACAGTTGCTAAGACAGCCAATTCTTATAAAACCACTGCTGGTTTAAATGAGATACTGCAATTTAACTGGAGTTTTTCTTTGAACGGACAAGAGATTTCAGCTGATGAGTTCCAACAAATGGTCACTGAAAATCGCTCGTTTATACAAGCTGGTAATGAATGGTTCCGTATTGATTCCGCATGGATGCATGAAGTTCGAGAGCTTATAAGAAAATCAGAGGATGAGAATTGGACAGTAAAAGAGTTGCTGTTCCGTGAAATTCCTGAAGAACTTGCTCTTGCACTTGATGACGATGAGGAAACGGATGTGGACCCGTTGTTTGCATTTGAAATGCAAAAGTCCTTGCAAACGATAATGACACAGCTATCAGAGAAAAAAGGATTTCCTGCAGTGGAAATCTCTCCTAACTTATTGACTACTTTACGCCCTTATCAACAGCAAGGGTTAGAGTGGCTTGTCTTCATGCGAAATGAAAAATTCGGAGCCTGCCTTGCCGATGATATGGGTCTTGGAAAAACAGTGCAGTTGATAGCTTACCTTCTGCATGTCCATGAGAATACAGAACAGCCCACACCTTCGCTTATTATTTGTCCAACTTCTGTGTTAGGAAACTGGCAAAAAGAAATTGCGAAGTTTGCACCTTCACTTAAAGTGCAGACACATTATGGTTCTTCTCGAACAAAAGAAATCGATTTAACAAGTGATGTTGTTCTTACTACATTTGGAACTGCCATGCAGGATATTGAATCCCTTACAGAAATCACATGGACCAGTGTTACTTTAGATGAAGCACAGAACATTAAAAATATGCATACAAAACAATCTCGTGCTATCCGCAAGTTAACAGGTGGTCATCATATCGCTTTAACTGGGACACCCGTGGAAAATAGATTATCCGAACTATGGTCGATCTTTGACTTTATCCATAAAGGTTATTTGGGCTCGTTCCGTAAGTTCCAAGAAAATTATATAGCACTTATTGAACGGGATAATTCCGACGCTACGAAACATAAATTGCGTCTTAAAATTCAGCCTTTCTTACTAAGAAGAACGAAACAAGATCCTGAGCTTCTGCTTAACTTACCTGAAAAGTTGGAGCAACGAGAGTACTGTGCGCTCACTACCGAGCAAGCTGCATTGTATGAATCGCTTATACAAGAAACTGTCAGCAAGCTTGACACATTGACTGGATTTGAGAAAAAAGGTCTCATTCTGAAAATGTTAAGTAAGTTGAAACAGCTTTGTAATCATCCTGCCCTTTACTTAAAAGAGCCATTTGATGATGCGGAGGATATGCTTGAGCGTTCCGAAAAATTAGCTCAAATTGTGACACTTGCTGGTGAGATTGCAGCACGTGGAGAGCAATGTCTAATCTTTACTCAGTATATTGGGATGGGTCATTTGCTTCAGCATTGTTTAACGGAGTTATATGAAATTGATGCTCCATTTTTGACTGGTAGTATGCCTAAAAATCAGCGTGATCATTTGGTAGAAGCATTCCAGGCTAAAGAGTTTCCAGTATTCCTATTATCCTTGAAGGCTGGTGGAACTGGCTTAAATCTGACTGCTGCTAGCCATGTACTCCATGCCGATCGTTGGTGGAATCCTGCAGTAGAAAATCAAGCGACAGATCGTGCTTATCGTATTGGACAGACAAACTTTGTACATGTCCATAAGTTCATCACGATTGGTACAATTGAAGAGAAAATTGATAAATTACTCGTCGAGAAACAAGCTTTATCAGAGGAGTTAATCCATTCTAGTCAGTGGATCACTGAAATGTCTGATAATGATATTAAAGAATTACTGACATTGTCTATTTAATCGTTTTTATTAAAACCCTGACCAATAAAATTTTTGGTCAGGGTTTTCCTCTTTTGATAATCATTGACTAAGATTGCGGTCTTATCAATCATTAAACTGGTAGTTGGTTTGGTGTTACTGGAAATTCAAAATCACTCTCACTATTCGTCTTTATTGATTGTCCTGGTTGTTCCCCGTCTCGTTTCTTTGTTGCTAAAAATCGGATGTCCTCCACAACTATTTCTGTAACGAATACCCTTGCTCCAGCTTCCTTCTCATACGACCTTGTATTGAGTCTGCCTGTTATCCCCACCAGCGACCCTTTGCCACAATACTTAACTGTTGTTTCCGCGAGCTTCCCCCAAATTGTACATAATACAAAGTCCGCTTCATCATTTTTATAGCTTTTATTTACCGCGACGATGAAATTCGTTTGCATTCTCCCCTCAGATAAATGCTTTAATTGTGGAGATTTCGTCATACGTCCGATTATTGAAACAGTGTTCAATCTGTCACCTCCTTTACTGTTAGCACTATCATACTGTCAGTGTAAATTGTTGGCAAAAGCTAACAATTCATTTTCCAACCCGTTTTCAGGCTAAAAAAAGCATTCTTAAAAATTCTTTTTTTATAACTCCACCTATAGATGGTTTTGAACTTTTCAATAATGCTATTTTGGTAGTTTGTACAATTATTTTTTTCCACTGAATTACCTATGTTATAATGAGAACTAATTAATGCTTTTCCAAAGGGGATTTGTGCATGAAAACATTCAAAATGATTTCAGTGAGTATTATTTCAGATCATGAAGAAGTTCCAATAGCCATTGAAGATGGTATCGTTATTAACCAAGAAAACTCTAGCCGTTCATGGATTTTAGAACTATTTACGGACCAAAATTACGAAGCATATTTCAATGAATTAAAAATGTCTAACAAGGTATATGTTGTGAAAGTGATAATTTCCTATCCAGAAAATGAGCCTGCTCATTTTGAAGTGGTAACCTATTCTGTGAAACAAATCGGCGATCATCTATCTGTGTTGCTTAGAGGTACGCTAAAACGCGTCAGAAGAAAGTATGCTGAGTCATTGCTAGCAGAACTAATCGAAGACGGCTTAACGGGTGAAGATTTACTTTCTAAGTTTGAAAGCGATATGAAAACACGACCTGCCTTAAAGGATGATTAATAATAACGGAATCTTTTCACATAAAAAAGATGCTGACCCTAATTTTTAGGAGTCAGCATCTTTTTGATCATTCAATTACTATTTATTAGCATCTTTATCATCAATTAACTCGTCATCATCGTGGTCAGTGCTTGGTTCTTTAATCCATTTGCCATCGTTTGGTACATTTCCGTTATCCGTTCCAGTGCCATCAACATTATCATTAATACCTGGTTCGCCGTTCATTGTCCCATTGTCCATTGTTCCATTATTAGTTCCACCATTGATGTTGCCATCGTTTACAGTTCCATTCCCACCGTTATCCATTCCGTTGTTTGTGTTCGGCGATGGAGTATTAATATCGTCTCGAACATCCTCCATTGGAGTTTCGTTGTTGTCAGGAATTACATCATCATCATTGTTGTTACACCCAACTAATAGAAAAGAACATAACGCTACAGTAGGAATGACTTTTTTCCACATAAAAAAATTCCTCCTTTCTTAGATATCATCATCACTAATTTGTGACTTACGATAGGTTATCCAAGAAAAAAGGAACTATCCAATGGCATTTATGCCTGTTTTTGCAAGAAAGCATTCACAGTATAGATTAACGTAAATGTGAAATACTATTACTAGTTATTTTTTACAATTGGTCCTAGTGCAAAAAGTATGTCTGTTTCACAAACTAATTCTCCATCTACTGTTGCGATACCGTGACCTTTTCCCATTGGCCCACGAAGTTTTGTTAATTCAACTTCTAATTTCAGCTGGTCGCCAGGTTTCACTTGGCGCTTAAATCGACAATTATCAATTCCAGTAAAGAACGCAAGTCTTCCTTTATTTTCTGGGATTTGAAGAACTGCGACAGCTCCTACTTGAGCAAGAGCTTCTACGATTAGGACTCCAGGCATTACTGGATATCCTGGGAAATGACCATTGAAGAATTCTTCGTTAATCGTTACATTTTTTAGCCCTACCGCACGTTTACCTTCTTCTAATTCTAGAATTTTATCTATCATAAGAAATGGATAGCGATGCGGTAAAATTGCTTGAACTTGCTCTGTTGTTAACATAGAATCATCCTCCAATAAATCATCATTATTATTTGCCATCTTTAATATCAATCATATGCTGATAGGTTTCCCATTTTAATGCATTTTTCGGTTCGCCTTCGCCTAGAAGACCATATCCTACCATTAACCCTGCCATACCTGCTCCAACTAAGAGTAGAATTACAAATAGTATACGCAACCATATGGGGAACATGCGGATTTGTACCCATTTAGTTGTCCCAGTCTTTTCAGCTTGCTTTATTGTTTTTTGCCCTTTTTCTAATCTACGCTGTTGTCTAGCAGAAATTTTACTTTCTTCTGTCATAAACACAACTCCTTACACGAATAATTATCTAATGCCATTAATAAGTCCCATCATCTGATCCGCTATTGTAATAGAACGAGCATTGAACTGATAAGAACGTTGTGCTGTCATTAGGTCTGTCATCTCTTTAGATGTATCCACATTAGACAACTCTAACATCCCATTTGCGATAGCTATTTCTTCACGATTTGCACCTTGTAAATCTGTCATAATATCCTCTGCGTTTAACCCTAATTCTTCTAGGTTATTTGGCAATGCAATATATGTTCCAGATAATTGCTCCATCGCATTTGGTTTTTGTAGTACAGAAACCGCTAATTCACGTTGCTGTGTAGTTCCGTCTGGATATGTTGCTGTTAGAATTCCTGTTTCATTTATACTAAAATCCGTAACACCATCCGGAATGGTTATTGCTTGTCCCCCAGCATTAGCTACTGGGTAACCATCACCGTTCACTAGCATAAGCTGTCCATTCTCCATTGGCGAAACATAAAAGGCACCTTGACGCGTATAAGCTGTCTGTTGTCCGTTTTCTCCATCCGGCATAAGCACATTAAAGTATTGCTTTGGCTCTTGAAAAGCAAAATCTAAATTGCGGTCGGTAGATTGGAGACTACCTTGCTTCCAGTTCATTTGCGTCTGCGCAAGTGCTGCACCAACACCGTAGCGAATTCCTGTAGGTGAATCTCGTTCGACTTTATCTAATTTATCATTATTGTATTGTTGATATAATAGTTCTTGGAATTTAGCATCTTTTGCTTTGTAGCCATGCGTACCGGTATTGGAAAGGTTATTCCCAATGATATCTATCTGGTTTTGCAGTTGCGACATTGTGTTCGTCGCTGTAATTAACGTGCGTAGCATTTAAGCCTACCTCTTTTCATTGTTAAAGATTGTAATAGCTTTATTAATTCACACGGCCTACTTCATTAACAGCTTTGTCCATACTTCTATCGTAGGCTTGAAGTACTTTTTGGTTTGCTTCAAATGCACGATACGCGGTTAACATATCAGTCATTGTTCTAGCAGTGTCCACATTTGAACCTTCAATATAACCTTGTTGCATCGTAAAAGTAACATTATCTATGTCATAAGCAGATGGGAGATCAGTACCATCAACTGATCGGTATAGTCCATTATCTTGCTTTACAAGTGTATTTGGTTGACTAGAAAAAGATACACCAATTCTGGCTACTGCCACATTATCGACTAAAATCTGACCACTTGAATCTACCTGGAAATCATCATTTTGCAGTTGAATCCGTTGACCTTCTGAATCCAATACATGTAGACCTTGGGGATTCGTTAAGTATCCTGAACCATCTAGAGTGAAATTTGCATTTCGCGTGTATGCCTCTCCTTCAGTAGGATGCTGCAAACGATAAAATACGGCTCCTGTTTGTCCTGTTTCTTCATCCACTGGCAGGGAACCATCGATTAGTGCTATATCTGTATTTAAGTCTGTTTGCAGAAGTTGGCCTTGAGACATCAATGCCATTGTTTCTTGCATATACACACCTGTACTTAAAGCCCCAACCTGAGAATCATATTTACCACTTATAGGATCCTTTGTTGGAATTTGAGTCGGTCCAAGTCTAGACATCAGCATTTCCGGAAATGAGCGTATCGTCGATTGGTCTGCTTTGAACCCTGGTGTATTGGCATTTGCCATATTATTTGTTAATAATTCTGTTCGACGCTGTTGTGCAATCATTCCTGATGCAACTGTAGTAAATCCACGGAACATAAAAAAGCCTCCTCTATCTAATGCAATAAGCATACGGGCTTTTTTCGCTCCGCAGATACTGTGCATTTATCTTCTTGATATTTTGTCAATATTATCTAACATAATCCCAGTTCCTATTGCGACACAATCCATTGGATTTTCAGCTATGAATACCGGTACTTTTAACTCTTCCATCAACAAATGGTCCATTCCGTGTAAAAGAGCTCCGCCTCCTGTAATGATTACTCCACGATCAATAATATCCGCGGATAGCTCAGGTGGTGTTTTTTCTAATACATTTTTAGCTGCTTGAACAATACCCGACACCGATTCTCGTAATGCTTTTTCTATTTCTTCCGAGCCAATAGTTATTGTTCTAGGAAGGCCAGTGACCATATCCCGCCCACGAATATCCATCTCTTCATGGCGACTGTCAGGGAAAACAGTACCTATTTCAATTTTAATATTTTCTGCAGTACGTTCCCCTATTAGAAGCTTGTACTCTTTTTTAATATATTGGAGAATGTCATTATCAAAAACATCTCCCGCAATTTTAATCGATTCACTTGTAACGATATCTCCCATGGAAAGTACTGCAACATCTGTTGTACCTCCACCGATATCAACAACCATATTACCACTCGGTTGGAAAATATCCATTCCCGCTCCAATTGCGGCTACTTTTGGCTCTTCTTCTAAATAGATTTTCTTGCCACCAGACTTCTCAGCTGCTTCACGTATTGCCTTTTGTTCTACACTAGTAATGTTTGTTGGGCAACAGATTAAAATACGAGGTTTAGATAAGAATCCTTTTACATTTAATTTATTGATAAAATGCTTAAGCATTGCTTCTGTCACGTCAAAATCAGCAATTACACCATCTTGTAGTGGTCGAATTGCTATAATATTCCCTGGAGTTCTTCCGACCATTTGTCTTGCTTCTTCACCAACAGCAAGTACTTTTTTTGTGTTTCTATCTATAGCAACGACTGAGGGCTCGTTTAAAACAATCCCTTTTCCTTTTACATGTATTAAAACATTTGCTGTACCTAAATCTATTCCTATATCCTTTGCAAACATTACTGATGTTTCTCCTTCCTTGCTAAAACCATTATGTATATTAGTCGATCTGTTTCTAACTTTAAATTTTATCATAGTTCTATTAGAAATACACGTTATTTAACAATAAAATCTGTGAAAAAATGGCATGAAACTAGTGTCTAAATAACTATTATGATGTGCAACTATAGATTTATTTCCAGATGAGGTACTTTTATAAGAACTTGGACAGAATTGAGTTAAAGAATCTACTTTAAGGAGAGGAGTGGACGAGCACTGAGGCTGCAGCAGAATGATTGAAACAGATGAAATCTCACATTGCTCCACCTGCGGATAGCACGCAACTAGAACGGAATCCAACTTTTTTATTTTGTTATTTAGCAAGCTTTAATTAATTGAATCTATTAAGAAATAATAAGAAAAAGCCGTGATCAGTTACTAATCACGACATCTTCTATCTTCTTTTCTAGTTTTCCACTTTCTTTTCGTCGCTTCTCCACCTCGTAAATGCCTGACAGATTTATGATACGCTAAAATTTCTTTTACTTCTTTTGCCAATTGCGGATCTACTAAGTGGAGTCTTTCCGTCAAATCCTTGTGCACAGTGCTTTTGGAATGACCGGTTGTGCTTGCGATTGCACGGACAGTTTTTTTAGTCTCAATGACCATCTCACCTAAACGTATGCATCTATGACGAATCGTTTCGTGCACTAACTCTTCCTTTCGTTAGTAAAGGAACACTTTCCATCAATTTATGCATACGCTTTAGTTATTATGAATTAAAATGCTAGCAAGGTCTCTGGATTTACTAAAACACCATCTTGCAGTACTTCAAATTGTAAATGAACTCCAGCTGTTGGGTTCCATTCATTCTCTGTAGCCGTTGCAAGTGAGTCTCCTTGTTCTACCACGTCTCCAACTTTTACTAGAATACCAGTGACTGAGCGATATTTGGTTACCATACCATTTGCATGTGACAAGACGATTTCATCCCCAACAAATGGATCTAAATTGACTGCTTCTACTTTTCCACTCATTGCTGCAACTACTTCAAACGGTTCACTATTCATAGTTAGAGATACGCCTGTATTCATTACATAACTATGATCGAATACGAGTATCGACTTTTCTCGAGTCGACTCATCCGCTTCCATATCGTAAAAATGCTGTACGATTTCCACGTTATCTAGCAGAGTCTCTTTAAAAGGGTATTTCATCGATTCTGCTTGGGCATTTGTTTCAATCGTTACTGAGTTAGGGTCCTTACTTGCATCTGTCCATTCTGAGTCTTTTACAGAATCATCGCTGACGTACACATTATAGCCCCAAATCATACCTACAAAAGCTACCGAAAAACCTGCATAAATCAGTGGCCAAAACCATGGCTTTTTCGGGGTATTATTGTTCTTCTTCTGAGAAGTATTGTTCTTTTGTTCTTCTCTCATTTTCATCACCTCTATTTGCATTGTTTGCAAATCAAGGAGATTTTAAACATGGTGAGAATTTTTTTATTTCTGTACCTTTGTAATAATGGAGTAAAATGTCGGCTGCCAATACAGAATCGTTAGCAAGCACTTCCGCACCGTACTGACTCATCCCCACGCCGTGTCCATATCCAACCGTGTCAACTATTACTTTATCAGACTGAAAAGTTACAGTGAAGTCAGTAGAGGGTAGTCCTAAAAGTGTTCGAACTTCACGGCCTGTCCATGTCTTACCATTCATCTGAACAGATTCTACCCGGTCCGTATCCGTTTTTGTTATTTTAAAAGTTTTAGGTATATTTGCCGTCCATTTCATATTAAAAGCTTTTGACCATTCTCCATGGGTAAATTCAAATTGCTTTGTTCTATTTAGAGCATATAGTTCCTCCGATTCACTTGGAACAGAGACTAAGTAAGGAATAGAATTACCACTATAATTTTCTGCACTTTCTGTTTGACCGTTGCTAGAAGAGAAGAACATCGCAGTAATTAGTTGGTCTTTATAGACAATAATTTCGCCCTCTGTGGCAGCGATGACCTTTTTAAGTTTGTCCTCATATTGTTGGAAGGACTCCCCCCACTTTTTCTTCCGATCTTCCTCACTAACGTACACTTGCTTTAATACAGTTTTGTCTATTGGTTTTTGACCATATTTCGTATCTCTTAATACATATGTCCTTGCTGCTATAGATTGTGCTTTTAATGCCTCTTCATGAAACGTAACAGGCATTTCAGCAGCCACTACTCCAAGAACATAAGTTTCTAAAGGAATCTTCTCCTTAACCCCTTTCACTTCGATTAGTATTGGACAAGCAATTTCGAGTTCCGATGTTGGCGGTGGTACCGTTTCTTCTTGTGGTTTTTCTTTTATTAATAAAAACGGCAAAAACAGGAGGGCTATGCATAGGATTATAAAGAGTATGTTTTGTTTCATAGAGTTACTATATGCACATATTAAGAGACTGATGATTAGATTAGAAGATAATCTATATAAGAGGATGTTAAGTACTATAAATATATACTTGCTCTGAGGGGTCATTACTTGTGAAACGATCATTCTTCCATTTAGTAAAACTGGATTTATCAATGCGGAGATTAGTTTTAATCTCTCTGTCCTTTGGATAGGAGATTTATTATCTTACTCGCGGACATTGGTGGGACTCATCCACGCTGTTTTTTCACTAAAAAAGCACTTTACATGTATAGATGTAAAGTGCTTTTCATATAGTATTATACTAATTGTACGGCTTTCTCTGACGATTCGCTACCGATACGTTCGATATCTGCACCTAATGCCGCTAATTTTTTATCAAAATCGACATATCCTCTATCGAGGTGATACAGCTCTGTAACGCGTGTAATTCCTTCAGCCACTAATCCTGCAATAATAAGTGCCGCTGCCGCTCTAAGGTCGGTTGCTGCAACTTCTGCGCCTTGTAGGTCAGATGGGGACTCCATTATGACAGAACGGCCTTCGATCTTCATGTTACCATTCATTCTGCGGAACTCTTCCACATGCATGAAACGATTTTCGAATACGGTTTCTGTAATGATGCCAGTTCCGTGAGCAGTCATCATTAATGCCATCATTTGAGATTGCATATCTGTTGGGAAACCAGGATGTGGCATCGTTTTGATGTCAACTGACTTAAGATCTCCTCCAGAACTTACACGAAGACCATGGTCCTCTTCGGTAATTTCAATGCCCATTTCTTGCATTTTAGATATAAGTGCTGTCATATGTTCAGGTACTGCATTTTCAATAAGGACATTGCCTTTTGTAATAGCTGCAGCTACCATAAATGTTCCAGCTTCAATTCGATCCGGAATAATATGGTGCTCAGTGCCGTGTAATTCTTCTACTCCTTCAATTCGAATAGTGTCGGTTCCTGCACCTTTTACCGAACCGCCCATCTCATTGATGAAGTTAGCTAAATCGACAATTTCCGGTTCTTTAGCAGCATTTTCGATAATTGTTGTACCTTCTGCTAATGCTGCAGCGGTCATAATATTTTCAGTAGCTCCTACGCTTGGAACATCTAAATAAATTTTAGCACCTTGTAGGCGTCCCTTAGTAGTTGCTTCAACAAAACCATGTCCAAAGGAAATTACCGCACCCATTGCTTCGAAACCTTTTAAATGCTGATCAATCGGACGTGATCCAATTGCACAACCTCCTGGAAGAGCTACACGAGCAAAACCATTTCGCGCTAAAATTGGACCCATAACAAGTATAGATGCTCGCATTTTACGTACATACTCGAATTGGGCTTCACTAGATAACTTTTCTTGAGAATCAATTATTACTTCATTTTTTTCAGGATTATAAATTACTTCTGTATTTAAACTTTTCAGTACTTCATTAATAGTCAAAACATCTGCAAGTGTCGGTACATCTTTAATAACATTTTTGCCTTTAGTAGCTAGTAGAGCTGCAGCTAGTACTGGTAGTACAGCATTCTTTGCACCTTCTACACGTACCTTCCCGTTTAACGTTTGGCCGCCTTTAACAACAATTTTGTCCACTACTTTCCCTCCGCGTTCATTATCCATTTGCTTTATATAAAAGAATACGTATGATGTCATTTTTTAGGTATTCAAAACAATATTCATCATACAACGTAATTCGACTACATACAAGCATCTAAAACACTATTTTTGAGCTTTTCGATTATTTTTCTTGTTCTATTATACGTATTACCCAGCCATTTCGTGTAGATAATTTTAAAATACCCCTAGGGTAAGCTAGTAAACCTATCTCAACAAAAAATTTCCCAGGAAATACGTGCAGATTCTACATGCTCATACAAACTTTCCCATAATTTGCATGAGCATATAGGATCTGTTTAGTCAAACAAAAATGGAAGCTGGTTTGACCAATTTGTCAGATTCAAGAAAAAATTTGCGACGATGGAGCCAATCACAATACTTGCTAAAATATAAAATAATTGGGCTTGAAACACCCGATTTTTCTTTATTATCTTGTCCATCATTAATGCCTGTAACGCATAGAAAGATATTCCAATAAAAAAGACATTAGCAAGTATTGCGATTAGTGCTTGTTCACTACTTAATAATCCCATTTATATTCCTCCTATTTGAGGCAATAGTAAAAAAAAAGCAGACAGAAAGAATTCTGCCCGCTTTATTTTAAATCAAATACGCCTAGGCTATTAGATCACAATTATATAGAGTTGTTAGCCTACAAGTGTAAGCTAACAATCTTTCATCGAGCTACTTTAGCAAGATAAATATAATCTGTGGCTACCGCCAGAGACTTTAAAGTTATTCCATAAAGAATTAAACTTAAAAATTACCCTCATGAACGTTGATACGATTCATCGCACGTTTCAATGCAAGCTCAGCACGGCTATGATCGACCGAGTCTTGTTTACTTTGAATACGTTCTTCTGCACGTTTCATCGCTTCTTTAGCACGAGCTAAATCGATACTTGAAGCAACCTCAGCAGATGTTGCTAAGATCGATACCTTTTCAGGTCGAACTTCTACAAATCCACTGCTTACTGCTACGTACTCTGTTTTTGCCTCTTTTTTCAATTTTATTGCACCTACTACAAGTGGTGCAACCATTGGAATATGGCCAGGTAAAATACCGATTTCACCAGATGCTGTTTTTGCGATAATCATGTCTACTTCAGAATCGTATACCGGGCCGTCGGGAGTGACAATATTGACTGTAAGTGTCTTCATATTTTTACCTCCTGGTCCGATTTATTATACTTCTACGCCCATGCTTTTCGCTTTTTCTATAACTTCTTCAATGCGTCCAACTAAACGGAATGCATCTTCTGGTAAATGATCATATTTTCCTTCAAGAATTTGTTTGAATCCTTCAACAGTTTCTTTAACTGGAACGTATGAACCTTTTTGACCTGTAAATTGTTCTGCAACATGGAAGTTTTGAGATAGGTAGAACTGAATACGACGAGCACGGTTAACTACTTGCTTGTCTTCATCACCTAATTCATCCATACCTAAGATTGCGATAATGTCTTGAAGCTCTCTATAGCGTTGTAAAGTATATTGCACTTGACGTGCTACTTCATAATGCTCTGGACCTACGACTTCCGGAGAAAGCGCACGTGAAGAAGAAGCTAAAGGATCTACCGCTGGGTAAATACCCATCTCAGATAATTTACGTTCTAAGTTTGTAGTCGCATCTAAGTGAGCGAAAGTTGTTGCAGGAGCTGGATCCGTATAGTCATCGGCTGGTACATAAATCGCTTGGATAGATGTAACTGAACCAGTATTTGTTGACGTGATACGCTCTTGTAATTGACCCATTTCAGTTGCAAGTGTTGGTTGGTAACCAGCAGCAGAAGGCATACGACCTAATAGTGCTGAAACCTCAGAACCTGCTTGAGTGAAACGGAAGATATTATCGATGAAAAGAAGTACGTCTGCACCTTGTTCATCACGGAAGTATTCTGCCATTGTAAGACCAGTTAAAGCAACACGCATACGTGCGCCAGGTGGCTCATTCATTTGACCGAATACCATTGCTGTTTTCTTAATAACGCCTGAATCGCTCATCTCGTGGAATAAGTCATTTCCTTCACGCGTACGCTCTCCAACACCAGCGAATACAGAAATACCGCCATGCTCTTGAGCAATATTATTAATAAGTTCTTGAATAAGAACAGTTTTACCTACTCCGGCACCACCGAATAGACCGATTTTACCACCTTTAATATAAGGAGCTAGTAGATCTACTACTTTGATACCTGTTTCAAGAATCTCAACTTCTGTTGAAAGGTTTTCAAATGTTGGCGCTTGACGGTGGATTGGATCACGACGATCTTCCACTGGAATTTCTTCTCCTAAGTCAATAACCTCACCAAGCACGTTGAATACACGTCCTAATGTTATATTACCAACTGGAACAGAAATTGCTGCACCAGCATCGAATACCTCTGTACCACGCTTAAGGCCGTCCGTAGATGACATTGCAATAGTACGAACAGAGTCATCTCCTAAGTGTAACGCTACTTCTAATGTTAAAGTTGTAGGCGCTTGGTTTGGACGTTCAATCGCTACAGTTAGTGCATTATAGATAGCTGGTAAATGGCCATTGTCAAACTTAACGTCGACAACTGGACCCATTACTTGTAGTACTTGTCCTTTGTTCACTACTGTTCCCTCCTGTCTTACTTTCTATCTTAAACTATTCTAAAGCCGAAGCTCCGCCGACGATTTCCGTAATTTCTTGCGTAATCGCTGCTTGACGTGCACGGTTATATACTAATGTTAAACTGCTGATCATATCAGCTGCATTGTCTGTCGCGGATTTCATCGCAGACATACGAGAAGCATGCTCACTGGCTTTACCATCGAGTAATGCACCGAAAATCAGGCTTTCCGCATATTGTGGAAGTAATACTTCAAGAATTGCTTCAGGTGAAGGCTCAAATTCATAAGAAGCAGTTGCGCCTGTTTCTACTGCAATATCCGTAAGTGGCAGTACCTTTTTCTCTGTTACTTCACTAGAGATGGCACTGACAAAGTGGTTATAGTACATATAAAGTTCATCATATGTACCATCCGTGAACATACCAACAGCTTTGCGAGCAACTTCTTTAATATCAGCAAAAGCAGGTTGGTCTGGTAAGCCGACTACTTCCCCAATTACGTTTGAACCACGTTTTAGGAAGAAGTCACGTCCCATACGACCAATTGCAAAGATTACATACTCTTCACTCGAAGAATGTCTTTCTGCTATGGCATTAGCTACAGCACGAATAACATTACTGTTATATGCTCCGGCCAATCCACGATCAGCAGTTATGACAAGATATGCAGTCTTTTTTACAGGGCGGGAAGTTAACATTGGATGTCCACTATCACTAGTACCTGATGCAATTGCTCCAACTACTTCTTGAATTTTCGACATGTAAGGAACATATGCTTTCGCATTTTCCTCCGCACGGTTCAATTTAGAAGCAGAAACCATTTGCATAGCTTTTGTTATCTGACTTGTTTTCTTTGTAGATGTAATTTTACTTTTTATGTCGCGTAATGATGCCACTGGTATTTCACCACCTTTTTGTTTTTTTCACTTAGACAAAGAAATTATTCAGATTTAGCGAAAGTTTTTTTGAATGCAGAAATTGCATTGTTCATATCTTCATCTGATGGAAGGTCTTTTGTCGTGCGAATATGATCTAAAACGTTTGTGTGGTTTGAATCTAACCAAGTTCCAAGTTCCGCTTCAAAACGAGTAATATCTTTTACTGGAATATCATCTAAATGGCCACGTGTTAGAGCATATAAAATCATAACTTGTTTTTCCACTTTAATCGGGCTATTCAAGTCTTGTTTTAATACTTCTACTGTACGCACACCACGGTTAAGTTTTGCTTGAGTTGCAGAGTCAAGATCTGATCCAAATTGAGAGAATGCTTCTAGCTCACGGAATGCTGCTAAGTCAAGACGTAGAGTTCCCGCAACTTTTTTCATTGCCTTAATTTGTGCTGATCCACCTACACGAGATACAGATAATCCGGCATTAATCGCTGGACGTACACCCGAGAAGAATAAATCAGATTGTAAGAAGATTTGACCATCTGTAATAGAAATTACGTTTGTTGGAATATAAGCAGAGATATCTCCAGCTTGTGTTTCAACGAATGGTAATGCAGTAATTGAACCTGAACCAAGTGTTTCATTTAACTTCGCAGCACGCTCTAAAAGACGGCTGTGTAAGTAGAATACATCCCCTGGATACGCTTCACGGCCTGGAGGACGACGAAGAAGTAATGAAAGTTCACGGTATGCAGCAGCTTGTTTAGATAAATCATCATAAACGATTAATACGTGCTTACCATCGAACATAAATTCTTCTGCCATAGTTACACCAGCATAAGGAGCTAAGTATAGTAATGGTGAAGGTTGTGATGCAGATGCAGTTACAACGATAGTGTATTCTAAAGCACCGTTTTTGCGAAGTGTTTCTACTACGTTACGTACAGTCGATTCCTTTTGTCCAATAGCCACATAGATACAAATCATATCTTGGTCTGCTTGGTTTAGGATTGCATCGATTGCAACAGATGTTTTACCTGTTTGACGGTCACCAATGATTAACTCACGTTGTCCACGTCCGATTGGTACAAGTGCATCAATCGCTTTGATACCTGTTTGAAGTGGCTCATGTACAGACTTACGTGCCATAACCCCTTGTGCAGGACTTTCAATTGGACGAGATTTTGTAGTTGCGATAGGACCTAGTCCATCAACTGGTTGGCCAAGTGGATTTACAACGCGACCAATCAATTCTTTACCAACTGGAACTTCCATAATACGGCCTGTTCGACGTACTTCATCGCCTTCTTTGATGTCAGTGTATGGTCCAAGGATAACGATACCAACATTGTTGGCTTCCAAGTTTTGTGCCATACCTAAAACACCAGTTGAGAACTCTAAAAGTTCTCCAGCCATGACATTGTCGAGGCCATGAGCACGAGCGATACCGTCACCAATCGTGATAACCGTACCGACGTCGCTAACTTTCATCTCAGATTCGTAATTCTCAATCTGCTGCTTAATCAAGACACTGATTTCTTCAGCTTTGATGCTCATGTATGTCACCTCTCATAATTCATAATATTAACCGATCAAGTTACGTTTTAAGCGATCTAATTTTGTGCTTAGAGTGCTATCGTAAATGCGGTTTCCGATTTGAACACGTATACCACCAATAATAGATGGATCTACGATGTTTTGAATATTTAAAGATTGTTTACCAACGTTTTTAGCAAATGCAGTAGATACGTTTGCACGTTCTTCTTCTGTAAGTGCACGTGTAGTATATACTTTCGCTTCCGCAACACCTTGTGCTTCATTCGAAAGAATCATAAATTCAGAAATAATGTCGGATACTTCTGCTAATCTCTTCTTATCAATTAACACTAAAAGTGTATTAATAACAATTGGGTTCGCATTTGTAAAGATTTGACGAATTAACTCTTTTTTCTTGTCTAGAGATAACTTTGGAGACGTAAATAAAGTTTTCACATCTTTGTTGCCATTCCAAACAACTTTAAGTTCACGTAAATCATTTTCGACTGCTTGTACTACATTTTTTTGTGTTGCTAGCTCGAACAAAGAGATTGCATAACGCTTAGCTACAGTTGAATTACTCACTTAACTTCGCCTGCCTTCGCAATCGTTGCCTCGATTAGCGCACGATTATCTTCTTCCGAAACTTCTTTTTCAAGAACTTTCGACGCTGCAAGTACTGAAAGTGAAACTACTTCTTCTCGTACCGCTGCAATCGCTCTTTCTTTTTCTGTATCAATTTCACGGATAGCAGATTCTTTCAAACGGATAGCTTCAGAACGAGCAGTTGTGATAATTTCCTCACGAGATGCATCGCCTTGCTTTTTCGCATTTTCTACAATCGCTAATGCTTCCGTACGTGCTTCTTTAAGTAAGTCACGTTGTTCTTCAAGTAAACGCTGAGATTCCCCGCGGCTATTTTCAGCTGCTGCGATTTCACTTGCGATTAACTCTTCACGTTGAGTCATAATCCCCATAAGTGGACCCCAAGCTACTTTCTTCAATAGAGCCATAAGTAAGATGAAGAAGAATAATGTAGCTAAAATATCCCAAATATTCAACCCATCATGGCCACTAGCACCAAGTACAAGGTAATCAAAAGACACGATTGTTTCACTCCTTTCAAACGCTATTAAGAGATCTTGCTTCTATTATTTAATAGTAATCATTGATTTCTAGTTCATATGTTGTGTTATTCATAAAGAGAATGGCGGATGTAAAACCCGCCATCATAGATTTTTTAAGTTAATACTATTGGTTTAATACAATGAAAGCGATAACTGCTGCGATAATTGGAATCGCCTCAACTAATGCTACCCCGATGAACATAACTGTTTGTAAAGCTCCACGTGCTTCTGGTTGACGAGCGATACCTTCTACTGTTTTTGAAACGATTAATCCGTTACCAATACCTGCACCAAGTGCACCTAAACCGATTGCTATAGCTGCTGCTAATAATCCTACTGAACCTGTCATTGTTTATTTCCTCCTTGGAATGTTGTTTTTATTTTTTCTGTTTAAGAATCTAAACAGTTATATTAATGGTCTGCTGACACTTTATGTGACATATAAACCATTGTTAACATAACGAAAATGAATGCTTGGATACCGCCTATAAATAGGGAGAATCCTTGCCATGCCATTGCTGGAATAATTGCTCCAACAAAGCCAAATACTGAGGACGTTGCTAAACCTGCGATTAGTCCTAAAAGAACCTCACCTGCATAGATATTACCGTAAAGACGTAGACCAAGTGTCAACGTATTTGCGAATTCCTCGATAATTTTTAATGGGAATAAGAACGGCATTGGCTTTAAGTATGTATCTACTGCATAGCCCTTCATACCTTTTGCCTTTATTCCGTAATAGTGCGTTAAAATGATAACCATCACTGCAAGTGTCATGGTAATTGTCGGATCCGCAGTTGGGGATTTCCACCAAAGAACTCCATCATATGATATCGAGAATGGAAGACCTAGTACGTTAGCTACTGCGATAAACATAAGAAAAGTTATTCCAAGAACATGGAATCGTCCGCCTGTTTGCCAGTCGAAGTTACTTTTAATGATCCCTTTCACAAAGTCCATTATCCACTCCATGAAGTTTTGCATACCTGTTGGCTTCATCTTTAGATTTCTTGTCGCAATAAATGCGATTAAAAATACGATGAGTGTTGTAACCGCAAGCATTAAAATGTTTGACCAGTTACCGTACATCCCAAAAAGTTCAAATGTGGGATTTGCATGTTCCACGATTAATTCACCTCTCTTTCACATTCTCATTGCTGATTTTTTACATGAAACATAATACGTTCTACTACTAGCAGAACATAGGGAATCATTAATCCGATAACTGTACCGATAAGATGGAAGTACTCTGGAAGAGCAATTGCAATTGCTACAGCTGCAACACCGGACGCAAATCTGAATGTTGTACCTAAACCTGCTCGTCCTTTTCCACTTTCAAGCACACGATCAAATTTCTCCATTCTACGGACTAGAATCCAGAAATTATACAGACCAAATAAAGAACCAAGTGCCAAGCCTGCAAAAATTGTCGAATAAGGTGTAAAACCCCAACCTAGCGCACAAGCTGCGAGCAAAAAATATATGTACTTTTTTTGCCGCGTAAATATACGTTGCATTTCTAGCATTGATCTTTAATCTCCTGAATCATATTTTCGAATGGTCGTAATTACCCCAAACATGCTACTGTAGAGTAAACAAAAGGGTAAGTACTGATAATACTGGAGTGGTTCTAATATTTCGTCCATTCATATCCCTATGAAGGAGTTGAACCGTTAAGCTGTGAGAGAATCGCAAAAATATAACGCTTCCCCTTTAAAAGGACGTCAGTTACGACGTAAAAAGAATCCTCACATTTTTTCCTTATTAAGTAAAAACTGTGAATCTAGTAGAAAGTTAACCTTACAAGTGTTTCAAGCATGAAACCCCTATCATGATTATCCTTTGTAAGCATACAATAGGGGCAAAATGATGTCAATTGCTTATAGTGAAAAACTTAAGACAGTGATACTTTCCGACATTTTATTGACAAATTTAGAATCTACAATAAACTTTTATTGTTATTAATTATGAAATTATTATTTTGTGCCAAACAACCGGTCTCCAGCATCACCTAATCCAGGAACAATATATCCATGATCATTTAACTTTTCATCCAAAGCGGCAATATAAATGTCTACGTCCGGATGTGCCTGTTGAAGAGCCTCTACTCCTTCAGGTGCTGCGATTAAACACATGAACTTAATGCTTGTCGCTCCACGTGATTTCAGTGAGTTTACCGCTTCAATCGCTGAACCACCTGTAGCTAGCATAGGATCTACTAATATAAAATCACGTTCTGCAACATCTGCAGGTAATTTTACGTAATATTCAACCGGCTTCAATGTTTGTGGGTCGCGGTAAAGTCCGATATGCCCTACTTTTGCAGCAGGTATTAACTTTAGAATTCCATCAACCATTCCAATTCCAGCACGTAAAATAGGAACTATTCCTAATTTTTTTCCTGCAAGAATTTTAGATTTTGTTAGTTGAACTGGAGTTTCTACTTCTGTTTCCTCCAATGGCATTTCACGTGTAATTTCAAACGCCATAAGTGTAGCTACTTCATCCACTAATTCACGAAACTCTTTTGTGCCTGTTTTTACATCGCGAATATATGTAAGTTTGTGTTGAATAAGAGGGTGGTCAAATACAAATACTTTCGGCATACTAGCAGCATCTCCTTTTATTTTATTTAAATTCTACTAATTATAACAAAAAACACGGGATACAAACAGTAATCCTACGTTTTTAATATTGCGTCTATTTGATTTAAGGACATAGGTATGAAAAAATAGAATCCTTGGCCAACCGGACAATTTTAATCATTCAGTATTTCCACCTGTTCTATAGTCTCTATTCCTTCTGCACCACGATTAAGTTTAGGTTTTTAGCGAGTAGTTTAGCGTTTGGACAATTGCTTTAGAAACAGAATTATGAATCTCTTGGATAAAGCTTCTGTCCATTTTCATTTCGCTATCAATAACTTATGTAAATAATTTATTGAGAGAGATTAAAACTGTGGATTAGTAAATAAAATTGGATTTTTGCTTCACAAGGATTCGTGATGATAAAACGAAGTACATGTTAGAGTTTTTGTGTTCAAAATTAAAGCCAGCTACTAATAATTACGTAGCTGGCTTTAATGCTTATTAGGTTATTCGTATAATGGGAAGTTACTCGTTAAAGTTGCAACTCTTTCTTTTGCTTCTTTTAATACTTCTGCATCCTCATTATTTTTTAATAGTTTAGCAATGATAGATGCAATTTCTTTCATCTCTGCTTCTTTAAATCCACGCGATGTCACAGCTGGTGTACCAATGCGGACACCGGATGTGATGAACGGACTTGCCGTATCAAATGGAATTGTGTTTTTGTTTACTGTAATTCCAACTTCATCAAGGACATGTTCCGCTACTTTACCCGTTAGGCCAAGAGCAGATACATCTAATAACATGACGTGATTATCGGAACCACCAGAAACAATACGGATTCCTTCTTCTGTTAAACTTTCTGCCAATGCTTTTGAATTGGCAATGACTTGTGCTTGATACTCTTTAAATTCAGGTTTTTGCGCTTCGCCAAATGCAACAGCTTTTGCTGCGATTACGTGCATTAATGGGCCACCTTGAATTCCTGGGAAAATTGTTTTATCAATTTTCTTTGCAAACTCTTCTGTCGTTAAGATTAAGCCACCACGTGGTCCACGTAATGTTTTATGTGTTGTAGATGTTACGAAATGTGCATGGGGTACTGGGTTCGGATGAAGACCAGCAGCTACTAAACCTGCAATATGTGCCATATCTACAAATAAGTATGCGCCCACTTCATCTGCAATTTCACGGAATTTAGCGAAGTCAATAGTACGTGAATACGCACTTGCTCCAGCAACTATCATTTTCGGCTTGTGCTCTAGTGCAATTCCACGAACTTCTTCATAATCGATTAGTTCCGTTTCTTTGTTAACACCGTACTCGATGAAATTATATTGAATACCACTAAAATTGACAGGAGAACCATGCGTTAAATGCCCACCATGGGATAAATTCATCCCTAAGATCTTGTCACCTGGTTGCAATGCAGTCATGTACACTGCCATATTTGCTTGAGAACCTGAATGTGGTTGTACATTGGCATGTTCTGCACCAAAAATTTCTTTCAAACGATCACGTGCAATATTTTCTACTACATCTACATGCTCACAGCCACCATAGTAACGTTTACCAGGGTAACCTTCTGCATATTTATTGGTTAGGACAGAGCCTTGTGCTTCCATAACCGCCTCTGATACAAAGTTCTCTGATGCGATTAACTCAATATTCGATTGTTGACGCTTTTTCTCTGCTAACATTGCCTCATATACTGCTGGATCTTGTGATAAAATTTTCTCCACTATTCGTTCCTCCTCCAAATTCATCCGTAAAATGCACGTTCTCCACCTATTAGCTTAGGACGTGTTTTCGCAATCAAAACGATTGCTTCCCCAATTTTCTTAATGGACAAGCGAATTGGTACTGCAACAGGTTTAAGTTGCATACCAATCAAGGTTTGTCCTATATCAATGCCTGCATGTGCTTGAACATGCTCGACTACAACAGGGTCACTAAAATGTGTGTACGCATATGCAGACATAGAACCACCTGCACGTACTACTGGAATTACCGATACTTCTGGCAATCTATAATGTAATTGTGTTGCTCTTTCCATTGTAATGGCACGATTAATGTGTTCGCACCCTTGGAAAGCCAAATGTATATTGTTGCGATTTGCAAATGCTCGTAAAGGGGTGAATAAAACCTCAGCTACTTCTAATCCGCCTGCAGTTCCAATTTTCTCACCAATAATTTCTGAGGTCGAACATCCAACGACAAATAAATCATTTTCATGAAACTCAATTTGTTGCTCCACTTCTAAAAGTAGCTGTTCGATTTGTTCTACCCACAAATTCTTTGCTTCCATCAGGAATCCCTTCTTCTATGCATTTTCTATTTCTGTAATTTTTTCTACACGACGTAAATGACGGCCGCCTTCAAAATCTTGTGCAAGCCAAGTCGAAACTATTTCTCTTGCAAGTCCGGCTCCAATAACACGTTCCCCCATTGCGATAATGTTGGAATCATTGTGGTTTCTAGTAGCCTTCGCAGAAAAAACATCATGAACTAATGCACAGCGAATACCTTTTACCTTGTTTGCAGCAATTGACATACCTATACCAGTACCACAGATTAAAATACCACGATCGAAATTACCACTTGCCACACCCTCTGCTACTGGCATAGCAAAGTCCGGAAAGTCAACAGAATCGTTACTTTTCGGCCCAAAATCTTCATAAGATAATCCTAATTCTTCAAGTAGCTGTATTATTTCCTGACGTAGATTATTTCCGCCATGATCGGAAGAAATTGCAATTTTCAACTCGTTCCCTCTTTTCTGTTTTTACTCCATATCATCATACCATTTTTCTATATAAAAAAACACAACTCACGCATAATGAGTTGTGTTTTTTATGCTTAATTTTATTAATTTCTGAAATTTATATAATTAATCAATCTTTTTTTATTAATTTTTTCTAAAATAACGAACTTTTTTTAAATTTTAACGTCATAATGTTCGTGTTTTATAATCTTGACGATATCAGAATTAGATAGTTTTTCGATCAAATTGTGAGATCACTTTAAATAGCTCTTCTGATTGTTCTTTTAGCCCGTATGAAACTGCTTCTATTTGTTCTATAGAACGAGCTTGTTCATCCGTAGCACTGCGCACCTCTTCTGCTCCTGCAGATGTTTCTTCAGCAATGGCAGCTACTTCTTGTGACTGACGAGCCGTACTTTCTATATTTGTTAACTGTTTTTCCACTAATGATGAAATCTCCACTACCGATTCGGCCATCTCATGAATTTTCGTAGACATTCCTTCAATTGCTTCATTTGTTTCAGAAACTCGTTTAGCCTCTCCAACCGCAAAGCTGACTTGGTTCGTCATCTGGTGGACAACTGTTTGCACATCTGTTTGTATTGCTAAAATTAGTTTAGAAATACCTTGGACGGCTTTAGCACTTTCATCCGCTAGTTTCCGAACTTCTTCTGCTACAACAGCAAATCCTTTACCATGCTCCCCAGCACGTGCTGCTTCAATAGATGCATTTAACGCAAGTAAATTCGTTTGTGCCGCAATGTCTCCTACCAATTGAATGATGCTTTCCACTTTCCCCGCATTCTCTTCTAATTGATGAACATTTCCAAGTGCTGCTTCACTACCTGTAGCAATTTTTTGGATCCCGTTTACTAACGATTGAATTACCTCTCTAGTTTGAGATAAACCTATAATCATTTCATTTGACTGTTCGGAAGATTTTTCTGCACGTAAATTAACTTCTGATGCTAGCACTCGTACATCCTCTACTGATTCTGCTGTTTCTTGTACCGCTATGGCAGAGTGCTCAGCACCTTGTGAGATTTGTGCTATTGTATGAGCGATTGCTTCTGCTTGTTCTGAAGCAGCAGATGATTCTACCGACAGCTGTTGAACCGTTCTATTTGTTTTATCAAAGTTGTCTTCAATACTTTGTACCATTTCTCTTAAGTTTACTAGCATGGACTGAAATGCGATCGCTACCGACTGGATCTCATCTTTCGATTTCGGCACTTCTACATTTATCCCAATTTTTCCCTCTGAAGCTAAAATTGCTACCTTTTCCAAATTGAATAAAGGCTTGATAATTAAACCACTGAAAAAATAGGCTAAAACACCGGACCAGAATATTCCTAGTGCATAGGTGGCAACCTCAAACCCCCAAGAATTTGTTGCTCCATCAAACAATATTGGTTGTACGAAGCGAATAAACAGAGCACTTGTTGTATATGTAATCAGCGCTAAAATTGTAACAAATAACACAATCTTTTTTTGTAGTCCAAAACTGTGCTTTTTCTTTTTTTCTTTCATCTCATTTCCCCCTGTAGTTTGTTCACTAGTCCATCTGTTAATACTTGTAATTCGTGAAAAGTACTTTCATATGTAAACAAATCTCCCCCGTACGGATCTGATACATCTTTGATATCATCAGGGGTCACAAACTCTTTGTACATATATATTTTAGATATTGCATGAGGGAAACCTAAAATAATTGCATGTTTATGAGAGGCCGTCATTGTTAGGATTAAATCAGCCCAATCGATTAGAGTCTCATCTACAGAAGTAGATGAGTGCGCAAATGGAATCATTTGTTGTTCTAATACTAATTGACTATTTCTAGATATAGGTCCACCCTCCGAAGCATAGATGCCGGCTGATCGAACCTGCAACCCATCAATGTTTCGTGATTTTAATAATGCCTCGGCAATTGGACTCCGACAAGTGTTACCCGTACAAACAAACAGAATATTCATAGATCTATTTCCTCATCTCTAGTATATATTAATTAGTCCTATAATTGTGTTGTAAATTGTTAAATATTTCGTAACGTGAGAATACCCATTAACAAAATTAGTACTCCGGCAAATCTTAAAATAAGTGCTCGGTTCATAAAAGTATGTTTGAATATAACCTTTTGCGCTATAAATACAGCAATATACGAAAAGAGGCCAGCACTTAATATAAATACAAACTTTTCTAATTTAAGCATACCAAATGAAACACTAACTGAAAAGGTATCTAGGCTAGCAAAAACTGCGAGTAAATATGGGGACAACAGTGGAACTTGTTTTGGAGATTGAGCTAAAATCATCTGTAATCCTACTAATGATAAAAGAATACCCGATAAATAAGGACTTGCATAAGCCAAATAATTTTGTACAACGACACCTGCATAATAACCGATTAACGGAAAAAGCATATGTAAAGAAGCTACCCATGCAGCAAGTGTAAAAATTTGCTTACGATATACAACTAACGAAAATAAAATAAGTACGTCTACAGACATCAAGGCGCCTGCTAAAATTTCACGCCACAAAAAAATCTCCCCCGTCTATTTGCATACTTAAATGTATGCAAATAGACGAGCGAGAATACAATATTAGCTATAAAACCATCTACCATCCGCCGCTTTTTCTAACCGATTCATAATTGCTGTTCCAACACCTGCTTTTGAGAGAACGGGAACGAGGATTATATCCGCATCTGTTTCATCACAATCTCTTAATGCCTGATACAGTAAATGCGCTGCATCACTAAGCTGATCTTCTTTTCCTAATGAAAAAAAGTAATCTACGTTTATGTGCCTAAATGATTCACTTGCTATTATTGCCACCTTTTTCTGTTCATTATGTATTTTTTCTACTGCTTCTTTAAGCTTTACTAAAGATGCTTCTATTAAATATACAGGAGAATCTGGAGCGTAATGGGCATATTTCATGCCTGGTGCTCGTGGAGCTTCTTTTTCATCGGTCGGTTGAGCTTCCCCGACTTGCCCAATCACTTTTTCTAGCATTTCCTTCGTTACTCCACCTGGACGAAGAATAGTAGGTAAATCATTTACAAATTCTATTACAGTAGATTCTAAACCTATTCCAGTAGTTCCACCATCTAAAATAAGGGGTATTTTCCCTTCTAAATCATGATGTACATGCACTGCTTTTGTAGGACTTGGTTTCCCACTTTTATTGGCACTTGGAGCAGCAACAGGTTGTTTTAATTGTTTTAATAATTCTAGCGCTACCTTATGCTCTGGCATTCTGACTCCAACCGTTTGCAATCCAGCTGTTACATTTTTTGCCAAGGTATTCGGTCTTAGCGGCAAGATAAGCGTTAGGGGGCCGGGCCAAAATGCATCCATACATACTTCCGCAAGTTTAGGTATATCTTGAGTAAATGCCATCATCTCTTCTTTAGAACCAATATGGACAATAAGCGGATTGTCTTGTGGTCTTCCCTTTGCTTCGAATATTTTAGCTACTGCTTCTTCGTTCGTGGCAATCGCACCTAATCCGTATACTGTTTCTGTTGGAAAAGCTACCACTTCCCCTTTTGTTAATAAATCCACAGCCTGTGTATAACTATCGTTATTTGTTAATAAGTTATCCACATTCTTAATTATCGTTTTCATGTTGTATTTTCTCCTTTCTTGCTTACTTATCCACAAATTGTTGATAACTATCATTTTATTGTTAGTAACTATGTGGAAAACTTCTTTTTCAACCATTCCCATACCCAAAATTTAGGTTTTTCTTCTTTCACTTCTTCTTTATAGCATACCTTTGGGAAAAGTGCGCACCACCAGTTATCCCCTCTTGCGTTACCAATGGAAATAACAATAGATTCTGTCATCACTTGTGAAGAAATACCTGCCTCCCAAACTTTCGGTGGAAAGCTTGCCTGGCCTTTCGTAATGTTAATATTTGTATCTAAAGAGTTCGATAACTTCTCGACTGCTTTTTCTAATTCGCTATACGTTGTTTCTGGATTACTTACGTAGTTTAGCAATATTGGTTCTATATGATGTTTCACGTCATTTTTCATTTGTTGGTCTTCCATTGTATTACTATTTGCTATTAGTCGAAAACGCATACCTTCTACTTCTTCGTTTTGTTGAAACAATAAAAATAAACAAAACTGAATTAGTAACAACATCCAAACAAAGAATATCAATGCATCTACTTGTTTCCCGATACTTGGTGCTTTTTTAATCTCGTAATCTGGTAACATATAACATTCCCCCTTAGGAACATTGTTACCAGTAGATTCATATTTTATTCAGTGCTTAAGTAAATTTATTAATTATTATGAAATTCTGTATCAACTTGTTTGGTGTCCATGCAACAACAAAACGCTTTCCATATGCACGTTTGTATTAATCTTAATATCAAAGGAAAGCAAATGAATACTCGCTTTATTCCTTGATTGTGCAAAAAACAAAACGATTTTTTTGGTTAATATCTTGAACGATTTCTACCAGTGCTTCTGGAAAAAAATTTTGAAGCATTTTTTGAACAGCTGGGCCTTGTTCGTAGCCAATCTCAAAACCTATGAAACTCGGAGCATTCATCACACTAGGAAGCTTTTCTGCCATTTTTCTATAAAGCTGTAAGCCATCCTCATCTGCAAATAGAGCAAGATGTGGTTCATAATCTATTACTGTATCCGAAAGGCTTGCCGCTTCATGTGATCCTATATATGGAGGGTTCGATAATATAATATCCCATTTTTGATCGGCGATTGGGGCTAGTAAATCACCTTTTTTGAAATCTATCAGCGCTTCTAAGCGCTCGGCATTCTTTTTAGCTACACTTAAAGCCTCCGGCGATATGTCTGTCGCAGTGACAGTTGCATGTGGTATTTCCTTTTTAATAGTTATTGCTATTGCGCCACTTCCAGTTCCAATATCAGCAATTTTTATAGGTTTGTTTAACTCAAATAGACTTGCAGCTCTTTTTTGAACTTCTACAATTAATTCTTCTGTTTCTGGTCTCGGTATTAAAACATGTTCATTCACTAAAAAATCACGACCGTAAAAACTCTCTTGTCCTATAATATATTGGAAAGGCCTACCAGTGGCATGTTCTTCTATATAACCCCAAAATGTTTGAAATGCTTCTATAGTTATTTCATCATATATAGCAATCATCAACTCGGAGTAGTTTTTCTGTAAGACATGCTGTAATAAGTAGCGAGCAACTTCTTTTTCACGATTATTCTCCTCTAAAAAAGAAGAAGCCCGTTTTAGGGCCTCAAAATTTGTTTTACACATTCGTATCATTCATTCTCTCTAATTTTTCTGCTTGATCTTCCATTATTAATGCATCAATCACTTCATCCATTTTACCTTCTAGGACCTGATCAAGTTTTTGCAAAGTCAATCCGATTCGGTGATCTGTTACACGATTTTGTGGATAGTTATACGTACGAATCCGTTCCGAACGGTCACCTGTTCCTACTGCCGATTTACGCACAGCATCATATTCTGCTTGTGCTTCTTGAAGGAATTTATCCGCTACGCGGGCACGAAGAATTTTCATCGCTTTTTCTCTGTTTTTAATCTGTGATTTTTCATCTTGCATAGAAACAGTAATTCCCGTTGGTAAATGTGTCATTCGAACCGCGGACATAGTTGTATTTACAGACTGTCCTCCCGCACCCGATGAAGCAAATGTATCCACACGAACTTCCTTCTCGTGGATCTCCACGTCCACTTCTTCCGCTTCCGGAAGTACAGCAACAGTGGCCGTAGAAGTATGAATACGTCCGCCAGATTCTGTTTCTGGAACACGTTGTACTCGGTGTGCACCGTTTTCATATTTCATTTTGGAATAAGCACTTTTTCCGTTAATCATGAAAATAATTTCTTTGAAGCCGCCAAGTCCAGTTGGATTGGATTCCATAATATCTATTTTCCAACCTTGGGTTTCCGCAAATCTGCTATACATACGGAACAAATTCCCTGCAAATAACGCAGCTTCGTCTCCACCAGCAGCCCCGCGAATTTCCATAATAACGTTTTTATCATCATTTGGATCCTTCGGAATTAACAATAGTCTTAATCGTTCTTCTAACACTTCGATTTGATCCTCTAAATCACTGACCTCTTCTTTCACCATTTCACGCATATCTGCGTCCAACTTTTCCTCTAGCATTTGCTTCGAGTCTTTATACTGACTTTTAACTTCTTTGTATTCACGATAGGCATCTACAGTTCCTTGTAGATCCGATTGTTCTTTTGAATATTCTCTTAGCTTATTTAGATCATTGACCACTTCTGGGTCACTAAGCAGTTCATTTAAATTATTGTAACGATCTTCTACCGATTGTAATCGATCAAACATCGAGCTCACCTCGTTCATTTAAGTATATATCTTTCCTATTATAAAGAAAAACTAACATTCCCGCTACTTTTTCTGTAAAGGTTTTGATCGGACTAGTAAAAAATAACAAAAATCTGGAAAAAGATTCCCGGTCTTCTAAAAAAACAAGTAGATATTCCAGTGATTTCCGCTCCAAGCGGACGCTTTCCGTGGGCACGGCTTCAGCCGCTTCCCTCGCTTACGCTCAGTCCAGGGTCTTCAGCTCGTGCTGTTCCCACTGGAGTCGCCGCTCTGCGCTCCAATCAATTAGATCTACTTTATATGATCCGATAATCGGCTATAAAACCACCTAAATATACTTGTTCTATCTTAAAGTAAGTAAGGATGACAGTGACTCAGAAAAAAGAGAATTCACTTTCTACATTCTTTGTTACATTATAATGCCCAATTCAACAGACAGTTTTATCCCTACACTATCTTATAGTTAAGTACTACTCACTTAAATGATTGGAGTGAAATGTGGCGACTCCAGCGGGATAAGTGATGTGCACCCAAAATGTTGGACCTTAAAACTAACTTGGGGGTGCACGTTATGAACATAAAAAAAGCAGAAGTAATTGATGCCTTTTTGAGAAAGGAATGTCATTAAGAAAAATCGCACGCGACCTGGGTGTCGATAAGATGGTTATTAGTAGTTGGATAGAAATCTATCGATTTCAT
>NZ_FOXU01000018.1 GCF_900115805.1 Psychrobacillus psychrotolerans
GAAAGCTATCAAACTATTGCAGAAAGCATTGGCGTAGCTAAATCTCAAGTCATTACTTGGGTGAAATTATTTGAAGTACAGGGTGAAAAAGGGTTTAAGAAATGCTATACAAGCTACTCATCTGAGTTTAAACTAGACGTACTTAATTTTATGAACGAAACAGGTACGTCTTTTCTAGAAACGGCAAGCACATTTAATATTTCTTCTCCGAGTATCATTTATCGGTGGGATCAATTGCTTAAGACAAAAGGATTGGACGCGCTAGAACCAAAGAAAAAGGAGCGTCCATCTATGAAAAAAGAAACGAAAAAAGTTGAACCAGAAAAATCCATCCCTGCCGAAGACTCTATGGAAGCCCTACAAGCAAAAATCAAACATTTAGAAATGGAAAATGCTTATTTAAAAAAGTTAAACGCTTTAGTTCAGATGCAGGAAAAATTACAAACAAAATCAAAGCGCAAGTAGTTTTTGAACTAAAGGAACAATATGAGGTCGTGGATTTAGTTGAAGTCGCTGACATTCCACGCAGTACTTATTACTACTGGGAAAAACGATTAGATCAAGCCGATAAATATGAAGCGGTAAAAGAAGCAATCAAGATTATTTATCACGAACATAAGGGACGTTATGGTTACCGTCGCATCGCGAAAGAACTGCAAAAATACGGCTTTATACATGACCCGAAAACCATCAACCGCTTGATGAATGAAATGGGTTTAAAATGTGAGGTCCGTATGAAGAAGTATCGCTCTTATAAAGGAAACCTCGGGAAAATCGCACCTAATGTATTACAACGTAATTTTAAGGCAGAGAAAATGAATCAAAAATGGGTAACTGACGTTACTGAATTCCATCTATTTGGAGAAAAGCCATATCTATCTCCTGTTCTTGATTTGTGTAATGGGGAAATAATCGCATATAAAGTCATGAATCGACCGGTCTACCAACTTGTAGGAGATATGTTAGACGAAGCTGTTCAGCGCCTCCAGCCAGGAGGCGAAGTCATCCTTCACTCCGATCAAGGCTGGCATTATCAAATGAAAAAATATCAACAGACATTACAAGCACATCAAATTACGCAGAGTATGTCTCGTAAAGGGAACTGTTTAGATAACGCAGTCATTGAAAATTTCTTTGGCCTCTTAAAGTCTGAACTGTTTTATTTACAAGAGTTTGAGAGTATGGTGCATTTTGAAAAGGAATTAGAAGAATATATGGAGTATTATAATCACAAGCGAATGAAGGCAAAATTAAAAGACCTGAGCCCGGTTGAATACCGAACGCAGATCTTAGAAGCTGCTTAAAT
>NZ_FOXU01000013.1 GCF_900115805.1 Psychrobacillus psychrotolerans
CACACCCGTTCCCATACCGAACACGGAAGTTAAGCTCTTCAGCGCCGATGGTAGTTGGGGGTTTCCCCCTGTGAGAGTAGGACGTCGCTGGGCACCAAAAAGAAGTCGTTACCGAGTTATATCGGTAACGACTTCTTTTTTCTATACTAGTCAAAAAAATAGACGACCATGCTCCAACCTTCACTAATGGAGTACTATACCCTGTATTCATTGGAGTGCCCGTGGAAGCGTCCACCTACTTGTATATCGCTCTACACTACCTTCAAAGAATGAAAGTGTGTTGAAACGGAAACAAGGAGTATTTTTCATTCTTTCCTCTCTTATGAATCCAGTGTTTGCAGGACACTTTTTAAACTTAAGGACAATTCATGTATAATAGAGAGAGAAATTAGAACGTATTGTGAGGTAAATATGATGCAAGAAAAAAGACCATTAGTTGAGGCATTGGAGCAATTTCATAAGAAAAAGTCGATTTCTTTTCATGTGCCTGGACATAAACATGGACTTTTATCCAATCTACCACAACTTATTAGTAATTCGATGCAATATGATTTAACTGAGTTAGATGGATTAGATGATTATCACCATCCAAAAGAAGCAATTAAAGAAGCAGAAGAGTTACTTACTAGACTATATAACACCGATGACAGTTTCTTTTTAGTGAATGGAACGACTATTGGAAATATAGCTATGATATATGCGACTTGCCAGTACGGTGAACAAATTATTGTGCAACGGAATGCGCACAAATCTATTTTTCATGCAATTGAACTGGTGGGCGCAGAGCCAATTTATGTATCACCTATATGGGATGAACATAGTAAGACGGCATCATATGTACCATTAGAGGTAATTGAAGAAGCAATTCAACAGTATCCTTTTGCTAAAGCAGTTGTCCTAACCTATCCAAACTATTATGGAGTTTGTTCTCGGGACTTAGAGGAGATCATTAACCTATGTCATAGTCTGGAAATGCCTGTGCTAGTAGATGAGGCACATGGCGCACATTTCCAGTCACATAAAGAGTTTCCAAAGTCAGCTTTGTTATATGGAGCTGATGTGGTTGTCCAATCAGCACATAAAACGCTACCTTCGCTAACAATGGGTTCATATATACATATTCGCTCTCACTTGATTGAAAGTAAGAGAGTTAATAAATACTTAAGAATGTTACAATCCAGTAGTCCTTCCTATTTAATCTTAGCCTCTCTTGATGATGCAAGAAGTTATGTGGAAAGATATAGCCCGATGGATTATAAACAGTTGTTGGATAGAAGAGAAGTGTTTATAGATGCATTAGAAACTATTCCATTAATAGAGGTAGTCCAAGTAGACGATCCTTTAAAACTGTTAATACGCGTCGAAAAATATTCTGGGTTTCAAGTGCAGCAAGCTTTTGAAAAACAAAATATATATGTTGAGCTTGCTGATATATATCAAGTCTTACTCATTCTCCCTTTACTAAAGGTGGAACATGAATTTCCGTTTGCAGAGATTAGAAAACGAATGAAATATGCTGTAGAGGACTTAAAAAAAGAGACTCCAGAGTATACGAGTAGCACACTTTACATGCAACAAAAAAATATTTCTACCTTACAGATGCATTTAGAACTAGTCAATGAGAAGCAAGGAGAATGGATTCCTTATGCAAGGTCAATCGGTAGGATAGCCAAGGGGATGATTGTTCCCTACCCCCCTGGGATTCCACTACTTCTACCAGGGGAAAAAATTACTGTTCCCATTCTAACGGAATTAGAGGTATGGATTGAAAAAGGTGCTTCATTTCAAGGGGAACATCAATTAGAGGAAAAGTTAATATATGTTGTGGAGGAGTAACTGTGCAAAAAAAAGGGTATTTTATAACAAGTGAAGGTCCAGAAGGTGCAGGAAAAACAACTGTTATGAATTTATTGGGTGAACGACTAATAGATGAAGGCTACGAGGTAGTAATGACTCGGGAGCCTGGTGGTATTATGATTTCCGAAAAGATTCGGGACATAATCTTGAATAATGAGCATACAATGATGGAAAGCCGCACAGAAGCACTATTATATGCTGCGGCTAGGAGACAACATTTAGTAGAGAAGGTTCTTCCTGCGTTAGCAGCTGGGAAAATTGTGATTTGTGATCGATTTATTGATAGTTCCTTGGCATATCAAGGGTTTGCTCGTGGTATTGGCGTAGAAGAGATATGGGCTATTAATAAGTTTGCTATCGGAGACACGATGCCAGAAAAAACATTGCTATTTGATATTGATCCAGCAGTAGGACTAGCTAGAATAAATGCTCATAAGGAACGAGAAAAAAATCGATTAGATGTAGAAAATTTAGCATTCCATCAAAAAGTACGAGCAGGTTATTTGTCATTAGTTGAAAAATACCCGGAACGTATACAAGTAATTGATGCCTCTCAGACAATTGAGAACGTTTTAGACGAAACATATGTAATCATCAAACGTGAGTTAGAAATAATTAGATAATTCGTGGTATAATAAAGAAAAAATATTAATAGGGGTGAGTATCGATGAAATTGATAGTAGCGGTAGTTCAAGATCAGGATAGTAATCGGTTGTCTAATGCATTAACAAAGGCAAAGTTTAGAGCAACAAAACTGGCAAGTACAGGTGGTTTCTTAAGGTCTGGGAATACTACATTTCTAATCGGTACCGATGATTCTCTAGTTGCTTCAGCTTTAGAGCTTATAAGAGATAATTGTAGAGCTAGAGAGCAGATGGTAGCACCTGTATCTCCAATGGGAGGAAATGCAGATTCGTATATTCCTTATCCTGTTGAGGTTGAGGTTGGAGGGGCTACAGTATTCGTACTCCCAATTGAACAATTCCATCATTTTTAATAATGAAGGAAGGAGTAGTAAACAGTGAAGATTAACCAAGATATGCGTGTCGGCATAGATAATATACGAAAAGACGCTATACAGAATGGAAATCAGTCAGTAAAATTTGGCCAAATGGTTATAAAACAAGAACAACGCATGCAGACAGATACGATGACAAGGCTACTAGGAGACATTTCCACAGCTGGAGATCGTCTCGCACGTTCCCGCAACCTACGTGATATGGCCAAATTTAAAATGCTTATCCGAAAATTTTTACACGAAGCCGTAGATTTTGGAATGGGGTTAAAGCAGTCCCATACATGGAATCGTTTCGGTGAAGGTAGAAAATTGAAACTTGTAGAAACAATCGACGAAAAATTAGTGGAATTGGCAGAAGAAATCTTAAACCAAGAAAAAAGTTCAATAGATTTGTTGGATAAAATTGGGGAGATAAAAGGATTACTGATCAATTTATACACGTAAGTTTCCCGTGTTTTCGCTTACTGCGAAACGCGGGATTTTTCACAAGAAAGTATATGCTTACACGAAGATTGCTGCAGAAGAACAGGTTGTTTCTTACATAAATAATTTTTCTTTTCTATAGAAAGAGGTGAAAGTTATGGAAAACTGGTCGATAGAGGATGTAGACAGATTACAACCTACCGTAGTTAAACAAATTCAAACAATTGTCTCTAAAAATCGAATCGGACATGCCTATATTCTAGAAGGGGCTAAGGGAACTGGGAAAGTGAAAGTAATGCAATTTTTCGTTCAGCTTCTTTTTTGTGAAAGTCCCGTAAATAATGTTCCATGTGAAACATGTCGATCATGTAAAAGATTAAAATCCTTCAATCACCTTAACTATATGCAACTAGAACCGGATGGTCAGTTTATAAAAAAAGGACAAGTAGATGAACTGGTTCATGCTCTAAGTAAAACAACTATTGAAAAGCAAAGAAAAATATATGTAATACATCATGCAGATCAACTAAATGCAAGTGCTGCAAACACATTATTAAAGTTTTTAGAGGAACCTCAAAGCGAGATAACGGCGATTCTATTAACAGATAAAATGCATGCATTACTTCCAACTATTCGATCAAGATGTCAGCATTTAAGTTTATCTCCAATGCCAACTGCTATCTTAAAACAGAAGTTAATACAAGAGGGAATCACTGACTCCATGGCGTCTACAGTTTCTAAAATGACGAATCAAGTAGAAGAAGCAATTAACTTGGCGAAAGATGAGCAGTTTGGACTTGTAAGGAAATCAGTGTTAAAATTGGTTGAAGCGAATGGAAGAAGTGTTCAGGATGCATTGATGTGTATTCACGAAGATTTTGGACCTTTGCTCAAAGAGAAAGAGCAGGCTGAACAAGCGTTAGATTTACTACTATTTGCATATCGTGATATAGTAGCTATAAAAGCAAGTCCCATCGCAGATTGTACTTTTCCAGATATGATTTCTTATTGGAAACAAATTGCTCTACAAACAACGTATGAGCAATTATCAAAGCAATTAGAAATGATTTTACATGCAAAACAAAACTTGCATAAAAATATGAACCGGACACTGATGATGGAGCAGTTAATGCTTAACCTGCAGGAGGGATTTACTTTTGTATAATGTTGTAGGAGTCCGTTTTAAAAAAGCGGGTAAAATATATTATTTTGATCCAGTAGAATTTGCTTTAGTGAAAGATGATTATGTAATCGTCGAAACAGCTAGAGGAGTAGAGTATGGTAAAGTTGTAGTTCCGATTAAGCAAGTTGAGGAACATGACGTTGTGCTTCCTCTAAAACAAGTAGTTAGGCCTTCTACTGATAAAGATCGCATCCAAGTAGAAGAAAATAGATTAGAGTCAGCCCAAGCCCTTGCACTAGGGACGGAAAAGATTATCGAAAGAAACCTAGAAATGAAGTTGGTAGATGTTGAGTATACATTCGACCGAAATAAGATTATTTTTTATTTTACCGCAGAAGGTCGCGTAGACTTCCGAGATTTGGTTAAAGATTTAGCATCCGTATTTAGAACTCGTATTGAGCTTAGACAAATTGGAGTTCGTGATGAAGCGAAAATGTTAGGTGGCATAGGTCCTTGTGGCCGAATGCTTTGCTGTTCAACATTTTTAGGTGATTTCGAGCCGGTTTCTATAAAAATGGCAAAAGATCAAAACTTATCACTTAATCCATCTAAGATCTCTGGATTATGTGGACGTCTGATGTGTTGCTTAAAGTACGAGAACGATGAATATGAAACTGCTAGAGAACAGATGCCGGATATTGGAGATAAAGTTGAAACTCCTGATGGCTTAGGTCGAGTAGTAAGTATGAATATTTTAGAGCGAGTTTTACGTATAGAGTTACCTGATCCACAACGTGTTCTAGATTATACGTTAGAAGAAATTACAAACCATGCGACAAATCAAGTGCAATGGTCGGGGCAATGAGGTGAATGTGTGATGGACCGCAATTTTTTTGATACAATTATAGATTTTGAAAAACAATTAGAGTCCACGCAGCTGCAATTTCGCGCTTTAAAAGAATTTGTGGCGATAATGGTTGAAGAACGTGAAGCGCTACAACAAGAGAATAATCATTTAAGACAACGACTCGATGAAATACATGAAAAAGAAGCAATGATTGAGAAATTACGAGACGAGAAATTGCATAAACTTGATGTAGGAGAGGGCCATGATAATCTAGCTCGACTATACCAAGAAGGCTACCATGTGTGTCACGTTCATTTTGGGAGTTCTCGTAAAGAAGAAGATTGTCTATTTTGTCTTTCATTTTTAAACAAACAAAACATCTAAACAATTGACTGATGCCACTCCATAAGTGGGTGTCAGTCTTTTGTTTTGCTTGGGGGTAATAAATATGGAACAATGGTTAAAGGATGACGAACGACTAGATTATTTGTTGGCAGAAGATTTACGTATTATTCAAAGTCCTTCTGTCTTCTCTTTTTCTTTAGATGCAGTGTTGCTAGCAAGGTTTGCATATGTACCGATGAAAAGAGGTAAAATCATTGATATTTGTTCAGGAAATGGAGCTATTCCATTATTTTTAAGCGCGCGAACAAATGTAGAAATTATTGGAGTGGAATTACAAGAAAGATTAGCAGATATGGCTACGAGAAGTGTTCAATTTAATAATCTGACCAACCAGATTACTATTGTGGAAGCAGACGTTAAAGGGATTGCGAGAGAGCTTGGTTCAGAAAAGTTTGATGTTGTTACTTGTAATCCACCTTATTTTCCAGCTCATGAGGCAAGTGAGAAAAACTTAAAAGAGCATTTAGCAATTGCCCGACATGAAATTCACCTTACTCTAGATGAAGCGGTTCAATCTGCTAGTGAATTATTAAAACAAGGTGGAAAAGCTGCTTTTGTTCATCGTCCCGGGAGACTTTTAGATATCGTCACCGCAATGAGAGCGAATCGTTTAGAACCAAAGCGAATCCGCTTCGTCTATCCAAAAGAAGGAAAAGAAGCTAATACGTTGTTAATAGAAGGTATAAAGGATGGAAAACCTGATTTGAAAATACTAGCGCCTCTATACGTGTATGGAGACGATGGTAAATACACGCAAGAAGTTAAAGAGATGCTGTATGGAAAAGAGTGAAAAACAGCATACTTTTTACGTCTTGGAATGCAAAGATGGATCTTATTATGCCGGTTATACAAATGACCTAGCGAAAAGAGTGAAGGTACATAATGAAGGCAAGGGAGCAAAATATACTCGAGCCAAACGGCCAGTCACTTGTATATACAGTGAATTGTATGAAACTAAGCAAGAGGCTATGCAAGCTGAATATGCATTTAAGCAGCTGACGAGAAAACAAAAAATAACATATATGGGGGCAAGTAAATGATTAAATCTCAGAAATCGACGGAACATGAACAGGGCAGCTGCTTGTATTTAGTTGCAACACCCATTGGTAACTTAGAAGATATGACGATGAGGGCTATTCGCATATTAAAAGAGGTAGATATTATTGCAGCAGAGGATACAAGAAATACCAAGAAACTGTGTAACTACTTTGAAATTTCTACACCACTGCTAAGTTATCATGATCATAACTTACAAGTTGGTGGAGAAAAATTATTAGAATTATTAAGAGAAGGTAAAAGCATAGCATTGGTTAGCGATGCGGGTCTTCCTTGTATTTCTGATCCTGGAGCAGATATTGTTGCTAAAGCAGTTCAAGAAGGTTTTGCGGTTGTACCAATCCCGGGTGCAAACGCTGCATTAAGTGCACTTATAGCATCCGGACTTTCGACACAACCCTTTTTCTTTTATGGCTTTTTAAGTCGCAATAAAAAAGAAAGAAAAGCAGAAATTGAAAAGTTGCAAAAAAGACAGGAATCCGTGATTTTATATGAGTCACCACACCGTTTAAAAGAATCATTACGAGATATGCAATCTATAATGGAAGGAACTCGCAAAATTGTATTAGCACGCGAGCTAACAAAGAAGTTTGAAGAGTTTTTAAGAGGTACAATTGACGAGGCTGTTGAGTGGGTGGAGCAGGCAGAGATACGTGGAGAATTCTGTATTGTTTTAGAAGGGAACGAAGAGGTTTCAGAAACAAGTGATGAAGCACAATGGTGGTCAGAACTAACCTTAGAAGAGCATGTGGGTCGCTTAATAGCAGAGAAACAATGTACTTCAAAAGAAGCTATTAAAGAAGTTGCGATTCAAAGAGGACTGTCTAAACGAGAAGTATATCAAAACTACCATGTAGAATAGAAAATTGTATGCCTAGGTGAGCCCCGACGTTCTTCTGAGAAGAGTTTTGTGGAGGAATAAGATCATAGGATCTACTCTTTATTCTATTTAATTATAAAAAAACCGCAAACTTAGTTAAGTTTGCGGTTTTTACAAAAATTATATGTAACTATTGGAATTTCAAAATTACTTAATGTTATTTTGAATCTCTTTAATTAGTAATTCTGCACCTTCTGGGCTTAAAATCAGTTTTCCACCAACTAGACGTAGGTTGTCATCTGATACTTCACCAGTTACAGCACAAGTCATATTTGGCATATATTTTTTTAGAATGATTTTATCATCATCTACGTAAATCTCTAATGCGTCTTTTTCAGCAATACCAAGCGTGCGACGTAATTCAATTGGAATAACTACACGACCTAATTCATCAACCTTACGTACAATACCTGTAGATTTCATATGAAAATTATTCTCCTCTCAAGAGTGCATATTTTTCGCCAAGATTCGACATAAACCTCTTTTATGTAATATATCATACCAAGTACTCCCATTTCCGTCAATAATTAATGCTTTAGCGAAAGAGAGAGTAACGATATAAATTTGATAATAAGTCGATTTTTTGTTAAAAAAATGATTATTTATTATGTAAATAGGAATTATTTTGATATATTATCTATTTTTTTGAAATTAATTATTTTATAATTTTCGTTCGACAAGACTGTATAAATGAATTGATTGAAACAAACTCTTCATTTAGATAGAATAAAGAATAAAGAGAATCAACATTGGAGGCATCTTTACATTGAAAGATCAACAGAAAACATTCTATTTAACAACGCCGATTTATTATCCGAGTGGAAAATTTCATATTGGCACCGCATATACAACCGTTGCTTCCGATGCGATGGCAAGATATAAAAGACTTAGAGGGTATGAAGTTCGTTTCTTAACCGGAATGGATGAGCACGGTCAAAAAATCCAAGAAAAAGCTCAAGAAGCGGGAAAAGAACCTCAAATTTATGTAAATGAAATTGCAGAGGCTGCAAAAAAGGTTTGGGCTTTAATGGATATTTCCTATGATGATTTTATCCAAACAACGGAAGAACGCCATACAAAAGTAGTGGAAAAAATATTCCAGAAGTTCTTGGATAATGGAGATATTTACAAGGGAGAATATGAAGGATGGTATTGTACACCTTGTGAGTCCTTTTTCACTGAGACTCAGTTAGTAGAAGGAAACTGTCCAGATTGCGGTCGTCCAGTACAAAAAGTAAAGGAAGAATCATACTTCTTTAATATGAAAAAGTATGCTGACCGTTTGTTGAAGTATTATGAGGAAAATGTAGATTTTATAGAGCCAGAATCTAGAAAAAATGAAATGATCAATAACTTCATTAAACCAGGTTTAGAAGATTTATCGGTATCAAGAACATCCTTCGATTGGGGTATAAAAGTGCCTAGCGATCCAAGACATGTAATCTATGTGTGGGTAGATGCTTTAACTAATTATATTACTTCATTAGGTTATCTATCAGATGATGATTCCTTATTCCAAAAGTTCTGGCCTGCGGATGTTCATGTAGTAGGTAAAGACATTGTCCGTTTCCACACAATCTATTGGCCAATATTCCTAATGGCTTTAGATTTACCGCTACCTAAAAAGATTTTTGCTCATGGATTTATCATGATGAAAGACGGTAAAATGTCTAAATCCAAAGGAAATGTCGTTTATCCAGAAGTGTTAGTGGAACGTTATGGATTAGATGCAACACGCTATTTCCTATTGCGCGAACTTCCTTTTGGTCAAGATGGGGTATTTTCTCCAGAGTCTTTCGTAGAGAGAACAAACTTTGACCTTGCAAATGACTTAGGAAATTTGTTGAATAGAACCGTTTCGATGATCAATAAATACTTTGATGGTAAAATTCCAGTAAATCTAAGTGAAACAACCGAGTTTGATGCAACTCTCCAGAACTTTGCCAAAAGCACAATCGATAAATATCAGGAAAATATGGAGAATATGCAGTTTAGCTTAGTACTTGGAGATTTATGGGCTTTAGTTTCCCGCACTAATAAGTATATTGATGAAACTCAACCTTGGGTACTTGCAAAAGATGAAACTACTCGAGGACAATTAGCATCTGTTATGACTCATTTGGCAGAAAGTCTTCGTCAAATTGCAACACTAGCTCAACCATTTATGACCAATAGTCCAAAACAAATTGCAGAGCAACTTGGTTTTACTGAGGATTATTTAAAATGGGACAATTTAGGATCATTTAATGTTATTAATGACGGTATAACAGTTATAAAAACAGGGGTTCCTATTTTCCCGAGACTAGATGTTGAAGTTGAAGTAGCTTATATTCGTGAACAAATGCTAGGTTCGGTTCAAACTCCTCAGGAAGAAGAAAAAGAAGAGGAACCTCAGGTAGAAGAAATAACAATTGATGACTTTTTTAAAGTAGACTTACGCGTTGCAACAGTATTATCTTGTGAAGCAGTGCCTAAAGCTGATAAATTATTAAAGTTGCAATTAGATATGGGGTATGAAAAGCGTCAAGTAATTTCAGGTATTGCACAGCATTTTAAACCGGATGAGGTTATTGGTAAAAAAGTAATCGTAGTAGCAAATCTCAAACCAGTGAAGTTAAGAGGAGAGTTATCTCAAGGAATGATTCTTGCTGGTGAAAAAAATGGTTATCTGACTTTAGCTACAGTAGATGAAAATCTTGAAAATGGCGCTCAAGTGAAATAAATTTCTAAATAGACCTGTCATTTTTAGACAGGTCTATTTTTATTCATATAATATTTTGGAATACTAATTTATACATTGCATATTACTGCAACCCTTATTAGAGCAAAGGAAAATTTGAAGAAAGTATTACTAAAATAGTATTAAAAAGAGTGTAATTTAACCTATAAAAGGCAGGGAGTAGTTCATATGTTTATCGATACACATGTACATTTAAATGCAGATCAGTATGAAGAAGATTTACAGGAAGTGATTGATCGTGCTTTGGAAGCTAATGTAAAAAAAATGGTCGTTATTGGGTTCGATCGTATCACAATTGAAAGAGCTATGAAGTTAGTGGAAGAATATTCTTTTATCTATGCTGTAGTTGGATGGCATCCTGTCGATGCGATTGATTGTACAGAAGAAGATTTAAGATGGATTGAAGAACTTGCGGCACATGAAAAGGTTGTAGGCATAGGGGAAATGGGACTGGATTATCATTGGGATAAATCTCCTAAAGATATTCAACAAGAGGTATTTCGGAAACAAATAAGGTTGGCTCAAAAAGTAAAATTACCAATTATTATTCATAATCGCGACGCAACAGAAGATGTGATTCGTATTTTACAAGAAGAAGAAGCGTATCTTACAGGAGGTATCATGCATTGTTTTGGGGGAAGTGTTGAAACAGCAAAGCAATGTATAGATATGAATTTTATGATATCACTTGGAGGGCCTGTAACGTTTAAAAATGCAAAGAAACCTAAAGAGGTTGCAGCAGAAATTCCACTGGAGTATTTGTTGATCGAAACAGATGCGCCATATCTAGCTCCGCATCCACATCGAGGAAAAAGAAATGAACCCGCACTTGTACCACTTGTTGCCGAGGAAATAGCGCGGTTAAAAGGAATTTCAATTGAAGAGGTCGCTGAAGCAACCACCAAAAATGCAGAAAGGTTCTTTAATTTAGCAAAGTAAAAAAGCGTTAATTAAGAGGTGTATAATTTATACCTTTTAATTAACAAGTTAACCTAATCGGTTGACAAGCTCTTTGGGACTCTATATAATCACTTCAGTGAACAAGGAGGCGTTTTTCATGTTACATAATCCCATGAAAAATCTGTTCTTTAATTCATTGAGGAGCAAGCAAACCTTAGTAAGTATAGTATCTTTACTATTGTTTCTTGCAGTGATTTCTTTCGTTTTATTCGAAGGAACAAAGAAAACTGTTGCTTTAACAGTTGATGGCAAACAACAAGAAATATTAACGCATGCAAATACAGTTGGTGAATTATTAAAGGATCACAAAATAGTAGTAGCCAATGAAGACTTTTTACATCCCTCAGTGAACACTTCAATCGAAAATAATTTATCGATTGAGTGGGAGCAGGCAAGACAGATAAAAATATCAGTAGACGGAGAAATTCAAACTCTTACAACTACTGAAGATTTAGTTTCAGAAATACTCGCGAAGGCTAATGTTGCAGTTACTGAACATGATGCAATAACACCTGCTGCAGATGCAGAGGTTGGACCTGATAACAATATTGCTATTGAAAAAGCATTTGAAATAACGCTTTTAGATGGTGGTGAAGAGAAGAAGGTACGGTCCACTTCGACTACGGTCGCTGACTTTTTAAAACAACAAAACATTCAATTGAGTGAATTCGACCGAGTAGAACAGAAAATGGATGAATCAATAGTTCCTAATTCTATAATACAAGTAGTGCGAGTAGAAAAGGTCACCGATGTAGTTGAGGAAGCAACAAACTTTGCTGTAGAAACGAAAAAAGAAGACTCGCTACTAAAAGGGAAAGAAAAAGTAGTACAACAAGGTGTAAATGGAACGGTTTCACGGACTTATGAAGTAGTGAAAGAAAATGGTAAAGAGATTTCTCGTAATATGATGAGTGAGAAGATAATTAAAGAACCCACTAAAAAAGTAGTGGCAGTTGGAACGAAAGTAATGACTGCTAGTGTTTCGCGTGGAACAAACTCAGCGGCAGCTCCATCTGGAGGGAAAGAGTTTTATGTAACTGCGACGGCATATACTGCTTATTGTAATGGATGTTCTGGCGTAACTGCGACAGGGATGAATTTGAAGACTAATCCTAATTTGAAGGTTATTGCCGTAGACCCTAGTGTTATTCCACTGGGTTCAAAAGTATGGGTAGAGGGCTATGGTCATGCGGTAGCTGGGGATACTGGGGGAGCTATCAAAGGGAATAAGATTGACCTTTTCATGGCTTCTAAATCACAGGCATATGACTTCGGTCGTAAAAAAGTACGTGTAAAAGTTTTAAACTAATCGTTATAGCTTTCCCTTTCATTGATTGGGAGAGCTTTTTTGCGTTATGATAGCTATAGCAAAAAGAAAGAAAAGAGGAAAACCGGTTGCAAATAAAAGAAATAATAGTTGTAGAAGGAAAAGATGATACAACTGCCATAAAACGTGCTGTAGAGGCAGATACTATTGAAACGAATGGTTCAGCCATTTCTAAAGAAACGCTTATGAAAATAAGTCATGCTCAAGATAAACGTGGCGTCATTGTCTTTACTGATCCTGATTATCCAGGAAGACGTATTCGTGCTATTATCGAAGAACAGGTTCCGGGTGTAAAACATGCATTTTTATCCAAGGAAAAAACGATTGCGAAAAACGGCAAGGGTTTAGGGATTGAACACGCGAAAGATGAAGATATTCGTACTGCTCTTTCTAATGTTTATACCCCAAAATCAGACACAGAAACGTTTTTAGAAATCCCGTTGTCTATTTTAATAGACGGACAACTAATAGGTCATCCCCATTCGAAGGAAAGAAGAACAAGATTGGGTGAACTATTGAAAATAGGCTACACTAATGGAAAACAGCTACAGAAACGACTATCTATTTTTCAGATTAGCCAACAGCAAGTGGAAGAAGCGATAGCACAACTCAATATGGAGGAAAAATAAAATATGCAAAAAGATATAGCTACACCAATACGGACACAAGAGATATTAAAAAAATATGGTTTCTCATTCAAAAAAAGCTTAGGGCAAAACTTTTTAATAGATCCAAATATATTACGTAATATTGTCAGTCATGCAGATCTTACGAAGGATTCCGCAGCAATTGAAATTGGGCCTGGAATTGGAGCATTAACCGAGCATCTAGCAAGAGCAGCAGGAAAAGTGGTTGCATTTGAAATCGACCAAAGGCTGCTACCAGTTTTAGCAGATACTTTATCTCCATATGACAACGTAGATGTTATTCATGCAGATATTTTAGAAGTAGATGTGAAACAAATCTTTGAAGAACAGCTTCAAGATTACAAAGACGTTATGGTGGTTGCCAATTTACCTTACTACGTTACAACGCCAATATTATTGAAACTGTTAATGGATCGTCTCCCTATCCGTGGGTTGGTGGTCATGATGCAAAAGGAAGTAGCTGATCGAATCACGGCTTCTCCGGGAACGAAAGCATACGGATCACTATCTATTGCTATTCAGTACTATATGCAAACAGAAATTGCAATGATTGTTCCAAAAGCAGTGTTTATGCCACAACCAAATGTTGACTCAGCGGTTATAAAACTTACTCGACGTGAAGCGCCACCGGTTCAAGTCATTGATGAAGAGTTTTTATTTAAAGTTTCTCGTGGTTCTTTTGTTCAACGAAGAAAAACGATTATTAACAATCTACAATCATCCCTTCCTAATGGGAAAGCTAAGAAGGATTTAATCATCCAAGCGCTAGAAAAAGTAGGGGTGGATCCAACGAGACGTGGAGAAACTTTAAGCATTGAAGAGTTCGGGAAATTATCCAATGAACTATATGCAGAATTTCATTAATGCTACTTGTTACAAAATAAGTAATATTTATAAAAAAAATGAGTACCTCAAACAAATAAAAACGTTGACAAGTATGCATAATGATTGTTAAAATATTTTGTTTGACAAAAATATAAATAGGTGATAAGATAGGTATTAGTGAGGTGTATGCGAAATGACAAAAACTTTAGCTGATATTAAGAAGTCATTAGATCATCATTTAGGCAAACGTTTGCAATTAAAAGCAAACGGAGGACGTAAGAAAACAATTGAGCGTGCAGGTGTACTTAGAGAGACATATCATGCAGTATTTGTTATCGATTTAGATCAAGATGAAAACTCTTTTGAACGTGTATCTTATAGTTATGCAGATGTTTTGACTGAAGCAGTAGAAATCACTATTTTTGACGAAGCAAATAATTTAATAGTTGTAAAATGATATTTAGAACTTTTATTTTTTTATAATTTTAAAAACCCCTTTTCTATTTTATTAAATAGAAAAGGGGTTTTCTTTTGATTTGTGGACATACTAAAAAAGCTAGTTGTTCCAAAGGAGGATTCACCTATGTCTAGAAAAGGGATAATGTCTAAAGAATTAAAAGAAGAGATAGCCAAAGATCTTGGATTTTATGATGTAGTCAAAACCGAGGGCTGGGGAGGAATTAAATCACGTGATGCAGGTAATATGGTAAAACGAGCAATTGAAATGGCTGAACAGCAAGCAAGATCACCAAAGTAAATAATCATTTACCGAAATTAACGTAAAAATGCGCACGAGAAGAAACTAAAGAGCAACTAGCAAAAAGAAAAGGCGGAGCAATCCGTCTTTTCTTTTAATGTATAAGCACATTTAAGAGGGTTAGATCTAATGTGCTTACCCTTTTAAATGTCTATTGTGGAATCCACATTGATAGAAGAAGTAAGTAATCTCATAGATTATAAATAAGCTTCACTTCCCTTCTGCTCCTTCCCTAGGTTTTATCAAAGAAGAGAAGCTTAATCTCACTTCCGTATTCCTTATACACTGTGTTAAAATAGGGGACAACATATTTGGGGGAAGGAGCAGATGGAATGTATTACGTAAAAGCACCTGCTAAAATAAACTTAACATTAGATGTATTACATAAGCGTCCAGATGGTTACCATGAAGTTGAAATGATAATGACTACTGTGGATTTAGCAGACCGTATAGGACTAGAGGTAAGAGAAGATGGAGCAATACATATATTATCAGTAGATCGCTTTGTTCCAAACGATCATCGGAATCTAGCATATCAAGCTGCAAAGATTCTAAAAGAAACCTATCGAGTGAAAAAGGGAGTTTCTATAACAATCGAAAAGAATATACCTGTAGCCGCTGGTCTAGCGGGTGGTAGTAGTGATGCAGCTGCCACTTTAAAAGGGCTCAATATTATTTGGGAATTAGGTCTTTCCCTGGACGAGCTTGCTCAAATTGGCACCAAAATAGGTTCAGATGTGCCGTTTTGTGTGTATGGAGGTACTGCTTTAGCTACCGGAAGAGGAGAGCGAATACAAGAACTTCCTTCGCCTGCTAATTGCTGGATCATTCTTGCTAAGCCGACGCTAGGGGTATCTACTGCAGATATTTACGGTAATTTAAAAGTAAATGAAATAAAACATCCGAATACTACTAAAATGATAGAATCTATTCATCAAAAAGACTTTGATCTAATGTGCGCTTCCGTCGGAAATGTATTGGAGGATGTAACACTCAAGCTATATCCAGAGGTTGCTGTTTTAAAAGAGCAAATGAAAAGATTTGGAGCGGACGCTGTATTAATGAGTGGAAGTGGTCCAACTGTATTTGGAATAGTAGATCATGAGACAAGAGTCCAGAGAATATATAATGGTCTTCGCGGATTTTGCGATGAAGTATATGCAGTTCGATTAATGGGAGATCGGGAACCACTTGCTTAAAACCGGATGTTTGTGTTAAGTTTTCTATAAAACATTCGTCTTTGGAGGTGATAGTATGAAATGGAAAAGAAGTGAACGGCTTGTAGATATGACTCAATATCTTATGGAGCATCCACATAAATTAATCCCTTTGACATTCTTTGCTAATTTATATCAATCTGCTAAGTCTTCTATAAGTGAAGATTTAACCATTGTAAAAGAAACATTTGAAGCGAGAGGTAGAGGCTTGCTTGTCACTGTTCCTGGAGCGGCAGGTGGAGTCAAGTTTATCCCAACAGTAGCAGAAGAAGATGTACTAGAAATAGCAGAAGATTTGATGACACAACTTTCTAAAGTGGATCGGTTGTTACCGGGTGGTTATTTATATATGACGGACCTGTTAGGAAACCCATCACTTATGAATAAGATCGGTAAAGTATTCGCATCTGCATTTGCGAATTCGAAAATTGATGCCATCATGACGGTAGCTACTAAAGGTATTCCAATTGCACATGCTATAGCAAGACATTTAAATGTACCTGTAGTCATTGTACGAAGAGATAGTAAAGTAACAGAGGGTCCAACGGTAAGTATTAATTATGTGTCTGGCTCAGCACGACGTATTCAAACAATGGTTCTTTCTAAAAGAAGTATGGAAAAAGGGCGACGTGTCTTAATCACGGATGACTTCATGAAAGTCGGAGGAACGATTAATGGCATGAAGAGCTTGCTAGAAGAATTCAATTGTGAGTTAGCTGGTATAGCTGTACTAGTAGAGGCAGAGCATCAAGGGGAACAATTAGTTGATGATTATTTATCTCTAGTAAAGCTTCACGAGGTAAATGAAAAAGATGGAACAATTGCTTTAACACAAGGAAATTACTTTGAGAAAGGTGGCAAATTAAATGAAAGCAGTATCAACAACTAATGCACCTGCAGCGATCGGTCCATATGTACAAGGGATGGTTGTGAATGGCATGTTTTACAGTTCAGGTCAAATTCCGTTAACATCTGCAGGAGAAGTGGTAGAGGGCTCTATTACAGAGCAAACAGCTCAAGTATTTGCTAATTTAGAGGCAGTTTTAACAGAAGCAGGCTCTTCCTTGTCTCAAGTAGTAAAGACCCTTGTCTTTTTAAAAGACATGAATGATTTTGCGGAATTTAACGAAGCTTATGAGAAGCATTTTAACGGTCACAAGCCTGCACGATCTGCGGTAGAAGTTGCGAGACTACCAAAAGACGTAAAGGTAGAAATAGAAGTAATTGCAGTAGTATAAAAGCAGATGAAAGGTGTTTCCTCGGAAACGCCTTTTTTGATATAGGAAAACACCATAATATTACTGAAAAAGGGATGCTAGTTGGTTGTGACGACAGTCGCATCCAACTAGCATCCCTAAGTTCTATTTCGAAATGGTTGTCTAAAGTACCTCGAAAAAGGGGAAAAACTGGTTTCGTTCTAAAGGAGCAGGTGTCTTTCGTTTTAAGGGACTTGTAAGAATGAACAATTAGATGACTGTTATTCCGTTCAGGTGGATTCTTTCCTTAATGCTTTTTTTACTTCTGGATTTTTCTTACTGGTTTGATTATAATCTCCATTTGTATCGTTTTAGAATTAATAATTTAAAATATTTAAAATATTTCTTGTAAAAAGAAGGAATTCAGAAGTTTTTGTGGAATAACAAATGAAAGAGATATTTGCAACTTTGAAAAAGGGTGGTGAGAGAATGGAAGTAACAGACGTAAGATTACGAAAAGTGACTACTGATGGTCGTATGAGGGCTATCGCTTCCATTACACTGGACAATGAGTTCGTTGTCCATGATATTCGTGTAATAGATGGAAATAATGGTTTGTTTGTAGCAATGCCAAGCAAAAGGACAACAGAAGGTGAGTTTAGAGATATTGCTCACCCTATTAACGTAGGAACACGTACAAAAATTCAAGATGCTATTCTTTATGCCTATCATTTAAGTAATGAAGTAGAAGAAAAAGTTGGAGAGCCAACTGTATAAGGGCAAATAAAACCATTTCTCTGAGAGATGGTTTTTTTATGTCGATTTCTCAAACATTAGCAAAACTAGTATAGATTAGTAGATTCTTTAAGAAATTCAAATATATTACTTGTTTTGTCATGTATTTGTCAAGAGATATTTCCTTGAAATCTTGCTTCATTTCGGCTATAGTCAAAAGAGTAAATTAGCCCACTGGAGGGAACTTGAAAAATGACAAATACTTATGCGGTTGTATTAGCAGCTGGTAAAGGTACACGTATGAAGTCTAGTTTATATAAAGTATTACATCCTGTATGTGGGAAGCCAATGGTAGAACATGTAGTAACAAACATGGAACTACTTGGTGTAAAAAAAATCGTCACAATCGTAGGGCACGGAGCAGAAGAAGTACAACGTCGATTAGGCGAAAGAAGTGAATATGCTTTACAAGAAGAACAGTTAGGAACTGCTCATGCAGTCTTACAGGCAGAAGAAGTGTTAAAGAACTTATCTGGAACAACTATTGTTATTTGTGGTGATACACCACTAATTACAGCAAAAACAATGAGTGATTTGTTGGAGCATCATAAATCTACAGGAGCAAAAGCAACAATTTTAACAGCTATTGCAGAAAATCCCACAGGTTACGGTAGAGTTATTCGTTCTGTAGATGGGAATGTTCAAAGTATTGTAGAGCAAAAAGATGCTACAGCAGAGGAACAACTTGTACGTGAGATTAACTCGGGAACATATTGTTTTGACAATGAAGCACTATTTAAATCATTAAAGCTAGTTAATAATAATAATTCTCAAGGCGAATACTATTTGCCGGATGTCATAGAAATCTTACAAAAAGAAAACGAAATCATCTCAGCGTATGCGGCAGATGAATTTGAAGAAATATTAGGCGTGAATGATCGCATCGCATTATCTCAAGCAGAAGAGACTATGCGTTTACGTATTGCCCAACACCATATGCGTGAAGGGGTTACAATCATCGATCCTAGAAATACATATATCAGCAGTGAAGCTATAATTGGGCCAGACACTGTCATTCAACCTGGAGTTATCATTGAAGGTAAAACAACCATTGGCATGAACTGTACGGTTGGTCCGAATAGCCATATAGTATCAAGTACTATAGGTGATGAAACGACAATACATTCGTCAGTAGTATTATCCAGCGAAGTTGGGGACCATACCTCTATCGGTCCGTTTGCTCATATTCGACCGCAATCAGATGTCGGCAATGACGTGAAGATTGGTAACTTTGTTGAAGTGAAAAAGTCAACAGTTGGCAACGGAAGTAAAATATCTCATTTAAGTTATATGGGTGACGCGTCAATTGGAACTAATGTTAATGTGGGTTGTGGAACAATTACAGTGAATTATGATGGAAAAAATAAATTTACCACAACAATTGAAGATGATGCATTTGTTGGATGTAATTCAAACTTAATAGCACCAGTGACTATTGGAAAAAAAGCTTATGTTGCAGCGGGTTCCACTATTACAAAGGATGTACCTGGTGAAGCACTTGCAATTGGAAGAGCACGACAAGAGAACAAAGATGGCTATGTGAACAAACTAAACATAAAATAACCCATTATCCAGGAGGACAATCATGCCAGAACAATATGCAAATTCGAAGTTGAAAATTTTCACACTAAATTCCAATAGGGAATTAGCGGAAGAAATCGCAAAAGAAGTAGGAGTACCTCTAGGTAAAAGTACAGTTACTAGATTTAGTGATGGTGAAGTACAAATCAATATCGAAGAAAGTATTCGTGGATGCGATGTATTCATTGTTCAGTCAACTTCAGGTCCTGTAAACGAACATATTATGGAACTATTAATAATGCTTGATGCTCTAAAACGTGCTTCAGCTCGTACAATTAGTGTAGTGATTCCATATTACGGATATGCACGTCAAGACAGAAAAGCACGTGCTCGTGAACCAATTACTGCTAAACTTGTAGCAGATCTATTAACAACTGCAGGTGCAACTCGTGCAATTGTACTTGATTTACATGCTCCACAAATCCAAGGATTCTTTAATATTCCAATTGATCATCTAGTTGCAGCACCAATTTTATCTGACTACTTCCTAGGTAAAAACTTTGACCCGGCAGAATTGGTAATCGTGTCTCCTGATCACGGTGGTGTTACTCGTGCTCGTAAGATGGCAGATCGCCTTAAAGCACCAATTGCTATTATTGATAAACGTCGTCCTCGTCCGAATGTGGCAGAGGTTATGAATATCGTAGGTAATGTTGAAGGGAAAACGGCCATTCTAATAGACGATATTATTGATACAGCTGGAACTATCTCTATTGCAGCAGCAGCATTGATGGAAAGTGGAGCGAAAGAAGTTTATGCTTGCTGTACGCATCCAGTATTATCCGGTCCTGCTATTGAACGTATAGATAACTCAGTTATTAAAGAACTAGTTATTACAAACTCAATCCAATTATCGGATGATAAAATGTCACCGAAGATTAAAGAATTGTCTGTTGCTAAATTACTAGGCGATGCAATTGTACGTGTTTTCGAACAAAAGTCAGTTAGTACATTGTTTGATTAATTTCTAAAATGTTTGAACTTTCCTGAAGATGGGTATTTATATTTATAGAACGCAATTCAGGAGGATGAAGAATATTATGAGTACAGTAGTGAAAACACAAAAACGAGATAAAAAAGAAAATGCAAAACTTCGAAATAGTGGGTTTATACCTGCAATAGTATACGGTTATGAAGTGGAATCTCAGTCTATCGCTGTTAGTGAAAAGGACTTTACAAAAACACTTCGTGAAGTTGGTCGTAATGGTGTCATGAAATTAGACATTGATGGTAAATCAGTAAACGTTGTATTGAGTGACTATCAGACGAATGTTCTAAAAGGACAAATGATACATGCAGACTTTTTAGCGATCAACATGAAAGAAGAGTTAGAAGTAAATGTTGCAGTTAATGTTACTGGAACTTCCGTGGGTGTTTCTGAAGGTGGTATGCTTCAACAGCCAAATCGCGAACTTACAGTTACAGTGAAACCTTCAGACATTCCAGATAGTATTGATATAGATGTATCTGGAATGGCTATCGGAGATACATTGACCGTAGCTGACATTAGAGAAAAAGTGGATTATCCAATTACAAACGAAGATGACTATACATTGGTTACAGTATCAGCACCTCGAGTAGAAGAGGAAACAGAGGATACTGAGGAAGAGCCAGAAACAACAACAACAACAGAAGAATAATAAAACAAAAGAGGTTGTCTTTAGGCAACCTCTTTTGTTTTATATATGGTAAAATTAATTAAAACTTGTAATAAGGGAATGGAACGAATGAAAATTATCGTTGGTCTTGGAAATCCAGGGAAACAATATGAGGCTACGCGTCACAATATTGGTTTCCATGTAATCGATGAACTTTCTAAGAGATTAGATATACCACTTACACAGTCTAAATTTAATGGGATGTACGGTATTGGGCATGTTGGTACTGAAAAAGTTATGCTTTTAAAACCACTAACGTATATGAATCTATCTGGGGAATGTATTGTACCAATGATGGATTACTATGAAGTAAATGATGATGAAATAGTTGTTATTTATGATGATTTAGACTTACAGGTAGGGAAATTACGACTTCGACAAAAAGGTAGTGCTGGTGGACACAATGGTATTAAGTCAATTATCCAACACTTAGGCTCACAGGAATTCAACCGCATTCGAATTGGTGTAGACCGCCCTAAAAATGGTATGAAAGTTCCGGACTATGTGTTATCAAATTTTAGTGAAGATGAAAAAATAGAAATGATACATGCTGTAAAGAATAGTGCAAATGCATGTGAAGATTGGGTAACGAAAAAATTTCTAGATGTAATGAATACATACAATGGTGCATAAAAAGTAAAGAAAAAGCCTATACTTCCTAAAAAGGAGGTTTTATGGCTATGCCAATTCGTTATAAATGTCGCCATTGTGAAACAGAAATTGGGCAGTTGCCATTCGATCACATAGATGACCAGTTTCTACAAAAACACGAGCTTACACAAGAAGATCAACATATATACATTAAAAATGGAGCAGAGGGCGACTACACTGTGCAGTGTATTTGTGAAGAGTGCCAGGAGTCCCTTCAAAAATTCCCAAATTACTATGCGTTAAAAAAATGGATACAGTAGATGCTTTGGCACGAATTTCGTGCACAAAGCCTTTTTCTATTTAGATTGGAGGTATACAGATGGAACCTTTAAGTAACTTATTGATGGAAGACACACAAATACAAAAGCTAGTAAAAGAATTAGAGAGTGGTAGAGACCAACAGTTACTAACCGGTCTTACTCCTAGTGCTAGAGCTGTCTTTACTAATATGCTTTATAACACAAGGCAGGGAGCTATACTAATCGTAACGCCTAACCTTTTGCATGCTCAAAAACTAACAGAGGATCTAGTAAAACTAATTGGGGAGGACCATGTACGTTTATATCCTGCGGATGAGTTAATTGCAGCTGATATATCTGTTGCCAGTCCAGAACTTCGTGCACAAAGACTAGAAGCAATAGATCATATGTTAACACATGATAAAGGTGTTTATATCGTTCCTATTGCGGGGTTAAAAAAACATATGCCCTCCAAAAAAGATTGGCAAGCTAGTAGCATATCGATTGCAGAAGGGGAAGAAATCAGTTTAGATTCCTTTTTACAAAGGCTTGTAAATATGGGGTATGTACGCCAGTCTATGGTGACAGCACCTGGAGAATTCGCTTTACGCGGCGGAATAATCGATATTTATCCACTTTATCTAGAAAATCCTATTCGTATAGAACTATTTGATACAGAAGTGGATTCTATTCGGACCTTTTCTGCAGAAGACCAACGCTCGTTGGAAAAACGAAAAGATATACGAATTTTACCCGCTACAGAATTTGTGTTAACTGAAGAGAAAAAAATGCTGTTAGCAGAGAAATTAGAAGAGGCATTAGCCGAAAGTCTAGAAAAAGTTAAAATACCAGAAGTAAGGGATCTCTTCTACCAAAATATTCAGCAAGATATTGAGTTGTTAAAGCAAGGCGAACAACCGCAAGAATATATGAAATATGTTTCCTTGCTGGAAGAGACTAGTAGTTTTTTAGGGAACTACTTTAACAAAAATGGAACCGTTTTATTTGATGAGCTTGGAAGAATTCAAGAAGTAACAGAGACTTTAGAAAGAGAGGAAAATGATTGGATTCTTTCATTATTAGAAGAAGGTAAAACTGTACACCGTGTAAAACCCTCTTTTAATCTAAAAGAAATCATCCAGATGTTTTCTAACGAAAAGCTATACTTTTCGTTATTTTCTCGTACTTTTTCAGGAATTTCGATTAAAAAGAATATTAGCTTCTCTTGTAAACCAATGCAAAACTTCCATGGACAAATGCATTTATTGAAGAATGAAATCGAGCGATTTACGCAAGGAAAGTTCCGCTTGTTTATACTAGCGGATGGGAAAGATCGCATCCAAAAAATACATGAAGTGTTAGAAGATTATGAGATTCCTTCACAACTGGGTGCTTCAGCCAATGATATGATGTCACCTGGTATTTTTATCATAGAGGGAGATTTAGAAGCTGGTTTTGAACTTCCATTACAAAGAATAGCTGTTATTACCGACTCTGAGTTGTTTAAACAAAAGCATAAGAAAAAAACGAGAGCTCAAAAGGTAACGAATGCGGAGCGTATAAAAAGTTACTCCGAGATAAAACCAGGAGATAACGTTGTACATATACATCATGGTATTGGGAAATATATTGGAATCGAAACATTGCATGTTAATGGAGTTCACAAAGATTATCTTCATATTCGTTATCGTGGAGAGGACAAATTATTTGTTCCTGTTGATCAAATAGATCTTATTCAAAAGTATGTGGCATCTGGTGAAAAAGATCCAAAACTTCATAAGCTGGGCGGAGCAGATTGGAAGAAGACCAAAACAAAGGTATCAGCAGCAGTTCAAGATATTGCGGATGAGCTAATAAAGCTTTATGCAAAACGGGAAGCAGAAGTAGGTTATGCATTTGAACCTGATAGCGATATGCAGCAGTCCTTTGAAGCAGCGTTTCCTTATGAGGAAACGGAGGATCAGCTTCGTACTATAATTGAAGTGAAAAAGGATATGGAAAAACCTAGACCAATGGATCGTCTAGTTTGTGGAGACGTAGGTTATGGAAAAACGGAAGTTGCCATTAGAGCAGCATTTAAAGCCGTCATGGAAGGTAAACAAGTAGCCTTTCTCTGCCCAACAACTATATTGGCCCAACAGCATTATGAGACTATGTTAGAGCGTTTTCAAGATTTTCCGATTGAAGTTGGTCTACTAAGCCGCTTCCGCAACAAAAAACAACAAACTGAAACAATTAGTGGGTTGAAAAAAGGACTAGTAGATGTAGTGGTAGGTACACATAGAATTCTATCCAAAGACGTGGAGTATCACGACCTAGGTCTTTTAGTTGTGGATGAGGAACAACGATTTGGAGTTAAACATAAAGAACGGATTAAACAAATGAAGACAAATGTAGATGTCATGACGTTAACAGCTACACCTATACCTCGTACATTACATATGTCGATGATTGGAGTACGTGATCTTTCTGTCATTGAAACTCCCCCTAAAAACCGTTTCCCGGTTCAAACCTATGTGATGGAGCAAAATAGTGGGCTAGTCCGTGAATCAATTGAAAGAGAACTTGCTCGCGGGGGACAGGCATTTTATCTATACAATAGAGTAGAAGATATTACGAGAAAAGTCGATGAAATACAAATGTTAGTTCCAACTGCAAGGGTAGGATTTGCACATGGACAAATGAGTGAAACGGAATTAGAGTCCGTTATCATTAGCTTTATAGAGGGAGAATACGATGTTTTAGTTACTACGACCATCATCGAAACAGGTATCGATATCCCAAATGTAAATACACTTATTATTCAAGACGCTGATAAAATGGGACTTTCCCAATTATATCAACTACGTGGTCGGGTAGGACGATCTAATCGTGTTGCTTATGCTTATTTAATGCATCAAAGAGATAAAGTTTTGACCGATGTCGCAGAAAAACGACTGCAGGCTGTAAAAGAATTTACAGAGCTTGGTTCTGGCTTTAAAATTGCAATGCGTGATCTATCTATTCGGGGTGCCGGAAACCTATTGGGCTCTCAACAGCATGGATTTATTGACTCAGTTGGATTTGACCTTTATACACAAATGTTAGAAGAAGCTATTGCGGAAAAACGTACTGGTATTAAAAAAGAAGATATACCAGATATGGAAATTGTCCTATCTACGGATGCTTATATATCCGATGAATATATTCCTGATGGATATCAAAAGATCCAAATGTATAAACGTGTTAAAGCAATGGAAAAAGAAGAGGAATATTTTGATCTCCTAGATGAATTCCAAGACCGGTTCGGGGATATACCTCTCGAAGCAGAAAAATTACTTCGTATAGCACGTATGAAAATTTGGGGCATAGAAGTAGGAGTAGTGTCTATTAAGGAAGTAAACAAAGTTATATCAATTTCTATAAGTGCAGAAGGAACAAGGGATATTAATGGAGCGAAACTGGTAGAAGAATCTATGAAGTATGGACGTGCGGTTGGTTTTAATATGGATAACGGTAGTTTAGTACTGACAATTGATGAACGTAAAACAGGTAAATTTAATCCATTTGATGTATTGGAAGAAATGATGAGACTTTTGCCTGAATCTAAAAAAGAAATAGCAGACGTTAAGTAGGTCTTTGCATATTTTTGGCTAACATGATGCATACTATGGCAGAAATGAACTTTAGTTTCCAATCTGTCGAAAGTGAGGCATATTACATGAAAGCAACAGGCATCGTACGTCGTATTGATGATTTAGGTAGAGTAGTAATTCCCAAAGAGATACGTCGAACCCTTCGAATCCGAGAAGGAGATCCATTGGAAATTTTCACGGATAGAGAAGGAGAAATAATCTTAAAAAAATATTCACCTATTAGTGAGCTTGGAGATTTTGCGAAAGAATACGCGGAAACCTTATATGAAACTTTAGGTACTCCGGTATTAATATGTGACCGTGACGAAATGATTGCGGCAGCGGGACTCTCAAAGAAGGATTATTTGAATCGTAGGTTAAGTCCTGGGATTGAAGACATTATAGGTCAGCGCTCCATCGTAATGGAGAAACATGAAAACTCAGTTGAGTGGATTCCTGGAGTAGTTGAAACTGTAAAATCATATTGTATTGCCCCGATTATTGCTTCGGGAGATCCAATTGGAGCTGTACTCATTATTTCAAAAGTACATTTTATAGGCGAAGCTGAACTAAAAGCAATTGAAACTGCAGCAAACTTTTTGGCAAAACAAATGGAAAGTTAATAAAATCTTCCTCTTCTACAAAAGAGGAAGATTTTTTTTGTTATACTATTCCTATCGTATTATGGGAGTAGGATTGGTTATGAGTAATGACTGGAATATGAAAACTTATATGAAGGGTGCAGCTATGCTGACGATTGCTGCTATTATCGTCAAGTTACTAAGTGCGGTTTATCGGGTGCCTTTTCAAAATTTAGTAGGCGATGAAGGATTTTATATATACCAACAAGTGTATCCATTCATTGGCATTATCACTACTTGGACATCGTTTGGTTTCGCAGTTGCGCTGTCTAAAATACTATCGGACTATAAAGCGCTTGGAAAAGAGTATGCTATTCCAAGGATAAAAAAAATTGCTTTTTATTATATCGGATTTATTTCTATTTTATTTTTTATATTATTGTTTATGGGAGCTGGATTCTTAGCTGAAGCTATGGGTGATGCAAATCTTGCGCAGTTATTAAAAGCTGGTTCTTTCGTCATTTTACTAATGCCCATGCTTGCTGTATTAAAAGGGGATTTTCAATCGGATGGGCGCATGCAGCCAGTGGCTTATGCACAGGTGTTGGAACAGGCAGTGCGCGTTTTTGTCATATTATTTGGTACTTGGATTATCGTGTCTACAAGTTTTGATCTATATAAGGCGGGAAGTATGGCTATGTATGGTGCAGTGGCAGGTGAATTAGCTGGCGTCGTACTACTATCCTTTATTTATTGGAAATCGATGAAACATACAAAGACTGAAAAGGCCCAGCAAAATGTACCTGTGTGGCCAATTATAAAGAACTTAACGCTACTGAGCTTAAGTGCTAGTATTAGTGCACTATTATTCTTGCTGTTTCAGCTAGTCGATTCGTTTACAGTCTTTCAAGTCCTGATGGAAAGTGGTATGGAAAGACAACAGGCAATGGAGAAAAAAGGCGTCTATGACCGAGGGCAACCACTGGTCCAATTAGGTATTGTCATAGCATCTACGCTTTCTTTAGCAATCGTTCCTCTGGTAGCGCACCGGATGGGTAAAAACTCGGGAAGAACAGCAGTGCCTTTCATGCAACTAACATACCGAGTAGCATTTACTTTTGGAATTGCGGCAGCTCTAGGGCTAATTGTTGTTCTTCCATATGTAAATGAGATGCTATTTCAAACAAAAGAGGAATCTATGACGTTAATGGTTTTTTCTTTTCAAATTGTATGGATGTCTTTAATACTTACATTAATGGCAATGTTACAGGGCAGTGGAATGGTGAAGATACCTACGTTTTTCTTGCTGCTTGGAGTTTTGTGTAAGTGGTTGTTAAATAGTTTACTTGTCCCCACTTATGGAGTATTAGGAGCAGCTATCTCAGGTAATGTTAGTTTAGCGATTATCTATGTGTTGATGTGTTATTATTTTAAAAAGACTTGGAATATCCAATTTGCCCCTGCAGTTTTCTATAAAGGGATTACAAAAGCCTCCCTATTAATGATCGTGTGTGTTGTTGCTTATGTAGTATTGGCTGATGTCGTGTTATTTGATAATCTTTCTAGTAGAATACAATCGGTTGTCATTTCGTTAACTGCAGTTATGTTGGGTGCGGCAATTTTTTTAGTAAGTATAGCAAAAGATCGTGTGATAGCAGAGAAAGAGTGGTTTTTATTGCCATTTGGTAGACGAATGGCGACTTTTCAGCTTTGGTTAAATAAAGAAAAGTAAGGTTGTGAGTAATATGAATGAAATTACGATTATTGGTCTTGGAGCGGGTGACCTAGATCAGCTGCCATTAGGTATATATAAAAAGTTAAAAACGGCCGAGTACTTGTATGTTCGGACGGAGCAGCACCCAGTTTTAGAAGAGCTAAAAGCAGAAGGACTTTCCTTCACTAGTTTCGATACAGTGTACGAAAATAATGATCAATTCGAAGGTGTCTATGAAGAAATTGTAAAACGGCTTCTAGAATTGGCACAAGAGCAATCAGTTATATATGCAGTACCTGGACATCCATTAGTTGCCGAACAAACAGTTCAGCTCTTAATTGAAGCGGAAAAACAAGGGAAAATTAAAATCCGTATAGAAGGTGGACAAAGTTTTCTAGACCCCATTTTTGGCGCTTTACGGATTGATCCCATTGAAGGATTTCAATTACTAGACGGAACAAGCTTTAAGCGTGATGAAGTTCAAATGAATGCACATGTGCTAATTGGACAAGTATATGATGCATTTAGTGCTTCCGAAGTAAAACTAACTCTAATGGAAAAGTATCCCGACGACTATGAGGTAACGATTGTAACTGCTGCAGGGTCTGCTACAGAAAGTTTAACGAAGGTCCCATTATTTGAACTGGACCGAGTGATGAAGTTAGATAATCTTACTACATTATACGTTCCGCCAATCTATAAAAAAGAAGATCGCTTAAAAGAGTGGCAAACACTTCGTCAAATTGTTTCTGAACTAAGGGGTCCTAACGGGTGTCCATGGGATAAGGAACAAACACATACAACCTTAAAGAAATACGCTGTAGAAGAGGTGTATGAGCTTCTACAGGCGATTGACGAGGAAGACGATGATCATATTGTAGAAGAATTAGGCGACGTTCTGTTACAAGTGTTTTTACATGCACAAATAGGAGAAGATAACGGATATTTTAGTATGGAAGACGTATTAAACGCTATTTCTGACAAAATGATTCGTAGACACCCTCATGTATTTGGTGAAGTAACAGTAGATAGCACGGAAGACGTTCTCCGTAATTGGCAACAAATAAAGGCAGAAGAAAAAAGAGATTCTGGTGATTCTTTATTAGAAGGAGAAATGCGAGCGGACTCTTCCTTGCTTACTTCTTTTAATTATCAAAAGAAAGTTGCGAAGGTTGGTTTTGACTGGCCAGACGTTTCAGGGGCTTGGGAAAAGTTTGAGGAAGAGCTCGGCGAATGGAAGAAAGAATTAGCGGAGGGTACAAAAGATTCACAAGTAGATGAATTAGGTGATTTGCTATTTACTATTGTAAATTTAGCGCGTTTTTATAGTTTATCTCCCGAGCAGGCAATGATTCAGGCTAATAAAAAGTTTAAAAGCAGATTCCAATTTATAGAGAGAAGTGTGAAGAGTGGAAAAGGAGACTTTTCTCACTATACTTTAGAAGAGCTAGATCTCTTTTGGAAAGAAGCTAAAAAATTAGAAGGGCAGTGACGAAATGAGATTAGATAAATACTTAAAGGTTTCCAGACTTATCAAGCGTAGAACATTAGCAAAAGAAGTAGCGGACCAAGGTAGAATAACGATTAATGGCAAAGTAGCAAAAGCAAGCGCAGATGTAAAAGCTGGGGATGAATTGTCCATTAGATTTGGTCAAAAAGTAGTAACTGCAACGGTAGATGCGGTTAGAGATTCTGCGAAAAAAGAAGAGGCATCATTGATGTTTACAATTATAAAAGAAGAGAGATTAGAAAAAGTAGATCCAGAATTTATTGATGATGAAGATTAGTTAGATATTTTTGTCTAAAACTGTTTATGTAGTATTCGAATGGCTTTGGACTGGCGGGTCGCTACATTATTACCGAGTGAATTTTTAAAGAGGTGGTTGTGACAGAAGTCACATCATGCCTCTTTTTCTATCGATAATTTTATGGCGTTTGTCTGTCCGCCATCCTTCTATAACTCTTAGAAACAGGTTAGTGCATTTTGAGATAACTAGAGATAAAATACTTTCCTACTTAAAGAGGAAGCTCGCGAAGATACAATTTCGCGAGCTACTTTGCTTCTCTATTGGCTATATACTTACTATTTCTCTAGATTTCCACTAGATAATAGAAAATCTACTTTCTTCATCCTTCATGATGAAATAGTATTCCTAATTCAACAGACGGTTATTTATTATAATTGCTTTGGTTACTCTTCTCATCTAAGCGATAGGCTATACTCTATCTTATAGTAATGTACTACTCACATAATTGATTGTAGTGAAAGGTGGCGACTCCGGCGGGATGAGTGAGTCAGATGAGATATCAAAACGACGCGTTAGCGACGGTGATAGCTCATCGCTCACCCCTCGGAGGCCAACAGGATGTTGGTCACGAAGGCGTTGCCACACGAGTGGCGCTCTTAGCCTTTGAACCCCACCTGTAACGGAAATCAGTAGTGTTATTATTCCATAGATCTAATTCTTTAGTATTCAGGTACTCTAGAATCTAGAGAAGTACCAAATAGAAATTAAATAGTTTCTTGTGAAAAAAAGCATGGTAGTTTGTCATGCTTTTTTTTTTGGAGCATACAATAAAATAGGACAAGAGAGGAGAGAGTATATATGCAATATCAAGCAGAAAATCAAACAATTACTATTCCATCGGGGGACCATTTGATTTCGCTTAGAAATCGTAAGCGCATGGACTTAACGTCTGTAAAATCTATTGAAAAATTTGATCAACAAGAATTTTATGTGAGAACTTCTCAAGGTATACTTCACATCAAAGGAGAAGACTTAAAAATTGTCCATCTTGATGTTGATAAAGGATTATTAACTTTGGAAGGAATCGTTCGGGCAATGCAGTATGATGATGAGCAAAGTTTAGACGGCGCTAGAGGATTACTTCATAAATTATTCGGATGACACTCTCATTACAATTCTTTAGTCTATTACTAATGGTCTGTAGTGGGGTATTGGTAGGGGCAATAATCGAAGGAACGCGCTTTATAACGGAAAGTTTCCCGAGGCGTTCCTACGTTTATAAATATCGTGTAGTGCTGGAGGTATTTGTTTGGATCGCACTGGGTTTAGGCTCATTTTATATACTTTATGATGTGCGGGATGGCGTATGGAGAATTTACGACCCATTAGCACAAATAGTAGGTATTCTCTTATACGATCAATTATTTCAGCCAGTGTTTCGTTTAACAGGTAGAATTATCTTGCGTTTGATCATCCAACCAATTTGGTGGATAATTCATTTCATTTGGATAGTTATTAATAAAGTTATTCATCTTATTTGGATGCTCATCTCCTTCATCTTAAAACCATTTCAATATATATTTCGAAAAACGTGGCATTTGGCCCTTCAGAAAAAGCCAAACTTCCGTTATAATAGAAAGTACACAAAAAAATTGAAATAGTTTGATAGGAGAGGGCAAAATGGGAGAGAAGCAAAGAAACATACCTACACGGAAACAAATTGCATCGATTAATACTGATTATGTTCGCTCTATCGAACGCCAAGAAAATCGGATCAAAGCAAAAAAGGTTCGTTTAGCTAGACGATTAGTATTATTTACAATTTTATCTTTTGCTTTAGTTGGATTATTAGTATCTACCCTATTGAATAGCAAAAGTGCATATGAAGAAAAACAATTACAAAAAGAGCAAGTGGCTCAGGAGTTGGAACAAGTTAAGGAAGAGCAAGAAATTCTTAAAGTGCAAATTTCAAAACTTAACGATGATGAGTACATTGGCAAACTATTAAGAAAGCAATATTTCCTTTCTGAGGAGGGTGAAATAATATTCACTTTGCCTGGAAAAGAAGAAAAATAACTTTAAAAAAACAAAAGCAAAAGAGTAGTCTTATTGACACTCTTTTTTTGTTAGCTATAATAAAGGTAGGGATTTGTACGGAAAAGCGTATAAGTTCGAAAAAAGAGTCGCTTAAATTTTAAGGAGGAGCATTTTTTTTATGTCAATTGAAGTAGGCAGCAAGGTAGAAGGTAAAGTAACAGGAATCACAAATTTCGGAGCATTCGTCGAACTACCAGGAGGCTCAACAGGTCTTGTTCACATTAGTGAAGTGGCGGACAATTATGTAAAAGATATTAATGAGCATCTGAAGGTTGGAGATGTGGTTGAAGTTAAAGTGATGAATGTTGAAGCGGATGGCAAAATCGGATTATCTATTCGAAAAGCAAAGCCTCAAGCGGAAAGACCAGAGAGACCCGAACGTCCTCAACGTCCACGTGGTGGTAATAATCGTCCAAATGATCGCGATCGTCCAATGAAAGAGAATTTTGAGCAAAAAATGACTAGATTCTTGAAGGATAGCGAAGATCGTTTGTCTACGTTGAAGCGCGCGACAGAATCTAAGCGCGGTGGCAGAGGCGCTAAAAGAGGATAATTTGCTGTCTGTTTTATAGGTAGAAAAAATGTCATATAGATGAAAAGGTGTTGGGCTATGCTAACACCTTTTTTTTGTACACAAAATAGAAGATTAAGCATATCCTTAAAGTAAGGTAACATTAAAAACATAGATATGTTTGAACTTTCAAGGAGGTTATTAGATGGATGCAATGGATGTACTAACGAATATAGAACATGTTAAAGCATATTATCAACCAATTTTTAGTGCGGACGAACATATTGTAATTGCGTATGAAGTATTAGGGAAGTTAGTCAACAAAGAGCAGCTTATAAATTTAAATACCTTTGCATATGATGAGGATATTCCGGTAGAGTATCGATTAGAAGTTGAACGTAAAATATTGCGCTTAGCTCTATCAGAGTTAATGGAAAAGACTAATGACTATGATATATACTTGCCGTGCAACGCGAATTTACTAATACTAGACTATGGAGAGAGTTACTTAGATATTATTAATGAGTTTGTCTCAGAAGACTATCTTTCAAGAATTGTACTAGTCCTTTCAGAGCATGATTATAAAGGTGATTTTGGTAAACTTAGTAATATACTGAAATATTACCGTACTTACGGTATAAAGATAGCTATAAATCAGGTAGGTTCGGAAAGTCATATAGATTATATAAAAATGTTGTCACCAAATATATTAAAAGTAAATATAGAAAAATTGAGTTATGAGTCTTGGAGTGCGCAAAATGACTTATTTACATCCTTAGGATCGCTTGCTCGGAAGATAGGGGCTAATATGCTGTTTGAAGGGATCGATAGTGTACACCAACTTCAATTTGCTTGGAAAAATGGCGGACGATATTATCAGGGGAAATATCTAGCAACAGCTCAAGCAGATACAGTCTCAAGAGAATTGTTAAAAGATCATTTTAAAGAAAAGTTTCAGCAATTTATAACAACAGAAAAGCGATTACTTGAAGAGAAATATAATGAATTAAAAAATTTGCAGAATATGTTAGAAACAGCAATTGGACATATAAATCCAACTAGTGACAATATAGAGCGGCTTTTATTACTTGCAGAAGAGTTAAATGATTGCTCATTCCGAATATATATTTGTAATGAAGATGGATTTCAACTATCCCCTAATATTATGCAAGTCGACAAAAAGTGGACAGTGCAAGAGGATGCTGTCAACAAAAATTGGAGTTGGCGTCCATACTTCTTAAAAACAATTATAAAAATGCGTAATGACCAAAGTGGTGTATTTTCGGACATGTATAGCGACATTGAAACAGGAGAAATGATGCGTACATTCTCCATTCCACTTAACGATAGGGAATATTTGTTTATTGATATCTCATACGACTATTTATTTAAATATAATATTTTTAGGTAAACTCATAAATAATGGGGGCTAAGCTTGTGACGAAAGAGGAACTATTAAAATCTTATAATGAATATATCAATTGGCTAGATTCTTTATATATATTAGACGAAATAAGAGCAACTGCACCATATACGAACGGAAAGTGGTCCCCAAATGAAATAGTGATGCATCTTGCAGAATGGGACCGATTTACTGTGGAACAGCGCCTACCAAATATGAAAGAAGGGGAAAGGTGTGAAGGGTATCCTGATTTTGAAGCATTTAACGCAAAAGCCGCAGCCCTTGCTCATGAACAAACATTTAAAGAAACCCTTTCTTATGCCAAAAAACAACGTCAAAAAATTATCGAAAAACTTCAGCAAATTGATGAAATAGATTGGAACAAAGTTTTTTATATTGGTAATAGTGAGTGTACTGTTCGTAGTTATTTCACAGACTTTTTGGAGCATGATGCGCACCATAGAAAACAAATCTCGGCTCTATGAAGGGTCTTGCATTTGTAAGGTTAAAAGGAATCTTTTTAAACAACTTCGACAAATTGCATACTTTTCAACATAAAAAAGCAGTTCCTAAAATTCTTAGGAACTGCTTTTTGAGATGACCCCTACGGGATTCGAACCCGTGTTACCGCCGTGAAAGGGCGGTGTCTTAACCGCTTGACCAAGGGGCCGTAAAATATGGCGGCCGAGGGGATCGAACCCCCGACCTCACGGGTATGAACCGTACGCTCTAGCCAGCTGAGCTAGGCCGCCGTTTTAACGAACAAATTATATATTACAAGCGTTTTGCCAAAGTGTCAATGCTTCTTTAAGAGAATTTTAAAAAGATTAAAAGAAAGTTTGTTGCGAATATTCAAATCATTTAATTTATTAGCTGATGAAGTCGAAAAGTTATTTTAAGTTCACGTCAGAAACAGACATACTTTTTGTAGTAATACTAGGTATACTTCCATCAATAGTTGAATAGGAGGTATTCGCTTTGAAGGTTTACGAACAGGAACAAAAACGCGGTATATCGATAAGAAAGATTATGGAGGGTTTCAAAGCCAAGAGAGTAACGCTTTTCTTTTCTATCATTTTTCTACTTCTATCATTTTTTCTAGCACAAGTTGTATTGTTCGAGGCCTCGGTTCCATTTTTCCTTCCTCTTTGGGCACTGGTTAATCTGAGGTTTCAACGTTTCGTACCTTGGACAGTTGCAGGTGCTATTCTAGGAAGCTTTACTCTCGGATTTGGACAAGTAATTATTCATGCTATGCAGGCATTATTATTTCCGTTTTATCAAAATCGATTTATTAGGAAGATCCCACTACCTTTATATGTGCTAATAGATGTCGTATGTATACAAATTGTGTGGCAGTTCGTTTCTTATGGGGGAGAGATTCCAGTTTCAATCTGGCTAGCCATTGGATATGAAGGCATACTAAGTCTATTTATGACCATATTTTTGTTTCAGTTATTTCTTCCCTTTCCGGACCTATTGCACAAAAGGTGGACAGGAGAAAGAATGGGTGCTGCATTACTTATAGGAGCACTTGTCTTGACTGGAATGTCTTCGTATATATTTGGTTACGTATCAATTCCGTTAATGGCGGCTCATTTGGTCATAGCGGTATCAGCGGCAATCGGAGGAGTCCAACTGGCAACGGTAGTAGCCGTACTTTCTGGAACAATATTAAGTATTTCCAAGCTTAGCTTTAGCGGTATGATTGCTGTCTACGCGGTAACTGGCTTCTTGGCAGGACTTCATAAGCCTTTTGGGAGACTGTGGCAAGCGTTTAGTATGCTCGGTGCTACATTTTTCTTTATATTATATGATCGCACCTTACCTTTAGATTCTGTATATATAGGATCACTTGTCATTGCCTCTCTATTATTCTTTATGGTTCCTTCTGCGTGGATTAAGCAATTGAAAGATCAATTGTATCCTGATACAACAAGTGTTCTTTTAAGAAGACAAAAGTGGATGACAGAAAAAGTAAATCATCAGCTTCAAGAGTTTCAGCATTTTGTCGACTTTATCACTCGGTTTATATCGGAGAAATTTGATTCGAAGGCGCTGAGAAAGGATGAAAAAACAGTGCCACTTCCAATTTGTCGTTCATGCTTTCAATATGAAAAATGTTGGGGAGAAAAATCCAATGGTATGCCTGTATTGATAAAGGAATGGGAAGACCAACCTAAAAAGTCTAGAATGCAAACAGAGAATCGAATTCAATATAAATGCGTAAAACCAATACAAGTGATGCATGAGCTGAAGGAAAAAGAAGCTAAGCAACAGCTCACGTATGAATTACAGCATGGAAAGAAGATGTTTGCGCTCAAATTGAAAGACATGGGCAATCACATGAGTGGGTTGATGAGCAATTTAGAAAACAATATAACTATGTATTCTTCTCATGAAGAAGTGATTAAAGAAAAGTTCCAACAAGCAAATATTCCCTTCTTCCAAATAGATGTGTTGAATATTGAGATAGGACAAATGGAGATTGTTTGTTGTTTACCAATTGAAGCAAGAGCAAAAATGGTAGGGGAACGTTTAATTGTTCCATTATTATATGACCTGTTGAACGAACCGTTTGAAATTACAGCTATGAAAGAAATCCATCACCCATACGAGCATATTCAATTAACGTGCAAATCGTCTGTTCGTTTTCAACTTACACATGATGTGTATACATCATCAAGTAAAAACACCATCTATTCGGGGGATGCCCATGCAGTATTCCCATTGCATCCAGGATTGATGGCAGTTATTTTATCAGATGGAATGGGGAATGATTTAGAGGCGCATAGAGAAAGTAGACGTGTCATGCAGTTCATGAGGGAGTGTTTAAATAAAAAAATGGATCCAGAAACAACCATGCATACACTGCACTACATGATGAGTCTACAAAATGACAATGATAGCTATGCAACTGTAGACCTTGCATTGATAGATCTGCAAAAAGGAGAATTGTGGTCTTGGAAGGCCGGAAGTATGTCGACATATCTAATTCGCGGAAATGAAATGAGAAAAATAGAAAGCAAACATGTCCCATTCGGATTCCTACCTACTTTCTCAATAGAAGCCAGAAAAATGGACATAAAAGACGGAGATGTATTGGTTATGCTCTCAGACGGTGTATTTTCAGGAAACACGACTGTCGAAAAACAGGAGCAATATTATCAAAAAATACTACAAGACCCAACCATGAATGCAGAACGCTTTGTGAAAATGTTAGAACAAACTTACTCACTACCAGGAGACGACCGCACAGTTATTTTCATGCATGTAGAGCATGTAGTACCAGAATGGTCCCTATTCACACCACGCCAAACAGCCAAACACCAAGAAAGAATGGTACACTAATAGAAAAGCGAAAGGTGCCCGTAAGCCTCGACAAGCGCTGGAAGACAAACGGTAAAGGCGTACTTTGCCTTAACCGTTTGTCTGAAGCGACTCGAGAGGCTGGCACCTGTAGCTAGACAGAATAGAAAAGCGAAAGCGCCTATGTCTGCCCTGGCAGGCACTGGAAGAATTTCGTGGAAAGGCGACCTTGCCTTTCTCGAAATTCTGAAGTGACCCGAAGGGCAAGGCGCTGTAGCTAGACAGAATAGAAAAGCGAAAGCTCCTATAGGGAAGGGTAGTCTAGGATGCGACATCGTGTCCTAGACTGCATAACCCTCATCGTGCGGACCCGTCAGGTCGGGTATTCACTAGGAGAGGGACCAATAATAGAGGTGGAAAAATGCATCCTTTCATTTTAAAAGTAAAAAAATATATAGATAAGTACCAGCTAATACAAAGGGGTGATCGTCTTCTTCTAGCTTGTTCTGGAGGAGCAGACTCGGTTGCTGCGGTGCTTACCTTTCATGAACTTAAGAAGTTATATAATTTACAGCTGGGTATTGTTCATACGGATCACCAGCTTCGAGGGGCAGAGTCGGCAGAAGATATGCACTTTGTTGAACAATTAGCTATTCGATTAGACATTTCTTTTTATGGTACTACACTGGAAGTGCCTTCTAGAGTCGAGGCAGAAGGTGGAAATGTTCAGGTGATATGCAGAGAAGAAAGGTATGCTTACTTTGATACTGTTATGAAACAAGAAAACTTTGATAAGCTAGTATTCGGTCACCATGCAGATGACCAGATAGAAACAATAATAATGTCATTGGTAAGAGGGACGTTGGCATCTTCTCTTACAGGAATACCGATAACAAGACCTTTTTCAAACGGTAGCATCATTCGTCCATTCCTATGTGTAACGAAGGATGAGATTTTGGATTATGTTCAGTTTCAAAAACAAGCATTTAGACATGACCCCAGTAACGATAAACATACATATACAAGAAATCGTTTACGCCATACTGTTGTACCTCTTTTGCGTCAAGAAAATGTACATGTGGCCGATAGTATCCGGACGTTCGTAGAAAAACAACAACAAGATGACCACTTTTTACAGACACTTGCAAAAGAGAAGTTTGACCAGCTTGTGACAGTTAAAAGTGAATCGAGCTTTTTTATGGATTCAATGCAGTTTAGGGAAATTCCAGTTGCTTTACAAAGAAGAGTGATTCTAATACTATTAAAGTATCTGTATGATAGCTCTAGTGCGCTATTAAATAATCGCTTAATTGAATCTATTTTAACTGCTTGTAATGAGCAGGATGGGAATACAGTGATTCATTTACCAAAAGATTTTTCCTTCATACGTCATTACAGTCAAATCCAGTTTTCCTCCACTCCCCTAAAATCTCTACCAATTCAAAGTCAAATAATTGATGAAGACTGTTGGGTAGAAGTTGGCACTGGTTATTCGATATACTTGACTAGAAACTTAAACGAGCAGATTCCTTCCGATGAAAAGTGGTTTATCCAATTGGACAGTGATTCATTACCTCTTTCTATACGAACGAGGATAGAAGGAGATCGAATACATTTAAAAGGGATGTCTACTCCAAAAAAAGTTTCACGATTGTTTATTGATGAAAAAATTTCGAGTGAAAAACGAGAGGGTTGGCCAATACTTATATCAGCTAAAAATGATATAATGGCTGTAATAGGTCTTCGTTGCGGGCAGCAACTTGAAAAGAATAGAACTACGCAAAATTTTGTATTATACGTGAAGAGATATTAAGCCATAGGAGGATTTAACGATGTTAGAAAAGGATATTTTAGAAGTTCTGTTATCTGAGGAACAAATCAATCAAAAAACACGTGAATTGGGAGCCTTATTAACTGAAGAGTACAAGGATCAATACCCACTTGCAATTGGAATTTTAAAAGGTGCAATGCCTTTCATGTCTGATTTGATGAAACGTGTGGATACATACATTGAAATGGATTATATGGATGTATCAAGTTATGGCAATGCAACAGTTTCTTCTGGAGAGGTTAAAATCGTAAAAGATTTGAACACAAGTGTGGAAGGAAGAGATATTTTAATAATCGAAGACATAATCGATAGCGGGATGACATTAAGTTACTTAGTGGACCTTTTCAAATATCGTAAAGCAAAATCCATTAAAATTGTTACTTTGTTAGACAAACCAACTGGTAGAAAAGTAGACTTAAAAGCAGACTTTGTAGGCTTTGAAGTTCCAGATGCATTTGTGGTTGGATACGGATTAGATTATGCAGAAAAGTATCGTAACTTACCATATGTAGGTGTATTGAAGAAAGAAGTTTACAGTTTTTAGTTTTAAGCCTAGTTAAAAGGCTTTTCATTGTACGTCCAAAAATTCGTATGATAAGATAATCATTAGTTTTTCTGTTTACCTTGTGAGGAGGCTGGGAATGAATCGAGCATTGCGCTACGCCATATTATACTTATTAATATTCTTTGTAATCGTTGGGATTTTTGCTACATTCAACACGAGCAATACGACTACTAAAAATATTAAGTTTAACGAGTTTATGACTTCTCTGGAAAAAGGAGAAGTAACAAGTGTTACATTACAACCTGAATCAGGTGTATATTACGCTGAAGGTGAAATGAAAGGCTATAAAAAAGGAGAAAAATATTTAGCGATTCTCCCATATAATAGCGAAGATTTACAAACAAAAATTTATACATTGGCAACATCCAATTCAGTGCCTGTGGAATATAAAGAAACTCCTAAAACAAGTGGTTGGGTTCAATTCTTCACTGGATTATTGCCGTTCTTAATTATTATCATTTTATTCTTCTTCTTATTAAGCCAATCACAAGGCGGTGGTAACCGTGTGATGAACTTCGGTAAGAGTAAAGCGAAGTTATACGATAATGATAAGAAAAAAGTTAGATTTAATGATGTTGCTGGTGCAGATGAAGAAAAAGCTGAACTAGTTGAAGTAGTAGATTTCTTAAAAGATCCACGCAAATTCGTGGAAATTGGAGCTCGTATACCTAAAGGGATTCTATTAGTAGGTCCTCCGGGTACTGGTAAAACATTACTTGCTCGTGCAGTTGCGGGTGAATCTGGCGTGCCTTTCTTCTCTATTAGTGGATCGGATTTCGTTGAAATGTTTGTTGGAGTAGGGGCTTCCCGAGTACGTGATTTGTTTGAAAACGCTAAGAAAAATGCACCATGTATTATCTTTATAGATGAGATTGATGCAGTAGGTCGTCAACGTGGAGCTGGACTTGGTGGAGGTCACGATGAACGTGAGCAAACACTAAACCAACTACTTGTTGAAATGGATGGTTTCGGTGCAAACGAAGGTATTATTATCATTGCTGCAACAAATAGACCAGACGTATTAGACCCAGCACTTCTTCGTCCAGGTCGTTTTGACCGTCAAATTACTGTAGGTCGTCCAGACGTTAAAGGTCGTGAGGCGGTACTTCAAGTACATGCTCGTAATAAGCCACTTGATGAATCAGTTGACTTAAAAGCGATTGCACAGCGTACACCAGGATTCTCTGGAGCAGACTTAGAAAACTTATTAAACGAAGCAGCTTTAGTAGCAGCTAGACGTGATAAGAAAAAAGTCGATATGCGAGATATAGATGAAGCGACTGACCGTGTTATTGCAGGTCCGGCAAAAGCTGGAAAAGTCATTTCTGAAAAAGAAAGAAATATTGTTGCATACCATGAAGCAGGGCATGTGGTTGTTGGTTTAACTTTAGATGATGCAGATATCGTTCATAAAGTAACAATCGTTCCTCGTGGTCAAGCAGGTGGATATGCAGTTATGCTTCCTAGAGAAGATCGTTATTTCATGACAAAACCGGAATTACTAGATAAGATTGCTGGTTTGCTTGGTGGTCGTGTAGCAGAGGATATTATTTTCGGTGAAGTTTCTACCGGAGCACATAATGACTTCCAACGCGCAACAGGTATTGCTAGAAAAATGGTTACAGAATATGGGATGAGTGACAAGCTAGGGCCAATGCAATTCGGTCAAGCACAAGGAGGCAACGTCTTCTTAGGTCGTGATTTTAACTCTGAACAAAACTATTCGGATGCAATTGCTTATGAAATAGATCAAGAAATGCAAATAATGATTAAAGATCAGTATACTCGTACGAAACAAATATTAACGGAAAAACGTGAATTATTAACATTAATCGCAAAAACGTTACTAGAGGTAGAAACACTAGATGCTGCTCAAATAATGCATTTACAAGAGCATGGTACCCTCCCTGAACGCTCATATGATGAGATAGATCAAAAAGCTGCTATTGAGCTGAAGAAAGAAGAAGTATCGGATGCAGTAGGTGCACCTGCGGATCCATCTATTAGTGATTTACCAAAAGAAGAGGGTTCACTAAAAGAAACAGAAAGCCCAGTTCAAGAAGAACGTAGAGATTAATAGATAAGAAAAAGCTGATTGCCTCCTTATAACTCGAGGCAATCAGCTTTTTTCTTCGTATATATATATGGTATGATGTGTGGGAAACGCAACAAAAAGGTGAGGATAAGCTAGATGATACTTGTTTTAGATACAGGAAATACTAATATTGTGTTAGGGGTTTACGAAAACGATAAGCTGATACATCACTGGCGTATGGAGACAGATCGTTTAAAAACGGAAGATGAGTATGGAATGCAGGTGAAGGCATTATTTACTCATGCCGCCATTTCTTTTGATCAAATAGAAGGCATCATAATCTCTTCTGTTGTTCCACCTATTATGTTTTCCTTAGAAGCTATGTGTAAAAAATATTTTGGCATTAAGCCCATTGTGGTTGGTCCTGGAGTCAAAACGGGATTGAATATTAAATATGATAATCCGCGTGAAGTCGGGGCCGATCGAATAGTAAATGCGGTAGCTGCTATTCATGAATACGGAAGTCCTCTAATCATTGTAGATTTTGGAACTGCTACGACCTATTGTTTTATCAATGAACTTGGAGAGTATATGGGTGGGGCCATTGCTCCGGGTATAGGTATCTCAACAGATGCCCTATTTAATAGAGCTAGTAAGCTTCCGCGTATAGAGTTGACAAGGCCTGAAAATGTCATTGGGAAAAATACAGTTGCTGCAATGCAAGCTGGAATCGTGTACGGTTATGTAGGGCAAGTAGAAGGTATTGTAAACCGTATGAAGCAAGTATCAAAGAAAACACCTAAAGTAATAGCTACAGGTGGTATGGCTTCCTTAATAGGGGACGAAACGACTATAATGGATGTTATTGATCCATTCTTAACGTTGAAAGGTTTATATTTAATATATCAACGAAATATTGATGAAAGAGGTAATAAATAGATGAGTGATTATTTAGTAAGAGCTATAGCGTTTGAAGGGAGTGTACGTGCCTTTGCGGTTCGTACAACTGACACAGTAGGAGAAGCACAAAGACGTCACGGGACTTGGCCAACCGCATCTGCTGCACTTGGAAGATCGATGACGGCTTCACTAATGATGGGTGCTATGTTAAAAGGTGAGGATAAAATAACGGTAAAAGTAGAAGGAAATGGTCCAATTGGTCCAATGATTATTGATAGTAATGCAAAAGGTGAAGTACGTGGTTATGTAACTAATCCTCAAACCCATTTCGATTTAAACGAACATGGTAAATTAGATGTTCGTCGTGCTGTAGGGACAGAAGGTACACTTACGATTGTAAAAGATTTGGGCATGCGAGACTTTTTTACAGGACAAGTTCCAATTGTATCGGGTGAACTTGGCGAAGACTTCACATATTATTTTGCTGTTTCTGAACAAGTTCCTTCTTCTGTTGGACTTGGCGTTCTTGTAAATCCAGACAACACTATTCTGGCGGCTGGCGGATTTATAATACAATTACTACCTGGAACAGATGATGAAACGATTACAATTATTGAAGAGCATTTATCTAAGATGGAGCCTGTTTCTAAACTAATCGAAAGAGGTTTAACTCCAGAAGAAATACTATTTGAAATTCTTGGTAAAGATAATGTTCGGATTTTAGATTCTGCACCAGTTTCTTTTGATTGTAATTGCTCTAAAGAAAGATTCGGGAAGGCCATTTTCACACTAGGTGAAAAGGAAATTCGTGAAATGATCGAAGAAGACGGAGGGGCCGAAGCACACTGTCATTTCTGTATGGAGAAATACAATTATTCAGTAGATGAATTGGAGTCATTTATCGATGAAATTAACGCATGATAATAATGCCCCTACTAAAAAGCGCTTAAAAACTAAACCGGTATTAGTTGTTCTGAGTATCCTGTTGCTAGGTAATTTACTGTGGTTCATCGCATGGTTAATACCAAACGATACGACTAAATCTAATGATTCGGAAGAAGTTGCGTCCGTAGCGGGAAAAGTTATTACGAAAGAACAATGGATGGCTTCTATGGAGTCTATCTACGGTAAAGAAGTTTTGTTAGATATTGTGAATGCAGAAGTTATGGAAGCTGCGGCTAAAAAATATAAGATTAAAGTAACGGATGACGAAGTGGATTTAGAACTTGCTTTAATACGTTCAACGCAAGACGGCGTGTCCTTACAAACCAATGATGAAGACATTGTTAGAAAGAGTATTCGTTCTCGCTTAATTCTAGAAAAAGTATTAGCCAAGGATATTGTCATTGAGGACGAGGCGATTAAAGCATTTTATGACAATAACAAAAATCTATACAATACTGCAACATCTTATCGAACAAGTGTCATTTATGTAAACACAGAGGCTGAAGCCGAAAAAGTTGCAAAAGAGTTAGAAAATGGTTCGTCTTTTGAAGGACTTGCTAGAGAACGATCTGCTGATCCAAGTTCGGCAAGTCTAGGTGGAGATATCGGTTATATATCCGAAGGAAATGAATCGGTGGATAAAGTTTTAATTGATGCAATTCAGAAGACCAAAAAAGGTAAATGGAGTAAACCAATTACCTTAGCGGATGGAAGATTCGCTGTAGCAATGGTGAAGAGTATATTCGAAGGTAAATCCTTTTCCTATCCTGATGTAAAAGGTCATATTCGCAGAGAACTGGCGCTTGATCAAATTCCGCAATCAGTTACACAAGAAGCTTTTTGGGAAGAGTTTGATGCAGATTGGGTTTATAGTGAGTAATTCATATGTTTAGAGACCATCTTTTATAATAAAGATGGTCTTTTTTAATTTAGATGATCTGAAAAGTAGCATGTGTCACTTTATTCCTTCCGCTTTCCTTTGAAGAATAGAGTGCTTTATCTGCATGTGCCATAATAGAAGAGGTTGTATCCATAGGATTACTAGTCGCTACACCAATACTCACGGTAATTTTCATGATCTCCCATTTAGCAAATTGAATGGTACTTCTTAATAGCTCTGCTTCTTTTAAAGACTCTTCCTCATTTCTCAAAGGCAAAATTACAACGAATTCCTCACCACCATATCGAGCGATCGTATAGTCTTTTGGGAAAAAATCCGCCAATAGCTTAGCTAATTGGATTAAAACCTCATCGCCTATAAGATGTCCATGTGTATCATTGACCGATTTAAAATGATCAATATCTAATATTAACAGTGAAAAGAGGCAATTGGTTTGTTTAAGTTGCACTAAGTATTCATCTAATTTTTCAATGAAGTATCTGCGGTTTTTTAAACCAGTAAGCCCGTCAGTAATGGAAAGTATCTCGAGCTTATTGTTTAGTTTTAGTAATTCTATTTGCTTATGTTCAAGCTCAAGATGTAGTTCTTCCATTTTTACTAAAGCGACATTTTTCTCACGATAGGCTTCCTCTACCAGTATTTTAGCTTTACGTATTTCTTGTTCATAATCTATTCGTCTACCCATATGTACAAAAATACAATCTACAACATCAGTTTCCTCATAATATTTCCCGTTAAATAATACTGGAATATCTGTACCATTACTTCCTTTTAAGTTTAAATATATTTCATCCACATATCCATTTAGTTGGATAAAAGGATAAAAACAGGAGTGGAACAATAATTTATTGGCAACGGACATAATAGATTCAATATGATGGGAGATTAAATTGTCTTGTGTGTAGTTTCCCATCTCAAGGAATGTTCTATTTACATCTAAAATTATTCCTTGCGGGGTCATGGAAATGTAACCACACGGCAAACTATGCAATCTCTTATCCATCAAAGTACATCCTTCCAATTCAAATATTTACGTCAATAGAAAATTATTTATATAACTAATCGTTTCTTTGGGATGGCTAAGGTGAGGGTAATGCCCCTTAGCTTCCATTAAGTAAAGCGTACTATTCTTCATATGCTCGTGTAAATAATTGCCTACTACTAGAGGTACGATACTGTCATCAGAACATTGCATTATTAACGTAGGTGTTGTTACTTTATCTAAATCTGCACGATGGTCAGAAAAGAACGTAGTCTCAGCAAATTGTCTAGTTATTAAAGGATTTGATCGAGTAAAGCTCTTTTCAAGTTCTTCTGTTAGTGCAGGAACGTCAGGGTTTTTCATACCGAGCGGTGCCATAAAGCTAGCCCAACTAAAATAATTCATTTCCATCATAGTGAGTAGTTCTAGGACATCCTTTTCTTCGAACCCACCATGATATATGTCCCCCTCATTGATATAGCAAGGAGAAGGTCCAATCATTATCATTTTACTGAAGTATTCAGGGCGTTCAATAGATGCAAGCATGCCAATCATGGAACTGACCGAATGTCCGATAAATATAACATTCTTTAATTTGAGTGTTTCCAGAATGTCTAAAACGTCCTGAGCGTAGCCATGAAGTGTGCTGTACTTTTCGAAATCATACGCAGTTAAATCTGAATTTCCTGACCCTACATGATCAAACAAGATTATTTGATAATTTTTTTCAAAAAATGGTGTAATATATCTCCACATATTTTGATCGCATCCAAAACCATGTGCGAATATAATAGTGCGGTCGCCCTCACCTAAAATTTTCACATTATTTCTAACTAGTATATTATTCATAAAAAAACCCCGATCATCTTAGATTTGTTTTCATTAAATTTAAGTTGACATTTGCACAAAATTCTCCGAAGTATAATCATTGTAAATAATCAATTATACACGAGTTACTTTTAGTATTCTATCGCTTAAATGATAATATGGATAAATTTTCATGATGGAATATTCAGAAATATTGAATGTAAATTTATTGACATTTTCACTGAATCATTGGTATGATTAAGAAATAAAACCTATTAGACAAGTAGGGATTGGGAGTGGAGAAATGACGAAGTTAGCGCAATCTGTATTGGATTTGATCGGAAATACACCAATCGTAAAATTAAACCGTGTAGGAAACCCTGAAGATGCTGAGGTATATGTAAAACTTGAATACTTTAATCCAGGGAGTAGCGTAAAGGATCGTATCGCAATGGCCATGATTCAAGCTGCTGAAAAAGAAGGTAAGTTAAAAGAAAATGGCACAATTATAGAGCCTACAAGTGGTAACACAGGGATTGGTCTTGCTATGATAGCGGCAGCAAAAGGCTATAACGCTGTATTAGTTATGCCTGATACTATGAGCTTAGAGCGTAGAAACCTACTTCGCGCTTACGGAGCGGACCTTGTATTAACTCCAGGTGCTGACGGTATGAAGGGTGCTATTGCAAAAGCGGAAGAGCTTGCAAAAGAAAATGGTTGGTTTATGCCCCAACAATTCAATAATGGAGCAAATCCAGAAATCCATCGCTTAACAACTGGTCCTGAAATCGTAGAGGCATTCGATCAATTAGATGGATTTGTATCAGGTATTGGTACTGGTGGAACAATTACAGGAGCAGGTGGAGTGTTAAAAGAAAACTTCCCAGGTATCCATATTGCTGCAGTAGAGCCAACTGATTCAAATATATTATCTGGTGGTAAACCAGGCCCTCATAAAATTCAAGGTATTGGTGCAGGATTTATACCAGAAGTTCTGGATACAAAGCTTTATGACTCAATCATTCAAGTAACGAATGACGATGCATATGCCACTTCTCGTGAAGTAGCGAAACTAGAAGGTATTCTTGGTGGAGTTTCTGCAGGTGCAGCAATTTATGCGGCCCTTCAACTTGCTAAAGAACTTGGAAAAGGGAAAAAGGTATTAGCGATTGTTCCGGATAATGGAGAGCGTTACTTAAGCACACCTTTATACAAATTCGAAGATTAATAACAAATAGATAGAAAATATGAAGAGAGGGAGCAGTTAATGCTTCCTCTTTTTTCTGTATTTCTATTTTATAAATAGTTTCAATTATTTTCTTAGTGGCGAAAAGGAGTAGTTTCAAGTTAAGATGAAATCAAATCGTTTATAGGGGGATTTGAGAAAGTGAATATCAAACTAGATACACATACCTTTCATATGACAAAGGAAACATTTTTCTATGCTTATAAAATGTTAACAAAAGAGCAACCATATAACGTGTTTTTAGAGAGTGGCAGGGGTGGTCACTTATCTGTTGCAGCTTGGAATCCTGTAGCTATAGCAAAGTCAGTAGAAAATGGCTTGCAGATTCATTGGAGAAGTGGAGAAAGAGAAGTTCGTGAAGGAGAGGCACTAGAGGAGTTAGAAAAACTAGTTTCTGAATATAAGTTGCCTTTTCAGCAAAATCTACCCGACTACCAAGGTGGGGCTATTGGTTTTATTAGTTATGATTATGCAAGGAAGATAGAAGTTTTACCGGATTTGGCTGAGAATGATTTACATATTCCAGATATCTATTTCCATCTGTACGATTGTTGGGCAGTATTAGATATAAAAACAGAAGTGGTCACGTTAATGAAGCTCTCTACTTGTGATGTAGATTTAATGGAACTAAAGCAAGAGTATATGGAAGCTGCTGAAAAGGGAATGGATTTAAGGAAGTTTCATCCTGGTTCTGCAATGGAAGTAGCGGAAGACCCAGCTGAGTTAAAGGTGTCGGTAAGCTCAAGTGAGTTTGAATCTGCCGTATCGAAAGTTCAACAATACATAGCGCAAGGCGACGTTTTCCAGGTTAACTTATCTGTCAGACAATCGAAACAATTGAAAGTAAGTCCAATAGAAATGTATGAAGCATTGCGTGCATTCAACCCTTCTCCTTATATGGCTTATATACAAGCACCAGAGTTCTCTGTTGTCTCAGGATCACCCGAATTATTAGTAAAGAAAAAGGGGACTGAGTTATCTACTAGACCAATTGCTGGAACAAGACCACGGGGGAAAAGTGACTCGGAAGATATCTTGTTAGCAAATGAATTGATTGAAAATGAAAAAGAGCGTGCGGAGCATGTCATGCTTGTCGATTTGGAGCGAAATGACCTTGGCCGTGTTTCGTCCTATGGAACAGTGGAAGTGGATGAGTTTATGGTTATAGAAAAATACTCTCATGTGATGCATATTGTCTCTAATGTAAAAGGGACACTTCAATCTGGTACATCCAATAAAGAGATCATTCGTGCAATGTTCCCTGGAGGTACGATAACCGGTGCACCTAAAATTCGGACGATGGAAATAATCGAAGAGCTAGAGCCAGTGCGTAGAGGGCTATATACTGGGTCAATTGGGTGGTTAGGATTTTCCGGAGATTTAGAATTTAATATTGTAATACGCACTGCATTTATTCAAGACGGGATGGCTCATATACAAGCTGGTGCTGGCATTGTCATTGACTCGGTACCGAGCGCGGAATATACGGAATCATTAAACAAAGCAAAAGCAGTGTGGCAGGCGAAGGCTATGGCAGAAGGAGGGTACAAATGATCTTAATGATTGATAACTATGATTCTTTTACTTATAATCTCGTTCAATATATAGGAGAGTTAGAAATTGAAGTAAAGGTGGTTCGTAATGACGAAATAACTATAGAGAATATTCTAGAACTAGACCCTCAAGTCATTGTTGTGTCGCCTGGACCATGTACACCAAATGAAGCTGGTATTAGTTTGGAGGTAATTACGTATTTTGCAGGGAAGATTCCTATTCTGGGTGTTTGTTTAGGTCACCAGGCTATTGGACAAGCATTTGGAGGAAAGGTTATACGTGCCGAACGATTAATGCATGGGAAAGTTTCTCCAGTTTTCCATGACGAAACTGGTGTGAATAGCGATATGCCAAATCCTTTTCAGGCGACAAGGTACCATTCCTTACTTGTGGAAAGAGAATCATTACCGGACTGTTTGGAGATTACCGCTTGGACAGAAGAAGGGGAAATAATGGGACTTCGTCATAAAAAGTATGCTGTAGAGGGAGTTCAATACCATCCGGAGTCAATCATGACCGAAGAAGGTAAAAAAATCATCCGTAACTTTGTTGAAACGTATAACTTTACCGCTAAGGAGAGTCATTAAATGGATGCATGGAAAGATGGAAGACTTTACCGCGCAGACGAACTAATGGTATCTGCATATGATCACGGCTTTTTATATGGACTTGGCTTTTTTGAAACGTTTCGTACATACAATGGAAAAGTTTTTTTATGGGATGCGCACTGGAATCGTTTATGCCGGGCACTTTCCGACTTCCGAATAGAGTTGCCCTGTGAAGAACAGGAGCTAATTGCAGCGGTAGCAGCACTTACAGAAGCGAATCATGGGGAGGATGGCTATTTTCGGTTGAATATTTCGGCTGGTCCCCACGACATTGGTTTGCAACCTTCGTATTATAAGAAGCCGACAGTAATTTTATATCGTAAAGCATTGCAAATTGCAACTAGGGGCACAGAGAAATCTGCTATCTGGCTAGAGACAGTTAGAAATACTCCTGAAAGTGGTATGCGTCATAAATCCCACCACTATGCGAATAACGTACAAGCTAGATTCGAGTTAGAGTCGCTAGCTTCTTGTGAAGGTTTTTTCCTAACGGTAGATGGGTTTGTAGCAGAGGGAATAACATCGAACATTTTTTGGTCCACTAATGGGAAGTTGTATACTCCATCTTTACAAACGGGTATTTTAGCAGGTACGACACGTGAGTGGGTGAGAAACTGTTCTTTATTTGAAGTGGAAGAAGGTTTCTTCACAAAGGATGAATTAGAAAAGGCGGATGAAGTATTTATCACTAATGCGGTACAGGAAATAATACCGATTAAGCAATTGGGGAAAATCCAGTTTTGGGGTAATGCGGGACCAGTTTATAAGGCGTTACATGATAGCTATAAAAGATGCATACAGCAAGAAGGGATCGAATGATGAATTTACACAAAAATAGTGGCAAGTTTGAAGCTGGTGGAGTTGCGTTAGACTTTCAGAAGGAAACGATTGTGATGGGTATATTAAATATTACTCCTGACTCTTTTTCAGACGGTGGAAAGTTTAACGAAATAGAAACTGCTGTTGCAAGAGCGAAACAAATGGTTGCTGATGGTGCCAAAATAATAGATATTGGCGGTGAATCTACAAGACCTGGCTATACCCGTATTTCAGATGATGAAGAAATTGCTCGTGTTGTTCCTGTCATTCAAGCGATAAGAGCAGAAGTAAATACAGTAATCTCGATTGATACATATAAATCCGCAGTTGCAAAAGCTGCAGTACTTGCGGGTGCACATGTGATAAACGATATTTGGGGAGCTAAGAGAGATCCTGAAATAGCAAAAATTGCAGCTGATCATGGAGTTCCGATAATATTGATGCACAATAGAGACAATGAAGAGTATGCTGATTTCTGGTCAGAAGCAAAACAAGATTTAGAAGAGAGTATTCAAATAACGAAAGCGGCTGGAGTTCCGGACGAGCATATATGGTTGGATCCGGGTATTGGTTTCGCCAAATCAACTACTCAAAACATCTGGATGATACAGCATTTAAGTGATTTAGTTGAGATGGGTTACCCTGTATTATTGGCAACGTCTCGTAAACGATTAATCGGTAACGTTTTGAATCTTCCTGTCGATGAACGAATGGAAGGTACTGGAGCAACAGTTTGTTATGGTGTTCAAGTTGGGTGTCATTTGGTGCGAGTACATGATGTAAAAGAAATAACTCGTATGACGAAAATGATGGATGTATTGACTGGAAAAGTGAAGTATATGGAAAGTGAGGCGTAATATAAATGGATTATATACATTTGAATGACTTAGAATTTTACGGATTTCACGGAGCATTGCCAGAGGAAACAAAGTTAGGTCAAATATTTAGAGTAACCATCACGTTAGCGTGTGATTTGAAAAAAGCAGGTGAAACCGATAATTTAGAGGAAACTGTAAACTATGCAGAGGTCTTTGAGCTATGCAAAGGAATAGTAGAAGGCAAACCGTATTTATTAATAGAAGCAGTTGCAGAAAAAGTCGCTACATCTATCTTACAAGAATATGCAGAGAAGGTTAGTGGCTGCCGTATCCAATTAGTAAAACCGAATCCCCCGATTGTTGGACATTATGCTTCTGTGGCCGTCGATATTACTAGAGGGACATTATGATGAATCCTGTATTTATATCGCTAGGATCAAACATAGGAAATCGTTTGGAGTTCCTTCAGCAAGCAGTGCGGTTGTTGCAGCAAGTAGAAGGAGTGAATGTAGTCAAAGTATCTTCGGTTTATGAAACAGACCCGGTGGGGTATGAGGATCAGGCTGCATTTTTGAATATGGTAGTAGAGATTGAAACGTTATGTAGTCCACATGAAATATTAAAAAAGTGTAATGAGATAGAGGCGCAATTAGGACGAACTCGAGAAATCCATTGGGGGCCCCGAACTGTAGACCTTGACATTTTGTTGTATAATAAAGAGAATATGAAAACGGAGGACCTTATTATCCCACATCCACGGATGATGGAAAGAGGCTTCGTGCTTATACCACTTGTGGAATTACAAGCGGATTTAGTAGATCCACAATCTAAGCAGTTAATAGCAGATGCTGCGCAAGTTCAGAAAGAAGGCGTCCATTTATGGAGAACATTCGATGGGGTCGGCGCATTCGTGCATTTCGTAGGTTAAAAATGGTAAAGCAGGTTGAACTTGCAAAAGAAATGGAAATGTCTGTGTCTATACTTGGTCAAATTGAGCAGGGTAAACGAATTCCGAGTGAGGAGCAATTAGAAAAGATTGCCTCTATACTTCATATACAAGTAGAAGAATTAAAAGGAGAAACAAAGGTAGGTGAACAATGATGGCAAATGCATCGACAAAACCATTTAAAATAGGTAATCACATAATGGATAATCGAGTAGTATTAGCACCAATGGCTGGTATTTGTAATTCAGCATTTCGATTGACTGTAAAGGAATTCGGAGCTGGCTTAGTATACGCTGAGATGATCTCGGATAAAGGGATTGTACAGAAAAACGAAAGAACCTTGAGTATGCTTTATATTGACGAGCGTGAAAATCCACTATCACTTCAGATTTTTGGTGGAGAAAAAGAAACTCTTGTAGAAGCAGCTAAGTATGTTGACCAAAACACGTCAGCGGATATCATTGATATCAATATGGGTTGTCCTGTAAACAAAATCATTAAATGCGAGGCCGGAGCTAGAATGCTTTTGGATCCTAACAAGATTTATGAAATGGTTGCAGCGGTAGTAGATAACGTTAAAAAACCAGTAAGTGTGAAAATGCGTACTGGTTGGGATGAAGAACATCTATATATGGTGGAAAATGCCCAAGCTATAGAACGTGCTGGCGGATCAGCAGTAGCTGTCCATGGTCGTACACGCGTCCAAATGTATGAAGGACAAGCAAACTGGGATTTAATACGTCAAGTGAAAGAGGCGGTGAATATTCCTGTTATCGGAAATGGTGACGTAAATACACCTCAAGATGCAAAACGTATGCTAGATGAGACAGGTGTAGATGCAGTTATGATTGGTCGTGCTGCGCTAGGTGATCCGTGGATGATTTATCGTACAGTAGAGTACTTGGAATCGGGTCTGTTAAAACCAGAACCAACTGTACAAGAAAAAATGGACATATGCTTACTGCATTTTGAACGTTTAATGGCCCTAAAAGGTGAAAATATTGCGGTTAGAGAAATGCGCAAACATGCATCTTGGTACTTAAAAGGTATTCGGGGCAATGGTATAGCAAGAAACAAGATTAATCAAACTGAATCTGCACAAGAGTTAAAAGACTATTTACGTTACTTTGCAGAGGAGTCTTCTAAAGAATATGAGGCTGCAGAATCTATCCTGATTTAATCGATAAACCAAAGGGCTGTCACTATAGGTGGCAGCTTTTTCCGTTTAAAACCATAATCAGAATAATAGAAAAAGTATTCTTCTATTAGAAAAAGATGATTAGAATGCAGAAATTGTGTACAATAAATGCAACGTGAAAAAGTAATTACGGATAATAGATAGTGGAGGAGTGACGAACATGTCTAATATGGAAGAATTAAACGATCAACTTTTGGTGAGAAGACAAAAGATGGCTTCAATACAAGAAAAAGGGCTAGATGCTTTTGGTAGTAAATTCGTACGTTCACATTTAAGTAATGAAGTAGTTGCTGAGTTTGATCAATTTACAAAAGAACAATTAGAAGAAACACTACATGAAGTGATTATTGCTGGTAGAATTATGACGAAGCGTGGAAAAGGAAAAGCAGGATTTGCGCATATTCAGGATCTTGGTGGCCAAATTCAAATTTATGTACGTAAAGATGCTATTGGTGATGACGCTTATGAGTTATTTAATACAGCTGATTTAGGAGATATAGTGGGTATACGTGGAAATGTATTCCGTACACAAGTTGGAGAGCTATCTGTAAAAGCAACTGAGTTCACATTCTTAACTAAATCTCTACGACCGATGCCGGAGAAATTCCATGGCTTAAAAGATGTCGAGCAACGTTATCGTCAACGTTATTTAGATCTAATGACTAGTGAAGAAAGTAAAAATACATTTATAACGAGAAGTCGTATTATTCGTGCTATGCGTCGTTACTTAGATAACGAAGGCTACTTAGAGGTGGAAACACCAATGTTACATACAATAGCAGGTGGAGCAGCAGCTCGTCCCTTCATAACGCATCATAATGCGTTAGATATGGAATTATATATGCGTATCGCAATTGAATTACATTTAAAACGCCTTATCGTAGGTGGATTAGAGAAAGTCTATGAAATTGGTCGTGTATTCCGTAACGAAGGTGTATCTACACGCCATAACCCAGAGTTTACGATGATTGAATTGTATGAAGCTTATGCAGACTATAATGATATTATGAATCTAACGGAAAACTTAGTTGCTCATGTAGCGCAAGATGTTTTAGGGACAACTACGGTAACTTACGGGGAAGATCAGATTAATCTTGCGCCGGGTTGGAGACGTTGGCATATGGCTGATGCGGTAAAAGAAACTACGGGTGTTGACTTCTGGGCAGAGCTTACAAAGGAAGAGGCGCACGCTTTAGCTAAGGAGCACGGAGTAGATGTAAGACCATCTATGGAAGTAGGACATGTATTAAATGAATTCTTCGAACAAAAAGTAGAAGAAACACTAGTGCAACCGACATTTATCTTTGGTCATCCAGTAGAAGTATCACCACTTGCGAAGAAAAATCCAGAAGACGGCCGCTTTACTGATCGTTTTGAATTATTCATCGTCCGTCGTGAGCATGCGAATGCTTTTACAGAGTTAAATGATCCTATTGATCAACGTCAGCGCTTCGAAGCACAAATGGTAGAAAAAGAAGCTGGTAATGACGAAGCGCATGAAATGGATGAAGATTTCTTAGAAGCGCTTGAGTATGGAATGCCGCCAACAGGTGGTCTAGGTATCGGTATAGATAGATTAGTGATGTTATTAACTAACTCGGCCTCTATTCGCGATGTACTATTATTTCCGACAATGCGTCATAAAGATTAAGATAGGTATTATAAAAAGTGAGTTACTACTATTAGTAGTGGCTCACTTTTTATATTTATACTATATATTGTGTGTAGAATAGTCGTTAGAAGTTTTTAAATAAAATTTAAGAAAACCACTTGTCAGAACGTTTCACAGGTGGTATAGTTATCAAGTTGTCATTTTCATTAGTGACTTACACGAAAAACAAATTAAAAAAAGTTGTTGACAACGATATCAGGATTTGGTATGATATTAAAGTCGCCAAAACGACATTACAACAACATGAACATTGAAAACTGAACATGCAAAACGTTAAGAAACATAGCTTTCAACTAACTTGTTAGGATGATAGCAAAACAATTTTGGACATCATTTAATGATGATGCCAGCAAAACAAAATGAGCTTTTAAACTAGTTCTGATTTGTTCCTTCCGATGTGCTCTGCATATCGGAAGGAACTATTATGGAGAGTTTGATCCTGGCTCAGGACGAACGCTGGCGGCATGCCTAATACATGCAAGTCGAGCGAATGACGAAGAAGCTTGCTTCTTCTGATTTAGCGGCGGACGGGTGAGTAACACGTGGGCAACCTGCCCTGTAGATTGGGATAACTCCGGGAAACCGGGGCTAATACCGAATAATCCATTTCCTCTCATGGGGAGATGTTAAAAGACGG
>NZ_FOXU01000012.1 GCF_900115805.1 Psychrobacillus psychrotolerans
TCCCTCAAAGACGATGAGGTAGATAGGTTCGGGGTGGAAGCGTGGCGACACGTGCAGCTGACGAATACTAATCGATCGAGGACTTAACCAAATTTTGTTTAACGTAACAATGTCGTTTATCCAGTTTTGAAAGTACAAAAAAAATATAAAAAAAAGCTTGAATTATTTTCTAGTTTTGTTATACTAAGTATTGTCTTTCAAATTAATAAGGTCTAGTGATGATGGCGAAGAGGTCACACCCGTTCCCATACCGAACACGGAAGTTAAGCTCTTCAGCGCCGATGGTAGTTGGGGGTCTCCCCCTGTGAGAGTAGGACGTTGCTAGGCTGTATTATTCCGAAGTAGCTCAGTGGTAGAGCAATCGACTGTTAATCGATTGGTCGTAGGTTCGAGTCCTACCTTCGGAGCCATTTTAGGAGAGCTGTCCGAGTGGCCGAAGGAGCACGATTGGAAATCGTGTAGGCGGGTTAAACTGTCTCAAGGGTTCAAATCCCTTGCTCTCCGCCAGATTAGTTTTCTACATAAAAGTATGGCCCCTTGGTCAAGCGGTTAAGACACCGCCCTTTCACGGCGGTAACACGGGTTCGAATCCCGTAGGGGTCACCATTTATTAAATTGAACGAATGAAGTTGACGCAGAGATGCGAAGCTTATCGTAATTTAACCCAGGAGGATTAGCTCAGCTGGGAGAGCATCTGCCTTACAAGCAGAGGGTCGGCGGTTCGAGCCCGTCATCCTCCACCATTTCTTTTGAAACAAATTAGCAATTATAGTATTGTCGCGGGGTGGAGCAGTGGTAGCTCGTCGGGCTCATAACCCGAAGGTCGCAGGTTCAAATCCTGTCCCCGCAACCAAATGGTCCCGTGGTGTAGCGGTTAACATGCCTGCCTGTCACGCAGGAGATCGCCGGTTCGATCCCGGTCGGGACCGCCATTTTTTAAAAGATTGGTGATAAGCATGAAGGTCGAGGAAGCGATTGAGTGATGGAAGGAACGTACTAAAGTACGTGACTAACTGAACGAATGAAGCTGACAAAGCGATTCGCAGCTTAGCACAATCGAATTTGGCTCAGTAGCTCAGTCGGTAGAGCAAAGGACTGAAAATCCTTGTGTCGGCGGTTCGATTCCGTCCTGAGCCACCATATTTATACGCCGGAATAGCTCAACTGGTAGAGCAACTGACTTGTAATCAGTAGGTTGAGGGTTCAAGTCCTTTTTCCGGCACCATACACTGGTGGGGTAGCGAAGTGGCTAAACGCGGCGGACTGTAAATCCGCTCCTTCGGGTTCGGCGGTTCGAATCCGTCCCCCACCACCAGTTTTTAGGGGCATAGTTTAACGGTAGAATAGAGGTCTCCAAAACCTTTGATGTGGGTTCGATTCCTACTGCCCCTGCCAATTTTTTTTAGTTAGCTTTGAATAATGGCGGTTGTGGCGAAGTGGTTAACGCATCGGATTGTGATTCCGACATTCGGGGGTTCAATTCCCCTCAGTCGCCCCATATTCCTTAGTAGTTAGCTCTTTTTTTATTTGTGGCGGTTGTGGCGAAGTGGTTAACGCACCGGATTGTGATTCCGGCATTCGGGGGTTCAATTCCCCTCAGTCGCCCCATTGGGGTATAGCCAAGCGGTAAGGCAATGGATTTTGATTCCATCATGCCCTGGTTCGAATCCAGGTACCCCAGTTTGCGGAAGTAGTTCAGTGGTAGAACACCACCTTGCCAAGGTGGGGGTCGCGAGTTCGAACCTCGTCTTCCGCTCCAATTACTTTACGGCGGCATAGCCAAGTGGTAAGGCACAGGTCTGCAACACCTTTATCACCGGTTCAAATCCGGTTGCCGCCTCCAATTTTTTAAAAATGATTTAATAACTGCCTAGTATTTATTTTGCCGGTGTGGCGGAATTGGCAGACGCGCGGGACTCAAAATCCCGTATCCTCTGGATGTGCCGGTTCGACCCCGGCCACCGGTATAAAATCATGACTTAAAGTCATACATATCAAGACTTCTAACTACTTGTTAGAGGTCTTTTTTGTTGTCTAAATAAAAGGACTGAAATAAGCTAAAATCCCGTGCTTCGAATCCCATGCATAGGAGGATATTAGTATGACTAGAAGAAGTAATAGTTTATCAACAAAAGAATTAAGCATGATTAAATTAAAAATAACCGATGAAGAAGCTTTTCGGAAGTTTGAGAGAGATTGTTTGATAAGAAATTTAAGAACTGAGACATTGAGGTACTACAAGGACAAGTTTGCTGCTACTAAGAACACTTTAAAAGAAATGAAAATTGATAAGCAACTTGTAGAACTAACACAGAAAGATATAGAAGATATAGTACTTCATCTGAAAAGTAAAATTAAAGTTGTAAGTATTAACACTAGGATAAGGGCTTTAAAGTCATTTTATAATTTTTTATATAAGAATAAATTAGTGATGCCTAATCCTATGAAAAATATCAAGCAGTTGCGAGATCGAACAAGAGTTATTGAAACTTTAGAAGATAAGGAGCTAGAACTCCTTGCAGCACATATTAAAAATCAAAAGAGCTTTATAGGGGTTAGAGATTATGTAATATTTTTAGTGATGCTAGATACAGGGATACGATTGTCTGAATAATCGTCCAATAATTTCTAGACCGAAAATAAAGCTTTATTCATTTAATTACACAATGGAAGGTGAGTATATATAATATGCAAGAGAAGATGAAACATCTTAAAGAAGTTAGAATAGATATTGGAGAAGAGGCATTAAGAATAAATGCAGCAACAATCATCACAAAATATTATACTGATCGGTTAAAAGTGCGAGGGATTAAGAGAAATCGAATGTCGATTTTGAATCAAGTTAATCTTAGACTGCTTGGCCTAGATGTTGATAAAGTTTCCTATGGATTTATTCGAAAGTTTTACTAATAAATGAGCTCACTAGCTAACGATACTAATATGGTATTGAATGGGTGCTGCACCCCAAAAGTTAGAGTAATAAATCTAACTTTTGGGGTGTTTTATATGGCGAAGTATAGCCAAGGTTTTAAATTAAAGATTGTTCAAGAGTATTTAAAGGGGCAGCTAGGATACTTCTTATTAGGACAAAAATATGGCATGCCATCTTCAACGCCAATCAGACATTGGGTCAGGGCTTATAAAGCTTTTGGAGAAGAAGGCTTACAACAGAAAACAAAACATAAAGAATACCCTGTTCAATTCAAATTAGATGTATTAAACTTTATGAAACAAACAGGTGCTTCTTACCAAGATGCAGTGATTCAATTTAACATGAATCACCCTAGTTTAATCGCTACTTGGAACAGTAAGTTTTTAAAAGAAGGAGTAGAGGGCCTGAAACATGCGAAGGGAAGGCCATCTATGTCTAAAAAAATAAAAGATACAGCGATTAAAGTAGAAAAAACAATGTCTCGTGAGGAACAGTTAGAAGGTGAAAATGAACTACTGCGTCTCGAGGTCGCATATTTAAAAAAGTTGAAGGCTTTTCGAGAGAACCCCGATGCCTTCCTCGAAAAGCACAAGCAGCGATTGCCTTTGAACTTAAAGAAGAAGGATTCCGATTAAAAAACATTTTTAAACAAGTTGATATTCCGGAAGCAACTTATCATTATCATACCAAGCAAATGAAGCAGGAAGATCCAAATCTAACTTGGAAAAAATTGATTTTAGAGTCATTTGAACAGCATGAAGGTCGATATGGGTATCGTCGAATTCATGTGGAATTAAAAGCACAAGGGCATAAAATTAATCATAAAAAAGTGCAGCGAATCATGAATGAATTGAATTTAAAGTGCGTTAAATTCGTACGTAAATCTCGTTATAAATCGTATAAAGGGACTGTTGGAAAAGTAGCGAAGAATCGTTTAAATCGCCGTTTCAACACACCGTATGCCTTACAAAAACTGGTGACTGATGTAACAGAATTCAAGTGCACAAATAATGAGAAACTATATTTAAGCCCGATTATGGACTTATATAACAGTGAAATAATCGGTTTTAGTATGTCTAAACGACCTACACTGGAATTTGTGATGAATTCACTGAAACAAGTACTCCCTATCATTCAGGAACCTGCAAAATATCGTTCATCCATTCATTCGGATCAAGGCTGGCATTACCAACATAATTCATGGGTGAAAACATTAAAACAAAACAACATTTTCCAAAGTATGTCTCGTAAAGGAACATGTGCGGACAATGCGGCAATGGAGAACTTCTTTGGCTTACTTAAACAAGAAATGTATTACGGAGAAGAATTGATGTCCTATGAAGCGTTACAGAAGAAAATGAAGAAGTATATCGATTACTATAACAACGAACGAATTAAACAAAAACTGGCTGGCATGAGTCCGGTAAAATACCGAACTCATGCCAGCCAGTTAGCTGCATAAATAAAACTCTAACTTTAAGGGGTCACTACCATGTTGGTGAGCTCATTTTTTTTGCATTAATCTAGATAGATAGATAGATAGATAGATAGATAGATTCTATTTTGAAATGATACCGCCTATCCCTACAGAAAAAAACACAAAAAGTACGGATATAACATGTGAAGAACTGTTTACACCAAACGTCCCAAAACAAAATTTGGAATTGAAATTTTATGGTAATAAAGAAAAAAATGTAAATAAAAAAATCCCACCAAAGTGAGATCCTTAGTAAACTTTCAGGTAAATTAAGGTTGGTATGGTGGAAATCCACACTCTTTTAATATTCCATTGTGATCATCTGTATTCAAATGTGAATCATCATATTCATCTAGGACTTTTCTAAGTTCCATAAAAAGCTCCTTATCAACTTCAAGAAATGAATCCTCAAATCGTTTTTTAATATCCAACTTTATTAAATACCTTATCAGGTTCTCATATAGTAACGGATAATCTTTTTTAATACTTTCTCTATTTTCTAAGAATGATTTAATGTAATCCTCGAAAATATAAGCTTTATTTGGTTCAGGATATTCATATTTTTCTCTTTCTTTAAGTGGTGTGAAGACGGAGGTCGATCCCAACCACGTATCTCCAAGACCAGACATAAAGATTAAAAGAGAATACTTACGTAAATCAGGATCAGGATGATTAAAATATTTAAAGTATTCGTCATAATAATCACCTTGCCATTGGCCGTTGAAATCAAAACAAAAGTTGCCAACTTCAATACCTCGTAATACCTTTTTAGCTTTTTCAATTGGAGTTAGTGACATTGGGATTTCTTCCTCTCGTCTTCAATATTTAGGTTAATTAAAAATATGGGTACATTGTTATAATAACATAATCATACTTGTTGGCTTGTTGGTATTCCAATGGGCTGATCTTGTATCAACCTTAACTGTGTGGCCATCTAATTAGTAATCACGTGCGTTGATTTTAGCTAAGTAGTAGTTAATGTTGATATATATGACTTTATAAGAATATTGATTTTTTAGGGGACTCAAAATCCCGTATCCTCTGGATGTGCCGGTTCGACCCCGGCCACCGGTATAAAAGCAAAGAACCCTTGATATTTCAAGGGTTCTTTTTTTTGGAAAAATGCAGATAACATAGTTGTACTATAAATAGAAAAAGAAATTACTCAAGGTTTCAATAGTAATAAGAATAAGCCCAAGAGAAATCACCTCTTGGGCTTTATATGTTTATGAACTAACACAAAGCTTTTGATCATTTAGTGTGTTCCTACAATAGTTAGGAATCAACATGGCAAACTCCGTACTCCTTTGGAATTTAGTGCAATTCTCTTTAGCAACGATACATGTTACGCAAAACCATTTACAAAGTACTCGATTATTTCTAAATCGTCTTCCGTCACGTCACGGTCAAAAAGAGAGGACATCTCTTCTACAATTGCCTCTATTTTTCCTTTATGTTTATTTGTTAATTCTGCACTTGTCTTTAATAATGATACAAAGGAAGTAAATTCATCCTTTGTTAAAGGTGCTGGATGATGAGATAGGAAGAAGATTTCTGCGTCATAGCCTTCAATTTTCTCCAAAAGCTTATACATCTTTTCAATGGTATAATGCCACTTTTCTGCGTACATATTTGCATAGAGACAGTCCCCAAGAAATAATGTCTTTTCCTCTGCTATATAAATGAGATTTGAATCAGGTGAATGATCTCCACCAACATGTTCAATGATACAGGTAACCCCACCTATATTAAGTTTGATTTGCTTGTCAAAAATGATAGTGGGATCTGGTATGATAACTTCTCGCATACTTCCTAGCTCTAGCTTTATCGCATCTGCACAAAAAGGAATTTCAATCCCTGCTTCGACACGTCCATCCAACTCCTTATCTTCCCATGATAGCTTTTGAAGTTCTTTTACTTTGTTATAGGTCATGGAATTGGCAACTGAAGGAACATCCATTTCACGTAAGCCAAATACATGATCCCAATGCCAATGTGTGAGAGCCAGAATATCCCCTGTGAGATGATAGGAAGCTAATTGCTCTTTAAAGTATTTAGCATGATTAGAAGAATTACCAGCATCAATCAGTAGAGTCTGTTTGTCCCCTACAATAGCAGCTAATATCGGTCGATCTGTCTTTTGATATGGAGGCAGGTAAAAGAGTCGATCGGAAAGTTTTTTCAATGTTTGCATGAACTCGTACTCCTTAGATATGTTTGTAACGTTCATTATATACTACTGTTACAGGTGATGAGAAATAAAACTAGAAGTGTAATTGAACTTTGCATTTCGGGAGGGGATACAAAGTTGTTAAATCTAGTTGCATATAAGTTTGCTCGTGCAAACATGTAAAATTTATTATTGTTTGATAAAGATCCACTTTCATTTAATTTTTTAAACTATATATGTACTTTAGTAAGTGAGACTCTTAAAGTTAGAGTTTGAAAAGATTCACAAGATAGCTTATTAAGCCCTCCCGTGAACCAATTCTAATAGTAAGTAAAACCTATCCAACAAACTGTTTGATTAGCTCGTTAAATTTTTCTCGTTCTTCCCAGAAAAGCCCATGTCCACTATAGTGAAATGGAACGAGATGCGAATTTTTTATGGCTTCGTTAAGCTCTTGAGCTTGTTTAAATGGCACAAGCTTGTCATGCACACCATGAACGATTAATGTAGGAACTGTTATTTTAGGAAGATCAGTATCAAGCTTTTCATCTCTTAAAGTGTTGATAATTGCTGCAGTGGACCATCCAGCTGCCTGTAGTCCTAATCCATTAAACCAATTAGAGAATGGGGCAGAAATATATTGAAAGAAAAAAGTATCTGTTACACCTTGCATCATTTTAGGTCGGTCGTTTAATGTTTCTGTAAGAAGTCGGTTCGCTGTTTCTTGTGTAAATCCAGTTGGAGCAGCGGCGTCTATTAGAATCAGTCTCGATAATCCGTAAGCATTGTGACGAGTCGCATATCGTATAGCGATTGCTCCTCCTGTAGAATGGCCAGCTAGAGTAAAGTTGGTTAACTGGAGTGATTTAACTACTGCATGGATGTCATCTGCTAGTCTGTCAAAGTTGTAACCATGGATTGGTCTATCTGACTTTCCAAAACCTCTCCAGTCAATACCTATACAGCGGTAGCCCATTGATGGGAGAACATCATACTGATATTCGAATTGTTCATGGTTTAAAGGCCAACCATGTAAAAATACAATTGTCTTGCTTGCACTAGGATTAATATCCTCTACAAATAAATTAACACCTTGTTCTACGTTTACAAAGTAACCCACGCCAATTCCTCCATGAAAAAGTTTTATAGGTTAAGATACTCGAAAGTGTTTAAATGGGTGAATCGCAAGATACTAACCGCAAATCGCAAATTAGAATTTTTTAATCGCAAGTTCGCCTAAGATAATCGCAAGTTCCAAGGCTGCCTCTTTCATAAAAAAACATAAAATTATTAGCAGAGCTTTATTCACATTGTATTAAAGTAGGATATTTGGTATATTATTAGTAATACAATCTACGAAGTGACCAAGTAAATGAGAATTGTGAAACAGAAAGTATAGCCAATGCTGAAAGCTATACCACCGCTTCTTATTGAAACCTATCACGGAGATGTTATGTAAACATAACCGATTCGTTTTCGTTAACAAACGTTTAGAGGGCTTAAAATTTTTAAGCTAAACTAAGGTGGTACCACGTCTATTCAGCACAGAGACGTCCTTTTACGAGGATGACTTTGTGCTTTTTTCATTGATGTAAATAGGAGGAATATAAATGACAAATCAACAGCAAAACGATTTTACTAAATGGTATATTGACACGATTCAGAAGGCAGATTTAATGGATTACACACCAGTTCGTGGGTGTATTGCTTTTAAACCAGATGGCTTTGAAATTTGGGAGCATATTCAAGATGAGATGAACAGACGTTTTAAAGAAACAGGTCACCGTAATGCTTATTTCCCAATGCTAATTCCTGAATCTTTTTTCCAAAAAGAAAAGGATCATATTGAAGGGTTTGCGCCAGAATTACCATGGGTTACTGAGGCAGCTGGTGAAAAATTAGAAGAGCGTTTAGCATTACGCCCAACATCAGAAACAATGATTGGTCATTTGTATTCGAATTGGATTAAGAGTTATCGTGATCTGCCAGTTCTTATTAACCAATGGGCTAACGTTTTTCGTTGGGAAAAGAAAACACTTCCGTTTATCCGTACTTCTGAATTTTTATGGCAAGAAGGACATACAGCACACGTAGACGAGGAAGAGGCACGTCAGGAAACAATGCAGATGCTTAACATCTATAAAGAGGTTGTAGAGGAGCTTTTAGCAATTCCAGTATATGATGGTCAAAAAACACCTTCCGAACGTTTTGCAGGAGCTGTAGATACCTATTCTATCGAAGCTATGATGAAAGATGGAAAAGCTGTTCAAGCTGGGACTTCTCATTACCTTGGAACAAAATTTGCGGAAGCATTTGATATCAAATACTTAAACAAAGAAAACAAGCATCAGCATGTGCATACAACATCTTGGGGAACATCTACTCGTTTAATCGGTTCAGTTATTATGGTACATGGTGATGAACAGGGTCTTGTATTACCTCCACGTGTTGCACCAACCCAAGTAGTGCTAATTCCTGTGGGTCCTTGGAAGAAGAACCCTGCTATTATGGAGAAACTAGATGAGCTATACGCTGCATTGAAAGCAAAAGGTATCCGTGTTCGTCTTGATGATTCAGATCAATCTCCTGGTTATAAATTCAATGAATGGGAGCTTAAAGGTGTACCGGTTCGTATTGAATTAGGACCTCGTGATTTAGAGAACAATCAAGCGCTGATCAAAGTACGTGACCTGACAGAAAAAGAATCAGTAGAAATTGCTGTTATAGTAGAACGTATTGAAGAAGAGTTAACTACTATGCAAACACGTTTACTGGAGAAAGCTCGTGCATTCCGTGATGAGAATTCCCATACAAATGTAGATTCTCTAGAGCAGTTAAAACAGCATCTTACGGATTCAACGGAAAATGGCACAATTCCTGGATGGATTCTTGCAGGATGGTGTGGGGAGGATGCTTGTGAAGAGAATGTGAAAAATGAAACGAAATTTACGACTCGTAATATTCCATTCAACCCACCAGCAGAAAAAGCAACATGTATTAACTGTGGGAAGGATTCGAAACATACTGTATGGTTCGGTCGTGCCTACTAAAAAATAGTAGTGATTAAAAAAAACAACCCTAAGTGGTTGTTTTTTTTGATGACGAAACATATTATTTTGATCCTGCTACCCAATTCATACCCCAGTTATACGCATGATCCATCTCTTTATGCCCCTTGAAGTATTCTACTAAGCGTTCAATTTTAAATGTCTCATTATTTACATTTTCAATCATTGCGACTGCACACATTATTTGTCCATTACGATGTTCATCTAGCTTCACTTCAATAGCTGGGCCAGCCGGATATGTTAATGTAACAACTCCATCTGCTTCTGCCCAATTGGCTACCCCTTGATAGATAAATGAATACACCAAAATTCTTTTTATATCTGTTATTTTATTTCCGTTAATTCTCAGGTTTTCTCCTCCTGATAGGGAACCAGTACGATCATCACCATCGAGTTCCATATAGGGTGCTTGCTTTAGTGTGCCAAAAGCGTTACCTAAAGCTTGTACGCAGCCTTTTTCGCCGTTATTTAATTCATATAAGCAACCTAGGTCTAAGTCTACACCTTTAGGTTTTCCACCGAGTAGGGAAGAAAGGAATCCAGTAGATTTTGCTTTAACTTGTTGATCCCATTGGAGATTTACTAAAATTTCTCCGATATTATTGTTGTTTTTAGTAAGATTAATGGACTGTCCCTTTTTCTTAAGCTCAATCTTGTTCAAATTTACCATCAATAATCACTCCTTTTCTAATTTCACCATTTTGTCTACTTAAACTAAAACCGAAGAATCTTCTGAAGATAGGATTACTGGCTGTTCTATGTGTGTTGCTTTCAAACCAAATTTAGGATAAAGAGGCTCCAACTGATTACCTAGCAATAGTTTAATAGCATAGTAGGGGAAATTGATATCTGCTAGACAGCTGATATGCAATCCACCACTCATACGGGGATTAATCTCTAGTAGCTTAGGAATACCGTCTTTGTATTTAACTTGGATATTAAATACATAAGGAATTTTATATTGTATTGCCATTTTCTCTGCGATTTCGATTAAATCTTTGTTGTATTCAATTTCTCGAATACGTCCATTTCCTTTTTTCCTAGGTATTGCGGTAAGTAGTGTTCCGTCTGCATCAGCTAAACAGTCTATACTATACTCATAGCCATCCAAATATTCCAAAACCATTAAGTCCGGGAAATGCTCCTGCGTTTGTAAAATTCTAAGAGCAGTTTCATATGAAATTTTTTGAGAAGAAGCAGTATTGAATATAAAAGGAATCGTATCTGCATCATTATCTATAATTCGGAATCCGCTTGCTCCTTCTCCAATGACCGGTTTAATGCATAGTTTCGTATTATCCTTACTTAATTGTTCATAGGCTACTTTAAATTCCTGAGCATTGTTAACAATTTGATAGGATGGAATAGTAACGATAAAGTTACCTTCCTTTTCTTGGTTTTGTAAAGATTGATACATCGCTGCTTTGTTATCTACCATGGCCATTAAATCACCATCCGGACAAACCAACACTGACACACCGATGTCTTCGAACTTTTCTAAGTGCCGAGATATAAGCACGTTTTCTTTTCGTGGAACAAATATATGAATCTGATTTTGTATACAATAGTCTAAGCAAAACTGTATATAATCCTCGCCCTCAATATCTGGCTCTGTACTAAACACATCACAATAATTGAAATATACAGTGTCAGAATTAGGATGTGTTCCATGAATGATAAATTCTTGTTGATCGGGATTATGACGTATCAACTCCATGTAGTGTGAAACAGTTGAAAACCATCTATTAAACCAAATATTGAGGACCATTATAATTCTCCTTTGCTCGTATGAAAGTTTGTATTTAAAATATTTGTTTTAAAATCACCGCCATGTATTTGAGTAAACATGGAAGCCATAGATTCAAGTAATTTCTTACTTTCCTCTATCTTTAAGGAAGGACGTAGAAATACTATTTGTAATGCTTCTGTAGTATCTTCTGTTACAGCTGTTCGTGCAGAGTCTACAAATGGACTTCCAAATGGCCCTGCCTCATCCTGTAGAGTTATAATATTTTTTAATGTATTATCTCTGCCATTTAACCCGACATAAGTTGTTTCTTCGGTTCCAATAGTGATGTTTGTTTCACCTTGAATTTTCGCCACATCATATATACCCATTGGAATTTCATATTGCATAGAGAAGAAGTTGTTTAAATCTACAGCAGAATGCATGGGTGTGATATAATTTTGTTTTGCAATCCTTCTATACATAGCTTCCATTGAAGGACGGTACCGATTAGGATCTGCTCCGAACTTTTTCCAGAGAGCTCTCCATTCTTTAATCCCCGCGAAATCATTTACGGGCTTGTCGTCCATTTCAAAGAAAAGTTGCTCTTGAAATAATTGAAGTCGTCCTTTAAGCATTTGGGGTGAGGAAGTAACAATAATTTTGGTATAATGAATAATGCCTATTTTAAATGAGGGCTCTATTTCAGTAATTGAATCATCCAATTTTACTAACATATCAACCATCCTTACAATTATTTTTCTTAAGTGTAGCATAAGAAAGGAGAACATTTGTGAATATCATTCAGTTTCAAGAAAACCTCATAGATTATGCAGCATCCATTGGAATTGACAAAATTGGATTTACTTCTGTTTCTCCATTTCATGAATTAAAAAATAGATTAATCCGACAGCAGGAGTTAGGGTATGCCTCTGGATTCGAAGAACCTGATATTGAGAAAAGAGTGCATCCTGAAAACTTGTCAGAAGAAGCTAGTAGTATTATATCTATTGCAATTGCGTATCCTTCAAAAATGAAAGATGCTCCTCAAAGTGTGAAAGGTGCAAGACGAGGAATCTTCGCACGTGCATCATGGGGTATAGATTATCATACAGTTTTACGTGAAAAGTTAGCACTGTTAGAATTATATATTTTATCGCATATTCCAGATGCTAAATTGCGTTCAATGGTAGATACGGGAGAACTTTCGGATCGTGCCGTAGCAGAGCGCGCCGGAATAGGATGGAGTGCAAAAAACTGCGCTATTATTACTCCTGAGTTTGGTTCTTATGTCTATTTAGGAGAAATGATTACGTCAATTCCTTTTGAGTCTAGTGAGCAGATGGAGGACCAATGTGGTGATTGTCGGTTATGCTTAGATGTTTGTCCAACAGGAGCCTTAATAGAAGGTGGTCAGCTAAATGCCCAACGCTGTATTGCTTTTATAACCCAAACGAAAACAATGGTTCCAGATGAATTTCGAGCAAAAATTGGCAATCGCATATATGGTTGTGATACATGCCAAACAGTTTGTCCAAAAAACAAAGGCAAAGCCAATCTTCACCAAGAATCGTTTAAGCCAGAGCCTGAGTTAGTGAAACCTTTGCTACTACCTTTACTTAAAATGACGAATCGCACATTTAAAGAAACATATGGTCATATGTCCGGTGCTTGGCGAGGGAAGAATCCAATTCAGCGAAATGCTATAATTGCATTAGCTCATTTTAAAGAGCAGGCAGCTGTTCCAACACTGATAGATTTAATGCAACATGATGCTAGACCAGTCATCCGTGGTACAGCAGCATGGGCAATAGGTAAAATAAATACACAAGAAGGCTTGCTAGCCCTTCAAGAGGCTGAACAAAGTGAACAAGTGGATGAAGTTTTAGAAGAGATTCGAAAAGGGTTAGAATATTATACAGTAGAGAATTAGGAAGTGGAATATTTGAGTATTAATGTTGTTTTATATCAACCAGAAATACCTGCTAATACAGGGAATATAGCTAGAACTTGTGCCGGAACAGATGTTAAATTACATTTAATCCGACCTTTAGGATTCTCCACAGATGATAAGATGCTAAAGCGAGCAGGGTTAGATTATTGGGAACATGTAGATATTACTTATTATGATGGTCTTGATGAGTTTTTTGCAGCACATCCATCTGGCGAATACTATTTAATTACAAAGTTTGGGGCTAAGCCACATACTACATTTGATTTTAGTGATACGGAGAAGGATCATTTCTTTATTTTTGGACGTGAAACAAAAGGGTTGCCAAGAGAGTTTATCGATGCACATCCTGATCGTGCATTGAGAATTCCTATGAACGATAATATTCGTTCGTTAAATTTATCTAATACAGCAGCCATTCTAGTTTACGAGGCATTACGTCAGCAAAACTATCCAAACTTGCACTAAGAAGAGCTAGGTATCATGATTGGGTTCACTAAAAAAACGGACGAGGTCATAAATGACTCGTCCGTTTTAACAATAGATTATTTTTCAGATGCACCTGGTTTGTCATCGTATCCTGCTGTGAAAATTGCCACAAGGAACGAAATACTAACACCAAGAATAAGGATTAGTTTCATATGGAGTGCCTCCTCTATAGTATTCTGCACCTAGTATACCCTAATTTGTTTGAAAAAGAAATATTTCAAAAAAACGAAATTTGACAAAAATCGTTCATTTGAATGTTGCAACCTTTCGAATATTCTACTAACATAAAGAAAAGGAGTGATTTTTGATATGAACGAATTCAAAAATGGTCCAGAGAACGGTTCAATGGCAACAAACATGGAAGAAGTAAAGCAGTTAGGAAAACAGATGGATAGAATGAGAGACAACAAAGAGCTAGAAGAAGATAATCGTGTGTCCGATCCAGCTCAATCCGAAGATACATCTTCCATGAAGAAAAGAGAAAACGACTGAGTAACTCAGTCGTTTTCCTCCTAAGAAAGGATGAGAACTATGGCTTTAAATATACATTCAACGAAAAAGTTATCAAATGGAATTGAGATGCCTAGATTAGGATTAGGTGTTTATAAAATGACTGAACCTGATATGGCAATTCAAGCAATGACAGCTGCTCTAGATTATGGCTATCGTCATATTGATACCGCAAGTTTATATGCCAACGAAAAAGAAGTGGGCGAAGCAGTTCGAGCATCAAATGTTCCACGCAAAGATATATTCATTACTACAAAGGTGTGGAATACAGATCAAGGCTATGATCAAACTCTCAGAGCATTTGAAAAGTCTTTAAAGCTCTTAGAGATGGATTACGTAGATTTATATTTAACGCATTGGCCAATTACAGAAACTTTTGTAGATACATATCGAGCAATAGAACGGTTATATGATGAGAAGCTAATTCGAGCTACTGGTGTTGCCAATCATCATCAGCATCATTTGGAGGCTATTTCTGTTAAAGCAAACGTTAAACCAATGGTTAACCAAATTGAATGTCATCCACGCCTTACGCAGTTTGATCTACGTGAGTATTGTGCAGAACAAGAAATCGCGATAACTTCGTGGTCTCCACTTGCAAGAGGACGAATATTAGAGGAGCCAACATTACAACGTATTAGTAACAAATATGGTAAGTCTACTGCTCAAACCATTATAAGATGGCACCTGCAACATGATTTGATCGTCATTCCTAAGTCAGAAAATCCATCTAGAATTGCCGAAAATATGGATGTATATGATTTTGAGTTATCATTCGAGGACATGAAAAATATAGATGCACTTAACTTAAATGAGCGTACTGGTAAAGATCCAGATAACTTTAGTTTTTAATAAGGTGATTTAAGTAATATTGCACGATAGTATCTCTCCTGATTTGGAAGAGAAACTATCGTGTTTTTATTTATATTGGAAAATATTACGAAATAATGAAACCTATTACATATTTAAGCGTATTAGTAATAATACATGAATAAATATTAGATGAGGTCAATAATGAATATATTTTTTGAAAAGACTTACAAAAAAAGTAGTAAGCCGTTCCTAATATTAAAGATGCTATTGATAAGTTTGATGATTGCAATGCTAATAATGACCATATGGAATAATTTAGATATTTTTTATGTGAGATTAGTATTCATATTAGCAGGGATTAACTTTTTGGTAGATGCTATAGAAAGTTATCTTCAAAAAGAAAATAAAAAAGTGATAATAAGAGAAGTAGTGTTAGGGACTGTGCATATATTATTTGCTTTAATCCTTAAGTGGTGAGTGTTAGGAGGAGACTTTAATGGAAGGTTTTATGGGAACAGGAAATTGGCTAGGCATCTTATCTATCGTTTTTATAGTATTATGCTTTTATTTTACGCTTACTTTTTTTCAATACTTAAAACAAGAGGACGCACGTTTAACTAAACAATCCAAATTTGGAGCAGTTATTTGCCTCGCAGTGAGCTTGCTAATTCCAGCAATATACAATCTATATATATTTTTTGAGATGATGAGGTAAGGGAGAGTATGGGGTTATGAAGCAATGGAAGACGTTAAATACGGAGTATGTCCATAAAAGCTCTTACGGAAATATTAGGAAAGATATATGTGAGCTACCTAATGGTATGGTCATTAATGATTATTTTGTAAATGAGTATTCCGATTGGGTGAATGCTGTTGTACTAACTAAGGAAAATAAAATACTACTGGTAGAGCAATATAGACATGCCGGAAATGATATCTATTTAGAAATTCCTGCAGGTAAAAGAGAACATGGGGAAACGGATGAGGAAGGCATTATAAGAGAAGTTAAAGAAGAAACAGGGTACATTTCACGACAAACACCTATTTTGCTAGGTGAATTTATGATTAATCCTGCTACACAAACTAATAAAATTAGAACCTACCTCCTGTTAGATGCATATAAACAATTTGATCAAGAACTAGACGAAACCGAGGAGATATATGTACAATTGTTAGATTTTGAATCGTTAGGTTCTCTTATAAAAACAAATAAGATCAAAACACAGCTTTTTACTGCTCATGCTTATTATCTGACAAAGACTTTCCTTTCTGAAAACCCGTAAAAGCAAAGGAGTGATTATTATTTCTAGCACTTACTTCATATTATTTGTAATTACTCTCGTAAGTATACTTTTCAATTTTATTTTGTCGAAACTGTACAAAGACAAGGAAAAAGTAGATAAGGGTTTTGTATTTGGTTATCACGAGCTAACCCATAGAAGAAAAATGGTGCGAACACTTTGGACAGCTCCTTTTTTAATTCTTTGTTTAATTATGATAAAGAAAGTTAGTGAATGGCCATCGTCCTTAATTCTCCTGTTCTCCATCTTTTGTTTTGTAACGATTGTTTGGGATTTTACTTATAACTATTTAAAGTGGAAAAAGTTAGAGAAAAATAGAGGAGGAGTAGATGCTGAAGGATGATTGTTTTGAAAGTGGGTTTTCGCAATCCTATTATTAGGAGTTTGGGATATGTAGTTTTAATAGGATATTTTACTTAGAATTTTTTACGAAAGATTAGAAAGCGAAGGGGGCAAGTAAAATAATGATGCCCACGCATATTGTGGCTGTTGGAGGAATTGTTGAAAATGAGACCGGAGAAATACTTTTAGTAAAAACACACCATGGCGGATGGGTTTATCCCGGGGGACAGGTGGAGGTTGGGGAAAACCTAATAGATGCATTAGTTCGAGAAGTTAAAGAAGAAAGTGGAATTGATATCGAGGTAGGTCATTTAATAGGAACCTATTCCAACACAGGAGTTTATAAATGGTATGACGAAGTTACAGACGTCCCTACAAAAGTAATGTTCGATTTTGTATGTAAGCCTACTGGAGGAGTGTTAAGTACATCTGAAGAAACTTCTGAATCCTGTTGGGTTAAAAAGGATAGCGTATTAGAGTTCATAACGGCTCCTGCTATTAGAACAAGATATGAAGTGTATTTAAATTATAATGGCTCGGTAAAATACATGGAATATGTTACGAAACCTCAATTTGAAGTGAAATTAGATAAATAAATGAAGAATATAATTGGAGTTATGGAGACCAAGTAAACAAGCGTTAGATATGGATATATTTCTGATTTATGTAGGGGTGTTTATCGTGACAAATATAATTTTAGTTGTCGTCGCAATTATTGTGGTTTCTATTGTGGTTTATCATTTAGCAACCAAAAATAGGAAAAAACTGAATAGATTTCGGAAAGAATGGGATACTGGAACATTTGTTTCACAGAATATAGATTTTAATTCAGTTTCATCATACTGGTCGAACAAAAGAAATTATTATAAGCATTATGACGGAATAGATCAATTAACTTGGGATGATTTAGGGATGGATGAAGTTTTCAGGAAGATGAACTATACGCAATCTACTGTCGGCTCAGAGTACTTATTTAACCAGCTAAGAGACATTGAACCCTCCAGAGTTGGACAACAAAATAATGAGGAACTTTATCAGTTATTATCCACAGAACAAGGGGTAAGAGAAGAAATACTTTTAATTTTATCAAGTCTTGGTAAATTAAATTATACCAATTCTTCATCTTATTTTTTGGAGAAGAAAGAGACTAAGATAAAGTATGCTTCTATTTATGTGCTTTTAGCTCTAATGCCAGTTATATCCGTACTTTTAATGTTCCTTAATCTTAAGTATGGAATTATTAGTCTGTTGTGTTCCTTTACATTAAATGGAATCGTTTATTATCGAAATAAAACTATGTTAGAGAGTAATCTGTATTCTGTTGGATACGCAGCTGCAATTATTTCCGGTGGGAACCGTATAGCTTCTCTTAAGCACTCGATATTATTTAATCATCTAGATGGCCTCAAAGAGAATGTAAGACCTATTAAAAAAGTAATAACATTTAATAGGTTAGCTTCTTTTGGAAGTGGAGGTACTGGAGAACTGGATCTTTTATTTGAATATATACGGATCCTTTTTTTATTGGATTTTATTTCATTTAATAGTATTAGTAAAACGATTGCTTCTCATCAAAAGGAATTTCGTGAAATTTGGATGCTAATAGGAAAACTGGATGCAGCCATTGCAATAGGGTATTATCGCAAATCACTAGATATATATTGCACTCCAACTTTTACTGATGAGGATGGTTTATTTTTCGAGAATATGATTCATCCACTTATAGAAAAACCAGTTTCAAATACATCTAGTTTATGGAAATCAACTCTAATTACTGGTTCTAATGCATCGGGGAAATCCACATATATGAAAGCTGTTGCTATTAATGCGATTTTAGCTCAGACAGTTAATACTGCAGTTGCAAAAAGTTGGCGTATGAAACCTAGTTATGTCGTTACATCCATGGCCGTTCAAGATAATGTGCTAAACGGTGATAGTTATTTTATTGCAGAAATAAAATCCCTAAAACGTATAATTCGTCTAATAGAAGAAGAAAAACCTTGTCTCTCCTTCATTGATGAAATCTTAAAGGGTACAAATACAATAGAACGAATTGCGGCATCCGCAGCAATTATGGAATGGTTATCTGTAAACAATGGTATCAATATTCTTGCATCACATGATATTGAACTAACAGAAATTGTGGAAAAGACGTATGATAATTATCATTTTAGAGAAACGGTAGAAAATGGTGAAGTTCGATTTGATTACAATATTCATTCAGGTCCTTCAAAATCGAGGAATGCCATTAAGTTACTTGAAATACTTTCCTACCCACAAAGTATCACAGACAAAGCTAATAGTGTGGCACAGCAGTTTAATGAGCAACGTAAATGGAGTATTCTCGGAGAAAGTAACATGTTTACCGATGAAAAGTTTCAAGTAAACTCGAAGTGAAACAATTAAAAAAAGCAGATGAGAAATAAAAATCTCACCTGCATTTTCATTTGTGCAACGTTTGAATTCATACTAGCAACGTCCACTGATTTACTGCCGTAGCATCAACCTAGTTCTGTTGGCGTTTATCTTCTATAACGAGTACTTCACCTGTTATGGGATGATTAAATTGGACTTTAAATGCATGAAGCTCATACATTTTAGTTGGTGTTCTTTTAGCACCATATAGTTCGTCTCCAACAATTGGATGTCCTAGATGAGCTAAGTGAACTCGAATTTGGTGGGTACGTCCAGTTTCTAAAATGGCATGTACTTTCGTGAATTGTTCATGTTTCCCTGCAACTTCATAATGAGTAATAGCATTTTGCCCAGACGGAGAAACTCTTTTGCGCGTCGGATGGTGGCGATCATTACCGATAGCTGCTCGAATGGTGCCATGCTGGTTTTTCACTTGACCTTCTACAGTTGCCTCGTACGTGCGGACAATTGTTTTGTTCTCCAGCATACGGTCGAGCATACCTTTGACAAGTGGATTTTTTGCAATAACTACTAATCCCTTTGTGCCTTCATCGATGCGATGTACATGTTCGCCGTAATGCTGGTCTTTACTGTGTAAATAATTTGTCACAGTGTTCATAAAGGTATGATTTTGACCATCTTCGTTAGGATGTGTCGCTACTCCGCGTGGTTTAGAAGCGATTAGTAAATACTCATCTTCATAGGCTACATATAAAGGAATCTGATCGGAAAGGAGATAGTTTGAAGATTCCCCCTCCCATTTAATAACGAGTACATCACCTTTTTTGTTTGGAAGCTTCCATTGTAGAAGTTCTCCGCTCTTGTTGCTTACGGCTTTCTGCATTAGTAACTCATGTATTAACTTCTTGCCTAATTTCCATTTCTCTTGAAATAGATTATTGATGGTTAATCCATCTTCTTGTACGGTATACGTTAATGTATGAATCATCTTCCTAACTCCTTTAAAAAAAGGGTCTGTCTGCTCGACATGACCCTTTTGGTTATTTTAAAACGACTTCATCAAAGAATCCTTGAATTTGACTATTAGATATGGCACCTTCTACTCGAACTACTTCTTGGCCTTTTTCAAAATAGATCATTGTTGGTGTTGCTTTGATACGGTAATCATTCCAACCCTTTTCATACTCAAGTACATTGTATTTTACAATTTCAACTTTATTTTCTTTAGCAAGCGGTGTCAGTCGTGGTGTCATCTCTTGACAATGTACACACTCTGGGCTGAAGAAGTAAGCTGTCACAGGTTCTCCAGTAGCAATCTTTTTTTCCAATTCTTCTGGTAAAATAATATTTTGATAGTTCGGATCATCGATAAGATCAATAGTAGATTGTCTTAGATCATCCGTATCGTATGGATTATTCGCTAATGCATCCTTGTTTTTCTGAGAGTTTAACACAAAGATTAATACAAAGACTGCAACGATAATACCACCAAAAATAAGTAGTTTTTTCAAGTTACTTTTCCTCCTTGATGTCCCTCCATACTAAAACACTTGTAATTGCAATTATAATAAATGCAATAAGAGCTAAAAATGGAATGGTTATAAAACCTGCATAGTTAATATATTCTCCTGTACACGCTACTCTACCACATGCGGGTGCTGATTCTTGCATGAAAGTAAGTTTTTGAATGCTATAATGATAAGCAGATATACATCCACCAATCACGGAGAATATAAAAGTTGTTACTGCAATTTTAGGGTTTTTTTGAACATATGCAATTCCTAATATTAGCACAAGTGGATACATGAGTATACGCTGGTACCAACATAAATCACATGGTTCGTATCCTCTTACTTCTGAAAAGTAGAGTGAACCTAATGTTGCAGTAAGGGAAACTGTCCACATAAATAGTAATAGATTTTCCAGTTTTTTTGTCATAGGAACTCCTTTAAATTACTTTGAACTCAAATTAAAGTATAATCCTTCTTTAAATACATGTAAAATATTTTATCTGAAGAGCAAATAGCTATATAATGAAAGATACTGATGAAAGAGGAGCCGATACAATGACAGAAGAATTTGATTTATCCCCATTCGAACAAAGCATGATTATAAGACAAACGTCTTTTTCCGATATAGAGTCGATCTTAGAAATACAACGACAATGTTTTCCGGGTATGGACCCTTGGGAAGTATCCCATTTACGTAGCCATTTAACTATTTTCCCAGAAGGCCAACTGGTTGCAGAACTAGACGGCAAAGTAATTGGTTCCTGTTCTAGTCTTATTATAAATTTTGATGAGTATGATGATCGTCATTCTTGGTCGGATGTAACAGATGCAGGCTACATTACGAACCACAATCCAGATGGCTATAATTTATATGGTATTGAAGTAATGGTGCATCCTGAATATAGAAGAATGAAGGTTGGTCAACGTTTATATGAAGGCAGAAAAGATATTGCAAGACAGTTCAATTTAAAGTCCATTATAATCGGAGGGCGCATTCCTAACTATCATAAATTTGCAGAAGAAATGTCTCCAAGAGAATATGTGACATCTGTTTCTCGCCACAAAATATATGATCCAGTTCTTACCTTCCAATTGATGAATGGCTTTACGCTAATGCGTATTAACCCAAATTATCTACCGGATGATATGGCGTCTGCCAAATATGCAACGCTGATGGAATGGAATAATGTCGATTATATTCCACTTTCTAAACGTCACTTTAAAACAAGCTATCCTGTACGAATTTGTGCAGTGCAATATATGATGCGTAAAATAAATTCATTTGAAGAGTTTGCTAACCAATGTGAATATTTTGTGGACGTAGCTTCCGATGCTCAATCTGATTTTGTAGTGTTCCCGGAAATCTTTACTACGCAGCTAATGTCCTTCCTGAATGAACCATCGCCAAGTCAGGCAGTTCGTAAACTGACAGAATATACTCCGCAATATATGGAGTTATTCTCAGATTTATCGATTCGTTATAATATCAATATTATTGCTGGTTCTCACTTCGTGGAAGAAGAAAACGAGGAAATTTATAATATCGCCTATTTATTCCACCGAGATGGTGCAATTGATAAGCAATATAAAATTCATATTACACCGAACGAACGTAAATGGTGGGGAATTAGTGCAGGCGATTCTGTACAAGTATTTGATACCGATTGTGGGAAAATTGCGATTCAAATTTGTTATGATATAGAGTTTCCAGAACTTGCCCGCATAGCTACTGATATGGGTGCAAATATTATCTTCGCTCCATTTTGTACCGAGGATCGTCAAGGATACTTACGAGTTCGCTATTGTGCACAAGCACGTGCTATTGAAAACCAAATCTATACTGTTATTTCAGGTACAGTTGGAAACTTGCCACAAACAGAAAATATGGATATTCAATATGCACAGTCTGCCATTTTCGCACCTTCTGATTTTGAATTTGCACGTGATGGTATTGTGGGAGAAACAGAACCAAACGTTGAGATGGTCTTAATAGGGGATGTAGATTTAGAAATTCTCCGTCGTCAACGTCAAGACGGGACAGTTAAGCATTTAAAAGATAGACGTCATGATGTATACAGTATCGATTATAAAAAATAATGAAGTGGAGTTGACTTTCCTATGCGTTATAGACAACTATTTGACCAATGGAATAACTTCTCAGAGTTAGAAACCGATTGGAAAGAAAACCTTCAACAGCTAGCCAAGGATGAAAAAAGGATAGAGGATGCATTTTACCGTGATCTTGAATTCGGAACAGGTGGAATGCGTGGAGAAATTGGTGCTGGAACGAATCGTATGAACACGTACACTGTTCGTAAAGCGACTACAGGTCTAGCTTCTTATATTAAGGGAGCTGGAGCAGAAGCTATGGAGCGTGGAGTAGTTATCGCTTATGATAGTCGAAGATATTCTCCAGAGTTTGCGCGTGAAGCAGCGAATACACTAGCCTCTAATGGTATTAAAGCGTATTTATATATGGAACCTAGAACTACACCTCAGCTGTCATTTACGGTTAGACATTTACACGCATTTATGGGGATAGTTATTACTGCAAGTCATAATCCTCCTGAATATAATGGATACAAAGTATATGGCGAGGATGGTGCGCAGCTAAACATTGAGGACGCTGAGGTTGTTATTGAGCATGTCAATGATGCAGGAGATGCACTGCATATCGATCAACGAAATCCTGATAAACAATTAATAATTCAATTAGATGAAAAATTGGATGAAGCTTATTTGGAAGCCTTAAAAACAGTGCAAGAAAACGAAGAATTAGCATCTTCTTCTGATCTGAAGGTGGTATTCACACCCTTACACGGTGCTTCTGGTAAAACAGTCCAACGTATATTAAACGAAGTTGGTTACAAGCATATTTCCTATGTAGAAGAACAGATGGAGCCAGATGGAGACTTCCCGACAGTGGAATCTCCAAATCCGGAAGAGCAAAGTGCTTTTGAATACGCAATTCAGTACGGCGAAAGGAATTATACAGATATTCTAATAGCAGTCGATCCAGACGGGGACCGCGTTGGTATTGCCGTAAAATCGGATTCTAAGTATGAACTTTTAACTGGCAATCAAACAGGTGCGATATTAATCGAATATCTATTATCACAACGTAAAGCAAAGGGTAACATCCCAGCTAATGGTCGCATATTTAAAACGATTGTTACTTCTGATCTAGGTCGTGTAATTGCCGAATATTACGGAGTAAGTTCAGAGAATGTATTAACAGGCTTCAAATTTATCGGTGAAAAGATTAAGAAATACGAAGAGACAAAAGAGTTTGAGTTTCTATTTGGCTATGAGGAAAGTTATGGTTACTTGATAAAAGATTTTGCACGTGATAAAGATGCGGTGCAAAGCGTGTTAGCGATAGTAGAAGCTGCTGCCTATTATAAGCAACAAGGAAAGACCTTACTCGATGTTTTAGCAATGTTATATGAAAGACATGGCTACTATTTAGAAGGGCTTCAATCTGTTACGAAAAAAGGAGTAAGTGGTGCGAATGCCATTAAAAACTTACTAGAGCAGGTTCGGACAAATAGAATTACGGAAGTAGCAGGGATAAATGTTACCTCCCAAGAGGATTACTTACACTCCACTCGAATGTTTACCGATGGACGAGAAACAGAGGAATTATTCTTACCAAAATCAAATGTAATTAAGTACTTCCTTGCAGACGGCTCATGGGTTTGTGTAAGACCAAGTGGAACCGAGCCTAAGATCAAATATTATTTTGGTGTACTTAGTGGCACAGAAGTAGAAAGTAAAGAAAAACTAAATTCTTTGAAGGAAGATTTTTCGTTGAAGATGAATCAATACTTAGTAGATTAATATAGAAAACAGGAAAAGTGAAATCTCTTTTCCTGTTTTTTTTCGGTCAAAAGTATGATGCGCATACCCTACAGTGAATAGTAAATAAGTGATACTATGGAATTATCTGAATTACATACTTGGAGGAGTTTACATGTTATCAAATGAACTCTCGAACATAGAATTACTAAAAGAAATAGCGGAATTGTTAAATGAAGAAACGGAAATGGAGAAAATGCTACAAGGTGCCTTGCAAAAACTATTGGATGGTACCTTATTTGAAACTGGATGGATATTTTTTATTGATGAAAAAGGAAAACAACAGTTAATTGCACATGAAAATTTACCGAACGCATTAAAGCAGGATGACTGCATACATTTGCAAAAGGATAGCTGCTGGTGTGTGTCCAGGTTTCAAAAGGGTGAGTTAAAAAAAGCTTCCAATATTATTGAGTGTAAAAGAATAGTAAACGCAAGAAAAATGAGTAATGAGGACAGTGGGGGCATCACGCATCATGCAACTGTACCCTTACAATCAGGACAAGAAAGCTTTGGCCTATTAAATGTTGCGACTCCAAACACGATACGATTTTCAGACGGCGAGCTTGCGTTACTCGAATCGGTGGCTTTTCAAATTGGTTCAGCAATTAAGCGGATTCTCCTCACAAGACAGGAGCAGCAAGTAGCTCTTGTACAGGAGAGAAACCGATTAGCACGAGATTTACATGACTCCGTTAACCAATTACTATTCTCCGTCACGCTTACTGCCCGTGGAGGAATTGAAATGACAGAGCAGCCGGATATTAAAGATACATTTAAAGAAATTCAATATTTAACGCAAGAAGCACTAACAGAAATGCGCGCCCTCATTTGGCAGCTACGTCCCAAAGGATTAGAATCAGGAATTATTGAAGGCCTTAAAGGATATGGTGATATTCTAGGGCTTACAATGACAGTGAAAGTAAAGGGCGTTGTTAACTTACCTGCTATTATAGAAGAAACACTGTTCAGAATTGCTCAGGAAGCACTGAATAATATTCGGAAGCATTCTGGTGTACTCATAGCAGAACTATACTTAACGGTCACTTCTACAGATGTATTGTTAGTTGTGAAAGACGAGGGTTGTGGATTTCATATGAAAGAACCCAATAAGCTACGTTCAATTGGTTTACAGAGTATGAAGGATAGAGCTAGTTTTGTTGGTGGGACAGTAGATTGGGTGACAGGTTGCGAAAAAGGAACAGAAATATTAGTGCGATTACCTTATTAGGAGGGTGCGATTATGATACGTGTATTAATAGCTGATGATCATCATGTAGTAAGAAGAGGATTAATGTTTTTTCTGAAAACCCAAAAGGATATGGATATTGTAGGGGAGGCTACTAACGGAAAAGAAGCGATGGAGCTAACACAAAGTTTAAAGCCCGATGTTATATTAATGGATTTAGTGATGCCGGTAATGGACGGAATTGAAGCAACGAAACTTATAAAATCTACTAATCCGGAAATTCAAATACTAATGCTCACTAGTTTTTCAGATAGAGATCATGTAATTCCTGCCTTAAAAGCTGGCGCAGCGGGTTATCAGTTAAAGGATATAGAACCGGATGACCTCGCTGACGCCATTCGTAAGCTCATGCGCGGAGAAAATACGATACATCCAGAGGCAACAACTCAATTAGAAAAAGAGTGGGAGCCCGTTGTACCAAGTCCACATGAAGAACATCCTTTAACACCTAGAGAGCAGGATGTATTATCTGAGTTGACAAAAGGAAAGAGTAATAGAGAAATTGCATCCTCCTTGTTTGTCACCGAAAAAACAGTCAAAACACATATTTCTAATATATTCGCGAAGCTACATGTTCAAGATCGTACACAAGCAGCTCTATATGCAGTAAAACATGGCCTAACAGAACCAAGCGGAAGATGAAAAGCACGGAGAATCGCAATGACTATGCGATTCTCCGTGCTTTTTTTGTTCTGATTAACATATCGATCGATGGCAACTAAGAATCGATCGATCCTCCGCAAGAATCGATCCATCAGGCAAGAAAATCGCTCGATCAGCAGAAACTATCTACTGCTGATCGAGCAAGTCCATATTTGGTTCAATGTGGACTAAAATAACTGAAAAAGGTTTGACCTTCATAATACGATGTTCTATTTCTTCTGTTATACGATGACTATTCAACACGTTTAAATTTGGATCCACTGTAACCGTAATATCGACAAACATTAAATTTCCATGCATTCTCGCTTTAAAATCGGTTAACTCATCCACACCCTCTACTAGTCGTACTATCGTAGAGAGGGATTCAGCTTCGTCCACATTAAAACCGTCGGATAGCGTATATGCTGCATCATGAAAAATAGTATAGGCGGTATAGATAATGATGATACCAACTAACAGGGCAGTTATACCGTCTAAAAGAGGAAAACCTAAAATAGAGCCGACGATACCAATAGTTGCACCGATACTAACAAGTGCATCAGAGCGATTATCATAAGCTGCCGCTTTTAGAGCAGCACTATTTATACGGTTTCCAAGGTTTAAATTATATCTATAAACAATATACATGATAATGGCACTAAACAAGGCAACAATTGCGGTTAAAAGGGAAGGTGACTCTTGGATAGGGTTAGCAAGATGTTGTACTGCTTGAATGAGAACCTGGATACCGATAAACGCCATAATAAAAGCGGCGACAAGGGAGGCAATGGTTTCTGCCCGTAAATGTCCATATTGGTGATGCTTATCTGGTGGTTTTTGAGAAATTCGCAATCCGATTAAAATAGCAACCGACGCAATGATGTCTGTAAAATTATTTAGACCATCGGCTTTTAAGGCTTCAGATGAACCGATAATACCAACACTTAACTTAAGTGTACTTAAAAGTAAGTATACGCCAATGCTAATCCAAGCACCTTTTTCCCCTTCACGTAAGTTTGTATATAGTTCCACAATGTTTCCTCACTTCAACAATTATAGACATAGGAAAACGACCCTCATTTGAGAGTCGTTTTTTGAAATCTAATAATTTTTTTATTCCACTATCGGTTCTAGTTCTTCAACTGGAGGTGCAGATTTAATAATCTCTAGATATTGAATATGATGCCCATCAACTTCTTTAATCATGAAATCATAGCCTTGTTCCTGAATCTTTTCACCTTTAATGGTTTCGTAGCTCTTAGTCATAAACCAACCACCTATAGTATCTATATCCTCTTCATCGATATCTATACCAAGTAGGTCGTTAACATTTTCTATTAACATTTTCGCATCGAGAATATAATGATTTTCCTCTAACTTTTGAACTTCTGGAAGTTCATCAGTATCGAACTCGTCACGTATATCTCCTACGATTTCTTCGATAATATCTTCTATAGTTACAAGTCCTGAAGTACCACCGTATTCATCCATTAAGATTGCCATATGAATTCGTTCACGTTGAATCTTAAGTAATAAATCAGCGATTGGCATATTCTCAATAACTCGGATAATCGGTTGCATATAATCACTTACGGGTGTGGTTGCATTCGTAGGATCTTTTATATATGCAGTTAACAAGTTTTTCATATTTACAAGTCCAATAATATGGTCTTTATCACCGTCAGTTATTGGATATCTTGTATATTGTTCCACACCGATCAACTGAAATACTTCATCTAATGTAAAATCTTTATCAATAGAAGTAATCTCGGTGCGTGGAACCATGATTTCTTTTGCAATACGATCATCAAATTCAAAGATTTTGTTAACATATTTGTATTCAGCTTGGTTGATTTCTCCGCCTTTAAAGCTATCGGAAAGAATCATACGAAGCTCTTCTTCGGAATGAGCTACTTCTGACTCTGATACAGCATTTAAACCAAATACTTTGGTTGCTAAGAAACGAGCAGAACCATTCATACCGTGAATAACTGGATACATAAGTTTATCGAAAATGATAAGCGGTTTTGCTACCGCTAATGTAATTTGTTCAGACCTTTGAATAGCAAACGTCTTTGGTGTTAACTCTCCTACAACTACATGTATATAAGTTACAAGAGAGAATGCAATAATAAATGAAAGTAAAGAGGAAACACTCTCTGGGAGCTCAAAATAAGTAAATGCCGGATGTAAAATCCGTTCAATTGTCGGTTCTCCGAGCCATCCTAGCCCTAAAGCTGTTATGGTAATCCCGAGCTGACATGCAGATAGATATTCATCCAGATTGGAAACTACTTTTTTGGCATTTATCGCCTTAGTGTTTCCTTCAGCTATAAGCTGATCAATTCTTGTAGTTCTTACTTTTACAATTGCAAACTCACTCGCAACGAAAAATGCAGTGAATGCGATTAAGACAGCAAATGCTGCCAATCGTATGGCTATGTCCAAATAATTACTTTGTCCCTAACCCAAATGGGGGGTAAGACAAAGTGTACACCTCCTGTTTTCTAAAAAATAGTTTATACGTTTAATAATAAAATATAAAAAAAGAAATTACAAATCTTTCTACTTTAAATAGAGATATTCTATTAATAATTTTTACAAAATCTTAACATTTACACGCTAAAAATTATTAGATAATAAAGATTATGCCTGTAGAGGAGGTAAAAATGAAAAATAAATATCTCGACATACTGAAAGCATCTACTAAGCTTGGCTTAACGTCATTTGGAGGACCAGCTGCTCATATTGGTTATTTCCGGGACGAATATGTGGAAAAAAGAAAATGGCTAGATGACAAGTTATATGCGGATATCGTTGCGCTATGTCAGTTTTTACCTGGACCGGCCTCTTCCCAAGTAGGAATCTCTATTGGATTATTAAGAGGGGGATTATTGGGAGGTATAATCTCGTGGATAGGTTTTACAATGCCGTCTGTAATTATTTTAATGTTATTTGCTGCATTCATATCGAGTTCAGGATCTTTTGATAGTGGGTGGATTCAAGGACTAAAAATAGTGGCTGTTGCTGTAGTAGCACATGCGATAATAGGTATGCAAAAATCATTAGCACCAGATCGTATAAGAATAAGTATCGCCATAGGATGCGCAATATTAACATTACTTATTCCTACCGCAATTGGACAAATCACGATTATTCTCATAGCGGGTATTTTTGGTTTTTTCTATTATAAAAATGACGCAATAGAACCAGCACCTGAAATGAAGTTAAGTTTTGGTAAAAAGACTGGCATTATTAGTTGGGTATTATTTTTTACATTGCTCACTTTGCTTCCATTACTAAAACCGTTTGTACAATCTGTCTATTATGCGATATTCGATACTTATTACCGCGTTGGATCTATTGTATTTGGTGGTGGGCATGTTGTATTACCAATGCTACAAAGAGAGGTTGAGCTATCTGCTGATATGTTCCTGACTGGTTATGGAGCAGCACAAGCAGTGCCAGGACCATTATTCACAATCGCTGGTTTTTTAGGACAGATAACTGCTGGTACAGGTGGAGCATTACTTGCCGTTTTTGCGATGTTTCTACCTTCCTTTTTATTGGTCATTGGAACATTGCCATTTTGGTCTATTATTCGTTCTAAAAAAGGGATTCAAGCAGCTTTAAAGGGAGTGAATGCAGCCGTTGTTGGAATTCTACTTGCGGCACTTTATGATCCTGTTTTTACAAGTGCGGTAAATAGTACGCTTGATTTTGTTATTGTGTTAATTACTTTTACACTTTTAGTGGTGTATAAGTTAGCGCCATTCAAAGTAGTACTCATCAGTATTGTGTTAGGCGCAATTGTTCATTCATTATAAAAATTCAAAAAGTATTGACAATTAAAATTTCGGTATGCTAATGTTAATATACACAAAAAAATGGAATGGAGGTATGACAAATGATTCGTTTAAAAGATAGCGCTGTTAACTTAAAAAGTTGTTCATACCTTCCATTAGATCGGAAATGATTTAATAATAGACTTTTGTATTCCATTGTCTATTATTGAGCGCATTACCTCTAGATGGGTAATGCGCTTTTTTCTGTCTTTTTGACTTCCAATTTTTGGTGAAAAAGAAAAAGGAGTGTTGGTTATGGAAACAATTCAACGGACAAAGCAAATTTTATTAAAGGAATCTCTTGAAGGTGGCTAGTTATTAAGTAATGTGTAGAAAGAAGAAAAGAGGGGTTATAAATGTTTTCTGTTTTATTTAAATTGAAGTGGTTTTTTAAGGATCATTGGAAGCGATATACAGTAGCAGTTAGTTTGCTAATAATTGCTAGTGCTCTGGAGGTTTTACCACCGTGGTTAGTTGGGGAAGCGATCGATTCCATAACTATGGGAGATATGACTAGAGAGTCGTTAATGCAATATGTATTCTATTTTATTGGAATAATAATAGTAGGTTATATATTAAACTTTGTTTGGCAATACCAACTGTTTGGTGGTTCGATTACAATCGAGCGTATTTTACGGTCAAAGTTAAATTTGAAATTTTTGAATATGACTCCTACATTTTATGAAAAAAATCGTACGGGTGACTTAATGGCTCGTGCAACGAATGATTTGAACGCAGTAGCAACTACAGCAGGATTTGGGATTATGACATTAATCGATTCTACTATGTACATGGCTGCACTTATACTGGCAATGGGCTTTATCATTTCATGGAAGCTTACTATCTTTGCAATTTTACCAATACCTATTTTAGCTTTTATAATGCAATATTTAGGGAAAATTATTCATGAAAAATATATGGTAGCTCAAGATGCATTTGGTGATCTAAATGACCGTGTTCTAGAATCGATCGCCGGGGTTCGAGTTATACGCGCTTATGTTCAGGAAAGAGCAGATGAGAAGAACTTTGCTGATATGAGTGAAGAAGTCTATGAGAAAAATATGGTTGTAGAACGTATTGATGCTCTTTTTGGACCTATTACGAAGGTAGGGACTGGTATCAGTTATGTAGTTGCATTAGGTTATGGTGCTTATCTAGTATCTAAAGGTGAAATGACAGTCGGAAATTTAATCACCTTTAATGTTTACTTAGGTATGGCAATTTGGCCGATGTTTGCAATCGGGGAACTGATCAATGTAATGCAACGCGGAAATGCCTCGCTTGATCGCGTGCAAGAAACATTAGACTACGAGCAAGATGTAAAAGATCCAACTTCACCAGTTCAGTTAGACAATGTGGAGTCAATTGGATTTACCGATGTTGGATTCCAATACCCATTGTCCCAAGTGAAAAATCTTCAAGATATTCGAGTGAACTTAGAGAAAGGTCAGACACTTGGGATTGTAGGGAAAACGGGTTCTGGGAAAACTACCTTTATGAAGCAATTATTAAAGGAATATCCGATTGGTGCTGGACAGCTAACAATTGGAGAGACCGCAATTTCCGCACAAACGAAAGATCAGGTGCTAGAGTGGATTGGATATGTCCCGCAAGATCATGTCTTGTTTTCGAGAACCATTCGTCAAAACATTCTATTTGGTAAAGAGGATGCAACAGAAGATGAACTAGAGGAAGCAATTCGCCTAGCGCATTTCCAACAGGATCTGATGAACTTACCGATGGGCTTAGAAACGTTAGTTGGAGAAAAAGGGGTATCATTATCCGGTGGACAAAAACAACGTGTATCCATTGCTCGAGCACTTATTAAAAATCCAGAAATACTACTGTTAGATGATTCTCTTTCTGCAGTAGATGCAAAGACAGAAGCCAAAATTATCGAAAATATACAAAATGAACGCAGTGGAAAGACAACAATTATTACGACGCATCGATTGTCTGGTATCCAACATGCAGACCATATTATCGTTTTAGATGAAGGTCTTATTGTAGAAGAAGGAACTCATCAAGAGCTTTTAAAACAAAATGGTTGGTACAAAGAGCAGTTTGATCGTCAGCAGCTAGAGGGGGTGTCGTCATGAGTACAGGGAAACGACTCTACCATTATGCGTTATTTTATAAAAAACCAATTATCCTTGGTCTAATCTTTTTAACTATTGCAGTGTTTGCAGATCTAACTGGTCCATTTATTGCAAAGAAAATTATTGACGACCATATCACAGAAGGGGCTATTAACCTTCAGCCGATACTAATGTTACTTGCTGTCTACTTTGGTTTAGCCATTGTCACAGCGATCTTTAGATATTTTATGTTCATCAACTTACAGGTCGGTGCTAACCGCGTTGTGCAAAAGCTACGTAATGATGTTTTTCAACATATTCAAACTTTGCCGATACAGTATTTTGACAACTTGCCGGCAGGAAAAGTAGTTGCGCGTGTTACGAATGATACAGAAGCTATTCGTAATTTGTATGTGCAAGTACTTTCTCAGTTTGCGACTAGTATCATTTCGATTGCAGGGGTTTATGTTGCCTTGTTCATCTTAAATGTACAAATGGCTCTCATGGCACTTTTTGTAGTTCCTATTGTATATGTGTGGATGATTGCTTATCGTAAGTATGCATCTAAATATAATCACGTAGTTCGTACGAAAATTGCAGATTTGAATGCAATGCTAAATGAATCCATCCAAGGGATGTCCATTATTCAAGCATTTAAACGTGAGAAGCAGATGGAACGCGAATTTGAAGAGATGAATGATGAACACTATACGTACCAGAAAAAGTTACTTACATTAGATTCAGCAACTTCGTTTAACTTAGTAAGTGTGCTTCGTACGATTATGTTCGTCATGTTCATCTGGTATTTCGGAAGCTTATCCATGGAACCAAATACAATCATTTCAGCAGGTATGCTTTATGCCTTTGTAGACTATACAACTCGTTTATTTAATCCAATCACTGGGATTGTAAACCAATTTGCTCAGTTAGAAAGATCATTGGTTGCTGGTCATCGAGTATTTCAATTACTAGATGAAACTGGAGAAGATGTAAAAGACGAACGTATGGAACGATATGAAGGGAATGTAGAGTTTCAAAATGTATCATTTGCCTATAAAGCAGATGAATATGTCTTGAAAAATTTAAACTTTGTTGCCAACAAAGGGGAGACAGTAGCATTAGTTGGTCATACAGGATCTGGGAAAAGTTCCATTATGAATTTATTGTTCCGTTTCTATGATCCTTCAAAAGGTAAAATCCTAATCGATGGTATAGATATAACGACTGTACCTAGACAAACAATTCGAGATCATATGGGCATCGTGTTGCAGGATCCTTATTTGTTTTCAGGTACTATAGAGTCAAATGTGAGTTTAAGTGATCCTCGTATTTCTAGAGAAACGGTTATAGCCGCTTTAGAAGCAGTTGGTGGGGAACGAGTGTTGAAGAATCTAGAAAAAGGCATAGATGAGCCTGTAATAGAAAAGGGTAGCACCTTATCATCCGGTCAACGACAGCTTGTTTCCTTCGCTAGAGCACTTGCATTTGATCCTGCTATATTAATCTTGGATGAAGCGACATCTAATATTGATACAGAAACAGAGGAAATTATTCAACATGCAATGGATGTACTGAAAAAAGGAAGAACTACTTTTATCATTGCTCATCGACTTTCTACTATTAAGAATGCAGACCGCATTTTAGTACTAGACCGTGGGGAAATTGTAGAAAGTGGATCGCACGACGAGTTAATAGAGCTACAAGGTCGCTATGAACAAATGTATAAACTACAAGCAGGAGTATCTCAGCATGTATAACACATGCGGGGATATTCCCTTTTTTTGTTGAATAGGTTATCCGCGTGACGAACTGAGCTATGCGCTCGAGCGACTAGGTTATCCGCCCGAGAAACTGAGCCATGCGCCCGAGCAGCCCGTTTATCGGCTCATCAAGCGGCCGAACGCTCGATTGATTAGGTTATCCGCCCGAGCGACCAAGCCATGTGCCCGAGCAAAGCACTTATCCGCCCGCCAAACAGAGCCAAAAATCCAATCGAAATATTTATCCGCCAAGCACACAATTATATATTGAAATTTTCTAACGATAATCGTATATTTAGTGTACCGAAATAAAAAAAAGAAGAGGTACCTTATGATTTATTGGTTTGCAAATTGGAAAAAGAGCTTTGCTTTATTCAATAGAAATATAAAAATGTTCATGCTTGCCAATGTACTCATTCAAGTGGGGATGGGTGTATTTTTAGTGATGTACAATCTTTATATAAAGGAACTCGGGTTTCCAGAAACATTGAACGGTAAAATCATCTCTATGACATCTCTTGCTTCAGCGATTATGTTAATACCGGCTGGATATCTAAGCGACCGGCTAGGTAGGAAAGGAATTATTATTACTGGTGCAATTTTTGCTGCTGGTACTTTATTTTATAGAAGTTTGATCACCGGCGAACAAAGCTTAGTTTATGCAGCTTTCTTTACTGGGTTGTTTATGGCATTGGTGCAAGTATCCGGTGTTCCTTTTCTTGCTGAAAACTCCACTGCTGGAGAACGAATGCATCTTTTTAGTATTCATTTTTCGTTGATGACTATAGCAAGCGTTATTGGAAGTCTTGGAGGAGGGGTATTAGCAGATGCGCTTCATCTAATTGGGAATATCTCCACAGTAGATTCTATTATGTATGTACTAATTATTGGAGCGATTATATTTACGATGGGCATAGTTCCATTGTTTCAGCTGAAACCAACGCAAAAAATAGAAGGTCAAACAGAGGCAAGTACCGAAGAATCAGAAGGAAATGCTCCGACTGGGTTCAGAAAAAATATGAAGGTTATTGTGTTATTTGGAGTTGCAAATCTATTAATAGGAACAGGGTCTGGTCTAGTTATTCCTTACTTGAACTTATACTTTGCGAACCGATTCGATGCATCGAACACTTATATTGGAATTATCTTGTCACTCGGATCAGCGATGGCAGCCGTTGCAATGCTACTTGGGCCAGCACTTGTGAAGAAGGTAGGGAAAGTTAAGGCATTGGTCATTTTTCAGCTACTATCGATTCCATTTCTGTTCATCACAGGTTACACCAATTCATTAATCATCGCTTCGATTGCATTTTTGATGCGCCAAGCTCTAATGAATGCGGGGAATCCTATCCAAAGTGCAATTGCAATGGAACTAGTACAAGATAAATATAAAGGACTTGCTAACTCGGTAAATCAAATGGTCTTTAATGTAGGATGGGCAAGTACTGGTGCAATTTCGACAGGGCTTGTTATGACATTTGGCTTTTACTGGGGATATGCTTATACATTTACAATTACAGGGATTCTCTATATTATTGCATCTACTTATTTTTATTTACTGTTTGGGCGTAAGCGTACTTTGCGCAAGAAACAAGTATGAATGCTTCTTGCACAGTGACACCTCAGTCATACACGTGAAATAGCATTAACTCATGTATCATTTTTTTTACTGTTTCTTCATCAGCAGGTGTTTCACCTAGCCACTTAATCGTGCCATCCGGTTCATATTCTGCAGCGTATCTTTGTTGTTTATAAAAGAAAGAGACGGACCAACCAGGTAGTTGTTTGTTTTCATAGAGTGGTTTGAAGCTAAAGTGTTGTAGCAAGAATATCAACCTTTCATGTGAGTGAATTTGTTCGCATACACTAATATAAATGATTAGTGAAGGAGCATCGAATTGTTTAATGATCAGCTAAGGCAAGCAATACTTAATGAATATCATGATTATCATTTTTATCGTTCTATGTATAAATTGACGGATGATCCATACTGGCAAGGTTTTATCGAACATATTTATGAGGATGAAAAAAGCCATTACGAAATGTTCCAACAACTCTATTATATGCTCACTGGTACATTTGTACAAAACTTTCCAGAACCCACTTTATGTACAGACATGAAAGAGTGTTTAAAAAATGCGATAAGAGATGAATTAGAGGCTGCAGAACTGTATAAGGAAATGCTCTTACAAATACCAATCCAACAAGCATATGCTCCTCTATTTGTTGCGATGCACGATGAAACGGAGCATGCTATTCGTCTTACTACTTTGCTTCATCTATTGTAAATTCTTTTAGTGTTTGCCTCTCCTCTGCTATAATAATCTAGAAGCTAGAGGAAAAAGGTGAAATTGATGAATTTTATATGGACAATCACATTTATGGCAGTGGTCGGAGCAGCAATCGGAGCGGTAACTAATCACTTTGCTATTAAAATGCTATTCAGACCTCATGAGGCAAAATATATAGGGTCTTGGCGCATTCCATTCACACCTGGTCTGATCCCTAAGAGACGTGATGAACTTGCAAAACAATTAGGTAATACAGTAATTCAACATTTGCTGACACCTGATATTTTCAAGAAAAAATATTTTAACGAAGAGATGAAACAAAAGGCAAATCATTTTTTAACTGAGCAACTAAACGATAAAATCTTTCAGTCGGATAAAACGATAACAGATTGGTTAAAGCTTGCTGGACTAGAAAATGTTCCGACTATTGTAAATGATAAAATAGAAGAACAGGTGGACGTTCAATTTAGTCAATTAAAAACTAGGTTTGAACAAGAAACTATACGTCAACTTGCACCAATAGATTGGCAACTAAAAGCGGACACTAAAGTCGGAGAAATAGTTTCGTACATTCTACTCAAAGGTGAAGATTTCTTCGAATCAGAAGAAGGCAGAATGACGGTAAGAAATCTAATTGATGATTTCCTTTCTACAAAAGGGACGCTTGGCAATATGATACAAATGTTCATGGGCGAATCTTCATCACTTGCTGGAAAAGTTCAGCCGGAAATACTTAAATTCCTAAGAGCTCCAGGTACTAAAAATATGTTAGAAAAAATAGTACGAAGCGAATGGGAGAAGTTAAAAGATCGCCCACTCAATGAAATGATGGACGGCTTTGACTTTGAACCAATTGTTAAAAACGTTAAAGTATACTTAACTGGACAATTGGCTGTGGAAGAAAGATTGAACTATAATTTCCTCCATTACTTCCCTGGAGCAACTGGATGGACAGAGTCATATCTTATACCTAAAGTGACGACATTTGCATTCCATGAAGCAGAAACAAAGCTAGAAGAAGTCTTGCGTAAAATGAAATTAGAAGATATGGTAAAAGAGCAAGTTGATACTTTCCCAGTATCTCGCTTAGAGGAAATTGTTCTTGGTATATCGAAAAGAGAGTTCAAAATGATCACCATTCTAGGTGGTGTTCTTGGTGGACTTATCGGTATTATTCAAGGACTAATCGTTTTCTTTACTAATTAACCCTAAAGGAGCTTACAACATGATTAACATTTATGATGACATTAACAAACTTGAAAAAACACTACGTCAAACAGATGAATTTTCCAACGTTCAAACAGCAGTAGAATCTGTAAAAGCTGACGAACAGGCTCTAGTATTATTCCAAAGTTTCCGTAAAGTTCAAATGTCTCTTCAAGAGAAGCAAATGAATGGTGAAGAAATCTCTGGAGAAGAGATTGAGTATGCACAAAAAACGGCTCAGCTAGCACAAGGAAACGAAAAGATTTTCCATATGCTTCAAGCTGAAATGGCTTTGAGCCAACTTATTGAAGAAGTAAACCGTGTATTGATCAAACCCGTTCAAGAACTTTATGAAGGTATCTAAGAAAACAAATGAAAGGAACTTCTCCTACTATGGAGAGGTTCCTTTTTTCATTTACTAGAGAAATGGATAAATACTCCGTTGCGCTAGTAAATCCTCATCGAATGCGAGTAACTAAAAGCTATAAATAGTTTTCCCCTTTCTAAGAAGGACTTTAATAGTATAATGGCGAATTTAACAAGAATGAATGACTATTCACTTATAAAGGGGAATGTATATGTACAAAACTATATTGTTAGAAAAAGATGGTCGTATTGCGACTTTAACATTGAATCGTCCAGAAGCGATGAACTCGATGAATGGGGTAATGATGAGAGAGCTAGCAGAAAGTCTAGAATCTCTGCAAACAGAAAAATCAGTTCAAGTGTTAGTTATAAAAGGTGAAGGGCGAGCATTTTCTGCTGGTGGAGACATTAAAGCAATGCTAGATAAAGAGAATCCTTTAGACATTGACGAGGCGATGACGTATCTTACAAGAATTGCTACAGCTTTATATAAGTTACCACAGATTACTATTGCATCAGTTAACGGCGCTGCTGCTGGATTAGGTTTTAGTATGGTATTAGGCTGCGATATTATCATAGCAGAGGAAAATAGTAAACTCGCTATGAATTTTATCGGAATTGGGCTTGTTCCAGACGGTGGAGGCCATTTCTTCTTAAAGGAAAGAGTAGGGATCCCAAAAGCAAAACAACTGATGTGGAGCGGGCAGCTTTTCTCTGGAAAAGAAGCACAAAAAATCGGACTTGTGGATGAAATTGCATCCGATGGTTTAGGTTCTGCAACTGCAGCATCCTATGCACAAAAACTAATCCAATCTCCAATTGCTGCTATGATCGCATCAAAAGAAATCTTACACGCAACGAAGATAAATGAATTGCAAACTGTTCTAGAAAAAGAAGCTGTTACGCAATCCGCAATGCGAAGAACCGAAGATCATTTAGAGGGTATTAAAGCATTTGTTGAAAAAAGAAAACCCGAGTTTAAAGGAAGATAAGATTTTCAGGGAGGATCATTTAGCTGATCCTCCTTTTTATTTGATTACATACTTTATTAATAACAAAAGAGGATGGAAGCGACAATTAAACTGCTGGGATAATTTGTGGAATTAGAGATAAGTGAACGTTTTATAAAGTTCTTTTAACTAAGTTATTTTTCTTCTGAAAAGTTCTATTTACAAGATAGATACCAATAATAATAAACAAGCCACCAACGATGATAGAAGGGTATAACGTCTCCCCTAATAGTAACCAACCAGATAATACACCGAAGAAAGGTGCCAAAAATAAATAGGCACTCGTTTTTCCTGGATCCCCCTTTTGTAAAAGATAATACCAGACGGCGAATTGAACAATAGAAGACATAATACTTAACCATAATAAAATGAACAATGATTTACCGTTCAAAATGAAGACTTGTTTTTCAAGAATAAAGCTGCCAAGTAGAAGTAGTAATCCACCAAAAAGCATCTGGTAAGCGGATAGAACCCACGTATTAAAAAGTGCCCCCCATTTTTTAACTAATAATGTGGAAATTGCCCAAAAAACAGCAGAAAGAATGCCAAAAAGAACGCCAATCTTTAATTCAATTTGCGCACCTACTGCAATACTTACCCCTAATAACCCTAAAAGAACACCAATCCATTGATAAAATTTATAGCGTGTTTTTAAAAATAAGGTACCGAATACAACAACAAGTAACGGGTTAGTGAATGTGAGAATGGAGGATTCACTAGCTGTAATGGTTCGTAAACTCAAGAAAATACAACCCATAACACCGGCAGTTTGGAAAGTACCAATAATAAGCATCTTTATCCAGTTTCCTTTAGATACTGGGTGCGGTCTTTTTAAAACGATAACACTTACCGCCATTATGAATCCGGCAAGTGTGAAGCGTAATCCTGCTAATAACAAAGGGGATGAATAAGACAAACCTATTTTACCTACTGCAAAAGAAGAACCCATTAAAAATGTCGTTAAGAGTATTAACAATGTAAATTTGAAAGTATTCATTTTTTTATCTCCCTACATATTATACTGAGTTATTTATGTCTATTATAACTTCTAAACATTTCAACTACGGTCGAAATATGGAATGCAATTATGGTGCAATATGTCTTCATTAAATCAACTTCTCCGTTTTTGATGTTTAACCGCTTTTGACTTGCTCAGTATGGGAAATTACAAAACTATCAACTGAAAAAGTTGATCGGATTAAATGCTGAAAGAATGATATTGTTTTAGGTATGCTACGGACAAGACCAATACTCCATTTAAATATGACATGCAGTTATCTTATTAAGAATGGTACAGTAAGTTTAACAAGATGAAAGAGGTGAAGCTATTAATGGAACAATGTTTATGGCCGCAAAGCAGTGAGCTTATGCAAGCTTATCATGATGAAGAATGGTGCAGACCTAGTTGGGATGACCGGTATATTTTTGAGATGTTGACGTTGGAGGGGGCACAAGCTGGATTGTCGTGGAGTATTGTTTTAGCAAAGCGCAAAGCTTACAAAGATGCTTTTCAAAATTTTGACATTGAGTATTGTGCTAGTCTGAGTGACACGGATTTAGAATTTATAAAAGAAAATTACAATGTCATTAAACATTTTTCGAAGCTTCAATCCATTCGCACCAATGCAGAAGCAGTAGTGAGGATACAAAAAGAATTTAAGAGTTTTTCCAATTTTTTATGGCACTTTGTTGATTTTAAACCAATTATTAATAATTGGGAGACAGACATTCAAATCCCTGCTCAATCTCCATTATCGGTACAGGTTAGCAAAGAGTTAAAAAAGAGAGGCGTCAAATTTGTGGGACCTGTTACAACGTATTCCTTTTTACAAGCAATAGGCATAGTAGATGATCATATTAAATCATGCGATCATCATACTTTAAATCAAATAATTCGTGAAAAGACTTGATATGACTTTAACAAACAATATATTGATGGGTGGAAATGATAATTTACTAGAAATCTGCATTAACGAAGAATATTCTACGGGCTTACTCAAATGAGCACTATTGAAGCCTATTGAGTCTATATGAAAAATAAAAAAAGGACTTAGCCAATATAATGGTTAAGTCCTTTTTGTTGTTCTATACATGAAATAATACTAGTTTCCCAGAACTATTTACTAAACGATGTGTTTTATTGGAAAAGCCTTTTTCTTCAATAATTGCTTCCCCTTTTTCCTTTGCTTCTTCGTCATTTTCATATTCCCAAGTTTCCTCTAAAATTAGTTCTCCGGTTGGTTCAAAGGCAGTAAATCGGTATGGTTTCATGAGTCAAACACCCCTTCATTATTCTACTATATATTATACACAAAAAATTATGAAAACAAAATGTAAAGCTAGCTTGACAATGAAGTGCGAAGTAAAGTAAACTTTACGTAAAGCTAACTTTACAAAAAAGGAGGGGCAAGTTGAAAAACTACGTTCGAGATAAACGGATGGCATTTGGCATGACACAGGATGAACTATCAGAAAAGCTAGATGTATCCAGACAAACAATAATATCGTTAGAAAAAGGAAAATACAATCCATCGATTAATTTGGCTTTTAAGTTATCCAGACTATTTACATGTACGATTGAGGATCTATTCATTTACGAGGAGGAAGAGAAGGATGTATGAAAAATTTGATTTACTTACATTTTTAATCGGTTTGCCATTAGCAATTGTAATAATAGGTATAGTTTTCATGATCAATCGGAAAATAGGCAAGAAAAAGAGATGGTTTGATGAACGATACAATAGAATACATGAAAAAGCACGATCCTATTCATGGGTAGCGACGACTATTGCAATCTTAGTTGTCTGGATGATTGTCATTGTAATAGAGGGACCTGGGCTGACCTTTTTCTTATTAACGGGTCTTTGGATCGTTCATATGCTTTCCTATACAATCGGAGCATTTGTTGCAAATCAAGATAACTAAGAAGGATCGTAGAAGACTGTGTACATTTAGTTGTATACAGTCTTTTCCTTATGGTAAAATAAGAACAAATATTCTATTTTGGGATGAGGTGTACTTGATGGCAAGAATTCGTTTTCTACATGTGGCAGATTTACATTTGGACAGCCCTTTTAAAGGTATTTCCTCTATTCCTAAAAAAAGGTGGAAAGAAATACGGGAGAGTACTTTTCAAGCGTTTCAAAACATGATTAATTACGCGGTGGAAAATAAACCGGACTTTGTATTAATAGTTGGCGATATTTATGATGGGGAAAATCGGAGTCTCCGTGCGCAGCATTTATTTCAACAAGGAATGGAAGCTCTAAATGTAGAAAATATTCTGGTTTACATCTGTCATGGCAATCATGATCATTTAAGTGGGAATTGGGTTCGTTTTCAATTGCCTGCAAATGTTCATGTATTTGGCGAAAAGGTAGAAACCAAAACACTCTTAATAAGAGAAGAAAAAGTCCATATTACAGGATTTAGTTATAAAGAACGTCATATTCAGAAAGCAATGCATAGCTACTATCCAATTTCTAATCATGAGGAAATTCATATTGGGATGCTCCATGGTAGTGTAGAAGGCAATAAGGAGCATGATGTATATGCACCATTTAGAAAAAGTGATTTGCTAGAGAAAGGCTATCATTATTGGGCGCTTGGTCATATACACAAGCGTCAAATAATCCATTCCGAACCACCTATTGTTTATCCCGGAAATACGCAAAGTAGGCACCGCAATGAAAGTGGCATAAAAGGCTTCTATGAAGTATCTTTACTTAACACTCAAGCTGACCTTCAATTTGTCCCATCATCTGCTTTTATTTATGACAAACTTTCTATAGATTGTGCAGATATAATCCATGCAAATGAATTAATCATCCATATTGAAACTGCACTAAGAAATTACAGTGAAATACACGGGAAAGCAATCTTGGAACTTACGTTAAATGGAATGACAGATGAAACAATTGAATTATTAAAATCTAGCAATAAAGAGGAGTGGCATGTATTAATACAGGAGAGTCTCGAGCAAGTAAATAACTTTTTAATAATCAACGAACTGTATATAGAAACTCCCATTGAGAAAAGCCCTGAATCTACCATGCTATTATCTTCTTTGAATGAATGGGACACTTCGGAATGGAAGCTCGCTTTAAAGGAACTTTATCAGCATTCTAGAGGGAGTAGATATTTACAGCCCTTAGATCAAGGTTTTATGGATGACGTCGTAAAAGAAGCAGAATCATTAGTTTTAGAGGCTATTGCAAGGAGGAGTGGCAATTGAAACTTGTAAAGCTTCAAATATATGGCTTTGGAAAGCATGAAAATATAGAGATTAAACTTAGTGATGGTATAAATGTGTTCTTTGGTGAAAATGAGGTAGGAAAGACTACTATTCAACAATTCATCCTACATATTTTATTTGGATTTCCGCAAAGAAATGCACAGTTACTTCGCTATGAACCTAAAAGCAATGCTGCTTATGGAGGTAAAGTCGAAATAAGTGATGATCAAGGACAGCTCATAACGATTGAGCGAGTTAAAGGGAAAGCAAGTGGAGAGGTTACAGTATATTATCCAGATGGGACCCGTGGAGGCGAAAGGGAGCTGTCTAGTATTCTCCACGCTTATTCACGCTCAGACTTTGAAGCCATTTTTTCTTTTTCTTTACTTCAGTTACAGGGCTTCGAGAAGATGACAGAAGAAGAGCTTACGAAAACGTTATTATCTTCAGGAACAACCGGCATCGATACATTAGCGATTGTCGAAAATCAATTTATAAAAGATATGGGAGAGCTATTTAAGCCCACTGGCAGAAAACCTTTAATCAATCAAAAGATAGAAGAACTACGTGAACTGGAGACTGCCTACAAGCATCAGCTAGAAGAAGTAGGAAAATACGAACCTGCTATAAAACGTCTGAACGAAATAGAAACGATAGTTGAGGAACTAGATCAACAAGAAAAAGAGATTTCTCAGCAGTTACAACGCTATATGGAATGGAAGCAACTGAAACCATTGAAAGAAACAGAAATGGACTTAAATCTGGAGCTCGACTTAGTAAAAGAACAGACCTTTCCTTCAGACGGTATTCGAAGATTTGAGTTGACGAAAGATAAGTTGAATCGTAATTCTATAGAGATGGAGCAAGTGAAAAAAGAGTTAGATTCCTTAACGATCAATACAACTAGCTTAACTTCATCGCAAATAGAGGGATTACAATCATTTCTAAATCGAGAGGCAGAATGGCATCAGCTTCGCTCCAAACGAATACAAATAGAAGAGGAGCAAAGTAAAACACTGCAAAGCCAAATGCAGCAGTTAGCTCTAGTAGGAGTAGACTGGGAAAAAAGCTTGCAGCATATAGTCCACGCAGATGTTTCCATACAGCAAGAGGACAAACTGGTTACGACGCTTCAAACTGAAAAAAACTTGGAGCTTGAGCTTCAGCAGGAAAAACGATTACTTCAAATGAAGGAACAGGACTTGCTCCATTTACAACAAAGAGTGATAGAGGCCAAAAAGGTTAATAAATCCTCTTCGGCTCAACAAACCAATAAAATAATGTTCGGTATTATTGCAGCTATTGTTCTTATCGGGGTTATTATAGGTGTTGCACAATCAAATTGGATAGTTCCTCTTACTGCTATTATCATTAGCGGAATTGTATCTGCAGGATTTACTTTCATGATGAATACATGGAAGCAATCGGATGATGTTCGAACATATGCAGATTTATTAAACAAGGAACTGCAGTCACTACAACAAGAGATTTCACATTTGAAGCAAAAAATTAATGAGTTAGAAACTAATAAAACAAATATATCAAAACAGGTAAATGAGTTTTTGACAAGCTATCATATTAGTGAACAATTATCACCAAGTCTATTACCTGAACTATTTAAGCGACTTCGCCTAATTCAAGAACAGCAAATTCAGCTAGACCAAATGGAAACAAAGCTCTATGAAGTTGGTCTGCGAATACAGGAATTGTATAGACAAGCATTGGAAAAAGTTCCTTTTAATCTCTCAGAAGAAATGCTATTCCACCAATTACGAGATTTCTATTTAGCTGAAAAGCAAAAGATAGAAGATCAGCAGTATAAAGCGACAAGGATTTCCGAGCTCCAAAAGAAATATAAAGAGCTTGCTTTACTTCAAGAGTCTTTTACCGAACAAATCCGCCTATTATATCAGGAGGCAAATGTAGATTTAGAAAGCGATTATTATACGGCAAATTCTATCTATGAGAAAAAAGTGGAGCTTGAAAAGGAATTACGCCATATCCACATGCAATTAGCTGGAAAACATATAAACTTGAACGATTTTGAAATTACATTTGAGGACAAGTGTAAGGGAGAACTACATCAGCTACAACAACAGAGACATAAATATAATGATGAAAAAGCAACTTTGTCTTATCAAACGAAAAGATTATTAGAGGATGAAGAGCAGAGTGAACAATTACAATTATTAGAACAGAAAAAAGCAGAACTACATGAGCTCGTAAAAAAATGGGCGGCTCAAAAAGTAGTCGTTGAATCGATTAAACAGATGATGAAACAGTTAAAAGAAGAGCGACTTCCCGAAGTATTAGAAAATGCACAACATTACTTTCAATTGCTTACAAACCAATCATATGTACAATTGATCTTATCACCAGAAGGGAACTTTGAGGCAGTTAAAACCACTGGACAACGCTTTAAAATTGCAGAGCTCAGTCAAGCGACAAAAGAGCAAGCATATATTTCCTTACGCCTGGCCCTAGCAGTTTCCTTGCAAAGAAAAGCACCATTTCCCATAATCATGGATGATCCATTTGTACATTTCGATCGTGTCAGACTTCAACAAGTGGTACAATTAATGGCAGAGCTACAAAAAGAACACCAATTACTCTATTTTACTTGTCATGACAACATGCAATATGTATGGGAAGACGCATCGGTCATACAAGTAGCGACATTATTACCTAGAAAGGTAGGGGTTGTGAAATGAAAGGCATTACACAATTGCGAGTAGGCGAACCAGTTGATCACTACTTACTTATAAAACAATCTACAAAAGGTGTAACAACCGTTGGAAAACCATTTATGTCACTAATATTGCAAGATAAGAGTGGAGATATTGAAGCAAAACTGTGGGATACAAATGATGAGCATGAAAAGCTTTATGGTGCGAGTCAAATTGTACGTGTCGGTGGGGAAATCCAAGATTACCGTGGGAAGTTCCAGTTACGTGTAAAAAGTATTCGCCCAGTAAAAGCGGAAGAACCCATTTCGATTAATGATTTAGTCCCATCTTCAGAAAAACCAAAAGAAGAATTGATGGAAGAGCTTTTACAATACTTCTTTGAAATGAAAAATCCAATAATACAACGTATTACGAGACATCTGATGAAAAAACATCAGACATCATTTATGACGTTCCCTGCAGCAACTAAAAACCATCATGACTATGCTTCTGGACTAATAGATCATGTTGTGTCTATGCTTAAATTAGGAAAATCGTTATGTGATTTGTATCCAACGTTAAATAAGGATCTTTTATATGCAGGAATTATCTTACATGATATTGGAAAAGTAGTTGAGCTTTCAGGACCTGTAGCAACAACATATACAGTAGAAGGTAATTTACTTGGACATATTACCATAATGGTAACTGAAATTTCTAAAGCTGCCGAAGAATTGGAAATCGAGGGAGAAGAGGTAATGCTTCTTAAACATATGGTACTGTCTCATCATGGTAAAGAAGAGTGGGGAAGTCCAAAACGTCCTGCACTTCGTGAAGCGGAGATGCTCCATTATATCGATAATATTGATGCGAAGATGAATATGCTTAATCGTGCATTAGACAAAACAAACCCTGGTGAATTCTCCGAGCGATTATTCCCATTAGAAAACCGTTCATTTTATAAGCCAACATTTGAATAGACAAAAAAAGCGTAAAGGTGCGAAGCCTTTACGTTTTTTTATGGCTTTGTATTACCGATCATTTTCGTAGTTTGTGAAGCTTTAACTAACAGACGCACTAATTCTATAAAGGGTGCTTTACTTCTTCATAAAGGAGTAAAGGACCCTTTTGGGTTAAAAAGTATAGATAGATTAATTGAACAAGGGAAATCTTAAAGGAATAGAGAATAGATAGAATTGAAGGGGATGAACACATGGAAAGAAAGTTCAGTAAGATTTCCATTATATTAATTATTGTTGGAATTTTTGGTGCATATATGGCGTTCCCACCCATTAATATTGATATTTTTGGGTGGTGGGGAATATGCATTGGCTTTGGTATCTATCTAACAGGCATAGTGCTTGGTATCTGTGCTTTCTTTAAGAAAGAAAAAGGGTTAATGAAGTATATCTCGTTACTTTCTGTTTCGTTGGGTGCATTATTTATAGGTTTTCTTTATGCAATTATCGGTAAAATTTAATGACTAATTTGGTGAGCTTATCACACCCAATGAAGATTTTAATACGCTCAATATCTATAAAATTGCATAACAGAAATTACTATTAAAATAAGCTGAGCCCTCAGAATATGGTGCTAGAATACTTAAGTTATAGGAGGTACATATATGTTTTATAGGAGAAAATTTTACATTATAAAAAATGAATTTGTAGAGAAGTTTAATGAACACTTCAACAATACTAATTTACCTAATCAACTAAAGCACGGAGCGCGTTTGGTAGGACGATGGATGTCGGATAACAAAGATAATACCACAGAAATATTTGCTATTTGGGAATATGACAGTTATAACGATTATATAGAAATAGAGAACAATGTAAAAGCTGACAATGCTCATATTAAACGCATTAAAGAGTGGTATGAAAAAAATGGTGGAAGGGAACATGTTTTTACTGATTATATATTGGAAGTGAAAAATGAAGCATTAGTATCTACTTTAAATAAAGTAGATTATTAATCTTAAATACGTGTTTAAATCTTTGGGTGCTTATGTGCGTTGGTTCATTCACGTCTTCCACATGTTACTAGGGAAATTAAACATATCTTCTTAAACACAGGTGCTTTAAGAAAGATCATATTGATAATAATTTTATGAATTAAGTTGCACTTTTTCGTTCCTCACATGAATGATAGGATTCTGAAAAAAGAACGAGAGCAAAATAAAAAAGGTTGAACATGACTTCCGTCATGTTCAACCTTTTTACTTGTGTTATTTATTTTTCGTCTTCAGTTGCTTCAGCATCTTCAGTTGTGTCTGTTTTAGCTTCTGCATCTTCAGCTGGTGTTTTTTGTTCTTCAGCAGCTGCTAAAAATTGATCTAATGATGTTTTTAAGTCCTCATCTTTAATCTCGATTTTAGCGTCTTTCATCATTTTAGCCACTTTTGGTAATAATTTTGATTGGTCTGCTTTTTCTAACTTCAATTGTTTTTCAATTTCAGCTTTTTTATCTTCATATGATTTCTCTATTGTGCGAGTATCTGTTACTTCAATAACGTGGTAACCAAATTCCGATTTAACTGGTTCAGATATTACATTTTTCTCTAAACCAAATGCTACTTTTTCGAATTCTGGAACCATTTGGCCTTTACCAAACCAACCTAGTTCTCCGCCACTTGTTTGAGCTGCTTCTTCCGTAGAGTATTCTTTCGCAACTTCTGCAAAGTCTTTACCTGACTCCAATTCAGCTTTAACTTTTTTCGCTGTTTCTTCGTCTGCTACTAATACGTGACGAGCATTAATTTCATTTTTAATATTTTCATATTCTGCTTTAATTTCTTCTTCTGTTACTTTAACATCTTCTATTAAAGCTTTTTCTTGCAATAGGTTTAGTTCTAAGAATTTTTTGTAAGATTCTTCAGTATAGCCTTGTTGAGCAATCATTGCTTCAAAGCTTTCCCCGTACTGCTCTTTATCAGCTTTTAACTGAGTGTTTACTTCATCCTTAGACACTTCGTACTTATCTGCAAGTACTTTTTCAATCATTAGCAATTGGAATGCTTGATCGCCGATAGATGATTTCATCTCTTCATACAAATCATTCTGTGTAATATCTCCGACTTTAGATGTAGCAATAACTTCACTGTTTTTGTCTGAGTCCCCGCTACAAGCTCCTAAAGCAAGAACTGATGCTGCAAGTGTTAATGTTAATACTGTTTTTTTCATGAAATATTCTCTCCTAACTTCTATGTGTTGCCGTAGTTACTATAACATAAACGAAATAAAAACAAAAATAGTTCCCTTACATTTGCCTACCGAACATTTAAAATGCCGCATAGGATACATGGAAAAGGAGGTGTTTTAAATGAGCGGACAATATAACGGTGGCGGCGGATATAACGGTGGTTCAGGGTTTGCTTTGATCGTAGTTTTATTTATTCTATTGATCATTGTAGGCGCAGCGTTTCTCTACTAATTAAATAGGAGAAACTGAGATCGTCTAAAAAACGATCTTAGTTTCTCGTATTTGTAGAGTGAAAAAAAGAAATGACCCAATCTTATGAAGATTTGGGTCCACTTTTTTTCTCTTAAACTGCGTAAACTAGCTCAACATAAAAGGAAACAAGAAGAATCGTGATCAGGATATTGATCGTACGAAAAATCTTCGGATGTTTCTCTTCCGGAATTTCTTTTGACATTACTAAAGCATATGTCATTCGGTTAATTTGTAGCAAATAAAATGCTGAGAATAGAACTAATGTGAATATAATCATGTCTAGACTCCCTTCATATACTGACTAAGCATAACAAACAATGAGGAGGATATACAAGTGTTACATATTGTTAATAGTTTTATTCCGCTATTAAAATTTCGTACCCTGCATCTGTTTCCTCGATTAAAGCGCACTTAGGTGATTTACTTAAGTTTTTTACATAAATTAAATCGATTAAGCAAATTCCACAATGGTAAGCAAACAAAATAGTAAAATAGTGTGCAAAAACAGGAACTGCTAACGCTCCTATGACAAGTAAAGCATTTAAGAAAATAAAAGGAGCTAGTAAGATGAAAAGAAATCTACCTTTTTGAATTGGTTCTATTATTCTTAAATGTACAGTGGGAATAAATCTAAATTGATTAAAGACAATAAATTTTATTTTTTCTTTAAGTCCAATCATTGGGATAAAATGAAATATTTTATGAAGTGGATAAACACCCAAAAATGCTATCGTAAATATCCAAAAGTAATCATCCGATTTATGTGTATCATTAATAATTCCTAATAAGGCATATGCAAATGAAAAAACCATAATTACTACTAAAGAAGAAAGAACAAATAATCTTTCTAAGCCATATTGTTTTTTCACATTAATTGTTTTCCAGCAGTGCAAGGTATGCAACTCCTATATATATAAATTTAATTTAGATACATAAGATAATCCTTTTTAATAGAAAAAGCAACCTCTTTATTTATAGGGGATTATTAACCTCGTATTATTAGTCTTTTGCTACAATTGTACTCTCGAGATTTTTTAATGATCTTTCGAAGATATCCATGAAATCGTCCCCGTAAATATTGCGAATAACAGCGGTTACATCCATGAAATCTGGAAATTTGCCATATACCTCTTTGATAGGGAGAGAGCCTTCCAGTACAGCATGCGGAGTCTCATGGTAGTTTTCATACATCTCTTCTAAAAGTACCTGTCCTTTTTTGGTCACATCTACATACGTATTTCGCTTATCTGTTTCTCTTTTAGAAAATGAAAGTAATCCGCGTTCCTCTAATTTCTTAGAAAAATTAAATGCTGTGGAGACATGCATGACTCCGAATTTTGCTATATCAGAAATAGTTGCACCTTTAAGGTGATATGATATCCATAAAATATGATGTTCATTAATATTCAAGTCATAAGGTTTTATCCATGATTGCCAATCTTTTTCTACTGCTTTCCAAAGTGCTTTAGATAGTTGTGCTATCCGCTGACTGTAAAGCATTGCTTCTTTCTTCGTATAAAATTGATCTGCCATGTTACCCCTGCTTTCTGTATTTAATTTCTTAAAAACATTATAGCAAGAAAGTAAGTAAGTGAATACAAGTTTAATAAATATTATTATTTTTATAATAATATTTCGGATAATTTTTAGAGTGAAACGTTTATAAAAAAAGGGTATATCCCATTTTGGAATATACCCTCCGTTCATATTATATTGTTGCTTCTTTTTTCTTTGGTAACTTACTTTCTAAATCTGCCATTGCTTCTTGAATAGATGAAATTTCTGCTTGAAGATGGGCTTGAAGAGGTGCAGTTTCGTTTTTCCATTGGGCAATACTAGATTTAAGGTCTTCAATTGTGCTTGGTACTACTTCTTTTGAAGAATTTGTTAAGTTGTTTATTGAACTTTTAACATCTGCTAGTTGAAGCTTTATGTCCGAAAGCTTGTCTCTAAAATCATTAGAGGTAGACTTTAAGGAAGATCGAACTTCCATACCTGATTTTGGAGTGGTCATAAGTACAGTAGAAGCCCCAACTAGTAAACCAGTTGTTAACCCGTAAAATAATGGTGCTAGTTTCATAATAATTCACTCCTTTGCTTATATGTATTATTCCTTACCTTATGATAATTAAAACATATTATTTTATATAACAAAAGGGCAAGCTCCACGATAGGCAATTTGCATAGCAGCAAGGCACTTGTGTCTGGACGGAGCATCACTTTAGAAATTTATTTATATGTCGCTAATTAGATAGTTTTCTATAGAAAAAAAGCTTTCCTTCGAAAAGGAAAGCAGTTAGCTTGTATTTATACGGTTAGGGCTGTTTCAAAACTAGTACGTTTAATCAATTTACCTATAATCGGATAGATGATAAAGAATGCTATTGCATTTATAGCAATCGCTGGAATTACTACAATAACAAATAATTCCTGGAAAATTGCACCTGCTCCGAATACAAAAATAGCAGTTGATAAGAAAACTGTACCTGATATTAGTGTGCCAATTCCTGTAAGGATTACACCGACTGCAACCTTATTGGCTAATTTGTTTAATAATAATACAAGACCTAAGAAAACAAATGCTGTTACTGCTTTATCAATGATATTTGGAACAAATCCTCCTGGAAAAGTAGAAAACAGTCCAGAAATAACACCTGTTGAAATACCAAGTAAGAATGTGCTTTTTACGTTAGGAAATAATAGTATTCCTATAAACATCATTGTCAGCATAAAGTCTGGTTTCATCCCACCATTAATTCCTGGGATAATAATGTAAAGTACTGCTCCGACACCTACTAAAAGGGCCATCAAAACTAAATTCTTCGTATTCATTTCTCATCTCTCCTCAGCTATTCTATGCTCTGTTTGTTAATTTCCTCTAACGTATCCTCATGATCGTTAGCAAGAAACTTATATATGATTTTACTTGCTCGATGTAGTAATAGCAAGAATTACTTCTTCAATTTTTCAAATAATTCTCCTGCTAAGTTTTGTATGATCTCCGGAGTAAATGTTTTCTCTTTTGTGATCCAAGTTGGACGGAAGCCATCTGTTTGATCGTAACGCGGGATAAAGTGTAAATGGAAATGAAATACGCTCTGACCGGCAGGTGCTCCATTGTTATTTAATAGGTTCATGCCCACTGGACCGAAACTTTCTTTCAAAGCACTCGCAATTTTAGGGACAACTTTGAATAAGTTACTAGCTTCTTCTTCGGATAAATCATACACGTTCTCTTTGTGATTTTTAGGAATAATTAGTGTGTGACCTTTTGTTAATGGCATTATATCCATGAAAGCATACACATACTCATCTTCATAGATTTTCGCACTTGGAATAGAACCATCAATTATTTTGCAAAAAATACATTCACTCATCATATAGCCTCCATATTCATCGTTATGAAAAGTTTAACATATAATAGGACAGGCTGTGGAATGATAGAAGATTTTTTGAATTTTTTTTGGTAAACTATGTATAAGAAGTGAGGTGCGTAAGATGACTGTATTAGAAGTCAAAGACGTGACAGGTGGCTATACAAGAAAGCCTGTGTTACATGATTTAAACTTTTCGATTGAAAAAGGAGAACTAGTAGGGTTAATCGGGTTGAATGGTGCTGGTAAAAGTACTACCATCAAACATATTATCGGAACAATGAACGCTCTAAAGGGTGAAATCCTACTTAACGGTAAAACATTGAAAGAGGATCCAGCACAATATCGTACATCGTTTTCCTATATACCTGAAACGCCAGTGTTATATGATGAGTTGACGTTAAAGGAACATCTTCAGCTAACAGCGATGGCCTACAATTTAGATGAATCTGTTTTTGAGGCAAGAAAAGAAGCATTATTAAAAGAATTCCGTATGGAAAAAAGATTGAACTGGTTTCCAGCGCACTTTTCTAAAGGAATGAGACAAAAAGTAATGATTATGTGTGCGTTCCTAGTGAATCCAACATTGTTCATTATCGATGAACCGTTTGTAGGTCTGGATCCATTAGGTATTAAATCATTACTGGAGCAGATGAAAACAAGAAAAGATGAAGGGGCATCCATATTAATGTCCACACATATATTGACTACTGCAGAAAAATACTGTGATCGTATCCTACTTTTGCATAACGGGAAAATTCGTGCTCAGGGGACAATGGACGATTTACGGGCGGCATTTCAAATGCCTGATGCAACATTAGATGATCTTTACATCGAAATGACGAAGGAACAACAAAATGAATAATTTGCGTGAAGTATGGAGTAAACGGTTTATATTTTATATAAATGAATTGCAAAAATACTTGAAGTATATTATTTCTGGGCATATTGCAATTGTCATTGTATTCGTAATTGGGGCAGCCGGGTATACGTATAGTGAATGGTTGAATACAGCTCCAAAGGATTTTCCCGCCTTTTTAGTTGTATCATTCATCGTGAGTATTTTACTCGCTTTGAGTACGCCAGTTACGTTAATGAAAAAAGCAGATAGTGTTTACTTTCTTCCATTAGAAACAAAACTAGGTGAATATTTAAAACTCGCGCTTACATGGACTTTCTTTTCATCCATTATAGTACCGTTAGCAGCTTTGGTTGTGTCGATACCACTGCTAACAAGAATAGCTGGTTCCACATCACAAGAAATATTATTCTTCTTCGGAGCGATCCTTATTTGGAAGTATTGGAGTATCCAAACGGAATTCCAATATCGATGGGCATCCAACGGTAAAAATGTCTGGGTAGATTATTTCATGCGAATGATTTTATTGTTTGCCGGTTTATATTTCTTACTAAGTGGTACCTATTTATTTTTACTTGCGGTCGTTATTATTCAAATACTCTATTTAATAGCTTGGAAAAAGAAAAAAGCTGAAGTACCTTTTCCTTTTGATCATTTCATTGAAGTAGAGCAATCACGTATGATGCGTTTTTATCGTTTTGCTAATTACTTTACAGATGTCCCGCATATTCAGGGGATGACGAAAAGAAGAAAGTGGCTTGATATTCTTTACAAACTTGCACCCTATGAACAAAAACACACACAATTATATTTAGTGGTACGTACATTTATCCGTACAAATGATTATTTCTATTTATGGGTTCGTCTTACAGCGCTCGCTATGATCGGGGCCATTTTCATACCGTTTCCAATCGTTGCAATCATCTTTACTAGTGCTCTTTCATTTGCTACGGTCATTCAACTCCGCCAGTCTTTAGCGGCAGGAGAAGAATTCCGAATGGATTTACTGTTTCCTATTAAAGAGGGGGCACGAAAAAAAGCTGTTGATAAACTGATAAGAATAATTCAACTCATTCAGGCAATTTTCGTCTTCATCGTAATTTTAGTACAAGCAGGATTCATAATGGAGTTACTGTTCATACCGATTGTGATGATCGTTATTTCTGAACTGACGCTTCGGGTAAGTAAAATATAATTTAAGAAAAACCAGGCAAAAAGTCGGCTAGTCCTTTAAAAACAGAAACTTGGGTATGCAGTTGATATCCGCTGCGAGCGGACGCTTTCCGTGGGCACGGCTTCAGCCTCTTCCTCACCCGCGGAGGCCAAAAGGATGTTGGTCACAAAGGCTTTGCCACAGGACGTGGCGCACTTTAGAATTTGTTCTCCACATGTAACGGAAATCAGCAGACTCATTCTAAAAAGTCCTGTAAAACCGATGTTCTTGCGGTACTTTTATATACTTTCTTATATGGTAAGAAAAAAAGAGGGAGCTTTAAAAAGCTTCCTCTTCTTCTATGGATTGGTAAGTAGATATATATGGTGCGCTTGTAAACAAATTTTGTTTATCTGCAATCATACTAAAATCTAGGTTGACTGTTTTTTCCCATACTTCATAGCTACTCGGACCAGTCCATTCCGATAAAATGATATATGTTTCGGATTTAATAGGTTCTAGCACTCTTAAAGCGATAAAACCTGGTTCATTTTGCGCAGTAGGACCAAGGTTTGTGTATTTGTGCTCGAAAATTGTTTTCCCTTCATCTGTAATGGGAATATGTTGTAAAACGAAGTAACCATTGTGTGAAAAGTTCCCTGCCGATTCTAGCACTTTATATTTTCTGGGCACTTGAAAAACTGATTTATTGGAGGTTTCGTGGATTAGAACGGAATTTCCAGTTCCGTGTAATAGGAAGAGTTCTTCGTTTGGATGTTTCTTTTTTATGGACTGCATAAATTCCGGAGTCCCGGATGTCATATATAAATTCATGAAATTAACTCCCTTTCTCTCTTTTCTTATATCGTTCCCATATTAATGATTTTAAAAACATAATACACAAGTATCATACAGAATTCCGGACAAATTTATGACAAATGCACTGTTTGGCTATACTTTAGAAAAAAGAACGTCTATAGTTGTAACGTATAGGAAAAACAGTACGTTTATATAATGAGAGGCAGGTACCTTTAATGACTAAATTTAACGATACACTTCTTCGTGCAGCACGTGGAGAGCAAGTTGAACACACGCCAGTTTGGTTTATGAGGCAAGCTGGAAGATCACAACCTGAATACAGAAAAATAAAAGAAAAATATTCTTTAGAGCAAATTACACACGAACCTGAACTTTGTGCATATGTTACACGTTTACCAGTAGATAATTACAACGTCGATGCAGCAATTCTGTATAAAGATATAGTAACACCGCTTGTTGGAATAGGCGTAGATGTAAAGATTAAAAATGGAGTTGGCCCTGTAATTTCTAATCCAATCCGTACAGTTCAAGATGTAGCAAACTTAGGGGATTTATCTCCTGAAGATGATGTGCCATTTGTATTGGATACGATTAAATTATTAACGACTGAGCAGCTAAATGTTCCATTAATCGGATTTGCAGGGGCGCCATTCACTCTTGCTAGTTATATGATTGAAGGCGGTCCTTCAAAAAGCTATAACAAAACAAAAGCATTTATGGTTTCAGAACCACAGGCTTGGTTTGCATTAATGGACAAGCTTGCAGATATGATTATTGTCTACATCAAAGCTCAAGTAAAAGCTGGTGCGAAGGCTATTCAAGTATTCGATTCGTGGGTAGGGGCTTTGAATGTAGCAGATTACCGTATTTTCATCAAACCGGTTATGACACGTATTTTCACGGAGCTTCGTGAAACAGGCGTTCCGCTTATTACATTTGGTGTTGGTGCTAGCCACTTAGCGAAGGAATGGCATGACCTTCCTGTTGATGTAGTCGGTATTGACTGGCGCTTATCTATTGAAGAAGCCCGTGCAAAAGGACTGACAAAGCCTTTAATGGGGAATTTAGATCCATCTTATTTAGTTGGCAGTTGGGATGAAATTGAAAAACGCGCGAAAATTATCGTAGAACAAGGTGTGGCTCAGCCTGGGCATATCTTTAACCTTGGACACGGTGTGTTCCCAGAAGTAGAACCGGAAACACTTAAACGTTTAACTTCTTTTGTTCATGATTATAGTAAAGAACTAATCGCAGCAAAATCAAACTAAATTTTTTATGAGGTGAAGATGATGAAAAAAACAATGGGATTACTAGTAATGGCTTACGGAACTCCTTACTCAGAAGCAGATATTGAACGATATTATACACATATCAGACATGGTCGTAAACCGAGTGATGAGCAACTGGCTGATTTAACTGGACGTTACGAAGCAATTGGAGGTATTTCTCCACTTGCTAAAATCACTGAAAGCCAAGCAAGAGGATTATGTGACCGTTTAAATGAATCGCAAGATGAAATTGAATTCAAGTTATATATTGGCTTAAAACATATCGAGCCCTTCTTAGAGGATGCAGTTGCAGAAATGCATAAAGATGGTATTACAGAAGCAGTATCAATGGTATTGGCACCACATTTCTCTACTTTCTCTATTAAATCATATAATGGTCGTATTAAAGAGGAAGCAGAAAAGCTGGGTAACCTTAAAATTACTTCAATCGAAAGCTGGTACGATGAACCAAAATTCATCCAATACTGGAGTGACAGAGTAAGCGAAGCATTCGCAGCAATGACGGAAGAGCAACGCGAAAAAGCATGCTTAATCGTTTCTGCCCACTCATTACCAGAAAAAATAAAAGAATTAGGCGATCCATATCCCGACCAATTGCAAGAAACAGCAGATTTAATTGCACGAGCAGCAGGCGTGGAAAACTACGAAGTGGGCTGGCAAAGTGCTGGACAAACTCCTGAGCCTTGGATTGGACCAGATGTACAAGATTTAACTCGTGAATTACACGAACAAAAAGGATATACTACATTTGTTTACACGCCAGTAGGATTCGTTGCGGAGCATTTAGAAGTTCTTTACGATAATGACTATGAATGTAAAGTAGTATGCGATGATATCCAAGCGACATATGTACGCCCTGAAATGCCAAATGCACAACCTCAATTTATCGATGCAATGGCAGATGTCGTTTTAAAACACTTGAAATAATAGTTATCTAAATTACCCTAGACATCTGAATGATGTTTAGGGTAATTTTTTTGTTGTTTAGGTGGAACAAAAAATTGAAATCTATTTCAAACTTTTTTCACATATTCTCGTTATAATGAAAGAAATGGGGGTGGATAGGTGAAGAAGTTATTTATACTCTTATTACTTTGCTTTATAGGAGGGTGTTCAGAGGCAAGCTTTCCAGCCATCCCCTCGGATACGGATTTTGTTGCTAGCTTGAATACATTAGACGGAAGCATAGACTTTATATCAAATGAAGCTAAAATAATGGAGTCATGGGAGCTAGAAGAGGCCTACACGGGTTTTGCATTAGCAACAGATGATCTACTTCTAGTTTATGGATATACCGTTGAAAAGGCAGAACTCATTGAATTATCAACAGGTAAACAGGTAGCTTCTATTGACGTAGGTGAAGGCTCTACTTATGCGTATGTATATGAAGAAAAAATCTATATTACCAATGCTATAGATAATACAGTTTCCCTTTATAATACAAAAGGGGAAAAAATACAGACTCAAGCTACTGGAAATTATCCAATGGCAATGATTTCTGATGGCAATAATCTTTTTGTCGTCAATTTTAAAGATGAATTCCTCTCTAAACTATCTATGGAGTTAGAACAAGTAGATGAGTGGGCAATTCCGACTTCTTCTCATGGTCTATTTATAAAGGACAATGAACTTTGGTTAGGCGGCCACGGTGCAGGAAGTAGTCCTAATCGCTCTATTAAAAGAATGAATATAAATACTGGTGAACTAATAGGTGAAATTAAAGTTCCATTAATGCCTATTAATATGGCTAGAGCGAATAATGGACATGTTTTCACCGTAAGTCACGGTAGTAGTTCAGTCTATGAAATATCCGAAACTGGTGAGGTTTTAAACTCTATCAAAGCAGGAGCAAACCCGTTTTGGATAAGCTCCTTTGGTGATAGTATGGTGCTTGCTGGTTATGATGATCATCAATTATATTTTATCCAGTCTGGTGAGATTACCAAAAAACTGCAGGTCGGAAAAGGCCCATTCCAGTTAATCGTAAGGGAGATTGAATGATGACTACTATATTAGTCGTAGATGATGAAAGAGAAATGCGCAAGCTAGTTGAACTTCATTTATATCAAGCAGGTCATCATGTCCTCCACGCGGATAATGGAGAAGACGCAATTGAACAAGTGCGAACGTCCAACATAGACTTAATACTGCTAGATGTGATGATGTCTGGCATGAATGGATTTGAGGTTTGTGAGAAAATAAGAACATTTTCTCCAATACCGATTATCTTTTTAACTGCGTTGGATGCTAAAACAGATTTAGTCAAAGGGTTAAAGCTTGGTGGGGATGACTATGTCATCAAACCATTTACAGCTATCGAATTAATGGCTCGTATAAATGCTATACTTCGTAGAGTTGGTATAAACTCATATGAACATCATAAAGTAGGAATTATTGAACATGATGTAGTGAGTAGACAAATTACAGTAAATAATGAAAAAATCCAACTGACGTTAAAGGAATATGAATTACTTCATATATTCATGAAATATGAAGGAAAAGCATTTTCCAGAGAGCAGCTATTAGAACGAATTTGGGGAATGGATTATGAAGGCGGAACGCGTACTGTTGATACGCATATTAAAACACTTCGATTAAAGCTAGGAGAACAAGCTGGGAAATATATTGAGACGGTGTGGGGAATAGGTTATCGGTTTGAGGTAGTAGAATGAAAAAACTATCCGTAAAAATTTGGATGTTGCTTTTATTGTTCATAACTATCACGATTGTATTCTTAATGATATTCACTAATTTTCTATATGAAGAACTTTATGTGGAGGATACAGAAACCTCCATGATAGAGATAGCAGAAAACTTACGAGGTACGTATAAGGGTGGAGCAGTTACAAATTACTTCATCAAACAAACAGAAGACTTCAATCGATTTTCGGACGTAGAGGTTTTTACTGTACGAAATCCGAAAGAGCTTAGTGCTTGTATTCCTTTTGATATAGACTATGAGTCATTAATTGGTCCAGAGGAACGCGCTCAGCTTATTGAAGGTGAGGCAGTCATTAAACGAGGTTATGAAAAGAGATTTAACCGAGAAGTTGTATCCGTTATTTATCCTTTAGTCGATGAAAATAGGCTAGAAGGAATTATATATGTCTATGTACCATTAACGAAAATAACGGAAATGGCTTCGAAGGATGTCATTTTTTTATTGATAACAGTATCTCTCCTACTCCTTTTAATGGCATGGATCAGTTTAAAGACAGTGCAAAAAGTTCTCGTGCCGCTAGATAAGCTAAAAGTAGCAGCCAATGAAATGGCAGTAGGAAAATACGACACAAGAGTTGATGTGAAATCGACCGACGAAATTGGGGAACTTGCTAAAACCTTTAACCAAATGGCAACGTCTATTCAGGAAGAAGATGAGAAAAAAAGAGATTTCTTATCTATTGTATCCCATGAACTACGTACGCCGATTAGTTATATAAAAGGGTATGGGGAAGCATTTGAACAGCATCTTGTTCCAGAAGATAAGAAAAAAGAGGTTTATACACTTATTGTGCAAGAGGCTAATCGAATGCAGAAATTGACAAATGATTTGCTAACATTAGCACGTTCTGAACAGCATCAGGAAGTTCATATATCGCCTTTAGTGTTATCGGAGATTGTCTGGGAGGTATTGCAGCTGGTCAAAACATTAGCAGATAAAAAGCAAATATCGTTTACTGTTACAATAGACGAGGATACAATTATAAAAGCTAATGAGCAAATGACCAAACAAATATTAATCAATATTTTAGAAAATGCTATTCACTATTCGCCTGTCTCATCCTCCATCAAAATAGGAAATGAACTAGCAAAGAATGACACAACTATTCATATTCAAGATGAAGGGTGTGGAATAGCACCGGAGCATTTGACACGTATTACCGAAAGGTTTTATCGTGTAAATAAGGCTAGAAGTCGTATAGATGGGGGAACTGGTCTTGGACTATCCATTGCTTCTCAACTTATCGAAATGCAAAAAGGCAAGCTAATATTCACAAGTGAAGTAGAAAAAGGAACAACGGTTTATATAACATTACCAATTTGGGAGGAATAGTTTTTATGAAAAAGACATTAGCAGTTCTAGTATTTGCAACGATGACACTTGTAGGTTGCGGAGATAAAGAAGCATCGGAAAGTCCATCAACAAGTAATAATGAAGGCACATTGGAAGAAGTGATAGTAGACATCCAAACAGCTGAAACACTTTCTGTAGATGATGTTGTCTTATCTGCAAAAGTAACGCAATCGGATAAATCAGTGGATGATGCTAGCGTTGAATTTGAGGTATGGGAATCAGGCTTGCGTGACGAAGGGCATATGATAGAAGGAAATTTAACAGAAGATGGCGTATATGAAGCAAATTATTCATTTGATCATGATGGAGTTTATTATATGTTTGCTCATACAAATGCAAGGGGACTTCATGTTATGCCAAAGCAGGAACTGATTGTTGGTGAACCCGATATGAGTAAGGTATTGCCAGATGATAGTGATAATTCAATGAGTGAAATGAATCACGAATAAATACCTTGCCAATGAAATAAGATGGGTGTATTATAGTGACTAGATGACCGAATCGGTTTTCTGGTCATTTTTTTAGATTGGGGTGTAGCGAATGGATCGCAGGCAGGAAATATTAGAAGCTGCAACTAAATCCTTTTCCTTGTTTGGCTTTAAAGCTACAACGATGGAGCAAATAGCTAAAATTGCAAATGTAGGAAAAGGAACAATATATACCTTTTTTGAAAATAAAGAAGTACTTTTTCAAGAAATTGTACTTCGTGTAATTACGGAGATGAAACAGGAAGCGACAAAAGTGATTAATGAAGAAGCTTCTTTCCAAGAAAATGCATATGCCGCTTTGATGAAAATGCTAGAATTCCGGGACACTCACCAACTGTTTGCTAAAATTATTGCAGAGGAACAGGAATGGAGAACCCCCGCAGTAATACAGGTAAGGGCGCAAATTGAGCAAGCAATTGTTTCCTTTATTAAACAGAAGGTTGATAAGTATATTAATGCAGGAGAAATTCGTCAAGTAAATAGTGAACTCGTTGCATACTTACTATTAAAAGGGTATTTGGCGTTCGTTAACGACTGGAATCTAACACACGAAAAACCGTTAACAGAAAAGGAAATAACAGACTTTTTTCAAGATACCATTTTTCATAGTCTCATTATTTGAGACTTATTTTTTGGAGAAAATTGACCGACTGAACGAATTGGTCATACAGTACTAGGAGGGAATATTAATGATTAAATCAGAATGGAAAAATATTTTCACAAATAGAAAGTTACTCATTTCTATAATAGCGGTATTGTTTATACCTGTTATGTACGCAGGAATGTTCCTATGGGCATTTTGGGATCCCTATGCAAACTTAAGTGATCTACCTGTAGCAGTAGTAAATGCAGACGAAGGTGCTACGTATAATGATACTGCTCTATCGTTAGGGGACGACCTATCAGAGAAGTTAAAGGAAAGTGAACAGTTTAAGTTTATTTCTGTTTCAAAAGAAGACGCAGATGAAGGATTAGTAAATGAGGACTATTATTTATTAATCGAGATTCCTGAAAACTTTTCACAACATGCAACAACATTGTTAGATGAAGAGCCCCAAAAGATGGTAATAACATACAAAGCAAATGAAGGATATAACTTCCTATCCTCTCAAATTGGGGAAACTGCAATGGACCGAATACGTGCAGAGGTGAATAAGCAAGTCTCTGAAACCTATGCGGAGCAATTATTTGATTCTATTACAAAATTGGGAGATGGATTTGCCGAGGCTTCGGATGGAGCTGGTAAATTAAAAGACGGTGCTGCAGAGATTAATACGGGAGCATCTGACTTAAAAGGTTATTTAGAGCAATTGGCCAGCAGTACGATCAAGCTTCAAGATGGTACTAGTACAGTTGTAAATGGCATACAGAAAGCTGCAACTGGTTCAACCGAGTTAAATAGTGGACTATCAACACTTTCAGGTGGTTCAAAGCAATTAGCAGACGGAGTCAATCAAACAGCTACTGGTGCAGCTCAACTAAATAGTGGAATTCAAACATATACAAGCGGCGTAGCTAAACTAAATGATAGCTATCAATTATTAGGTGAAAAAGAAAAGGAATTAATAAATTCCTTAGCTACATTACAGTCTAGCAGTGCAACTATTAATAACAGTACGAATCAGTTATCCGAAGGTTCTACTCAGGTAACTGCTGGGATTCAAGCACTATCTCAACAGTTAACTCAGTTATCTGAGTCATTACCAGCAGAACAGGCAGCAAAACTAGTTGAAACAGTGAAACAGTTAGAAACGGGTAGTTCTACAGTATCAGCGGGTCTTGAAAAGCTGGCTAATGGTACAGCTGCACTAGAAAAAGGTACTACTCAAGTGAGCAGCGGGGCAAATCAGCTTAGTGCCGGTTATACACAAGCGCAGCAAGGGATTTCCAAACTAAATGGCTCTTCTAGTGCATTAATAGAGGGTTCTGCAAGCTTAGCAACTGGTACTAGTACACTTGCATCTAAAATGAGCGATTTTACAACAGGTATTCAACAAGCATATAATGGCTCCTCTAGTTTAGTAGCTGGTCTGAATGAGTTAGCATCTGGATCAAATCAGTTAAAAACTGGAACTGGAACATTGGCAGAGAAATCTGGAGAGTTAGCATCTGGCTCCGCTAAATTAACGGAGGGAACAGAACAATTAGCAGAAGGAACTGGAACTTTACAATCCAGCTTAAAGGATGCTAGTGAAAAGTCTAAAGAGGTATCAGCAAATGAGTCAACCTACGAAATGGTTGCTTCTCCAGTAGATGTGGAAGTCGAAGGAGTAAATGAAGTACCAAACTATGGTACCGGATTTACACCATACTTCTTATCTTTAGGATTATTTGTTGGAGCATTACTAATATCGATCGTATTTCCATTCGTGCAGTCTGCTATTAAGCCTACAAGCGGATCATCTTGGTTTTTCAGTAAGATCTCAGTATTGTCAATAGTAGGGATAATTCAATCATTAGTAGTTGTAGCTATAGCTTTGTTTGCCTTAAAATTGGAGCCGCAAAGTGTAGGGTTATTCATATTATCAACAATCATTACAAGCTTTACCTACTTGGCTATTGTCCAATTACTTGTAACAGTACTAGGTGACCCAGGTCGCTTTGTAGCAATTGTCATCTTAATACTTCAATTGACAACTAGTGCAGGTACGTTCCCATTGGAGCTAATACCTCAGCCGTTACAAATCTTTAATAAATTCTTACCGATGACTTATTCAGTCCAAAGTTTTAAAGCATCCATTTCAACAGGAAACATGAGCAATTTCTGGTCAACTAACAGTGTATTATTAGGGTTTATGATAGTATGTTTTGCCTTAACTTTTGGTTACTTCATGCTAATGTTCAAAAAACGCCACTCTAAAGAAACAGTTGAAGCTTAAACTTTTTAACCCATCTCGCAAAAGAGGTGGGTTTTTTTTGAATCAAGCAAGATCCTGTGAACTTGAATTGTACGCAATTATTTTATATTTAATAGCAAACACCCCAAGGATTTCATTCTTGGGGTGTTTGCATATGTGTTCCTTTTTACGAACAAAAAATCCCACTAGAAAGGGAGGTTTCTAGTGGGTAGTTCTTTCCATTATTAAAGTTTTGTACATTTATCACAGTGGTTCCCGTAGCATTCATGTTGTTCTTCAATTGTGTCACCACAGGTAGCACATTTCTTCGCGGGTAGGTTACGGAAAAATTCAATTACGTTTTCTAACATAGTTGTTCCACCTCCATCTGTTATATAACTGGTTTTATTATTATTAGTGTATTATAACACAGTTCAATTTGTCAACATATTATCTGAAATTTTGATAAAATAATGTTAAAGGAGAGATGAACATGTATTTTATTGATAACAAAGGAATTACAGATCCACGCATTAACTTAGCAATTGAGGAATATGCATTAAACACAATGGACATAGAAAAGGATTCTTTTCTTCTGTTTTACATAAATCAGCCTTCCATTATTATTGGAAGAAACCAAAATACGGTGGAAGAAATAAATACTGATTTTGTAGAGAAAAATGGGATTATTCCTGTTCGAAGACTTTCAGGTGGTGGAGCTGTGTACCATGATTTAGGAAACCTGAATTATAGCTTTTTAACAAAGGATGATGGAGAAAGCTTCCGTAACTTTAAAAAGTTCACTCTGCCTGTTATAGAGGCACTTGCAAAAATGGGTGTAAATGCAGAGCTATCTGGAAGAAATGATATTTTGGCAGAAGGTAAAAAAATCTCTGGCAATGCACAATTCTCTACTCGTGGCCGAATGTTCAGCCACGGAACATTAATGTTTGATACAGATATAGATGCTGTTGTATCAGCTTTAAAAGTAAGTAAAGAAAAAATTGAATCTAAAGGTATTAAATCTATTCGAAGTCGCGTAACAAACATCAAAGAGCTGTTAGATAATCCTATGACAATCGAACAGTTCCGTTTAGAAATTCTTGCTTCCATTTTTGAAGGGGAAGAAAATATCCAGTATTGGGAGTTAACAGAGCAGGACTGGGAAAATATCCACAAGCTTTCAGAAGAGCGTTACCAGCAATGGGATTGGAATTACGGTAAATCACCTAAATTTAATATGAAACATTCACATCGCTTCTCAGTAGGTGGAGTAGATGTGCGTTTAGATGTAAATAGAGGAATGATGGAAGAAGTGAAAATCTTCGGCGACTTCTTCGGTGTAGGTGATATGGCGGAAGTAGAACAGCTACTAACTGGCAAACCATATAGCAAAGAAGGAATAGAAGCGGCTTTAGCAAACGTAGACGTACCTAAATACTTCGGTGGTATTACAAAAGAAGAGCTTGTTCAATTAATTTATTGATAAATGGAAGAGAGTCTGACGTATGTTGGGCTCTTTTTTGATATGATAAAGTAAGAACTGTTTTTGTGGAGGAGGATATTTGTGACAACGCATCGTGTGTTAGTAGTAGAGGATGACCGAAAAATTGCATCTTTGCTTGCAGATACTTTAAGGAAATATCATTATGAGGTACATACTATAGAGAACTTCGATCAAATAGTAGAGGAGTTTACTGCATTTGATCCACATATTGTTTTACTAGATATAAATTTACCGTCCTATGATGGCTATTATTGGTGTCGCCAATTGCGTCAATTGACGACTTGTCCGATTATATTTGTTTCCGCGAGATCTGGAGAAATGGATCAAATTTTCGCTCTAGAAAATGGTGGAGATGATTTTATCACGAAGCCTTTTCACTATGAAATCGTCTTAGCTAAAATAAGAAGTCATTTGAGACGAACGTATGGTGAATATGCTGCAAAGCAGGAAGAAAGAATTGTGAAGGTTGGCAGGCTCCAACTTTATATGGAGCGTATGGAGTTACATACGCCCAATGGTGAAATTCCGCTTCAAAAGAAAGAGTGTACAATATTGGAATTATTGTTACGCAATCATCCGAAGCTTGTGACCAGAGAGCAGCTACTAGAGGAGCTGTGGGATGACCAGTCATTCGTGGATGAGAATACATTAAATGTAAATATGACAAGAGTTCGAAAAAAGTTAAGTGACTATAAGGTTATATCAACGATTGAGACGGTAAGAGGAGCGGGATATAGATTAATCCTAAGCCCGGAGGAGTCATAATATGATTCGATTGTTCATAAAGGAGCATTTAGTTTTTTTAGTGTTTCAGGTTTTATTAGTATTATTTGTCATGCTATTGTATTGGCTAGATGGCTTCCGAAATGTTGATACTGCAGTGTATTCTATAGTTATTACGAGTATATTGACAATGACCTTTTTAGGGACCTTATTTGTAAAAAAGTATGCATTTTATAAAAAGATTCTTTCTGTACCTACTGAAATAGAGGGTGTCTTACAACGAGAGTCGCAGTCCGCAGAGATCAAACAAGTAGAGACGTACTTGCAGCATATTTACCGTCTGTATCAAAAGGAAGTACAGCTTTTATATGCGAGACAAAATAGACATCTCCAATTTATGAATAGTTGGGTGCATCAGATGAAAACACCTATTTCCGTTATCGAGTTAATGACGCAAGGGAATGATCAAGTTGATGCAGTTGGTGTTTCGGAGGAAATGGATCGTCTGAAGCGTGGTCTCGAAGCAGTTCTGATGAACGCACGATTAGATACATTTGAAGAAGATATGCAAATTGAACAAATTGATATAAAGCAACTTGTTACCGAAGTGGTTTCGAGTAATAAGCGTTTGTTTATAGGAAGTCATGTGTTCCCAGTCATTTCGATTGCAGAAGATTGTGTGATTACTTCAGATTCAAAATGGTTACGATTTGTAATAGCTCAATTTATAACAAATGCTATTAAATATACATTTGAAGAAAACAAAAAGGTATACTTTGAAACTACCTTTGAACATAACCAAGTAATTTTGTCCGTGCGAGATGAGGGAATAGGTATTCCTGGCTCTGACATGAAAAGGGTAACGAAAGCCTTCTTCACTGGAGAAAATGGAAGGAAAACGGGAGAATCTACTGGCATGGGATTATATTTGGCTCAAGAAATTTGTCACAGGTTAGGACATGAGCTTCAAATCACATCCACTGTTGGAGAGGGAACTACTGTATCTATTATTTTTGAACAACATGAATCTACAGAACGAGGTGAGCTCGATGTCGATATTGATGCTGGAAGAAATAACGAAGGTTTATGAAGGAAAAGTAGCGCATCTAGCGATCAATCAACTGAGCTTCGAGGTTGAAAAGGGTGAGTTTCTAGCAGTTATGGGACCTTCAGGGAGTGGCAAAACAACATTACTAAATCTAATATCAACAATAGATCGCCCGACTTCTGGAGATATAATGATCAACGGTCTGGATCCATTGCAGTTGAAAAGCAATGATCTATCCCTATTCCGTAGAAGACAGCTTGGCTTTGTATTTCAGGATTTTAATTTACTTCCTGCGTTAACAGTGGAAGAGAATATGGTCTTACCTCTAACTTTAGATGGTCAGCCGGTAAGTGTCATGAAAGAGAAAGTTAATAAGATTGCGGAACAGCTTGACCTAACCTCTATTTTAGAAAAGCGTCCATTTGAAATTTCAGGCGGACAGGCGCAAAGAACTGCTATTGGACGCGCATTAATACATGAGCCCTCCATCATATTGGCAGATGAACCAACTGGAAATCTAGATTCAAAAGCTGCAAAGGATGTATTAGAACTACTATCTAATGTAAACAAAAAAAGTAAAACAACCATCATTATGGTGACACATGATCCGATTGCTGCGAGTTATTGTGATCGAGTTCTATTTATAAAAGACGGCGAATATTTTAATGAAATTTATAAAGATGACCGCAGACAAACGTTCTTTCAACGTATCTTAAATGTCTTATCATTACTAGGTGGAAATGTAAATGACCTTTCAACAATTCGCTTATCATAATGTCATTCGTAATGCGCGGGTATATGCTGCATTTTTACTAGCGAGTATTTTTTCAGTTTTAGTATTTTTTGTTTACTCTATGTTAATGTTTCACCCTAATATTGAAGATCAATTTTTGCAAAATATTGCATTTGGTGGAATGTTCATTGCACAGGTAATTCTAATAATATTTACTTTGTTTTTTTTGTTTTACTCGATGAGCGCTTTTTTACAGGCACGGTCGCATGAATTTGGAGTGCTTCTTAACTTAGGAATGGACAAGCATCAGCTGAATCGGATGATTTTTTTAGAGACAATGATTTTAGGCGTTGTATCCACATCTGTAGGTATCTTTTTCGGATTTGCCTTTTCTAAATTTTTCTTTATGGTTATTCGTGAAATGTTTTTACTAGATAGTCTGCCGCTATATATGTCATGGAAACCCTTTACATTAACCATTCTTGTATTTTTATCTTTATATATTATTATTTCGTTTGGTAGTTCAGTATTTATTCGTAAAAAGAATATTATTCAATTGTTGAAAGGATATAGTAAGCAAAATGAACAGGAGAATTACAGCAAGGGTAGAGCAGTTTTAGGGTTATTGCTACTTTTAACGGCTTATAGTTTAGTAATATTTTCACTATTTCAACTTAAGGTTTACCTGAGCGTAGTCATTATTATACTGGCTTTTATAGGTACTTATCTATTCTATACCGACAGTATTTTGTATATTTTAGGAGTTATACGAAAGCGTAAGAATTTATATTGGCATTCTTTCCGATTAATAGCTTTTGCAGAAGCTTCTATAAAAATTAGAGAAAATGCTCGAATGTTTTTTATAGTAACGCTTGTTTCGACTTTAGCTTTTCTTTCGGTTGGAGTCGTGACTTCGTTTACATCTTTTACAGCGCAATATCGGGAGATGAACCCGATTAGTATTTTTTACACTAGTAATTGGGACAATCCTTTTGAGGAAGAGCATGTGATGAAATTATCTCAGGAACTCCAAAAGGAAGGGTTATCCTACGAGTTGGTTAAGTTCACCGTAAAAAAACAAACTTCCTCCAATTTACGTAGCCGTGTAAATCTTATAAAGGAATCAGAAGTGAATAGTTTGGCGGTTGCATTGAAGATTCCATTGATTGACCTTCAAAATGGGGAAGCATTGGTCATTCCAAATAAGCGTGAGGCATCTGAAGAAATAAGAACAGAAGATGAGCAAACAGTGTTAGAAGAAAGTAATGTACCAATTCAAATTAAAGGAGTCTATAAACAGGTGATTTTCCCTTCACTTGCTCTTGGAGATAAATCATTAATCATTAGTGATGAGGATTATGGGCTGATAACCGAGCCTTTATATGGGCATGGCTTGAGGGAATCTAACATAACCTATTATGCTTTTCACGTTTCTGAGTGGCTTCGGACGAAGGATGTTGGGACAGATTTAGATAGAATTATGACACAGTCCATGGGTACTTCAAATACAAATCCCAACTCCTTCTATTTCTCCAATCCTGGTTTAAATTATTCACTTATCCAGGCAACGTTTTCTTTATTGTTATTTACAGGTCTACTGGTAGCAGCGGTATTGTTGCTTGCAGCTGGCAGTTTTGTTTACTTTAAACTTTATACAGATCTTGAGCGTGACAAAAAACAATATGATGTACTTCGGAGAATGGGTGTTACGGATAGAGAGCTAGTGAAAATCGTAAATCGTCAGTTAATCCCTCAGTTTTTCTTGCCCTGGGGATTGGCTATGGTGCATAGTACATTTTCATTTATGTTTTTACAAGCCTTTTGGGTTGATCTAGCTGCCGTTTCGATAGCGATGGAAATGTTACTCGTGTTAATAGCGTTCACAATTATTCAAGTTTCTTATTTCTTTTTGATCCGTTGGAGATACATTGCTCATATTCAGTAAAAAGGAAGGTTTAAAGGTTATCGATTGGTGTTAATATCGCAAGAAGTGCAATGTAAATAAAAGTGTATATTAAATGGCACCGCTAGTGCGGTGCCATTTGTATATAAAAATAACGGCTATGTTAAAGGTAAAGATTGATTTTTAGAAAAGCATTATGGATTTTACCTGCATCTAAAAGTTTGTGAAAGAATGTACTTAAACTAAAGCCGCAGGTTAGTTCAATAAGAATTTTCTAATGAACTGCAATATATTTAGGTTTTTGAAAACGAAAAGACCTGTCTTTTGAACTGCCCCGTAAATGTTAGACACCAACTAACATTTACGGGGTGTTTTTATGTCTAAATATACATTAGAAGTTAAATTACAAGCGGTAAAACGCTATTTAACTGGAAACGAAAGCTATCAAACTATTGCAGAAAGCATTGGCGTAGCTAAATCTCAAGTCATTACTTGGGTGAAATTATTTGAAGTACAGGGTGAAAAAGGGTT
>NZ_FOXU01000019.1 GCF_900115805.1 Psychrobacillus psychrotolerans
GCTTTTTCATAGTTTAAGCGATACTCAATGGGGCTCATCCCATTGAGTTTTTGTTTGATGCGTAGTGTATTGTAATATTCAATATAGGTTTCTATTTCTTGCGTCGCTTCTTCTAAAGAGCGAAATGAATTTCGATAGATACATTCATTTTTTAAAATACCAAAAAAACCTTCCATTAAGGCATTATCTAAACAGTTTCCTTTGCGTGACATACTTTGTGACATGTTATAAGGTTTTATCAACTGTTGAAAACGCGGGATTTGATACAGCCAGCCTTGATCCGAATGGATCAATACTTGATCTTGAAGAGATAAATTTGCCCGTTTAATCGCATTTCCAAAAGAATCTTGTATTAGTCCAAAGTTCGGGTTTTGTGTAATAGAATAACCGACAATCTCCCGGTTAAACACATCTAAAAAGGCGGATAAATAAAGTTTATTGCCGGCTACTTTAAATTCTGTTACATCTGTTAGCCATACTTGATTTGGTTTTTCTGTCTCGAAATGACGATTGATTTTATTATTCGCAATCTGACCAACCTCGCCACGGTACGAACGATATTTCTTTGCCTTTTGAACACCATGTAAACCAAGGTCATTCATTAAACGGCGTACCGTTTTATGATTAATAAAAAATCCTTCTTTGCGTAAGGCTAAAACAATTCGACGATACCCGTACAACTCTTTGTGTTGGTAGAATATACGTTCAATCGCTTCTTTTATCGTTGCGTATTTATCTGCCTTCTCTAAGTTCTTCTTATGATAATAGTAAGTTGCTTTTTTTACTTCAGAAACATGTAATAAAATTTGTAGAGGAAATTCATGCCTTAATTCATCAATCACTCTTACTTTCTCTTTGGTTGGGACTTCTTTTTTTCTTGAACTAAGGCATCTAACTTTTTTAAATAAGCATTCTCTGCTCTTAAGTATTCAAGCTCTTCTTGTAATTTTCCGATGTCTGTCATACCTTGTTTCGGCTGCTTTTTCTTCATATCACGACGCTCCCTTTTCAAATAATAGAGCGTCCATTCCTCTTCTGACATGTATTGATGCATCCACTTCCAGATGGTTGCACGACTGGGAATGTTAAAACGACCAGCTACTTTTGAATAAGGTTCAGCTGTCTCTATCATATGTTGTATTACGTGTATTTTAAAAGATTCCTCATAACCTTTACAAGCAGGAGCCATTAATCCTTCCATTCCATGAAATCGATAGATTTCTATCCAACTACTAATAACCATCTTATCGACACCCAGGTCGCGTGCGATTTTTCTTAATGACATTCCTTTCTCAAAAA
>NZ_FOXU01000011.1 GCF_900115805.1 Psychrobacillus psychrotolerans
AGGCAAAATTAAAAATGAGTCCGGTGCAATACCGAACCCATTTTTACCAAGTTGCTTAATGAAATAACCGTGTCTAACTTTTAGGGGTCACTTCATATCAGGCTCTTTTTTTTAAGGAAATAAATAAAAGCGTCTTGTAAACACTGGTTTTATAGAGCTTGAAAGAATGAGAAATACTACTGATTTCGGCCTCAGGTGGTCACTTTCCGCGGGCTTGGCTTCAGCCTCCTCGTCACTACGTTCCTGCGGGTCTTCAGCTCAAGCTACCCTGCCGGAGTCGGCGCCTTTGCGCTCCAATCAATATAATGAGTAGTACTAAACCATAAGAGAAAACATAGCCTCTCGCTTCGAAGATAATAGCAGTCTAAGTTAAAAAGGATAAAACCATCTGCCCGATCAGGAATACTATTTTAGAATGAAAGAAGAGGTACAAGTTCTTATTTATGAGTCCTTTTCATCATTACTTATTTTAATTTAATGCACCTACATTTACGTGGTTTTATATCCAATTATCCAAATATATAAAGTGAATCTAGTTGATTAGAGTGCAGAGCGGCGACTCCCGTGCCCACGGAAAGTGTCCACTGGGAGCGGAAATCAACGGCATATCTACGTTTCTATTTTTAGAAGTTCGGGCGTCTTTTTATCCAGTTTTTTTATTCACCTGTATCTGCGTCGTTGCTCTACCTCCAAAGCATGAAAGTGTATTGTAACGGAAATAAGCGGTGGATTATTGATGGGACAACTAGATTACCCGCTCGATATCTATTTATTTTTATTGTTTTATTTCGATTATTTTTTTCCATAAAAATAACTCTTTTCAACTAGAGGTAAATTTAGTATAGTCTTCTTAACTCCATATAATTACCTCTTATGAAAGAGGCTGATAAATCTGCTCCAACTATTCATCCAAAAATATAAGAAAAAGCTATTACTCCCAGTAGTAGTTATAGGAATAATACTGTTTATCAGTATTCAATCCTTTTTAAAATCGGCAACCCCCCAAGCCGATTCCATTCCAACTATCCCATTAAAAGAAAATCTTACTGTAGAAGAAACAATTGAATATGTAGAAGACCCCATTGTATTCGTAGAAGTAAAAGGTGCTGTGATGAAGCCAGGAGTCTATGAGCTTTCTGAAGGAGACCGTGTGTTAAAGGCGATTGAAATGGCTGGAGGTTACATAGAGTCTAGTAATCCCAAACATATCAATCATGCGGAGCGTGTAAAAGATGAAATGGTTATTTATATTCCAAAAGAAGGCGAAGAAGTAGAAGAATCACCTTTAGCTACTAACGGTAGTTCACAGTCATCATTAGTGAACATAAATAATGCAGATGCCACAGTTCTGACTACTTTACCTGGTATTGGCGTTGCTAAGGCGGAGGCTATTATTGCTCATCGGGAGCAGTCTGGAGCCTTCAAGGACAAACAAGATTTGACGAAAGTGACAGGTATTGGACAAAAGACATTTGAGAAACTCGAACCATTAATAACGGTAAAATAATAAATGCATTATTGATGTTTCTTACACAAACTACTACACTTAAAGAAATATTATTTTGGGGGTAGTTATATGGAGAGAATTACTTGGGATCAATTTTTCATGGCTCAGAGCCATTTACTTGCACTAAGAAGCACATGTACACGTCTTGCTGTTGGTGCAACGATTGTTCGTGACCGCCGTATTATGGCTGGAGGATACAATGGATCTATTTCTGGTGGCGACCATTGTATTGATCATGGATGTTATGTTGTAGATAACCATTGTGTTCGAACGATACATGCAGAGATGAATGCTCTTTTACAATGCGCTAAGTATGGGATTACAGTAAGTGGCGCAGACTTATATGTCACTCATTTTCCATGTCTTCCATGCACAAAATCGATTATTCAATCTGGTATTAGTCGTCTCTACTATGCTCAAGATTATAAAAACAACACCTATGCCATTGAATTATTAAACAAAGCTGGAGTCGAGGTTATCTATGTGCCTTTTGATGAAAGAAAGATAGACTTTCTAAGTGATGAAAAAGTTGCGCTTTACGCAGAGCTGATTTCAAAGCTAAGAGAAAAAGGAGCCAGTAGTGAAGAAATGGAACCGTATGAAAAGAAGGTGGCTGACCTATTTGGATTAACAACTTCCGTGGGAATTTAATATATATTGCAATAACAGCTATAATCGGTGTAATAGCTGCATATGAATCTACCCTTATCCTTTTATTCCTGATTATAATTCTACTTCTGCTTTTATATAAAAAGTTTCGGATATCTTTAATAGTCATTGCTTTAAGCGTTGGAGTCGGTTGCTTTTTTTGGACGGAGGATAGGATGCCTGTTCTTCCATCTGAGCAAAGAGTCACTGAAATTACATGGACTGATACTTATCGCATCAATGGGAGCACTATGAGGGGTTTTGCTATATCGGAGAACAAGGATAAGTGGTATGTTCAATTAAAACTTGAAAGTGAGCAACATAAGGAAGCCTTCCAAAGACATTCGCTTGCCGGTTTGACTATGAATGTTGTGACAGAAGAAACTCCTAATAGGCCTAAGGCACATAAATATGCATTTGATATGGAAAGTTATTTAAAAAGTAATGGTTCTGTTGGACAACTTCAGATATCTCAATACGAACTACTTGAACAGAAATCGGGTTTTATAACGTTTATGGCAGGGCAACGTTTTAAAATGAAACAACATATCCAGGAACACTTCCCAATATCCCTCCAAGCAGAGGCTGAAGCGCTTCTAATAGGAAGTAGGGAGCAGATGTCCACTGATATGCAAACAGCCTATGAGACGCTCGGTATAACCCATTTATTCGCTATTTCAGGTCTCCATGTGGCGTTAATCGTTTGGTTAATCTATGAAATGATGATTCGTTTGGGTGTAAGGAGAGAAACAGCGAACTGGTTGCTTATAATTACTTTACCTTTATATGCTTTGCTGGCAGGTGGAGCTCCTTCCGTTTGGAGATCCGTTTCGGTGACAGAAATCGTACTGATTTCAATGCTTTTACAAAGAAAAATAGCTATAGATGATGCTTTTTCACTAAGTATTATCGGATTTGTTTTTTTAACACCTTGGATTATATTCCAAATTGGTTTTCAACTCTCCTATTTAGCCGCTTTTTCCCTTATTTTCTCCTCCATATTATTGAAATCAAGTCATTACTATTTATTTCAATCCTTTATTATTACTGCAGTTTGCCAACTCATCGTATATCCCATTCTTCTTTATCACTTTTATGAAATTTCTATTTCTTCATTTCTCGCAAATTTAGTTTTTGTTCCGTTATTTTCTTTTGTCATTTTACCCCTCAATCTTTTGATTCTATTGCTAACCTTTATTTTACCGTCCATCACAGAAGTATTATTTCTTTTCTATGAACCTGTTAGAGGGATGCTAGATATCTTCATTTTGAAGTTAGGTACTCTACCATACCAGATGTGGAATCCGGCTAATCCTGCTGTTGAAATTATATTAATAGCATATTTAAGCGTTTGTTTTTTACTTGTTTCTTTAGAAAGAAAAAAGAGTAGGTTTATAAGCATCATCTTATTCTTATTCGTTATAGGATTTATTCAGATTTCACCTTATTTCGATTCCTCTACAAGAATTTCTTTTGTAAATGTCGGACAAGGTGACTGTATACTCATTGAAATGCCTTTTCGAAAACAAATAATTATGATTGATACTGGGGGATTATTAAGGTTTGATCAAGAAAGTTGGAAGCAAACAAATGAACCATATGAAATTGGTCGGCAGGTTGTATTACCTTTTTTAAAAGGAAAAGGGATCAATACTATCGATACGTTAATTATTACGCATGCAGATGCTGACCATATGGAAGGTGCAGAAGAAGTATTGAGGGGAGTAGTAATTAAAGAAATTCATATTACACCGGGATCTGGGGAGAAAGAAGTGATGAATGATTTGTGGATGGAAATTGAGAAACGAGGAATCCCGGTATACGAAAAGAAAGCAGGAGATATTATCGTTTCAGATTATTTTCACTTTCAATATTTATATCCAATGGATGAAATATATGAAGGAAATAATGACTCCCTTGTGCTTTCTATGAGAAATAATTACTTTCATGGATTATTCATTGGTGATTTAGAGGAACAAGGTGAGTTGGATTTGGTGGAGTATTATTCACATGTATTACACCAAATGGATGTCTTAAAAGTGGGGCATCACGGCAGTAAAACATCTAGTATTGAACAGTTTTTGACATTAGTACAACCAGATGTAGCGATTATCCAAGCTGGATTTGAGAATCGATATGGTCACCCTCATCCGGAAGTAGTGGAGCGATTAAGAAAATTAGATATTCCCTATTTACAGACGGGAACGAACGGTACAATCGAAGTCAAAATTAATAAAAGTGGAGACATGTCTGTTATGATTCCATAAAGTAAACGAAAAAAGGGTTTTACCTTCACAAGGCAAAACCCTTTTCATTTTCAATCAGGATGATTGAAGAATATCTCACTAATTGAAGTTTACTTTATCGAGCTACGAACTCAATAACTGTTGCAATAACAAACATGATTGCAAAAAAACCAAAGGAGACTACAAAACCTACACCAGAATCGATCGCGTCGTTACGTTTCGACTGGACATTTTGTTCAAATTCATTCATTGTTACCCCTCCTATTTCCACCTTATTATAAAGGATTGCCTATGAAAAATCTATAAACAAACTTTTCTTTTTCTAGTTAGGCACATAATGTCACAATTTATCCATGTATTTACGATATAATGAAATTTAACTATACATAGCAGGGAGCACTTAATATGATTTCAGAAAAGTGGATGCAAATATCCAATAATAACATTTCTTCTGTGTATTTATTATACGGGATAGAAGCGTATTTTATCGAAGAAACTTTAAAAAGAATTAAAAGACAATTAAGTGACCAAGGCGAATTAGAAGTGATCACTTTTGATATGGAGGAAAGCAAAGTAGACGAGGTGATGTATGAGGCGGATACTATTCCTTTCTTTTCAGATAAGAAACTTGTAATTGCCAAAAATGCTTTCTTCTTAAAAGCAACGGAAAAAGGAAAAGAAAAAATAGCTCATGACACATTGAGTCTAGAAGAGTGGCTTAAATCACCTTCACCATCGGCAATAACCGTTTTTATAGCACCATATGAGAAACTAGATGAACGCAAGAAAATCACCAAGGCAATGAAGCAAGCGGCAAATGTAATAGAGTCAGCTAGTTTACAGGTTCATGACTTAAAAGGGTGGATTTTACATGAACTTTCTTCCCATGGGAAAACGATGTCTGATGGGGCGATAGATTGCCTAATTGAACTTGGAGGAACCGATCTTGTACATCTGCAAACGGAGCTAACAAAAATAGCTACATATGTTGGTGAAGAGCCAGAAATTGATGTGGATACTATCAAGAAGCTTTTAGTTCGGACATTAGAGCAGGATGTTTTTACACTAGGAAATGCATATCTTTCGGGCAATAAGAGTGTTGCGATTGAAATTTATCACGATTTATTAAAGCGAAAAGAAGACCCATTGAAACTAAATGCATTAATAGCAACGCAAGTTAGATTAATGGTGCAAGTTAGTCATTTAAAGAAAAAAGGCTATCATGCACAGCAGATTGCCAATCAGTTGAAAGTACATCCATATCGAGTGAAGTTATTAATAGATCACCCTATGCTTCATAATGAACAAAAACTATTGCAAACACTGAATGATCTAGCAACAGTCGATTTGCAATTAAAGACACTCAATATAAACCGTGATCGCATCTTAGAGATGTTTTTGTTGAAATAGAGAAATTTATAGATGAAAGAGATTCCATAACTGTTAATAGGGGGAATAATTGATGAAAATAACTAAATTTATATTAGCATTAATTATTATTGTTTTTTCAAGTTACGGTCTATTAAGTAAAAATTTCGAGTCACTGCCTTTTATGATGTTCTTCTTAGGTGCGTTTATGCTGCTCTCAGGTTTATCTGAATTTCAGAAAGACAGAAAAAGATTTGAAGGGTACATGTTCATGGCGGTTTCTATATTTATTTTCTTTGTTTCCATACAGGGGTTTTTATTGAATTAATGGAAAAAAAGACTCTAAAATTATTTTTGGGGGACCTAAAATGTTCGATACAATAGATTACTTACAATTAGGAAATGAAAAACAAATTAATGCTTATAATGCTATTAGTAATTTAGAAATAATGGCTGACTTAAGGGAATATAACCCAACACTCTGTGGTACATTTCCCATTGGAATTGATATAGTAGGTTCTGATTTAGATATTATAATGGATGTCTCTGATTTATTGCTGTATGAGAAAAGGATTGAAACATTGTATGGAGGTAAAGAAAAATTCTTTTTAAAAAGGCTAATAATCAGAGGGGTCCCAGTAGTTAAAGCAAAATTTGTATTTGGCGGGTTTGAATTTGAATTATTCGCTCAATCGCAGCCCATAAAAAAACAGTACGCTTTTCTACATATGATAATTGAAAATGCTTTATTGGAACAATTCCCCTACATTAGAGCTGAAGTAATACGATTAAAAAAAGAAGGTATGAAAACAGAGCCTGCTTTTTGTGAAATTTTTGATTTAGATGGAGACCCATATGAGAGTTTGTTACAGTATGGAAGACGTTTGGAAATTATTTAAGTAATGGATGAATTAGATAAAAATGTAACTTATTCTCTTTTCAATCGTATAAAAGTTAAGGAGGGGATATAAATGAAATATACCTTAGTATTATTCATTTCAGTATGTTTGATGCAAATAATAATTTTGACGAATATCACTCTTTTTGATGGACAACTGAATGGAATTACAATGTGGTTATGTACTGCTATTTTTATCTTTTCTGCCACCGTATTTGGTTTAAGTAGAAAACCTGTTATGGATTCAAAGAGGAATAAATATGAAAATTAATACTTATTTTATTCAATTAGCTAGCACGATTATTGTTATTTTTGGAGGCACTTTTACAATTCGTTATTTTAGAGCTGGAGAACTTTTATTAGATCAACTTATTGGAGCAATGGTTGGTATTTTGCTTCTAATGGCAACAATTATTTGGAAAAAGTCTTTGTTAAGCAAACCGTTGCTAAAGTGAACTATAAAATATGTATACTTTAGTGAAGCTACCTCTTATGAATTTGTAGGTTTAGCTGTATTTGAGAATGAGAAACCATTTGGATTTGAAAATGGTTTCTTTTTTTACGTCAAAAATTAATGAAGCACACACCCTTTCAGCATGAAAAAGAATGAGTATCCCCAAAATACTTATAATAGGAAAGCAATTATGAAACTTTTTGAATATTCTAACGTAAATTAGTACAATTATATATAAATTTACGATTGGGAGGGATAAAGATGAATATTGTATTTATGGTGATTTTTGCAGCTATTGCTATTACCGTTGTATATAAAATAGCCCATCTCATCTATTTAGTATTTAAACTGGGTTTTAGCTTCGAAGTGATTAAATTCATACTCATCATTGGCCTCATGGCTACCTTTACAGTATTTATATTAGTAGCAACAGATTTTAGTACAGCAAGTTTCCTTATTTCGTCACTAATAGGTGGCGGTATTTTACCCTCATTATTTGAAATTACAAAGATGAAGCCAAAATCCCATTATGGAGAGAAGAGACCTGTTACCGTATCAGCAAGCACCTACGCATGGAGTTACTATGGTGGAGGAAATGGGGATTGTGGAAATGTAGGTTTTAGTAGCGGTAGTAGCGCTAGTTTTCACGGAGATAGCGGTAGTGGAGGGGATTGTGGTGGAGGTGGAGGGGAATAACATCGCCCACTTCACAATATCAGATCTTATTCTATTAAAATCTTTGGAATAAAAAATAAAGACTATCCCAAAAAATCGGATAGTCTTTTTTTTATTACGCTTTTTTCATTAATTGAGACTTCTTACGAGAAGCTACGTTTTTATGAATTAATCCTTTAGAAGCTGCTTTTTCAAGTTGTTGAATTGCAGTTTTAATAAGATCTTGTGCGTTTTCTTCGTTATTAAGAGCGGCAGTATCAGCTTTTTTTACAGCAGTACGCATTGCTGATTTTGCTTTTGCGTTTTGAGTGTTTAATCTCTCATTTGTCTTAACACGTTTAATAGCGGATTTAATGTTCGGCATACCTTTCACCTCCTAAATAGGTCTGAGATGATACATTTCTTTCTAATACAACAAGCATTATTTTAACAAACACAAAAACAAATTGCAATATATAAATGCAAAGAATATTTACTTGACACTTCGACCACACTAAAAAAGAGGTGATTATATGTGGGGAAGAACTGATTTATTAGACGAATCGGATGAAATGGTAAAGCATCGAACTGGTGGCGAAAAAAACACATTAAAAAACTCCGAGGGCATTTCATTCGACGAAAATCGAGAGGGAGCAGTACTTATTACATCCATTGAGGTAAATGAAGAGGGAGAAAAGAAACTAGGAAAGAAGAAGGGTAAGTACATTACTTTAACAGATTTGACGGTGAGTCCAGATGAGGAAGATAGCTTTAAGCCAATAGAAAAAATATTTATTCAAAAGCTTAAAGAAATGCATCAAGATTTAAATCTTTCGAAGGATTCCAGAATATTAATCATAGGACTAGGTAATGCAACTATTACGCCTGACGCAATTGGTCCGAAGGCAATAGAGTATTTGCAAGGTTCTTCTTTGACTCAAAATACAGAGAAGATAAAGGTGGTAATGTATGCACCAGGAGTAACAGGACAAACCGGATTTGAAACGAGTGATTTTGTCGAAGCGATTAGTAAAGCATATAAACCAGATTTAATCATTGTATTAGATGCTTTAGCAGCTAGGAATAGCGAACGCTTATGCAAAACGATTCAGCTGACGAATACAGGGATACATCCAGGATCAGGTGTTGGTAACCAACGAAAAGAGATTTCAGAAGAGGTATATGGTGTTCCTGTCACAGCTATTGGGATTCCAATGGTTGTAGATGGACCGGTTTTATATGCAGATGCAATGGAGCAGGTAATTCATTATATTGCCTCAAAGGTGGAGGAAAAAGGGAGTCCCTCTGCTGCATTAGCAGTTACTCCAATGGTGTCTAGCAAAAAACCATCCATAGATAAATCTGTACTACAGCCGATTTTTGGAGAATGGGTTACGTGGTCTACAGATGAAAAAAGACAATTATTTGAGGAAGTATTTGTTGGTAAGAATCCATCTTTGTTCGTAACCCCTAAAGAGACGGATGCATGGGTGGAACACTATGCATATTTACTTTCAAATGGCATAGAAAGTTGGATAACAACAAGATAAATTGTTCTAAAATTACTGCTCTCTTCATACGATTGTGTGAGGAGAGTGGAAATTATGGCTAAGTCCTTAAAGAATGTAGTTAGCATTTTATTACTTTTATTTTTAGCACCTATTATTATTGCAACCGTCCAAACGCCTCTTTTTCCGCAACAAAAGCTTCAGACAGCAACAGAACAAGAAGCACCCCCGAAAGAAGAAAGTAAAACAGCGGTTGTATATGCTGCACAGTTAGATACAAAAACTGCTGCTGTTTCCGAAATTTTGGAACCCAAAAAAGCTTTTGTCTATTTTACCCATTCTCAAGAAGCCTTTAAGCCCATGCTAGCTGCTAAAGGTGACAAAATTGCAACTTATCATCCGGAAAACAATATTACTTCTTTTCAAGAGCAGATAACTTCTCAATTTGCATTTCATCAATTAGAAACGGACATATTGGGGCCTGAGACTACAGGAGATGCGAGGCAGTATAATTCGATACGGCCTTTTGTTCAGGAAGCATTGGCGCATGATGAGTATGATATTGTCTTAGACCTTCATCGAGATGCAGTTAAGGCAGACATAGCTACTCTTCAAGTTGGGGATGAGAGTTATGCAAAGATATATATTGTAGTTGGTGGAGAACATGCCAACCACAAATGGAATGAACAGCTAGCTAATAATCTTTCTATCCAATTAAATAAATTAGTCCCAGGGATTTCTAGAGGTGTAGTAGTGAAATCTGGAAAAGGTGTAAATGGTGTATATAACCAGGATTTATCGAAGAATGCTATTTTAATAGAATTAGGCGGAATCGATAGTACAGAAGTGGAAGTAAATAGAACGATTGCTATTTTGGCAAAAGCTGTTTCAAATCTTTTTCATCAACAAATTACATCCTAACATTGATGAATCGCTTGTTCACTGCTATAATTCATTATAGTTTAATTAGGAGTGAACAAGCATGAATAATGATGAGAGACTGGCACGACAGAAAAAAATACGTAACTTTTCGATTATAGCCCATATCGATCATGGGAAATCTACCCTTGCGGATCGTATATTAGAAAAAACACAAACTGTAACATCTCGAGAAATGCAAAATCAATTACTCGATTCAATGGATCTAGAACGAGAACGCGGGATTACCATTAAATTGAATGCTATTCAATTGACTTATAATGCAAAAGACGGCGAAGAGTATATCTTCCATCTTATTGATACCCCTGGACATGTCGATTTCACTTATGAGGTGTCTCGTAGCTTAGCAGCATGTGAAGGAGCTATTTTAGTTGTAGATGCAGCACAAGGGATTGAAGCACAAACACTTGCAAATGTTTATTTGGCTTTAGATAACGACTTGGAAATCCTTCCTGTTATTAACAAAATCGACCTTCCAGCAGCTGACCCCGAACGTGTGAGAGGCGAAGTGGAGGATGTCATTGGTCTGGATGCTTCCGAAGCGGTATTAGCTTCCGCAAAAGCAGGAATTGGTATTGAAGAAATTCTGGAACAAATTGTAGAAAAAGTGCCTGCTCCAACTGGAGATCCAAATGCACCATTAAAAGCATTAATATTTGACTCCTTATTCGATCCTTATCGTGGAGTTATCGTATATATCCGTATCATTGATGGAACAGTAAAACCAGGTGACAAGATTAAAATGATGTCATCAGGTAAAGAATTTGATGTCGTAGAAACGGGTGTATTTACACCTAAAACAACACAACGTTCTGAACTGACTGTTGGAGATGTTGGTTTCTTAACAGCTTCTATGAAAAATGTAGGGGACTCAAGTGTTGGGGATACGATTACATTAGCTGACAACCCTGCTACTGAAGCTTTGGCTGGATATAAAAAGATGAATCCTATGGTATTCTGTGGGTTGTATCCAATCGATAATACAAAATATGTTGACTTACGTGATGCTTTAGAAAAATTACAATTGAATGACTCCGCACTTGAATTTGAGCCAGAGACTTCCCAAGCATTAGGTTTTGGATATCGCTGTGGTTTCTTAGGTCTCCTACATATGGAAATCATTCAAGAACGTATTGAACGTGAATTCAATATTGATCTAATAACTACTGCTCCAAGTGTTATCTATGATGTGAAACTTACGAATGGAGAAATCCTAAAAGTGGACAATCCTTCCATGATGCCAGAATCACAAAAAGTAGATAAAATTGAAGAGCCATATGTTAAAGCATCTATTATGGTCCCAGAAGAATATGTTGGTTCCGTTATGGAACTGTGTCAACGCAAACGTGGGAACTTTGTAACTATGGACTTTTTATCTAAAGCTCGAGTGAATATTATTTATGAAATTCCACTATCAGAAATTGTGTATGACTTCTTTGATGCATTAAAATCAAGTACAAAAGGATATGCTTCTTTTGACTATGATTTAATAGGCTATAAAGAATCCAAATTAGTTAAAATGGACATTTTACTAAACAGCGAAAAAGTAGATGCACTTAGTTTTATCGTTCATAGTGACTTCTCCTATGAACGCGGTAAGCTTATAGTCGAAAAACTTAAAGCATTAATACCGAGACAACAATTTGAAGTTCCAGTACAAGCAGCTGTCGGGCAAAAAATTGTTGCTCGTTCCACTATTAAGTCAATCGGTAAAAACGTTTTAGCTAAATGTTACGGTGGCGATATCTCTCGTAAACGAAAACTTCTAGATAAACAAAAACAAGGTAAAAAACGGATGAAACAAGTAGGTTCTGTGGAAGTTCCACAAGAAGCTTTCATGGCTGTTCTGAAAATGGACGAGCCAAATAAATAATAAAACGAAGGGGGAGGCACTAGCAGCCTCCTTTTTCCTATATGGAAGAAGAAAGTAGGGATAGTTATGGTACGAGGCGTATATATACATATTCCTTTCTGTCATCAAATTTGTAATTACTGTGATTTCAATAAATTTTTCTTTCATAACCAACCGGTAGATGAATATATTGAATCACTTGGAAAAGAAATGGCATTGTGGGCAAATGATTTACAAAAAGCAGAAATTGAAACGATATTTATTGGAGGTGGTACTCCAACTTCTTTATCAGTAGACCAATTAGATCGATTATTAGAGCTGATTACCACATATATACCAATGGAGCATGTCACAGAATTCTCATCGGAAGCTAATCCAGATGAGCTGACACTTGATAAAATGCAAAAGATGCGCGAATTCGGTGTGAACCGGTTAAGTATGGGAGTCCAAACCTTTGATCAGGACCTTTTAAAAGTATTAGGAAGAACCCATTCGAATGATCATGTCTATGAAGTGATTAATCATGCCAAACAAACTGATTTCCCTTCGATAAGTATAGATTTGATGTATGGACTTCCAAACCAAACGATGGATCAATGGAAAGCATCCTTGCAGGAAGCATTCCGCTTAAAAATTCCACATATTTCGGCTTATTCATTGTTAGTTGAGCCAAAAACAATCTTTTATAATCTACTATCCAAAGGGAAACTTTCTCTTCCAGGAGAAGACTTAGAAGCGGAGATGTATGGTTATCTTTTAGAGGAAATGCAAAGTCATGGTTATATTCAATATGAGATAAGTAATTTCGCATATGTAGGAAAAGAATCAAAACATAATTTACTTTACTGGAATAATGATGAATATATCGGTTTAGGTGCTGGTGCTCATGGATATGTGAATGGTAAGAGATACTCCAATCATGGACCAATAAAAAAATACATGCAGACAATCGAAACAGGGGAACAACCTCTTATGATGCAAAAAGAAGTGACAAACGTGGAAAAAATGGAAGAAGAAATGTTTCTTGGTTTACGTAAGAATGAGGGTGTATCACTTGCTAAATTTGAGGAAAGATATGGTCTAACCCTTCGTGATGTTTACGGAAAAGAACTAGATGAGCTACTTCAGAGGGAATTATTAGTTCTGGAAGATAATTTTGTAAGACTGACTTCCCGTGGAAGGTTTATGGGAAATGAAGTGTTTCAATATTTCTTGAAATAATTAAAGCTAAATCGTTGACAGTTTTCTGTAGATTTGATAAGTTTTATATGAGTATTAGCACTCTCTTTGAACGAGTGCTAACAGAGGTGATAATCATGCTAACAAACAGGCAATTATTAATATTGCAAGTAACGGTAGATGATTTTATCGATACCGCTCAACCAGTTGGATCTCGTCAGCTTTCGAAAAAGGAGGAAGTACCATTTAGTCCTGCTACTATTCGAAATGAAATGGCAGATTTAGAAGAAATGGGCTTTTTAGAAAAAACACATACTTCGTCTGGTCGTGTGCCTTCACAAAAGGGATACCGTTATAATGTCGATAATATGTTAACTCCACAAAGAATTTCGCAAAGCGAGATAAAACAAATTCGTTCTATCTTTGAGGAACGAAAGGTGGAGACGGAGCAAATAATTCGCAAATCCGCTGAAATTATATCGGAACTAACGAATTATACCTCTATTATGTTAGGCTTAGATGTGAGAAAACATCGTGTTAAACGATTTTCGATTGTACCACTTTCCAGTGATTCTGCTGTAGCGATAATTGTTACAGACAGTGGTCATGTAGAGAATCGACTATTTTCTATCCCTGAAAATTTTCAGGCATCTGATATCGAACGTATGATCAATCTGATCAACGAACGTCTAGTAGGGGTATATTTGCATGAACTCCCTGCAATGCTAGAGGCGGTAACGCTAAATGTGTTGCAACAAAATAACGGTCGTCTGAATCATCTTTTTGGATCGCTTAACCAAGCGATGACTATTGAGCATGAAGACAAGGTGTATTATGGTGGGAAGTTACAAATATTGAACCAACCAGAATTTAATGATGTAGAAAAAGCACGGAGTATTATGAATTGGATGGATCATGTAAACCAAATTCCAGGTATTTTCCATTTGGATAAAAAGGGAATTCAAATTCGCATTGGATCAGAAAACAATGATCTTGCCATGGAGGGATGTAGTGTTATTACTGCCTCATATGGTATTGGTGAAGAGCAAGTGGGTTCGATAGCGATTATTGGTCCGACTCGAATGGATTATAGGAGAGTCGTGTCATTACTAGATGTCATGAGTAGTGATTTATCTAGAGAATTATCGAAAATATTACATGGACATCAAGGATAAGGAGAGTTCCGAACAATGTCAGAAATCAAAGATGAAAACTTAGAAGAGCAAGAAGTAAAAGAAACTATTCAAGAAGAGTCTGAACAGCCGAAAGAAGTTGTGGAAGAAGTAGATGAACTAACTCTGGCTAAACAGCAAATCGAAGAAGAACAAGATAAGCTTATTCGTCTTAGAGCGGACTTTGAGAATTACAAGCGTCGGGTACAATTAGACAAAGCAGCGGATTATAAATACCGTGCTCAATCCGTTTTAACGGATATTCTGCCTGTGCTTGATAATTTTGAACGTGCACTTGCAGTTGAAACGACTTCTGAAGAAGCAGCTTCTTTAGTTAAAGGAGTAGATATGGTTTACCGTACTCTTCTAGAAGCAGTTAAAAAAGAAGGTTTGGAAGCAATCGAAGCAGAAGGTGTAGCATTCGATCCGAACTTCCACCAAGCTGTTATGCAAGAGCAAGATGATTCAAAAGAATCCGGAGTAGTGCTTCAAGAGCTGCAAAAAGGGTACAAGTTAAAAGACCGAGTATTAAGACCTTCCATGGTCAAAGTAAACGAATAAATCATTTTCATCATTACTTATTTTTATGAAATTGATTGGAATACCCAAAAAAGAATAGCTAGTTATATATTAGGAGGAAAATTAAATGTCTAAAATTATTGGTATTGACTTAGGAACAACAAACTCATGTGTATCTGTATTAGAAGGTGGAGAACCAAAAGTAATTCCGAATCCAGAAGGTAACCGTACGACTCCATCTGTTGTTGCTTTTAAAAATGGTGAAAAACAAGTTGGGGAAGTTGCAAAACGCCAATCTATCACTAACCCTAATACAATCGCTTCAGTTAAGCGTTTAATGGGTACGAACGAAAAAGTTTCAGCTGAAGGAAAAGATTACACTCCACAAGAAGTATCAGCAATGATTCTTCAATATTTAAAAGGATTTGCAGAAGAATACTTAGGTGAAAAAGTAACGAAAGCTGTAATTACAGTTCCTGCTTACTTTAATGATGCAGAGCGTCAAGCAACTAAAGACGCTGGTCGTATTGCTGGACTGGAAGTAGAACGTATTATTAACGAACCTACTGCTGCTGCACTTGCATACGGTTTAGATAAAATGGATCATGACGAGAAAATCCTAGTATACGATCTAGGTGGCGGTACATTTGACGTATCTATCCTTGAGCTTGGCGATGGCGTATTCGAAGTACTTGCTACTGCAGGGGATAACCGTCTTGGTGGGGATGATTTTGACCAAGTATTAATGGATTACCTAGTACAAGAATTCAAAAAAGATAATGGTATCGACTTGTCTAAAGACAAAATGGCAGTACAACGTCTAAAAGATGCTGCTGAAAAAGCGAAAAAAGATTTATCGGGTGTAACATCAACTCAAATCTCTCTTCCTTTCATCACTGCAGGAGAAGCTGGACCGCTTCACTTAGAAGTAACGATGACACGTGCGAAATTTGACGATTTAACTGCTCATTTAGTTGAACGTACAATGGTACCAACTCGTCAAGCGATGAAAGATGCTGGATTATCTGCTTCTCAAATCGATAAAATCATTCTTGTTGGTGGATCTACTCGTATTCCTGCTGTACAAGACGCTATTAAAAAAGAAACTGGAAAAGAGCCGCATAAAGGCGTAAATCCTGATGAAGTAGTAGCAATGGGTGCTGCTGTACAAGGTGGAGTTTTAACTGGTGATGTAAAAGACGTTGTACTACTTGACGTAACACCACTTTCTTTAGGTATTGAAACAATGGGTGGAGTATTTACTAAGTTAATCGAACGTAATACAACAATCCCTACTTCAAAATCACAAACATTCTCGACTGCAGCAGATAACCAACCTGCCGTTGATATTCATGTACTTCAAGGTGAACGCCCAATGTCTGCAGATAACAAAACACTTGGACGTTTCCAATTAGCAGATATTCCACCAGCACCACGTGGAGTTCCACAAATCGAAGTAACTTTCGATATCGACAAAAATGGTATTGTAAATGTTAAAGCAAAAGACTTAGGTACTCAAAAAGAACAAAATATTACAATTCAATCGAATTCTTCCCTTTCTGACGAAGAAATCGAGCGTATGGTAAAAGAAGCTGAAGCAAATGCAGATGCTGATAAAGTACGTAAAGAAGAAGCTGAAGTGAAAAACGAAGCGGATCAATTAGTGTTCATGACTGAAAAAACATTGAAAGATTTAGAAGATAAAGTGTCAGAAGAAGAGAAAAAATCTGCTGAAGATGCTAAAGAAGAGTTAAAAGCTGCTTTAGAAGCTGGAAACTTAGAAGACATCAAAACGAAAAAAGATAAATTAAATGAAATTGTACAACAACTTACGATGAAATTGTATGAACAAGCACAAGCAGATGCTGCAGCTAATGGCGAACAAGCTGGTCCAACTGATGACGGTGTTGTAGATGCAGAATTTGAAGAAGTAAACGACGATAAAGACAAGTAAGATTGTTGAAGTGTCGGTAAGCAAAAAGTCAAAGACCGGTTCCGGCTTTGGCTTTTCTTACTGTATAGGCAAAACAGGAATGTCTCATTTCTCATTAGGTTGATATTTAAGCATATATGATTTTAAAGTCATATTCTTAGGTTGAAACAGGCATGATCCGAATGATTAAATTTTCAAAGTTTTGCTATTAGGATTTTGTACATGGTACAATTATTCCTATGTGCAAGTTAACAGAGCAGGAGAGTGAAAGATGAATAAACGTGATTATTATGAGGTTCTTGGTGTATCTAAGAGCGCAACTCAAGACGAGATAAAAAAAGCTTATCGTAAACTTTCAAAACAATTCCACCCAGATATTAACAAAGATGCTGGAGCGGAAGACCAATTTAAAGAAATTTCCGAAGCATACGAAGTATTAAGTGATGAACAAAAACGGTCATCTTACGACCAATTTGGTCACGCAGGTCCAAACCAAGGATTTGGTGGATTTGGTGGCGGTAGTGCTGATGGGTTTGGTTTTGAAGATATCTTTAGTTCATTCTTTGGTGGTGGCGGAGGTTCAAGAAGACGTGATCCCAATGCTCCAAGAAAAGGGAATGATCTTCAATATTCCATGACTATTGAGTTTGAAGAAGCAGTATTTGGTAAAGAAAGAGAAATAGAAGTATCTAAAGAAGAAAACTGTGAAACATGTTCTGGCTCAGGTGCAAAACCTGGTACAAAACCAGAAAAATGTTCACACTGTAATGGTCATGGTCAAGTAAATGTAACGCAAGATACGCCATTTGGCCGCGTTCAAACTAAACGCGCATGTAATCACTGTCAAGGAACAGGGAATATTATTAAAGATAAATGTGCTACATGTCATGGTAAAGGCGCAGTTAACAAACGCAAAAAAATTAAAGTTACCATCCCAGCAGGTGTGGATGATGGGCAGCAGCTTCGTGTAAGTGGTCAAGGTGAACCTGGAGCAAATGGTGGACCAGCGGGCGATTTATATATCGTTTTCCGTGTTAAAGCAGATCCACGTTTTGAACGCGATGGCGACGATATTTATTACGAGCTACCTTTGACATATGCACAAGCAGCTCTTGGTGATGAAATTGAAGTTCCGACAGTCCAAGGAAAAGTAAAACTTAAAATTCCAGCTGGAACTCAATCACAAGCCAATTTCCGTTTAAAAGGAAAAGGTGTTAAAAATGTTCATGGCTACGGTGTTGGGGATCAACATGTAATAGTAAAAGTAATTACGCCGAAAAAGTTAACAGAGAAACAAAAACAATTATTACGTGAATTTGCAGAAATCAGTGGAGATATTCCAGAAGAGCAAGGCAGTTCATTATTTGATAAGATCAAGAAGACATTAAAAGGCGAATAAAGGAGTTGGCGCAAGTGAAATGGTCTGAACTATCCATCCATACTACAAATGAAGCGGTTGAAGCGGTAAGTAATATTTTGCATGAAGCTGGTGCAAGTGGTGTAGTTATCGAAGACTCAGATGAATTAGGAAGAGAAAGAGAAGATTTATTTGGTGAAATTTATAGCTTAAACCCAGATGACTTTCCGGTAGATGGTGTACGTGTGAAGGCTTATTTAGCTGAAACAAGTTTCTTATTAGAAACAGTGGAAGAGATCAAACTTGCTATCAACAATTTAACAAACTTCGACATAGATCTAGGACATAATGTTGTATCTGTTCAGGAAGTAGACGAAGAGGATTGGGCTACGGCATGGAAAAAGTATTACCATCCTGTGAAAATATCTAATCGATTTACTATTGTACCGACTTGGGAAGACTATGAGCGAGTGAACACAGATGAACTAATCATCGAACTTGATCCTGGAATGGCTTTTGGAACAGGTACGCATCCGACAACAGTTATGTGTCTCCAAGCGTTGGAGAAAACGGTTCAAACAGATTCAAGTGTAATTGATGTAGGGACTGGATCTGGGGTACTTTCTATCGGAGCAGCAAAACTAGGAGCTTCTAAAATTCATGCGCTAGATTTGGATGAAGTAGCTGTTAGATCTGCAATAGAAAATATTGCTTTAAACAAAGTAGACCATATTGTTCGTGTAACACACGGTAATCTTCTAGATAATGTGGACGAACAAGCAGATATAGTCGTAGCGAATATATTAGCAGAAATCATCATGACATTTACGGATGATGCATTCACTATTGTAAAAGAGGGCGGATTATTCATCACTTCCGGAATCATTGCTACGAAAAAAGATGATGTAAGAGAATCATTACAACATGCAGGATTTGAAATTGAGGAAGTCATGATGATGGAAGATTGGGTAACAATTATTTCGAGAAAACCTCTTAAATAAAGGAGATTGTCATGCAACGTTATTTTACAAATGAACCTATAAGTGAGAATAATACAGTGACAATTACCGGAGATGATGCGCATCATATGATTCAAGTGATGCGCATGTCACCAGGTGATCTAGTTTTTGTTGTGGCTAATAACCAAACATATACGATGGAAATTTTAGATGGGTCTTCAAAAGCTGTCCATTTAAAGGTTAAAGAGGTTCTACTCAACACCAATGAAATGCCAAAGAAAGTGTCAATTGTTTGCGGTCTACCCAAAGGAGACAAGCTGGAATTGATCACGCAAAAAGCAACAGAACTGGGAATGTATGAACTCTATCCATTTGAAGCAAAAAGATCTATCGTGAAATGGGATAAGTCTAAAAACGAAAAGAAAGTAGCTCGATTGCAAAAAATTGCTAAAGAAGCAGCTGAGCAATCACATCGTTCTACCATTCCACAAATACATAATCCAGTCTCTATAAAAGAGTTAGTTGAATTGTCCAAAGCATACGATGTAAAGTATGTAGCGGATGAGGAAGACGCCAAAACTGATGAACGACAAAAGTTTGCTGAACAATTAAAAAACGTGTATGATAAACAATCGATACTCATCGTATTTGGTCCAGAAGGTGGGCTCGATCGAGCAGAAATAAAGCTATTATTAGATAATGATTTTCAGACAATTGCGCTAGGACCTAGGATTCTTCGAACTGAAACTGCACCGTTATATGCGCTGTCAGCAATTTCTTATGAATTTGAATGAAAGAGGTGTGAGAACTTGTCATCCGTTGCATTCCATACGTTAGGTTGTAAAGTAAATCACTATGAAACTGAAGCCATTTGGCAATTATTTAAGGAAAATGGGTATAGCCGGACTGAATTTGAAAAACAGTCAGATGTATATGTTATTAATACCTGTACTGTCACGAATACTGGAGACAAAAAAAGTCGTCAAGTTATTCGTCGTGCTGTTCGTCAAAACCCAGATGCTGTTATTTGTGTAACTGGTTGTTATGCTCAAACTTCTCCTGCAGAAATTATGGCAATACCAGGAGTAGATATAGTTGTAGGTACACAGGAAAGAACCAAAATGTTGGATTATATTCAACAATATAAAACAGAACGTAAACCTATCAATGCTGTAGGGAACATTATGAAAAATCGAGTATATGAAGAATTGGATGTGCCATCATTCACAGACAGAACTCGAGCATCCTTGAAAATTCAAGAAGGTTGCAATAACTTCTGTACTTTTTGTATCATCCCTTGGGCTCGTGGACTAATGCGTTCAAGAGATCCACAAGAAGTAGTGAGACAAGCGCAACAACTAGTAGATGCTGGTTATATGGAAATAGTTCTAACAGGTATTCATACAGGTGGATACGGGGAAGATCTAAAAGATTATAATTTAGCACAACTTTTAAGAGATATTGAAAACAATGTAAAAGGCTTAAAACGACTGCGTATTAGCTCGATTGAAGCAAGTCAATTGTCAGACGAAGTAATTGATGTTTTAAGAGATTCTAAGATTGTGGTAAGACATTTACATATCCCTATTCAATCTGGTTCGGATACTGTATTGAAAAGAATGCGTAGAAAATATACAATGGAATTTTTTGCGAATCGCTTAGATCGTTTAAGAGTTGCTTTACCAGATCTTGCGATAACATCGGATGTTATTGTTGGTTTTCCAGGGGAAACAGAGGAAGAATTCATGGAGACATTTAACTTTATACGTGACCAAAAATTCTCTGAACTGCATGTTTTCCCATACTCAAAACGTACAGGAACGCCTGCAGCAAGAATGGAAAACCAAGTGGATGAACATGTGAAAAATGAACGAGTACACCGATTAATCACATTAAATGATCAATTGGCGGTAGAATATGCTTCTAGATTTGAAGGGGAAGTACTTGAAATTATACCGGAGGAAGCTTATAAACTAGATTCAGCTGCTAATATGGTTGAAGGCTATACAGATAACTACCTAAAGGTTGTCATTCCTGGATCTGAGGATTTAATAGGGAAATTAGTTCGTGTGAAAATCACAAAAGCTGGTTATCCCTACAATGAAGGACAATTCGTTCGTGTTCTAGATGAAGTTGCAGAGTTAGTATAAATATAAAGCCGGTGATTAATATTTCACCGGCTTTTTTATTTGAAATTAGGAGGTGCTGTATTGGAAGTGACGGCTTTACTACCAGGTTTGCTATTTATATTTTATTTCGTTCCCGTAATTTTTGTTATTTGGTTTATGGTTACAATTGTAGGGCAACTCAAGGCCCAAACAAAGCTACTAAAACAAATTCATGAGAAAATAAAAATTCCAGAATAAATAGCCATATAGAGAGAAAAATACTATTGACCCGCAAAGTAACCACTATGCTTGCACTTTACCGGCAATTAAGAGTATTATTAAGAGGTACGTACATCTTGAAAGGGGAATAACTAATGACTGAAAATATTGCAGCATTAATAGATCATACTTTACTAAAACAAGACGCAACTAAAAATCAAATTGAAAAATTATGTGAGGAAGCTAAAACATATAATTTTGCATCCGTATGTGTTAACCCTACATGGGTAAATTTAAGTGCATCTCTTCTAAAAGAAAGTCCAGTAAAAGTTTGTACTGTTATCGGATTCCCTTTAGGCGCAAGTACTTCAGCAGTGAAAGCATTCGAAACTACTAATGCTATTGAAAATGGTGCAGATGAAATTGATATGGTACTAAATGTTGGTGCGTTAAAAGACCAAGATTATAACTTAGTACAAAAAGATATCGAAGCTGTAGTAAATGCTGCAAAAGATAAAGCGATTGTAAAAGTTATTTTAGAAACTTGTTTATTAACAAATGAAGAAATTGCGAAAGCAAGTGAATTATCTAAAGCGGCAGGTGCTGACTTCGTGAAAACTTCTACCGGTTTTTCTACTGGAGGAGCAACAATCGAAGCTGTAAAACTAATGCGCGAAACTGTAGGACCTGACTTAGGCGTGAAAGCTTCTGGTGGTGTTAGAAACTTAGCAGACGTTGAAGCAATGGTTGAAGTTGGAGCAACAAGAATTGGTGCAAGTTCTGGAGTAGAAATTGTAAAAGGATTAGAAAGTAAATCTGATTATTAATTTTTACTTGGGCATAATTGCTCTAGATTAGTTGTTAGATTAAATTTCTAACTAAATAAAGTAAAAATTATATCTCAAAGTATTGACCAAGTCTTTACAATACGGTATAATTTTTTAGTACATAGCACTAGGTTATGTGCTTGACGTGTGTTCGGAGGGAGGGAAAAAGAGATGTCAAAAACTGTCGTTCGTAAAAACGAATCGCTTGAAGATGCTCTTCGCCGCTTCAAACGTACTGTATCTAAAAGTGGTACAATTCAAGAGGTTAGAAAGCGCGAGTTTTATGAAAAACCAAGCGTAAAGCGTAAAAAGAAATCTGAAGCTGCCCGTAAACGTAAATTCTAATTTACTTTATTTACTAAGCTTCGAAGCTATGGTTTCTAAAACCTGAGCGGAAACGTAAAAAGAAATCAGAAGCTGCACGTTAACGTAAGTGGTATTTATTCCCAACCATCCCTACGTTCAAAACACGTACTTTATGATTAAAATTTACAATTATGTAAACCGAGAAAATTTATTTTCTCGGTTTATTTTTATTTTATGAAACTTTTTGAAAGTTCATCCGTAAATAGGAGTATACATATAGAAGAAAGGAGGTTAAGTGGTGAAATTGACTCGCTATGTCGTTTCTCTTTGTTTATTCGTCTTATCATTTGGAATGATGATTCCTATTATAACAGCACAAACTACAGAAGTTTATAAAGTACCAGTATACGATGAAGTGGAAAAAGGATTATATGCTTTTCTGAAACGTTCAATCCATGAAGCAGAAGAGGCTGGAGCAGAGGCAATTATTTTTGAGATTAATACACCTGGAGGTTTTGTAGATTCGGCAGAAGATATTGCTAATTTATTGGATTCCACATCGATTCGTAAAATTGCGTATATTAACTCTGAAGCATTATCAGCAGGTGCTTACTTAGCACTTCATACAGATGAAATTTATATGTCCCCTAGCGGAACAATCGGTGCAGCAGCAGTCATTGAAAGTAGTGGAAACACTGCAGGTGAAAAAGCAAATAGTGCATGGAAAGCGAAGATGAAAAACGCTGCTGAGTTAACGGGTAAAGAACCTATATATGCTCAAGCTATGGCAGATGATACCGTAGACTTACCTGAATATAGAGCCCCTGTCGGTAAGTTATTGACACTTTCTTCAGCGGAAGCATTAGAAGTAGGCTATTCAGAAGCAACCGTTAGTTCATTTGATGAATTACTTGAAGTTACTAAGCTTTCTGGAGCGAAAATAATTGAAACAGAAGAGACCTTTATGGAAACGCTTGCACGTTTTATAACCAATCCAATTATCGTTCCAATCCTGTTATCAATTGCAAGTTTAGGTTTAATCGTCGAATTGTATTCGCCAGGTTTTGGTGTCGCTGGTACAATGGGGTTAGTTTCGTTAGTTCTGTTCTTTTTCGGACATTTAGTTGCAGGTCTTGCTGGCTATGAAACAATCATTATTTTTGTGATTGGTGTTTTACTTATTGTCGCGGAGTTCTTCCTGCCCGGAGGAATTAGTGGTATATTAGGGGCGGCAGCTATTATTATAAGTATAGTATTAGCTGGTGGCGATATTGAGCAAATGATTATCGCCGTTATAATTGCATTAACAGTAGCTATAGTGGGAATGGTGATTATTATGAAATTCTTTGGTAGGGAATTAAAAGTGTTAAATAAAGTAATCTTGTCGGATGCGACTACAACTGAAAAAGGATATGTTTCCAATAAAAATCGAGTGGAACTTGTCGGAAAATTTGCAGTGACAATGACACCGCTTAGACCTTCGGGAACTATACGTATCGATAATGAAAGAATTGACGCAGTTTCAGATGGTAGTTTTATCGGAAAAGATAAATATGTTAAAATTATTAAAGTGGAAGGCTCTCGTATCGTCGTTCGAGAAGCAGTAGAAGGGGAGGTAACAGAATGATTACAGGCTCAACAGTTACTTTAATCATCGTTATAGTATTAGCATTTGTAGTACTATCAGTATTTTTCACATTTTTCCCAATTACGTTATGGATTTCTGCACTAGCAGCAGGAGTAAAAATTAGTATCTTTACATTAGTAGGGATGAGGTTACGTCGTGTTATTCCTTCACGTATTGTCAACCCATTGATCAAAGCTCATAAAGCGGGTCTTGAAGTTTCTATCAATCAGCTGGAAAGTCATTACCTTGCTGGAGGTAACGTAGACCGTGTGGTTAACGCTTTAATAGCGGCACATCGTGCAAACATTGAACTAACATTTGAAAGAGCTGCAGCGATCGATTTAGCTGGTCGTGACGTATTGGAAGCGGTGCAAATGTCCGTAAATCCAAAAGTTATTGAAACACCATTTATCGCAGGTGTGGCTATGAACGGTATCGAAGTTAAAGCAAAAGCGCGTATTACGGTTCGTGCCAATATTGACCGTCTAGTCGGTGGTGCTGGTGAAGAAACAATCGTAGCTCGTGTTGGTGAAGGGATTATTTCAACAATTGGTTCTAGTGTAAGTCATGAACGCGTACTTGAAAATCCAGATTTAATCTCTCAAACTGTTTTAGCAAAAGGATTAGATTCTGGTACTGCCTTCGAAATTCTATCGATTGATATTGCGGACGTTGATATAGGTAAGAACATTGGTGCAGAACTACAAACAGAGCAAGCAGAGGCAGATAAGAAAATTGCCCAAGCAAAAGCTGAGGAACGTCGTGCAATGGCTGTAGCATCTGAACAAGAGATGAAAGCAAAAGTTGTAGAGATGCGTTCGAAAGTAGTAGAAGCGGAAGCTGCTGTTCCATTAGCAATGGCTGAAGCGCTACGTGAAGGTAATATTGGTGTGATGGATTACATGAATTACAATAATATTAAAGCTGATACTGGTATGAGAGATTCTATTAGTAAAGTTGGCGGAGAAAAACCTTCTACTGACGAGCTAAAATAATATAGCAGAAAGGAGGCAATCTCCTTGGAAGCCTTTATTCCTATAATCATCGCATTACTTTTTAGTGTTTTCTTTAATAAAAAGAAAGAACCAGACAAAAAGACGGTTGAAAAACCTGTAAATAGCACTCCTTCACGTAAAACTGTTTCAGAAAATCCTTTTAAAGAATTAGGTGATTTTGCTAAACAGTTTACGAATGAACGACAGCAGGAGAAAAAAACAAAACCTCCTGTCGTAAGAGAAGTGCCTGTAGTGGAGAAAATGGAGCGAGAGGTTAAGCGAAATCAAGGAGTGGCAAGATCTTCTGGTAGATTGAGTACTCATCAGGAAAGTGCCCCTCTACGTCCAGAAACTACTCCGGTAAACTCTATGCTGCCTAGCAGTGAGGACGAATTGATCAGAGCAATTATTTTTTCCGAAATACTTGCTCCACCAAAATCTAAAAGATAACTCATGAACACCCCTTTACATGCATAAATTCATGTAAAGGGGTGTTTTTTGTGAAGCAGTTATTTCCACTCCATGCGAGTATTATGTTAGATAATTTTGATGATATTGTATTGGATTATGAATTTTCCTTAATACGGTTAAAAGAAAATAGTTTAGTCTGTTCCTATGACCATTTTCTTTTAGAAATTCATGCCGAAAAGTTGCACATAAAATCGATGTCCAGTGATAAGTTGCATCTACATGTGCATAATCTTCAGTTCTTTAATATAACTAGGAAGGAAAAAACGGTATGAAGCGTCTTATCAAAATTCAAGCACCAATTTCTACAGATCAGTTTACGCTTTATAAGGCTTTAAAGGAACAAAATATTGAAGTTTATCGGCTTCATACAAACGATACTCATATAAACTTTTCTATCCAAGCAAAAGATTTGAATGCGTTTCGGAAATTAAGAAAAAAACTGAAGATGCCGATTAAATTAGAAGATGAACTAAAAGAAAGTACCATCTCTTTTTATTCATGGTCCATAATGGGAGTTTTCTTCTTTATCGTAATTCCAATTATATTTGCCCAATTTATATGGACCGTTCATATTGAGTCGGATTCACCGGAAAGTAATATTCTACTAACTGAGCAGTTAAAAGAGATGGGTATTAAAGAGAGAATGTTTGTCTCAAAGTTGCCGTCAGAGCAAGAGATACGCCAAAATATTTTATTAAAGCATAAAGAGTATTCATGGGTTCACTTTTCAAAATCCGGGTCTATATTTACGGTAGCTCCAATGTTGGCGCCACCTCAAACAGCAAAAGAGCTAAAGGATGCACCTGCTGTAAATCTTGTAGCCAAGAGAAGTGGAGTCATTACAGATTTTATCTTAACAAAAGGGGTGAGAGCTGTTGAAAAGAACATCTCTGTAAAAAAAGGAGATGTCTTAGTTAATGGTTTTGTCACCCAAGGAAACAAAAGGATTTTAACAAGTGCAGAAGGAAAGGTATACGCTAGCTATTGGATAGAGCTATCATTTGAACTGCCAACGCAAGTTGCTGTTACTAATCCGAATTCAAAAGAATTGATCATCCAGAAAAAGGTGGACAATAAACAGAAGTTTTGGAAAGAAATACAGTTACCCGCTTTCATCCAGAAATACGTTCAGGCAGGTTATGTACAAAAGAATCACCATATAACTTATTCACTAACGGAACAGTCCATAGAACATCTCATAAGACCATTACTTTTTCAAAAAATTATGAAAGAATTACCTACAGGAACTCAATTATTAGAAGATAAAGTTTTACAGGTATCAATACAAGATGATAAAGTAAAAGGGAAGATACTTTTACTGATAAATGAAAATATTGCAATACCAAATGTTATACCCCAAGGAGACGAATCATGAGCGAAACTAAACAATTAGATATTAATTTGCAAGATCCAGCAGAAGCGGTAATGCTGCTTGGCATCTCGGATAAAAATGTAAAACTTATTGAAGCGGAGCTAAAAGTTCAACTTATTACTAGAGGTGAACAAATTCAGATTATTGGTGAAGAAAAGAATGTAGAAGATGCTAGACAGCTTATGATTCAACTATTAGCAGTCATTCGAAAAGGGATCAATATCAATTTGCGTGATGTATCTTCCGCAATTGAAATGAGCTTGAACGGTACAATTGAGTATTTTTCAAGTTTATATGACGAAGAAATAGCACGAAATACAAAAGGTAAAGCGATTAGAGCAAAAACAATAGGGCAACGGGAATATATCCAAGGAATTAGACATACAGATCTTACTTTTGGAATTGGGCCTGCAGGTACCGGTAAAACGTATTTAGCGGTAGTAATGGCTACACAAGCACTTAAAAATGCTCATGTGAAAAAAATCATTTTAACTCGCCCAGCAGTCGAAGCAGGAGAAAGCCTAGGATTCCTACCCGGAGACTTAAAAGAGAAGGTAGACCCTTATTTACGGCCGTTATACGATGCGCTCCATGATGTATTAGGAACAGAACAAACGGATCGACTTATGGAGCGAGGTACAATTGAAATTGCACCTTTAGCCTATATGCGAGGTCGTACATTAGATGACGCATTTGTTATTTTAGATGAAGCACAGAATACAACAAAAGCTCAAATGAAGATGTTCTTAACACGTCTGGGATTTGGTTCTAAAATGGTAATCACTGGTGATAAAACACAAATTGACTTACCAAAAGGTGCAGAATCTGGTTTAATCGTTACAGAAAAAATATTGAAAAATGTGGCGGGAATTCATTTCCAATATTTGGAGCAAGGGGATGTAGTACGCCATCCGTTAGTTGCTAAAATTATACAAGCATATGAAGAACTATAATATCCAATTCTTAAAAGAAGCAATTGTCTATGTTTAGACGGTTGCTTCTTTGTTATTTGGGAAACATTAGTGAATTGTGAAAAAAATAAGGTATAATGGAATAACTAGTTGGTGGGGGGATGAGAAGAAATGAAAAAAATCCTTATAAAGTGGAGAGAATGGAAAAATAGTAGGTATCTCCCTTTCATCGTTACTTTTATAACAGCGATTTGTTTGTTCTTTTTACTCATTGGAAATGTAAAGGAAAGTAAATACGATTTTGAATTATTCCAGCTTTCACCTGATACAATCAGAGCAGTTAAAACTATGGAAGACACGGAAAAAACAGAGCAAGAACGTAAAAGAACAGAGCTAGAAGTCCCAGCTGTTTATCAATTTCAAGATGAAACGGCTGCTAACCAGGCTGCTATAGTTAAATCTATTTTTGATAGTGTTTTACACGTAAAAGAAAATGCAAAGCCTGAAGAAGATACCCCAGCAACTTTAGTAGGAAAATTGAAAAAAGATATGGAAGAGCTGGCAGAGAATGCGAGTTATGTTCCACTTAACGATGAAATGTTAGCTACATTAATTAACCAAAATAATAGTATTTTAGAAGATTCAAAAACGAAATTATCGGAACTAGTAGAGAAGAACTTAAGTGAACCAATTAGACTGGAGAATATTTCTATTTCCAGAGAAAAAATTGGTCAGCAAGTAAATAACATTTTTTTATATTCACAGGATTATAGAAATGTGCTCATTAATATTGCAAAAACCTCTATTGTGCCAACGGAAGTAGAAAATGAGATTTTAACACAAGAACGAATAGAACAGGCGAAAGCAAGTGTTGAACCTACTCGTATACTTCAAGGACAAATTCTCGTTCAAAAGGGTGAAATTATTGATCGAGATGTTTATCGACAGTTGGAATTGCTTGGCATGCTTACGAATAAGGCATCCTATAAGCCATATCTTGGAGTAGCTATATTTGTTGCACTCACCATGTGGGTATTATTTGGACAAACAATCAGTAAAAGGAAAAAAACGATAAACAATTCAAAAAATTTAATTGTTGTTGCCTTCAGTGTTATTTTATCTGTACTAATGATGAAGGTAATTCAATCTGTTGCATCTAATTTTGATGTAATTATTGCGTTTTTAATACCTACTGCAATGGTTGCAATGCTAGTTTATTTATTGGTCGATGAACGTGCAGCGTATATTTCCAATTTTGTATCAGCTGCATATGCAGGTATTATCTTTCAAGAAGGCTATACACTCGTATTTCAAATGGAAGCTTCTTTATACATATTATTTGGGGGCGTTGCAGGAATTTTCGCCATGCAAAGGATGCAAACTAATTCTCAAATATTGCGCTCTAGTCTAATCGTATCTTCTGTGAATATTGTCTTTATTATATTTTATTTGTTAATGACGAAGGCTTCATATGAAATTACGGATATATTATTTTACATCGGAGCAGCTCTTGCTTCAGGGATATTATCTGGGGCAATGACTATTGGGATATTACCTTTTTTTGAATCTTTCTTTGGTATTTTATCTTCCATGAGACTCATAGAATTATCAAATCCCAACCATCCTTTGTTAAAGAAAATTTTAACCGAGACACCTGGTACATATCATCATAGTTTAATGGTGGCCAATTTAGCAGAAGCTGCTTGCGAAGTAGTTGGGGCAAACGGTTTATTGGCACGCGTTGGCTGTTACTATCATGATATTGGTAAAACAAACAGGCCAGGATTTTTCATCGAAAATCAAGTCAATGGTTATAATCCTCATGATTCTTTATCACCAGAAGCGAGTAGAGATATTATTATTGCACATGCAGTGGATGGTGCGAAGATTTTGAGGAAACATAAATTACCGAAAGAAATTGTAGATGTAGCGGCGCAACATCATGGTACAAGCCTATTGAAATTCTTTTATTTTAAAGAGAAAGAGATTAATGATAAAGTGGAAGAAGACGAATACCGTTATCCAGGTCCAAAACCGCAAACAAAAGAAATTGCCATCATATCGGTTGCAGATAGCGTTGAAGCAGCTGTTCGCTCGATGAAAGAGCCAAATGCTGATAAAATTAAAAAATTGATACAGTCTATTATTAAAGAAAAAATACTAGACGGGCAATTCGATGAATGTGATCTATCACTAAAGGAAATAAAGAAAATGGAAGAAAGTTTTTGTACTACCATGAATGGAACATTTCACTCTCGGATTGAATATCCAAAATAATTTATGAGGAGCCAAAAATATGCTAGAACTAGATTTAATGGATGAAACAAATTCTATACCCGAAGAAACATTAGCTCTTGTAGGGAAAGTATTACAATCTGCTGGAGAACAACTTTCTGTAAAAGAGGGCAGTGAGGTTAGTGTAACCTTCGTAACGAATGAGGCAATTCAAGAAATTAATAAAACATATCGCAACAAAGATATGGCAACAGATGTAATCTCCTTTGCAATGGAAGAGATGGAAGAAGGGGAAGTTGAAATTATAAATGCAGATATTCCAACCCTTTTAGGGGATATTATCATATCTGTCCAACGTGCAACGGAACAAGCAGAAACTTATCAACACTCATTTGAGCGAGAGCTGTGTTTCTTGGCCGTTCATGGCTTCTTACATTTGTTAGGTTATGATCATGGGACTGAACAGCAAGAAAAAGAGATGTTTGGACTACAGGAATCTATATTACAAGCTTTTGGGTTAAAACGTGAAGGCCATGAACCCTCGTAAATTTTTTCGGTCGTTTATCTATGCTGCTAATGGAATTTATCACGTAGTTAAAAGTGAACAAAACTTTCGTTTTCATTTACTAGCAGCAATAGTTGTTGTAATAGCAGCAGCGGCAACTGGTCTATCTGCATTTGAGTGGATAATCATTGTGATTTCGATTTTTGGCATGTTCATGATAGAATTAGTAAATGCGTCCATAGAACGTGTCGTCGATTTGGTGACGCCGGAATTACACCCACTAGCTAAACAAGCAAAAGACTTAGCTGCTGGAGCCTGCTTAATATATGCTATTTGTACTGTAATTGTTGGTTTAATCATATTTATCCCGAAATGGTCGGGAATCATATTATAGAGGTGAATTATTTTGAATAAAGAAATGTTATTAAAAGCGTCCATAACAGCAAGAGAAACAGCGTATGTTCCATACTCAAAATTTCAAGTAGGGGCAGCACTTTTAACAAGAGATGGAGAAGTATTCCTTGGTTGTAATATTGAAAATGCATCATTTGGATTAACAAATTGCGCAGAGCGTACTGCCATCTTTAAGGCCGTGTCAGAAGGAAAAAAAGAATTTTCTGCAATTGCTATTTCAGGCGATACAGAAGGACCTATTTCTCCTTGTGGAGCATGCAGACAAGTTATAGCTGAATTTTGTGATCCAGATATGCCTGTTTACTTAACAAATTTAAAAGGAAATGTATCGGAAACGACGGTAGCAGAATTATTACCTGGAGCCTTTAAAACGGAGGACATGGATTATGCTGCAAAATAATGAGAATTATAAATCAGGATTTATATCAATAATAGGTAGACCAAATGTAGGGAAATCTACATTTTTAAATCGAGTAATTGGGCAAAAAATAGCAATAATGAGTGACAAACCCCAAACAACTAGAAACAAAGTACAAGGTGTGCTTACTTTAGAAAACAGTCAAATGATTTTCATCGACACACCAGGAATTCATATTCCGAAACACAAACTTGGCGATTTTATGCTTAAAGTTGCCAAAAATACTCTTCGTGAAGTAGATGTAATTATATTCATGGTTAACGCAGTAGAACCAAGAGGCAAAATTGATGAGTATATAATGGAAATGTTAGAAAATAACGAAACCCCTGTATTCCTTGTGATCAATAAAATAGACCAGGTTCATCCTGAAAAATTAGTAGATATAATTGAGTCCTATACAAAGAAATATAATTTCGCGGAGGTTCTACCAATTTCTGCTCTTCAAGGTAATAATGTGGAGAAATTACTAGAAACGATTCAATCCTATTTACCACAAGGACCACAATACTACCCGGCTGACCAAGTAACAGATCACCCAGAAAGGTTTATTATTTCTGAACTAATCCGTGAAAAAGTTTTGCATTTGACGAGAGAAGAAATTCCACATTCAATTGCGGTTGTAATTGATAAAATCAAAAAAGAAGAAGATACCGAAAAAGATATGATTCGTGTTTCTGCAACAATTATAGTAGAACGAGATTCCCAAAAAGGAATTGTCATCGGTAAAAAAGGTGCTTTACTGAAAGAAGTTGGAACAAGAGCACGTAAGGATATCGAAATGTTGTTAGGAACAAATGTTTACTTAGAATTATGGGTTAAAGTACAAAAAGATTGGCGCAATAAATCAGCGCATTTGAAAGATTATGGTTTTAGAGACGATGAGTACTAAGAAAGAAGGGAAGGCAATTGCTACAAAAAGTAGAGGGTATTGTCTTACGAACTTCTCCTTATGGCGAATCGAATAAAATCGTTACCATTTTTTCACGTGAATTAGGGAAGAGAGCAGCGATGGCTCGAGGGGCAAAAAAACCAACGAGTCGTTTAGCTTCGATCTCACAGCCTTTTACGTACGGCTATTTTTTGATTCAGCAAGGAAAAGGAATGGGGACTTTGCAGCAAGGTGAAATTATTGACTCGATGCGGTCTATTCGAGAAGATATTTTTACTACAGCGTATGCAAGTTTTATAATGGAGTTAGTAGATAAATTAATCGATGATGAGGCACCAAAGCCACAGCTATTTGATATTTTGCAGCAAGCGTTACATGCAATTTCAGAAGAGTATGATCCAGAGGCGATAAGTTTGTTTGTGGAATGGAAGCTTCTCCCGACAGCTGGTATTTATCCAACGCTTCATCAATGTACCAATTGTGGTGCAACAGATGGGGAGTTTGCTTTTTCTTTTTCTCAAATCGGATTTCTTTGTCATCGTTGTTTTTCCATTGACCCATATATAATTAGACTTTCTCCATCCCAAGTGAAGCTTATCCGAACTTTCTATACAGTTCCTATCGATCAAGTAGGGAAGTTAACACTAAAAAAAGAAACGAAGGGCTTTATCAAAAAGATTGTGCGCACTATTTATAGTGAACAGGTCGGAATTCGATTAAAGTCCCAACACTTCTTGGACCAAATGGAGAAAACCCCAGAGTTTTTCACACCTAAAAAAGAAAAACCAAGTCCCGAAGAAGAGTAATTCTTTGGACTTGGTTTTTTTATTGGCTATTTTAATGCTATGCTTCACACAGAGAGTTGTGAACTTATATTGAATTGTGGAGTTAATGCATATACAAAAGAAGAGGTTTAATTAAGAATGTGAAACGATGTACTTAAACTAACGAGTGTTTTACTTCAAGAGGAAGCAAAATCATTTTTAAAAGAAAATATAGAGGTGTTAGATGACAATATTTAATGCTAAATCAATAATATTGGATAAATTCGGTATTTCTAAATCAAATTTTTTAGGTTCAGGCATGGAATCCGAGGTTTATGCTTATGACGATAATAAAGTTGTGAAATTGTATAATGATATGTCCGATTCAAATAAGCAAAGAATTCTAAAAGGTTTTTACTCCAAGATTGATTCAAGTTCTTTGAGCTATGAGCTTCCCTTTATTTACGATACCTTTGAGGAAAACGGCATATTAGTAACTATTGAAAAACGAATTGAAGGTAATAATTTACAAAGTATGCTCTCAAAGATGAATTATATAGAACAAAATAATATGATGGAAACTTATCTTAATGCAAATATTGAATTGAAATCTGTGAAAATAAAACCTAATCTCGAAGGATACATCCTATTCAATGATCAGCAGATTTCATCATTAAATATAAATAGTTGGTTTGATTTATTGAAAGAAGAAATTTTTCGAAAACGAAAGGAACTGGAGTCTTATTTAAAAAGAGATGTTGTGAATTATGATGCTAAAGTTAAACAATTAGTAGAAATATTGTCATTAGGGTATGAAGGTGAATATTCTTTAATTCACGGAGATTTTTATCCTGGGAACGTAATGATTAATGAGAGTGGGAAGGTTACAGGATTAATAGATTTTGGATTAATGACAATGTACGGGGACAACTTATTCGATATAGCAATAGGATGGGTATGTTTTGATATGTATAATGAGTTGAATACAAATATATATGAGAGATACCTAAACATAATTATTTCAACACTAGGTGAAGATGTTAGAAAGAGATTATATTTCTATGTTCTAATATATAGCTATATATCTGCCAATTTTTATTCTCATAATTGCGAAGACGGTCATTATCAATGGTGTGTTAGAAATTTAAATAATAAAAATTATTGGGAAGTTCTATAAGAAACGAAAAAAATAACTATATCCTTAAAATAATCAATTAGTAGCAAAGATTGTAACTGGAATACCTTCAATGTAACGCCGCTGTTTAGTTGAAGATGAGAAAGGGAGTTCTATGTCGCATTTTACTTATAATACGACATAAAAAAGGAAATAGACTTAATCGTCTATTTCTTTTAGCATCGCTTTCAATTTTGCTTTATGTTTAGCTTTAGGAATTGCGTAATATTGCTCAAATCGGCACAGCTTACAAGAACAGTGAACTTTTCCTTTGCTTAATGTACCGCGTATAGGCAAGTACTCGTCTTCCAATTGAAAGACAGTGTGTAAAATCGACAACTTTTTTTGAATGATTCGCTCTCGCTGGTGACGAGTATAGGCTTTGGTACGGTTTTTCATGTGAATCAGCTCCCTTGAGAAACCCGAGCTTGCAAGGAGCATCAAGGAATGTAGCGGTACTCCCTACAAGCTCGGTATGCTGATCAACTTGTTTAAAATATTCATGGCAAAATTCCTTTCAATATGTACTAAATGATAGTACCACAGAATGACTGAAAACACTTAGCAAGTTGGTTAATAAGCAGTGCGGCCATAAGGTAATAAAAGAGAAGGTCTTATTCAACTTATGGATGTTTTAGTTCAAGAAGGATTAAATTCTCTTTTGAAAAATTAGCTATAGTGATACATGAGGTCTTCGATAAAATATTTTTGGTGAGTGAAAAACATTCGATTAATAATTGTTATCCAAGTGCATTAAAAATTTGGAACAAAATTAACAGCAGTGAATTTCCAAATGTAAAAAAACGACATAACAAATAAAAACGACATTAAATATTGTTAAGCTAACGGGTGTTTTACTTTAAGAAGAGTAAAGCCTTTTTTATTGAACTAAAGGTGCAGGTTAGTTCAATAAAACAGGAGATATGGGTTTTCTTGTTGAATTAAAGAGGTAGCGTAGTTTAGAAAATAGATAGTTACTTATTATAGTGAAAGGGGTTTTTATATTGACAGAAACAGTTCATATATCATATGGAGATCACCCGTCCCAATTCGGTGTATTGCGTATGCCGGATTTATCTGGACTAAGTCCAGTAGTTATTACGATTCATGGTGGTTTTTGGCAATCGAAATACGGACTTGAAGAAAATTCACCAATTGATGAAGATTTGACTCGTCGTGGTTATGCTACTTGGAATATTGAGTATCGTCGAGTCGGAGAAGATGGTGGAGGTTGGCCGGGAACATTTATTGATGTTATAGATGCTGTAAATCACCTCACCCAACTTAAGGAACGCTTTCAGCTCGATCTCTCTCGGGTAGTTATCCTTGGGCATTCAGCAGGGGGACATTTGGCTCTCTGGTTGGCATCCCGATTTAACAAAGTTCAAACGAACGAGATCGGTAAAACGTTGCTGATACCTATACGGAGCGTAATAAGTTTGGCAGGGGTCTTGGATTTGAGGAGGATGTGGGAAATCCATGAGGAAAAAGGGATGAATAGTCCCATAGCGTCTTTTATTGGAGGATCACCCCAAGAAGTATCTGAACGTTATAGGTTAGCTTCACCGATAGAATTGTTGCCTTTGAATGTCGAGCAAATTTTGATTCATGGTGAATTAGACCTCCATGTGCCAGTTGATTTGAGTATTGAGTATCATCGTAGGGCTATTGAACAGGGCGATAAAGTTCGTTTGGTAGTACTTCCAGAAGTAGAACATTTTATGGTTATCGATCCGTCATCATCGGCATGGAAGTCAGTGACCGATTCACTGGAAACTTTAAAAGAAAGTTCATGTTCTTGAACTAATGAGGTGCTTTAGTTAAAAATCATGGGTTGCCAAAGGCAGCTTTTTTTCTTATTGATATAAAAGCCGTAGGTTATTTTAGGTGGGAGTTGGCAGAACAATATAAAACCGCTAGAGAATGTACTTCTTCTCTAGCGGTTTCCTGTCTTTAAGTTAATTCAATTATAGCATATTATTCCATAAATTATCAGTCTGTTTATCTTCAAGTTTCCTAGGTAGTATGAGTGAAGAAAAGGGAATTAAAGAATATATAGGGAATTGTCATTTTAGGAATAAAAATTATTTGGGGAGGTATTTTGATGGATTATGTTTATCATATGGTGCCAAAAGAAATGAAGAGGGAACTTCTTATTTCTCTTAATGAGATAAAATTGTTGCATCCCGAGCTTTATGAAACCTACTCAAAAAAGTATTTTAACCATCCAGAAAGGGCGAGCTTATTATTGAAAAGCATTCCCAAATTAAATTGTTTATGGAATGATGTAATTTTTTTACTACCCCTTCATCCTTACTATGTCTATGAAGCTTTACATTCTCTTGGAGTAAGTATTAAAAAAGATTTGGTGTTTTATGAAATACCAACGAATAAATTGATAGAAAATAAGAATGCTATATATTTCTATAATAAAGAAAATTATAACGGTCCAGCTAAAGATATACCTGATGAGGAAGTTCAAATCATTGATATAATTTCATATCAAGAATGTTCGTTTTTGCCATCGGACACATTAGCTTACTTCTCAGTTGAACATAAAAAAGGTGTTAACTTTGGGATGTTCGCATATATTCCTCATATTTTGAGTTTAGGAAACATTAATGTAAAAGGTGTTAATAAGATTAACTGGAGTGTTGCTCCAGTTAAAACATAATTAGTTTAAATAATAAGTAAGATAAGTCTGCGACTTGTTCTACTAAGAGGAGTAAAGCCTTTGTTCTAATTGAACCTACGCCGCAGTTCAGTTGAAGAAGAAATATAGAGATGATTTTAAAGGAGGTAGTTGTTATGTCGGAGTGGAAAAAAGAGTTGATTGAAACTAATCGTGGACGCTTTGAGGTGTTTGTAAAGGGAGAGGGTGAACCTGTTTGTATAACTCATCATTATTCGGAATTTAATGAGTCTGGAGACTACTTTGCAGAAACATTTATAGAAAATAATAAAGTCTTTTTAGTTAATTTAAAAGACGCAGGGAACTCCGATAAAGCAGGAAATGCACATGAATTAAGCATGGTGGACGCAGTACTTGACCTTGAAGAGATTCGAAAAGTGTATGGATACCTATCCTGGACATTTGCTGGACATTCAACTGGTGGAATGATTGGTGTTCTTTATGGAATTCATTTTTCATCTTCTTTAAAATCCCTTATTATTGTAGGCTCCTCTGCAAGAGAATATAGTTCAACATCAAGTAGGTGTATTTACAATGAAGGACATCCTAAATTTAAACGGATGCAAGAATTGATGGAACTACTAAAACCGCAAAGCCTTACGGGAGATGAACGGAATAGATTGTCTAAAGAAAGAACTCAACTATCTTTATTTGAACCAGAAAATTTTGAACAATACTTCTCGAAAAATATCTCTAAAAAACTGTCTGCAAATAGATTGAACTTTTTTAGTAGAGAACAACTGATTTTTGATGTTACTCGTCAATTATCAGCAGTTAGAGCAAAAACTATCATTCTTTGTGGTAGACATGATGTTCAATGTCCTGTGGATTTTTCAATTGAAATGAGTGAACTAATTCCAAATGCTTCACTCCATATCTTTGAACAAAGTAACCACTATCCATTTTTAGAAGAAGAATTCGAATTTAAGGAAGTTTTAAAAAGTGTAATATAATAAAAATATTCTTCAAGTGGGTGCTTTAGCTTGCAAGTGGCTGCCTGTAAGGGGTGCTTTTTCTTATTGAACCAACGAGGCAGTTTAGTTGAAGAAAAAAATGCCACTACCTCATGGTAATATAAGGATAAATACAAAGGGGGAATACTTAAATGTCACTTATAACCATTGCAAAAGCTACCATTACGGATGCTGAAAAACTAACAGAAATTAAGAAAAGGACTTTTGATGAAGAATTGAAAAAGTGGCTTCCAAATCAAGAAAATGTAGTTGATTACAATATTCAGCCACCAGGATATACTTCTATTGAGATGACTAAGTATATGATTAGAGAATTGGAGTATTTTAAAATCTTGCGGGATAAAGAAATTGTAGGTGGAATAATAATAACTATTTCTGGTGCGAGTTACGGAAGAATTGACCGTATTTTCATTGACCCTAACTACCAAGGTAATGGAATTGGTTCAAGGGCAATAAATTTAATAGAGGATGAGTTTCCTAATGTTAGAACTTGGGACCTTGAAACGTCAGGTAGACAAATTAACAACCATTACTTTTATGAAAAAATGGGCTATAGAACAACCTTTGAAACCGAAGAGGAATATGGTTATCTAAAGCAAATAGAAACTTCATCGGAAATAGAAAACTTAGTTAAAAATAAAAATATTTCAAGTACCCAATACGAGAATTGCGATATGGCAACAACGGAGTTTTATGGTGTAAATTTAGAAGGAAGTTCATTCAGTAACAGCAATGTAATGAATAGTCATATAAGCAATTGTAATCTCAGCCACTCAAAGTTCCAAAATTTAAATCTTAGAAATTCACTCTATGCCGATTTAAATCTTTCTAACAGTGAAATGATATTCGTCACTTTAGGTGGAGTTAATTTTATTGATACAAACCTTGGAGATGCAAGTATGCCAATCACATTTGAAAGATGTGATCTGGAAGGAAGTAAATTTAGTAACAGTAATCTAAGAAATGTAGAAATACAAAATAGTGATTTGTCTGGTATGAAAATAGATAATGTTCCAGTAGAAGAGCTTATTGATGCTTACAATCAATTGAATAAAAATAATCAAATGAGTATCAGAGAATTTTAAATTTATGCTCTGAATCTACAGTTAATGGCCCTTTTGCTATTAACAAAGAACAAATAGAACTTTCGCAAAAATTCATGAAGCATGCTCTTATCTCTCTGTTAATAAAAACGCAAGAATGATGGTTTAACTTGATAACCATCATTCTTGCGTTATTAATTTTAATAAAGTTTCACTTAGAACTGTAAGTGATCTTCGATATATGCTTTTACATCGGCGATTGGCATTCTTGTTTGTTCCATCGAATCGCGGTGGCGGACAGTTACTTGGCCATCTGTTTCTGAATCGAAGTCATATGTGATACAGAAAGGTGTTCCAATTTCATCTTGACGGCGGTAACGTTTACCGATAGATTGGGATTCATCAAAATCTACCATGAAATGTTTACTTAAGTCTGAGAATAGAGCAGTTGCACCTTCAGACAGTTTTTTAGACAGTGGTAAAATTGCTGCTTTGATCGGTGCTAAAGCAGGGTGGAAGCGTAATACTGTACGAATATCTCCACCTTCTAATTCTTCCTCATCAAATGCTTCACATAGGAATGCCAATGTTACACGGTCAGCTCCTAAAGATGGTTCGATGCAATAAGGTACATAGCGTTCGTTCGTAATTGGGTCAATATAATTGAAATCTTCCCCAGAATGCTCCATATGTTGTTTTAGATCAAAGTCAGTACGATCTGCAATACCCCATAGTTCACCCCAACCGAATGGGAATTTATACTCGATATCTGTTGTTGCGTTTGAGTAATGAGAAAGTTCATCCTCTGAATGATCACGTAAACGGATGCTATCCTCAGACACTCCAAGGTTTAACAACCAGTCCTTACAATAGGTACGCCAAAATTCAAACCATTCCATATCTTCGCCTGGTTTACAGAAGAATTCTAATTCCATTTGTTCGAATTCTCTTGTGCGGAACGTGAAGTTACCTGGTGTAATTTCGTTACGGAAACTTTTACCTACTTGTGCAATACCGAAAGGCATTTTTTTACGCATAGAGCGTTGCACGTTTTTATAATTTACAAATATACCTTGTGCTGTTTCAGGACGTAAGAAGATTTCATTAGTAGAAGCTTCTGTTACACCTTGGAACGTTTTGAACATCAAGTTAAATTGGCGAATTTCTGTGTAATCAAAAGCACCACAAGATGGACAAACTACATTGTGCTCTTTCATGATTTCTTCCATTTTCTCGAATGAAAGTCCGTCAATTACCATCTCAATACCTTTTTTGTCTAAAGCGTCTTCAATAATTTTATCAACGCGGTGACGTGACTTACACTTTTTGCAATCAATCATAGGATCATTGAAGTTACCAATATGACCAGATGCTACCCAAGTTTTTGGATTCATTAAAATTGCTGCGTCTAAACCTACGTTATAAGGTGATTCTTGTACAAATTTTTTCCACCAAGCTTTTTTGATGTTATTTTTTAGTTCCACTCCAAGGGGGCCGTAATCCCATGTATTTGCTAGACCGCCATAAATTTCAGATCCAGGAAATACAAAACCTCTTTGTTTTGCTAAACTAACTACGTTTTCCATTGTAATTGTCATTTAAAAACCTCCATTAATTTTTTCTTTTAACCCGGAATACAAAAAAACTCGTCTCCGGGCAAAAATGCCCGGGGACGAGTTTATAACCCGCGGTTCCACCCCGATTGATTGCTAAAAAACAATCCACTTTAAAAGCATAAGCTCCGAGCTGCCGTTTTCCTACAATGTGGTCTTTCACTATCTCCACTCGCTTTAGTGTAGTACTTATTAATGCTCTTCAACGCTTTATTATTTGTAGCTATTGTATCACGAGCCACTTTACTTCGCAATCACTTAGAAAGAATAGACAAACAACAAAGTGATAAGTTTCATTGATCCCATAAGTATATTAGTAAACGATTTACTAACACGGTCGTTGCGTAAATAATTGCTAAAGTTGGTTTACCTGAAAAGAATAATGCTAATGCAGCTAAACCAAATATTAATAGTTCTAGCAATAGCCGATGAAATCTTTTGAAAGGTATTGGAGCTGCAGGGGATCCAAAAACACCCCATAAAATTGCAATAAACAGCGGTAATCCTATGCCCAATAGCAACCTTATAAGAAGGTCTTGACTACTTTGAAATCCCCAGTACGCCAAAAAAGCAAGGGCACATACTTCTAAAATAAACCGTAACGCTATATTAATTACCATTGAAACCATCCTTTTTAAGTTTATTAGTCTTTATACTTAAACTTTGAGTAAATAGTTTCGTATTTTTACAGGTCTGAAAATGTGACTTTGTAGTAGAAAACTAGAAATATAAAAGCTGAAAACCACCAACCAGGGTAATGGAAGGTGGTTTATTTTAAATATGAAAGGATGGTCCATTTTTGTACTTACGCTTGTCAAGATTATGTTTTTTGTTCCCCCTAAAAATTCTCTAAAATAACTAATATTAGTTGGGTTAAAGGAAAAGCACAAATATGACTTAATTCCTTGAAACATTGGTATATCCAGGATTCTTAATTTTGATTGTAGGGTTTCAATATGCTACAATACTTTAGTATTAAGTATAACACTTTGAGGCGGTGAATCCAATCGAACTCAACAAACGGCAAAATGAGATTTTGGACATAGTAAAAGGAAACGGTCCTATCACTGGCGAACAAATAGCGGAGCGACTTAGTTTAACTAGATCCACTTTACGTCCTGATTTAGCTATATTAACGATGGCAGGCTTTCTAGATGCTCGACCACGTGTGGGATACTTTTATTCTGGCAAAAAAACGAGCCAAGCAATTTCAGACAATATAGCTCAAATGATGGTGAAAGATTTTCAATCAATTCCTGCAGTTGTTGATGAAAGTATGACGGTGTATGATGCTATATGCCATATGTTTTTAGAGGATGTAGGGTCATTATTTGTACTAGATAAAAATTCAATGCTTTCAGGAGTTCTTTCCAGAAAAGACTTTTTACGAACAAGTATTGGTAACCATGATTTGAACAAAATCCCAGTACATATGATTATGACAAGAATGCCTAATATAACATATTGTTTGAAAGAGGATACACTTTTTGAAGTGGCCAAGAAGTTAATGAATCGTCAAATTGATTCTTTACCTGTTGTAAAAGAAGGAAAAGAAGGGTTAGAAGTAATTGGTAGAATTACAAAAACTAATATTACTCGTGCCTTTTTATCATTAGCCGATGACCATGATCTATAAGGAGTGAAACGATGAAAATGCTAAACCTGTTTATAGTCTCGGATTCAATTGGAGAAACGGGCGAACTAGTAGCAAAAGCGGCAGTAAGTCAGTTTAGACCTGGTCTACAGCACACTAAATTTAAGCGATTTACTCATATTGATTCTTTAGACCATATTAAAGAAATTACAGAACTTGCTAAAGAGCAAGGTGCTATAATCTTGTATACACTGGTACAAACTAAAATGCGTCAAGCATTAGTAGAATACTGTAACTTATACAATTTGGAATCTGTAGATTTAATAGGACCGGTTATTAATCTATTTGAAAAAGAATTAAATGAAAAACCATTTGAAGAGCCTGGTTTAGTAAGAAAGTTAGATGAAGACTATTTCAAAAAAATTGAAGCCATTGAATTTGCAGTTAAGTATGATGATGGAAGAGATCCCCGTGGCTTACTCCAAGCTGATATCATTCTAATAGGGGTTTCGAGAACTTCTAAAACGCCATTATCGCAATACCTCGCAAACAAAAGATTCAAAGTGGCGAATGTTCCACTCGTCCCAGAAGTAGAGCCACCAGAGCAACTTTTCCAAGTAGATCCAGCTAAATGTGTGGGTTTGGTAATCACACCAGAAAAATTAAATTCTATTAGAAAAGAAAGACTGAAAGCAATTGGTTTAAATGATGATGCAAGTTATGCTAAAATAGAGAGAATCAACGAGGAAATTCTTCACTTCGAGAAAATAGCTAAAAAAATAGGCTGTAAAGTTATTGATGTGACGAATAGAGCTGTTGAAGAGACTGCTAATTTAGTAATAAATCATATTCAACAAAAATAATTTAGGAATTTTTAAACCGATTCACGTTTGTGAAAAGGTTTTTTCTATTGTTTATCGAATAAATAAAGAATAGATTAATAATCTAAAATGTTTTATAATAGTAGTTTGTGGAAAAATAGCTATTAAGAGATATTTTATATGATTTTTTTGTCGATTCTTGCAGGATTTTTCTTTCCTTTCACGAATTATTAAAGGAGCAAGTAAAGATGGTGAAAAAGTGTCGGGTCGTATAGAAGAAGAGGTAATCGAACAAGTTAGGAATAACAATGATATTGTCGACGTCATAAGTGAATATGTTCAACTGACAAAAAGAGGTCGAAATTATTTCGGTTTATGCCCTTTTCATGGTGAACAGACACCATCTTTTTCAGTAACACAGGAAAAGCAAATTTTTCACTGCTTTGGTTGTGGTGCTGGTGGAAATGTAATTACATTTTTAATGGATATTGAAAATCTTTCCTTTCACGATGCGGTTAGTAAACTTGGTAGTCGAATTGGTATGACTATTGAAGAACGTACTTCTGGTGATACAGAGTCAAAAGCGCCTGTTTCTAAAGAGGTTACTCTGATGAAAAAAGCACATGAGTTTGCAAGTGATTATTATCATCATTTACTACTTCATACAGAGGAAGGAGAAAATGCATTACTTTACCTGGAGGAAAGAGGGTTTTCTAAGGAGATTATCGAAAAGTATAAAATAGGGTGGTCCCTACCGAAATGGGATGCTTTAACTACGTTACTTGAACGTAAAGGTATGGATTTACAAGAAATTGAGAAAACTGGGCTCATTATCCGAAAAGAAAATGAATTAAAGTATTTCGATCGATTTCGTGGAAGAATTATGTTCCCAGTTTTTGATGAAACTGGGCATGTTATCGCTTTTTCCGGTAGAATACTCGAAAAGCATGAGAATGAAGCTAAATATATGAATAGTCCTGAATCTCCAATATTCCAAAAAAGCCATGTGCTTTATAACTTGGACAAAGCAAGATTAGATATTCGAAAACAACGTAATGTAATTGTTTTTGAAGGTTTTCTCGATGTAATCGCTGCCTCTAAAGCAGGTATTGAGAACGGTATTGCAACTATGGGTACCGCTTTGACGTCATCTCATATAACAAAACTAAATAGACTCACTTCTCATGTTACGTTGTGTTTTGATGGGGACCGAGCAGGTATGGAAGCTGCTAAAAAAGCTTCTACTGCTTTACAGGCCCAACAAATACAAACGGAGATTGCAATTATTCCGGATGCAATGGATCCGGATGATTACATTAAAAACTATGGGGAAGAAGCATTTAGAACAAAGATTATTGAAAAACCACATTCTTATTTATCATTTATGATGATTGTTTCAAAAAGGGACAAAAATTTTAATAATGAAAATGATACTTTACAGTATATCCAAGAGATATTGGAAATACTGAGTGATAGAAGTTCTTCAGTTGAACGTGATTTGTATATACGTCAGCTTTCACAAGAAACGAATGTATCAGAAGAAGCAATTTATCAACACCTACGCAAAATTCAAGGAAAAAAAGCAAAACAATCTAAACAGGAATCTTCTATCCCTATAACAATTAAACCAGAAATGACGAAGATAAAGAAAGCAATATCCGCAGATGAAAGAGCTGAGCGGATATTATTATCCCATATGCTTCATAATCCTAGTGTAATTGATATAGCAAGAAGAGACTTGGAAGATCAATGTTTTATCAGAGATGCCTATGAAGTAGTATTTGTTCGTTTAACTGGGTTTTATGAAGAGTATCCAGATGGAGATTATCAACGTTTTTTAGAAGTATTAAACGATGCTGAGTTAAGAAAAATAGTAATGGAAGCAGCGCTCTCAGAACGTGATCCAGAGCATGAAACAGAGGAAGTCATGGACTGTTTGCGCCATATACGAAAATACCGGATTGAACTGCGTATTAAACGTAAGTTACATGAAGCGAAAGAAGCAGAAAAAATGAGTGATATTTCAAAGGCTTTAGAACTCGCTCAAGAAGCAATACAGTTGAAAAAGTCTTTGAAAACTTTAGAGTAACTATCCGGTAGCAAAAGGAGGAATTTCTTATGGCGGACAAGTCCGAACGCACAAAAGAAACAGAAATTGAATTATCTTTAGAAGAGGCAAAAAAACAATTAATCGAATTAGGTAAAAAAAATGGTGAACTAACGTACCATGATATTGCAGAAAAATTAGCTCATTTTGAGCTTGAATCTGATCAAATTGAAGAATTTATCGATAATCTTGAAGGTAGAAATATCGAACTTAGCCGTAAAGATGGCGATGAGGAAGATTTGGATCGTTTAATGAAAGGGAAAGAAGAGACTTTCGACTTAAATGATTTGAGTGTTCCACCAGGTGTCAAAATCAATGACCCCGTTCGTATGTACCTGAAGGAAATTGGACGAGTAGACCTACTAAAAGCTTCTGAAGAGATCGCTTTAGCTGAGCGTATCGAACAAGGTGATGAAGAAGCAAGAAAACGTTTAGCAGAAGCTAACCTTCGTCTAGTAGTAAGTATCGCGAAACGTTATGTTGGACGTGGCATGCTATTCCTAGACCTTATTCAAGAAGGTAATATGGGTCTTATTAAAGCTGTTGAAAAGTTTGACCATCGTAAAGGATTCAAATTTAGTACGTATGCAACTTGGTGGATTCGTCAAGCGATCACACGTGCAATTGCAGACCAAGCAAGAACAATTCGTATTCCAGTGCATATGGTAGAAACAATTAATAAATTAATACGTGTTCAACGTCAATTATTGCAAGATTTAGGTCGTGAACCATCTCCAGAAGAGATCGGGGAAGAAATGGACTTACCAGCAGAAAAAGTGCGTGAAATTCTGAAGATTGCCCAAGAACCAGTTTCCTTAGAAACACCTATTGGGGAAGAGGATGATTCTCACTTAGGAGACTTCATAGAAGATGCAGATGCACAATCACCATCTGATCATGCAGCTTATGAACTGCTTAAAGAGCAATTGGAAGACGTTTTAGATACGTTGACTGACAGAGAAGAAAATGTATTACGTTTACGTTTTGGTCTTGATGACGGACGTACGAGAACACTTGAAGAAGTTGGTAAAGTTTTTGGAGTTACTCGTGAGCGTATTCGTCAAATTGAGGCAAAAGCATTACGCAAACTACGTCACCCTTCTAGAAGCAAGCGTCTGAAAGACTTTTTAGAATAGAATGAAGACATCCACTGCGGATGTCTTTTTCAACATTCTATGAATCTGATAATACTGGTTTACCAGATGAAAAGAGGACTAACATGTCACTTCAGCGTAAACAAATAATAATGAATGAAATTTCATTTTGGAAAAAAAACAAGCTGCTGCCGGAGCATTATTGTGATTTCCTTCTCACTTTATACGCTCAAGGTGAAAATCAGGAAGAAGAGCAAACGGAGAATGCGTCGAAAGCAGTATTAGCAAAAAACCAAAAATATAAAGTTATATTGTATGTAGTAGTTGGTTTGTTGACTGCAATCTTGTTAGCGAGCTTATTTGTGATGACGACTGCTGTTTTTATACCTATTATTCTTGTGGCAGTTGCAATTCTTTCTTTTTTATACATAGCTATTAAACTAGTAAAAAATAAATCTCTAATGGCACCCCTGCTGTTCGTATTTTCCGCGCTTTTGCTGTTAGGTTTATCTTTTAAAGTATGGGACATATATTTTGTTGAGGAACCTTTAGTGTTAATCGGATTAATCTTCGGAAATTGTCTATTATGGCTGTTTTCCGGCTTAATGATGAAGTTAGTATATTTTAGTATTTCCGGAGTTTTAGGAGTTTTATTAATAATTGGATATTATATATTCATTTAAATTTATCACTTGCATCAATAAAAAATACAAATACCAACAAACATTCAGAAATGTGAATGATTGTTGGTATTTTTTTATTAGATGATAAATTATGATATTCATTTGGAAAAGTGAGTATCTAAACCGAATAGATAGACGAGGGAGTCGTGTATTATTGAAGCATTTCCTAGCATTAATTGACGAACAATTGTAAATAGTACTTGATATTGAAAACCCTTTCAATATATAATCATTATAAACCGATTTACTAAACCGATTTATGAAAAAGAATATATTGTTATAGGGGGTTAGGTTCAATGGATACAGATTTTGGTGTACTAACATTAGGAGATGCTTTAATAACATTTAATCCATCTGTAACTGGACCAATGAGATATGTACCGACATTTTCAAGAAAAGTAGGGGGAGCAGAGTTAAACTTTGCGATTGGTTGTGCCCGTTTAGGACTCAACTCTAAATGGGTGAGTCGATTAGGTGGGGACGAATTTGGACGAGTAATATATAACTTTGCACGTGGTGAGGGTATCGATGTTTCTGAGGTTAAGTTGGTCGAGGGCTACCCTACATCCTTGAATTTCAAGGAAATTCGAGAAGATGGATCAGGAAAAACGTTTTATTATCGTTACCAGTCCCCAATATTAACGATGGAACCTAGTGATATTACAGAACAAATGTTAGATGGGATTGACTTAGTTCATCTAACTGGTGTTTTTATGGCAATAGATAAAAAAAATATAGAAATAACGAAAAAACTATTGATACTTGCTAATCAAAAAAATATACCAGTATCATTTGATCCAAATATTCGTTTGAAGTTATGGACAATTGAAGAAGCAACCGCAGCATATATGAATATTTTCCCCTATGTAGATATACTGCTTACTGGGTTAGATGAAATCGAGATGATTTTAGGTGATTCAACAGAACAGGCCTTAGTTGAATGTGCAAAGCGCTTCAAGATTTCAGAGTTAGTCATAAAAGATGGTGGGAATGGTGCAAGAGTTTATACCAATAATAATTGGTATAAACAAGAGGCATTTCAAGTGACGCCAATAGATACAGTTGGAGCGGGAGATGGCTTCGATGCCGGCTATATTTATTCATATCTTCATGAATATGAACCAAACGAGCGACTGGAGTTTGCTAATGGAGTTGGTGCACTTGTGACTACGGTTTCCGGGGATAATGAAGGGCTTCCTGAACTATCGGAAGTACTAGCTTTTATACGAAACGATAAAGTTATTGAGCGATAAGGAGGAAATATAAAATGACAAAGTATTCTACATTGACACAAGTTACAGAGTCAAAGGTCGTTGCAGTAATTAGAGGAAATAGCGCTGAGGAAGCTGTTCAATTAACAAAGGCAGCAGTTGAAGGTGGAATTCGAATTATTGAGTTAACTTATACAACTCCTCAAGTCCAGAAAGCATTTGAAGAACTTCAAGAAATAGATGCAGTTTTAGGTGCAGGTACAGTACTTGATGCGGAAACTGCTCGACATGCAATCCTAAATGGTGCAAAGTTTGTCGTTAGTCCACATTTTAGTGAGGAAGTGGCAACCGTTTGTAATAGATATGCAATTCCATATTTACCAGGGTGTATGACAATTCGTGAGATGGTAAAAGCGTTAGAGTCAGGATGCGATATATTGAAACTATTCCCGGCTAACAATTTTGATCCTTCTTTTATTAAATCTGTTAAAGGTCCTCTTCCACATGTTCAAATAATGCCGACAGGTGGCATTAATGCGAATAATATGCAGGAATGGCTAGCAGCTGGCGCAGTTGCAGTAGGTGTTGGAAGTGATTTGAACAAAGCGTATAAAGTTGGTGGATATGACGCAGTTGTGGAAGCAAGTAAAAAGTATATAGATGCTAGTAAAAACTGAGAGGAGAGAGTATATCATGAATATGACTTTTCGTTGGTACGGAAGAGGCAATGATACAGTAACACTCGAAAATATAAAACAAATACCAGGTGTTAAAGGAATCGTATGGGCCCTCCATCAAAAGCCTGCAGGGGAAATATGGGGAAAAGAAGAGATTAAAGAGGAAATCGATTATATACATTCATACGGTTTTCATACCGATGTAGTGGAAAGTGTGAATGTCCATGAATCTATTAAATTAGGGAACGAAGAGCGTGACCAATATATTGAAAACTACAAGCAATCGATTCGAAATCTTGGAGAATACGGTGTAAAAGTAATTTGTTATAATTTCATGCCAATATTCGACTGGACTCGTACGGAAATGTTCCATCCACTAGAAGATGGTTCAACTGCATTGTTTTTCGAAAAGTCAAAAGTAGATAATATAGATCCACAAGAATTAGTTAAAACAGTAAGTGAATCCTCTGACTTGTCCTTACCAGGATGGGAACCAGAAAGAATGGCTCATATTGCTGAATTATTCGAAGCATACAAGGAAGTTGATGAAGCTAAGCTTTGGGCTAATCTTGCTTATTTCTTAAATGAAATTTTACCAGTAGCTGAGGAAGCTGGCATTAAAATGGCTATTCATCCTGATGATCCGCCGTATTCAATCTTTGGTCTGCCACGTATTATTACTGGCGAAGCAAGCTATGAGAAACTAATTGCAATTTCGAATTCATCTTCCAACGGATTTACCATGTGTACTGGCTCAATGGGTGCAAATCCTGAAAATGATATGGTCCAAGTGGCTAGAAAATATGCAACACGCTCTCCATTTTCACATATTAGAAATATAAAAATTTATGAAAGCGGTAACTTTACTGAAACTTCGCATTATACGAGCGATGGATCTATCGATATAAAAGGTGTGGTAGAAGAGTTAAATAAACAAAATTATGATGGGTATGTGAGACCAGATCACGGTCGACATATTTGGGGAGAGGTCTGCCGCCCTGGATATGGCTTATATGACCGAGCTTTAGGCATCATGTATTTACTAGGGTTATGGGATGCTTTTGAAACAAATAAGGAGGATTCGCAATGATTCCTATTCATGAAAATATAGATGGTCGGGTTGCTGTAATTACAGGTGGTGGCGGTGTGTTATGCTCCCGAATGGCAGTGGAACTTGTACGTCATGGGGTAAAAGTTGCCATCTTGAATCGAACTGCCGCTAAAGGTCAAAAGGTGGTAGACGAGATAACTTCCAAAGGTGGAGTAGCAATCGCCATAGAAACGGACGTCTTAGATCGTGAGTCTCTTGTTCGTGCAAAAAAAGCTATCTTGGAGCAATTTGGTCGAGTTGATATTTTGATAAATGGAGCCGGTGGTAACCATTCAGATGCGATTACTGGCCCTGAAAAATACGAAGAAGATGCGACGAGTAAATCCTTTTTTGATTTGGATGAAAGTGGATTCTCAGATGTTTTTTCCTTGAATTTCACAGGTACATTTCTACCTAGCCAAGTTTTCGGCAAAGATTTACTAAAAGCGGAATCTCCGACCATTATTAATATCTCATCGATGAGCGCATATGCACCATTAACGAAAATTCCAGCATATAGTGCAGCAAAAGCATCTATAAATAATTTTACAATGTGGATGGCAGTTCATTTTGCGGAAGCTGGATTACGTGTAAACTCCATTGCACCTGGATTTTTTGTAACGGAACAAAATAAAGATTTATTACTGGACGAAAATGGCAACTATACAGCTCGCTCAAAAAAAATAATGGCAGCCACTCCGATGAAAAAATTTGGAAAGCCTGAAGAACTATTAGGAGCGCTGTTATTTTTAGTAGATGAATCATATTCGTCATTTGTCACTGGCACAACGATGGCTGTTGATGGTGGTTTTATGGCTTACTCAGGAGTATAAGAGATGAAAAACATTACAATTGCCGATGTAGCAAGACATGCAGAAGTTTCTAAAAGTACTGTTTCCCAATATTTAAACAAACGATATGAGTATATGAGTGAGACAACACGAAAGAAAATTGAGAAAACAATTAAAGAGCTAAATTATAGACCGAATGTTGTTGCTAGAAGCTTAAAGCAAAAATCGACTTTTACGGTGGGAGTCATTGTGGCTAACATTCTACATACATTTTCGACTCAAATTATACGCGCAATCGAAAATAATTTTCACCAAAAGGGTTTTCATATTATTGTTTGTAACGCAGATGATGAACCAGAAAAGGAAAGAAATTATATTGAAATGCTAATGGCTAAGCAAGTCGACGGTTTTATCATCTTTCCGACAGGCGGTAACGTAGATTTATATAAAGAAATGATTAACCAAAATATCCCATTAGTATTTATGGATAGAACGATTGATGAAATGGATATACCAACTGTAATGCTCGATAATATGGATGCTTCAAGGCTTGCAGTACAAAGTCTAGTGGATAAGGGCTATAAACGTATTTCTATTATAACTACTTCAATCATTCGAAACATAAGTCCTCGTGTGGAAAGGATACAAGGTTATAAGAAGGCATTAGAGGATTTCCAAATGCCTGTAGTACCAGATTATATAAAATCTCCGGATGTAAAAAATTTAAATTTAGCTATCGGTGAACTGTTCCAATTAAATGCACCGCCTGATGCGATTATTGCAGGGAATGATCGGGTGTTAATCGGTGTATTGAATTATATTAAAGAACATGATTTGAAGATTCCAGATGACATAGCAGTTATTGGAATTGATGAAGTTTCATTCGCAGGCTTTTTCACTCCTACTATTTCGACCATTTCTCAACCTACCGTAGAAATGGCAAATCAAGCAGTGAAACTATTATTAAATCAAATTAACCAAGAGGTAGATTTGGGGGAGACGGGAGTTTATCGTTTGAAAGCAACTTTAAATTCACGAGAATCCTATTAAGTTAAACAGAATTATAGGTAAGGATATTCTAAACATGTTATAAAATCATCTCAATGAAAATTGAAAAGGGTTAGGGGAAATGAATATGGATTGGTTTATCGAATACGCTCCAATAATTTGGGTAGCATTAGGGGTAGCACTTTTATTATTTCTAAATATAGTTGTGAAACTTAATAGTGTATTGGCTCTATTAATTGTAGCTACATTAGTAGGTATTTTAAATGGTTTAACATTAGATGCAGTTGTTATCTCTATAAAAACTGGATTTGGTAGTACACTTGGAAGTTTAGCAATCATAATTGGTATGGGTGCTGTACTAGGGAAATTAATGGTAGACTCTGGAGCTGCTCAACGTGTAGCTTCCACCTTACTGAATAAATTCGGTGTAAAGAATATTGAATGGGCAATACTAATTGTCGGGACAATATTTGGGATTTCTGTTTTTTATGAAGTAGCATTTATCATTCTTGCACCTCTTGTAATTAGTATTGCTATTGAAGCGAAAATTCCTTATTTAAGATTAGGGATTACAATGGTAGCTGCAGCAACGATGGCACATAGTATTTTTCCGCCACAACCAGGACCAACTGCACTGGTAGATGCTTATGGTGCAGATATGGGTATGGTTTATATTTTAGGAATTGTTGTTGTAGTTCCATCCGTTATTTGTGCTGGTATTATTTTACCAAGAATGTTACGTAATTTAGACTTACCTGTTCCACCTCTTTTGAAGAAATCAAAACAATTCTCAGAAGAAGAAATGCCTGGATTTGCTGTTAGCTTATTAGTGCCTTTACTACCAGCAATTATTATTACTGCCGCAACCATCATCAATATTTTTGTAGATAGAGAGACCACTTTCTCTCAAATTATTAATTTCTTTGGTAGTGCTGAGATTAGTATGATTCTAGCTGTTCTCGTAGCGATTTATGTTTTCGGTACAAGTAGAGGGAGATCGATGAAAGAAGTCATGGGTTCCTTCTCTGGGGCTATTGAAGGAATTGCAATGATTGTCTTTATAGTAGGAGCAGGTGGGGCCTTCAAACAGATCATTCTAGATACTGGTATTGGTGACTTTATCGCTGGAATGATGCAAAATACTAGTGTATCGCCACTAATCATGGCATGGTTAATTACAGCTATTCTGCGTATTGCGACTGGGACAGGCGTTGTTTCAGCCATTACTGCAGCAGGTATAGTAGGACCACTTATTCATACTTTTGATGTTAATCCTGTTCTAATGGTATTAGCAACTGCAGCTGGAAGTAACACTATTACACATGTAAATGATGCATCCTTCTGGTTGTTTAAGGAGTATTTCAATTTATCTATTAAAGACACGTTCAGAACTTGGGGACTTCTTCTATTCACCAACTCTATTGTAGGATTAGGAGTCGTATTATTACTTAGCTTGTTTATATAATTCATGTAAAAATGCTTTGCGATGCTACTGTTTTAGTAGTATAGCAAGGCATTTTTTATATGTAAACCGATACTTCCATTTCCTAAATAGGCATAATCGAGTAATTCTTTTTAGGAATTTACAGATATACTTTGAACAACTGTTGATCTTTGTTTACCGAGGTCAATATAATGATCACGGCTTCTAATTTCAAGTTCGATTATATCTCCTGGTAGTAAATAACCATTTTCTTTTTGGGTATCTACAAAGTAGTTAATTTTTTCTTCGTACGTTGTATTTATATCAATCATTTTTTCAAGTATATCTTTATTTAATCGTAAACAGACTCCACCGGGTGTCCCGGTTAATATTAAATCGCCAATACGTAAATCAAAAATAGTCGACATTTCCGTTAATGTATCAGTCGGCTTAAACAATAAATGATCGCTAAAGGAATGTTGCCGAACTTCGTCATTTACTCTTAATATTAGCTCTAAATCATTCAGATAGTGAATTTCATCTTGTTCTAATAAATACAGGTAGGGGCCAGTAGGACAAAATGTACGATAACTTTTCCCTTTAAACCATTGTTGTTCTACAATTTGTATATCGCGTGCCGAAACGTCGTTTGCAATTACTAATCCACCGATATAATCACCAATATTTTGGGTGGTAATGTTGGTTTCTTCTGTGATATCTTGTTTGAGGACAAGTCCTAATTCAATCTCATAATCAAGCAATTGGACATCTTGCGGACATATTATATTTGTATTAGCTGCACTTAATGTACTTGGGGACTTCATAAATAGTAAATTATATGCAGGCTTTTGTTGAGTAAATCCAGCTTCTTCACGATGTTCAGCATAGTTTGTTCCCTGGCAATAGATATTCCCGTCATGTGTAATAGGTGATAAAAGAGTGATTTCTTCCATAGAGATAATAATACCTTCTGTTTTAGCCCTTGTAATTTGCGAATGTCCATCTGTTAATATGCTCCGAAGCGTTGGAAACGTTCCCTCTATAAGGCGTAAATCTTCTTCATAAATTCCCCAACATTCTTGTCGATCATATTCAAAACGTAATAAACGTGTCCCCATTTTGAATCCTCCTTTTATTTAGTATGTTTCATTATAGGAAGAAAGTGGACTCTAAAAATACAATAAAAGCCTGCTGAATTTTCCAAGGAAAACTGCTAAAAGTCATTGAAAATTAAAAAGAGATATCTTAGAGAGGATGTAAATAATAAAAGGTATTAAAAAAACTAGAAGCATAAGACTCCTAGTTTTTTGTACACCCTTTAGTTGTATTGTTTTTTTATAGGGCAGGAGCATGGGGATCTTTTGCATGTGACTTTGAATTGCTCATTATTAAAATAATTGACCATACAATCGCTAAACCTGTCAAACCGAGTGAAGCAAACAATAATGTAGTGCGCCCACCTTCAAAGCCTGTAATATTTAAAATGGTCTGGTAAAAAAGGGGGCTTAATAAACCGCCAAGACCTTGTGCAGCTACTATGAATCCAACAAATGAAATGCCTTTTTTCTCATTGGATAATTCGGATATTCGTGCAAAAACTCCTGGAAGTGCTAATCCTAGGCCGATTCCACCAATAAAACTAGCGACAAATATCATTGTTAAGCCATTTGATAAATAACACCCAAGTATTCCGCCGCCAGTTAATAAAATAGCTAGAGGTACGTTTTGGATAGGCATGAGTGCACGAATTCTAGAGAAGAACATACCAATAATTAATGTCCCAAAAGTGAATAAGGATATTGCTAGGCCTGCTTCCGTGGCGCTTCCTAATCCTTCTGATTGGATAAGAATAGATATGTTTGTCACATATCCAAAAACTAGCATGGAGAAAAAGACTTGACCAATAGTAAAACCATATACCGTTTTAGGTGCAGTGAATAATGTCTCTTTCAAAGAAGCATGAACTGCAACTTTCTTTGCTGGTTCTGGTAAATAAAGAAACGTAATTGCTAAAATCCAAATAGGGAATAAATAAACTAAGAAACCATATTGCCAACCAAAGTTGTCTGCTAACATACCACCACCAAGTTGGAAGAAAATAGCTCCGACACAAGCGATCGTGGATGTACCGAATCCAATTAAGAAGTCGCGCTCACGATCCTCGAAGAACCTAGTAATAATATCAATCGATAATGGTAATGTAATCCCTACACCAAGTCCTAATAATCCTCGGAAAAGAATAATTAAAAATAAATTATCAAGGAAGAATGGCATAATACCACCAATCATAAAGAATATTAAACCAGCAAATAGTAAACTACGGGATGTGAACTTAGTCGAGAGTTTACCGTAAAATAAGGAAGGGAAAATCATAAATAGTCCAGGAATAGTTGCAATTAACATAACAGTTGATGGTGCATACTCAGGGAAAGCTTCAATTAAATCCGCCATAATAGATCCTGCTACACCAGCTGCTACATCTTGGAATGCGATAATGACAATCAGAAACTTTAAAAAGCCTTTACTCTTTGTTGGAAAAATAATGTTACCTCCTCTTATTAGTAGTAATTTCCTAAAAACTGTCTAGCATCAGAAATGGATAGAATGGAACAATGATTACTTATTTTTATGGACACTTCTTACTTTAGAGAGTGGTACATATCTCTGAAATCTCTAGTTAAGAAAGCGTTTTCATTTTATTCCCCTTTCTTTCAAGTTAGTAAAATCGTAGCATTTTTGATTTTGATATAAATAGATAAACTTTGTTTAAAAACAACGTTTGCTTTCATAAGAATTTATTGAGATACCATTATTTTCTCAAAAAAAACCTACGCCTCTAAAAAGCGTAAGTTGTAAAAAATTATTCGATTTCAACCTCGCCTAGTATTTCTAATGCTTCAATACAGAACATTAATTCGAAAGAATCCTTAGAATTCCGTAAATTTTTGTTTAATAAATCTTCGAGTTTTTGAATGCGATATACTAAGCCACTCATAGATAAACTTAAATCAAACATCGTCTGCTGTAAATTACCATTATTCTTTAAAAATATATAGAGTGTTTTTAAAAATTCAACTTTTTTTGCTTCTTTTAACTCTAAAATTGCCTTTAACTCATGCTTTGCTAATTGAACAATCGAAGCTTTGTTATGTGAATTGATAATCGAGCTAATGATACTAGTATTTTCAAATAAGACAATTGATTGCTTTTTATCTATATTTAAAGCAATAATCGATTGCTGATGTGCTTCGGGAATATCTTCAATATCTTGGATGGTACGACTAATCCCAATTCTAAAATCGTAAATTTTGAAGGAACGCTGTAAATGCTTTATTATACTTTCTGCAATTTCCAATGTATTTGGTTGTTTTTGCATTAAAAAAATTATTTCATCTTGAAATGAGGTGATGAAAATAGGTATTTTATGCATTTCCAAATAGATTGTAAATGTTTGGATGACTTTTGATAGTATTTGTTGCTCTTTAATCTGCATGTTATTTTTGAGGATTTTAACGTTTCCTATAAAAAATGCTTGATTTAAATCTATTTCCATTAAGTAGCTACGATAATTCATACTAGATTTTGATGTATATTGCTTTTGCAATAGCTGTTCAAAAAAGTAAGCTTTCATATTCTCAATAGCCTCTAAACTAGACTTCTCATTTAAATAATGAAGAGAGCATACGGTTGCTGCTCGTTGGATAAAGTCCCGCTCAAATTCTAACTCCTTTGTCTGTGTTGGATAAATAAATGCAATATAACCAATCACTTGATGATGGACTGTAATGGGACAAACGAGTCTCGTATGCTTTTGTCCGTCTATTTGTAAAGGATGTTCGGGTTCAATTGGTTTCAACAAAAGCTTGCCTGAACGGGTTTGACCAACCTGCTTGGCGAAATCGTCGTATAAATTATCTAATTCTTCTAGAGTAATGCCAGCGGTCATGTATGAATTTAAGTTTAAATCTTGCAAGATAACTGGAGTACCAAGCGTTTCATAAATGGTTTCTAATAATTGCTCCAATTTCATTCCTTGTGTAAGTCCTTTTGTTAAATTGTTATGAAATATGGACACTAGTTCCGTTAAGCGCTTTTCTTGATAAAGCTGTTCATAAGTTGTATTTAATTCATCAATCATACGAGAGTGATTCATTTTAATTACATATGATTGTGTTTCTTTATCCCAATCCTCTAGTGCCTTCATTTCAAACGCACATTCCGCATCTCCCCGTGCTCGACACGTTACTTCAATAATATATATCTCTTTTTTTGTTAAATAAGAAGTGAAACCGCTTGCATATCCAGCCAATGTGTGACAAGCAACCTTTTCACTCACTCCGAAATGCTGTAAATGTTCTGAAGCTTCATATGAATTAATCCAAACTCCTTTTGCATAAATCTCTTTAATATTATCGTGGTCATCTAAGTGTAGTACTCTTTCGGTTACTAAATCCGTAATTTGTCCGGTATTTAGGTGATAAGAGGAAGCAGAATCTAACTTTTTACGTAACCCAAGTTGCATGCGGTCTACTTCTTTTGCATGGGCTACACCCAAATTCCATCCATACCTTAATAAAAAGGTTTTTGCATGATCATATCCTAAATGCTCGATAAGTTCTTTACGTAATAAGCCAAATGAATTTGATGTTGTATACAGCTCTTTGTCAAACGTTGGTAAAGTCATTTGTTCGCCTCTTTTCGTAAATTCTTTACAGGGAAAAATGTGTTATTAAGGGTATTTTATCAGAAAATTTAGAAAAGGGTAGCGCGAATTGAGTGAAAATTAACTATTTCTGTATTTTGAGTATTTTTTGTTGGTATTGAAGTTTAAAATTCAACGATTTTCATTGTACAATTCAAAATTTTGTTTCGTTACATTTAACGTATCTTACAAGATAGGAGTGAATACGATGCCAGATGTACTGACAAAAAATGAGCTTGCGATTATTGATGAAGCAAAAGTACTAGCAGAAAAAATACGTGGGCGTGCAAAAATAACGGAGGAGTTACGACGTATTCCAGAAGAAACTATTCAAGAATTGAAAGATACAGGTATCATAAAAATCTTACGTCCCAAACGATATGGTGGTTTGCAGTTAAGTGTAGAAACATATGCAAGGGTAATTGTTGAGATTTCAAAGGCATGTGCTTCTACGGGATGGATTGCTTCATTATGTGCCATTCGTGAATTAATGGTAGCTGAATCATTTAATGAAGAAGCGCATGAAGAAATCTTCGGTCAAGACCCAGAAGATGTTCTCTTTGCAGGGGTATACGAGCCTCGAGAATGCAAAGTACAAAAGGTAGATGGGGGCTATTTAATCGAAGAAGGTCACTGGATGTTTTGTTCAGGATCATTGCATGCTACATGGGGTTACTTTGGCATGTATATAAAAGATGAAAACGGAGAAATTTTGGAGCAACTGTTAATGACCGTCCCATTTAGCAAACTCGAAATTGAAGATGATTGGTACACACTTGGCTTAAGAGGCACCGGGAGTAATGCTGTTCGTATGAAAAATGTCTTTGTACCAGAAAATCGTGTGACGTCTTATCTCGATGTATTAAACGGAGATTTCAAATCATCACATTTACGCGATATTCCTTTATATAGTACCGCTTTATTCCCAGCATTAATTCTTTCGCTAGGCTTACCGGCATTAGGGGTTGTGCAAGAAATGCTTGAGAACTTTAAAAAGGGATTGCCTTATCGTACAGCTGTGCATATGGGCGTGAAGATGATTAAAGATGCAGCAAGCACACATACATTATTTGCAACAGCAACAATAAAAGTGGAAACAGCTGAAATGTACTTAATGAATTTAGCTAAAAGTATGGATGAGTGGGCAGATAAGCAAGAAATTATGCCAAAAGAGCTTCGTTTGAAAGCGCTAACAGATATCGGTTATGCGAACGAATTATTAAAAGAAGCGATGGATGAGTTACTTGCTGCTAGTGGTTCAGGTTTTGTATACGACCAAAGTCCAATGCAACGGTTAATTCGTGATTTTATGACGATGCATTCTCATCGTTCTTTATCTCCTGTTATAACACGTGAAAATTATGGTCGATTATTAGTAGGGCTAGAGCCAAATGCAATTCGCTATTAAGTAAAAACCAATGAAGAATGATTTGTTTTTCAACTGTTTTTTCCATAGTTTTGAAGAATCTACTTCTATTAAAATAGCATTAAAGAAAGAAAGGAGTTAGTTAGTGAATGAATCCAAAAATTGCGAAGTTAGGTTATGTGTCATTGCAAACCTCAGATATGGAGACATCCGTTAACTTTTTTCAAGAAGTAATAGGACTGGAATGTACTAACAAAATCGGCGATAGTTATTATTTTCGCGCTTGGGGTGACTTTGAACATCACAGTTTAGTTCTTAGCCCTGGTGAAACTGGAAAGGTGACACATTTTGGTTTACGCACAAAAAGAAAAGAAGACGTGGAATTATTCGAACAGCAGTTATCTGCAAAAGGCTATGAAATAGAAAATGTACCTGCTTGGACAACAGCTGGTATTGGAGAAGCAATTCGATTTACTGCACCATCTGGTCATCGTATTGAATTATATTATGATATCCAGCGTCCTCAAGTAGAGGATTCCCGCAAATCGGTTCTTAAAAATCAAACATATAAATCTTGGGCCAAGGGAATTTCACCTAGACGTTTGGATCACATCAATATTCATACAAGTGCTGATGCAAAAAGCGTGTATGCATTTTTTGTAGATGAACTAGGATTCCGCATTAATGAATGCATTCAAGAAGAAGATGGTGCATTACTAGCAGGATGGATGAGTGTAACGGAACTTGTTCATGATATCGCTTTGGTAACACATAAAAAGTTAGAAACGACCGCAAGATTCCACCATATTTCATACTGGTTAGATGATGTAGGAGATATTTTACGAGCAGCAGATATTCTAAAAGAATCTAAACTACAATTTATCGGACCAGGTAAACATAGTATTTCACAAGCTACTTATTTATATGTCATTGATCCAGGCAGTGGATGTCGTGTAGAACTCTTTACAGGTGGCTATTTAATCTTTGAGCCGGACTGGGAAACAGTTGTATGGAGACCAGAAGAGCGTAAACTTGGCAATACATTTTGGGGCGATAGCATTACAGGGAATGAGCTCATTCTTCCAACAATTGAAGCATAAAGGGGAGGTATATATATGCAAGTAACGACAGAAGTAACTGTTAAATCACAAAGAATAACAACAGGCAAATACACCACATGGATGAATGAATCAGGTCAACAACATCCAGAAACGATTATATTTTTACATGGATCAGGACCAGGAGTAACCTCCATTGCAAACTGGAAATATGCGTTAAATGATTGTGGGTCACAGTTTCATTGTTTAGCTCCAGATCTATATGGTTTTGCTCAAAGCGATCATCCAGACGTACCGTTAAAAAACCGTCAAGCATGGATGGACTGCTGGATGGAACAAGTGATAGAAATTATGGATTATTACAAATTAGAAAAAGTTCATATTGTTGGCAACTCATTAGGGTGCTCAATCGCTTTAGAATTAGCTGTTGAATATCCAGAGCGCTTTGATCGCATTGTATTAATGGGACCAGGAGGAACGCCAAATACAAAGTTAAGTTTAGAGCTGGCACGTGCTAAAAACTTTTATGATAGCCCATCTGAAAAACGCCTCCAGCAGATTATGGGATGGTTTGTATATGATAAAGAGGCAATGCAACCAGTCATTGATGAAGTGACGAAGCCAAGATTTGAAAATGCAATGAGAGAAGAAGTCAAACGTTCGAATAATTCTATTTTTGCTACGGCAGCGGTACCGATTCCAACAGTCGCATTAAATAGACTGCAACATCCAATTTTACTGGTACATGGTCGAGATGACAAAGTATGCTCGATTGAATCCAGTTACTATTTATTAGAACATTTGGGAAATGCACAGCTGCATGTTTTTAGCCGATGTGGTCACTGGACTCAAATTGAGAAAAAAGATGAATTTAATTATTTAATTCAACAATTTTTTAATAGGTTAATATAAAGACTTTAAAATTTAAAGCGCTTTCAAAAAGGAGATGTCCTGATGTCACAAGCATGGGCAGCAGATGTAGTCGTAGTAGGTGCAGGCAATGCAGCCATGTGCGCAGCCATTGCTGCTGCGGAACAAGGGAGTGAGGTCATAGTTTTAGAAATTTCCTCAGAGGAGGAAAAAGGTGGCAACACCACATACACTCATGGTTCAATGCGTTTTGCTTATAACAATGGTGAAGAAGTTAGAGCACTTTTGCCAGAGATGACCGATGAGGAATTTTCCATGACAGACTTTGGAGATTATACAAAAGAGCAATTTTTTGAAGATGTGAGTCGCCTCTCCAATTATCGAACAGACTATGATTTAGCTAATATCTTGGCAAAAGAAAGCTACAAAGTAATGCAGTGGTTAACCTCTCACCAAGTGAAATGGATTCCTATTTATGGACGTCAAGCCTTTAAAATAAATGGAATATTCAAATTTTGGGGCGGCATGGTATTAGAAGCAGTTGGTGGAGGAAAAGGGCTAGTAGATGCCCTTCATCAGGAGGCAATTCGATTGGGTGTTCGAATTTTATATAATACCTCTGGCGTTAAGTTGGATATAGCGAATAAACGAATTCAGGGAATTTATATTCGTGAGCAAAAACAAGATGCATATATTCAATGTAAATCGGTTGTACTTGCAAGTGGTGGCTTTCATGCGAATGTAGAAATGCGTACAAAGTACTTAGGACCTGGTTGGGATAGCGTTCATACGCGCGGGTGCAAGTTTAATACAGGAACAGGTTTAAAAATGGCCATCGATGTGGGAGCAAGAACGATTGGCAATTGGTCTGGTGCACATGCAGTTGGTGGCGATCGGTATTTGCCGAATTTCAAAGAAGGCTTTCAAAAATTAAGCTACCCCTTTGGCATTCTTATAAATAAAGAAGGTAAACGCTTTATCGATGAAGGTGAGGATTTCCGGAATTATACGTATGCCAAAATCGGAAAAGAAATTTTAAAGCAACCTGGGCAATATGCATGGCAAGTGTTTGATACAAAAGGCAAACGCTTTTTAAGAGAAGAATATGAAGGTCGCTCTGTCTCAAAGGTAGTAGCCAACACATTAGAAGAACTTGTGGAACTGATGGGTGATGTAGACCACGAGGGCTTTTTGACAGAAGTAGAAAACTTCAACAAAGCGGTAATGGATGTCCCATTTGATCCGAATATGTTAGATGGTAAAGGTACAGAAGGCTTAAGAGTACCAAAATCAAACTGGGCCCTCCCGATTAATGAAGGACCATTTGTAGCATACGCCATTGGTTGCGGCATTACGTTTACCTACGGGGGTCTACACATTACGAAAAAAGCACAAGTATTACATGAAGATACAACTCCAATCGAAGGCTTATATGCAGCTGGTGAAATTGTAGGTGGTATATATTATGACAATTATCCAGGGGGTGCTGGCCTTACATCAGGTTCTGTATTCGGTAAAATTGCCGGCAGCCAAGCAGCGAAATATGTTCAAGCAGAATATCAAGTGAAATAAGGGGGAATTTGTATGGCTTTAGAAGCACATAAAGTACAAACAGGGGATTTTGGAACATTTATCTATGAATCTGGTAAAGGAAATAAAGAAACGGTGATTTTATTGCATGGGTCAGGGCCAGGAGCTGGAGCAAAAGCGAATTGGCAACATGTGATTGAAGATTACGCGAAAGATTATCATGTTGTAGCACCAGATTTACTAGGGTTTGGTGATACTGATCATCCAACTGAATATCCAGAAAATGGCGTCCAATGGATGTCAAAACGTGTAAAACAAGTTTTAGATTTAATGGATACATTAAAAATTGAAAAAGCTCATTTAGTAGGAAACTCTCTAGGTGGCGTAATTGCAATGTATTTAAATATGGCAGCCCCAGAGCGATTCCCGAAAAATGTATTAATGGGTGCCGGTGTGTTATTAAAAGAGCCAACAGTTGAGCTAATGAAGTTAGCTAACTTCCATTTAGATCCTACAAAAGAAAACTTACGCAACTTATTATCGTGGTTTGTGTATGACATTGAGAGTATGAAAGACTTTGTTGATGATGTGGTAGAAGAGCGTTTTGAAATGTTCCAACGCCCAGAAATTTATCGTTCATATCGGGAAAATTTCACTAAATCTAGCTTAACTGATATGTTAATTCCTCAAACAGCCTTCGAACGTATGCAAAATGAGTTTTGTTTAATTCATGGGTATTTTGATCGTTTTGTTCCGTTACAAAGTAGTTTGTATGCATTAGATCACTTACCAAATTGTGAATTGCATGTATTTAAAAAATGTGGTCACTGGGCAATGATTGAACAACGTGAAGAGTTTTTACATGCAACAAAACATTTCTTTCAAAAAAGTGTTCCCTTAAAATCAGAACCTGTGAAAGCGTAAGTTAATATATTCATGTTAAAAATATTTGGCTGATTACTTGATCTTCTATGATGCACAATAAAAAGGAGTGTGGCACTTATGACACAAACAACAGTTCAACAAACTGAAGTACGCGAAATGCTGATTGAAAACGCACGATCAATGCAAAAAGTTTTACGAGATGCGACTTTAGAAATCGATCAAACGAGTAAAATACCTGATGAAATTGTTCAAATGATTCGTGATAAAGGATTATTAAAAGTACTACGACCAAAAATGTTCGGTGGTTTTCAAACAGATATGCGTACTTATTTTGAAGTGGTAACAGAAATTTCACGTGGGAATGGTTCAGCTGGGTGGTTTGTAACTTTAAGTAACATTCGAGACTATATGGTTTCTTACGCTTTCGGTCGAAAAGCCTTAACTGAAATCTTTGGAGAAAATCGCGATAATGATGTGATTCTAGCTGGAAACTTCAAACCAGTTCATATCGATTTAGAGCGTGTCGAGGGAGGCTACTTAGTCAAAAAAGCACAGTGGCCATTCGTATCTGGATCTCCTTACGCAGATTGGTTTTATTCGGGTGCACCTGTTGATGATGGTAAAGGTGGACAAGAAATGGCTATTTTCATCGTTCCACGTCAAGATGTCACTGTTTTAGATGACTGGGATGTAGTGGGGTTAAAAGGTTCAGGTAGTAATAGTATCGTGATGGAAAATGTATTTATCCCAGACCATCGGGTATCACTAGATCGTTTAGCGGTCCAAGGTCATTATATTATAGATGAACTAAAAGATGAGCCGCTATACCGGACACCATTTGTTCCATCGCTAACATTATCCATTGTAGCACCAACTTTAGGGCTTGCTCTAGGTGGGTTCGATTTACACATGGAGCGCGTCATGAAGGCGGGTATTGGCAATACCTTCTATCAGAAAATGAGCGAGGCACCAATTACGCATTTACAAATTGCAGAAGCGGAAATGAAAATTGAGGCAGCCCGTTTAATGTTTATCGATGTGCTTAATAAACTCGACGGATATTCTCATGAAGGAAAAGTATTCAGTCAAAAAGAAAGCATTCGTATGAAAGCTGAATTCGGTTTTGCCAATCAATTATGTAAAGAATCCTTTGATTTGATGCTTGCTGGAGCGGGTTCAGTGTTTGCATACAACAGCAATGTATTCCAAGCATTCTACCGAGACTTCATAACGATGCACTTACACGCATTTATAACACCGAGTTCACTCCTAGAAACACATGGACGAATTCTTTGCGATCTGGAGCCGAATACGTATTTTGCATAAAAATTAAATATAGCTAAACGTGAAGAGAAAAGGTTTAAGACTTTTCTCTTTTTTTAAAAAGATAAGAAAGCATCCGCTTGGAGCGGAAATCAATGGCCAATCTACGCCTTTTTTATTGAAGGACCGGGTGTTTATTGCCCGGTTTTTCTTATCAACATTTTTAGGAGGTAAAAAGATGAAAAGATGTGGTCATTATGAAGCTGATTTTGCAGTTAATCCTATCTGGCATAAGCAGTTCGGTGTCATATGGTTAGATATTAGCGCACAAAAAATTATTACATACTATCCTACATCCGAAGAAGAACATGTTTATGATGCTATGGGCCCTATTGCAGCAATCGTGCCAATAGAAGACGGAGAATTTATCGGTGTGTATAAAGATGGTTTATACAAAATTAACTTTAAAATGGGGACTAAAAAGCCTTTCACCTTCCCTACTGGATTAAGTACAATGCATTATTTAAATGATGCGAAATGTGGTCCTGACGGTTACATATGGGTTGGTTCATCAGATGGATTTTTTAAAAAGTTTAGAGAAACAGCACCGACTGCGATGTCCGATTATCCTTTTCATAATTCAAAGTTATATCGTATTAGCCCAAATGGGGAAATACAAATATTGCTTGAAAATATTGCATCATCAAATGGTTTAGCTTGGCAAACAGAAACAAATACATTCTTTCATATCGATTCAGCTAAACAATCTATTTTTGAATATAAGTTTTTGGAGGAAGGTATATTAGAATTTCAACGCGTAGTCTACACATCTGAAATGTTAGAAGGGTTTCCAGGTGGAATGACGATTGATGCCCAAGGTAACTTATGGATGGCATTGTATCAGGGAGGGCTTATCGCTAAAAAAAGTAAAAAGCCAACGCGCATAATTTGTTTAAATCCAACAACGATGCAAATTTTAGATGAAATTCTATTGCCCGTTACGCATGTTACATCTTGCGTCATCGGTGGGGAGAATTTAGATATGCTTTATATTACAACAGCTAGGGATCCAATATCACAGGCTGCTACAACTAATGAGCCTATGGCAGGCTATTTATTAGAAGTTCCTATACATAGTGTAGGTATTGAACAATTTGTAGTGCCTGTCATGCAAAGAAATTCAATAAAAATTGTTTAAAAAAAATGGATTTATAGATAAAAAGAGCTCTAACTGAAACCGCTTTCTTTTTATATGATAAATATAAGTTCAGAGAGTTAGACATTAGCTAGTTAGCGGAGGGTTGAGAATGGGGAAACCGGAAATTGCAAAATTAGGGCATGTAGCATTAGTTAGTACAGACTTGGATCAGTCCTTAAAGTTTTTTAAAGAAGTCATTGGTTTAGAAGAAACAACAGAAATCGACGGAGTACATTATTTGCGGGCATGGGGTGACTTCCAGCACCATACGTTAAGCATCGAACAAGGTGAGGACTCATATGTAAAATGGATTGGGTGGAGGACGAAAACTAAAGATTGTGTTTTAGGATTTAAGAAACTTCTGCAAGAAGCAAACGTAGTAGTGGAAGAATTTCCAATGGGTTCAACACCTGGTATTGGAAATACGATTCGTTTTCAATTGCCAAGCGGTCATACATTTGAGTTTTATTATGATGTAGATAAACCTGAAGCTGCATCAGAATACAAATCTATTTTAAAAAACCAAGTATATCAAGCACATAGAAAAGGTATATCGCCACGTCGTATTGACCATGTGAACATTCATACATCTACAAATGCTAATCATACATTTGATTTCTTACTAGATACATTAGGCTTTAACTTGCGTGAATATGTAAAAGGGGATGAAGGCATTTTAGCTGGCTGGATGAGTGTAACATCTCTTGTGCATGATGTTGCACTAGTACAAAAGTCAGCTTTACCATCAAAAGCACGTCTACATCATCTTTCTTATTGGTTAGACAATTCACAAGATATTTTACGAGCAGCAGACATTTTAAGAGAGCAAGGTATTCCATTTATTGGTCCAGGTAAACATGGTATATCGCAAGCAATTTATTTATATGTAATGGATCCAGGAAGTGGATGTCGTGTAGAACTGTTCACAGGCGGCTATTTAATATTCGAACCGGATTGGGAGCCAATTGAGTGGACACGCGACGAACAGTTAACTGTAGGAAACACATATTGGGGCGATAGTGTGCAAGATAAAGAGTTAAATAATATTACAATCGAAGCAAGATAACTAACGTTAAAAGGAGAGGTATAGCATATGAAACCAGAAATTTCAAAACTAGGACATTTTGGATTAGTGAGTACAGACCTAGTAAAATCATTATGGTTCTTTAAAGAAGTAATTGGTTTAGAAGAAACAGAAGTAGTAAACGGGGTTCACTACCTACGTGCATGGGGAGATTTTGAACATCATACATTATCAATTCGTGCGGGAGAGGAATCTTGCTTAGATCATATTGCCTGGCGTACAAAGCGTAAAGAAGACGTTGATGCATTTGCGGAATCTTTAAAAGCTAACGGTACGGAAATTGAATGGGTTGAACCAGGTACAGAAGCTGGGCAAGGAAAAGCATTCCGCTTCAAAACACCGAGTCAGCATACGTTCGAAATTTACTTTGAAATGGAAAAAACATTAGCATCAGCTGAAACGCGTTCGGTACTAAAAAACCAAACGCATCGCTCATGGAATCGTGGGGTATCACCAAGACGTATTGACCACGTAAATTTATTATCTTCCTTACCTACTAAAGAGTTTGCCGACTTTTTACAAGAACAAATGGGCTTTAATTTACGTGAATATATTGAAGCTCCAGATGGTAGCTACTTAGGAGCATGGATGAGTGTAACTCCACTTGTACATGATATTGCCGTCAGTTTTGACCCGAACGCACCATCTACACATGAAGTGCATCATATTGCATATTGGTTAGATAATGCGCAAGATTTGTTGCGCGCAGCAGATATTTTAAAAGAAAACGGCATTTACTTTAAAGGACCTGGAAAACATGGGATTTCTCAAGCTATGTATATTTATGCCATTGACCCAGGTAGTGGCGTTCGTCTTGAAATCTTTACAAATGGTTACTTAATATTCGAACCAGATTGGGAGCCGATTCGCTGGACATTAGATGAAATGGATATTGGGTTTACTTATTGGGGCGACCAAATGGATTCCAAAACGGAAAATAATCCAACAATTAAAGCGTAGGGGGAATGGAAAATGGAAGATCGTTTATTCCGTGATGCAATGGGGAAATTTGCAACAGGTGTGACAGTTATTACAACGCTACATGAAGGACAGCCACATGGAATGACAGCGAATGCATTTATGTCCGTATCGCTTGATCCGAAATTAGTGGTAATTTCAATCGGAGGAAACGCACGTTGTCTGTCAAGGATCAAAGAAAGTGGCATTTTCGCCGTCAATATTTTAGCTGCAAATCAGCAGGAACAGTCGATGATTTTTGCAGGACAAATAAAAGAAGATCGTGAAGTAACTTTTGAAACATTAGCAGATATTCCAGTAATACCAAATGCTCTAGCGCAAGTAAGTTGTGATGTAGTTACTGAATATATCGAAGGGGACCATACCTTATTTATTGGTAAAGTTCGCGATATTCGTGTACAAGATGGAGAGCCATTATTGTTCTATGCAGGGAAATATCGCTCACTAGAGACAGTGCCAGTATAAGGAGGGGAAACATCGGTGGATATTCAGCAAGGAGCACAATTATTAAGATTAGCTGAAATGAATAAGCAACCGATTGCCCCATTTACATCGTCAACTGATATTTCAGTTGACGATGCTTATCGTATTCAGCTTCTTCAAATTCAAGATAAAACAGAAGCAGGAGCCGAAGTTGTGGGCATGAAGATTGGGTTAACAAGTAAAGTAATGCAAGATATGTTTAAGGTGACGACGCCTGATTTTGGGCATATTTTAAATACGATGGTGTACACCGAAGAAGAACCGATTAATATTCAACAATTTTTGCAACCTAAAGTTGAATTCGAACTAGCCTTTTTCTTAAAAGCAGATTTAAAAGGACCAAATGTGTCAGAACAAGATGTTATAGCTGCAACAGAGGCAATTGCACCCGCAATTGAGATTATTGATAGTCGAATAGAAAATTGGCAATTTCAATTTCAAGATACTGTCGCTGATAATGGATCTTCTGCAGGAGCAGTTATTGGTAAAATGCGTACAGCAGTGGATTTACAAGGGTTGGAGACAATTGAATTGGTTGCAAAGCGTAACGGTGAAGTATTTGACAAAGGTATAAGTAGTGCAGTAATGGGGAATCCAGCAAAAGCTGTAGCGTGGCTTGCGAATATGTTAAGCGATTATGATATTACATTAAAAGCAGGACAATTCATTTTAGCGGGAGCTATTACTGCAGCGGTAACGTTTGAAGCAGGTGATACTTTTGAAGCAGATTTCGGAACGTACGGCACTGTCCGTGTCGCATTTTCATAAAAGAGGTGACATTATGTCAAAATTAAAAGTAGGAATTATCGGTTCAGGTAATATTGGGACGGATTTAATGTATAAGGTTGAGCGGTGTGATTATTTACAAATGTCAGTGATGATTGGTATCGATTCAGCTTCTGAAGGGTTGCGCAGAGCAAAAGAGCGCGGATATACAACTATTGAAAATGGTATTGAAGGCTTGCGTGATCAAATGGAATTAGTTGATATTGTATTTGACGCAACAAGTGCATATGCACATGAGGCAAACTATGCAGTAGTCAAAGCAGCTGGAAAAAGGATGATTGATTTAACCCCTGCTGCGATTGGTCCATTTACTGTGCCATCAGTAAATTTAACGCAACATATTGAAGCAGATAATGTCAACATGGTGACATGTGGTGGACAAGCTACAATACCGATGGTTTATGCCATTAATCGTATTACCCAAGTTGACTATGCAGAAATTATAGCAACTGTAGCGAGTAAAAGTGCAGGTCCTGGAACACGTGCAAATATTGATGAGTTTACACATACAACTGCACGTGCAATCGAGGTAGTCGGTGGAGCGAAAAAAGGGAAAGCCATCATTATTTTAAATCCAGCGGAACCACCTATTATTATGCGTGATACGGTGCATGCGTTATTAGCCGAAGAAGGTAAGGAACAAGAAATTATTGAGTCCGTTAAAGAAATGGTTAAAGAGGTCCAATCATATGTTCCGGGTTATCGTTTAAGAGGCGAACCCATTTTTGATGGAAAAAAAGTATCCATTTTTGTAGAAGTTGAAGGAGCGGGTGACTTCTTTCCAAAGTACTCTGGTAACTTAGATATTATGACTGCAGCGGCTGCGCGGGTTGCAAATGAGATAGCTAAAAACCATGTAAATGGAGGGATTCGTGTATGAGAGATGTGCATGTATTAGACGTTACTTTACGTGATGGTAGTCATTCGATGCAACATTCGTATACAGAAGCGCAAGTTCGATCAGTTGCTCGTGGTTTGAATAAGGCGGGTATAGAATACTTTGAAGTTTCTCATGGAGATGGTTTAGGGGGTTCCAGCTTACAATACGGTCTATCAGCAGTGGATGAATTAAAACTAATTGAGGCAGCAGTGGATGAATGTAGTGTTTCAAAAGTTGCTGTTTTATTAATCCCAGGTATTGGTGTTAAAGGTGATTTGCAAAATGCTGTAAGTGTAGGTGCTAAAATGGCACGTGTGGCGACACATGTAACAGAAGCTGATGTAGCTGCTCAACATATTAATCTAAGTCGAGAGCTTGGTCTGAAAACAGCAGGCTTTTTAATGATGGCACATATGGCAGATACTAAAGTAATTATAGAACAAGCGAAATTATTTGAAAGTTACGGCGCTGAAATCGTATATGTAACTGATTCAGCAGGCTATTTATTGCCACATGAAGTAACAGAGCGGATTCGGGCTTTAAAAGAGCATGTTAGTTGTGAGATTGGTTTTCATGCCCATAATAATCTGTCGCTAGCGATGGCTAATACATTAGCGGCCATAGAAGCTGGTGCTACATATATTGACGGTTCTTTACGTGCACTAGGAGCAGGGAGTGGAAACACGCAAACGGAAGCTATCATTGCTGTATTAGATCGTTTAAATATTGCCACCGGCGTTCATTTATATGACATTATAGATGTTGCTAATGATGTCATGGCACCTATGATGCTACGTCCTCAAGAAATTAGTGGGTCTAGTTTAATGATGGGATATGCTGGTGTGTATTCAAGTTTCTTACTTCATACTGAAAAAGCCGCAAAGCAGTTTGGAGTAGATGAGCGAGACATTTTAGTAGAGCTTGGTCGCCGAAAAACGGTAGGTGGACAAGAGGATATGATTTATGAAGTTGCACAATCCATAAGAGCTACAAAATAACAAACCAAGAAGCTGTGCAGAGGAACACTCATCTGTACAGCTTTTTAATAGATAAGAAGTATATAAAAATGTGCCATGAACATTGGTTTTTGGTATGCCGTTGATTTCCGCTCCGAGCGGACGCTTTCCGTGGGCACGGCTTCAGCCGCTTCCCTCGCGATGCTCAGTCCAGGGTCTTCAGCTCGCGCTATGATATGAACCCCAAAAGTTGTACTCTTATTATGCAGCTTTTTCATAGTTTAAGCGATACTCAATGGGGCTCATCCCATTGAGTTTTTGTTTGAT
>NZ_FOXU01000006.1 GCF_900115805.1 Psychrobacillus psychrotolerans
TATATGGAGTATTATAATCACAAGCGAATGAAGGCAAAATTAAAAGACCTGAGCCCGGTTGAATACCGAACGCAGATCTTAGAAGCTGCTTAAATAATTTGTCTAACTTTATTGGGTCAGTTCATTTGGCAGGTCTTTTTGTTGTAGTTTAAGAAAAAGAAATCAAATTTTATTAAATGTGAGAAAAAAAGTGGATTTATTACGTTGTATATAGTGTGAGGGATTTTACAAAAAGTAAGGAGACAAATCGTATGAAATCTACCGACCATAATTTTATTAAGCGGCTTAAACGTCAAAAAGAAGATGCTCTAGAATATGCAGTTGATAAATATTTACCGTTAGTTAAGGGCATTACCTATAAAGTATTGTCACCATTAGGAAACCCTGGTCTAGTTGATGAGTGTATAAATGATGTTTTTTTAACTATTTGGCATCACGCAAATCAGTTTGAAGGGGACACGGATGATTTTCGAAAATGGCTCTGTGTGGTCACAAAATTTAAAGCAATTGATACCTATCGGATAGCAAATAAACGTGTTGAAGTTGAAATAGTCGGTACGAATGATTTAGATGTAGGTAGTAGTCCTTCTGTAGAAAACGAAGTTCTCGTTACTGAACATAAAAATGAACTATTAAAGTTAATGTGTGGGTTTGAAGAGATTGACCGAGATATTTTTATGATGAAATTTTTCTTGGACATGACAAGTGAGGAAATTGCAAAGAATATTGGTTTAACGAAAGCCGCAGTCGATAACCGCATTTACCGTGGAAAGAAAAGACTAAAACAACAACGGACTATTAATAACTTAGGGGGGATTTTTGCATGAAAGATATCTTTGAACATTTAAATAATCTAAAGCTGGATGATAAAGATTTTGAAGAAATGGAAGTAAATGAAGTCGAAAAGGCACGAGTAAAGGCAAAATTAAAGCAATCAATTGAAAAGAACCAGTCACATCAGTTGAGAAAACAGTCAGCTAGAAAAAAATGGGGTTATGGCATTGGGGCAGCAGTTATGGCTTTTGGATTGTTAGTCGCATCTGCGACGGTGTCTCCAACAATGGCACAGGTCGTCTCTTCTATACCATTAATTGGTCAAATATATAAGAACTTAGGCGATATCGGATTGAAAAATGTTTCGGAAGCAGGGTTGAGTGAGTTTTCCGGGGAATCTAAAACAATCAACGGGATTACGATAACACTCGGGGAAATCTATTACGATGATGCCCGGGTAACAGCCAGCTTTTCCGTCGATTCTGAAAAACCTTTAACGTCGGATTATTTTAACATTAAACATAATTATAAAGGTGGAATGCCTTTATCGAATTATGGACTTACAACGGATGAAAGTTCACCAACAAATTGGACTGGAATTCTAAATATTAATTACTATAGTTTTAACCCTGATACACTTGAATTGGGTATAACTTTTGAAGGTAAGCAAGAGGAGTTATTTGAATTTAGGAAGGAAGTAGTTAAAGCACAGTATGAAAATAAGATTGATATTGCAAAATCTCAACAAATAGATAACTTGAAATACGAGATACATGATATTAAATGGGGTACTCCTGGCGTTCTCTTTACGTATGATGCCCAATATAAGGAAGAAAATTATGGAAGAGACGTTAAACTTGAATTTGAGGTGGTCGATTCTTCTAACAAACGATTAAAGGAGATTAGTTGGAAGTACGGTAAGCAATTATTTGAACCGGTCGAAAATGGTGTCACTGAATTAACAATCACCCCTTATGCTAAATTTGATATTCAAAGAGGAGATGGAGATATAGAATGGAAGGAATATAAGTTGGAGCCCTTTAAAATATCGATTCCGTAAATAGAGTTTGTATGAAAGTAAATTAAAGGAATTATCTCCAGTAGAGTTGGAAGGCTTTAATAAATGTGTTTTGTACATTGAGGACAATGACAAAGGGGGGAGTGGCTTTTACTACTCTATTTTTAAAAATAGATAAGAAAGTATCTAATTTTTTGTTCAATGCAGCAGGGTACCAAAAGAAGGAAGGCAATAATTAAGGGGGGAGATACTTGAAAGATAACGACCTTCTTATAATACTTAATAGAATTTCAAACATTGAACAAGGTAAAAGAGTTATTCTTGGAATAGATGGTTTAAGTCGTTCTGGAAAAACAACATTTGTAAAAAAAGTTGAACATCATCTTCAAAAATTAAACATATCTGTCTATATTTTTCATATAGACGACTACATTGTTGAGAGAAAAAAGCGGTACGACACTGATTATGAAGAGTGGTATGAATATTACTATTTGCAATGGGATGTAGAGTTGTTAAAAGACAGCTTGTTCAAAGAACTGAAGGTGTCCAAGGAACTACACTTGCTAAATTATGATTATTACTCTGATAGACAAAAATTACAGGTAGTGAAAATACCTGATACTTGCCTCATTATAATTGAAGGAGTGTTTCTGCAAAGAAGTGAGTGGAGAACTTTTTTTGATTATATGATTTACTTGGATTGTCCAAAAGATAAAAGATTCAAACGTGAAAGTGATGTAACACAAAATAACATTAAAAAATTAGAAGAGAGATACTGGAAAGCAGAAGATTATTATATAGGGACAGTATCACCTAAGAAACAAGCCAATTTAGTTATCCTGAATTGAACTAAAATCATCTGTTTTAGATAACGAACACTTAAAGTAACAGGTGCTTTAGTTAACCATGACCATCATTTTCGATGGTCTATTTTTATGTCAAAAACATTAATTTGATATTGGTGTTCCATTGTGAAATGTTACACTTAAACTAACGAAGCAGTTGTGCGGCCGAGCCTAGGTCGTATCATATAGCGGGTGGGATTCCCGTCGAGAAAGAACTAGCCATTCACTCGTAGCGAGTCTTGGAGGGCTAATGGTAACATTAGCCTTTAAGCGTAGACAGTTAGGTGGCGGGCCGAAAGCCAAATGGTTGAAGGGATTGAGCTCCATAATGTTAGTAAATCGAGAGGGCTGATGCCTTAACTGCGGTAGAAAGCTACATTTTATTCTTCGATAAAGGCAAGAAGAATAAAACCTCTCTGGGGTCAGAGACCTTGGCACGTCACACATGGATATGATACGGCAACTCGGGAGACCCTACCGGTCTCTTCTAATAGAAGAGTATGGTGTACAAGTGATAATAAGCAAGGAAACCAAATGCCGTTGTAGGGAGTCGGATAGCAGCGTAGTACCAATGAAGTTGGGTAATGCCGATGGAGGAAAGGCTGCTACCAAGTTATCACCCTTACTAGGGACACATTTACTACACTCGGAGGTAGGAATATTAAATGGAAACAAAACTATTAAGGATAGCAGAATTAGCAAAATCTGATCCTAAAATGAAATTTACATCTATTGTCCATTTACTAAATAAGCAATCTCTAGTTCAGTGTCATCTTGAATTACCTAATAAGAAGGCTACTGGGATTAATGGCACAACTAAAGAGCAATACAGTGAAACACTAGAGGAAAATATAGAGGATTTAGTAAGTAGGCTTAAAAGTAAAAGTTATCATCCTGTTCCCGTAAGGAGAATGTATATTCCGAAGCTTAACTCCAACAAGAAAAGACCATTGGGGATACCGGAACATGAAGATAAGATTGTACAGAAAGGCATTACAAAAATACTAAATGCCATCTATGAAAATGATTTTCTAGATTGCTCTTTTGGGTTCCGCCCAAATCGTAACTGCCACGATGCTTTGAAAATATTAAATCATTATATTGAAAAGAAATCAGTAAATTATATAGTAGATGTAGATATTAAAGGATTCTTTGACAACGTTGACCACATATGGATGATGGAGTTCTTAAAACTGCGAATCGCTGACCCTAACTTACTAAGAATAATAGGTAGGTTTCTTAAAGGTGGATACATGGAGGAAGGAAAGAAATACAAGACAGATAAAGGCACACCGCAAGGTGGAGTCATATCTCCGGTCCTTGCCAATCTATACCTCCATTATGTCCTGGACCTGTGGTTTGAGAAGGAAGTTAGAAAACAGTGTAAAGGAGAAGCATACATAGTTCGTTATGCAGATGACTTTGTTTGTTGCTTCCAATATAAGAGCGAAGCTCAGGAATTCTTTCAATCATTAAAGCTGAGATTACAGAAGTTTAACTTAGAAATAGCGGAGGATAAAACCAAAATTATTCCCTTCGGGAGATTTGCGGAGAAAGATGCAAAACTAAAGGGAAATGGAAAACCTGACACCTTTGATTTCCTAGGTTTTACACACTACTGTGGAAAGAGTAAATCTGGATACTTTCGTGTGAAACGGAAATCAAGCAGGAAAAAGCTACAAGGTAAACTTAAGGAATCGAAGGAATGGATAAAGAAGAACCGAAACAATGATATTCATATGATTATGGATAGATTTAAACGCTCGCTTGTAGGTTATTACAACTACTATTGCATCACAGATAACACTCCAAGTGTTCAACAATTTAAAGACAAAATCCAATACTTACTGTTTAAATGGCTCAACAGAAGAAGTCAAAGAAAATCCTTTACTTGGGATAAATTCAATCTCTTTCTTCATAAATATCCGTTACCTTCACCAAGAATAAAGGTGAATATATACGACTTAAGAAAAGAGATTAGCTATATTTTGTGAATGAAGACTTGGAGGAGCCGTGTGCGTGAATAGCGCAAGCACGGTTCTGTGAGGGGGGAAGAACACAATCTACCGCAAGGTAGAGAGGTTCTCTTCTACTCGACTAGTTGAAGAAGAGGTATGTATAGTCAGTTGTTAATCAGAGGGCGGGATTTGGATATTATCGAAACTTAAAAAAGGGAGGATGTCGTAAATTGGACAGAAAACATAGTAATTACGAAGTACAGATTATAGGCAAACCGCTACGCTGCCCCCACTGCGATAGTGCTATTTTTAGTCATCGGGAAGTATATCTTGATATAGTGTCACCAAATGTTGATGTGGACCCGTTTAATGAAGATCCTCCGGAGCAATTGGTACTACAGTCTTTCACTTGCAACGACTGTTATAATATCCAGCAGTTCCAACAACTGACGAAAGGTATGGAAACGAATATCGTTTGCAAACAGGTAGATTAGATATGGCAAAAGATTTAAACCTTGAGGAAAGTCACATCGCTATTTTGGACCGACCTATTAATTGTCTTTTCTGCGAGCATGATGTATTTATTCCATATGTGACGTACAAAAATGAGGTAGAACCCGAGATGTATGCCGGCATCCAAGCAAACTATACGGCAGTTTGTACGCATTGCGGCAGTGCGATACAGTTTGGAGAAATGAGTAACGTCCATGTTAATCCCATAATAACTGAGGCAAAATTGCAGGCGCAAAAAAGGTGCTTGCTCCTAGCTCTACAGATTCTCGTACAAGAGAAAAAAATAGATGATACCGTGCTTACCTTAGCCGAGGAAGAACAGTATTTTAAAGTAATGGTATTATTGAAGTCAAGAACGAATCAAGTTGAAGAAATGCCGGCTCTAAGCTGTTTAGCGATAGCGCTAAGTCAGTTATCGACGCACAATATCGTCGACGCTATGCAAGTACACCGCATCATACTGGATGAAAGCTATCCGGGTATTGAGCCATTTTTAAAACAGTTTATAAAATGAAAAAGTACTGTTGGTTCAAAGCGAGTTATAGTGTGATGAAATCACACTTAGAACTTAGAATTACATTCTAATTTTAAATAAAAGTTTTTAGAATACATGTCAAAATAGAATCTCAAATTTTAAAAATATAATGTTGTTTAACTAACGGGTGCTTTAGTCAACCACAATCCGGGCTTTCCCGGAAAACTAGGAAAGTGTCTTTGTCTTTATAGGACATGGTGTTATGGAACGTTACATTCATTAGGAGGAGGCATTGTTATGGAAATATACTGGGTTAACGGACAATATCAAGAAGATGAACGGATTTTTGATTCTCAGTTTGAAGTTTATGAATGGACGGACTCATTATATCAAGATTTCTCAAATGGCTTTTTGAGAAAAGAAAATATCGGTTATGCAACTCCTGATGTAAAGGTAATTGATTGTTTAACGGAACTAATACCACAATGGGCCGGATACACGAATGTAAATGTTACAATGCATAGAGATAAGATTGGGGTAGAAGGTAAAGATATATATAGAATTTGGACATCGTATAGTAGATAAAGTTATTCCACAATCGGGCACGATTATGGAAGATTACCTTTCTGTTTCTTCTTCCACTAACGGTTGCTTTAGTAAAGTGCTTGTTCATCTAAAACGGCAGGTTAGTAGAAGAAGAAAAAGGATTTTTTGTATTTAACACGAAAATAAATAGGTGAGATATGGAAGCAAAATATTGTCGATTTTGAAGATGCAGATTCGTTGTATGTACAAAGAGGTCAATTTTCACCTCTAAAAAAGAAGGAGGAAATTTTTTATGCTGTTTATGTTGATTGTCAAAGCCTCGAAGAATTCGGAAGCCGGAAACCTCCCGAGCCCCGATCTCATGGAAGCTATGGATCAGTACAATGAGGATTTAGTTAAGGCTGGCGTACGTGTTATGGCTAAAGGACTTCATCCAAGTTCAAATGGGATTCGCCTTGCGTTTCCAGGGGAAAAGCCGGTGGTTACGGATGGCCCATTTAAGGAAACGAAAGAATTGATTGCCGGGTTCATTCTGATTGATGTGAAGTCGAGAGAAGAAGCCATCGAGTGGGCCATGCGGATGCCGGACCCGCAAGGACATGGGGAAGGTCAGATTGAATTACGTCAAGTATTTTAAGTGTCGGAGCTTACCGAGGAACTTTTAAACAAGAACTGAAGCTAACTATTGGTTGGCGGCTTTTGTTTCTCATTCCACTAACGAGTGCTTTACTTCAAGAAGGAGTAAAGCCTTTTTTCTTATTGAACTAAAGCAGCAGGTTAGCGGAATAAGAGATATAATTATTATAGCTATACTCGTAGACAATTGATAAAGGAGAAATCGCATCTTATGTTTAGTTTTTTAAATATAGCAAAATTAAAAAAAGATGATTTAAAAGGCATTGCAAAATTAATGTATCGGGATGTATCAGATGATTCCTGGGATAAAGAGAACCTAACTAAAAGAAATTTAGACTTCACTATTGAGAGCATTCGTTATATTGATATGTATGCAAAAAGATTAATAAATACGGATTTTGGTACTGAACTATTAAATAAGCATTTTGATAATTTTGTGGTTCGAATAGGTGCGTATATTGGTGAGGTTATCAAAAATTATATTAATCAAGACTTTTACTGGTATGAGTCTGATTCTGTACGTAATTACTCTCCCAGTCTTGATGAAGAGTTAAGTGATAGCAAAACACAGAGTGTTCTTTATTCTAAAAAGAGGGATATGGTGATATTACCTTTGAATGTGGTATCGCAATTTTTGAAAGGGAACTCCCCATACAATGATCTCCTTACTTACGTAGAAGAAGTGATTAAGCAAAATACTTAAATAAGAAATGTTACTCAACAAACGGGTGCTTTACTTCAAGAAGGGGTAAAGCCTTTTTCTTATTGAACTAAAGCGGCAGTTTAGTTTAAGAAGGAAAAAATTAATTCTTGTTGAATAGTTCAGAATATAAATATAAAGAAGGTGAAATTAATGGAACTTAGATTGGAAAAAGCAATTGAAAATGATGCACAAGCTATTTTTGATATTCAGGTTAAAGCCTTTATGCCTTTGTTGAATAAGTATGAGGATTACGAAACAAACCCAGCAAATGAAACTATCGAAAGAGTAATATCGAGAATAAATCAACACAATGGTAGTTTTTATAAGATATTAGCTGACAATACCCTTGTGGGAGCTATCTGTATTTTTTGGAGAGAAGAAGTACAATTTTGGATTAGTCCGATGTTTATTTTGCCTACTCACCAAGGAAAAGGAATAGCTCAGAAGGTTATAAATTTAATTGAGTGTATGTTCCCTCAAGCAACCACGTGGGAATTAGCTACAATATTAGAGGAAGAACGAAATTGTTATTTATACGAAAAAATGGGTTATAGCAAAACAGGAATTAGCAAGAAATTAAACGATAACACAACCCTTATTTTTTATAAAAAGGTCTGTTAAAACACAAAACAGCTTATTAAGCTAACGGGTGCTTTAGTTTAATAAGAAAGTATTTAAACAAGGTGGATTGCATTACACTATAAATAGGTGAATTTCGATAAAGGTAGGAATGTGCATGTATAAAAAACTAAGTAATATAGATTTTAAATATTTTATTGGTCAGAAGGTTACTGAGGTCAACACAGAAAAGAACGTACCTTTAGGGATGACTTTTGATACGGCTGGTTTAATCATTGAATGCCCTTGGAGATTACTAGTTTCTAATGAGATTATGATTGGTTATACAGACTGTATCCAATCCTCCGACAAATTCTCGCATAAAAATGTTAAGGGGATTCTTATGGAAAAGAAAATAGTGAATATCTTACATTTTGAAAATATATCTGATTTAGTTGTGGAATTTGAAGGCAACATTTATCTTGAGTTGTTTCACGACAGTACTTATTTTGAAGGATGGACATTAAGTGGAGATAACGGGTTTTATTTATTCACATTACCTGGAGGTACTTATGATTTTAGTTGAACACTTCTTATTAAGCTAAAGGGTGCTTTAGTGAAATAAGAAATGCAATAAATTTGGATATAGCCAAGAAAAAGAACATGTATGAAGGTATGTGAACACTGTTGTTTTACATTCTTTTTCTTCTTTGTTTAACATCAAGTGAGGAATTAGTAGAAGAATTAACAGAACCAAAATTTAAGGTTATCACACAAAAACAGATGTTCAGTGAAAGTTCGAAAGATAAATTAATGGAATCCTTAAGAAGAATAGCTATATTGGATAATGAGAACAAGAAGATGAAAAACAATAATGCTCGTTTACTTGGAAAGTTGACTAACAGATAAGAAAACCCCTGTATCTTTTACCTACTAAGGATGATAATTGATACATGGGGTTTTATAATGGTTCTATATACTAGCCTAAAATGATATTTGTCAAACGGTTTACCGCAGTATGCAAAGTTTCTTTCCCCTCTACACATGCCATTGCAACCCCATAAATGCCCCAACTCCAAAATGTAGCAAGAAAATAATGTTCTTCCTTCACACCATGCTCTTTATCTAATAAAGCGTGCAGATTTTCCGTCAATCGTTGTTTAATTTCATAGTCCATTTTCGGTTTAAATTCTTTAACTGCTCGTTGACAATGTAGGGCTAAATTTGTTTGAGAACCCATAATAGCTTGTAGGGACATAATAATCGTTTGTTCATCGATGACTTCTTGTAATGCTACTTCTTTAAAAATTTCTTTCGTAAGAACTTCTCTTTGAATCACATCGATTAAATCGTATTTATCCATAAAATGATAGTAAAATGTTGAACGGTTAATCTCTGCTTCTTGTGTAATATCAGCAATGGAAATATCACTAAAATCTTTTTGTTTAATCAGTCTCATAAAACTATTCATGATATTTTGTCTTGTCCGTTGAACCCGTGGATCTAGTTTTTTCATTCGTACCTACCTCCTCAAAACAAAATTATTTTTTAACACTTGTTGGATTAAATGAATGACTCGATTATAACAGAAAAATTTTCAGAAAAAAATAAGCAATTCGTGGTCCATACAAAATGGACCACGAATTGCAATATAAAGATAATAAACGATTAGAATTTTTGTGCTAATTGCTTTGCTCGCTCGATGCCTTCTGCTTTAATTTCCTCTGCTTTTGTTGGCATTTTAGCTTGACCTTCAATAAATAGACCTTCGTATTCAGTAATACCCATGAAGTTCATGATATGTTTTAAGTATCTATCGCCTAGCTCTTCATCTGCTAAATGACCTACTGAATAAAAATCTCCACGAGCTTGAATGTGAAACACTTTTTTACCATGAAGTAAGCCTACAGCACCAGTTTCCGTATATCTAAACGTCTTACCAGGTACAGCTACAGCATCAATGTATGCTTTCACAACTGCTGGAAATGAGAAATTCCACATCGGCGTTACGAATATCATTTTATCCGCTGAAATAAATTGATCGAGAACTTCGTTTAGGCGACTAACTTTTGCTAATTCCTCAGTTGAAAGAGCATCCAATGGCTGTCCTGCACGAAGTTTTCCCCACCCACTGAAAACATCTGCATCTAAATTTGGAATATCGTCCTTAAATAAATCCACGGTTACAATTTCATCCATTGGGTTTGTTTCTTTATATGTTTCAATAAATGCCTTTCCTGCTGCCATACTAAACGAATGATTTTCATCATTTGGATTTGCTGTAATAAATAATACCTTAGTCATAATTATTCCCTCTATTTCTTTAAGATTTACAACAACTGTTGTGTGAATTAGTATAAAACGATTTATTAACTAAACAAACCAACAGTTTTATCGAATTGTTGCAAATCCAACATTCAGCTCGTATTGACTAAAAAAAGAATAATCTAAATAAAATTAAATCTCCTGTCATAAAAAAAGATTAGAGAAGATTAGATTCCTGACACGTAGGCCCAGACGGAAAAACAAGAAAGAAGAAATAACTCTTATTCAACTAACGTCGTGCTTTAGTAAAAAAATGGACATCAAAGTAAACGGAGCTTGGAGATACAATTCACAGCTCCGTTTTATTTGTAGTATTTTTTAAATCATCCTTTACCTTTAACATAGCCAAAATAAAAAACCCAGTCCATTGAACTGAGCAATACATTGCCTACGCAGTATTTAACTTTATAAGAAAATGGACCTCTATTATATTTAGCTATTTATTCAGATTCGGTGATCAGGATTCGCTTGGTTTTGTAACTATTTTTACAAGTGCAGTGGATGTTATAACAAACATGGCAATAGTATAAGTACCGGTGATTAAACTATTTGCCCCACTATAATAGAGAGCAAGCAAAACAGTAAGGGATAAGCTATTCAAAATAACAAATAACCTTATTTTATGAGTTCCTTTCACAATATTCCCTCCCATATATGCCCTTTTAAGACCATTTTATTTTTCTCTCATTTTATACTAATTTGGAAAAGATAAACATAGCTCACTTATTAAATAAGTTAGGTAGAACAACTTTCCATATATCATTTTCTTTTTTTAATTCCATTAAGGTTGTAGCTGTGAACCTGCCATAGGTAACCAATAATTCGACAAATAAGCCATTACTCTCTTCTTGTTTTACCTGGATTGAATCATAATATCTGAAATCTAAGGCTATTTCCATGTTGGATATGTTAAGGTGCTTATAATATTTATCTTTAAAATTGTCGAATTCCAATGACTCACCTTCCATATAAGCCAACGCATAGATAGCTTCGATATCATCAATAACTGCTGAATGAATATATATAAGTAAAATATTTTCTGGTGAAAAAACTTTTAAGTATTTTGTATCATATTCTTCCGCAAATTGTTTATAGGACTTTAATTCTTCTTCCGACAAGTTAGTTAAATAAGAAAACTGTTCTTCCGAGTCCACCATCTTTAATACTTTCTCATCCACTTTACTGATTACATGTTCCTTTTTTGTTTCATTTGTTTTTAAGGAATTACTAGGCGTACAACCAGTTATTAAGAATAATGAAGTTAAAAATGCAACGAGAGAAATATTAGATTTCAAATAAATTACTCCTTTCATGCACCCTTGTAAGCTATATATTCTGCATGTTCTTAATTATTCCTTCTTCTACAATAGTAGCCTTACTTTTCACGAGTTTCAAATAGCCTCTAGAGTTCGAAGTTCTAGTTTTTGTTGAATTGTCAAAACTTTTCTTATATAATGAATATGGGATAATGAATGGTCATTCATTCAAAAAGATGGGGGACGAGAATATGAGTTTAGTTTCACGTGTTCAACAGATTGCCAGTGAGCATCCAGAGAAGATTGCTTATAACTTTATGGGGAAAGATACTACATACGCAGCATTTGAACAATCAGTGGAGTTATTTGCAGGGGCTTTAAAGTCAATTGGTGTGGAAAAAGGGGATAATATAGGTTTTTTACTAGGTAACTCACCACACTTTTTAATTTCTTTATATGCCACTATGCGAATAGGTGCTACCGCTGTTCCGATAAACCCAATTTATTCGCCAGATGAAATCAGTTATATTGTAAAAAACAGCGACGCTAAAGTAATTATTGCTCTTGATGCATTATTACCATTAGTAGAGAAAGCTGCAGGGGTTTTCACTTCGGTTGAAAATTATATTATTTGTGAAACACAACCAGACACGGTTCAAAAACTAGCTGCTTTACCTGAAAACTTGAAGACAAAAGTGAAACCGTTTTCAGTAATGATTTCTTCAGCTGCTATGGGTACGTCTGCTGTGGAAACTGATCCAGATGATATAGCAGTAATCTTATATACTTCCGGAACAACTGGTCATCCAAAGGGTGCAATGTTAACATATAACAATATTTACTCCAATGCTCGAGATGTTGCAGAATACTTAAAGATTAATACAGAGGATCGCGTAATTACAACGTTACCTGTATTTCATGTGTTCGCTTTAACAGTTGTTGTGAATGCTCCATTATTAATGGGTGCAACGCTACTATTAATTCCAAGATTTAGCCCGCAAGAAGTGTTTCAAATTGCAAAAGAGCAACAAGCTACTGTATTTGCAGGTGTTCCAACAATGTATAATTTCTTGTATCAATTCCCTGAAGGAAATGCAGAAGATTTTTCCAGTATACGTTTAGCAATATCAGGAGGATCTTCTTTACCTGTAGCCCTGTTGCATAACTTTGAGGACAAGTTCAATGTTCGTATATCTGAAGGGTATGGATTGTCAGAGGCATCACCAGTTACATGCTTTAACCCAATTGACCGTGATCGCAAGCCTGGTTCAATCGGAACAAATATCATAAATGTGGAGAACAAAATCGTCAATGAGCTTGGGGAAGAAGTTTCAGTAGGTGAGGTAGGAGAGTTAATCGTTCGTGGACCTAACGTGATGAAAGGTTACTACAAAATGCCGGAAGAAACAGCAAGTGCCATTCGCGATGGGTGGTTATATACTGGGGATCTGGCTAGACAAGATGAGGAAGGTTATTTCTTTATCGTAGATCGCAAAAAGGATATGATTATCGTAGGTGGGTATAATGTCTATCCTCGTGAAGTGGAGGAAGTTTTGTTTGCACATCCAGGTATCGTTGAGGCAGCGGTTGTCGGAATCCCTGATCCAAACTTTGGAGAAGAAGTGCTTGCATTTGTTGTAAAAAAAGATCCTACATTAACAGCGCAACAACTGGAAGCATATTGTTTAGAAAAACTAGCAAAATATAAAGTGCCGAAGAAGATTGAATTCTTAGAGGAACTTCCGAAGAACACAACGGGTAAAATATTACGTCGTTCTTTAAAACCACAAACAGTTTAAGAGATAAATTTGTTCAAGCTCCTCATGTATCTATGAGGAGCTTTTTTTTATATAAACTTTTCATAGAAAATAGAAGGAAAAAGATTTCGGTTGTCGAAATAAATAGGGAGAGAAATTTAAATAGAGGGAGATATTAATAATGGCAAAACGAAAATTAGAAGCTACTGATTTATTTAAAATACAATCAATCACCAATCCAGTAATTTCACCGGACGGGAATGAGGCAGTTTTCATCCGTACGGAAATGCACAAAAAGGATAACAAGTACTATGCTTACTTATATCATGTGAAGATCGAAACGAGTGAGGTAACACAATGGACTCATGCAAAAGAAAAAGTATCCTCTCCGAAATGGTCTGCAGATGGTAAACAATTAGCATTTATATCGAATCGTGACGATAAAAACCAAATTTACATAATGTCGGCTAAAGGTGGAGAAGCAAAACAGCTGACGAAATTTGAAAAAGGTGTTTCGAGCTTTATATGGTCTCCTTGTAGTAAAAAGATTTGGTTCTCTGCATCTCTAAAAGATGGGAGAAGTTGGACAGACGAAGCTGAAGAGAAAGAAGACAAACTACCAGAAGCTTACGTGGTAGATAATATGAAGTACCATAATGATGGTGTAGGATTATTACCAAAAGATACTTACCGACAAATAGGGTCTATCGTTATAGCATCAGGGGAAATTAAAGCCTTCACCGAAGGTACATTTAATCATAGTCTACAAGCAATTTCTCATGATGGAAAAAAACTAGTAATGGGTGTTAATCGTGATGAAAGTCAAGATTTTTCATTCCATGAACCTATGTTATTAATCGATATAGAAACGAAAAAGGAATCAGTAATCATTGAAGAAGACGGACACTTTGGAGGAGCTACATTTTCATCGGATGACCAATATATCGCTTTTGGTGGAATGCTTCACACATTTAAAAATGCAACGCATGCAGAAGTATATGTATATGAAGTGAGTACTGGAAAACTCCAAATACTAACAGAAGGGATAGACGCGCCAGTAGGTGACTATGCAGGGGCGGATATTCAACAAGGAGCAAATGCACCTGATGTTGTTTGGACTAACCAGAATCACCTATATTTCCAGTTATCCACAATGGGAGACGTACGTCTGTATTTTGCATCTTTGGATGGAGAAATTTATCCAGCATCTCCAGAAAACGAGCATGTATATGGATACGATATCGCTAGAAATGGAACTTATGCTCTAGCGACAATAAGTAATACAATATTTCCCGGGGAATTATTTAAACTAAATTTGGCGACTGGTGAAAGAATTACAATCACTAACTTTAACGAAGAGTTGATAAACGAGGTAGAGCTTGTCGAACCAGAAGCCATTGTGTATAAGGGTCTTAACGATTGGGATGTACATGGTTGGCTTATGAAGCCAGCGGGCTATCAAGAAGGACAGAAGTATCCCCTTGTTGTGGAAATTCACGGTGGACCTCATACGATGTATGCAAATACGTTTTTCCATGAGCTTCAACTATTAGCAGCCCAAGGGTATGGAGTATTATATGTAAATCCACGTGGAAGTCACTCATATAGTCAACATTTCGTCGACGCTGTTCGTGGGGACTACGGTGGTGGCGACTATGAAGATATCATGGCTGGAGTAGACTATGTGTTGAAGGAAAACGACTGGGTTGATGAAAAACGTTTAGGAGTAACTGGTGGGAGCTATGGTGGATTTATGACTAACTGGATCGTCGGTCATACAAATCGATTTAATGCAGCTGTTACACAGCGTTCGATTTCTAATTGGATTAGTTTTTATGGAGTTTCTGATATTGGATACTATTTCACACCATGGCAAATTGGCACTGATATGACAAATATCGATAAACTATGGGATGCTTCTCCGCTTAAATATGCAGCTAATGTAGAGACACCTTTATTGATCTTGCATAGTGAAAATGACTATCGCTGTCCTATCGAACAAGGACAACAGCTATATATTACGCTAAAAGCTATGGGGAAAGAGACAAGTTTCGTTCGTTTCCCGCAATCTGATCATAATTTATCTCGAGTAGGGTTCCCAAATCTAAGACAAACACGACTAGACCAAATCACAAGCTGGTTTGCAAAATATCTTTGAAAATAGAGAAAACCCCTTCATTTCGATTTTGAAATGAAGGGGTTTTGTTGAATCGGAAACTTATTATCTTTTGTGAAATCCTTTTTTGTAATAGACAAAGACTAACCCTATTATCCATATAGGACCTACGATTAGGGCAATACGTGTATCGGGGAAATAAGCCATGAGGCCAAGAACCAATACTAAGAAAGCTAATGCTAAATAAGAACCTACTGGGTAGAACAAAGCTTTATAGGAAAGCCTTGATACTTCCCCTTTTGTAAGTGTTTTGCGGAATTTCAATTGGGATAATAATATAATTCCCCATGTCCAAACGGCTCCGAAAGTCGAAATACTCGTTACCCAAATGAATACTTTTTCAGGAACTAAGTAGTTTAATACAACGCCGACTAATAACAAGAAGGCAGAAAAGATAATAGCCTTGGAAGGTACTCCCGTTCTACTAATGCTAGCGAATGAATTAGGAGCTTGTTTCTGCTCAGCCAAATTAAATAACATACGTCCTGTGCTGAAAATACCACTATTACAACTAGATAATGCTGCTGTAAGCACAACAAAGTTTATAATACCTGCTGCTGGACCAATTCCAATTTTCTCGAACATTAAAACGAAAGGACTTCCATTGGCTCCTATTTCATTCCATGGATAAATGGACATGATTACAAACAATGCCCCGACATAGAAAAGCAAAATACGCCAAAACACCGTGTCGATTGCTTTTGGAATAACCGTTTTAGGGTTTTTGGCTTCCCCTGCAGTTACACCAATCATTTCGACACCCAAATAAGCAAACATGACCATCTGTAAGGACATAAATATGCCAGTAACTCCATTTGGCGCAAATCCGCCGTTCGACCATAAATTACTTATGCCGACAGCAACTCCGCCATTACCAAGACCAAAGAGAATGACACCTAGCCCAACAAAAATCATCGCTAATATGGCAATAATTTTAATAAGTGCAAACCAAAACTCAAATTCCCCATAAGCTTTTACAGCAATTAAGTTAACCAATGTCATAATAACTAATGCCGCTAATGCCCAAATCCAAGGGGCTGTGTCTGGATACCACATTTTCATATATACTCCAACAGCAGTAATCTCTGCCATACAAGTAACTACCCATAAAAACCAATAATTCCATCCAGTTATGTATCCTGCAAGAGGGCCAAGATAATCCTTTGCATACCGACTAAATGAACCTGAAACTGGATTATGTACGGCCATTTCACCCAGTGCACGCATAATAATGAAAATGGCTATTCCTCCGACAATATAGGAAATCAGAATAGCAGGTCCTGCCAGCTGTATGGCTGTAGCTGAACCTAAAAATAGACCAACTCCGATTGCTGCTCCTAATGACATCAAGGTGATATGTCGCTGTTCTAATCCTCGCTGTAACTGCTGATTTCCACCCAAGCTATGTCACTCCTTATAAATTTAATACTCTGCAAGATAAAACTCTATCACAATAATATACGTATTGGGAACAGTCTATCATACTTATATTGTGATAAAATTATGAATACAAAGCATGATAGATTGGAGTTAAAAGATGAAAGTTGTATCGATTCGTCCTATTATCGAAAAAGAGCTTGTTCGACTGTGGGAATTAAGTGCAAAGGAAAGTGCTCCCGAATGGAAAAAATGGGATGCACCTTATTATCCCCATATTCCTTCAACTTTAGAACAATTTTTAGAAAAGAAAGATCAACTCGCCAACCAAGAAGATATGTGGGGGATTTATGTAGATGGAGAATTAGTCGGCTCGCTCTGTTACTACTGGGAGCATGAAGAATCCCTTTGGCTAGAAATGGGGATTGTCATTTATGAACCCCAATTTTGGAGTGGGGGAATAGGTACAGAGGCACTCCGAATGTGGATTAATCATTTATTTAAAGAACTACCACTTGTTCGTGTTGGCTATACAACCTGGTCAGGCAATGAACGGATGATTAAAGTCGGTGAAAAGTTAGGAATGACAATGGAAGCAAGACTTCGAAAATGTCGATTCTTTAACGGTGTATATTATGACTCTATTCGAATGGGTTTATTAAGAGAAGAATGGGAAGAGCTTGAATGACTCCATTTTTGCAATTAAAGAAGAAGCATTGGGATGCATAATTACTACAATTGAAAGATTGGAGATAGTGAATGGAGCCAATAGTGATTGAAGAAACGCCGTCTATAGTTACAGTTAAATATGATTCAACGCCATACGAATTACCAGAACAAATGAGGGAAAAACATGAACACTTCTGGAATGAACAATTAAAGATAAATCCACATTTTCGTAATGGAGAAGTCTTTACCATTCAAAAAATTTGTAGAAATTCAGAGGAACTTCAAATTACTGTAGCAAAAACAGACTACAAGCATTATTTATATACGATTCGTCATGAAGAAAAAGTATTTCCGTGCAAAGTTATTTTTACTTGTGTGGCTGTTATTACAAAAGACAATTACATTGCATTTGGGAAAATGAACAAACATACTTCCACACCAGGTCGTTTACAATTTACAGGTGGAGGTTTAGACGAGTCGGATTTAAAAGGTGAGTTATTTAATTTGGAGAAAAGTATCGAAAAAGAATTGATGGAAGAAATGGGTTTATCTATTAACCCCTCCTATACAAAATCTTTTAGACCAATGTTTGTTAAGCACGGAGGATTAAATGATTTTTGGGCTGTTGTTTTCGAGCTGAATGTGACTTTTACATCGAATGAATTACAAGTTATATTAGAAAAACACAATATGAGTATAATAGGAAAAGGCGAACAACCAGAATTTGCTGAGTTCCTCTTAGTCGCATTAGATAAAGAAAGTGTGCATTCCTTTATACAAAATGATCTTTCTTTAAAAGAGGAATACTTAGAGCCAATTTTGGAGAAGTATATTGATCAAATGACTTAAGAATGACAAAATGCTGCAAGGGTTTGCTCCAGGCAGCATTTTCTATTGATCTAATATACATTTGACTGCTTCCAGTAAATTCTCGGCAATATAATCGGGTTCTACATCTTTCCATTCGACTCGATACTGTGATAAGGAGCCTTTTCCCCAACCAGTAAGCACTAATATTTTCAGCGCTCCAACAGCTTGAGCAGCTAGCATATCAGTACCACCGACATCCCCAATAACTACACAATTTTTAAGATTGAGATTGTATATGCTAGCAGCCTCAAGTAACATGCCAGGATTTGGCTTACGACATACACAGGAATCGAGAAGGCTATGTGGACAAATGAACCCATCATCAAAACCATAGGACAGAAATTCTTTTTGAAATTCCACTATGGATGCCTCTCCTCGACTCACTCGATGTTGGTTGGTGAATCCAAATATTTTAATTCCTTGGGATTGTAGTAACTGAATCGCTGTTCTACTAAACTCATAAGGAACAAAGTCATTTGGATGTATAAAATGACCTGTGCCACCAATTGTCCCATCACGATCTATAAAAACTGCTTCTAATTTCCTTATCAATTTATCCATTGCTCCATTAGTGCAATCTCTCTTTCACCAGAATTCATTTTAATTCGTCGTCCAATAGGCATTGTTAACATCGGGTGGGTATGGCAGCAGTCGAAGTCAGCAAGAATTGGAATTGTTGGAACTCCCATAATTTCTACTAAAATATCAGCCGGCATTCTCCCGGTTCCTTGATCATCAAATAATTCATGTTTTCCTAATATAATTCCAGAAACTCTATCAAATACACCATTTAACTTTAATAGGTTGAAGTTTTTTTCCACAACAGCTGCAGATTTCATCGTGTCTTCTATTAACAAGATATCTCCATCTTTTATTAAAGGCATAAACGGGCTTCCCCAAATACCATACATAGCATTCAAATTCCCACCTATTAATCTACCTTCAGCAGTTCCCTCATTTACGCAAGTCCATTCATTCGGTCTTAGTTGTTTGTCACAGGTTTTAAATTCCCAATTGAGTGGCTCATCTGTCCAATAAGGGGGGAGTGGAATATTGAAAGGAATTTGTTGCTCGTTTATTAAAATATCCTTGAAATAATCATATGTATAATTTACGTAGGGTTCAAACTCTCCAAATGACGGCACTAATGCTGGGCCATAAAATGTTGGTATTCCAGTTTGAGCATAAATTGCGAGTAAAATTGCGGTAGCATCGGAGTAGCCAATCATGATCTTAGGGTTTCTTTTAAAAGCTTCATAATCAATATATGGCAAAATAGCGTTAGAGTTTGTCCCACCAATGGTAGACATAATACAGCGGATTTCAGGATTACGAATAAGCTCGTTTAACTCCTGAGCACGTTCTTGAATATTTCCAGAGCGGTAAAAGTCTTGTTTCCCAGTTAAATTTCCCTCTATAATTTCAAATCCCTTTGCTTCTAAAAAAGTTCTAGCTCTTTCAAAGCGCTGGGGAGAAGAATGCGTAATCGGTGATGAAGGTGAATAAATTCCAATTTTGTCGCCTTTTTGTAACCTATTTAAACCTTTCATAGGGAGAATCATTCCTTTCAATAAACAATCGTAATGAGAGAATAAAATTACTAAAGATTTGACCATGAAGTTAAAATAATAAGTTGAATATTCTCTATTTAACATAACCTAAATATTATATAATTGGAACTACTTATATTAAATGAGTAATACATAGTAGAGAGGAGATAGATTAATGTATAAAGAAGAAATTGAGTTTACTAGTAAAGAAGAATTTTATATAAGTACGGATAAAAAATTATTGGATAAGGATGTTATCTATAAATTTCTTAGTCAAGAATCCTATTGGTTAGAAGGTACTTCAAGAGAATTAGTTGAAGCATCGATTGAGAATTCCATTCTTTGCTATGGGATTTATGAGGGGGATCCAACTAAGGGCAATCCAAAACAAATAGGTTTTGCTCGTGTTGTATCAGATCTTGTCCGATATTCTTGGTTGGGCGATGTTTTCGTACTTCCCGAGTATAGAGGAAAGGGACTTAGTAAATGGCTAATGACAATTATTACTGAAAATCCGAAATTGAAAGGCACTAATTTTCATTTGGCGACAAGAGATGCTCATACCCTGTACGAACAATTCGGTTTTAAGTCTGCGGAGAAAAGCGAAGTTAGTATGACCAGACCCCTTGATTGGGACGCTATTAATGCAATTTACAAAAAAGAAACGGTTTGAATCATTTTTGTATATCTTGTGACCTTTCCAAAAGAATACGTTTTCACTTATAGCTTTGGTTAGGAACTTTACATGGGCTTCTTATATAATGAGGGTAGAATTATGTAAGAAAGGATTCGCTCTATTATGCAATTAACTATTACATTTGTTGTTTTAGCGATCAGTATCGTTTTGTTTATAAGCAATCGAGTGCGTGCAGACCTTGTCGCGATTCTTGCACTTTTAGCTTTCGTTATTTCAGGTGTGTTAGAGCCTACGGAGGCGCTTGCAGGGTTTTCTAATTCTGTCGTTATTATGATTGCAGGGCTATTTGTTGTGGGAGCTGGAATTGTTCGGACAGGTCTGGCACAGTCTGCCGGGAATTTATTGTTGAAATGGTCGGGGAAAAGCGAGAGGAAATTATTCGTTTTATTACTTATTATTACAGGCAGTGTTGGCTCATTTATGAGTAATACGGGGGTAGTTGCTTTAATGCTACCGATAGTAATTAGCATTGCCATCAGTATTAATAGCAGCCCGTCTAAGTATTTAATCCCCCTATCTTATATTAGTAGCTTGTCAGGGCTGATGACACTAATTGCCACACCGGCCAATCTGATTGTCAGCCAGGTCCTTGTAGATAATGGATTTGAAAAACTAGGTTTTTTTGAAATTACCCCACTTGGAATTATTGGAATCACTACTGGTATCTTATATTTTCTTGTTGCTCGAAAATATGTGTTGCCGAATGATAAAAGAAAAAATAATGCCGGAGAAGGGCATAAATTATCTCCACAGCAACTGGCAGCAGATTATGAGTTAGGTGGTAACTTGCATCGTATTCGAGTGGTAGAGGGTTCTTCGATTATTGGAAAACAACTCGCGGAGTTAAAGCTTCCTGCAAAATATCATCTTGCTATTTTGAAAATTGACCGTAAGTCGATGGAAGGCATGAATATCCTACCTATCCGTTATCAGGAAATGGCTGGTCCTATGAGTGTGATTGAAGGCAAGGATATTTTATATGTTCAAGGTCCACTAGAAAATACTTTGCAATTTGTGAGAGATTTTCACTTAGAGGTTGATGAAGAAACGAATGCAGAGGAACTCGTTTCTAAACAATTGGGTATAGCAGAGGTACTATTAACTCCACATTCCAATTTGATAAACGAAACGGTTGGAAGTATTAGTTTCCGAGAAAAATATAACTTAAATATACTAGGCATTAATCGCAAAGGAGAATATGTATTAACCGAAATGGCGGAAGTACGATTGCGATTCGGGGATGCGTTGTTGGTCCAAGGAGCTTGGGAAGAGATTGAGCTTTTGTCTAGAGCTGTAAAAGATGTTGTGATTATTGGGCAACCTAAAGAGCATGCAAGTATGGCTGCTGCTAGTGGGAAAGCGCCAATTGCTGGAGCAATTATGCTATTGATGATTGGGTTAATGGTTTTGGAAGTGTTTCCTGCAGTCATTTCTGTTCTTTTAGCCGCTACTTTAATGGTCATGACTGGGTGTCTGCGTAATATGGATGATGCGTATGGCAAGATGAACTGGGAAAGTATTATTTTAATCGCCGCCATGCTTCCAATGGCAACTGCCCTTGAAAAAACGGGTGGTATGGTAATTCTTTCTGAAGGGATAGTTAATCTTCTTGGTGGGTTCGGTGCAATGGGAGTGTTAGCTGGTATTTACTTTGTGACGATGGTATTTGGTCAATTTATTAGTAATACTGCGACTGCCGTTTTGTTTGCCCCAATAGCAATGACTGCAGCCATTAGTTTAGATGCAAATCCGTATACATTTTTAATCGCTATAGCTGTATCTTCAAGTATGGCTTTTGCGACTCCTGTAGCGTCTCCTACTAATGCATTAGTAATGACAGCAGGAGGATATAAATTCTTTGACTTTATCAAGGCAGGAATACCCTTACAAATAATTATGTTCATCATTATGATGATTGCAATTCCAATATTTTTCCCATTGTAATTTAAAAGAGTTTCTCTTCCAAAGAGAGCTCTTTTTTTGTTTGACAATTTGTTGGAATATGATATAACTAATATTGTTAAGCCTAAAACAAAGTATGCAAGTAGGAATAATATGATTCAAAAAGGGGTTAAAAAATGGGCAGAGAATTTGTCGATATTTTTGATGGTTGGGCAGACTCTTATGATGCTTCCGTTTCGGGTAAAGATCCGGAGTATCGAGATGTATTCGAAGGCTATGAAACTATTTTAAGTGAGGTAGCTAACCGTGTTTCTGGTACTATTATTGAATTTGGAACAGGAACTGGGAATTTAACTGCCAAGTTATTAGAAGCAGGTTTTTCAGTTATTGGTATCGAACCTAATACTAAGATGCTTGAAGTAACCGCTAAACGTTTTCCTTCTATTAACTTAATTGATGGAGATTTACTTGAATTTGATGTACAAAATGAAAATATAGATGCATTTGTAAGCACTTATGTGTTTCATCACTTAACGGATGATGAAAAAGGAATAGCACTGAAAAAATATGCTAACCTACTTTCGAAAAATGGAAAGGTCGTTTTTGCAGATACTGTTTTTCTTACAGAGGAAGCCAAAAAAGCACAAATTGCTAAGGAAAGAAATCGTGGATTCTTAAATGTAGTAGAAGATCTGGAACGAGAATATTATACAACGATTCCTAAACTAAAAGAATTGTTCACAGAAGCAGGTTTTCAAGTAGAATTCGTGAAAATGAATGATTATGTTTGGTTAATGGATGCAACCAAAAAATAAGGAGCGATAACGATGAAAAAAATGAATGTAGAAAGCTTTAACTTAGATCACACAAAAGTAGCGGCACCATTTGTACGCCTTGCAGGTACAAAAGTAGGGAACAGTGGCGATGTAATATTAAAATATGACATCCGTTTTAAACAGCCAAATAAAGAGCATATGGAAATGCCTGGTCTACACTCTTTAGAGCATTTAATGGCAGAAAATATTCGCAATCATACTGATCAAGTAGTGGATTTGAGTCCTATGGGCTGTCAAACTGGTTTCTACCTATCTGTTATCAATCATGATAACTTTGAGGAAATTCTGGAAATCTTAGAAAAAACATTACAAGATGTTTTACAAGCAACAGAGGTTCCAGCTTGCAATGAAGTCCAATGTGGTTGGGCTGCAAGTCATAGTTTGGAAGGTGCGAAAGAAATAGCTTCTGACATGCTAGCTAAAAAAGATGAATGGCGTCAAATTTATAAAGAGGAAGCATAATGAACATTTTTAGTAGTGTACAAGATTTAATAGGCAACACACCCGTAGTAGAGATAAAACATATTCCTATTCCTAATAATTGCCGTATTTTCGCAAAGCTTGAATATTTTAATCCTGGTGGCAGTGTAAAGGATCGACTAGGCTTGTCTTTGATTGAAGATGCTGAGAGGTCTGGGAAACTTCTACCAGGCGGTACCATTATTGAACCTACTGCAGGTAATACTGGTATAGGAGTTGCTTTAGCTGCAATTGGTAAAGGATATAAAGTTATTTTTGTTGTTCCACAAAAATTTAGTGTTGAAAAGCAAACATTAATGCGTGCATTAGGGGCGGAGATAGTAAACACAGATACAGCTTTAGGCATGCAGGGAGCGATTAAAAAAGCTGTAGAACTAGTGGCTACAACACCAAATGCTTTCTCTCCTTCTCAATTTTCTAACCCTGCAAATCCAGCTACGTATACAAAGACAATCGGACCTGAATTATGGCGAGATTTAGATGGTGAAATTGACGTCTTTGTTGCAGGTGCAGGATCAGGTGGAACATTTATGGGTACTTCAATCTATTTGAAAAAACAAAAAGAATCGATTAAAACAGTTATTGTAGAACCGGTCGGATCCATATTAAATGGTGGTGAATCTGGTTCTCATGTGACAGAAGGAATCGGTATGGAGTTTCTACCGGACTTTATGGATACTTCCTATTTTAATGCAATCCATACTGTTACAGATGAGGATGCATTTCAACAATTACGAGCACTTTCAAAAAAAGAAGGCTTACTAGTCGGAAGCTCATCTGGAGCTGCTTTTCAAGCGGCATTGAAGGAAGCAGAGGTAGCGAAAGAGGGAAGTCATATTGTAACGATTTTCCCAGATTCGAGCGAACGATATTTAAGCCAGGACGTTTATGAACTTTTCAAGGAGGAATAAGGATGCGCGCTAAAACGAAGTTAATACATGCAGGAATTGTTGGGGACGAGGCAACTGGAGCAGTATCGACGCCTATTTATCAAGTAAGTACGTATAAACAAGAGGCAGTAGGCAAATTCAAAGGCTATGAATATTCACGTACTGGTAATCCTACACGTCATGCTTTGGAAGTATTAATCAGCGAGCTAGAAGGAGGAGTTGCAGGGTTTGCTTTCGCATCTGGAATGGCAGCAACAAGCTCTGTTATGATGCTTTTTAGTAAAGGTGACCATGTTATTTTAACGGATGATGTATACGGTGGAACTTTCCGTGTAATTTCTAAAGTATTGAATCGCTTTGGCATTGAAGCGACATTCGTAGATACTGGAGACTTATCGAATGTTGAAGCGGCTATCCAAGAAAATACAAAAGCAATTTTCTTAGAAACCCCTACAAATCCATTGTTGAAAATTACCGATATTGAAGCAATTTCCAAGTTTGCGAAAGAAAAAGGATTATTGACTATTGTAGATAATACGTTCATGACGCCATATTTCCAACAACCGATATCACTTGGTGCGGACATTGTCGTGCATAGTGCTACTAAATATTTGGGTGGACATAGTGATGTTGTGGCAGGTCTTGTTGTTGTAAACTCGGATCAGCTAGCAACTGACTTACACTTTGTTCAAAACTCTGTAGGAGCAGTTCTTGGGCCGCAGGATTCTTGGTTGCTTATGCGTGGTATTAAAACACTGGGTATTCGGATGGAAGAGCATAATGTAAATGCTCAACGAATTGCAGAGTTCCTAAATAATCATGAAGCTGTTTCTAACGTTTTTTATCCTGGTCTAGCTACTCATCCAGGACATAACTTGATGAAGAAACAGTCTACAGGATTTGGCGGAATGATTTCCTTCGATGTTGGAAGTGGGGAGAAAGCAGATGAGCTTTTAGCGAAGCTTCGCTACTTTACACTTGCAGAGAGTTTAGGTGCGGTGGAGAGTTTAATCTCAGTTCCTGCGCGAATGACTCATGCATCCATCCCAAGTGAGCGTCGCGCTGAGCTTGGTATTACAGATGGGCTTGTCCGAATTTCAGTAGGAATTGAAGATGTGGAAGACTTATTAGAGGATTTAACACAAGCACTCGCATAATGTTGGATTAAGCATATCCCTTTGCCAGAGGGGGTGTGCTTTTTTGTTGCTATATATCATTTAGTTGGAATGTGAACAGGTTTAGTTGGAATTTCAATATATAAAGAGAGGCTGCAACCTCTCTTCATTACTACCAAAAAAATGCAGTAGCTAGTACGATGCCTGTAATCGCACCTAGTGCAATACCGTAGCCAAAGTCCGATCCGTATCCTCCAAAGCCGAAAAATCCTAGTCCGTAACCACCAAGATTTTCATCAGGACGAATCCATACCATATTTCTATTAACTCTTGTAACCTCTCCACGATGTACTCGCCCTTGGTTATCTACAATTCTTACACGTTTTCCCTGATAGCTACAACAGAGATTATACATATCATTTTGATTCATCTATAGTCCTCCTCTCCCTAAAACTACATACAAGTATGTTCTGTTAGTTTATGTTGGTCCTGTGGACTTGCTAGAGACACTTGTCTATACACGGTAACTAAAATAAATTAAAAACATATGCTATAAGACAAAAAGGAGAGGGTTCATGTCGGTCAAAGAAACGAGAAATTTACTCTTTACATTTGCTGAAAAATGCGAAGAACAGCATGGGAGAGGGGCTGAGACTTTACAGCGAGAGATTATATGCGATTCAGTTATGAAGTTTTTCCCAGAGGTAAATTCGGAGGTCATACAATACGAACTTTTAAAAAATGGTTTATTTGAACCGACTGAATGGAAGTCTTTAAAGAAAACCGTGCGAAAATTAGAACTCAATCATGTTTGGGATATTGTGAAACAAGAATATAAATATTTGCGAGAATTATGGGGAGGTCCCAAGGTTTCTATTTATATTTATCCGATAAAAAAAGAAAGTGCACAGTGGAGAAAGGATTTTCCCCGTAAAAACGGGATCGCTTATCGAAATGTACTTTTTCTTTTCGTCTCTCCTGAGCTTAACAAAGAAGAGATTAAAGCATTAGTAGCCCATGAGTATAATCATGTATGTAGATTGAAATTTTTAAGTTCTCCGCCTGCAGCCATCTCCTTAGCAGATTCAGTGATTATTGAGGGGCTAGGCGAGTTTGCGGTAAAACAGTTGTACGGAAAAAAGTGGATAGCTCCTTGGACGAATATGTATCGTTTGGAAGAGGCGAAAGAAGTGTGGGAAAGGCATTTTGTACCTGGCTTGCACATAAAGGGTATTAAAAATCATCAGCTTTACTTATTTGGTCAAAATAAGACGCCGTTTCCGAAGTGGATTGGCTATCATATTGGCTATCAAATTGTGTATACGTACAATAAAAAACGTGGGCCTTTTGTTATGAAGGAATTGCTGCTTAAGACATCTGATGAAATTATAGCAGGCTCTGATTTTGCTATATAAACTGGAATACTTTCCTATACAAAAAGCGTCATCTCTGACTTTCAAGAGATGACGCTTTTTTGGAAGGAATTCATTTTTATCTAATATTGTAGCAGCTCAGAGGATTCACCATTACTCAAATCAATAGTTTCAATAAATCTTTCAACTGTAGTTGTTAAATACGTATTGGAACGTCTGATAAATACGGTTTTAATTTCACTGTATTTCGTAGGCAATAAATGACAGTGGATCAGTCCACGGGCCTCTAAATGGGACACTGCTGACCTTGGGATAAAAGTGATGCCTAAGCCAGCGACAACACTGCTTAAAATCGTTTCTAACGTTCCAAACTCCATTACTTTTTTAGGAACTATATTTTCATCTTTATACCAAGCTTCTAATCTCGCTCTGTATCCACAGCCTTTGCTAAAACATAAAAAGGGTTCATTTTTCAGTTGTTCTAGAGTTGTAGTATTTATATTCGATATTAATACTAGTTCTTCTTGAAAAACATCATGGGAGACAAGCTCTGGATGGGGAGTAGTTTCTGTAACAAAAGCTCCGTCTAATCGATGATTCAATACTTCCTCCTGCAGTTTTTCTGTGACACCTGAGAAGAGAGAAAGGTCTACCTCTTTATACTTTTTAGTAAATGTAGATAAAATAGTTGGTAGTTTTATAACAGTTTCGACTGTTCCAATTTCTAATTTTCCCGATGGGTGTTCTTTATTTTGCACTACCTTTTTCATTTCGTTGGTTAATGATAAAATTTGCTCACAATATACTAATAGCTTTTTTCCTTCAGGTGTTAAATTCATCCCTCTATTATGGCGGTTAAATAATGGTGTATTTAGCTCTACTTCTAATTTTTTAATACGTGCTGTAATGTTGGATTGAACATAACTCAGTTCTTTTGCGACTGCTGTAACTGTTCCTTTTTGTGCAACAAGTTGAAATATTTCTAAGTCTTTTAACTCCACCTTGCATTCTCTCCTTTGTAAAATTACATGATATCACAATAAATGATACATAACATCAAAAATAATCATTTTACATGATAGGTAATCATGACGTTTAATAGATAAGGGAATACGAGAAGGAGAATAAATTTTATGAAAAATAATATTTTTTTAGGTGCCTTATTATGTTTTATCGCAAGTGTGTCATGGGGAGCAATGTTTCCGGTAGCGCATCATGCTTTTACTTATATTGATCCATTTTACTTTACTATTTTCCGCTACGGAGCAGTCTCCATAATTTTAGTTTTACTTTTACTATGGAAGGAAGGACCAAAGGCGTTTCGATTGGAGGGAAAGGGAAGGTTATTATGGTTTTTTGGGACAATGGCTTTTACTGTCTATAACTTACTTATTTTCTGGGGTGAAGACTTACTAGGAGAACCAGGTGTTATGGTTGCTTCTATTATGGAATCGTTAATGCCCATGATTTCAATTATAATCGTTTGGCTATTTTATAGACGCCGTCCTTATTCATTTACAATTTTATGTGTGGTGGTTTCTTTTGTGGGAGCAATACTTGTTATTACTAAAGGTGATATCACTTCCTTTTTGACTGCTACCAATAATATAATTCCATCTATATTGATTTTCATCGCGGTTATTGGCTGGGTTATTTATACAATGGGTGGAGACAAGTTTAGAGGCTGGTCTGTGCTTCGTTATTCGACATTAAGCTGTTTACTAGGTACGATTTCTGCAGTTGTCATTGTAGCAATAGCAACGATGGTAGGATACGTCTCTGTGCCGACATTTGGTACTATTCAAACAGTTAGTCCACATCTGCTATTTATGATTGTCTTTCCTGGAGTTATTGCTTTAGTTGGATGGAATATTGGTGTTAGTATTCTTTCGCCTTTAAATGCTTTGTTGTTTATTAACTTTGTTCCTGTTACGACACTTGTTATTTCAAGTGTTCAAGGTAACCATATCTCTTCCTTTGAAATTATAGGAGTTGGTTTTATCATTCTGGCTCTTCTTGCTAATAATATTTTTGTCCGTTTAATTCAAAAGAAAGAGACGAGTCAACAAGTAAAGCAAAGTTTACAAGAGAGTATTTCCTAGTTATAAAGCGACTTTCACTACAATGAAAATATTGTAGAAGAAGGCGCTTTTTTTGTGAATATTTACGCTATACTAGTTTTAGTATAATAAGGTTGGTGGGAATAATGTTTAAATATATGGGAGAATTATTATTAGTACTTACCGCTATTATTTGGGGTAGTGGATTTGTAGCAAGTGCAGTAGCTTTGGAACATTATACGCCGTATCAGATTTTAGCTGGCAGGTTTTTAATCGGAGGGGTTATATTAAGTCTTATATTTTTCAAAAAGTTTAATAAGCTAAACAAAAGTACGCTTATTAAAGGAGCGCTATTAGGGCTATTTTTATATATTGCTTTTGCTCTTCAAACAGTGGGACTCCAATTTACAACACCATCCAAAAACGCTTTTTTAACAGCCGTGAATGTTGTTATCGTTCCATTTATAGGATTTCTTTTATATAAAAGAAAAATAGATATGTACGAACTAACTGGTGCTATTCTCGCTGTTGTTGGTATTGCTGTCCTATCTTTAAAATTATCTTCGGACATCAATGTGGGAGATGTATTGACCTTAGGTTGTGCGGTAGGATTTGCTTTTCATATTTTTTACACGGCTAAGTTTGTTAAGACGGAAGATCCTGTTGTGCTTACGATTGTCCAAATGGTTACTGCAGCAGTTATTGGTTGTATCGTCATACTATTTAGAGGAGAAACGAGTTTTTCCGTCGAATCTGAAGGTGTGCTGAATCTGTTATACTTAGGAATTTTTTCTACAACGATTGCTTTTCTCATGCAAACAGTGGCTCAAAAATATATTACAGAAACTAAGGCAGCCATTATATTAGCTACTGAATCGTTTTGGGGCATGGTCTTTTCCATTATCATTTTGAGTGAAATCATGACAGGAAGAATGATTATTGGAGCATTTCTCATTTTGTTAGCTATTCTAATTTCCGAAACAAAAATGGGATTTTTGAAAAAGGATAAAATGAAAACAGTCGGCTGATTTTACAGTTTGTGGTATAGAATCTCGCTGGAGCTTTTTGTGAAGATATGTAGTTTTACAATCGATTCACAAGATAGTATTATTTTGACTCCAGCGGCCACACTGTATGGAAGACGTATGCATTCATTCATGAGAGATGAATCATACTCGGGTTCCTGCATTATCCCAACATTGGTTTTTAAAATGAAAAAAATTTTCTCCACAGTCTTTTTACTTTAGTGTCCTTTTTTACTAAAGCATGATATTACCTCCAGAAACCTATCTTGTAAAAAGCAGCCAAATTAAAACAATAACAATAGCGATAAAAACCCAAGTAATGGCTTGGCTACTTTTTTTCATTACAAAACCTCCTCTTAAAACACTTTAATACTAAACTGTTTTTATTAAAATAAGGAAATATTTATTTCCTTTTTCTACTAAAATATGGACCTAAACTTGTTTCATGTGTATTAACGTATGTCCAAGTGAAATCCTTATCAACGACAAAGATATCACCTTCATTATAGTCATCTTTCTGTACAAAATCACTGGCAGTAACAAATGTTGCATTTTCTATGATCAACGCGTAATCAGAGTTTTGATAGAATACGTAACATGTATTTTTTGATATATTATTAAATGCTTCATTGGCTTGCGTTTCTTTTAAACAATCTCTTTTTTCATAACTAAAAATATGCCATAAGTAGCCATGAGCAAAACCGTTATAAGACAGATGAATTTCTTCCTTCTCTTTATAGCTAAGGTGTCCAGCAAAACTATCTTCCCATTGCTGCCGTATATAAGGTCCCCAACCTGGTATTTCTCTCGCCTGTACTTTTTTTATTTTAAGCCGATTTACTATATCCATAAATACCTCCATAAATATAAAAGTTCATTCGTTTCAAAAGTTCTAGCTAAAAGTCTTCACTAATTTGAACCAAACAATCTATGCCTCTTAAGTTGAACTTGGAAAGAAGAGGTGCTTATTATTATTCCACTAAGGATGCGTTGGTTGTTAAAAGCGTCTGTCTTTACTCATTAAATCTTCCCATGATTATGGTATTATAATAATTCCCATCTGATAGTAGCTTATCCTTCTTCAATACTCCTTCTTCTTCAAAACCATATTTTTTATAAAGCATGATGGCTTTTTGATTAGTTTCCAGTACGTTCAAAGTAATTTTCTTAATTTCGTTTGTATCAGCGAACTTAATTGTTTCTTTTAACAAGTTTGTACCAATGCCGTATCCCCAGAAATCCTTAAGTACACAAACGCCAAATGCAACTTTATGAGACATTCTTTTCAACTGACTTCCTTCACACCTTGAAAAGCCAACAACCTTACCGTTTGCTTCGCAAACTAAAAATAGATTATAAGGACTTTTGGTGTCTTCAATGATTAGTTGTTTAAAACTAGCTTCATCTATGTATGCTTCGCCCATTTCTCTATCCATATTTTCTGTTTCGCCATCTATCTGCAACCTCACTTCAGCTAAAGTTTTCGCATCCTCCTCTTTTGCTGACCTTATTACATAACTCAAATTTCGTATATTAAATTTTATTGGATTTCCTCTAATTACAAACATCTCCTTTCTGCAACTTTCTGCAGTTTAGTTTAAGCAAACACTTTCACATATTTTAATATTTCAATTTCTCTTCATGTATGAATCGTTATTTCTGGTAAAAGATAAGAACGAATCTTAGTTGTTTTCGATATGTTATCCCATATCGTCGCTATCATTCGTAGAACTAATGAAGGAGGAGTTAATCAGTGGGATTTATACATCGGCTTGCTTTAGCCCTCGTTATAATTGGTGCAATTAACTGGGGATTGATCGGCTTTTTCGAATTCGATTTAGTTGCTTCTATTTTTGGAGGTCAGACTGCAGCTTTTTCTAGAGTGATCTATGCATTAGTAGGAATAAGCGGCTTAATCTGCATTCCACTTTTATTTAGGACGTCCGAGGAAGAAGAGTTCGGAACAAGCAGACAAAGTTCTCGAAACCTTCAATATGGAACTGAATTCGGGGAGGAACCAGAATTCACGGATATAAATGAAGCAGCTTCAAAAGAGAATGAGAAAAATAAATAACTAAGAAAGGATAGATAACTGCACCTTCAAGCAGATTATCTATCCTTTTTTAATAAGCATTTATTTAAGCGGAAACTTATTTCCCCTTAAAAATCGGCTTTCTTTTTTCCCCGAAGGCTTGTAATGCTTCTAATCGATCTTCTGTAGGTATTGTAATTTCATATGCTTTTCTTTCAATACTTAAGCCAGTTTGTAGATCAACATTCATCCCATGTTTTACAGCGAATTTAGCTTGCTGCAAAGCAATTGGTCCATTTGCAAGCATTAGTTGTGCAAATGCCTCTGTTTCTTCTTGGAGAGCTTCTCGAGTTGTTACCTTTGTTACTAATCCATAGGACATCGCTTCATCTGCTTTTAGTCGTCTAGCAGTTAATATCAATTCTAATGCTTTAGATTCTCCTATTAGCCTTGGCAGACGTTGAGTTCCACCAGCTCCTGGGATTATTGCTAAACTTGTCTCCGTCAAGCCAAGTAGAATATCAGCTGAAGCAATTCTAAAATCACAGGCAAGCGCCAATTCTGTTCCGCCACCAAAAGCATAGCCATTTAGCATAGCTATAGTGGGTTGAGGAAGGTTTTCAATCGCTGTAAATACTTCGCCAATTTTATATATATTCCGTTTAACTTGTTGATCAGTTAATGTTTTTCGTTCCTTTAAGTCTGCACCAACACTAAATGATTTTTCTCCTGCACCCGTGAAAATAACAACACGAATATCAGGGTTAATACGTATAGATTCTGTAATATCTCCGAGTTTACGTAGCATTTCATAGTTAAATGCATTTAATGCGTCTGGTCTGTTTAGCGTGACATATGCTATATTCCCCTGTTGTGTATAACGAATAGATTCCATTATTATTTCTCCCCTTTCGACGTTCTTCCCCATTACCAAACATATCATGTTCCAAGTTTTCTGTCATCCACAGGTAATAATTAGAAAATACATCGATTTCCTTGGAAATATTTGCTACAATAGACATATTGAATATTTAGGATTTGAGGAGTTTGTATGGATGTTTTTGTGGCAAGACAACCAATCTTTACAAAAAATGAGCATATTTTTGCCTTTGAATTATTGTATCGTAATAGTGGTACGAATGTATTTCCTATTACAGACGGAGATTTTGCGACTTTAGAGGTATTAACTCATTCATTTTTGACGATTGGTATAAACAACCTTGTTGGAGAAAAATTATGCTTTATTAACTTTACAGAAAACTTATTAGATAATACAGTATTTGACAAGATTCCACCTAAACGTGTTGTTGTGGAAGTTCTAGAGGATATTTCGATTACGCCGTCTTTAATTGAAAAGCTTAAATATATTAAAAAACTTGGATTCTTAATTGCATTGGATGATTTTATATTACATGAAAATATAAACTTATATGATGAATTATTTAGTTTAGTTAATTTTATAAAAGTAGATTTTATGTTGAGTAAACCTTCTGAAAGACAAGTAATTGAAAAAATTGTGAAGAACAATTATCCTCATATTGTCCTGTTAGCTGAAAAAGTAGAAACGCGTGAAGAATTTTATCAGGCAAAAGAAGCTGGATACGGGTTATTCCAAGGGTACTTTTTTGCTAAACCTGAAATTATTAAAGGAACAGACGTACCTGCTAATATGGCACAATATTTTCGTATTATTAGCTTACTTAGTGACCCAGTTTCTTCTATTGAACAAATAGCAGAGGAAATAGAGCGTGATGTGTCGCTTTCCTTTAAAGTTTTGAAAATTATTAACTCTCCAACCTCCAGAAAAAGATCTAAGATTCGTTCCATTAAACAAGCTGTAGTGATGTTGGGCCTTGAAGAATTGAATCATTGGTTATATGTATTAATGTTAAGAGAGTCGACCGTAAATTCAAATGGTGATGGCATGGCTCTAATTGAAGCATCCTTATTTCGTGCGAAGTTTTGTGAGCTGTTAGCCAAAAATCATTCATTACGAAACTCTTCTGAATACTTTCTTGTAGGAATGTTTTCTTTAATAGATACATTATTGCATCAAAAGATGACTCTTTTGCTTCAAGAACTTCCTCTCACAGATGAGGTAATAGAGACGCTAGCAGGAGAAAATACTGATATGACTCCTTATTTAGAACTTGCCGTAGCATGCGACGAAGTTAGATGGAATGCTATGATCGCAGGTGCTGGAGCTATGGGTATTGATCATATTACATTAAACAAATATTATTTAGAAGCCCGTAGGTGGGCTATGGATATAGTAGCTTAAGAACAACTGCCATTTTTAGAGATGGCAGTTGTTCTTTTTAGTGATTGTTCTTTCTAATGTTTCATTTATATACCAATAACTCGTTTGTTGCTTTTTCCGATAAAAGTAGTACAATTAATAATAAGAACGTACGTTCCTAAAAGGAGAAGGAGGAGTAGTTATGCCATTAATACCGGAAGAGGCAATTCCATATCTTGAAAACATGATTTATCTTCCAATGGTCTTGACTATTTTAGAAAAAGATCGGACTATTTTTGAAAATGCTCCATTTAAATTGAAGCGTCCGTATATCGTTTTAGTAGAAGAAGCAGGAAAGCAAGTACAAAAAGAGTTAAAGCAGACGCATATGTACATGAAGCGTCACAGTATGAAAGTTCTTCGGGGAGAAGGAGATGATATGTTCACAGAGTATGTATTTTTTCATGGTGGCTATGAAGAACATCGTCGTTACTTAAATGTTCGTCTCCGCAATAGAGTTGAAGAACTACTATCTATATATTTGGCAGTAGTAGAAAAACTTCGTTAGTACTGTGTGTCTTTTTGAATTCGTGGAGTTTGCGTGGTGTAACCAGTGTTTATTAAATAGCTCATCCGTTTCAGTAAATGCATATTTAGTATATTAGCAAATCCAACCTGTCTACTTATTGTTTGTGGAGAAGAAGGAACGATTATTTTTTGACCATTTGTTAAAACAACGACACAACCTTCCTCAGACGGATAAAATCCTGCTATTGCCTTCAAAGAGAACCACACATTTAAATCAGATTTTGGCGAGAGTATTGGTAAGAAAATACATGGATTTCCGAAGTCATGCGCTATAAGAATTGGTAACTTTAAATAATTTCCAATCGCATCTCTCGATAATCGTACTGTATGCTGAAACGAAGAGCCATAAAAAGAACAAGAGTGACGAACAATATCAAAAGGCTTTTTACCTATAATATGGGATTCACCTGAAAAGTTAGTTACTTTCGTAAATATCATATTATTCACTATAAAAGGTTGAAGTACAGCGGTTTCAAATGAAATAAAATAAGATTTTTCTTCTGCTTTATTCGACATAAAAATCCACCCCTTTGTATTATATACCTCAATTATAGTTAATATTGGAAGTAAAGCAAGCATATATACCGAAATTTCGGAATATTCCATATTAACCATGTAATCTTAATTTTCTAAAAATGATTGCAAGTAGCTCGTTGCTTTTATATAATAGAAAAAAGACATCGGGGTGATGGAGATGGACAAACAATATTCATATGCAGATTTCTTGAAAGCAATGGGCCAGGCAGGGAAGGAAAGCTCTGCTGAAAATTTGTTAAACGAAATATATCTTGATATGTTTTTGAACATAATCCACCGGGAACAAAGTAGTAAACGTCTATTAACATTAATAGATGAGGCATTGGATCAGAAAGACATGGCAGCATTTATGGATTATACAACTGCACTTCATCAACTAAACAGTCCTAAATAATCAAATCTAACGTAAAAAACCACTTCTATTGAAGTGGTTTTTTTATATCGCAAAATTCTATTTCTTTTGACAAAATAGTACGTTAAGCTAAGAGAAGTTGAAAGATTTACCACTATAAGTGTTAAAGAAGGAGGATGCAATAAATGAAACGTTGTTTGCTGACAGCATTATTTTTACTATTAATTCTACCAACTATTGGCCAAGCAGAAGACAGATGGGATATTAAAACCCTTGATACCTATCAAGTACTATCGGATGCCTCCATTGATTCTTCTATATTATTAGATGGTATAAAAGCTGATGTATACGAAACAACAGGTTTACAGGAAGGATATTATAAAATTGATTTCAATGGAGTACAAGGATTTATCCATAGTAGTCAAGCGAGCACTTTGTTTGAACAAGAGCGAATGAGTTTTAAAGTAGTGGAGGATCAAATCCCATACTATATTATGACAAAAGGAAAGCTAGTGCAAAAAGGAACTCTGTTAAAAGAAGCAGTTTTAACTCGTACTAAAACTGCTTCTGTCTATCATTTAGTAGAAGTGGGTAAAGAAGTATACTATATTCCACTGGCAGGTACGATTCCTACGACGGAACCTATAATAGATACTAGCAAAAAAGCCAAATATCCAATGAAATTATATAATCGTGATGAGGTACCTATTTACAATAAACAATTAATCCAAATAGCAACTCTTTCCGCCAATCAATCTGTGGATTTAATAGCATTAGAAAAGAGTAAAGGTGTTATTTATTTTCTTGGACAAGAGGCAAGGATAAATATGAATGATTTTGTCCATATGGATTTATTGCAACCGAAAAAAGTTTTAACTTATGAAGAAATGACTTATTTACTTCAAGTAGTTGCTACATTATATCCAGAGTTTACAAAGCTCGAGCAAATAGGTAAATCTGTAGAAGGTACCCCTATGTATGCGATGAAAATAGGAAACGGCAAAAAGGAAGTTCTACTAGATGGTTCTTTACATGCTCGCGAGCATATGACGACAAACGTTGTAGTTGAAATGATTGACACATACAGCATTCATTACAAAAACAAATCTGTTTATGGTGGATATAATGTTCGTGAGACATTGGATCAAACTGCTATTTGGTTTATCCCCATGATGAATCCTGATGGTGTAAAACTTGTTCAATCCGGACCAAAATCTTTAAAAAATGGGGCACTTGCTACAAAGATAAATGGAAGTACTAATTTTAATCGGTGGAAATCCAATATTCGTGGAGTAGATTTAAATGATAACTTTGCGTCTGGTTGGGATAAGATTACCGGCGGTCATAAGAAACCTGCATATATGGCATATAAAGGACCTAGTGCTTTTAGTGAACCAGAGTCACAAGCATTTCGAGATTTCGTCAAAAAACACAAATTTAAAACGTATATTTCTTACCATTCTTCAGGTCAAATTATGTACTGGTTTAACTATCAAAAGCAAGCAGAATCCAAGCGAGATCAAGCATTGGCAAAAACATTATCAAAGCTCACTGGCTACAAAGTAATGCCTCCTCAATATTTGCCGGGTTCAGGGGCATCTGCTGATTGGTTTATCCAACAAACGAAAATGCCAGGTATCACATTAGAAATTTCTCCGTATGTAGGAGATATTCCTGTGCCTTTATCGAAGTGGGATGCTATCTGGAGGCAGAACAACAAAGTAGGCTTATATTTAGCGCAAGAAGCATCTAAAAGATAATCATAGAAATAACAAAAGCATTTTTATAAACGGTTAGGAATAGTAATAAATGTTCCGAAGGATGTTTATTTGTCCTATTAAAAGTAAGATATTGAATACTCTATTGGAACTGTTTATAAGGCAAGGTCCACCACGAAGACTCCAGTGGGAATAGCTTGAGCTGAAGACCCCGCAGGAAAGACATTGGTCGAACTTTGTTTGACCAATGTCTTTGCGACGAGTAACCGCAGGAGCATATGTTTTCGTAGTGACGAGGAGGCTGAAGCCAAGCCCACGGAAAGCGAAGTGGTGGGCCTTGCCGAGTTTAATATTCAACTCTATATACCTAAAATTGAGTTTGTCACAGTCTGAAGCCACTGAAAACAGTGGCTTTTGTTATATTTAAAAAACGTATGTTCGTTTTATTAGGAAACAAAAAAAGAGTATGTTAAACTGAAATTATTCAAAAAATGGGAGGCTTATGTATGGAACAAATATTCGAATTACAAGCTCCGTATGAGCCAGCGGGAGATCAAATCGAAGCGATAAAAGAACTAGTTGCGGGTGTTAAAGAAGGAAAAAGATATCAAACCTTACTAGGTGCGACAGGTACTGGTAAAACATATACTATTTCAAATGTTATCCAACAGATAAACAAACCAACGCTAGTAATGGCACATAACAAAACATTAGCAGGTCAATTATATAACGAATTTAAAGAGTTTTTTCCTAACAATGCGGTTGAGTACTTTGTAAGTTACTATGATTATTTTCAACCAGAAGCGTATGTTCCTTCAACCGATACATTTATAGAAAAAGACTCCAGTGTCAATGAGGAAATAGATAAGCTTCGCCATTCTGCAACCTCTTCTTTATTCGAAAGAAAAGACGTTATTATTATTGCGTCTGTATCCTGTATTTACGGATTAGGGAATCCAGAAGAATATAATGAAATGGTCGTATCGCTAAGAACGGGAATGGAAATTGAACGCAATCAGTTATTACGTAAACTCGTCGACATTCAATATGAACGAAACGATTTAAACTTCGTACGTGGAAAGTTTCGTGTTCGCGGTGATGTAGTAGAAATTTTCCCCGCTTCACGTGATGAAAGATGTCTTCGTGTAGAATTTTTCGGAGATGAGATTGATCGGATTCGTGAAGTTAACGCACTTACGGGAGAAATTTTAGGAGAACGAGATCATGTTGCTATCTTTCCTGCATCCCATTTCGTTACTCGGGAAGAAAAGATGAAGCTAGCGATAGCTAATATTGAAAAAGAATTGGAAGAACAGCTGGCTTACTTACGCAGCGAGGATAAGCTGTTAGAAGCACAACGATTAGAGCAGCGTACAAGATATGATTTAGAAATGATGGAAGAAATGGGCTTTTGTTCAGGCATAGAAAACTACTCCCGCCATTTAACTTTAAGAGAGGCTGGAGCAGTTCCATATACATTACTAGATTATTTTCCAAAAGACTTTTTACTCGTAGTAGATGAAAGTCACGTTTCATTGCCTCAAGTAAGAGGAATGTATAATGGTGACCAAGCTAGAAAATCTGTGCTTGTAAATTACGGTTTTCGATTGCCATCTGCACTAGACAACAGACCTTTAACTTTTAATGAATATGAAAAACATATAAACCAAGCTATATTTGTTTCGGCAACACCAGGTCCTTATGAGTTGGAGCATACACCAGAAATGGTAGAGCAAATTATCCGACCAACTGGACTTTTAGATCCTGTCATAACTGTCAAGCCTATTGAAGGGCAAATAGATGATTTGATCAATGAAATTCATGAGAGATCTGCCAAAAATGAGCGAGTAATAATCACCACGCTAACTAAAAAAATGTCAGAGGATTTAACCGATTACTTAAAAGAAATAGGAATTAAGGTTCAGTACTTACATTCGGAAGTAAAAACTCTAGAACGCACAGAAATTATTCGACAGCTCCGTCTAGGTACGTACGATGTAATAATAGGGATTAACTTATTACGAGAAGGTATAGATATACCGGAAGTTTCTTTAGTAGCTATATTAGATGCGGATAAAGAAGGATTTTTACGTTCTGAACGTTCTTTAATACAAACAATTGGTCGTGCCGCCCGTAACTCAAATGGGGAAGTAATTATGTATGCGGACAAAATGACGGACTCCATGCGAAAAGCGATTGATGAAACGCAACGTCGCCGGACAATTCAAATGGAGTATAACGAAAAACATGGTATTACACCAATAACAATTAAAAAGAAAATAAACGATGTTATCCGTGCAACAAAAGTTGCGGAAGAGGAAGAAACATATGCTCAACGATTAATGAGTGGAAAACCACTATCGAAAGAAGAAAAAGCAACACTTCTAAACAAATTAGAGAAAGAAATGAAAGATGCAGCTAAAGCACTTAATTTTGAACGAGCTGCAGAATTACGGGATGCTATTTTGGAACTGAAGCTGGAAGGGTGATATGTATTGAAAAATCAAGAAATCGTTATTCAAGGTGCACGTGCAAATAATTTAAAAAATGTTAGCTTGAAAATACCAAGAGACAAGCTAGTAGTCATGACTGGACTTTCTGGCTCTGGTAAGTCTTCTTTAGCTTTTGATACTATCTACGCGGAAGGTCAAAGACGCTATGTAGAGTCATTGTCTGCGTATGCACGACAATTTTTAGGACAAATGGAAAAGCCAGATGTTGATGTTATTGAGGGTTTATCACCAGCTATTTCCATCGATCAAAAAACAACGAGTAAAAATCCACGTTCCACTGTAGCAACGGTGACGGAAATTTATGATTATATGCGACTATTGTATGCGCGAGTTGGAAAACCGATATGTCCCAATCATGGTATTGAAATTTCATCACAAACGATTGAACAAATGGTCGATCGCTTAAGTGAATACCCGGAAAAAACAAAAATGCAGGTGTTAGCACCCATTGTTTCAGGTCGTAAAGGAACGCATGTCAAACTTTTGGAAGAGATGAAAAAAGAAGGTTTCGTTCGAGTACGTATCGATGGGGAGTTAATCGATTTAGATGATGATATCAATCTAGACAAAAATAAAAAACATAATATTGAAGTGGTTATTGACCGAATTATCATGAAAGAAGGAGTTGCCCCAAGACTTAGTGATTCCCTAGAGTCTGCACTAAGACTTGCAGATGGTAGAGTTTTAATAGATGTTATGGAGCACGAAGAAGTTCTATTTAGTGAACATCATGCCTGTCCAATATGTGGTTTTTCTATTGGAGAATTAGAGCCTCGTATGTTTTCGTTCAACAGTCCCTTTGGAGCTTGTGGGCAGTGTGACGGACTTGGTACTAAGTTAGAAGTAGATGCGGAATTAGTCGTTCCAGATAAAAGTATTTCCTTAGCAGATGGAGCAATTGTCGCATGGCAACCAACAAGCTCTCAGTATTACCCGAAGCTATTAGAAGCCGTTTGTAAGCATTACAAAATAAAAATGAATGTTCCAGTTGAAAAACTACCAATCGATCAATGGAACAAAATTTTGTATGGATCAGGAGACGATAAAATTCGTTTTCGCTATGAAAATGAATTTGGCCAAGTTCGTGATAGTGAAATGTCATTTGAAGGTGTCCTTGCTAATATTGAACGCAGATTCAAAGATACGTCATCGGATTATATTCGTGAGCAAATGGAGAAGTATATGGAGCAACACGATTGCCCTGCATGTAAAGGTTATCGTTTAAAAGAGGAAACGCTTGCGGTAAAAATAAATTCCCTTCATATCGGTGAAATTACAAGGTTCTCCATTGAAGAAGCAAATAAATTTTTCGCGGAGTTGTCCTTATCAGAAAAAGATATGCAAATTGCTCGTCTTGTGTTGAGAGAAATTCATGAACGATTAGGATTTTTAGAGAATGTGGGATTAGACTATTTAACATTGAACCGTGCTTCAGGAACTCTATCCGGAGGAGAAGCCCAACGTATTCGTTTAGCTACTCAAATCGGATCAAGACTGACTGGTGTGTTATATATTTTAGATGAACCTTCTATTGGTTTACATCAGCGGGATAACGATCGATTAATTGAGACTCTAAAAAACATGAGAGATATAGGAAATACCTTAATTGTAGTAGAGCATGATGAAGATACAATGATGGCTGCTGACTATTTGATAGATGTGGGACCTGGTGCAGGAGTGCATGGTGGAGAGATAATCGCTGCAGGAACTCCTGAACAAGTGATGAAAAACAAAAAGTCACTAACAGGACAATATTTAAGCGGGAAAAAGTTCATTCCACTTCCAGCTGAAAGAAGAAAACCAGACGGTCGCTTTATCAAAATAAAAGGCGCTTCTGAAAACAACTTAAAAAATGTCAGTGTAGATATTCCGTTAGGCGTATTTACCGCTGTGACAGGAGTTTCAGGATCTGGTAAAAGTACATTAGTCAACGAAATATTATATAAATCATTAGCACAAAAGTTAAATCGCTCTCGAGTTAAACCTGGTATTAGTAAAGGTGTTGAGGGTATAGAAATGTTAGAAAAAGTGATTGAGATTGACCAATCGCCAATTGGACGTACCCCAAGATCTAATCCCGCTACCTATACGGGTGTGTTTGATGATATACGAGACCTTTTTGCAACAACAAATGAAGCAAAAGTAAGAGGGTATAAAAAAGGAAGATTTAGCTTCAATGTAAAAGGCGGCCGCTGTGAGGCATGTCGCGGAGATGGAATACTCAAAATTGAAATGCATTTCTTGCCAGATGTCTATGTGCCATGCGAAGTCTGTCATGGTAAAAGATATAATCGTGAAACACTGGAAGTACATTACAAAGGTAAAAATATAGCGGATATTTTAAAAATGACTGCAGAGGATGGCTATGCCTTTTTTGAGAATCATCCAAAAATAAGCCGGAAGATAAAAACGATCGTAGATGTAGGATTAGGGTATATGGAATTAGGACAACCTGCTACAACACTTTCTGGTGGTGAGGCACAGCGGGTTAAACTGGCTTCTGAATTACACAAGCGCTCTAACGGGAAGTCATTTTATATTTTAGATGAGCCAACTACGGGTCTGCATGTAGATGATATCGCAAGATTATTGATCGTACTTCAACGTTTAGTAGATAACGGTGATAGCGTGCTAGTAATTGAGCATAATTTAGATGTCATTAAAACAGCAGATTATATGATTGATTTAGGACCTGAAGGTGGAGAAAAGGGTGGTACCATCATTGCGGTAGGTTCACCTGAAAAAATTGCTGCATCAAAAGATTCCTATACAGGGAAGTACTTGAAAACCGTTTTAGAAAGAGATCGACAACGGATGGATGATGTTGTAGCGAAAGCAACTAAAAAGAAAAAAAGTCCAGTATCCACTACATGATGAAACTTTTTGATTTTTCATTCGTATAAAGTAATGTAAGTAAAAATGATTTATAGTATAAATTCATGAGGAGGCCTTTCACTATGCAAGAAGAACGAAAACGTATTTTAGATATGGTTGAAAATGGCACGATTACTGCACAAGAAGCATTGGCATTACTAGAAGAGCTTGGAAAACAAACAGCACCTGTTACACCGTTTGTCCCTGAGGAAAAAGAATATAAAAAGTCATCGAATAATAATACCGATTTCGTCGAGGACTTGAAGCGTGATTTTACCGTGATGGGTGAAAGATTTATGCAGTTTATGCAAGGTACCGTCGACAAAATGAAAGATTTTGAAATGCCATTTGGAGAACCGGTTGTATTTGAAGAAGAATTCGTCCAAGCGGATACAGATTTCACAGATATCTCTATTAATATTGCGAATGGTAAAGTGGAAGTACTTCCGTCGGAAGAAAAGCATGCGCATGCTAGTGTCAAAGTTAAATCCTTTAAGAATTCATCTGAAGAGGAAGCAAAGGCACGTTTCCGTGAGGAGTTTATATTTACAACAGAAGGAAACAAATTACGTCTGTATAGTGATATGAAAACCACTTCTGTTCAAGTAACGTTATATGTACCGACTAAAGAGTATAACTATATTTCTGCTCGATTGTTTAATGGTGAGTTCTTAGCTAAGAATTTAGAAGCGAATTCATTTAAAGTGAAGACTACAAACGGAAAAGTAGAATTAGAGGACTTGAAGTTTGAAAGAGCTGATATAGAAACGGTTAATGGATCGGTTCAAGTTCAAAGGGTTGTAGGAGAAACAATTGAAGTAGAGACGATGAATGGTCGTATTTACGTAGATGGCAAGCTTAAAGAAATTGAGGGCTCATCGGTTAGTGGACATGTTATTTTAACAACAAAAGATAAAGCAGCACGTAAAATAGAAGGAACGGCAGTAGCTGGAACGGTCGAACTGTATATTCCAAAAGATGTTTCGATTAAAGGAGAAGCTACTTCCCAAATTGGTAAGATAGATGTTCAATTGGCTGATGTTACGCACTTAAATCAATCTGAGCAGCTGTTAAACAAAAAGGTTGGATTCACGAAAATAGTCGATTCTGAAGCTGTACCTTTACGAGTATACGGTGATGCAAAAACAGGATCTGTTGTTGTCCGTTATACAGTAGAAGGAGAATAAGAAAAAATGGAGGGGGATAATATCCCCTCCATTTTTTTATGTGCAAAGATAATAAAATGATATTACGGATTTCTGTTTTAGATGTACGTTTACCGCGGGAGTTGCTACACGATGTGGGGTACTTATCCTTTGTTCCATTGGTACGTTCCTGCGGAGTCTTCACTTAACGCTCTTTGTACTAGAGTTCATTTCAACATTAATTATTTCCATATAAACTTATGAATAAATACGTACTATTGTAGTCAGTTATTCGTTTACCTCAAGTGGATATTGTTGATTGGAGCGCAGGTCGGTGACTCCAGTGGGAACAGCACGAGCACGTGATTTCGTAGTGACGAGGAGATTGAAGCCGTGCCCACGGAAAGCGTCCGACCAGAGCGGAAAACAACGCCATACCTATGTATGGACGTATTTTTTACAGTATATCTTTTCAAGTTTAACGTTTCTGTTGAATCCAACATAGAATTGCATAGGTGATGGCTTTTGCACAGTGCATTCTGTAATTCGTGGATTGAAGTAAGATTGCTTCATTTTTATTCGTCATGAATCCGCATTCCACTAGTACTGCAGGCATTCTTGTATCTCGAACAACCGCAAAGTCTGCTTTTTTCACTCCTCTGTTTAATCTTCCTGTAATCGAACATAAAGAGTTTTGGATAAGCGATGCGAGAATAGTGGACTGTTTGGAAGGCTTCGTATAGGTGAAGGTTTCAATTCCACTCGTATTATTCCATGTTGTCCCGAATGCATTCGCATGGATAGAAATAAATACATCCACTTCCATTTTATTTGCTAAAGCTGTTCTTTCGTTTAAAGGAACATCCCTCCCTCTGTCATGACTATTAATAACTATTAGTCCGAAAGCAGTCAGTTCCTTTTTAACAAACTGTGCAACAGCCTCATTAAATTCAAATTCTTTCATTTTTCCATCTAGTGTACGTTTCCCCGCAGTATTAGGTCCGTGGCCAGCATCCAACATAATTTTCATCGGAAAAACCTCCCTTCCTCTCTTAAATAGAAGAAGAAAAGATAAATGGATACAATTTAAGTAGACAATCATGATAAAATAAGTACTAGGTTTGCAAATGTAGGACGAAGGGAGTTAAGGGGTATGTCACATGTGACGACGAAAGATATAAAAGAGCATTTGAATCTCACATTAATAAGTGGGGAAGAAGGTATTGGACGTCACATTTCCATGAGTGATATTTCCAGACCAGGAATTGAAATTGCAGGTTACTTTACACATTATCCTTCAAATCGTATACAGCTTTTAGGAAAGACAGAGATTTCTTTTTTTGCTTTGCTACAGCCGAAAGAAAAAAGTGAACGAATGAGAAGACTTTGTGCACAAGATACACCGGTCATCATTGTCTCACACGGAATGGATGTACCGAAGGAGTTAATCGCTGCATCCAATGAAAGTTCGGTTCCTGTATTAACGACAAGTTTGCCTACTACAAGATTTTCTAGTATGCTTACAAACTTTTTAGAAAGTAGGTTAGCGCCTTCAACTGCAGTACATGGGGTACTTGTAGATATTTATGGGGTTGGTGTGCTAATCACCGGGAAAAGTGGAGTCGGAAAAAGTGAAACGGCGTTAGAGTTAGTGAAAAGGGGTCACCGTTTAGTAGCGGATGATTGTGTAGAGATTAGACAAGAGGGCGAGGACACGCTAGTTGGAAGTGCGCCGCAGTTAATCGAGCATCTTTTAGAAATCCGCGGATTAGGTATTATCGACATAATGACCTTATTCGGAGCAAGTGCAATTCGGAGTTATAAGCGTATAACGCTTGTAATCGAATTAGAAATCTGGGATGAGAAAAAGACATATGATCGCCTAGGTCTAGAAGAAGAGAAAATGGAAATTATTAATACAGCAATTACGAAGTTAACTGTTCCAGTTCGCCCTGGTCGAAATATAGCAGTTATAATTGAAGTGGCAGCCATGAATCATCGATTGAAAAAAATGGGTGTAAATGCTGCGGAAGATTTCGCTAAACGTTTAAATGATGTTATAGAACAAAATACAGAAGTGGATTATTAAATGATGCTTGAAGGGAGATACATATGAGTTTGTTACAAATAATTGATCCAGTAGCTTTTTCGCTAGGACCGTTATCAGTACGTTGGTATGGAGTAATCATTGCTCTAGGTATCGTATTAGCATTTTTCGTGGCACAAAAAGAAATGGTAAAACGAGGATTTCATCCGGATTATTTAACCGATTTACTTATTTGGGCGGTTCCCATTGCTATTCTTAGTGCGCGAATTTACTATGTTATTTTTAAATGGGATTTCTATGGTCAAAACCCTGGCAAAATTATTGAAATTTGGAATGGTGGAATTGCCATTCATGGGGCGTTGATAGGATCGTTTATCACGGCCTATATTTTCACCAAAAAACGCGGCTCTTCTTTTTGGAAGGTTGCAGATATAGTAGCACCTAGTATTTTAATCGGTCAGGCTATTGGTCGGTGGGGAAATTTCATCAATCAAGAAGCTCATGGTGGAGAAGTAACGAGAACTTTCTTAGAAAATTTAATGCTTCCCAATTGGATTATTGAACAAATGTATATAGATGGAAAATATTATCACCCAACTTTTTTATATGAATCCATTTGGAACTTTGTAGGCGTGATCATATTAATATTGCTTCGAAAAGTAAATTTACGTCGAGGGGAAATGGTGCTGTTTTATGCCGTGTGGTATTCTATTGGCCGATTCTTCATCGAAGGAATGCGTACGGACAGTCTCTATTTAATAGGGGAGTTGCGAACTGCACAGGTCGTTTCAATAGTGACCATTGTAGTTGCTCTAATTGTATTTATATATAGAAGAATGACAGTCAAACCTGTTGTTCATTATCAGGATAAGTAAGAAAGCTGGGATAAGATGGGGACGTTGAAAAACGGACTGTTAGCTGGTCTTAAAACAACATGGACATTAAGTAAAGTAATCTTCCCGATTACATTAATTGTAGTGATTTTACAATATACTCCTGTTCTTCCTTGGATTATTGATTTCATCTCGCCGTTTATGGGGTTATTGGGACTTCGGGGAGAAGCAGCTATTCCTTTAGTGCTAGGAAACGCATTAAATTTATATGCCGGGATCGCAGGTATACTATCTTTGGAGTTAACTGTAAAAGAAGTTTTCATATTAGCGACAATGCTTTCCTTTTCACATAATATTTTCATTGAAACTGGAGTTGCCCTTCGCGTTGGAGTGAAATTATGGGTTGTTTTGGTTGTACGATTTGGTTTGGCAATCCTTTCTGCTGTCATTATTAATCTTGTGTGGCAAGGAGGCGGAGAGGTAGCAAAATATGGTGCGCTAAAAGTAAGTCAGCAAGTTCCTGATGGATGGGGAGAAATTATTTTGCTTGGCTTACAGAAGGCCACGTTCGGTGTTATACAATTAGCGCTAATCGTTATACCATTAATGGTCATCATCCAATTTTTGAAAGACCGAAATTACTTGCAAAAGTTCTCAGAAAAGCTAGCTCCCTTTACGAAAGTTATTGGCGTACAACCAAATGCTTCTCTTACACTTGTAGCAGGCCTGACGATTGGGCTTGCTTATGGCGCAGGTGTAATGATTCAAGCAGTGCAAGAGGATGGAGTTAGTAAAAAGGATGCAACATTGGTCTTTATATTCTTAGTGGCATGTCACGCAGTGGTCGAGGATACATTAATCTTTATACCATTAGGAATTCCAATATGGCCATTACTATTAATAAGATTAATAACCGCTTTCGTATTAACAATTGTAGTAGCTTATGTTTGGAGGAAAGCGGAGCAAAGTAAACATAAGGAAGTGGTAGTCCCGTGAAAAACTATAAAGCCCTACTTTTTGATTTAGACGGTACATTATTAGATACGAACGAACTAATTATTGAATCTTTTTTACACGTATTAGGAGAAACATTTCCGGGGAAATATAGTCGGGAGCATGTGCTACCTTTTTTAGGTCCACCATTATATGAAACATTTGATGGAATAGATCCAACATTAACGGAGACTTTAACTGCATCTTATCGTAAATGGAACCTAGAAAGACATGACCAGATGGTAGTACCGTTTGAAGGGGTCGTAGATACTTTACGACAACTAAAGCAGGATGGCTATAAAATGGCAATTGTTTCTACTAAAAGAAGAGAAATGATTGATCGAGGTCTCCAATTAATGGGGTGTGCAACATTATTTGATACGATTGTGGGATTCGAGGATGTTACGCATACAAAGCCAGACCCTGAGCCTATCCAAATAGCACTTCAAAGAATTGGAGCTAATAAGGAAGACGCCCTGATGATTGGCGACAACTTCCATGATATTGAAGGAGGGCAAAGAGCTGGTGTTGATACAGCAGCTGTAGCTTGGTCCATCAAAGGAGAAGCACACTTAGCTACTTTTAATCCTACTTATATGCTTCATCAAATGAGTGACCTACTAGATATAGTAAAAGGGCAGCATATATGAGAAGGACCGAGCGTTATCCTGTAAAAGGTGCAAACTCTCTATGGCATGTATACGACACTGTTCCATTTTGGAAAGTGATGAAAAATTTTATCTTTATACAGGCGGCTAGATATTCCCCATTTTTAAGTTGGAAGAACTTTTTCTATCGGACTTTTTTGAAAATGGAGGTAGGAAAGGAAACTTCTTTTGCTTTAATGGTGATGGTGGATGTCATGTTCCCAGAGCGTATTAAAGTAGGCGACAATTCCATTATTGGCTACAATACGACAATTCTAGCACATGAATATTTGATCGATGAATATCGTATCGGTGATGTCATAATTGGTAATCGAGTATTAATTGGTGCAAATACGACCATTTTACCTGGCATTACAATTGGAGATGACGCAATTGTTTCTGCGGCAACTCTCGTCAATGCCGATGTCCCAGAAGGATGCTTTGTTGGAGGAAACCCAATGCGCATTATCTATACAAAGGAACAAATGATAGAACGAAGTGAAAACTGATGGAAAGGCTATCCTATAATGGATAGCCTTCAGTTTGACGACAAAGGTATTTTTATAAATGGTTATGAAAGTAATAAATATTCATAAGGCTTTTATTCATCCTATTAAAAGTAAGATATTGAATACTCTATTGGAACTGTTTAGAAGGCAAGGTCCACCACGAAGACTCCAGTGGGATTAGCTTGAGCTGAAGACCCCGCAGGAACGTAGTGACGAGGAGGCTGAAGCCAATCCCACGGAAAGCGAAGTGGTGGGCCTTGCCGAGTTTAATATTCAACTCTATACATCTAAATTAAGTTTGTCTACAGTCTGAAGGCTATCCTATTTTGGATAGCCTTTTTTGTGTGTGGAAAATTTACTATCCAACTAAAGGGCTCAAAATTCCAACTAAACATGCAAAAATTCCAACTACCCCCTTCAAAATTCCAACTACCAGCACCAAAATTCCAACTAAACAATCTCGCTCCTTATTACCACTGATAAATTCTCTCCACTAAAAATATCTCACTCAAAAAGAGGGAATACCAACAAGTTGACGAAATGGTTAAAATAGTATAAAATTTTATTAATTCATCTTGTTAGTTCTCTAGTGTACTAAAGTATTTTTAGGAGTGGTAATGTGAGCAAAATTCAAATGTTTGAAAAACCTCTGGGAATGAGAGATTCGTTTCCAGAAGTAAACGAACAAAAAGAATACATACGATTAACAGCAAGAGACTTTATACGAAGAAAAGGGTACGACTTTATAAAAACGCCATCCGTGGAGTATTTCGAAACAATAGGAAAGGCTTCCGCTATTGATGAATCATCTTTGTTTAAACTAGTAGACAACCAAGGCGAGATGCTAGTTTTACGTCCCGATATGACGACACCGATTGCTAGAATAGCAGCTTCTAAGTTATTGAAGGAAAAAAATCCATTACGCTTAGCGTACTATGCGGATGTATTTCGAGCACAACAGCGAGAAGGCGGAAGACCAGCAGAGTTTGAGCAGCTAGGACTCGAACTGATTGGGGATTTTAGTCCTTATGCTGATAGTGAAATAATTTATACAGCAATAGAACTGTTGAAGGATTTAGGAGTAGAAGGCTTCCGAATTACAATCGGTCACGCTGAAATTCTAACGGCTTTCTTGACAAACAACACGAATAATAATGAAGAAGTTGAATTGCTTAGACAACTTTTAGTTGAGAAGAATTTAGTAGGTTTCTCACAAATGTTAGAAAGCATGAACTTACTAGAAGAACAAAAAGATAGACTAAGTAAAATAATAGAATTTACAATCGATTCCAATGTATTTTCTGATTTCCGTCAATTCCTTAATGACGATCAACAATACTTAATTGATCAAGTGGAAGAACTTCAAGCTCTATTAGAATTCCAATTGAATGACTTTTCGGTTGTCTCTTTTGATTTCTCTTTGGCAAGTCATATGAGCTATTACACAGGCATGCTGTTTGAGATTCATGCAGCAGGAAGTGGCTTCTCTATTGGAAATGGTGGTCGATATGATGAGTTATTTAAACAGTTCAACGAAAAAGTAGGAGCTACTGGATTTGGTATCCGAGTAGATCGATTATTGGAAGTTTTACCGAAGCAACTAATGAAAGAAAAGCGCACACTTCTTTTATTTGATAAAGGCTCTTTTTCTAAAGCGAATGTGTTAGCGGAAGCTAGAAGAAATGCATCCGAATATGTGACACTGCAATACGCGGAGAGTGTAAGTGATATTGAAGCGTTTAAACAAATTTTCGATGAAGTCATTATCGTGTCCGAAGGTGGTTCTTTCCGTGAAGAATGAATTAACAATTGCAATGCCAAAAGGTCGTATTTTTGAAGAAGCATATAAACTATTTGTCCAAGCAGGATTTAACTTACCGGCCGAGATTGATGATTCTAGAAAGTTAATCGTAGAGGCTCCCGACGAGCGCATTCAATTCATATTGGCAAAACCGATGGATGTACCTGTATACGTTGAACATGGTGTAGCGGATATCGGTATTGCGGGCAAGGATGTTTTGCTAGAGCAGCATCGTGATGTCCATGAACTGTTAGATTTACAAATTAGTAATTGTTATATTGCTACTGCAGGTCTTCCGAACACAACGATGAACGATATTGCTCCACGTGTTGCTACAAAGTATCCTAGAATCGCAACAAACTTCTATAAGGAAAAAGGAGAGCAAGTCGAAATCATAGAGTTGAATGGATCGATTGAGCTGGCTCCAATGATCGGTCTTGCAGATCGCATTGTCGACATTGTTTCCACTGGACAGACTCTTAAGGAAAATGGCTTAGTAGAATATGAAAAAATTGTACCCATTTCCTCGCGGTTGATCGTTAATCCGGTAAGCTACCGAGTAAAAAGTGAACGGATTAATGCTTTTATTGCACAACTAAAAAATGAATTGAACAAAAGGTAGGGAATCCTATGAGAATAGAAAAGCTTACAAATACAATTTCATTATTGCGTTCGGTGGAACAAGCAAATGCCGATCATTTAACGACAGTTCGTGAGGTAATTACGGATGTACGAAAAAATGGTGATCTAGCACTTTTTCGTTACACAGAAAAATGGGATGGCGCAAAACTCACATCACTCAAAGTAACCAAAGAAGAGATGGACGAAGCGTATGCTAATTTTGATAGACAATTGATAGGTGATTTGGAAGAGGCAGCTGCTAATATTCGCGTATTTCATACAGAGCAGGTTCGCAAACAAATAGACTTTCCATTAGCTAACAATTCTTATATTCAATACAAAATTTCACCATTAGATGCGGTAGGTTTATATGTACCAGGTGGAACAGCTGCTTATCCTTCGTCGGTACTAATGAACGCAATACCTGCATTAGTAGCAGGAGTAGGCAGGGTGGTTATTGTATCACCACCATCGAGTAATGGAAAACTACCTGATTCAGTATTAGTAGCAGCTCGTATAGCTGGCATTACCGAAATATATAAAGTTGGCGGTGCTCAAGCTATAGCGGCTTTGGCCTACGGTACTGAGTCGATAAGAGCGGTAGATAAGATTACGGGACCGGGAAATAGCTTTGTAGCACTTGCTAAAAGAGAAGTGTTTGGTAGAGTTGCAATCGATATGATAGCTGGTCCAAGTGAAATAACGATAATTGCAGATGAAACTGCCTATGCAGACGAAGTAGCAGCCGATCTTCTGGCGCAAGCAGAGCATGATCGATTTGCAAGCTCTGTTTTAATCACTACAAGTGAAACTCTGGCAGAACAAGTTTCCTCAGAAGTAGAAAGACAATTAAAGCTTCTTCCGAGAGAAGAAATTGCTCGTGCATCTATTGAAAACTTCGGATATATCTATATTGCAGAATCATTAGAACAAGCGGTAGATGCGGTTAATGAACTTGCACCAGAGCATTTGGAAATTATTACAAAGCAACCAGAGGAACTCAGTAAAAAAATTAAGCATGCTGGAGCTATTTTCATCGGGAGATTCAGTAGTGAGCCAGTAGGTGATTATTTTGCGGGTACCAATCATGTACTTCCGACAAATAGCACGGCAAGATTTTCAAGTGGATTATGTGTAGATGATTTTGTGAAGAAAACAAGTGTCGTCTACTATTCGAAAGAAATGTGGCAGGAGCAATACCCTAAAATTGCACGCTTAGCGAGACTAGAGCAACTAGAAGGGCATGCTAGGTCTGTAGAGTCAAGAAGTTGGGATAAGGGGGATTCGCAATGACAAACAAAAGAACGGCAAAAATAGAAAGAATGACGAACGAAACAAAAGTATGGGTTGAAATAGATTTAGATGGTGAAGGAAAAGCGGACATAGATACAGGAGTACCATTTATGGATCACATGCTAGATTTATTTACTAAGCATGGCTTATTTGATGCATCTATTAAAGCTAAGGGAGATACATATATTGATGATCACCATACGACAGAAGACATCGGTATTGTTCTAGGACAAGCGGTAAAAGAAGCATTAGGAGACAAAACAGGTATTAAACGCTATGGTAATGCCTTTGTACCAATGGATGATGCTTTAGCACAAGTAGTCATTGATATTTCGAATCGTCCACATTTAGAGTTTCGTGCACAGTTTCCAACTGAAAAAGTAGGGAATTTTGATACAGAACTTGTTCATGAATTTCTCTGGAAATTTGCCTTGGAGGCACGTATGAATGTACATGTAATCGTTCATTATGGTGCAAATACACATCATATAATTGAATCAATTTTCAAAGCATTAGCTCGAGCTATTGATGATGCTATTACAAAAGACGATCGAGTGAAGGGTGTTCCTTCTACAAAAGGTCTACTTACATAAGAAGGAGAGAATAATATGACGTCGATTCAAGTTTACCCCGCAATTGATATGAAAGGTGGAAAATGTGTCCGCCTGTATCAGGGAGATTATGAGCAAGAAACCGTTTATGGAGATTCTCCATTCGATATGGCTAAGAAGTTTGCAGATGAAGGTGCTACATGGATTCATCTAGTGGATTTAGATGGGGCAAAAGATGGTGAAAAAATTCATGCCGACGTAGTTATACGCATTGCAAAAGAGCTACCAGTTAGTGTACAAATTGGTGGAGGCATTCGTACGAAAGAAGACGTTTTATTTTATTTGAATAACGGTGTAAATAGGGTAATTATAGGAAGTCTTGCTATTTCACAACCGGACTTAGTAGTAGAGTTATTGGAAGAATTCGGCGGTGACCGAATTGTCATTGGACTAGATGCAAAAGATGGCATGGTGGCTACACACGGGTGGCTAGAAACCTCTACGCAATCTGCCGTTGAGGTCGGTCAGTTTTTTGCTTCTAAAGGTGCCAAACACGTTATCTTTACGGATATTGCAACAGATGGAACGCTTCAAGGACCAAACTTACTGGCAAACAAAGAACTTGCTGAAGAAACGGGATTATCTATTATTGTATCGGGTGGGATTAGTTCGTTAGAAGATATTGCAGCCGTAGCAAAATTAGCGCAAACGACTACAGTTGCTGGTGTAATTACAGGTAAAGCATTGTACAATGAGCGGTTTACGCTTTCTGAAGCACTTCAAGAATCGATTAAATAAGTAAATAACCATTCGGTAATATCGAATGAAAGAGGAGTAAAACTATCATGACTAATTTAACATTTGATGAAAAAGGTTTAATACCTGTAATTGTGCAACACGCGATGACAAGAGAAGTATTAACTCTTGCGTATATGAATGAGGAAGCTTATGCAAAAACGGTAGAAACCGGAGAAGTATGGTTTTTTAGCCGTAGCAGACAGGAACTTTGGCATAAGGGCGAAACTTCGGGAAATACGCAAAAAGTAGTTTCTATTAAGACAGACTGTGACTCGGATGCATTAGTAGTAGAAGTACTGCCAGCGGGACCTGCTTGTCATACTGGAGAAGATACATGCTTCCATAAGACAGTAGAGAAAATGGATGACACGGTAGGCTTTAATGCAATCTCCTCTCTTATTAATGTTATCGAAGAAAGACAGCAGTCGATGCCAGAAGGTGCGTATACAACGTACTTATTTGAAAAGGGTGTAGATAAAATTTGTAAAAAAGTGGGGGAAGAGGCATCTGAAGTTATTATTGCTTCCAAAAATAATGATGGAGAAGAACTGAAGTGGGAAGCGGCAGATCTTCTATATCATTTACTAGTTCTTTTACAAAACCAACAAGTCAGTTTCTATGACTTACTGCAAGTATTACAGAAGAGACATGAAGCCAAAGCAGATAAAAAATAAATATATGTGATATACTGAAGAATATACTAATAAGGGACGTTTTTAACGTTCCTTATTATTTTTCGGAGGATTATATTGAATAAAAAAAGTAAAAAAGTACTTAGAGAAAATATCATATCGTTTTTACCTACGGGTGAATACTACTATAAAAAAGCATTAGATGAACTACAAAAAGACCAATATGAAAAAGCACATAAATATTTAAAACGAGCAGCAGAACTTAGTCCTAATGATCCCATGATATTGCTACAATATGCGATATTACAAATGGAGATAGATAATTTTGAACTAGCTCATGAGCTTTTGAGAAGTGCCCATGCTATTGATGGTAATGAGTCTGAAATAGTTTTCTTTTTAGCGGAAGTAAATGCCCATCTCGGGAATTTTGTAGAGGCCAATAAATTTGCTCAGATGTATTTGGAAATGGATATACAAGGGGAATATACGGAAGAAGCAATGGAAATTGTTGACTTCACTGAGCAGGAAGATATAGTTTCACTTCAAGTAGATGCACCATCAGGTGAAGCGTTATTTTTACAAGAAAAATCGAGACGTTTGATGGAACAAGGGAAGTTTGCTGAGGCGGTAGAGCTATTAGAATCTATCGTGGTGGATCATCCAGATTTTTGGGCGGCATTTAATAATTTGGCGCTTGCTTATTTTTATATTGGCGAAGAGGAACAAGCGAAAGCGTTATTACATGATGTCCTACATGAAAATAGAGGTAATATCCACGCGCTATGTAATTTAGCAGTGATTCATTACTATGAAAAAAATGTAGAAGATCTGGAAGAAATCGTAGAGTTATTAGCAAAGATAAACCCTTACTTTGTTGAACATCGCTATAAGTTAGGTGCAACATTTGCGTTAATAGGCAAATATGATCAAGCATTTAAATGGCTGAGAAGCTTACAGCGAAAAGGTTTTGAAGGGGATCCAGGATTCTATTTCTGGTTGTCTCATTCTGCTTATTTCTCTGGTCATGAAGAGATTGCTAAAAGTGCTTGGAAGTCGTTATTAAAACTTGATCCCGAAAAAGCTGGATTTGAACCTTGGTTACCTCAGAAAAGTGAATCAGATGATGCGGCTTCTAAAATTCAAAAGGAATACATTTTAGAGAAGATCGAGCATAAGCATGTGAGTGAACGTATATATGGGTTTTATTTGTTAGGGAAATCTAAGCATCGTCAAGAAATTATTTCACATCCTAAATGGATTGTTGTAGACAATCTAACAACGATGGAAAAACTATTCCTTGCCAATTCATTGGGGCATGATTTTGATGAGAAATCTCCTGCGGAGAAAGCTTTCCTACGGGCTATTGCAGCGACAGATTTATTGTATGATAAATATAAGCCGTTGGAACATGAAGACACATTTCTATTTCAAATGTGGTTTGTACTAGTGGAACGTGCACTAGAAAAAGGCTATAGCTTCAAAAATCCAAGTGCATTAGCAGCAGCAACGGAGTATATGTTTGAATCGTCTCGTTCTAAAAATGTAACGAAAAAATATTATGCCGAGCAATATGGTATTACGACCAATACATTGACTAAATATATTAACGAACTAATGCCATTTTTGCCTCTTTTTGATGCGTAGGCAAAATAGTTGAAGCGTATGAAAAAATCCTATAGATTGAGGATAGTAGCAATGTATGTAGGAGGAATAGAAGATGACTGTAGATAAAATTTATGATGTAATAATAATTGGTGCTGGACCAGCAGGAATGACAGCGGCGGTATATACTTCACGCGCAAACCTTTCCACTTTAATGATTGAACGTGGGATTCCAGGTGGACAAATGGCAAACACAGAAGAAGTTGAAAACTATCCTGGATTTGAAATGATCTTAGGACCTGAGCTTTCCACTAAAATGTTTGATCATGCGAAAAAATTTGGTGCGGAATATGCATACGGCGATGTGTCAGAAATTGTTGATGGAGAAGCTTACAAAACAGTTAAGGTAAGTGGAAAAGAATATAAAGCATTAGCAGTCATTATTTCTTCTGGTGCGGAATATAAAAAAATGGGAATTCCGGGCGAAACTGAGCTTGGTGGCCGCGGAGTTAGTTATTGTGCAGTTTGTGATGGAGCTTTCTTTAAACAGAAAAACCTTGTAGTTGTAGGTGGAGGAGACTCTGCTGTTGAAGAAGGTGCGTTCCTAACGAAATTTGCAAACAAAGTAACTATTGTGCATCGTCGTGATGCGTTGCGTGCACAAAAAATTCTTCAAGATCGTGCATTTGCAAACGAGAAAATTGATTTTATCTGGAACACCACTTTAAAAGAAATTCATGGCAAAGATGGTAAAGTAGCAAGTGTTACATTAGTGTCTACTGTTGACGGTACGGAAAAAGAATTTGAAACAGACGGTGTATTTGTATATGTAGGGATGCTTCCATTAACAAAACCTTTTGGAAACTTAGGCATTTTAAATGACAATGGGTATATTGTGACAAACGAAAAAATGGAAACAACTGTACCTGGGATATTCGGCGCAGGAGATGTTCGTGAGAAAATGCTTCGTCAAATTGTTACTGCAACAGGCGACGGAAGCATTGCTGCACAAGCTGCGCAACACTATATTGAAAAATTGAAAGACAAAACAATCTCAAACGCTTAATTTAACTTTATTTTAATCTGATTGTAAACGTCTTGAAATATACAAAGTGTATAGTAAAGAATATAAATTGACCCCCCTTTTTATATAGAAACATTTGACGGGCTGTTTCGCGATATTAATCGTGAAGCAGCCTCTTTTTATGAAAATTAATGTATAATATAGTTTATTAACACATGATAGATGTGGAGTGAAGATTTGTGCAAAGAATAGCAAACCTGCTCGTATGTAAAGATGATAAAGTACTACTATTAAAAAAACCAAGAAGAAATTGGTATGTGGCACCAGGCGGTAAGATGGAAATAGGAGAATCTATTCTAGTTTCTGCCGTAAGAGAATTTACAGAAGAAACTAATACTGTTCCTATACAGCCACACTTAAAAGGAATTTACACAATGGTTATCGAAGAAGAAGGTAAGCGTGTAGATGAATGGATGTTATTTACCTTCGTCGCTAGAGATATAGAAGGTATACCTTATGAAGTAACAACCGAGGGTATATTAGAATGGCATTCAGTCGAAAGCTTACACCATCTTCCTATGGCCGAAGGTGATCGAACAAATCTATTATTTGCTGCGCAAGAAAAAGGTATGCAATATGGAACTTTTGTATATACACCTAATTTTGCCTTAATAAAGGAAACAATTCAGCAGTCAACGGAGGGAGAATAAACAATGGATAGTCTTCAAAAGCACGAAACAGAAGTTGTCATTATTACAGGAATGTCAGGTGCTGGAAAGACTGTAGCTATCCAAAGTTTTGAAGACCTTGGCTATTATTGTATTGATAACTTACCACCAGAACTATTAAGTACGTTTATCAAACTTATGATAGAGTCCAACAAACAACCACGGAATATCGCAGTGGTAATGGATTTGCGTGGTGGAGATATGTTCAATTCATTAGCAGATTCTGTTAATGAATTAGAAGAGGCAACAAAGGTGACACCGAAATTACTATTTTTGGATGCCGGAGATGAAGTACTAGTTAGACGATACAAGGAAACACGTCGATCGCATCCACTCGCTAACTCCGGATTACCATTAGAAGGTATTAAAAAAGAACGACAATTACTTTCTGATTTAAAGGGAAGAGCACAATACATTTACAACACTTCTAAGATGAAACCACGGGAACTAAGAGAGAAAATACAAGAAGAGTTTTCCTCCAAAAGCAGTCAAGTGTTCACTGTGAACGTCATGTCTTTTGGATTCAAGCATGGTATTCCGATAGATGCTGACTTAGTGTTTGACGTACGCTTTTTACCTAATCCCTACTATATAGAAGAGCTACGCTTAAAATCTGGGCTTGACGAAGAGGTGTCTAGTTACGTATTAAAGTGGATCGATACTAAAACCTTAATCGAAAAGTTAACAGATCTGTTCCAATTCATGATTCCTCAATATAAAAGAGAAGGTAAAACCCAACTAGTTATTGCTTTTGGATGCACCGGAGGGCAACATCGCTCTGTTACACTAGCCGAATACTTTGGAAAGTCATTGAAAGCAGACGACAAAACCCTTGTAACGCACCGCGATGTTGTCATTAGAAAGGATTGAAGGAATGAGATCTACAAAACATCGTAAAAAATTGGTGATACTTGGTGGAGGTACGGGTCTGTCTACGTTACTTCGTGGCTTAAAGAAATTTCCACTGGATATTACAGCAATTGTAACGGTTGCCGATGACGGTGGTAGCTCTGGGCGACTACGTGATGAATATGATATACCGCCTCCAGGGGATGTTCGAAATGTGTTAGCAGCCCTTTCCGATGTGGAGCCTTTAGTAGAAGAAATGTTTCAGTATAGATTTTCTCAGTCCGAGGAGTTAAAAGGTCATTCACTAGGCAATTTAATGTTAGCTGCCCTAACCTCTATAACAGGGGATTTTGCGCATGCCATAACGGAAATGAGTCGAGTGCTAAATATTCGCGGAAAAGTTCTACCTGCAGCCAATCAAATAGTAACTTTACATGCATTGTTTGAAGATCAAACAACCGTTGCGGGAGAATCTAAAATCCCTAAGTATGGTAAAAAAATTGAAAAAGTATTTATTACTCCTACGGACGTGAAACCGCTGCCAGAAACGATTAATGTCATTCGTCAGGCAGATGTTATTGTTATTGGTCCAGGAAGTCTATATACTAGTATTTTGCCTAATCTATTAGTGCAAGATATTCAACAAGCAATTAGGGAATCTAACGCAAAGAAAGTGTATATATGTAATTTAATGACACAGGCAGGGGAGACAGGGAATTATTCTGCATATGATCATGTAAATGCCCTGATCGAACATGTCGGAGAGAATTTCTTAGATGCTGTGTTGATAAGTAAGGAAGAAATTCCCGAAAATGTTCAGTATATGTATAAACAAGAGCAAGCATCTCCTGTTAAAATAGATATTGACCAATTAAAAAAGTTGAATATAGATATAGTAAAAAAAGACATTTCAGTCGTTCATGGCGGTGCAGTCCGTCATGATGCAACCGAAGTGGCAAAATGGCTTGTAGAATACGCAGACGGTTTAAAAACTTAACCCGTCCAGGAGAAAGGGGGAAACGGAAATGTCGTTTGCTTCTGAAACAAAAAAAGAGATGACCCAGGAAGAATCAGAACCTTGCTGTGCACGGGCAGAGCTATCAGCGCTTATACGCATGAATGGATCTCTCTCTTTTAGCAACAAAATGTTAAGCTTAGATGTACAAACAGAAAATGCAGCTATTGCTAGAAGACTATATACGTTGATAAAATCGTTATATCCATATCAAGTAGAATTGCTCGTTCGAAAAAAAATGAGGTTGAAAAAGAATAATATTTATATTTGTCGTATTAGAGATGGGGCAAAAAGTCTGCTAGAAGATCTTCAAATTCTAAAAGACGGCTTTCAATTTGAATATTCTATCTCCAAAGATCTTGTCTCAAAAAATTGCTGTAAGCGTGCTTATCTTAGAGGTGCCTTTTTAGCAGGAGGATCAGTAAATAATCCGGAAACTTCTTCTTATCATTTAGAGATTTATTCTTCCTATAAAACACATAGTGATGCACTAGTAGATTTGATGAACGGATATGAACTAAATGCGAAAACAATTGAACGAAAAAAAGGGTTTGTCGCCTATTTAAAAGAAGCAGAAAAGATATCCGATTTTTTAAGTATTGCGGGTGCTCATAGAGCATTACTAAAATTTGAAGACGTTCGAATAATTCGAGATATGCGAAATAGTGTTAACCGACTAGTAAATTGCGAAACGGCCAATCTGAATAAAACAATTAGTGCAGCCATTCGCCAAGTGGACAATATACGTTTTATCGAAAATTCTATCGGATTAGATCGGTTACCTGAAAAACTTCGTGAAATAGCTAGGTTACGTGTAGAGTATCAAGATGTTACACTTAAAGAACTAGGTGAGATGGTTTCCTCAGGCGATGTGAGTAAATCAGGTGTTAATCACCGATTGCGAAAAATAGATGAAATAGCAAATGCGCTTCGTAATGGAGAGACAATTTAAGAAATGGGGAGTAGACTATGGCAGAACAGCAGGTGGAAGTAAAATTATCTTCAGGACTTCAAGCAAGGCAGGCTGCACTTTTTGTACAAGAAGCAAATCGTTATATTGCAGATGTCTATTTAGAAAAAGATACTAAAAAAGTGAATGCAAAAAGTATTATGGGAATTATGAGTTTAGCGATCAGCAAAGGAACAAAAGTAGGCTTAAGTGCAGACGGTTCCGATGCAGAGGAAGCAGTAGAAGCTTTAGCTAACTTCATCTCGAGTGAATCATAAAAACGAACGGCCTCATTAGTCATTTAGACGAAAGGGCTATTTTTTTTGAGGAAAATAAGGCATTATAAAACTCAAGAAGTTAGGAAAGTAGTTGCTCCATAACTATTTAACGGTATCTTAGTAAATAAGATAGGTGGTGACTGTATGAAAAAGAATTTCATCTTAGGATTCTTTTTATGCTTAATCGTTTTAGCAAGTATTCAATTATCCAAAAGTACCCTAATAGAAAATGCATTAACGGATGAGTTTTTTAGTAGTGATACTATTTTAAGGATAGAGGAAATAAATAAGACGAATTTTACAGAAACCAATACATCATTAGAAAAGCAGCAAGAAATGAAAGAATTACTAAAAGGGCAGAAACTATCAATACTGGAGAAATCGTTTGATCCGCTTAAGGCAGAATATAGGATAGTGTCAACATCAAATCCGAATGACCAAATTTATATATTTGTTGAGGAAAATGTAATTGTATTTCCTCACAAAAGTAGTAGAGGATATAGCATAAAAAATAATCATGAGCTGATAAGAGAAGTTGATTTTTTATTGAAGTGAGGAAATTTCCTTTGAAAAAATCCCAAAGGAATAAATTCCTTTGGGATTTTAGTGGATAGATTATGCTTTTTTCATTTCGCTACGATCGATAATATGATCGATTAAGCCATATTCTTTAGCACGTTCAGCAGTCATGAAATTATCACGATCTGTGTCTTTTGCAATGACTTCGATTGGTTGACCAGTACGTTCAGAAATAATTTTGTTCAACTTATCGCGTAAATGTAAAATGCGTTTTGCAGCAATTTCGATTTCAGTTGCTTGCCCTTGTGCTCCACCAAGTGGTTGGTGAATCATTACTTCTGCGTTAGGAAGCGCATAACGTTTCCCTTTTGTTCCAGCAGTAAGTAGGAATGCTCCCATAGAAGCAGCCATACCGATACAAATTGTTTGTACATCAGGTTTGATGAACTGCATTGTATCATAAATTGCCATACCAGCTGTAATACTTCCGCCTGGGCTATTGATGTAGATAGAGATATCTTTTTCTGGATCTTCTGCTTCTAGGAATAATAATTGTGCAACGATTGAGTTTGAAACGTTGTCATCAATAGCACTTCCAAGCATAATGATACGGTCTTTTAATAATCGAGAGTAGATGTCATATGCACGCTCTCCACGATTAGTTTGTTCAATAACAGTAGGAATTAAATTCATCCTGATTTCCTCCTTCAAAGGTGGGTTAAATTATTTAGTTACTGAGAAAAGTTCCCTCAGTTGTAACTTTATCATACACATAATGGTCAAGGAAGGTCAAATGTTAAGCTTTGAAATGTTTGCTTGAATTATATGCCTTCTATTTGTATAATAGATAAGTCGCTTGCCCTTGTAGTGTAATGGATAACACACAAGCCTCCGAAGCTTGTAATGTGAGTTCGATCCTCGCCGAGGGCATATTATTTCAACATAGTTATACATAAGATATTTCAATCCTCCGTTTATTTTCTATATAAACGGAGGGTTTTTATTAGTTTAAAAATACTTGGGTTTGTATTGTTTAGGGTGTTTTTTCGTCCTCTTTATTTCTTCTATCAAAGGAAACTGCATAAGCATCATGTCTAAAATGAAGAATCGGATCTTCGGAAAGGTCGATACCTTCTCCCACTATTGTAGGGTCAAACAATAGACTTTCAGTAGGTAGTACCTTTTTATTTATTGTTAAACGCCCTACTAATATCTTTTGTCTATCAGATGGCCATTTATCGGTAGGGTCATCGGTAGGATCTGTATCTTCCCCTATTCGAATATAGAGCTCAAATCCGACAGAGCCTTTTTCGACTCGCTTCTCTAAGTCCTCGTGTAAATAATTCTTCGATAAATGAATGTTGTCCAAGATAGAAGGGGATTTTTCATCTTTTAAAGGATGCCATTCGTATTTTATAGATTGTCTTTTACCTTCAGCATTAACTAAAAAGAATGCATGAATAGGGTAGTAGTTTAAAGCCGCATAGCTAATAGGAGGTTGCTTTAGCTGTTCCTTAAGAGTGAGCAATGTATTCTTATGCTCTGGAAAGGTTGTCAGAAGCTTAGCCACTCCTAAACCTAAATCTACGGAGTGAATACCCGTTTTATGAGAGCCTAAAATTTTCAGCATATCTATAAAGGTTTTAGGGTCTTTTGTGACGAACATTGGAACTGTGGTACACACTTGATGACTAATAGAACCATCTGGCTGATGGAAATGGATAGCCATTCCTTTAGCTGGAGATAAAAAATCTGCTGCAGAGGGGTCTGGTGGACTATTGGAAAAACGAACGGTAGCAGCTACTGGTTCTTGTTGAAGATGGGGTGCCGTCGTATATGGAATCGCATTTCCGTTTGGAATAAAAGTGGCTTCATAAAATTCGCCTTTTGCATGGGCACGTCGATAACCAGGAAATTTACCTTGAAGTTGTTCTAATGTATTAACGGCATTTTGCGGTAGTGAATTACTCAAACAATCACCTCGTTTTTTTGAATGAAAAGAAAGATTTCATTTATTAATCATTACCACTGAATAAATTACCTAAACAATGAAGTACTAAAAATATGTAAATATAGTATGAAATGGTTAGCTAAGCTGATTTATATCTAAAATATGTTTACTGGCGAAACGGAAAAGTCATCCAATCTAGTTACTTCTATATAAGGATAAGATGAAACTTATATATATTTGGTCCGTAAACGATAATAGGTTTTGTATTTTCGAATTAAAGGTACAATAATACTATAATTATTGAAGAGGTGAGCGAGTTGAAAAAATTATTAGTGCCCATTATTATAGTCGTTGTAATTATTGCGATAATCGCAGGGATATTTATGGGAAGTTATAACGGATTTGTAGACAAAGAAGAAAACGTAAATAATGCGTATGCGCAAGTTGAAAACCAACTGCAACGTAGAATGGATTTAATACCGAACTTAGTTAGTACCGTTAAAGGTTTTGCAGCACATGAGGAAGAAGTGCTTGGAAATATCGCAGATGCACGATCAAGATTGGCAGGAGCGGGTTCACCTGAGGAACAAGCAGAGGCAAATGATGAATTATCGGGAGCTTTGAGCCGATTATTAGTTGTTGTGGAGAATTATCCAGAACTAAAGGCTGATGCAAATTTTAGACAATTAATGGATGAACTTTCCGGTACAGAAAACAGACTTTCTGTAGCAAGACAAGATTATAATACAGTTGTTTCGGATTACAATAAAAAAGTAAAACGAATGCCTGGAAGTATCGTAGCGTCTATGTTTGGCTTCGATGAGAAAGAATACTTTAAATCAGCTGAGGGAGCGGAAGAAGCGCCCGTAGTCGATTTTGAAGGAGATGGAGAGTGATGAAGAAAAGTGCATATGCTATCACATTTGCACTTCTCCTTACATTCCTCTTCCCATTATTAACTTTTGCAGAATCTAATTATCCGAAGCCTTTACCAGGTGAATTATATGTGCAAGACTTCTATGACGTTCTAACAGAAGAGCAAGAACAAGAAATTGAAAGGCTTGGACAAAACCTAGAAAATGCTACTGGTTCGCAAATCGTTGTAATGACAGTAGAGTCTTTAGAAGGTCAGGATGTTGCGACATATGCTGTAGATGTAATGCGTGGCTATGGTATAGGGGATGAAGAGAAGGATAATGGTGTACTTTTTATCTTGGAGATGGATCCTGATAAAGTAGAAGGCCGTGATGTATACATTGGGGTCGGCTACGGTTTAGAGGGAGCTTTACCGGATGGTAAGATTGGTAGAATTTTAGATGATTACACCTTTCCTTACTTAGAGAGTGGGGATGTACCTGGTGCTATTCTTTCGACTTATCAGCTATTATATAATCAGGTAGCTACTGAATACGGTTGGGACGGGGAGTTAACAAGTCCCAAAGGTCCTTCTCCTCTTGTAGGCTCTACAGATGGCGGTGGATCCACGATTAGAACAATTATTGTAGGTGTGATTGTCATATATATAATTGTTAGTTTAATGTCTGGAGGCGGAGGTAGTTCCGGTTCTGGTAGAAGACGAGGTATTAGTGGTAGAAGCTTCGGAGGCTTCGGCGGAGGCGGTAGAAGTTCCGGTGGTGGCTTTGGAGGTTTTGGCGGCGGTAGCTCAGGTGGTGGAGGAGCAGGTCGTAAGTGGTAAATATTAAAGCAAATTTCTTAAATAAGATATAAACTAGAAAAAACCAACAAATTGTTGGTTTTTTTATTCGTTTTCAGCGAATTCCTCTAACATCCGCCTGACTTTTTCATACATCTCAACATGAGATTCTATAGTGATATCGCCAAGGTTTCCAAAGTCAGCACCTGTTGCGAACATTAGCACCCCATCATCGAATATGGTAATTGTATACAACGTATTTCCTTTATCTGCAGCATTTGTTAAGTAAATTTGATAATTATCGATTTGAGGAAGAACTACCGATCTCTCCGTACTTTCTTGTTCAGTTGCCGCTTTTATAGGAAGGTCATCAAAGTTTTCCATAATATTATTTATCTTACTCTTGTCCGAAGTACAACCCGATTCAAATTCTACTTTCTCACCTTGGACATTCTTACGAGTATTAAAGCAAAGCGTATCGAAGGAAATATCAATAAGAGGTGTTCTAACATTCTGATAATCTTCAACATATGCAGGGAAGTTTTCAATTTTCTCTTGAAGTTCGATGCCTCCACCATCCCTCACGCCATTATAACTCCCTATTTTTCCAGGCTCAGATGTAGAAAAGATAAATTCTTCTTTCAATGTATGGAAAACTTTCTGACCTTCGTTATTAGTTAGGGAGACTTCGATAATGGGACGATAGATATTTGGATGCTCTTTTTCCTGTACTACTTTGACATTTTCTAAATGCACTTCGATGCTATTCTCTATAAGACTATAGTTATATTTGAAAATCAAATTCGACGCAATTGCATTTTTTAACATGTTTTCAGTAAAATATTCACCATGAGTAGTTGAATAATAATCCATTAAATCTGTGTATTTCTTTGATTGTAGAAGTTGGTCGTACTCTTCTTGGTTCTTCGTTTCCGTTACACTTTGGAGGTCCCACCATTCGTCTTGTAAGCGAGCAAGCTCCATATCTGGTCCATTATATTCTCTCTCTAACACCGCTCGTATAATTTTTTCGTTATCGATAGCTTGAGATGATTGCTCTGTTTCGGAGGAGTTTATATAAGTGAAAATTAGAAAAGAAGCGATTGCGATTATAGCCAATGAAATAAAAGCGGGAATAATAGGGCGTTTTCTTTTTGTTTCCACTTTTGCTTTTAATGCTAGCCAGGTATTTCTTTTTGCTTCTTCTGACCGCTCTACATGTTTCATTTCTGCCAACAGCTTATCGAATTCTTTTGATGGATCCATTTGGGTGACCTCCTTCCTGATGAAACTCCTTTTTCAGTGCCTCAAGTGCTCGTGTCATTTTCATCTTTACTTTAGCTTCTGTCCAACCAAGTATATAAGCGGTCTCTTGAATGGAACACTCTTGTATTTTGCGTAAGAGTAAGACTTCTTGGTAGTCTTTTTTTAGGGTATACAGGGAGTTATACATTCTAGCAAGCTGTTCTTTTTTTTCATAACTACATTCGGGCGATAATTCCTTATTTTCTATATCATGTTCTTTCTCGAAGGAGAAAAATTGTACGACCCTTTTCCTTCGAAAATAGTCATATGTAACATTACGGGCAATCTTTAATAGCCAAGTAGAAGTGGAAGCTTCTTGGTTAAAGGTGCCAAGTCCTTTATATGCTTTATAAAATGTCTCTTGGGTGAGATCTTCCGCACATTCCTTGTGGCGAACAAGAAAGTATATAAAGCTATAAACCTTGTCGCTGTATTCTTTATATAGCTGTTCTATTTCCATCCTCTGACCTCCCTTATAGCTATAGACGAACGGTGAGTTTAAAAGTATCGCTATTATTTTTCCTTTAAACTGTTATGAGCGATTTTATTTATTAAAAAGATTATAATAAAATGAATGAAATGATTATTAAAAGGGATGATATAAATGATTGTACATTTTTACACAAGACCAGGCTGTCATTTATGTGATGATGCTAGGCTTATGTTGAAGCTAGTAAGAGAAGACGTAGCTTTTGACATAAAAGAAGTAAATATTGAAGAAGATGATACACTGCATGAAAAATATATGCTGATGATTCCTGTGATCGAGTTGGAAGGTAAAATAATTCAATATGGACAAGTAGATTACGCAACTATATTGGAAGCGTTGCTTAGATAATTTTCTAGGCAATCGCAACAACCAACTTCTGAATCGCAACATAGCGAGGCATAATCGCAACAACCAACTTCTAAATCGCAATATAGTAATCCGTAATCGCAACCGATGAACACCCAATCGCAATATAAAGTAGTAGTAGAAGTACTTGAAAGCAGCTATAAGTATGTTTTGGAAAAATTTCTGGATAAATTTGTGTAGAAATAGGTTTCAAATTCTTGCTATTGGGAATATAGTATTGTAAGCTTAATTTAGAAATTAAATTTTTTTAAGTGCATGGGACAAAAATAGTAACCGTGGGACAAAAACGTCACATGTGGTTGGGATGTGAAAAATGGATTCATTATTACAGGCTCAGTTAAAGTTAATGCCTGAGATGAGCATCTTGCTACAAAAAAGATATCAAATACTTCAAACGATTCAATTGTCTCCTGGTTATGGTCGTAGAGTGATCGGTGACATTCTAGGATTGTCTGAACGAGAAACTAGAAAAGAATTGGACTTTTTGCGCAATAAAGGATTCATAGAAATATCAAGAGATGGCGCTAGTATAACTTCTAGCGGAAATGATTTATTGATAGAGCTGAAAGAAGTTGTTCGAGAATGGTCAGGTAGATTACAACTCGAAAAATCGCTTGCAAGTTATTTAAATATAAAAGAAGTGATAATTGTTCCGGGAAATGTAGATACTAATACAAATACTGCTTTGCTTCAGTCTCAAGAAGCAGCTAAATATTTGGAAAGTATTCTATCGGATGAGTTCATCATTGCTGTTACTGGTGGTACAACGATTGCTTCCATTTCAAATTATGTTCATCAAACGGACAAGTGGAAGCGACTATTATTTATAGCCGCAAGAGGTGGAGTTGGTAAGGATGTTAGGCTCCAAGCCAATACAATTGCTTCCCTATTTGCAAATAAAATGAATGGTTCATACCGAACATTATATATGCCAGATAGCTTGAGTGAGGAAGCATACTCTACGATGAAAAAAGAGCCATTTATAAAAGAAATGGTGGATTTATATGAACGCACGAACATCATTATTCATGGTATTGGGGATGCACTTGAGATGGCCCGCCGAAGAAATTCAAGTTTAGAGGAAATACAACGCTTAGAAGAAATTGGCGCGGTGAGTGAGGCTTTTGGTTATTACTTTAATAGCCAAGGGGAAGCAGTACACAGAATTCGCACGATTGGCGTTCAACTTAAGCAATTAGAAAATATGGAGCATCTTCTAGCAGTAGCTGGAGGAACTAAAAAAGCAAATGCTCTACTTTCATATTTTAAACAAGCACCAGCTCAAACGGTTCTAGTAACCGATGAAGGTGCAGCACAAGAAATGATGAGAATAATGGAACAAAACAACTAGGAGGAATTTAAAATGACAGTAAAATTAGCGATTAATGGTTTTGGACGTATCGGACGTAAAGTATTCAGAGAAGCTTTGGAACAAAAAGACTTAGAAGTAGTAGCAATCAATGACTTAACGGATGCTGCAATGCTTGCTCATTTATTGAAATATGATTCTGTTCACGGTATTTTCAATGCAGACGTATCTTCTGAAGGAGATTACCTTGTAGTAAATGGCAAAAACATTCGCGTGTTCGCAGAAAAAGATCCTTCAGCACTACCTTGGAAAGAAGAACAAGTAGATATCGTAATTGAGTGTACTGGTATTTTCAGCACAACAGAAAAAGCTAGCAAGCATATTGAAGCTGGAGCTAAAAAAGTAATTTTATCACAACCAGCTAAAGATGATATGCCTACATTCGTTATGGGTGTAAATGCTGATCAATACAATCCAGCTACTGATCATGTTATTTCAAATGCATCTTGTACTACTAACTGTTTATCACCAATTGCTAAAGTATTACAAGATCAATTTGGTATCAAACGTGGAATGATGACAACAATACATTCTTATACAAACGATCAACGTATTTTAGACTTACCGCATAGCGATTACCGTCGTGCTCGTGCAGCAGCAGAATCAATGATTCCTACAACAACAGGAGCAGCAGCAGCAGTAGCTAAAGTACTTCCTGAGTTGAAAGGGAAATTAGATGGTATGGCAGTTCGTGTACCAACACCAAACGTTTCAATCGTAGACTTTGTTGCAGAATTAGATAAAAATGTTACAGCAGAAGAGTTAAATGCAGCACTTAAATCAGCTTCTGAAAGTGATTTAAAAGGAATTATGGATTATAACGAGCTTCCTTTAGTTTCAAGAGACTATAACGGAAATACAGCTTCCTCTACAGTAGATGGTCTTTCTACAATGGTACTTGGAGATAACTTAGTAAAAGTATTAGCTTGGTATGACAACGAATCAGGATATTCTGCACGTTGTATCGACCTTGCATTACTTATGGCTAAAAAAGGACTATAAGATTTTCGTTTTGACAAGGAAATACACATAATATGAATGTGATTTTACGTGGCGAATCGATAAAATAACCTCTATAATGAAAGAGGGTAAAGGAGCCAGGGATTACCCCTAGCTCCTTTTTTTAACATAATAGATGAATGAGGTGCTTTTATCGGCGCCTGTGCTTTTCATAACATAGAAGGAGGCTTATCTCATGAAGGTAAAACAAACAATGAGCGATGTAGCTTTACAAGGAAAACGTGTATTTTGTCGTGTAGACTTCAACGTACCAATGGAAGATGGAATTATCACGGATGATACTAGAATTCGTGCAGCATTACCAACGATCAATTATTTAATCGAACAGGGTGCGAAAGTAATTCTAGCAAGCCATATGGGACGACCTAAAGGTGAAGTGAAGGAAGATTTACGTTTAACCAAAGTTGGAGAACATTTAGCAAAACTTTTGGATAAGCCAGTGAACAAATTAGAAGAATCTATCGGCGAATCAGTAGAGAAAACAGTTTTAGAAATGAATGACGGAGATGTTGTTCTATTAGAAAATGTCCGTTTCCATGCAGGTGAAGAAAAGAACGATGCAGAGCTAGCTAAATCTTTTGCCAAGCTTGCAGAGATTTTTGTCAATGATGCTTTTGGTGCTGCTCATCGTGCACATGCTACAACGGAAGGTATTGCAAAACTACTACCAGCTGTGTCAGGTCTTTTAATGCAAAAAGAGTTAGATGTATTAGGCAAAGCTTTAGCAGAGCCTGAGCGTCCATTTACTGCCATCATTGGTGGGGCAAAAGTAAAAGATAAAATTGGCGTTATCGATCATTTATTGGACAAAGTAGATAATATCCTAATAGGTGGAGGCTTATCGTATACATTTACGAAAGCACAAGGCCATGAGATTGGAACTTCTTTACTGGAAGAAGATAAAATGGAGCTTGCGAGAGGCTTCCTAGAAAAAGCAAAAGAAAAAGGCGTTTCCTTCCATTTGCCGGTAGACGTAGTAGTTGCAGATGAATTCTCGAAAGATGCAAACACTAAAGTAGTGGACATTGATGCAATTCCTTCCGACTGGATGGGATTAGATATTGGACCAAAAACAAGAGAATTATATGCGGATGTTATTAAGAATAGTAAGCTCATTATTTGGAATGGACCGATGGGTGTATTCGAAATGGATGCATTTGCAGAAGGTACAAAAGCAGTAGCAAATGCAATGGCTGAAACAGCTGGTTATACAATCATCGGAGGCGGCGATTCAGCAGCAGCTGTAGAAAAATTTAATGTTGGCGAGAAGATGGACCATATTTCCACTGGTGGCGGAGCTTCCTTGGAGTTTATGGAAGGTAAGGATTTACCGGGAGTTTCTGCTTTAAACGATAAGTAATGGAGGAGATGTCATATGCGTAAACCAGTAATAGCAGGGAATTGGAAGATGTATAAAACACTTGCGGAGGCAAAGGAATTTGCACTTCAGTTAAAAGAACAACAAGTGGATGGCACAAAAGTTGATGCAGTAATCTGCGCTCCACCGCTATTTTTAGATCAGCTTGTTGAAGCGACAAAGGGTTCTTTCGTTTCTATCGGAGCACAAACAATGCACGAGGAAAAAGAGGGCGCTTATACTGGTGAAGTTAGTGGACATCAGCTACAAGACCTAGGAGTAGAATATGTAGTACTCGGTCACTCGGAACGTCGTCAATATTTCAATGAAACAGACGAATCGGTGAATAAAAAAGCGAAAGCTGCTTTTGAAAATAACCTGACACCAATCATTTGTGTAGGCGAAACTTTAGAGCAACGTGAGCAGAACGAAACAGAAACGATCGTATCTAACCAAGTAATGGCAGCAATTGAAGGGTTAACAGAGGAACAACTAATCCAGTCTATTATTGCATATGAACCTATTTGGGCGATTGGTACTGGGAAAACAGCTACTGCTGACGATGCAAATGATGTCTGCCAAGCAATTCGTGAAACGATACTAGATGGCTACGGTGAAGAAGTGGCAAATAGTGTTCGTATCCAGTACGGTGGTAGTGTGAAACCTGAAAATATTGTAGAGCTTTTATCTAAAGAGCATATTGATGGTGCACTTGTAGGAGGAGCAAGCTTACAAGTAGATTCTTTTGTAAAACTGTTGGAGGCCGGTGCAAATGTCTAAAAGTCCAGTAGCATTAATCATTCTAGATGGTTTTGGCTTGCGTCATGAAACCTTTGGAAATGCAGTCGCTCAAGCCAACAAACCAAATTTTGATCGATATTGGAAAGGTTTTCCAAACGCAACCTTAACGGCGTCTGGAGAAGCAGTTGGCTTACCAGAAGGCCAAATGGGTAACTCGGAAGTTGGTCATTTAAATATTGGTGCTGGGAGAGTTGTATACCAAAATCTAACTCGTATTCACAAATCAATTCGTGAAGAGGAATTTTTCTTGGAGCCTAAACTTTTAGCTGCCATAGACCATGTAAAGCAAACAGGTGGAAAATTACACTTAATGGGATTACTTTCGGATGGTGGCGTTCATAGTCACTATACGCATTTATTTGCATTATTGAAGCTAGCTAAAGAACAAGGATTAGAAGACGTTTTTGTCCATGGCTTTTTAGATGGACGCGATGTAGGTCCTCGTACAGCCATTGGTTATGTAACGGAAACAGAAGAGAAAATGAAGGAAATCGGCATAGGGAAGTTTGCCTCTATTAGTGGTAGATACTATGCGATGGATCGCGATCGTAGATGGGAAAGAGTTTTACTGGCATATAAAGCTATTGTTGACGGTTTAGGAAGAACAGCAGAATCAGCGACAGCTGGTATTTTAGCATCCTATGAAGAAGATATTGTGGATGAATTTGTTGTTCCTTTCGTTATCGAAGAAGATGCAAAGCCTGCTGTAACGATTGATACAAACGATGCCGTTATTTTCTTTAACTTCCGTCCTGACCGTGCTATTCAATTATCGATGGCTCTTAACACACCATCATTTGATAGTATTCCTTTAAGCGACAAGCATCCAACGAATTTAAAATTTGTTACATTTACTCATTATAGTGATGATGTTGTGGCAGATGTGGTTTTCGAGAAAGCAGATCTTTACAACACAGTAGGGGAAGTTCTTGCGAAGCATGGCAAAACCCAATTACGTATTGCAGAGACAGAGAAATACCCACATGTAACATTCTTCATGAGTGGTGGGAGAGAAGCAACTTTCCCAGGTGAAGAACGTATCCTGATTAACTCGCCAAAGGTTGCTACATATGATTTGCAGCCCGAGATGAGCGCCTATGAAGTTACAGATGCTCTATTGGATGCAATTGCACATGATAAATTTGATGCGATTATTTTAAACTTTGCTAACCCCGATATGGTTGGACATAGTGGAATGCTAGAGCCGACGATTAAAGCTATAGAAGCAGTAGACGATTGTTTAGGTAAAGTGGTCGATGCAATTTTAGCTAAAGGCGGTCATGCAATTATCACTGCCGACCATGGTAATTCAGATGAAGTAACAACGGTGGAAGGGCAACCGATGACAGCCCATACAACCAATCCGGTACCGGTGGTTGTTACAGAGAAGAATGCAACACTAAGAAGTGACGGAATTTTAGCCGATTTGGCTCCAACCATGTTACACTTATTAGGGATAGAAACACCGCCTGAAATGACAGGTAAAACACTAATCGAAACGGAGAATTAAAAATGCCAATTATTACACAAATTCAAGCACGTGAAGTATTAGATTCACGCGGAAACCCAACAGTAGAAGTAGAAGTATTTACAGAAAGCGGTGGATTTGGACGCGCAATCGTTCCGTCTGGTGCATCTACTGGTGAATATGAAGCAGTAGAACTTCGTGATGGTGACAAGTCAAGATACCAAGGCAAAGGTGTTTTAAAAGCAGTTGAAAATGTGAACAACATTATTGCAGCTGAACTAGAAGAAAACTTCTCCGTATTGGATCAAGTAGAAATTGACCATGCAATGATCGAATTAGACGGAACTGAAAATAAAGGGAACTTAGGCGCAAACGCTATCCTTGGCGTATCAATTGCTGTTGCACATGCAGCTGCAGATTATCTAGACATTCCACTTTATCAATACTTAGGTGGATTCAATGCGAAGCAACTACCAGTACCAATGATGAATATTGTAAATGGTGGAGAGCATGCGGATAATAACGTAGATATCCAAGAATTTATGGTAATGCCAGTAGGAGCAGAATCATTCCGCCACGCATTACGTATGGGTGCTGAAATTTTCCATAGCTTAAAATCAGTATTAAAAGAAGCAGGATTAAACACAGCAGTTGGAGACGAGGGTGGATTTGCACCTAACTTAAAATCTAACGAAGAAGCTCTTTCTACAATTATGACAGCAATTGAAAAAGCTGGATATAAACCAGGCGAAGAAGTACTTCTTGCAATGGACGTTGCAGCTTCTGAGTTATTTAACAAAGAAGATGGCAAATACCACTTATCTGGTGAAGGCGTTGTAAAAACTTCAGAAGAAATGGTTGCTTGGTATGAAGAGCTTTGCGAAAAATACCCAATCATCTCCATCGAAGACGGCTTAGATGAAAATGACTGGGCTGGTCACAAATTATTAACAGAACGTTTAGGTAAAAAAATACAATTAGTTGGCGATGATCTTTTCGTAACAAACACGAAAAAATTAGCGCAAGGTATTGAACAAGGTGTAGGTAACTCTATTCTTGTTAAAGTAAACCAAATCGGTACACTTACAGAAACATTTGATGCTATTGAAATGGCTAAACGTGCTGGATATACAGCAGTAATCTCTCACCGTTCTGGTGAATCAGAGGATGTTACAATTGCAGATATCGCAGTTGCAACAAACGCTGGCCAAATCAAAACTGGTGCACCATCTCGTTCAGACCGTGTAGCAAAATACAACCAATTACTTCGTATTGAAGATCAGTTATATGAAACTGCGCAATACTTAGGCAGAGAAACATTCTATAACTTAAAAAAATAATGAAAAAAAGCAGTTAGCGAAAGTTGCTAACTGCTTTTTTACTGCTAATATGCTACTGATTTTCGTTTCAGGTGGACGCTTTCTGTGGGGTGAGCGATGAGCTATCACCGTCGCTTACGCGTCGATGTGATATCTCATCTGTCTCACTCTTCCCACTAGAGTCGCCACCTTTCACTCCAATCAGTTAAGTGAGTAGTACTCCACGAGAAGATGGACCATCGCCTCTAGCTTAGATGATAAGAGTAGTCAAAGTTAATAGAGAGAGAGAATAACTGTCCACGGGGTTAGACTCGGTTTTTTTAAAATAGAAAGTAAAAATTCTACGTTCTATAAAAGCCAGGGATATCAAAACCTAAAGTTTCGCGAGGGCGTACTACGTTTAAATTGATAAATAAGAAACACCACTTATTCCTTATAAAAAGGAGGAAGTGGTGTTTTGTTGCTTATACAAATATCAACCAAAGGAGCATAGTGACAATAATTGTTGTAACACCTTGTAGTAAGGTAGCCATTGTTTGTGCCTTGTATGCATCTGTTACTTTCATTCCACTAAACTGTGTAACTACCCAGAAATAGCTGTCATTTACGTGGCTGACTGTCATTGCACCCGCTCCTATAGCCATAACCACTAATGCTAATGGCATCGCTCCTTCAATACCTAATGTAGGCAGCATTGGAGCTATGAGCGAAGATGTTATAACAAGTGCAGCTGTAGAAGACCCTTGCGCCGTTTTAAGTGCCGCTGCTATTAAAAACGGTACTAATAGGAATAATGCTCCTGTTGATAGAGCACCTAAATCCATCTTTTGTAAAATATCGGCAACACCAGAATTCTTGATGACTGTACCGAATGATCCACCAGCACCTGTGATTAGTAGAATGGGAGCTGCTTCTTTTAACGCATCACCAATCCATCCAGACAATGTTTTTTCACTAATTTCGGGTAACAATAAGAAGGCTGAAAATACGCCCAATATTAACGCGACAGTTGGTGCACCTAAGAATTGCAAGAAATGTGTAAAGCCTGATTCGCTACCTGTTAAAGCCGCCACTGAACCAATACCGATCAGCGCTATAGGTAAAACGATTGGAAGAAATGATTTGAATGTAGATGGCATTTTACCAAATGATTTGATAATTTCATCATAATCAAGTGCCTCTTCCTGATCCGCTTCTACATTAATTTTTGTTCCTACTTTTACCGCCCAAATATAACCTACTATAACTGCAGGGATTGCCACTAATAGACCAACTAAAATGATTGTTCCTAGATAGTCCGAAGCCCCGATATTACCAGCTGCCGCTATTGGGCCAGGAGTTGGTGGAACTAATGTATGTGTCGCATATAACCCAGTGGATAAAGCGACAGCCATTGAAGCAACTTTTACTTTGGAACGCTTAGCTAAAGACTTCATCAAACTCGATAGAATAATAAATCCAGAATCACAAAATACAGGAATTGACACGATATATCCGATAATTGACATGGCAAGTTGTGGACGCTTTTCCCCTAAAACTCGAAGTACAACCTCTGCCATACGATAAGCAGCCCCGGATTTTTCTAAAATAACGCCTATGATAGTACCAGCAACAATGACAATACCGATACTCGTCATCAGTCCACCGAAACCAGTATTTACATTTTCGACTACTGTTAGTAATGGCATCCCTGAAGCAATACCTACGAAAAAGGCACTAATCAGTAATGCTAAAAATGGGTGAAGCTTGAACACCGCCGTTAAGACTACAACTAAGATGACTCCAATTAATATGACCAAAAGTAACACATGACACACCCCTTTTTATTTTTGTAATAACTTAAACATAGTCTCTTTTGTTCGAATCCCTAAATAATGTTCCGCATTTTCAATAGACTCCTGTTGCGAAACAGAATCATTTGTAACACTCACTAATAAATCGAAGTGAGTAGATAATGGCAAGATACTATCCGGCGCTATAAACCCGGAGATTAAAACGACTGGGATATTCTTTGCTTTCGCCACACTCGCAATGCCAATTGGCGCTTTTCCAGAAAGGGTTTGAAGATCTGATTTCCCCTCGCCTGTAATAATAAAATCTGCGTGCTCAATTTGTTGATGAAAATTAACAGCTTCCAAGACAACTTCAATACCAGGTTTTAATGTGACTGGGAAGAATGCTAAAAATGCACCTCCAAGTCCGCCTGCTGCCCCTGCCCCTGGACGATCATGAAGGGCTATTCCTGTTAAACTCTCTATCTTATTTGCTAGATTTGCTAGATTTTTATCAATTGATTCAACTTGTTCAGGTGTAACGCCTTTTTGAGGTCCGAAAATAGCTGTAGCCCCATTTGGCCCTATGAAAGGATTATCTACATCGCATGCAATAACGAAGTGAGAATCTGCTATACGTAAGTCGAATTCAGTTGCATCAATTTCATGAAGGGACTGCAGTGATTCAGCACCCTGAGAAATTTCATCTCCAACTTCATTAAGAAATTTCATACCTAGAGCACGCAGCATTCCAGTGCCACCATCATTCGTAGCACTTCCTCCAATACCAATAACAAATTTTCGATATCCTTCGTCTAATGCATGTCGGATTAACTCACCTGTCCCAAAAGTAGATGCGATAAGCGGATTTCTTTCATGGTCTAATAGAAGAGTTAACCCTGAGGCTTTAGCCATCTCAATGACGCATGTTTCGCCGTCCCCAAGAATTCCATACTCTACTCGAATAGGACGACCTATTGGATCATTTACCTCCAGGAAAACTAGTTTTCCTTCTGTTGCAGAGATAAGTGGCTTTAAAGTTCCTTCCCCTCCATCTGCAACAGGTAGTAGTACAGTTTCAATTGTTGAATCGAATTCCTTTATACTTCTAACTATTACTTGCCCAGCCTCTGTTGCGGTTAGTGATCCTTTAAAAGAATCAGGACTGACAACGATTTTCACTATAATACCTCCAATTAATAAAGCGCTTACATAGAATTATAATGATAGTTTAAAAGAAATACGTTATACTTAATGTATAAATTTTACTGTATTATAACAGCACGTTTTTATACTTCGTGGAGGTTCTACTATGATTACAAAACAGCTTGCTGAACAAATTGTTGACCAAACAATGTTGCGACTTCAACGTAATATTAACGTTATGGAAACAAACGGCATGATCTTAGCTTCAGGTGACCTATTGCGTATCGAAAGTATTCATGAAGGAGCTTTAATAGTTGCTCAAACGAAAAAGCCTTTATGGATTACGGAACAGAACAAACATTTATATCCAAAGACAAAGCCGGGAATAAATTTACCTATATTCTATCAAAATGATTTGGTAGGGGTTATAGGCATTACAGGAGATCCTGAACAAATAGAAGAAATTGCAACACTTGTACAACTCACAACAGAAATGATGGTGCATCAAGCGCTAATTGTATCGGAACGAGAGTGGAAACGAAAAATGCAAGAGATGATTTTTCTGGAGCTAATGAATAACCACGGCATACAAAAGGTTATGTTCGAAAGGATGACAAAGTTAGGTTTTTCACTTAAACCTCCCTTTTACGCATGGGCAATTGAACTGAATCCAGAATCATCGGCCTATCAAACTATTGTCCAAGACCTGGAATATTTTTTTCAAAACGACTCAATTATCCTAGGACACTATCAGCTGCACGAACATTTTATCCTTATTTCCGAGATGGAAGAAAAAGAAATGAAAAAGAAATTAACGATGCTCAGTCCTAAGTTGAAAAAGTATAAAGCTCTTCGACTAGGTGTCGGACAAGTAGTAGAGACACTGGATAGTATTCACTACGCCTATGAAACTGCGAAGGTAGCTTTACAATACGGCAACCCGAAAAACGTTATTGCGTATTTTGAAGACGTAGAACTCTATTCTTTATTCAAAAAAAGAGAGTCATCTGAAGCGCAGCACTTTACGAATCGTATGTTAAAAGGATTAAATGATAAACTACTTTATACATTACAAGAGTATTTCAACTGCAACCAACAGCTTGCAATATGTGCGGAGACATTAGAGATTCATAGACATACCTTGACCTATCGTTTAAACAAGATATGCGAAATAACCGGTTATAATCCATCCGTTCTTCAGGATGCTATTACCTTGCAAATTGCATTATGGTTAAAAAAGGATTGAATATTTCACTTAGTAAAGTCGGGCAACAAGAAGGGCAGCCCTATGTAAGTCCTTTATATAACTTCTATCAATTGATCAATCTCTTTTTATGAGTTTCTTAACCTAGATTATATCCAAGCTTTAAGGGTGATGGAGGATGCTAGTAAATTCTATGCGAGTGCGAGTAAACAAATTTCAAACTAATATACAGAGGAGTCAGATTTTTTTAACTAAATATTTTTCCGATAGGTTGTCAATGTTCGTGTTTTTTGGTAAAATTAGATATGTTGTGAACGTTCTTATCAGGAGGTGGAATAAATGCACGCATTATTAATGACTTTACTAGTCATCGTTGCGATCGCATTGATCGTTGTTGTATTGTTACAATCAGGGAAAAGTGCTGGTCTCTCAGGAGCCATCTCTGGTGGAGCTGAACAACTTTTTGGAAAACAGAAAGCTCGCGGTATGGACTTAGTCTTACATAGAGTAACGATTGTACTTGCAGTTCTATTTTTCATATTGACTATTGCCGTAACTAAATTTTAATCCTAATCTATTGATAGGATGATTTTTTCTGGCGAGTGTATTATACACCTAAGCCTTTTTGATAATAAAACAGATGCGAACCGCCTGACCGACTTCTGATTGGTTAGGCGTTTTCTTTTAAGTAAAATTATTCATACATATATCAATTTAATTTTAAAGCAGGTATTAATAATCTCTGAACAGTGTTGATTTCCGCTTCAGGCGGACGCTTTCCGCGGGCACGGCTTCAATCTCCTCGGGTCTACAGGATGTAGATCACGAAGGCGTTGCCACAGGATGTGGCGTACTTAGCCTTTGTCCCTTGTGTACGTTCCTGCGGGGCTTTCAGCTCGCGCTATTCCCGCTGGAGTCGCCGCCTTACGCTTCAATCAACGAGATCCGCTTAATATTTGTGTTTTATTCTTAAAATACGTATTAGTTACATTACATATGAAATATAAGGCATTATTCGGGCATATTACATTAATTAATGAAATAATTAGTATTGGCGAATAATGTATATAGCTTAATATTGATGGAGGTTTTACATATGCGAATTTCAACTCCTAAGCCATTTTTCTTTGAAGCTGGAAAACGTGCAGTATTGCTACTTCATGGTTTTACAGGGAATTCCTCAGATGTTCGTATGCTTGGACGGTTTTTAGAAAAAAACGGGTATACATCCTTAGCTCCACACTACAAAGGGCATGGCGTTCCACCAGAAGAGTTACTGGAAACTGGACCACAGGATTGGTGGAAGGATGTCATGCAAGGATATGACCGACTAAAATCAGAAGGTTATGAAGAAATTGCTGTTGCTGGGTTATCCCTTGGAGGAGTATTCTCCCTGAAGTTAGGGTATACAGTACCTGTAAAAGGTATTGTTACGATGTGCTCCCCGATGACGATGAGAACAACTGATATTATGTTTGAAGGTGTATTAAAATACGCAAAAGAATATAAAAAGTATGAAGGAAAATCCGAACAGCAAATAGAAGAAGAAGTAGAGGCTATACGACAAACACCAATGGAGACATTGGCTGAGCTAAGAGAGTTTGTTTACAATGTCCGTGAGCATGTAGATCATGTGTATACTCCGTTACTCGTAACTCAAGGGAAAAAAGATAAGGTAATAGATATTACCTCTGCAGATCATATATATGAACAGGCAGAATCGTTTGAGAAAAAACTAAATTGGTATGAGAATTCAGGACATGTAATTACACTTGGCTCGGAAAAGGAACAATTACACGAAGATATATTAAACTTTTTAGAGTCGCTTGATTGGAATGTGTAAAACAGTCCAAAAGTGCACACGCTGAAAAAGGAGGGATGTTTGATGGAAAATATGAAAGAACAATTACTTGAACTTATGAACACAGAAGAATATAAACCATTAACAACAAAAGAGTTGGAAGAACATTTTAATCTGGTAGATGCAGATGATTTTAAAGAATTAGTAAAAACACTTGTCCAAATGGAGGAACAAGGTGCAGTCGTTCGCTCTAGATCGAATAGATATGGAATTCCTACACGTATGAATCTAATAGCTGGGAAATTCATTGGACATGCAAAAGGATTCGGTTTCGTTACTCCAGAAGAGAGCGGAAATGATGATATTTTCATACCACCTACAGAAGTAAATGGAGCAGTCAACGGAGACAAAGTACTTGTACGAGTTTCCAAAGATTCATCTGGAGATCGCCAAGAAGGTGCGATTATTAAAATAACCCAACGCGGCATGACGCAGGTTGTCGGAACCTTCCAGGACAATAAAGGCTTTGGCTTTGTTATTCCAGACGATAAAAAGGTCCCTATGGATGTGTTTATCGCTAAAGGCGATACATTAGGCGCTATTGAAGGGCATAAAGTAGTCGTAGAAATTACCGAATGGCCAAATGAAAGAAAGTCCGCTACCGGGATGGTAACACAAATTTTAGGGCATAAAAATGATCCAGGTGTCGATATACTTTCTATTATTTATAAGCATGGTATTACGATTGACTTCCCAGAAGAAGTGATTAACCAAGCAGAAGCTGTTCCAGACCAAATTGACGAAAAAGATTTAGAGAATCGCCGTGATCTTCGTGACGAAGTAATCGTTACAATTGACGGAGCAGATGCTAAAGACTTAGATGATGCGGTAACCGTAACGAAAAATTCGGATGGTACATATAAACTTGGCGTTCATATCGCTGACGTTAGTCATTATGTAACGGATGGATCACCATTAGACCGTGAAGCCTATGACCGTGGAACAAGTGTCTATTTAGCAGACCGCGTTATTCCAATGATTCCGCACCGTCTATCAAACGGAATTTGTTCGTTAAACCCTCAAGTAGATCGTTTAACATTATCTTGTGAAATGATTATCGACGGTTCAGGAATGGTAACTTCTCATGAAATTTTCCAAAGTGTTATTCGTACTACGGAAAGAATGACGTATGCAGATGTATACAAAATTCTTGAAGAAAAAGACGAAGCATTAATGGAACGCTATAAAGACTTAGTTCCTATGTTTGAACTAATGGGAGAGCTTGCGGAAGTTCTTCGTACGAAACGTGAAAGACGCGGAGCAATTGACTTCGATTTCCCAGAAGCAAAAATTCTTGTAGATGAAAATGGCTGGCCAACAGATATCGCTATAAGAGAACGTACTGTTGCAGAGCGTCTGATTGAAGAGTTTATGCTTGCTGCCAATGAAACAGTTGCCGAGCATTTTAAATGGATGGACGTACCGTTTATCTATCGTATTCATGAAGATCCAAAGCCTGAAAAACTAGAACGATTCTTTAATTTCTTAACGAATTTTGGGATTGTCGTTAAAGGTACTGGTAACGAAATTCATCCAAAAGCGTTACAGGAAATTATTGAAAACATTGAAGGAATGCCTGAAGAACCGGTTATTTCTACAATGCTTCTACGTTCATTACAACAAGCAAAATACTATTCTGAATGTCTAGGACATTTTGGTTTATCAACCGAGTTTTATACGCACTTCACATCACCAATTCGTCGTTATCCAGATCTAATCGTACATCGTTTGATACGCACATATTTGGTAAATGAAGATGTGTCCCAAGCTACCGTAAATCATTGGGGAGCTATCATGGACGATATTGCAGAGCATACGTCTAAACGAGAACGTCGCGCTGTAGATGCAGAGCGCGATACGGATGCACTTAAAAAAGCACAGTTTATGGCTGACAAGATTGGCGAAGAATTTGAAGGTATTGTTAGTTCTGTAACAAACTTTGGTCTGTTTATCGAACTTCCTAATACCATTGAAGGCCTAGTACATGTTACGAATATGACGGATGATTATTATCGTTTTGACGATCGTCAATTGGCGATGATTGGAGAACGTGGTGGTAAGCAGTTCCGCATTGGTGATGAGGTAACGGTTCGAGTATCTGCCGTAAAACCAGAAGAAGCTTCCATTGACTTCGAAATTGTAGGGATGAAAAAAGCATTCCAACGTACAAGAAGAGAAGCACCAAAAGTGATAAATGCCTCTAAAAGAGCAAGCAGTGGATCAGGCAGTCGAGAAAAATCGCAGCCAGGACCAGCAAAAGGACCAAAACAGAAACAGAAGTTTTACGAGTCTGTTGCGAAAAAATCACAACGTCGTAAACGTCCGAAGAAAAAATAAGAGAGCGATCACTAAGTCGCTCTCTCTCAGTTTTTGAGGGGTGAATGAAATGGCTAAAAAGAATGAAGACAGAATTCTTGCACAGAACAAAAAAGCAAATCATGATTATTATATTGAAGAAACGATTGAAGCTGGAATTGTCTTGCAAGGAACTGAGATTAAATCTATACGTAATGCTAAAGTACAGTTGAAGGACTCCTTCGTACGTATTAGGAATAACGAAGCATGGATTTCGAATATGCATATCAGTCCGTATGAGCAAGGGAACCGATTTAACCATGATCCATTGCGTGCAAGAAAGCTATTGCTACACAAGAAACAAATAAGTGAATTAATCGGTGATACAAAAAGAGATGGTTATTCTATCGTTCCTTTGAAGATGTATATGAAAAACGGCTTCGCCAAAGTATTAATAGGCGTTGGAAAAGGGAAAAAAGATTATGATAAACGCGATGTTTTGAAGAAAAAAGAAGCAAAACGCGATATGGATCGAGCATTTAAAGAGAGCAATAGATAAGAGGGTAACCATAACTGGTAGAATGTCTCTCTTGAATTTTGACTATATTTGATGTATAGTTAGGTATGTAACAAAGCTTACATTATTCCATAAACGGGGACGTTATGGATTCGACAGGGATAGTCTGAGCTTGAGTTGCGCGTCGGAGGCTCGGCTCCGTAAAAACGGAACTTATAACAACAGGCAAAACAAACAACAACTTAGCATTCGCAGCGTAAGCTCGGATCTGCTTTATCTACCCATCGCCCATGTGGCTAGGTAAAGCTCAACTTTAGTGGGATACGGTAGCCAGTGCAACTTGAGCTGTCTGCAAGAGATTTCCAAGTTAGCGTACACAACGCCCGCTTGTCGGCATAGTGCTACGCGAAACCTAAATAGGCAAGATACACGCGTAGAAGCTTAAGTGTTAGAGTTTCTGGACGCGGGTTCAAATCCCGCCGTCTCCATATACCGAAATCATATGATTTCATACAGTGTCAAAACCCTTGGTATTCAAGGGTTTTTTCTTTTTGACTATATCATTTAGTTTCAATGAGTATCAATCGAACGTAGTCAAAAACGTAGTCAAAAACACTACATGTTCAAATAGCTTGAGTACTTTAAAATTGCTTCATCTTTTGCTTTCTGTGTAACATGTGTGTAAATGTCCATAGTTGTTTTTACATCAGTGTGACCTAAACGAACTTGAACTTCTTTTAAACTTGCACCCGCTTCAAACAATAAGGAACAGTGTGTATGTCTTAATCCATGTGTTGTAATTGTAGCTAGATTATACTTTGTTTGAACATGTATAATCCATTTTCGAAGTTTAGTAGGCTGTAAGAATTCATTTTTTTCATTGCTGAATACGAGTTGTTTAGGTTTCATCGTGTTAATGCCTACCAGCAGATAATCTTGATTCTGCTTTTTCTTCCACTCTTTTAAAATAGCCATTGTCTTGTCATCCATCTTAATAGTTCGAGCAACACCTGTTTTCGTAGATTTAACATATAGTCGATTATCTTTACCTAGTGAAAGTGCCTTGTTAATACGTAGTTCGTTTGTTGTGAAGTTAAGATCGTTCCAGGTAAGTGCTAAAGCTTCGCCCCTCCGCATACCACTGAATGCAAGTAAGCGGAATAGAAAATAAGCTTTGTGGTTACTTTCACGTTCTAAACATGATAGGAACTCAATCAGTTGCTCACGCGTGTAGAAGTTCTCTGTTTCTTCTTCATCTGCTCTCATAACTTTCTTAGAAATGTTAGTGGGCAAATCTACATATGCAAAAGGATTTGTTTGTATATAGTCACGTTTAATTGCAAAGTTTAGCACTTTTGCAGCATAAGCTTTAACCATCCGGAACTTCTTTAACTTCGACGCCCATTCATCCACATGCCTTTGGCATACATCGACATGAATCTTTTCAATTTTATAAGCACCCATTGAAGGTAAAATATGGTTTTTAAAGATGCTTATTGTTTTTACGTAAGTGCTTTCTTCTACAGTATTCTCATATTGCTTTACCCACAGCTCGTAAATTTCTTGGTACGTTTCTGCACGTGTTTGTTGATACGTACCGTTGGCTACAGCTATCTTAATATGAGCTAATGCTAATTCAGCATCCTTACGCGTTTTAAAGCCCCGCTTCAAAGTACGCTTTTGTATACCAGTAAGCGGATCAACACCTAAATAAGCTGGGAACTCATATCGTGTCTCACCATTTTTCAGCTTGTAGCTTTTAATTGATGATAATTTTTTCTTTGCCATACTAATTCCTCCTATATGTTGTGGGGACAAAATATAAAAGGAGAGGAGATACCTCTAAAGTTATTATAATATTTACTTAAGATAAATACTCTAAAATTGTCTCAATATTTGAAAAATTCTCTCGCACAGAAAGAACGAATAGAAATCTTAGATGTACTCGAAACATTAATATCAGGTGTAGAATAATCCGCTCCCTTGATAAAACTATTGGTTTAAATCGAAAGAGATTCATGCCAGATAGTGAAGTCCATCCTCAATGTGCCTGTCCTAGCTTGAGTAATCTAATCTAGGGCATAATCATGAGGTTATGTCAAAAAGGAGATCGCCTTCAAAAGATGCAAAATGCGTGGAATGTTCACACTAGAAACATTTAGTAACATAATGGTAAGTCGAATGCCTAAATAGGGCACGTGCAGTTTAATAAGGGAGGCTGTCCCGATAGGGGTATTTTAGCTGATATTCAGAAAAAAATAAAACGCAAGAATGTTGTTAAATCAACATTCTTGCGTTTTTGGATTGACAGTTTTGATTCGAAATCGACTTCTGAGACAGTCCCATCATTATCTTTTTTCCTAAGTTTCAAAGAGTATTAATCGAACATAGTCACCTTACTCCATATTAATGTAGTTGGAGAACTTTAAAATTGCTTCTTTTTTAGCTTTTTTCGTAGCATGTGCATAAATGTTCATAGTCGTATTTACATCTGTATGACCTAAACGATCTTGTACTTCCGTCACATTTGCACTGGCTTCCAAAAGCAATGAACAATGTGTATGACGTAGACCATGCGTGGTAATCGTGGCTAACTTATACTTTTTTTGAATGTATATAAGCCATTTACGAAGCTTTGTTGGTTGTATGAACTCATTTTTTTCATTGCTAAAAACTAGTTGCTTAGGTTTATCGGTATTAATGCCTAACTTTAGATAATCTTGCTGCTGTTTTTTCTTCCACTCTTTTAAAACAGCCATTGTATTGTCATCCATCTCAATTGTGCGAGATAAACCTGTTTTAGGAGGTTTTATATAAAGTTTGTTATTCTTACCAATGGAAAGAGCCTTGTTGATGCGTATTTCATTCGTTGTGAAATCCAAGTCATTCCAGGTAAGAGCCAATGCTTCGCCTCTACGCATTCCAGTGAAAGCAAGTAAGAGGAAGAGAGCAAAAACTTTGAAATTATTTTCAAGTCTTAAACATGCTAGGAACTCTTTAAGCTGCTCACGTGTGTAGAAGTTCCTTACTTTATCTTCAACTACTTCTATATACTTCTTAGAAATGTTTGTAGGCAAATCTACATGTGTAAACGGATTTGTTTGTATATAGCCACGCTTAATTGCAAAGTCCAAGACCTTAGCAGCATAAGATTTTACGATGCGAAACTTTTTTAATTTGGACGCCCATTCATCCACATGTTTCTGACATATATCGACATGAATCTTATCAATTTTATAAGTACCCATTGCAGGTAAAATATGATTTTTAAAGATGCTAATTGTTTTTACATAAGTGCTTTCCTCTACTCTCTTCTCATACTGTTTTACCCATAATTCGTATATTTCTAGATATGTTTCTGCACGTTTTTGGTGGTACGAACCGTTTGCAACAGCTAACTTAATACGAGCTAATGCTAATTCCGCTTGCTTACGTGTTTTAAAGCCACGTTTCGTTGTACGCTTTTGTTTACCTGTTAGTTGATCAATACCTAAATAAGCTGGAAACTCATATCGTAATTCCCCGTTGCTTTTAAGGGTGTAGCTTTTGATAGGTGTTACTTTTTTCTTTGCCATAATAATTCCTCCTATTTTCATTGTGGGTATAGAATATAAAAGGAAAGGATCATTCGACTAGTATCATAATAATCGACACGCAATAAATCCTCTCCATTTCGTTTATTAAAAACTATAACTCTCTAAAAAGCTGTCAATTTCTTTACGCGATACCCTCTTAATGCCTTCTATCTCTGAAACTTTCAATCCCATCAATCGGAATTTTGAAAAAGTGTTATAAGATACGCCAGCATACTTGGCACCGTTGGCGAGTGTCATCCATTCGCTAATTGGAACAGAATGTTTCGGTGAATGAGATTCTTGGTTTCCAGAACTCATGATCAATTCTTCCATTTTGTTTATACTTTCGGTTAGCCTTTCATAGTCTTTGTTCATTAAAACTTGTCCTATTTGTCGGGTTAATTGTTCGTAAACCCATACGATTTCGTTTTGCCAATCTGTCTTGTCAATAGCAGGTGTGGAAAAAGTTGTCATTATTATCACTCTCTTTCGTAATGTTTTAACAATGCATCATAGTAGAATAAGGAATGCTTTAATCGGAAAAGTAAGTCGTATGATGTTGAACCGATCAATTTGTTCTTTCTGTTCGTAAATCCATATGATTCTTTTTGCTAATCTTTCATTCCTATAACATGTGTGGAAACGTTCATGGTTGTTGTCACTCTCTTTCAAAATGTTTTAACAATGCAGCATAGTAGAAGAATGATTACTTTAATCGGAAAAGCAAGTCGTATGATGTTGAACTGATCATTTTGTTTTTTTTGTTCGTAAACCCATATGATTTCTTTTTGTGAATCTATCATTTCTATAACATGTGTGGAAACGTTCATGGTTGTTGTCACTCTCTTTCAAATTGTTTTAACAATGCATCATAGTAGAAGAATGATTACTTCAATCGGAAATGCTAGTCGTATGATGTTGAACAGATCATTTTGTCCTTTCTGTTCGTAAACCCATACGATTTCTTTTTGCAAATCTGTCTTTCTAATAACATGTGTGTAAACACCTGACATTGTTATCACTCACTTTCATAATGCTTTAACAATGCATCATAGTTAAAGAGTTATTACTTTATTCGTAAAAGGTAGGTCGGATGCTGTCGAATAAATCATTATTTCCTTTATTGAAGGGAAGTATCTACAAATGTAAATTAAAGGTTCGGCTAATTTAGACCATAAATTAAATGTTTAAGAATAGAATGAAGGTATATAGAAAAATAGTGGTTTAGATACATAATCAGTAAGCAATTTTAAAGAGTTACAAATAGTAGGGTGATTCGCGTAACTTTATCAACAAAAACCTATATCAGACGTGGCTTAGCATAGGATTCTGATTGCCTTACGGTTAGAAGCTAATGGGCATTTATGTTCTCACTCATCACTCAATTTCAACCTCATCTATTTCTCAGAACCAATTACAATTGCTAATAGATTCACCCATTTCATCTATTCTCCTCTTAACATGACAAGGTCGGTTCTCTTCACAAGAATTCTAGAGAAATTTCATTCTCAAGTCTTAGACATGTAGAAAGGAATTAACTATGCCTGAGTGACATATAACGAAGCAAGCCATAAGATTTGGAGGAGAAATGGATGATTGATACATTTGAATTATCTTGGAAGCTGAGATATGAACAGCGAGAATATTTGGAGGAACACATGGGAATAAAATTAAAGGAGTTAGCGGTAGCAACACGAGTTAGAAACGATGGCATAACATACAAAGCATTCGATTCAAAATATGGAGCTTACGTCAAGATTACAATAAGTCTTCCTCGACTACTGTCCAAGGGAGTAGTTACGGACGAAGATTACACGAAGGTAGAGAGACAAATTATTAACGAACTAACCTTTTATTTTGGTGATCAAAACATGTTTCAAGAACACAGTTTAACTCGGTTAGACTATCGTATTGATTGCCGAAATATACCAAAAATCCTTCGAAGACTGTATATTAACATATTTGATAAAGCAAAGGATCGATATTATAGGATGGTGAAAATCGGTATAATAACTAAAGGAAGAGTGAAATCAAAATACGATACCGGAAGCGTGCATAAGTGTAAATCAATAGAAATTGCCCTTTACGACAAGGAGGCAGAGAGAGAAGAGAAAAAGGAAGAAATAAAACCGTGGGAAGAAGGAGTTATAAGGTTTGAAGTACGATTGAAGAGAGATCATCTCAAGAATAAGAAAAGAACAGGAGTTGACAATAAACTCATAGATTATTGGTCATCAAAGAGGTGCAAGGAATATGTAGAGAAATATTTGCTGAGTGTATACTACAGCGAGGATTACTATACCCTGGATGCAGCAAAAAAAATAATCTATGGGTCTGTAAAGACAAATGTGAAAAAAGAAAAGCTAGTAGCATTTATTAGTTTGCTTTCAAAAGGTAACTATAATTCTCTTTTGAAGAAACATAGTATTTCAACAGTTCGCTCTCGCCTAAAAGAACTTTCTGAGTTAGGGATAAACCCGGTTATCATACCCGAGAAATATGCGAGAGGATTTAGTTCACTTCCGAACATAATAGAGAAAGAGCTACAAGCAATGTAATATATAGAAAAGTTCACATTCCAAAAAATGTTTAGGATGTGAATTACATAGTTTATCAATCTATTGACAAACTTATTTTGTAACAATTAATATATAAATAAGTACCCAAATATTGGAGAGAGGAGGATTTAGTATGATGAGGCGTAGGCGAACACCTTATAAATTTTTAAGAAAAAAAACCGACACACCCATTTGCATAGGGATAGTGTTGGTTTTTTTGTTGCCTACAGTCAACATAAATTAAGGTATGTTGACAATAGATAATGACAAACAAAGTGTAATTCCATAGTTAGGAAAGATGCTGATGAAAGGAGTCCTTGATAAATGTCAATTGGTGTGAAAGTAATTGTTACACAGAATGATAATTCTGCTTTTGATACAGATGAGTATGTAGTTGATATCAACAGGAAGTTCGGAGGCCATGAGAAGGGAGATATTGTAATAATAGGATCACCTTTAAGTCATTCGCACGATGTTCCACTAGAACTTGAATTAGCTATAAGAATTGATGGAACTATAATATTTCGTGGTTGGAGATTTGTTGATCCCCAATTAGCCTCCAGATATTTCAGATATTTTAACTTTAAAGAACTTATTGGCATCCAGGATGGACCAGAAATTACTCCTACACCAGCACAATGTGAGACTGTAGCAGGATTGTTTAGTAAACGGATTAGATTTGAAGGTTTAAGATTATATCTCGGACGGAGAATTTGTAAAATCTGCCCATTTGATATTGATGTGGAAAGTAAAAAGGTTGGAAGACAATTATATTATTGAACTTTTGCTAAATTAGATGAAAAACAGAAGAAATGTGTTGGGATAACGGGCTACGAAAAAAATATAGCTAAGGAAAGTAGGGATATATATGAAAAAAACAGCAGCTAATGTAACAAGACCAAAAAGTTGGAGGACCCCCTTAAAAACAACCCAATTTAAGGGTGAAATGAAGATGGAAAGAGAAAATGCTAAATTATTGGAAATAACACTAGCTCGAAAAGAAAATAAATGATAATGTATTTCGATTTTAACATAATAAAGACCCTTTTATAGGGTCTCTATACCTTTTTTATATATAATGCCATCCATGGTTCCCATAAATCTTGCTTTGGGAGATCAGGTATTAAGTTTTGATGATAAGTACTCATGAGATAGTGAAGTATTTTACTAGCCTCCACTTCAAGTATTCTATCTTTATCGGATGAGAATATCGTATTCTTGTTTGGACAGTAATTATGAATTGCAGTATTAGACTCACTTGCATACGTCCAAATGAATTTGATTTTTGATATAGATGCATAATTTATCCACTTTAGGTTGCGGTAACCGTATTCTAAGTTAAGTTCGGAAACGCTACTAGTACCAGAAAAACGCAAGTGGTGAAATGGAGATAAATGTCGATTGGTTGCAATCTTTAATAAAAAATATATTTGAGCAATCATATAACCTATTTTATCCGCTATCCCTTCAATAAAACGCAATTTTTCATACTCTGTTGCTTTACTAGCAGGGTTTCCCTTACTGTTAGGGGCAAAAGTTATTAAACAGACAGCTGCAGCCCAAATATCAAACCGTGTAAGTTTGTGTTGAAGTTCTTTTAAAGATACTTCGTCTTCTGCATCAAAATGAATATTTTGTTGTAAGTAAGATGCAATATTTCTTTCTATCGATTTTTCAAGGTTTGTCTTTGTCATATACGAGTACTCCTTTAGTTTTGATATAGCATCGTATACAAAAGAAAAAATTATATTCATCTACTCAATCTTTATGAAGTCTTACCTACAGAAAAACTATGGTAAACGTGTCGAACGACAAAGAAAAATGGAATAGTTATCATAGATTTGAATATGATAAAGCAACAAACCTAAAGGAGATAGTTATATGAAACAGCAAGAATTTTTGAAGATGGAGGAAGAGGAAAGAGTAAGTTTTATTAACCAGTTGTTAGTAGATACAAATGCTTCCAAGCTGGCAGATATTTCAAAGGAAGTCGGAATGAGTCCTTCATCTTTTAGTAAAAAAATGTCCGAGGGAGCTTACATGTACTCAAGATCTATGAAGCAATACGTCCCAAAAGGTAAAAGTAACAATTCAGTATCTACAGAAGAAGTTATTAATTTCATCAAGGAGAACTTTCAAGATCTAAAAGGACTAATCGAGCGAGGGAAAAATATTGAGGAAGATGTATTAGTATTATCCCCAGAGGTAATTGTAAAAGGAGACAACATAGTTAAGAACATTCGAATTCCTAAGTATGTAAATGATCAATTCGCAAAACTTTGTGAAGACAAATTTTCTTATTTGAAACTTCAGGATATACAAGCCCAAGCCCTGTGGGATTTCGTCAAGCGTTTTAAATAGCAAAACAGAAACCCCTCTAATTAGGGGTTTTATTAATATATGTGCTTGGTAATCTCTTGCTTCTGTTTACTTCCTAACTAGATTAGAATAATAAATCTCCAACAGAATAGAATAACTGAATAATAAAACAGGAGGGGTTACATGAATCTAAATCAAATGGAGCGTTTCTTTGAAGCAAAAGGCAGTATGACGGCAATTGAGTTCGTTAGCATCGAATACTACTGTATTAGTGCAACTTTAGAACTGGCATTAGAGGCATTTCAGGACTTGAAGTATAAGTTTTACCAAGAAAATTATGCGGAAGAGACTGCTTATAATGAGTGGTGGCATAGAAATATCAATCAGATAGCTATCTGTTTAGCGTACAATATGGTGTTAAATCTAAAGGAGGAAAATGGCGACATCTTAAAGCATTTCTATGGAAGTAACAAGTCGAACGAAATTACTTGTGCAAAGTTTGGTTTATCAGCAGAAGAACTATTTGAAATACGCTATGCTTTTTGTAGCAATTTAGCTAGTAAACTTTGGTATGGGAATAAGTCCATTCCTGAATCTTGTGAAATAGGTTTTCCTTACTTTCACCCTGAGCCATGGTAATAGAATACTCCTCACCTGACTTCCCAGTTTATGTGGAGTCAGGTTTTTTTGATGCTATTCAATAGAACTGTTTCTAGTTAAAGGTTGTGTTCGGAAGTAAACCGTACCTTTCTATATAATAGGTTTTCATGTGGATATTAACATCAGAATTAAAGGCTAGATTGATATCGTGTGGAAATGTCAAAAATTAAAAGAAAAGATTTCCACCAATGACTCTTTAATGTTGTCTCCAAACCGGTCTCGCCTATGGTAATATTAAGGGGAAGAACTATATCTTAGAGCATCATATGGAGGAAAAACACATGGCACAACTAAGCCTACAAGAACTAGAATCTCATTTATGGAAATCTGCAGACATTTTACGTGGTTCTGTGGATTCTAGTGACTATAAAAGCTACATTTTTGGATTACTTTTCTTAAAAAGACTAAGTGACGTATTTGAGGAACATAGACATGAAATATTAAAAGAACACGGAGATGAAATTGGACAAATACTTGCGACTGATCAAGATCAATATCAATTCTTCGTACCAGAAGCTGCTCGTTGGGAAGCAATACGAAAACATGCTGAAAATATTGGTTCTGCAATCAATGTTGCTTTCGAATCATTAGAAAATGAAAATGTGACGCTAGAAGGAGTTCTTACCCCAATTGATTTCAACCGTAAAGAAGTATTAACAGACAGTGTTTTACAGCGATTGCTACAACACTTTGCTTTATTGGATTTAAGCAATGCAAACCTTTCAGAACCTGATATGTTAGGTCGAGCTTACGAGTACCTGATTAAGATGTTTGCAGACGATGCAGGTAAAAAAGGTGGAGAATTCTACACACCTACTAAAGTGGTTGAGCTAATTGTTAAATTAATCAAACCTCAAGAAGGAATGCGAGTATACGATCCAACTTGTGGGTCGGGGGGAATGTTAATTCAATCCGTCGATTATGTAAAATCACAAGGTGGAAAACCACAATCACTCTCTTTATTTGGGCAAGAGAAAAACTTAGGTACATGGTCCATTGCTAAAATGAACCTGCTTTTACACAATCTTCCTGACCATCGTATCGAAAAAGGAGATACGATACGTCAACCAAAACTAGTAGAAGACGGAGAAATCATGCTTTTTGACCGAGTAATTGCCAATCCACCATTTTCATTAAAGGAATGGGGCCGAGAGGAAGCAGAGCATGATCCATATGGTCGTTTTCAATTTGGTATTCCACCAAAAAACGCTGGAGACTACGCTTTTGTACAGCATATGATTGCATCCTTAAAAGCCGATGGAGTAGCAGGAGTTGTGATGCCTCATGGCATTCTATTCCGTGGTGGAGCAGAAGGTAAAATTCGTCAAGGATTATTAGAGAGTGATTTTATAGAAGCTGTTGTAGGACTACCTTCGAACCTTTTCTATGGTACAGGAATTCCAGCGTGTATTTTAGTATTCAATCGAAATAAAGAACTAAAACGCAAGGGCAATGTTCTATTCATCGCCGCAGAAACAGAGTTTCAAGAAGGTAAAAATCAAAACACCCTTCGTGATGAGGATGTAATAAAAATAGTTTCTGCTTTGAGTGCATATGTAGAAATTGAAAAATACGCAAGAGTAGTTTCAATAGAAGAAATACGGAACAATGATTACAACTTGAGTATTACGAGATATATTGATAAATCAGAGGAAGAAAAACAAGTAGATTTACAAGTAGTTATACAAGATATTTCAAACATAGAAAAAAAACACGAAAAAATCAAAATAAAGTTGAATGACTACCTACGTGAACTAGGATTAGGTGAGATATGATGGTGGAAGAGCGTGAAGGTTATAAAATAACTGAACTCGGTGAAATACCGGTTGAGTGGGAGATAAAAAGGTTAGAGGATGTTGTTTTGATATTAGATGGGAAGAGAAAACCCATTAAGAAAAATGATAGAAAACAAGGTGAAATCCCATATTATGGTGCAACAGGGATAATCGACTGGGTTAAGGATTATATTTTTAATGAGCCTCTCATTTTAGTTGGGGAAGATGGTGAAAATCTAAGATCACGAGTACTTCCAATGGCTTTTAAAGTTTCGGGAAAGACATGGGTGAATAATCATGCACATGTATTAAAACCTTCAGACGAAGCAAATATTGACTATCTTACATACCACTTAGAATCACTTAATTATGAAGACTACATTACTGGGAGTGCACAGCCAAAGTTAAATCAAGCACAACTAAGGAAAATAATAATCTTACTCCCTTCCATAGAAGAACAACAAAAAATAGCTAAGGTTCTTTCAACAGTCGATGAGCAAGTAGATAATACACAGCATCTAATTGAAAAAGCAAAAGAGCTGAAAAAGGGTTTAATGCAGCAATTGCTAACAAAAGGTATCGGCCATACAAAATATAAACAAACAGAGCTTGGAGAAATTCCAGCAGAATGGAAACTAGTTTCCTTAGAAAGTATTTCGGAGAAAATTACTTACGGCTTTACTAACCCTATGCCTACAACAGTAGAAGGACCATTTATGATAACTGCTAAGGATATTAAAAAAGGAAGAATTAATTATGATACAGCTCGCAAGACGGATCTTATAAAATTTAATTCAGAATTAACGGAAAAAAGTAAACCGAGGTTAAATGATATATTAATTACAAAAGACGGAACTCTCGGTAGAATGGCTATAGTAGATACTGAAGATATTTGTATCAATCAATCGGTAGCATCAATAAGCTTAAAAAATAATGAAGTTGATGTAAAATATTTATTTTATCTTTTATCATCACCTAAAATTCAAAGTAGAATTCTACTTGACGCTGGTGGATCAACAATAAAACATATTTATATTAGCAAACTAGCAAAAATGGAAATTTTCATAGCTAACTCAATTGAAGAACAACAAAAAATTGCTTTAATACTTTCAACAGTTGACGAACAAATTGAAAGCTATGTACAAGAAAAAGCTAAATATAAAGAGCTTAAGAAAGGTTTAATGAAACAATTATTTACAGGTCAATTACGAGTGAAGCTGTAAGCCTTCGCTCTCTATGTAGGAGGTGAGTTGAAATGAATCCTTTAGAATATTTAGAAGTGGAGCTGCCTTTTATTGAGCAGTTGAAAAGTTATGGATATATGCATATGGAAGGACCTCGGTTGGAACAGGATCGTTCTTCGAGAGCAAGTATAGTGTTGGAGAAGCGTTTTGCGGATATAATCCGTAAGTTCAATCCTTGGATGGATGAACACAATGTAGAGAAAGTCGTAAAGCAATTTGTTTCTCCTCAAGTAGAGGGTGTTTGGCACGCAAATAAACTGATCTTTGATTGGTTATTTGGACAAGGTATTTCTGTTTTGCAAGATGTTGGTACTGGGAAGAAAAATCAGACAGTGAAATTGTTTGATTTTGACCAAGTGGAAGAAAATGAGTTCCTTGTCGTTAATCAGTTGAGTATAGAAAATGCTGCTGGTACGATACGTCCTGATATTCTTTTGTACATAAATGGGCTCCCTCTTGTATTGATTGAATGTAAAAGCCCAAAGCTACAAGTGGATAAACAGTTACCCGAAGGTGTTCGTCAATTTGAACGCTATATGGACACAAATGGAAAGCTCTTTTGGTATAACCAAATACTAATTGTCACGAGCCGAGATCGGGCTCGAGTTGGAACTGTATTCGGTAAAGCACAGCATTACGGACTATGGAAAGATCCATATCCATTAACTTTGGAGGATGTTGGAACTACTCGCTCGCAAGATGTATTAGTCGCAGGGATGCTTCGCAAAGAAGCGATATTAGATTTAATGAGAAACTTCATTGTTTTTGATGGAAAAGTGAAAAAGTTAGCCCGTTACCAACAATATCGTGCGGTAAACAAAGCAATTGAACGTATTATAAATGAAAGTAAACCTGTACTTCGTGGTGGGGTTGTTTGGCATACACAAGGCTCTGGAAAGTCATTAACAATGGTCTATTTAGCTATGAAATTACGCCGCCAAACTAAATTAGAAAATCCCATGATTGTCATCGTAACAGACCGTCAAGATTTAGATGAACAAATAACAACTACCTTCTCACAGTCAGGTTTTCCAAACCCAACCCAAGCTAGTTCGGTTGCGGACTTAAAACAGCAATTGGCAAAAGGTTCTGGAAGCACTGTCATGACGCTCATCCAAAAGTTCCAAGGAGACGATGAGAAAGCTTTTCCTATCATTTCAGTGTCAGAGAATATTATTGTGATGACAGATGAATCACATCGTTCGCAGTATAAAGGTCTTGCTCTGAATATGAGGAAAGCTATGCCGAATGCGACGTTTATCGGATTTACAGGTACGCCAATTGATAAGGAAAAGCGATCCACTACAGGGAAGTTTGGTTCATATATTGATAAATATACAATTGAACAAGCGGTAGAAGACGGTGCTACTGTGGCAATCTATTATGAGTCACGTTTACCGAATCTTCATGTCAAAGGTGATTCCTTGGATGAATTATTTGCACGTTCCTTCCACGAGTACGATGAAGATGCGAGAGAAAAAATCAAACAAAAATATGTTAATGATCAGTTGCTATTGACTGCACCAGAACGAATGCGAGAGATTGCGTTAGATATTGTACGTCATTTTGAAAGTAAAATATTAATTAATGGATATAAAGCTCAAGTGGTTGCAGTATCTCGTTATGCAGCAGTTCAATATAAGAAGTTAATTGATGAGTATGCAGCAGGACAGTTTGAAACAGCCGTTATCTTCTCTGCTGGCCAAAATGATTCAGAAGAAATGCGTGTGCATCATGTTTCGAAAGAAGAAGAAAAGCTTCTTATTGCACGCTTTAAAAAGCCCTTAGCTGAAGATAAACTTGCCATGCTCATTGTTTGTGATAAATTGCTGACTGGCTTCGATGCTCCTATTGAACAAGCGATGTACTTAGACAAACCCTTAAGAGAGCATAATTTATTGCAAGCAATTGCTAGAACGAACCGTAAGTATGACGCAAATAAGTCATATGGATTGATTGTTGATTATTTTGGTGTCTCACGCTTTCTAGATCAAGCACTAGAGATTTTTAGTGCAAATGATATTCAAGGTGCACTAAAATCAGTTGATGATGAGCTACCTAGATTAGAACAACGCCACCGCACGGCAATGCGTTATTTCGATGGGTTAAAGGCGACTCAGTTAGAAGAAAGTATATTAAGACTTATCGATGAAGATATTCGTGCAGACTTTGATGTATCCTATAAACGATTTGCGGAGAGTATGGATAAAGTATTACCTAGCCCTAAGGCAGAGAAGTTTGTTGGAGACTTGAAACGTCTTGGTGCAATTAGACAATTGGCTAAATCACGTTTTTCTATTGATGATGGAATGGACATATCCGATTGCGGCGAAAAAGTTAGACAATTAGTTCACAATTATCTCCATTCTGAAGGCATTGATGCAAGAGATCCTGTTTCGATTTTAGATGTTTCCTTTAAAGAAGAAATAGAGAAAAATACAAAGCCTGAAACAAAAGCTGCACAGATGGAACATGCGATTAATAAAGAGATTTCTGTGCGAATTGATGAAGATAAAGTATTTTACACCTCATTAAAACAAAAAGTAGAAGAATTGTTAGAACGTTATAAAGAACGTCAAATGACTATTTTTGAACTGTTAGAAAAGCTGGAAGAAATGCGTGAAGAACTAGTAGGAAAAGTGAATGGGCAAACTAAAAGCGGTTTATCCTACATGCAAGAACCCTATTATAACAAGTTACAAGAAGTATACGAGGATCGTGCTGAGTATGAATTAAAAGAAGTAGCAGTAAAGGTGCAACAATTTATCGAAGAAACGGTTACTCCAATCAGTGACTGGGCATCCAAAACAGACTTCAAACGAAAACTAACCGCTGACTTAAAGATTAAGTTGCTAAAAGAAAAGATGTCTATGGGAGATGCCTCTATGCTTACAGGCTATTTCGTAGCACTTGCAGAAAATCAATACGGGAAGAAATAACCCCGAAACTAATAACGGCAAGTATCATCAATTAACTGATGTTACATGCCGTTTTGTTATATGTAAAGTGTTCTTCCATTTATTCTTAGCCATTCTTTCTTTTCTTCATAATTGGCCATTAGCATACTCAGAGTCTCCCAAAATTCATTTGAATGGTTCAGATGCTTTAAATGCACGAGCTCATGTGCTAATACATAATCGATTACTGATACAGGTGCTAGTAATAGTCGCCAGTTTATTAATACTTGCCCACCAGGCGTACAACTACCCCATCTTTGTTGTTGCTCCTTTATTTTCACTTCCACTGGTTGTTTGTTTAACTTAATGGTAAAACGCTCAATACGTGATTTTATAAAGTCTTCACCCTTTTCTCTAATCCATTGCTCATACAATGGAAATAAAGTATCTCTGTAGCTTTCTAAAGGCGTTCCGCAGGGTACTTGTCCAATAAATATTCCATGATGGAATCTAATAGAAGGAGTCAGTGTAGCTTCCACTATCTCTATTTTCAATCTATATTGTCTGCCTAAGTATGGTAACTTTTCTCCAGACAAAAATGAACGTTTGTAAATACCTTCATCCATTTCGCTAAAATGTTTTATTTGAGTACGAATCCATGGAGCTTTTTGGTACACCGTCGAATCTATTTTTTCTTGTGGTGTATTAGTTGGTGCTGTCACACTTACCCCGTTAGAATCTACCGCTATTGCAATTGTTTTCCTACGGTTACTATGCTTTAAATTATAAGGGATTCTATTCATACCGAATTGAATATAATTCATTCATAACCCCTCCTTAATCTCTTCTATACCAAGGATTAGTTTATATTCTATCATGAAGCCATTTTTATATAGGATACCTTAGTCTATCAATAGTTTGGAATAGGGCGGTTTAAGTAGGGGGCTATCCATAACTAATAATCAGGTAAAATTCCATCGTTAAATTATTTTAACTTCCCCTGGTACGCCTTTATTCTCTTTAAAGCTTCACTATTTTCTTTTTCCATATGTGTTTAGCCTTTGAAATGAGCTATTTAATATGATTCAATCCGTTAATTGCACTTATATGATTCCGTACTAAACCTACATTTTCTATGTACTTTCTGAGTTGGTAACTGTATGTATTTTAACATTTATTAACGCTTTTATCGACCACTTAAGGTTAAATAGTTCACGTGAGTAAAATATCCGAACTATTAGTACAGACGTTAATGGGGAACTTTTAGACACCGACTTGAAGAATAATTGTATGGGTTGGGTTATCACAGTACTCATATAAAGAAATAATATACTAAATTGCATAATACTGTTCAACAGGAATTAAAAAAGGACGATTTCCACAAAAATGGTGAACGTCCTTATTCAACTATAGAGTGCTTTACTTCAAGGAGAGCTAATGCCACTTTTTTTATATTAATTTATTTTTGGATATATATGTTAAAATGAAATAGAATATATTTCTCACTTTACGTGTATTTATAACTTTAAGGAGGTTGACAGATGAATCTTAGCTTTTTAAAACAAGATATAGTTAAAATTTGCAAAGAGTTGAACGAATTAGGAGAAGTAAGTTTTAAACATTCAATTCAATATGATGGTGTTTATATCCCTAAAGTATTTTTTAATAATGCAACTTATCAAAGTACCCTTGAAAAACTTATGAAAAATGAAGAACTTAGTAAACTATTATCTAATGCTATGATTGTAGGAACTTTTAATAAGCTAATAAAAAACCAGCTAAGTAACAGCAGCATACCTTTAACTGAAATTGTAAAAGAATTTGACAAGCTGGTAGAGAATATTATAATTTATAAAGTTTATGTACCTTTAAAGGGAATAGAGTTGTTTTCTGATAATGTAAACATTTCAGAAAAAGTGAAAATTATAAAACTTGATAGCCAAAATATTAACGAATACCTCCCCTATGTTGGTCAGGATGATGATATTAATTTATTATTACCTACAGCTTTAGAGGTGGAAATTTCTACAGCGGATTTTGAAAAAGCTATGGAACAATCTATTGATATTGGTAAGTACGTTGTTAATTTTTTAAGATTGGTAGATTACAATGGTTGGGATGAAGAAAACCTTTCTGTTAGGCTACCAGGATATGGATCAATTAAAGAGGGGCTGCGTGTTTTTACGGTAGATAGTGAAAAAAGAAATGGAACTCTATCTATGCAAACTAAAAATGACGATACTGAATTTCTTGAACTAGATGAAACGACTTTAGAGGATATGGGTAGACTTGGAAGTAATATGTTTGGAAAACTTATTGACAAATACTTAGAATTTCAATTATTGGACTTAGAGCAATCCATATTACGTTCTATTATTTGGTTTGGTGAATCTAAGGTTGAAGTAGATAATGTCGCTAGATTTATTAAATTAATGCTTTCAATTGAGTGCCTATTTAATACAAATAATTCTGATCCAATAACAGCTACCTTAAGAGATCGTATGGCATTTACATTGGCGAATACAAAGGAAGAAAGAATGGTTATTGCCAAAAAAATGAATGATTTGTACAATTTACGTTCAAAAATTGTACACCACGGTAATTCAAGGATAAAGTTATTAGATTTATTAAATTTAGAAAACTTAGCTGCTGATGCAATTGTTCAATTTCTAACGAATGAAAAATTATTAGAAATAAAAACCAAAAAAGAATTACAACAATACTTCGAGGAATTAAAATATACTTAATTCCATAGGTAACTTGAGTGTTATTAGGATGTAATGATTTTTTACTAACGGGTGCTTATTGAAATTGAGAGCTGATAATACAGCTCTTTTTCTTTCATCTAAAGCTACAGGTTAGGTAGGTAATCAAATAAAGAGTGGATAAGCCAAAAAAGTCTATATGACTCTTATGCATTATAGAAATGGAGATGATTTTATGTATTATCAAGATTCACTAGAATATAAATCTGAAAGAATCTATCATCATAAGACTAAAGAATATTTTAATGAAGTATTGAGTTCCTACCATAACGGAAACTATCGCTCAGCAGTAGTAATGCTATATTCTGTAGTAATTTGTGATCTTATTTATAAACTCCAAGAATTATCGGATCGCTATTCTGATACAACCGCTGTATCAATATTAACAAAAATTAAAGAGGAAAAAGAACAAGGTCCGACTAATCCTAAATGGGAAAAAACTCTGATTGATGAAGTTATAACAAGAACAAATTTACTGGAACCTCAAGATAAACTTAATTTAGCATATCTTAGAGATAATCGTCACCTTTCTGCACATCCTGTTCTAGACGAGTTAGATATGTTGGTAAAACCAAATAAGGAGACAGTTCGTGCAAATATAGCTAATATGTTAGACGGGCTGCTTTGCAAGTCACCTTTACTTTCCAATAAAATCATAAGTACTTTTCTAGCAGATTTGGTCTCAATTGACGGTCAATTAGTAAAGCAAATTGATTTGGAGAGATATTTAATCAGCAAGTATTTACATAAAATTAACAAGCCTACCGAACAGAAGCTTTTTAGAGATCTCTGGAAATTTGCCTTCAAATTAGATGATGCTCAAACTAATGAACACAGAACTATTATTTATAAAGCCTTGTTAGTTTTGTTCAATAAAGAACGAACATTCTTTGTGTCATTAATCCAGAGTGAAAAAAATTATTATAGCGATATTAATTTAGATAACCCTCAAATTCTCGATATAATGCTCAATTTTTGGTCACAATACCCAGCTACATATATACATATGGATGAAACGGTTAAAGTGATCATAGATAATAAAGTAAGAGAAAACTTTATATTATTTGCCAAAAGTGTTTTCTTATCAGACTCCTTACTAGAACATTTAGGCAAAATAAAAACTAGACTAGTAAGTGCAAGTTTTACAATACGTTTGAGAGATCCTGAAACAGAACTATTGTTTAATCTCTCCGAAGAACAAGGAGTAACAAAGGAATTTTTAGATCTCCTTATAATAAGTTTTAAAGAGAGTTCTAGTTTTATCGATGGAGATCTTAACTTCCGAGATTATATAATTCCTTATGGAAAAATATTTACTAAGGAACAATTTAAAGAAATTCTCACAGCAATTAATGAAAACAACCAACTTTATAGTAGACGGGATGCTAGAAAAGATAATCCCTTTTTAAAAGAAATGATTGATATGCATCCATTTAAAGATGAAATTGATTACTCTGAATACCCAAACTTTAGATTATAAGAAAAATAGGTGAGTAATAAATGGATGATCTAACCTACTCACTTATTGATTTAGAACTACCAGACGAGTTAAATAAATTAAGCAAATTAATCTGGTATAGTCATTCTGTTTTAAGGAAACTAACAGAAATGGAACCTATACACTTTGAAGAAATCACATAAGAAAGGAAGATTCAGTTAGTTGTGCAAGAAGAAACTTTATTATCCGTTAGCTGTAGAATTTATCTGTAATAAATAAAAGATATTGTTAGAGGGGTTCTTATGAGTAGTATTAGAGATCAAGTTATTATTGAAAGAATTAAAAGAATAAAAGAAGGAACAGATATTTACGGAGGTCCTACTCCATTTCAAGATTTACGAATAGTAGATAAGTATAAAGATGTACTAGATAGGAATGGTCTTTTAGAAGAGTTTAAAGGATTATTTGATGAAATAGAAAGTCATGGAAGTATGAAATCAACATTTGATAAGGAATATAGAGCCTCTAGAGGCAATGGTAATTATAAAGGTTTAACACCACCTAGAGCTACTATACTTTCAAGTGAATCTAAGGCTTCAAGACCACCTAGAGCGACTATACTTTCAAGTGAATCTAAGGCTTCAAGACCACCTAGAGCGACTATACTTTCAAGTGAATCTAAGGCTTCAAGACCACCTAGAGCGACTATACTTTCAAGTGAATCTAAGGCTTCAAGACCACCTAGAGCGACTATACTTTCAAGTGAATCTAAGGCTTCAAGACCACCTAGAGCGACTATACTTTCAAGTGAATCTAAGGCTTCAAGACCACCTAGTACTACTATACTTTCAAGTGAATCTAAAGCTATAAGTCCACCTAGAGTCACTATACTTTCTGCTGATCCAAGTGTAAGAAATACATTTACTAATTATACAACATATGTAAATTCTCACATAAGAAGAAATAAAAATGGCACCATATCTATAGTAAGGGGACATACAAGAAGAACTTAATCTCAAATTAAAGAGTAGCAACCATTTATTATTCTTTTGCAATTTCAAGACTATACTATACTCTTATTTATTCCACAGTTACGACATTCACTAAGAATAACCTTGGGGAACTCATTTGACGGTTCCTTCATTGCCTATAAGTTATTTATGTTAAGTTTGTGAAGAATTGTACTTAAACTAATAGATGTTTTAGTTCAATAAGAACAGAATAAAAGTATTGAATTGTTGTTTGGAAGTGAACAGGAGTGTAATGATTAAGTAAAAAAACATATAAGCTTATTTCGAAACCAATTGAAGAAATGAAAGGGGAGTGCTTGATGAATAAGAAAAAAAGTGATGAACAGATGAATACAATTATGGCAGCTAAAAAAGCTACAAGGAAAGAAAAAATTCAATCGAGTATTAAGAAAGCAGTGCACGCTAACGGGAAAGCTTTAGAGAAACTTAGTAAGAATTAATTAATAAAACCAACAGAAACAGAAATAGGGTATCTCTCACAATTTGAATAACTTTTATGACATTGTTCTAATGTCTGTGTCCTTATAGAGGAATTTGTTTCATTCTACGTTTTCTTTGTTCTGAAAGGGTGTTCCGCTCAATTTAAGCTATTAATATGTATGCAGTCTAAACGTATAAATAGAGCTCAAATTTCGCAATAAATGAGCTCTTGTATATTTGTTAATTAATTATTTTTGCCTCTTAAATTACTATGGTGAACCGTACTAAAGGGATTTTATTATCTCTTTTTATCGCTAATAATGTAAAGTAAAAAATAAAAAAGAACTTTGCCCCCACAACGTAATTTTTATCGAACGTAGTCAAACACGTAGTCAAACAATTTTAATAATAGCTTTAACCCCTTGTAAACACTGCTATTACAGCACTTTTAGGTGATGGTGGTTCGACTCCCGCCGTCTCCATTTTTAGAAATCATTGGATTACAATAGATGTCAAAACCCTTGATATGATAGGGTTTTGACATTTTTAATCCATTAATTCAAAAAGGTGTAGTCTTCTCATAAGGAGAAGACTACACCTTTTTAGTTAACTCTATAAACAAAAAAACATTTGCCTAGCCTTCCATATAACAAGAAAAAGGCAGGCATTTACCAAAACCTAATTGTAATACAGGTTTTCAGTCGGATATACCGGATCATTGGTAATGTCGATTCCAAGCTTTTTAAAGGTCTGTTCATTTTCTCTATTCATTATAACCGTAGAATGAGCTTGTGTGTCTTTTAAATTTGGCATCTGCTTATAAGCCAACTCAGAAGTAGGGTTGGTGACCGCACTGATTGCCAGTGCAATCAGCACTTCATTGGCGCTTAGTGTCGGGACTCGACTGTTCAAATCATCGGTTTTTAACCGTTGAATCGTCTGCAAAATCATCGGTGACAACAAATCAATTTCATCGGCAATATTGGCCAATTTCTTCAACCCATTCAGAATCGCGGCTGCCGAAGCATCCATCAAAGTTGTCGTTCGACCGGTAATCATCGCGCCATTTGGTAGTTCTATCGCAATTATGGCTTGCAGATTCGTGCTGTCAATTCTCTCTTGGATTGCTTTCGCATAATTACGGGCCGGCAATACAGGTACCCGATCCTCTTTCTTTAAGTCAGTCTCTTCCAAAATCACTTGCATATGGCGTACACTATCTTCATCGGCAAGCCCTTTTTTATAGTCGTTCTCTACGCTGAAACTTCGCCGAATGATTTCCTGCCTGGCAGCTTCCTGCACGACCATATCGTCGGTGATACCCGATTTCAGACGATTAACACCCATATCGGTTGGTGAGCGGTAAACAGACTCTTTACCAGTAATCCTTTCAATAATCCGTTTGATGACAGGAAACGTCTCCATATCACGATTGTAATTGATCGCTACTGTCCCGTATGCTTCATAGTGATAATTGTCAATCATATTCACGTCTTTCAAATCGACGGTAGCCGCTTCATAAGCGATGTTTACCGGGTGCTTTAACGGCAAGTTCCAAACGGGAAAAGTTTCAAACTTGGCATAGCCGACTTTATTTCCCAGTTTATTCTCGTGGTACATTTGGTTAAGGCATGTTGCAAGCTTACCGCTGGCCGGCCCAGGTGCCGTTACTACCACGATTGGCTTTGTCGTTTTAATATAGGGATTCATCGCAAATCCCTCCTCGCCAATGACCGCGTCCACATTTGTGGGATAACCTTTGATTTCACTGTGGGTGTAGACGCTAATTCCGCTTCTCTCAAGCTTGCTCATAAATACTTTGGCAGTTGGCTGTCCTTGATAACGAGTGAGCAACACACTGTTGACAGAAATGCCATATGCCCGATATTCATCGATTAAGCGCAAGACATCTTGGTCATAAGTGATACCGTAATCTTCACGGACTTTGTTCCGCTCGATGTCTCCAGCGTACACACAGATGATGATTTCCGCATTTTCTTTCAGTGTATTCAATAATTTGATCTTCGCATCTTCATCAAATCCAGGCAAGACACGCTTGGCATGTTTGTCACCAATCAATTTTCCGCCAAATTCCAAGTAAAGTTTATCATACTGTTGCACCCGTTCTAGGATGTAGGCAGATTGTTCTTGCAAATATTTCTCCGAATCAAATCCGACTTTTTTCATTTAATTTCCGCCCGCCTTCTATACTCTAAGCATTCTCATAAACGATAGATTATAACACATTAAGAGAGAATACTAACTAAATTACATCTTTTATCATTATAAAGCTTTTAAAAAAATAGACAAAGGAAAACTGGTCAAACCGTTTTAGTGATTGGTTATTCTAATAGGTACATTGACCTTAATATGAATGTATCCAACCAAAATAACGGAATTTGGGCATGAGGAGTTGCCCTGCTTAACCTTTTTATAGTTCAGCATTCCGAAACTCAAAAAGTTAATCAATTCTTTAACCCTCCTAAATGGATTAGCCTTTGTGAATTGGTTACCATCTAAAGAATGAAGAAACATAGTTAGAAAGTAGAAAAAGTATTGCCAGTAATAAGATTGGACACCGATAAGTTATGGAATGGAAGTAGTTTTTAAACAAATGCCAAATGTAGCTTGTTGGTAATAGACCACGTACTTTACAAAAGCTATAAATATATATTTAAGCAATTTGTTCAATACAATGGGTTGGTATTTATAGAAGAAATCAATTCAGATAGTATTTTTAATTACTTGGAAAATCTCGATGTTTCACTGCAAACAAAAAAATCCGTACTAGGAAAGCTTTTATAACAATTGGATATAAGGAAATTTGGAAGAGCATACATATCAAAATTGAGAAGGAAGTAAAATCATCCGCTAAACAATGTGATAATCAAGAGGTGTTTCATTTGATAGAAAAATCTACCCAATAGTAATAGGAAGAGAATTTGATTATGAGATGAATCGCGTGTATGTATATTTGGAGCATCTATCAATTGATTCATCTGATGAATACGATTTAAAAGCTTATGTAGATAGTTACTTAAGTCATGATTGGGGTTGTTCTTATTATGGCTTTGAGAAATAGTAAAGATTATTCTACTTCCAGCACTCTCATAAGTTTGGGGTGTTTTTATTTTAGCCAAATTTCACACCATAGGAGCTGTTGTAACCGTCAAGTGAAAACACATACAGTTTTGCTCGTTTGAAATGAACTTCATGTATCCTTTAAGTTAAAACATTTTGTTGCACTAACTAGCTCTGTGATCTGTTACGCATCACCTCAAAAAAATAAGCCATGCTTACACGTAGGTAAGCATGGCTTATTTAATGGTTAGATACTTATGCCAAGTGAAACCAGTAAGTAGTTTAGTGATACGATTGCAACAGAGATGTGTAACAACACGGTTAACCAATTCTTATGTGTCCCTTGAAAGTCTTGCACTAGCATAGCTACTGACCATATGAAAATAAATAGGTAAGCAAGCTGTAATAGTATAGCTGGTAACATTAAAAAACCTCCCTTTCCATATTATATGAAATAAACAAGAGAAGGATGCCAGTGGAAAACGAGTGAAGAGGCTGTTGAAAAGAACTTAGAGAAGATGAAGGAAGAATTAGGGGATAAATACTATACATCAAAAATTAACTAAAAATGATGAGAAGTATCCTGTGGAGAAGTCATTCGGGACTCTAGGGGTTCTTCTTCAATGTAGTGGCTTTACCTAGTTTCACTGAGCATCAATCAAACGTAAATGTTGTAATTTCCACGTTAGTTCTAAATAGGGAACAATTGACTTTGTATATACATATTTTATACAATTATAACTCGACTGAAATTTTAGAAAGTTTAGGGGGGAGTATCATAATGAGCACTATATATGAAGAGGAATTAAAGAGTTTGCAAGAAGTTTTATCTACACTGGATGACCGAATACACAAGCTAGAAAGTATTCCAGTTTATCATGGAGATAACTATACCGAACAAGTTCTTGAAAGTATGAGGGAGTTAAATCGGCAAAACTTACGAATTGGTGTACAGGAGCCATACTTTGGTCGGTTAGATTTTAGGGAGGATGGCCATTTAGAGCCAAATCCATTATACATTGGGAAAGTTGGTGTTTCGGATGAGGCAGCCAAGAAACCAATAGTTATTGATTGGCGTGCACCAGTTGCGAGTATGTTTTATTCCTTCAATGGTGGGGAAGAACTGGCTTTTTATCAATCTCCTGATGGATTGGTAGAAGGAGAAGTCTATTTAAAAAGAAACATAGCCATTCGTAAAAGAGAACTAGAGCGTGTGGTGGATACGTATATAAAAGGTAGTGAAGATGTATCCCTGACAGACGAATTTCTCTTATACCGATTAGGTGAAAACAAAGATAATAAATTAAAAGATATCGTTTCAACGATACAATCTGAGCAAAATGAAATTATCCGAGCTGAGAAAAATATACCGTTATTGATCCAAGGGGTTGCAGGGAGCGGAAAAACAACTGTCGCTTTACATCGCCTTGCTTTTTTAATCTATGAATATCGTGAACAGCTACAAGCAGATAGAATGATCATTTTCGCACCAAACAGTTTGTTTTTAGACTATATTTCTGGTGTACTTCCTGAACTAGGAGTAGGTAATATTAAACAAACTACTTTTCCAGAGTGGGCGTTACGTCTCTTAGATAATGCGGTGAAATTAAAACAACCAGAAGAAAAGTTGAAAGAAGCTTTTTCAATTAATCGTGACAATAATAAAGTGATGCTCGATAAATTGAAGGGGTCAATCAAGTTTAAGTCATTTATTGAAACAAGTCTCATTCAATTTGAAGAAAATCTAGTACCAACAACGAATCTCGAACTTTGGGATCAAGCTGAGATAACAGTAGAGGAAATTAAGAAGTGGTTATTGGTTGAATATAAGCATTATCCATTAACAAAGCGCAGGGAACGATTAGTTGCACGAATCAAGCGTTGGATAGAGATAGAACTTAAAAAGGTCGAAGGAACCAATGAGAAAAAGCTACTGAAAAAAGAGGCTAATATAAGATTAAATGCATATATGAAGTTTTGGCCGAAAATAAGCGCTTTATCGTTTTATACATCCTTGATGAAACGAAAAGAAATAGTAGAACTATTGCCAGAAGGGCTTGTACGAGAAACAGAAAAGAATTGCCAAAAGAAAGAAGTAAATGTAGAAGATTTAGCACCACTCCTCTATATTCATCACCAATTAATAGGAATAGAGGGCAAACAAAAATTTCATCATGTTGTCATCGATGAAGCACAAGACTTTTCACCATTTCAAATTTATCTTTTAAAAGAGATTACACTGGGAAATTCTTTTACCATTTTGGGCGATTTGTCTCAGGCAATTTATAATTATCAAGGTATTGAGGACTGGAATGACTTTAAAGAATTGTTTCAAGAAACGGGTTATTATGAACTGACGAGAAGCTATCGTTCGACAAAGGAAATTATCGAATTTGCAAATGAGGTCATAAAGCATGCTGAAGTTCCAGTAGGTCTTGCAACACCAGTTTTTCGTAGTGGTGAGAAAGTGAAAGTGATTGCTACGGATGATCAAATTCACGAAATCGTGAAGGTATTACAAGATTTAGGAAAAGGAAATCTCAAGACGATTGCGATAATAGGTAGAACAGACGCTGAATGCCGTTCGATACATGAAAAGTTACTAACTGCAGGGATTAATGCGAACGTCATTGAAGCAAATCAAAGTAAATACGCTGGTGGTATTTCAGTAGTTCCTGTGTATTTAGCTAAAGGATTGGAATTTGATGCAGTGCTACTTATCGATGTGGATGCAAGTCACTATAAAGATTCAAAGTATGATGCCAAATTATTATATGTAGGCTGCACGAGGTCTCTCCACGATTTGCGTATTTTCTATTCTGGTGAAGCATCACCATTAATTCAAGGAATTCCAGAAGAATTTTATGAAAGTAAATAATAGATGTTGGAAGAGGATTACTCTATGAGATGTTAGAGGACCTCTTTTTTGCGTTATTTTAGCGTGAGTAGTTGGTCTTCTTGGAGAAACTGTAACTTTTTAAAACCATGTCCACCTGTTACAAATTTTTGATCTAAGAATGATTTAATCTGATCCATTGTCACGTCATCAATATTTTCTGTAAATACTTTTGCAGTATCAAACATACCTTTAATTATTTTCATCATTTCAAACTTCCTCCTTTTTAACACCTATGTAACCATTCGAGTAAGGAGCAATAATCCCTTTTTCTTTAACGTAAATTTTATCAATCTTTGTCTCACATTTTTATGGCAACGAAAAACCTTCTAATTCAAAGGATGAATTAGAAGGTTTTTCTATCAAATCATAGTTACTATTAAATAAGAACGGTATTTCCAACAAGAATAACTATTCAGACTGTTTAATAGTTTGCTTAAATAGTCGGAATAATAATCCTTAAATGCTGTTCATTTAAAGAAACACTATTTCATCTTACTTTTTGTTTTCTCATCCATTGGGTTGCGACCCACTTTTCACCTGTTATAACTGGCGCACCACCATGTAAAGTTAAATCGTTTATATTTTGGTCATTATAAAAATACTCGAAGTAAACGGCCATCCCTTTTTTGGGTGTTACTGAAAAATTTAGTTTAGGGAAGTAAGTTTCTCCACCTTCTTCTACATCATTTAAGTACATAACAAGTGTACTGATTCTATTATTGTTTGCTGCTTTACTAGTGGATGAAAAGAAATCATTATGAGCTCTATACTCTTGACCGGGTGTATATTGGAGTATTTGAAGGCCTTCTCCGTGTTCTATAGGTATGTTCATGATAGAGGAGACTCTTTTTTCAACTCTCGCAACAATTTCATTTTCACTTTCTTCGAAAAACATACTACTACTTGTTCTCAGTTCATTTACTTCTCGTGACGCTCCAATTTTGGAACGGTTCAATTTGTCCTTAGACAACCTGATTAGTTCCTCGCACTCTTCATTACTTAACACATTACCCAATAGCACTATTAGTGGTTCCTCTAATCGAGTGACTATGTCAATCTCTCTATCTGTCATTATTTTGTTGCCAACGTGATCGAATATAGTTTGCTCTTTGTTGTCCGTTATCAAGTGCAAATCTCCTCTTAGACTATTAAATTTTCAAAGCTAGTAAGTTATTATGTGAGAATATAATGCTAACGGTTAACTTTTCCTTTAAATATTTGAATTAAAAGGAATTAACTTATGCTCCTTTCTGGAATTAATTTCAATATATTTTATCATACTATTTTTATATATCGCAAATATGAGAATAATCTAACGAGTGATTTTTTAAATATTGAGGGAAACGTGAAAATCAGGCGAAGTGGATGGAAGAGAAGGCTTTAGTGAATAAATCTAATAGGTATGAATGATATAATTTAATAATAATATTCAGGTTTCTTATGATGCGTTTGGATACTGATTTACTGGGACAGTTGTAGTCCCTAGGCGATGTGTAGTAATTAGAAAACCAATGATGTGCTAAATAAATTAACAAAAGTAGAGTATATAAGGGGGGATACCCATGAAATGCGGTGCAAAGTGTTTTATAGTGGAGGCCGAAATAAATGGCAAAATGCAAACTATACCGGTGACAGCAAGAACTTCTATTCAAGCTAGAAAAACTGTATCTCTAGAGTATGGCAATGAATTAAAGATAATTGCAGTGAAGGCTGATACCGATTCACTGTAATTTACATAAAGAATTTTTCGAATAAAAAGCACCTGTTTCCTGATCTATTTGCAGGGAAATGGTGCTTAAATTGTATTAAAGTCTAACTAACGATTCTCTATCCTATTATCATATTCTAACAGTAATAGTGAACACCCATTAGGTCTGCCTTAACGTAAGATAAATTATATGTGAGGAGGAAATATAAATTGGAGACTGGCAAATTAATCATTTGGGAACCACTGAAGGAAAATCCATTTGATCGTTTTAAAGTACAAATGAACTTAGTCTCTTTGCAATATGACGGGGAAGACTTTGTGTTAATCTTTACAGCGTTCAATAGTGAAGAGAAATTCAAATTCATCTACAAGCAATATGATTTTAGTTTTTATGCCATTCGTCATTTCCGTATTCTTAAGGAATGGACTCGAGGTGATATTGAATTCCTTATTGGTAAATTACGAGAAGAAAGGGATTCCGCGGGATTGCAAAAGTTCCCATACGATCCCACCTTTTACAAAATAGAAAATTCGAGTTTCAAATCTTGGTATAAGAATATTGACCTTTCTTTACCAACATCGGAAGATTCCCAGCTGGAACATCACTTGTACATAGCCTCCGATTATTTTATTGATGTACTAAGTGAAAATCAACCTATAATATGCATTGACCATACGAATCGTTGACCATTAAAAATCCTTTCGAAGATGGTACACTAAATCCAATACTTACATTCGGAGGTAACGGACATGAGCGAAAGATCAGAAGATAGAATGGTAAAGGAAATAATTTTAGATAATAGGTTAATAAAAGTAAATCATTATGAACAAGAAAAAATAAATGGTTTACACCAAATTTCAATAGTGTTTGACGTAACAAGTGAAGATTATCATGATATTGCGACTTTACTGTATAAGGGTACTTTTGAAGTTACTGTTCCAGACGCAGTATTATTTTTCCGGGCAACTATTATTAATTACTCAACTTCCATTACTAACTTATATGAGCAAGGGCAAGTGGGAGAATATAAATTGACTTTGCTGGAGACGGAGATATAAGAAGGGGGCTTAAAGATGAAGTTAAGTATTTTGGATCAATCGCCGATTTCTTCCAATCAAACAGCTCAAGAGGCTTTAAAGGATTCGTTGAAGTTAGCACAAGTTGGAGAGGCGTTAGGGTATTCTCGCTATTGGGTTACGGAACATCATGATTTACCTGGCTTAGCAAGTTCGGTTCCAGAAGTGATTTTAAGTTATATTGGAGCAAATACTAGTACAATTCGAATCGGCTCGGGAGCTGTGTTATTGCCTCATTATAAACCGTTCAAAGTGGCAGAAATTTATAATACACTTGCTACATTATTTCCTAATCGTATCGATGTAGGTATAGGGCGTGCACCGGGAGGATCAGCTGAAGCAACCAATGCTTTATCGGATAATTATTTGCAAAATGTTTATAAGATGCCTAGTTTAGTGAAGGATTTACTGCATTTCCTAGATGATGATTTTCCTGCTGACCACGAGTACTCGAAAATTTCTGCGTCTCCCATTCCGTTAGTAGCACCAGTTCCATGGCTTCTAGGGACTAGTAAAAAAAGTGCTTTGCTCGCTGCAGAAAATGGGATGGCCTATACATTTGGGCAATTTATGAGTGACAATGATGGACCGTCCATTATTCAGGAATATCTAGAAGCTTTTACTCCTCGGAAACAAGGACAAACAGCGCAAGTGATGATAACTGTTTCTGTTATTTGTGCAGAAACAACGGAAAAAGCGAATGAGTTATTGTTAAGTTCGCTTATATGGGAATTGCAGAAAGCTAAAGGGGAAGGACACAAAGGAATTCCATCTATTGAAGAGGCACAGCAATATAAATGGGATAACCGAGAAAAAGTTACGCTTGATAATATGAAAAAGAATATAATCATCGGTAATCCACAGGAAGTAAAAGAGAAATTAATCGACTTGCAAGCTTCCTATAAAGCAGATGAAATTATGCTAAGTACCATTATATATTCTGCTGAAGCGAGAAGAAACTCCTATAGACTAATAGGAAATGAATTACTTATTAATGATTAAACATGGGACAGCCCACACCCTAGGTCAAGTTAAACACATGAAGAGGAATTACTAAATAATGATGAAAATGCCCGTGAAGTATATAAACTTCACGGGCATTTTTTCGTTAGTTGAGTTAGTGTATTGCTGTAAATTAAATAATAGTGTATGATACCCAGTATAAGATAGTGTACGACACATAGTATACAGTAGTGAGGTGAAACATGGAAAAATTGTTAAGTTCATTAATAACTGAGTTACGTAGAGGAACATTGACACTTGCTGTATTGAGCCAGCTAAGAACACCTCAATATGGATACTCTTTGGTGCAATTACTAGAAAAGTCGAGTGTTTCTATTGAGCAAAGCACTTTATATCCTTTGCTACGGCGCTTAGAAAAACAGGAATTAGTCGAGAGCAGCTGGGATACAACGGAAAGTAGACCGAGAAAGTATTATGTATTAAGCGAATATGGAATTGAAATTTTGGAGCAGTTAAAAGCCGAATGGGAAAAATCTACGAAGGAACTTCAAAACTTATTAAAAGGAGATGTTGAAAATGAACCTGATTGATATATATATACAGGAAGTGACACGCAGGCTTCCTGAAAAAAGTCGTGATGATATTGCACTTGAATTAAGGTCAACTATTGAAGATATGCTCCCAGAAAATTACGCAGAGAAAGAAGTAAAAGAGGTTCTAGGAAATCTAGGAAACCCAGCATCACTTGCTAGTGAATACTCAGATAGACCGATGTATTTAATAGGGCCCAGATACTTTGATACGTACATGACTCTTTTGAAAATCGTGATACCAATCGTGGCGATACTCGCATTTTTAGTCATTGTTGTGGAAAATGTCATTTCTTATAGTGGGGAAGAAGACATTGTTAACGGAATTATTAACGTAATCATTTTGATCCTAGGTCATGGTATTTGGGGTATGTTCAGTGCAGCAATGGAGACATTCTTTTGGATTACGCTCGTTTTTGCCATTTTGGAACGCAAGGATACTTCAAAAAGCAAATCACCACTCACACAGGGTTGGACAGAATGGACACCTGATGATTTAAAAAGCATATCGCTTATTTCGAAAGAGAAGAAAATTTCCACTGGAGATATATTTGGTCACCTGTTGTGGATTGCTATTTTTATTTCAGTTTACTTTAATGCTGGTCACTTACTAGGTGTTTATGAAAAAGTACAAGGCAAAATAGAGTTAATCACCCCTACATTTAATCAGGAAGTATTACATTCGTATTGGCTAATTGTAATAGTTGCGTTAATAATAGAAATTGCTTTTGTATTTTATAAACTCATCCTTCGTCAATGGACATCTAAATTGGCAATTATGAATACGGTAAGAAATATAGTTTCTACCATAGTATTTATCATCGTTATTAGTAATGATCAACTTATAAATGAAGAATTCTATATGTATTTAGAGGATTTGTGGCAGTTATCATTTGAGCTTAAAAACTTATTTATCATCATTTTAATTGTATTTTGGTCATTTTTAAGCATTCTAGATATCGTACAAGGATTTAGAAAAGCAAATACGAAATAACAGGAATGTGGTTATTTGTAGTAACGCTCACATAAGTAGGAACATTCACGTAGGGACACTAGCTACAGGTATCCATCTATAAGGATGCTTTTTTTCTTTGTCCTACATGGATTACTGCTTACTTTTTTGTGAAGAACAAGGAAAATTAAAAAAAGGTGTGCGTTATTACAGTTAAAAATAGCATCTAAGACCCCGCGTTTCAAACCTTCAATTATTATATTTGGAGGTTTTTTTGCTGGAACGTTATTTAAGGGGAAATACATTTCATAAAGATAATATTGGTAAAGGTTAAAAAGCAACTGTAGATATTTATTATTAAAAATTATCTAAAAATATATATTGACAGGAGGTTAAAATAACATTAAATTTAAATGAGAATGATAATCAGTCTTATTTCATTGCATATAATTATATTTACGTATTAATAGAAATTATACTTTTTAATAAGAGTTGAAAATTTTATAGAAGAGGAAGGGTTACATATGCAAAACAAAAAATCTTTATTACTAATGCTTGCAATGGCTTTTTTTGCAGTTTTAGTATTAGTAGGATGTTCAGATGATTCAACAACTGAAGAAGTAGATAAAAAGGATACAGATACTTCAACTGAAACAGCAGCAGAAACAGAAACACAATATCCAGTTACGATTAAACATGCTTTAGGAGAGGCAGTACTTGAAAGCAAACCTGAGCGTATTGTAACTATACAATGGGCAAACCATGATATCGCTTTAGCGCTTGGTGTTGTGCCAGTTGGTTTTTCAGCAGCAAACTTTGGCGTTCAAGATGATAGTGGTTTACTACCATGGACAAAAGAAAAATTAGATGAACTTGGAGCAACAGATCCAAACGTATTTCAAGATACAGATGGGTTAGATTTTGAAGCGATTTCAGATGCAAATCCAGACGTTATCCTTGCTGCATACTCAGGTATTACAGAAGAAGAATATGAAACATTAACACAAATTGCACCAGTTGTAGCATATCCAACATCAGCATGGACTACTACATGGCGCGAGCAGGTTGAATTGAATGCGGCAGGTATGGGGATGAAAGAAGAAGGCGAACAACTGATTAAAGATACGGAAAATTTAATCGCTGAAAAATTAAGCGCTTATCCACAAATCGAAGGTAAAAAAGTTGTTTGGGTAAATTTCTCTGCGCAGGATTTATCGCAATTACACATTTATACACCAGTGGATTCACGTGTAGCATTTTTAGAAGAATTAGGGCTAACGGCTCCTGAAAGTATTTCATCATTAATCACAGATCCAAAAAGTTATTCATTAAACTTAAGTACGGAAAATGTAGAAGCGTTGTTTGATGCAGATATTATCGTAGGATATGGTGATGAGGAATTATACAATACTATCAAAGCAGATCCTTTACTTGGTAAAATTCCGGCTGTTGAAAGAGGTTCTGTAGCATTTATCACAAGTGATACACCATTAGTAGCGGCAGGAACTCCAAACCCACTTTCAATTGCGTATACGATTGACGAGTATTTAGAACTAATCGGAGGAGCTATAGACAAGATCAATGAATAGCACCACTGATTCCAAAAAGAAGCAATTAGATTTACATTTGCCAAAGCATTTTACGCTCATTTTGGTGATTGCAATCATCTTGTTGATTGTTAGCATCGTCTCCTCGCTTATGTTAGGGGCAAGGGTTGTAAGTTATCAAGAGCTGATGGACGGCTTATTTTATACAAACCAAGATTCTTATGGAGCCAACGTAGTGCGCAAACGAATTTCCCGCACGGTCTTTAGTTTGTGCTGTGGTGTTGCTTTAGGAATTGCAGGAGTGTTAATGCAAGCCGTAACACGTAATCCATTAGCAGACCCTAGTATTTTAGGGGTAAACACAGGTGCCACGTTATTTGTTGTAATAGGTATTACACTTTTTAACATTACAACTGCAGGGGAATATATTTGGTTAGCTTTAATCGGAGCGAGCATTACTGCAGTTTTCGTGTTTGGAATTGGTTCCATGGGGCGTGGTGGTGCTACGCCTATTAAGTTACTCCTAGCAGGAGCTGCAACTAGTGCAGCTCTTTCTTCGCTTGTCACCGCAATTATTATTCCAAGCGCTTATGCTCAGGATCAGTTTAGATTTTGGCAAGTGGGAAGCGTTGGATCAGGAAATTGGGATTCTATCAAGATTTTCCTCCCGTTTCTTATCGTTGGGCTTTTAATAGCGTTTATTTCCGCACCTGCTTTAAATGCATTAGCCTTAGGGGATGATGTTGCGACTAGTCTAGGAGTACGCCCTGGTATATTACGTGCTTTTGCCATCATTGCCGGGGTTGTTTTGTGTGGAGCTGCTACTGCTTTAGCAGGTCCAATTGGATTTATCGGTCTGTTGGCAACACACGCTATGCGTTTTGTTATTGGACCAGATTTACGCTTTTTAATACCGATGTCGGCATTAGCAGGAGCCATCATTTTGACGTTTTCAGATGTTGTTGGTCGACTGATTGCTAGTCCAGGAGAGCTTGAAGTTGGTATTCTAACTGCGTTTATTGGTGCACCTATACTTATCATATTAGCTAAGAAATCGAAAGTGCGGTCATTATGAAAAATCAATCTGTTGAAGTTAATTTTATTATGCAAGGGATGCGTCAGAGAAGACGGCGATGGCTTTTTGTTACGACGCTCCTCGTCATTTTAGCTGTAGTACTTAGTTCTGCTATGTTGCTGCTCGGCAATACAATTTATCCAGTACATATTGTTGTGCGGACCCTATTGGGCGAAGAGATTTCTGGAGCCAATTTTGCGGTGAATACAATTCGACTTCCACGAATGCTCGCAGGGGTATTTGCAGGATTTGCTTTTGGTGTTGGAGGCTATGTCTTCCAAACGATGCTGCGAAATCCATTAGCAAATCCAAATATTTTGGGGATTACATCGGGCTCAAGTGTAGCAGCAGTATTTTGTATAACTGTATTGCATACGAGCAACTCGACTATATCTATTGCAGCCGTCATTGGTGGTTTAGCAACGGTAATTGTTATGTATTTATTAGCTCGCGGGGGAACATTTTCCATCGGTCGCATAATCATTATCGGTATTGCGATTCAAGCTATGTTAGATGCTGTCATTTCTTTTTTACTCCTGAAGAGTGCTCAACAAGATATAGCTGGAGCAATCAGATGGCTTGGAGGCAGTTTGAATGGCTCCAAGATGAGTGAGTTGCCTCCATTAATAATCGTTGTATTACTTTTCACGCCAATAATTATTATATTTGGGAAGCAATTAGGCATTTTAGAGCTTGGTGAGCAAATGGCTTCTTCCCTAGGTGTTTCAACCGATAGACTACGGATTATTCTAATAGTCAGTTCTGTCTTTATGATTGCAATTGCTACAGCAACAACGGGACCAATTGCTTTTGTATCATTTTTAGCAGGGCCAATCGCAAATCGACTAGTTGGTGTTAGCTCATCTAATATTCTTCCAGCAGGGTTAGTAGGGGTCAATCTTGTTCTAATTGCCGATCTTATTGGACAATTTGCATTTGAATATAGATTTCCTGTAGGTGTTATCACAGGATTACTAGGGGCACCATACTTAATATATTTACTAATCCGTATGAACCGAAAAGGAGAATTGTAATGGGGAACACACACAGTTTTCGAGCCGATAAATTGTTTTCCGGCTATGACAATAAAACAATTATTCAAGGAATTGACCTTGAAATACCTAAAAATAAAATAAGTGTAATTATTGGCGCCAATGGTTGTGGAAAATCTACACTTCTTAAAACGATAGCTAAGCTCATAAAGCCATCAGAAGGTGATGTAACGCTTGACGGAAAAGCGATAAACAAATACCCACCTAAGCAATTAGCACGGATATTAGGTGTTCTTCCGCAATCACCTGTAGTACCGGAAGGAATTACAGTTGCTGATTTAGTTGGAAGAGGAAGGTTTCCACATCAATCCTTGTTTAGTGGATGGTCTAAGAAGGACTATGAGGCAGTTGAGGAAGCAATGGATTTTATGAACATTACGGAGTTTGCTAATCTTGATATTGACGAGCTATCTGGTGGTCAAAGGCAGCGAGTATGGATAGCCATGGCTCTTGCACAGCAAACGGATATTTTACTATTAGATGAACCAACAACATTTCTAGATATCACCTATCAAGTAGAAATTTTAGATTTACTAACGAGCCTTAATGAAAAGTATGGGACTACCATCGTTATGGTGCTACATGATATCAACTTATCTGCTCGTTATGCAGATTATATTTTTGCGCTCCATAAAGGTGAGCTTGTCGCAGAAGGAAAACCTTCGGACATCATAACAAGTGACTTAGTAAAATCTATTTTTGACTTGAATTGTGTTGTGATCCAAGATCCAATTTCCGATACACCTTTAGTTATACCTAAAGGCCGCTACCATGTGAAAAGTTAAATTTTACGAGTGAACAGTCCTTATGACGATGTTTTGTTCATCCTCATTTTCGAAATGATGTAATTTAAATATAAGGTAGAAGACCAGAAGAACTAACTTCTGGTCTTTTTTGTTTTCTTAATGATTAATCAATTTTAAAGGTTATCTACTAAATGAATTGACGAGGTCAATATTCATCCTATACAATAGTAAATGAAAGTGATTCTCATTATCATTTAATTTCTACTTTAAGATAATACAGAGAACCGTATTGTATGAACAAGGTCTTTCAGCGCAAACCAATAACGAGGGAGGAACATCTTATGAATGAAAATTTTATAATACTAGAAATGTTTCAGCATGAAGTAAGCTGTTGCTGTCCAGGACAAAAGCATAAACATATGATTGAGTTCCATCCAAGTGATGTATGGACGATAATAGATGAGCAAAAGTACGATGATTCTCTTGGGTGGCATTTTTTGGTGACTGTTAATGGAGAGTTTCAATTTCTTATTCAAGTGGATGATATTGAAGAGCTGAGTAACGAAGGCAGAATTAGCTCCCTTATGGATTTAGAGTTAAAAATGATGCATTTGAATTTTAAAGTGAATGAATCACTCGATCAACATGATGAGGAGGCATTTACTTTGTTTGCAAATGAACTAAGCAATGTGCAGAAGATCATGGAAAATGGATATTCCTCTTTAGGTATAGAAGCTTAACCAATCCTCCCGTGAAGGAAAATATTTTATTCATTGTTACATATTATTACCGGAACATGAAAGAGAATGTATTGTTAATGTAAATTAGCATATCCAATATTTGCTAATAATAATTACCTCCGTTATGGCAATCATAATTTTTGGAGGTGAAGAACAATGGCAAACAACAATAACAATAACGTTCCGAATGCAGCTCAAACAAATGCAGAAGAAGTTAGAAAGCAAAATGCTCAAGCAAATCAAAAAGCGCAACAAAATGGACAAGGTGCTTCACAAAACAAGTTTGAATTTGGATCAGAATTTGGGGTATCCTCAGAACGTCAAACAAATGCCCAAGAAGTGAGACAACAAAATGCTCAAGCAAATCAAAAAGCAGGACAAGCTGGATCTCAAAACATGTCTAGCGAATTTGGATCGGAATTTGGCGTATCAAAAGAGCGTCAAACAAATGTGCAAGAAGTGAAACAACAAAATGCTCAAGCTAACAGTAAAGCACAACAAAACGCCAATAATTTTAAGAAATAATATATAACTAAAATTATGATGGGAGCTTAAACACTCCCGTCATTTTTATTGGTTTAAAATACCTGGTTTACAAAAAAAACTCAAAAAGTTGTAACAAAAAATAACAATGCAAGATTCTAAAAATTTGTGCTAAAATAAAATATCAGTCTACTTAAAGTTAAAATAAGTACATATTATTTTAATGGGGAAATTGAATTTTGTATTTCTTTCTAAAGGGAGAAAACTATGGGGGATAGTATGATGAAGAATTTATTAGCTAAATGGAATCAAATGAGTTTAGTAAAAAGGATTGTTATCGGTATTATTGTCGGTGTTATCTTAGCTTTAGCCGTTCCAACTGGCGCAAGCTGGATTTCTATTTTGGGATCTTTATTTGTCGGAGCATTAAAAGCAGTTGCGCCGATATTAGTATTATTTATAGTAATGCACGCAATTGCTGTACATAAGAGTGGTAAAAAGACGAATATGAAATCAATTCTTGGCCTTTATGCTATTGGTACATTACTTGCCGGAGCAGTGGCTGTAGTAGCAAGTTTTCTATTCCCAGTTACACTAACGCTTACAACAGGAGTAGAAGAACTAACTCCCCCTGAAGGTATTGCTGAAGTTATTGAGACCTTACTATTTAATCTAGTTGCTAATCCAATTGATGCAGTAGTAAATGCTAACTATTTAGGGATATTAATGTGGGCGATTGTTCTTGGCTTTGCACTAAAAAATGCAAATCAACATACAAAAGATATGTTAGGTAATTTTTCGGATGCTATCACTAAAATAGTACAATGGGTGATCAATTTAGCACCACTTGGTATTATGGGGCTTGTATTTGATGCAATTGTAACAAGTGGTCTTTCGGCTTTAGCTGATTATGGTAGATTACTATTAATATTAGTTGGGTGTATGGTGTTTATCGCACTTGTAGTGAATCCAATAATTGTGTATATCTATACGAGAAAAAATCCTTATCCAATTGTTCTAATGGTTTTAAGAGAAAGTGGTATTACGGCGTTCTTTACACGTAGTTCCGCAGCAAATATACCAGTAAATATGAAACTATGTGAAAAACTTGGATTAGATGAGGATACTTATGCAGTATCAATTCCTCTAGGTGCTACTATTAACATGGCTGGCGCAGCAGTGACTATTGCTGTTCTAACTCTAGCAACTGTAAATACATTAGGTGTTGAAGTAGATTTTGTGACTGCTCTTATGCTTGTTGTCGTTGCCGCTGTCTCTGCAGCAGGTGCATCAGGTGTTGCAGGGGGATCATTGCTACTTATCCCATTAGCATGTAATTTATTTGGTATTCCTAATGACATTGCTATGCAAGTAGTTGGGGTTGGGTTTATCATTGGTGTTATACAAGATTCTTGCGAAACTGCTTTGAATTCTTCATCTGATGTATTGTTCACGGCTACAGCTCAGCATGCGAAAGAGCGTAGAGAAGGTAAAACTAAAGTAGTTAGTGTGAATTCTTAAAACGATATAATAAAATTTTAAAAGCCACGATTACCGAGAATAATTCGGTAATCGTGGCTTTTAAATATTTATACATTTATTTTACTTCTTTAAATCCTTGACTTTCTAATATTTCAAGAGACTTTTTCATACTCACGCCTTTATCTTTAGGATCTTCGGTAAACTCCATCCCCGGTAAGCTCTTTATGTCATCGTATTCTGCAACCTCATAATCTATAGTTAACGTTTCAATAGCTTTAGTATCCTCATATTCTAGGTTATGTGTTATTCCATCAATGTCTTGAAATTGTTCCACAAGGGGAGCAAAAAGCTCTTGTGCTTCTTCTTTGGAAGGAATACCCGCTAAGTCATATTGGATAATGTTTTCAGTTGATTGTTTGGTAACTTTATCTCCTTTAGTTGTGTATACCATCGTGGTAATAACACCATTTTGTTCTAATTCAAATGTTCTAGTAGACTCACTTCCACATGCTGTTAAAAATAGAGCTAAAACCATAATAATTATAAATCCAGTTAATTTTTTCATTGTTACACTCCTCGTGTATGTATAATTTAGTATAAAATTTTAAATACCATTATTAACCATAATATGATGCCAAAAAGAAAGCAGAACTGATTTTTTAAAATAGCATTTCTAGAAAAATGAAGATGATATAAATTAATAATGTTTTATTTCCCTGCAGTTAACATCCCCTTTTTTCTTAGTTTCTCTTAAATTGGTTTTAATGCCCTTCTATTCACCTAAACTTTTTTTAGTTTATAAGAAAAAATACCCTATAAATAGGTATGTTAAACTTTTTTTGCTGTATTTTTGTAAAAAATAAAAAAATCTTGAAATTATTATTCTACGCCTTTTTCCGAGACGACATAAATAATTTTTTCAGAGGTGAATTCTAATGATTGCGTATATAGTGTTACAAAATAGTGAACGCTTACATAAAATATACTTTTACTTTCTCCACTTGCAAACATTGTATTTGGACATCAGGAATAATGAAGGTATACTTAATAAGTAAGTGAGAAGGTTGTCAGACGTTCAACCTTATAAGAATACATCTTTGTGGAGGCATACAATGAATTATATAATCTCAATCGTGGGCTTAATTGTTGTTCTGGGACTTGCTTGGATTGCAAGTAGCAATCGTAAAGAAATTAAAGTCAGACCAATTATCCAGATGCTTATTTTGCAATTAATTTTGTCCTTTTTATTACTGAATACTAAGTTTGGGTTAATTATTATTGAGGGGATTGCAGCCGTATTTACAAAATTGCTAGATTTTGCGAATGAAGGAATCAGCTTTGTATTTGGTGGCATTGCGAATGAAGGACAAGCTCCTTTCTTCTTAAATGTTTTACTTCCAATCGTCTTCATATCAGCGCTAATTGGTATTCTACAGTATATTAAAGTTCTTCCTTTCATTATGAAGTGGTTGGGCTGGGGAATAAGTAAAGTAAACGGACTGGGTAAATTAGAGTCATACAATGGGGTAGCATCTGCTATTGTTGGTCAATCGGAAGTATTTATCACGGTGAAAAAGCAGCTTGGACAATTATCGTCTCAACGTCTGTATACACTATGTGCATCAGCGATGTCTACCGTATCGATGTCTATTGTTGGGGCTTATATGACAATGGTGGAACCGAGATATGTCGTGACGGCTATCGTGGTTAATCTATTTGGTGGATTCATCATTGCTTCTATTATTAATCCATACAATGTTACTGAAGAAGAAGATATACTCGTTGTTCAAGAAGAAAAACAGAGCTTCTTTGAAATGTTGGGCGAATATATTATGGATGGATTTAAGGTTGCAATCGTAGTAGCAGCGATGTTAATCGGATTCGTTGCACTTATGGCAGGAGTAAATACCTTATTTGATATGGTATTAGGAATCTCATTCCAAGAAATTATTGGGTATATCTTTGCTCCATTTGCAATTTTAATGGGTATTCCTGTATCAGAGTCAGTAACAGCTGGTGGTATTATGGCAACCAAACTAGTTACGAATGAATTTGTAGCAATGCTTTCATTAAATGATTTAGCATCAAATCTAAGTGAGCGATCAATCGGAATTATTTCCGTGTTCCTTGTTTCGTTTGCAAACTTCTCTTCCATTGGGATTATCTCTGGGGCTGTAAAAGGTCTTCATGAAAAACAAGGGAATGTTGTAGCACGAATGGGCTTGAAACTGTTATACGGAGCAACATTAGTAAGTGTATTAACAGCGATTATTGTAAGTTTTATCTTATAAATAAAAATTTCATACCAGATTTAAGAAATTAGTCTTATAAAGAATGAGCAAAAAATCTCCTAATCAATTGTGATTAGGAGATTTTTTGTATTAATTATTAGTCAACTTGACTAATATACTTGTCAATTTGACGTGTTTTTGTTACGCTATTATGAAGAAAGGGGATTCCTTATGAAAACTCGAATGAGGGAACTAAGGGCACGTGATGGGTTGAACCAAACACAACTTGCAAAGCTTACTAAAGTTTCCAGACAAACAATTAGTTTAATAGAACGAGAAGAACTAATACCATCTTTATTAATTGCTGCTCGAATTGCACGTGTGTTCAATGAACCGGTGGAAAGTATATTTCTAATCGAGGAGGATGAATTATAATGAAAACAGTGATACAAGTACTGCTTTGTGCAGTAATAGGGTTTGTTGTCGCTATACTTATGCTCAATAATTTCACTATAGATATTATGGAGTATGCCGAAGTTATAGTGATAACTTTAATCGGTATCATTATTATATTGTTAGGTGTTAGCTTAAAATTATATTGGGAAGTAAAAAAACTGTATAACACGGATGCTAAATGGGATGAAGAAGATGAAGTAGATTTATTGATCTATAAAAAATTTGCAGATTACTCATTTCTAGTGCAGTCTAGTATTGTACTTTCCGTGTTGGTCTTGTGTACAACAGTAATTACATTACAGAGTATAGTTTTAACAATCATTGCCATCGCTACTATGATTGTAAGTTATTTGTTCACAATATTCATGACCAACTTAATCCAATTAGTATACCCAGAACGAAATATCCCCAATTTATCTGATTCCAAGTATGCAGAAAAACTGTTAAAAATTTCGGATGAAGGTGAAAAACATGTCATGTTAATTGGGTTTTATAAATCCTATAATTTACTGAATGTTGGTCTACTCATTGGTATTGTGCTTTCTACTTTCTATTCCATTTCGACAGATCAATCTCAATTATTCTCTATTATTGTAATGGGTTTAGTATTAGTCATTGTAAATGGGAAGTATTGTTTTTCCATTCGAAATAAATGATTTTAATGTTTAATTCCCTTTAGGAAAAAAGTTTATAATTCCTTCAAAAGAAATACATTAATCTAGGCAATAAAAAAAGCACTACCTCCAAGGAGATAATGCTTTTTTTCTAAAGAATTCTTTGTTCCTAAAGAACTCCTGCGGGTTTGGCACCCATTAATGTCGACTAAAATAATAATCGATAGTATCGATGTCAAACTTATTTCTTACTAGAAGATTAGTATAGCACATAAGTATATTAAAAACAACATTTTATTGAAATATTGTACAAGGAGCCTATAAGTGATGGTATAATAACTCATTGAGGTAGATTTAGGATTCATGAATCTTGTTGAACAGAAGGTTGACGATGCTTCTTCTTATACTTAAATAATATCGCAATCGGAGGTGTCAATATGAATAAAAAATGGACGATAGATGAAATAAGAAATTATGTTAGTAAAAATTCAGAAAGTACATTACTTTCAAAAGAATACGTAGGTTACTCACAAAAACTACTATTCAAATGTTCATGTGGAACGAACTTTGAAAAAACATTTACAAAGTTTAAAGCGAGTAATCAAAAAAAATGCTCTAATTGTCAAGAAGCTAGACCTTCGCGATAAGGTAATGAGGATTTTATAATTAACAGATAAACAGATCATAGCTGGTTGCTATGATCTGTTTATTTTCGTTATAATAACTTTATTCTACAGAGGTGTCCTCATTGGAAATCTGTTTAACGCGTTGTTTTCTAGACTTTCTAAAATATAATAATTCATATATACATGGTATTACTATTAATGTAAGCAGGGTAGCCATAGCCAACCCACCAATAACAACAATAGCAAGACTTTGTGATACTAGGCTTCCTGTTTCAGCTTTTTTCAGCAATAGAGGAAGCATTGCACAAATGGTTGCAATAGCTGTCATGAAGATCGGTCTCATTCTCGTAGCGGCTGCCTCTACAAGCGCATCTCGTATAATCATTTTCTGCTCGTTTTGTTTCACGCGATCTAACAGTACGATCGCATTGGTTACAACGATACCTATAAGCATTAATGCACCAAGAAGGGCAGTAATATCTAAGGAAATACGACTGATAAGAATTCCTAAAATAGCGCCTATTGCAGCTAAAGGTAGTGAGCAAAGAATGGCAATAGGAGCTTTGATAGACTTGAAAGTAATGACCATTATTAGGAACACAATCCCAATGGAAACAAGCATGATTAGGAATAAATCTGTAAAATCTTCCGCTTGTTGACTACTTGAACCACCTATTAATACCTCAACATTTTCAGGGATATCCATACCAGTATTGTCTTGGTCCCCGAATATTGCTAAGTTAACTGCTGTTGCAATTTCGGAAAGCTTGGAAGGATCAACAGATGCCGTTACTCGAAGGTATGCATCCCCGTCTTTATGAATCTGGTTGGTAGAGCGTTCCTCACTTTGTAAAGTTGCAACGGAAGAGACTGGGGCTATTCCTTCATGGGTCATGACAGGAATATCTTTTAGCTCATCGGGTGTTACGGTATCCAGAAGAGGTTCCAGAATTACAGATTTTTGCTTGTCATTTATACTAACTGTTCCTATCGGTGTTTTGTTTAATAGTACTGCTAACTGGGATGCAATTTGTTCTGTATTGCCTTTAGAAGGATCAACTATTAGGGAGTGAACAGTTTTCTTTTCATCTTGGTTAGTCGTAACTTCCTCTACACCCTCTAATCTTTCTACCTTCTCTATAATTTCGGTTGCTACCTTCTCTAATTCAAGTATACTTTCTCCGATAATATCAATTGTTATATTTGGACTAGCTCCACCCATCATAAATGAAGCAGTGCTTACTTCAAACTTTGCATCTGAATATTGTTTTTTTTGAATTTCCATTTCTTTCACTAGAAAGTCGGTGTTCTTTTTATCCTCTAGAAAGATGCTGAAAGTTGCTTCTGTGGAAGAACCGACCCACCCATAATGAGCTGCTTCAGGAGGAGAACCAATTTGAGTAAATATGTGTTGAACCTCTTCCTTTGCAAGAATAGAGGATTCTAGTTCAAAGGTTTTTTCCTTCACTATTTCCATTGGTGTATCAATTGGGTAAGCCAGTGTGACAATTACATAGTCAGCGGAAGAACTATCCACAGCCCCTTTAGGAATGGCGAAGTAAGCTCCAATAGACCCAACGAAGAGAAGGAGAGAAACCGAAAACACGATCCATTTATGGTTTAAAGACCAAGTAACCAATTTAGGGAAACGAACTGCGGGCTTATGCTCAGGAATCTTAGCGTTCTTCAATAATCCCGCACTCATCAGAGGGACAACTGTCAATGCAACGATTAAAGAGGCGAGTAATGAATAGGTTACGGTTAAAGCAAATGGTAAAAGGAATTCTTGAAGTCCACCATTTAACAAACTCATTGGCAGGAAAACCGCTACTGTTGTTAATGTGGAAGCAGTTATTGCGACTCCTACTTGCTTAGTTGCATCAATAATCATTTGTATAGAGAATTTTTCTGATTGCATTTTACGGAAAATATTTTCAATGACTACAATACTATCATCTACAAGTCGACCCACTGCAACAGCGACGCCACCTAGAGTTAAGATGTTTAATGTTACACCGGACCATGATAGTAAGAATAATGTAAAGCAAAGAGACAATGGAATCGATACGATTGTAATAAATGTAGAGCGTATATTTCGTAAAAAGAGCATGATTATAATCGTTGCAAAAAGTGCACCAAGAAGTACCTCTTTTATCATCGTGTGAACAGAATTCTCCACCAAGTCGGAGGAAGAAATATAAATAACAGATTCCTGTTGCTCAAACTTTTCATTTATTTCTTTTGTTACTTTTTCAATCTCATTGCTAATCGTAACCGCGTTGGATTGACTATCTTTTGTAATACTAATATCTAAGCTATCCATCCCATTAAATCGACTAACGAAGTTTGAATCATTCGTTTCCTCAATAGTAGAGATATCTCCCAAAGCTATTTCAGGTGTAATCGGAAGAGCTTTTAATTCATCTAGACTTGTAAGATCTCCGATTACTTTAATATTGCTTGTTTTACCGTCTATTATTTTTTCACCGATTGTGACAGAAATATTTTGACCTTGAAGAATCCCTACTATGGACTGAAGTGGAATTTGATTTTCGGATAGTTTCTCATCATCAATGACAACAGAAATGACGGAATTGGTTATCCCATATACATCTACGTTAGAGACCCCTTTTATCTCTTGATACATGGACTGTAGTTTGTTTCGTGCAAACTCCTTATTTTCTTCAGTTAAACCCTCTTCAAAGGTAACGGCAATATTAACAATTGGAATCATCGAAGTGTTAAGCTGTGAAATAATAGGCTTAGATATATAGGGAGGCAAGGATATACCATTTAAAGCATCTTGAACATCTAACTTTGCCTGCTTCATATCATATCCTGCCTCGAAAAACAGATCTACTTTCGAAAATCCATCGCCTGTTGTTGAAAAGACTGTCGTTTTGCCATTCAATCCTGTAACTGATCTCTCAATTGGGAGGGTCACCTCAGACTCCATCGTTTTAGAATCAATCCCTTGGCTCATGGAAATAATAGTTACTTGAGGATTATCCGCTGTTGGTAGAAATTCCATAGGCAGTCTAAAATAACTTACAACCCCTATAACTAGTATTAATACAGTTAGTACTGCCACTGCCGCTTTGTTCCCGAAAGCCCATTTTGTAAATAATGACATAGTAAAGTTTCCTCCTAGGTTAATTGCCTGTGAATCAAAATAGAAAAATGCTAAGATCTAAGGCTTTAAGACAATTTATACTGATTTACCAGGTGCGCTCCTTCCTAAGACTGGTTTGGTTACCAGTTAATTGTATAAAAGAGGGTAGGATTCTGCATTGAACTTTGGATAGAAATTAGTCTAGGGCTTGAGGTGTAGTAAAACCTAAGTAAGTTACTTTAAAGAAAGGATAAAAAGAAGGTATGTTTGAAAACTTCCATACATAGAATAAATAATATGGAAACCGGTTTATAAGAATTTTCAAAAAACTAATTGATTTTATTTTAAATTAGATTATAATGGAAATTGAAAGCGCTTTTATATATAGAAATTTGGTTTATTTCCTATTTTTTTAACCTTTATGGAAACCAGTTTCTATAAATAAGATGATTGTAATGACACCGAAGATGTGGAGCTTGATGGGACTAAATATAAGATGGGAGGGCGGTTTGGAGTAAGGGGTTTTATTGTATGAATACTAGTAAACTATTAAAATTCAGGGGGAAATCATAATGAAACTAAAAAAACTACTAATCGCTTCATTATCCATATTGTTTGTGTTATTCGTTGCAGCATGTTCCGATTCATCAACTGATGATTCAGGTAAAAAAGCAGATGGCAAGGAACAAGTTACACTTAACTTTTGGATGTTCGGTGCTACTGGTTATGAAGAACTTGTAAAAGAATATGAAAAACAAAATGAAAATATCAAAATTAAAATAAAAACATCAGAAACTGCTGATCATCATAATAACTTATTTACAGCTCTATCTGCTGGTAGTGGGGCACCAGATATAGCAGCACTTGAGCTTGACCAATTGGATCGTTTCCGTGATGCGCAAGATCGTTTTGTGAATTTATACGATATGGGTGCGAAGGATATTAAAGGAGAGTATTTGGACTGGAAATGGGAAATTGCTGAAAATGATAATGGAGAGTTCTTAATGGGTCTTCCAACGGATATTGGTCCAAAAGGCCTTTACTACAGATTAGATATATTTGAAGAAGCAGGATTACCTACAGATCCAGAAGAAGTTTCTGCTTTAATCGCAACTCCAAAAGATTTTAAGGATGCTGCTATAAAAATTAAAGAAAAAACTGGTAAACCAATGGTTGCTAGTATGGAAATGATGTACCGTGCGCAACTAGATGCGCTAGAGGAAAGTTATTTTGACGCAGAAGGAAATTTAATGATAGATGAAAGCGGCAACGGCGTTAAAGAAGCATATGACTTAGCGATCGATATGAATGAGCTTGGTTTAGTCGGAAATTATGCAATGTGGTCCGCTGAATGGGCAAATGGTGTGAATAATGGCGACTTTGCTGTTGAATTAGGAGCTGCTTGGTTCAAAGGATGGATGGAATCAAATGCGCCTGATGCTGCTGGAAAATTTAGTATTGCTACATTACCGACGGAGTACAGTGGAAACTGGGGTGGTTCTTACATTTCAATTCCTAAAGAAACAAAGCATGCAGAAGAAGCATATGAATTTGTAAAATGGCTAGTTTCACCTGAAAATCAATTGAAATCATTCAAGAACAATGGTCTTTTCCCTTCTGCTCCTGCTGTATATGATATGGCTGAATTTAAAGAAGCAAGTGATGAGTATTTTGGTGGACAGTCCACACAAACAGTATTTGCTCAATCTGCACAAAAGATTGGAAAAGTATATAAAGGTAAGGATTATACAAGCGTTCACGATGAAATCCTTGCTGCTTTAGTTAACTCACAGGCTGGTGCTGATCCGGAGAAAGAATGGACAGAAGCTATCAAACGTATTACAACTAAACTAGATCGCTAAGTTCAGAAAAGTGTATAACATATTCGGCGGGTATAACCGCCGGATATACTCTGTATGTAGGTAGGGGGACGAGTGTATGGTTTCTTTAGATGAAAAACAGCAAAAAAAACGAAGGAAAGGTTTTTCATCCCAAGATATGAAAGAGATGCTTTCAGGGTATTTATATATATCCCCATTCTTTATCATATTTGCGATTATTGGTCTATATCCGGCAATATTTAGTTTAATCCTCGCTTTTCAGAAATGGAACGGTATGGGGGAAATGGAGTTTGTCGGGTTAAATAACTTTCAAGTAATACTAAGTGACCCGCTATTTTGGAAATCTGTATATAATACCGTCATCCTTGGACTGATGGGCACTGCTCCTCAGCTCGTAATTGGATTGATACTAGCATTTTTATTGAACCTATCTTATTTACGATTTAAAGCCTTTTTCAGGGTCACAATATTCATGCCATATATCACTTCTATGGTAGCGGTTGCTTTAGTATTTAGTGTGTTTTTTAGTAATAATGAAACAGCGTTAGTGAATTATATTATTGGATTATTTGGTTTTGATCCAGTGAGCTGGAAGACCTCTGAATGGGGTGCGAAAATTGCAATTTCTACGATGGTATTTTGGCGCTGGCTTGGATACAACACCATTATTTACTTAGCAGGGATGCAAAGTATTCCGAACGAGTTGTATGAAGCATCTAAAATAGACGGCGCTAGCATCTTCCAACAACTTCGATATATTACGATTCCGTTATTAAAACCATTTATAATATTGACTGTCTTCTTTTCGACAGTTGGAGCGATGCAATTGTTTACGGAGCCAACAGTGTTTTTAGGTAACACCGCATTTTCAAGGGATGAAGCAATGACAGTTGTTATGTATTTATATCGAGATGCCTTTAAGTTATCTTCCTTCGGGACAGCATCTGCTGCTGCTATTGTTCTGTTGTTATTCATCGTAGTTGCATCTGCAATTAATATGTTACTGACAAAAAGGCTTGGAAGGGATAGGAGGGAAACATAGATGAAAGGTGATGTTGGTACTAAAAAGTGGGGCATTGGGCGTATAGGAATGTACTTGTTTTTAACGGTAATATCGCTCTTTTCGTTATTCCCTTTTTACTGGATGTTTGTTATGTCAACGAGACATAGCTCTGCATATAATTCGATACCTCCAGCGATGGTTCCAGGTGATCAGTTAAAGGAAAATTTCCAAAAAGTATTAGATATGATTCCATTTTTCCAGTCGATGTTCAATACATTAATCGTTTGTCTTACGGTAACGATTGTCGTGTTACTTATAAGTTCACTAGCTGGTTTTGCATTTTCTAAGCTGAAATTTCCGGGGAAAAATATTCTATTCTTCGCTATATTGTTCACTATCATCATTCCGCCGCAACTTGGATTAATACCACAGTATTTGTTAGTGGCCAAAGCAGGATTATTGGATAATTTATTTGCAGCGATGGTATTATTTTTCCTAAATCCATTAGGAATATTTCTAATGAGACAATATGTCAGCGAATCGGTACCAGATGAATTGATCGAAGCAGCAAGATTAGATGGTTGTTCGATTTTCAGAATATACCGTAGTATTGTATTACCTATCATTTTACCTGCTTTTGCAACACTAGGAATTATTGTGTTCACCTCGGTTTGGGGAGAGTTCTTATGGCAGTTTACGGTGCTTCGAGACCCTGAATCCTATACAATTCAAGTTGCTTTAGCATCATTAAACACTCAATTTAAAGTAGATTTCGGTATGTTGTTATCTGGTGTATTTTGGGCTACAATACCACTTTTAATAGTGTTCTTGTTATTCAATAAACTATTTATATCTAGTATTGCCGAGGGATCGGTTAAATAATTGCGGTCAGCACATGGAATATGAGGGATGTAAAATGACGACTTTAACTATACGTGATATTGCTCAGATGTCGGGCGTCTCTAGGGGCACCGTCTCTAAAGTGATTAACAACTACGATGGTGTAAGTGAACTAACAAAGCGTAAAGTATTAGAGGTTATTGATAAAACTGGCTATCAACCTACTTTTTCTGCACGATCACTTGCAACGAAAAAATCTAGCCTAATCGGACTGATCTATGCAGGGAAGATAAATGTAGAGTTTAACCATCCTTTTTTCAATGAGGTAATTTCATCTTTTCAAAAAACACTTGGTGCGATGGGCTATGATATTATCATTTTTTCCAATGAAATGTTCGATAAGGACAGTGTAGATTATCTTGCAAGGTCGCGGCATTATCGTTTAGATGGCTGTTTGATAATTGCGGGGGAAGAAGTAGAGGAAGCCGTTTCAGAGTTAGATAAAAGTGATATACCTTGTCTAGGGATAGACCTTGAGTTGACTGGGGAAAATTCTAGTTACGTCATGACAGATAACTTTAAAGTATCACAGCTTGCAGTGGAATACTTATATTTGAACTCTATTAGAGATGTTGGTTATATTGCAGGGAAGGACAGCTCTGATATATCGAATCAGCGATTAGAAGGATTTTTACAGACAATGAGTCAATTTGGGATGACAGCGCAACCACAATGGATTAAACACGGAAACTTTTTTGAATCTAGTGGATACGAAGCAATGGAAATAATACTTCAAGGTGAATCTTTGCCAAAAGCAATTATTGCCGCATCCGATATGATGGCTCTAGGTGCAATGAGAGCGATTAAAGATTATGGACTTCGAATTCCTTAGGATATTCAAGTGCTAGGTTGTGATGATGTAGAGGCTTGTCGTTATATGGAGCCTGCTCTTACTACTATTAAGCAGGATAAACAGAAAATTGGTAGATTGGCAGCGATAAAGTTAAACGATTTGATAAATGGAGTAACAGGTTTAAGGCCGTCACTCGTAGATCCAGAACTAGTAATCAGGAATTCTTCGGGTACCGTAGAAGAGGTAACGAAAAAACGATAAATGAAGGGTGGGCAATAAATGGCAATTATACAGTTTCCAAAAGACTTTAAATGGGGAGCGGCAACGGCTTCTTATCAAATTGAAGGTGCAACAAACGAAGATGGTAGAGGGGTATCGATATGGGATACCTTTTCTAAAACTCCGGGGAAGGTACATAATGGAGACACCGGAGACGTAGCGTGCGATAGCTACCACCGGTATGAAGAGGACGTAAAGCTAATACATGATTTGGGAGCAGATGTGTATCGCTTTTCTGTTGCTTGGCCAAGGATTTTCCCTAATGGTACGGGAGAAGTTAACCAAAAAGGAGTCGACTATTATCATAAATTAGTAGACTCGTTGTTAGAAAAAGGCATTGAACCAATGTGTACTTTGTATCATTGGGATCTACCACAAGCCTTACAGGACAAGGGTGGTTGGGATAACCGCGAAACAATCGAAGCTTTCGTTCAATATGCCGATTTCATGTTTAAGGAATTTGATGGCAAGATAAAAAAATGGATTACGGTTAACGAACCGTGGTGTTCCTCGTTCCTGTCGAACTATATTGGAGAGCATGCACCAGGGAATCAGAACCTCCAACTAGCGACGGATATAGCGCATCATTTATTGGTTGCTCATGGGCGTGCGGTAAAACAATTTAGAGACAGCAATATAGAAGGTGAAATTGGTTATGCTCCAAATGTTACTTGGTTTGAACCATATAGCACGAAACAACAAGATATTGAAGCGTGCAATCGAGGTAACGCTTGGAATTTAGAGTGGTTTTTTGATCCTGTATTTAAAGGGAGCTATCCTTCCTTCATGGTGGATTGGTTTAAAGAAAAAGGAGCTACTCCTACCATTTTAGATGGCGATCTCGAAATTATTTCACAACCAATCGATTTTCTAGGGATAAATTATTACACGGGTAATGTAGGGCGTTATAAAGAGAATGAAGGGTTATTTGATTTAGAAAATATAGATATGGGATATGACAAAACAGATATAGACTGGTTTATCTATCCGGAGGGTTTTTATAAAGTTCTGGTCAAAATTAAAGACCTTTACGGCAATGTTCCGATATATATTACCGAAAATGGCGCATGTTACAATGAGGAGCCTGAAAACGGGGAAGTCGCCGATCATAAACGAATTGACTACTTAAAGACTCATTTAACGGCATTGAAGCGAAGTATGGATTCTGGTGTAAATGTAAAAGGATTCTTATATTGGTCGCTAATGGATAACTTTGAATGGGCTTTAGGGTATAGTATGCGCTTTGGCATTGTGCATGTGAATTATGAAACTTTAGAAAGAACCAAAAAAGATAGTTACCACTGGTTCGGTGAAACGATTCAGAACGGTGAATTTACATTATAATCCTAATAGAGAGGTGAGCGCTAAGCTACTTAGTGTTCGCTTCTTTTTTGATGCTGATCTTTTAATAGGTGTTGCATTTTCATATTCAGTATTTGATCAACTGGATGAATTGTTTCAATTACTTAATCAATATGTGATAATATTACGTTTAAAGGATTTTAGAAAGTTTTATAGAATGTTATCGGAACAGTATTATTAGGAGGATTTGCATTATGGAGTTTATTACTACTTTGTTCAATTCGCATTATGACCTATACATTCGTTTGGGTGTAGCCACTTTTATAGGCTTCTTTATAGGCTTAGAGAGAGCGATAAAAAATAAACCAGCAGGAATCCGGACGCATATTCTAGTTTGCCTAGGATCCACTCTAGCAATGGCGTTGTCTTCTCTAAACCAAGGAGCATATATGGATCCGATGCGTTTAGCCGCACAAGTAATTAGTGGTATTGGGTTTCTTGGAGCAGGTGTCATATGGGTAGATAAGGATAATGTAAAGCGGGGTCTAACTACTGCGGCTAACCTTTGGATTACTGCTTGTGTAGGATTAACTATTGGTTATGGTGCATATGATTTAGCGATCATAACAGTTATTTTAATGTTCATCGCAATGAATCTTCCAAAGTTGGCGGTGAAACTAGGTATACTCCCTTCTAGAGGGAAAGAAGAAGAAGATAGTGACGGCGAATGAATGGAACAAAAAATAGGTATATGATAGGTAAACTGTCATCACTGTTAAAAACAGTGATGACAGTTTTTTTATTTGAATAGAAATATTTGAGAAGAAAAGCAGGAATTTCTAAGGTTTTAAAGTGGTGATAAATAGAAAATAAAATATATTCAGAAAATTGTGTTGACATCTAATCAAAAACGAATAAAATGAATATTATAAGTTATGTTAGCTTTTCTTACATCATAAGATAGTTAAGCTAACATTAGAAAAGGAGAGATGAAAATGGAAGATGTAATGTATTTGATGAACAGCGTATGGACCATGATTGCTGCAATTTTAGTTATTTTTATGATTGGTGGATTCATATTATTGGAAGCCGGTTCGACAAGAATGAAAAATGCTGGCCACGTTGCTGGTAAAACAATATTTACATTTGGTTTAGCATCAATGGTGTTCTGGGCAGTAGGTTACGGATTTATCTTTGGAGGCGATGCGAACTTCTTCGTAGGTATGACAGACTTTTTCTATAGTGGAGAAATTATAGAAGGAGCTGGTCTTGCCACAACAGTATTCTTTGTTTTCCAGTTAGCATTTGCTGGTATCGCGGTAACGATTGCATTAGGTGGATTTGCAGAACGTGCAAAATTATCCGCATATGTAATTTTCACCATTCTTTTTGGAATAATCGTTTATCCTGTAATTGCTCACTGGGTATGGGGTGGAGGATGGTTGGCTGAACATGGTAAACAGGATTTTGCCGGCTCCACTGTAGTTCATTTAACTGGTGCGATGGCTGCCCTTGCAGCAACAATGATTCTAAAACCGAGAATTGGGAAGTTCAATAAAGACGGTTCGGCAAACAATCTTGCAGGACATAACCAAGTTTATACAGCACTAGGAGTACTAATACTTTGGGTTGGTTGGTTTGGATTTAATGCTGGAAGTACTATTTCTGTAGATGCTGCATTCTTTGGATATGTTGCATTAAATACAACACTGGCTGCTGGAGCAGGCGCGGTTGCTGCCACATTAATATCATGGGTAGTACTAGGTAAATCAGATATTCCTACCATTTTAAACGGTGCTTTAGCAGGATTGGTCGCTATTACAGCGTCTTGTGCATTCGTAGATGTTTGGGCGTCTGTAGTCATTGGTTTAATCGCAGGAGTATTAGTATTCTATAGCGCTAGATTTTTTGAGAAGCGAAAAGTGGATGATCCAATTTACGCATTATCTGTTCATGGGGCTGCTGGGGTATGGGGCACATTATCTACTGGTTTCTTTGCAACACCAGAGCTTGCCTCTGTTGGTAAACCTGGATTATTTTACGGCGGTGGTTTCGATCAATTAGGAGTTCAGCTTATGGGTGTGGTGTCTTGTGGGTTATTTGCATTCGTAGTTTCCTATGCTATTCTCTTTATAATGAAAAAAGTCATGGGTGGTATTCGTGTAACAGAAGAAGAGGAACTAATGGGCCTAGATATGAGCGAACATGGCAACTATGGTTATCCAGAACAAATGATTTTAGAAGAATCTAAATCACTAAATTAAATTGAAAAAGCCTCTATTATTTAGGGGCTTTTATATAAAAGGGCGTGAACTTGTGGAAACGTATGAATCTATTCGAGAATGGAAGGAACTAAATATTACAAACTTCCTAGATGACATCGTTTCTCTCAATGATTTTCATGATCAGGTGATGCTCAAAGTATTGGAAGTAGCATCTAAGAAAATGGAAATTGGTTCAGCTCCATGTGATTTTTCTTGGTTTATAACTGGTAGTGGAGGACGGTTAGAGCAAGGGTTAATCAGTGATCAGGATCATGGGGTTATTTATGAAAAGTCTAATGCTGTAAATGATCTGTATTTTCAGGTGTTTGGAGCAGAAATTTCGAAAGGTCTCTATGAAGTAGGTTATCCATATTGTGAAGGTAAAGTGATGAGCTCCAATCCTATGTGGTGCAAGTCATTTGATAATTGGCGTGCACAACTCCAAGAATGGGTGAAAGATGAAAGTTGGGAAACTATTCGATACCTTCAAATTTTTTATGATGCTAGGGTACTGCATGGCGAGGGAGAATTCATGCATCAATTAAAGTCATTCATTTATGAATACCAACTACAACATCCTATTTTACTAAGTCGATTTTCTGCTAACGTAGAACATGTTAAAAATGTAATTGGTCCAGTTGGCCAGCTATTAGTGGAAAGGCATGGATTATATCACGGATGTGTAAACTTAAAATACTCGGGATTCTTACCATATGTAAATGCCATTCGACTTTTATCAATAAAAGAAGGGGTAATGGAAACTTCCACTTTAGCTCGCATGAATAACCTAATTAAGATGCAAAAATATAGGAGCTTACTAAAATATAGTGATAGGAATTTTGTGGATTTATTAACCTATCGTCTGACCTTATCTCAAGTAGATAGCTATTCTGATACACACTATTTACACATTGAAGAACTGAACAAGAACGAACAGAAAGATATTAAACGGATTATTAAAGGTGGTATTAAATTACATCGCGAAGTAATTGTGATGATGAAAAAGGGTGGCCACAATGGCATTTGAACCATTCATGCAAATACTAAGAGGTATTCAAGGGAAACGGTCAAATGTCGGTATAGGGGATGTTCAGAACGCGCAACAAATGGCCTTTCTAAGAAATCTGCAAAAAGAAAAGAAGAAAGAAGATACCCTAAAAGTTCCGTTAGATGAGCTAGATGTGGTCGTGTTCGACATTGAAACGACAGGCTTTAAACCCGAACAAGGCGATGAGATTATCTCCATTGGTGCCATAAAAATGTGTGGTTCTTTCATTCAAGAAGATGCTGTTTTTTACTCGCTTATAAACACTGGTAAAGAAATCTCTCCGGAGGTAGTTAATTTAACAGGGCTTACAAACGAAAAATTAAAGGAAGCCAGACATGTTGGGGATGTACTAATTGAATTCCTGAAGTTTGCAAAAGACTGTACACTTGTAGCACATCATTCGAATCACGAAAGAAACTTTCTGCAATACACCAGTAATAGAGTATTCCACACCCCCTTTAAGCAAAGAATAGTGGATACGTCTTTTCTTTATAAAATTGCAGAACCCCATATTCAATTAAGTTCTTTAGAAGATTTGTGTAAACATAATGCCATTCCAGTAATAGGAAGGCACCATGCATTAGAAGATGCAAAAATGACCGCCAAGCTTTGGAGCCTCTATCTGGAAAAAGTTAAAATGCTAGGCTGCGACACATTACAAGATGTATACGATCATTTTGCAAGAATATAAATGCACGACAGGAGAAATAGCCTGTCGTGCTTTTTTTGTGGGGATAAGATCCTTTTCGAACTAAGCTACGATTTTTCCAAATGAACTGCGCAAAATCCCAACTAAATTTAATAATCCTTCGCTGTCGATACTTTTTCATAAAATAAAAGTTTCCGAAATAAATTTCGGAACCATTCTTGGTCTATATAGTCAGATAAACAATATGTTCTACCTTATTTATTGAAAATACGGTTAGAATAACTTGTACCAGAAGATGAAAGTTAGTTCTTTTTTAATAGGTATATTGAATATACTTTGCTAAGTACTTTCTAAAATATTGTTAAAAGGAGACCAGGCCCTGGAAAGTTTGGAGCATACATTTTCTGAGCAGGATACGCCGTTTTTTTATCGACGATTTGGTAAACGGATATTTGATGTGTTAGCTAGTTCAATGCTACTCGTTTTATTATTTCCAGCTATTATATGTTTGACTATTATTCTATTTATCTTCACAGGTAGTCCTGTTTTTTACAAGCAAACTAGGGCAGGATTACATAATCGATCCTTTATAATTTGGAAATTTCGAACAATGCATACGGAGGATATTGAGTCCAGTTTTCATCAATATGAATGGAAGGATGAAGTGCCACAAAACTTTTCTTTTACAACACCACCAACCTTAATAATTACAAAGCCGGGGAAGTTTTATAGGAAATATAGTTTAGATGAAATTCCACAGCTTTGGAATGTCTTAAAAGGGGATATGAGTTTAATAGGTCCAAGGCCAGAAATCATTGAAATTACTAATCATTATTCTCCTACCCAAAAGAAACGCTTATTGGTAAAACCAGGTATCACAGGTTATGCGCAGGTGAATGGTCGATCCGCAATCACTCATGGGGAAAAGGTAAAACATGATTTATATTATGTCAAGCATTGCTCTCTGTTACTTGACCTGAAGATTTTAATACGAACGATTTTTATAGTAGTTACAGGAAAAGGAGCTTGGTGAAAAAATCTAGGGAGGGATAGGGGGTGCTAGTTGATATTCATAATCACATTTTACCAGGGTTAGATGATGGACCTAGGACTATGGAAGAAGCTGTATTACTTGCAGAAAATGCTGTTGCTAATGGCATTACGCATGTTATCGCAACCCCTCATCATTTAGATAGAAAATATCGTAATTCTACCTTAGAGGTTAAAGCGGCAGTAGCAGGTTTATATAGAGAGCTGATACAAAGAAATATAAAATTGAAAATTCTACCAGGGCAAGAGATTCATTTATCAACAAATGTACTGATGGAACTTGAAAAAGATCTTCTCACGCTCGCAAATAGTGGTAGGTATTTATTGATTGAATTTCCAAATGCTTATATACCAGCTGATACTCTAGATGTTATCTACAAAATACAGCTAAGAGGATGCATCCCGATCATTGTACACCCAGAAAGAAATAGAGTTCTTCGAAAAAACAAACAGTTACTTTACGAATACATATGTAAAGGAGCTCTTGTTCAAATTACAGCGTCTAGTGTACTCGGTCATAATGGTAGAAGTTTAAGAAAGTATACGAAAGAGCTTATCAAACATAATTTAGTGCACTTTATTTCATCGGATGCTCACCATTATTTAAAAAGACCGTTCTTATTAAAAGAGGCATTGGAATATGTCAAAAGAGAGTTCTCCGAAAGTCATGCTAGTTATTATTGTGAAAATGCAAAACATATCTTATATGGTACGGAGATTCAACCTCTACCACCTATTAGTTTTAAAAAATATTATTATATATAACTTCGAATTGGATGTAATTTAAATGGACAGGTATAAGGAGGGATCATTATAGCGCAAGAAGCAATTAACTTACAAGAAGTATTCAAAATTATAAAGAAACGTTTTGCACTTATTATTACAATATTAGTTTTATCTATGACGATTGCTGGTACTTTTAGTTACTATTACCTCACCCCAATATTTCAAGCATCTACTCAAATTCTCATAAATCAGAAGGAATTCGATCAAAATCAATTTAGTAGTCAGGATATTAATACAAATCTTCAATTAATCAACACTTATAATGTCATTATTAAAAGCCCAGTTATTCTTTCCAAAGTTATAGATAACTTGAATCTAAAAACAACGCCAGAGTTACTTAATCAACAAATAATTGTGTCTAGTGAACAAAATTCACAGATTGTAAACGTTAGAGTAGAAGATACTGATTTACAAGACGCCGTCGATATTGCAAATATGACAGCTAAAGTTTTTCAAGAAGAAATTATAGCTTTAATGAATGTCGATAACGTTAGTATTCTATCACCTGCAGTATTCACTAAGGATACGCTACCTATAAAGCCAAATCTAATGCTTAATGTAGGGATAGCCGCAGTCATAGGCTTAATGATTGGAATTGGAATAACCTTTCTAATGGAGTATTTAGATACTTCAATAAAAAACGAGCAGGATATTGGAGAGTTACTAGGTCTACCAATATTAGGTCTTATCAGTCCTATTTCAAATAAATACCTAAAGAAAACAAAAGAACCTAAGTCACTCCATAGAAAGAGGGCAAAAAACCTTGTTTAAGAGAAGGAAGAAAGTTAAACCGATAGCTCGAAAACTTGTGACAAGCTCAAATCCCCAATCAATTATTTCTGAACAATTTCGTACAGTTCGAACAAACATCAAATTTTCCATGCCAAACAGAGAAATTAAAACTCTTCTATTTACTTCTTCATCTATAGGAGAAGGAAAGTCCACAATAGCAGCGAATGTTGCCATTGTATTTGCGCAAGAAGGAAAAAAAGTACTCCTCATCGATGCGGACTTGAGAAAGCCGACGATGCATTATACATTTCTTAAAACAATTACTCCAGGACTAACTAATTTACTAACAGGTCATTGGAATCTAAACCAAGTAGTAAAAGAAACGGGAGTAAATGGATTAGATCTCATTACAAGTGGACCAATACCCTCCAACCCAGCAGAACTTTTAGGACTGCCTTCCATGGATATGTTAATCACAGAAGTAAAAGAGAAATACGATATCATCATATTTGATGCTCCACCAATATTGTCCGTTTCAGATGCACAAGTCCTCACAGACAAATGTGATGGTACTATTCTAGTTATTAGCTCAGGTTCTACAGAAAAAGGTAATGCTATTAAAGCAAAAGAAGTACTCCAGGCTTCCAAAGCAAACATATTAGGAACTATTCTTAACAATTATAAAATTGGAAAAGATCATTATTATTATCAGTATTATGGGTAAGTGAATGTAAAAAGTACAACATTACTAGAAAGAATAAATTAACTTAACAATGCAAATTGTTACTGTGTTATGTATTTCTAGATATGAAAAATTCATGAAGGGGGCTATTAATATAGAAATATTATTTAAGGATCCTATATATATCACTAGGCCACTTCTTCCAAATCTTCAAGATGTTTATAGCAAACTCAGTGAAGTATGGGAAAGCAAGTGGCTTACTAACAATGGTCCTCAGCAGATTAACTTGGAAAAAGCATTAAAAGAATATTTGCATGTAGAAAATTTATCTTTATTTAACAATGGCACTTCCGCATTACTCTTAGGTTTAAAAGCATTAGACCTAACTGGAGAAGTGATTACTACTCCATTTACATTTCCTGCAACAGTTCAAGCACTCGATTGGAATAATTTAACTCCAATATTTTCTGACATAGACTCCACAACACTTACTCTAGATGCAGCAAAGATTGAATCCCTCATTACTGAAAAAACTACTGCAATCCTTGGTGTTCACACATTTGGAAATCCATGTGATGTTGAACAGATTCAACTAATTGCAAACAAATATAACTTAAAAGTAATTTACGATGGTGCCCATTCATTTGGGACTAGTTTAAATAATAAACCTATTGGCTATTACGGCGATATGACGATGTTCAGCTTTCATGCCACGAAGCTTTTTAATACAGTCGAAGGTGGAGCACTGACCTTTAGTGACGCTAGTTTAGTTGAAAAACTTAGCCTTCTAAAGAATTTTGGGATAGCTAATCCAGAGGAAGTTGTGTTATCTGGTCTAAATGCAAAGTTAAACGAAATTCAGGCGGTAGTGGGACTTGAAGTATTAAAGCTTGTGGAAACCGAACGGAAAAAAAGACATGTAATAAAAAGAGCCTATGAATACTACTTAAAAGATGTACCAGGTATTAACGTGTTGACAAAATTAGAAGGTGATGACAGCAGTTACCAGTATTTTGTGATTCAAATAGAAGAAGAATTGTATGGTAAATCAAGAGATTGGTTACACGAGACACTAAAAGAGTACAACGTATATACACGGAAATATTTCTATCCTTTATGCAGCGACTTTGAATGGTATGAACACCTGGAATCTGCTCAAAAAGTGAATCTTCCGATTGCACAAAAAGCGGTTAAACAAGTACTTGCTTTGCCATATTACGGTGAACTACAAATAGAGTCCGTGGAGAAGATTTGTAAAGTGATCCGTGATTCCATATGAAAGGAATTATTTTAGCCGGTGGAACCGGTACTCGTTTATATCCACTAACAAAAGCTATCTCTAAACAAATGCTACCAGTTTACGATAAACCAATGGTTTATTATCCTCTTTCCGTTTTAATGCTTGCAGGAATAAGGGATGTACTAATTATTTCTACTCCTAGAGATATAGAAGGATTTCAAGAATTATTAGGTGACGGCACTAAAATAGGAATGGATTTGTCCTATGCAGTTCAAGATAATCCCACTGGTTTAGCGGAGGCCTTTATTATTGGGGAAGAGTTTATAGGTGATTCCCCGGTAGCACTAGTACTTGGAGATAATATTTTTTATGGTTCTAATTTTGGATACACGGTACAGGAGTCAGCCTCTGCTTTATCAGAAGGGGCACTGATATTTGGATGTTATGTAAAAGATCCAAGAGCATATGGAGTTGTGGAAGTAGATGGACAAGGAAAACCTATTTCAATAGAAGAAAAACCGATTGAACCTAAATCTTTTTATGCAATACCAGGATTATACTTTTTTGATAATAAAGTAATAAAAATTGCGAAAAAGGTAATTCCTTCTTCTCGTGGAGAAATAGAAATCACTTCTATTATAAATGAATATCTTCAATTAGGAGAATTGAAAGTGAGAATAATGGGACGCGGTTTAGCATGGTTGGACACAGGAACCCATGAGTCTCTACTAGAAGCATCAAATTTTGTAGAAGCTATTCAAAATCGACAAGGATTATATGTATCTTGTATTGAGGAAATAGCTTATCGAAGAAATTATATATCGAAGGAACAATTACTCCAACTTGCAGAACCGTTAATGAAGACGAATTATGGCAAGTATTTGGTTGATGTTGCAAATTCAAATAGAGCTTAGAGGAGATTAAGATGAATATTTTAGTTACAGGTGGGGCTGGATTTATTGGCTCCAATTTCATTAAACATATGATATCAAGATACGAATACACCATTGTTAATCTAGATTCATTAACATACGCTGGAAATCTTCTGAACTTAAAGGATATTGAAGATAGAGAATCATATCACTTTGTAAAAGGGGATATTTGTGATCATGAATTATTAACTAAACTCTTTCGACAGTTTGATATTCAGGTTGTTGTCCATTTTGCTGCTGAATCACATGTGGATAAGAGTATTGATAATCCTGAATTATTTATAAAAACCAATGTGTTAGGAACTCAAGCTTTGTTAAACGCGGCAAAACAATATTGGAAGATAAATAAAACCGACAAATATTGTAATGAATATAAGGAGAACGTTAAATTCATTCATATTTCGACTGATGAAGTATATGGTGCATTAGGAAAGGAAGGCTACTTTACCGAAGAGACTAATCTTTCACCAAATAGCCCCTATTCCGCATCAAAAGCATCCGCAGATATGATGGTACGTGCTTATTATGAAACGTATAAGCTACCAGTTGTTACTACAAGATGTTCGAATAATTATGGACCATACCAAAATTCCGAGAAGCTAATTCCATTAATTATTTCTCGTGCTTTAAATGACCTTTCTTTACCCTTATACGGCGATGGTAAGCAGGTGAGAGACTGGTTGCACGTAGAAGATCACTGCAATGCAATCAACACTGTTCTCCATAATGGAAGGCTTGGCGAAGTATATAACATAGGTGGAAATAATGAAAAAGAAAACATAGAAACGGTAAAACTGATACTAAATTTTTTAAACAAGAGTGAGGATTTAATCCAACTTGTAACGGATCGTCTAGGGCACGATAGGAGATATGCAATCGATAATTCTAAAATCAGTAAAGAGTTAGGGTGGACTCCTTCAATTAACTTTGATGAAGGTATTGAAAAAACAATTCATTGGTATATAGAAAATAGGGAAATGGGATTTAATTATTAGTAATTGTTTATATCATTTAACTTTATTATTGTTCCTTTTTGGAATGAAGATTTATCCAGGTTTAAGTCTTTCATAAGAGGAAATAATGCATCAAAATTCATTCGAAAACGGAGGGGAAATTTGAAAGTATTAGTCACTGGAGCAGCAGGATTCATCGGATCTTACGTCGTGCAAGCTTTACTGGAAAAGGAAATCTCGGTAGTTGCAGTAGATAATTTATCAACTGGAAAGCTAACTAATCTAACAGAAAATGTTCCTTTTTATAAAATAGATATTACCGATAAGGCTTTAGAAAATGTTTTTCAAACAGAATCTCCAGATTATGTAATTCATTTGGCTGCACAATCATCAGTTATTGAATCAATGATCAACCCTGTAGAAGATTGTCAATCGAACATATTGGGCACTTTGAATATTTTACGCTTTGCAAAACAATATGGAGTGAAAAAATGCGTGGTAGCTTCTACAGCAGCGGTTTATGGAAATCCCACTATCTTTCCAGTTGGGGAAGATAGTAAATTGTCACCACTCTCTTTTTATGCACTTTCTAAACTATCTGCAGAAAACTATATCCTTCTTTATGAAAAATTATTTAATCTTAGTAGTACTATATTGCGATTTTCAAATGTTTATGGTCCTAAGCAACCAAATGGGGTTATTACAAGTCTCATAGAGTGTTTAGTAGAAGGAGAAACTCCTATTATTTATGATGGCAATCAAACAAGGGATTTCATATACGTAAAAGATATTGCACAGGCATGTATTCAATCTATGCTATCAAAGCAAACTGGAATTTTTAATATTAGCTCTAATAGAGAATTATCTATTAAACAATTATATAAAGAGATAACTGACGCAATGGGTGTTCATACAGAGCCTGTCTATGAGATCTTAAGAGATGGAGAAATTGAAAGAAGTGTACTTTCGAATGTCAAAGCTATAGCTTCCTTAGGATGGACTCCAACTTATCACTTAGAAGAAGGCTTAAAAGAAACAATTAATCACTATGTAAATCTTAGTATATCAATAAATTATTAATCATATGTTTTTATAGGAAGAAATAAAAATGATAATTAATAGAAGATGGTGAGTGATTAATGGATAAACCTGTGAAGAATGGACAGAAGTTAGTAATTGTAGGAGCTGGGGAGTTTGCTGAAATAGCATACGAATACTTTACTTACGATTCTCCCTATGAAATTGCAGCTTTTACTGTTGAGAAAGATTATATAAAAACTGACCAACTTTATGAATTACCAGTCGTTCCCTTTGATGAGGTACATCGAGTTTATCCAATAAATGAATATAAAGCATTTGTTGCAGTTCCTTTTACAAATTTAAATAGATTAAGAACGAGGTTCTATCATGAAACGAAGAATAAAGGATATGAATTAGTAAGTTATATTAGTTCCAAAGCCTTTGTTTGGAGAAATGTAACAATTGGTGAAAATTGTTTTATCTTCGAAAATAATGTTTTGCAGCATCATGTTAATGTAGGGAATAACGTGATTTTATGGAGTGGAAATCATGTTGGTCACCGGTCAGTTATTAAGGATAATTGCTTTATTTCATCTCATGTAGTTATTGCAGGAAACTGTGAAATTGGCGAGAATTGTTTTATTGGAGTAAATAGTACTTTTAATGATGAGATAAAGGTTGGTAAGGATTGTTTTATATCCTCGGGAGCATTAGTCATTAAGAATGCGCCAGAAGGGAAAATATATAAAGGCAGCCCCGCGAAAGCATCATCAGTGGATGTATATAGATATTTCAATATAGAAAGTGAACTTGTCTTATGATTTAATAAGCGCTATTCAATTAGTCAAAGTACAAAAGGTAATATTTCGTTCATTAAGAGCGAAGTATTACCTTTTTCTATGTTGTTTTATACTCTGCTTGTTATGTTTACTAATACCTTTTTTTACAATATTAATTTGCCAATTCTAATGGATATTCTCAAATTCCTAAAAGCTATTAATAATACAGAAGGCCCAAGCATAATATAAAAGAGACATGCTAAGGAAAGTAAGTCTTTTGTTAAGGTACAAAAATGAGGTGATTAATATAAAAAAAGATATAGGAATCTTATCCCAATACTTTTATCCGGAACATGTATCTACTGCAACTTTAATTACAGAACTTGCGATTGGTTTAAAAAAAAGAGGCTTAGATGTTACTGTAGTTTGCGGATATCCTCAAGAATTTGTATCTGATAATTATAATGAAATACCCCAAAATGAGATTTTGGAAGGAGTAACGATTAAAAGGGTTAAATACACCACATTTAATAATAAGTCAAAGATTGGCCGTATATTTAACTTTTTTTCCCTTTTTATATCTATGTTAACTAAGTTTTTTTACTTAAGAAAATTTAAGAGGATCATTGTTTACTCCAACCCACCTATTTTGCCTTTAATCACTTATTTATTAAAAAAATTTTACGGGACAGAATTTATATTTGTTGCTTTCGATGTTTATCCAGATAACGCGTTAAAGATTAATAGTATTAAAGAGAACGGATTAATACACAAGCTGATGAATTTTATTAATAGACGTGTATATTCAAATGCTTCTACTATTGTTCTTTTAGGTAATGAAATGAAAGATTATGTATTGAATCATAAGATAGCTATAAGTTCGAAAAATTTACAAGTCATTCCTAATTGGTTTTCAAATGAAAAAATTCTCCAGAGTCCATTAGTAGTTAATGATGAATTCAAGAAAATTCAAGAAAATAATAAGTTCGTAGTCTTATATTCTGGCAATATGGGGCCAGTTCAGGATATGGAAACCATTTTACAGGGAATCTTAAGTTTCAAAAATCACAAAGACATATTTTTTATTTTCTCTGGACACGGAAGTAAGGTTGAATATGTTAATAGTTTTTTAAAAAATAACAAAATAAACAATGCTAGAGTTTTTGGATTTCTTCATGGACAAGACTATGCCGATGCTTTATCTATAAGCAATGTCTGTTTGGTAAGTTTAGAAAAAGGTATTGAAGGCCTCGGCGTACCAAGTAAAACATATGGATATTTAGCAGCTGGAAAACCAGTAATTTCTATTATGGATCCTAATACGGATATTTCAAAAGACTTGGATGAGTTTAAATGCGGCGTGAATATTGTACAAGGTGATTTAGATGGTTTTGAGAATGCTATAAATAAATACTATTTAAATTTGGCATTAATGGAAGGGGAGTCTAGTAATGCTAGAAAATTATATGAAACAAAATACATTAGAGACCTTAATATCGATAAATATTATAAGTTAATCAAACTCTAAGGAAAGGATGTGACCTGGTATGTTTCGTGATAAAACATTGCTTATTACAGGTGGAACAGGTTCATTTGGAAACGCAGTAATGGAGCGCTTACTGAATACAAACATAAAAGAAATACGAATCTTTTCCCGGGATGAGAAAAAACAAGATGATATGCGTAAAAAATATAATAATGACAAGCTAAAGTTCTATATAGGGGATGTAAGAGATTTAGCTAGTGTTAAGTACGCAATGGATGATGTAGACTATGTCTTTCATGCAGCTGCTCTTAAACAGGTTCCTTCCTGTGAGTTTTTCCCGATGGAGGCTGTTAAAACGAATGTATTGGGTACAGAAAATGTACTAAATGCATCCATTGAATCTGGAGTGAAAAAAGTCATTTGTCTGTCTACAGATAAAGCGGCGTATCCGATTAATGCAATGGGAATTTCTAAAGCCATGATGGAGAAAGTGGTTGTTGCAAAATCTAAAACTGTATCCCCTGATAAAACAGTCATTTGTGGAACAAGATACGGAAATGTAATGGGGTCTCGCGGATCCGTAATTCCACTTTTTGTTGAGCAATTGAAAGAAGGAAAAGCTCTAACTGTGACAGATCCAAATATGACTAGGTTTTTAATGAGTCTTGAAGAAGCTGTAGAGTTAGTAATATTCGCTTTTCAATATGCACAGGCTGGGGATATCATGGTCCAAAAGTCTCCAGCTACTACAATCGCTGACTTGGCGCAAGCTGTGAAAGAACTCTTTCATGCGGATACCGATCTGAAGATTATTGGAACAAGGCATGGTGAAAAGTTATTTGAAACCTTATTAACAAGAGAAGAACATGCGGTTGCTGAAGACTTAAATGAGTTTTATAGAATACCAGCCGACAATAGAGATTTAAATTATGATAAATATTTTGCAACTGGAGATAAAAAGCTTACATCGGAAGAAGAATATAATTCTCATAATACGTTTCGACTATCAATCGAACAAATAAAAGATAAATTACATCAACTACCATATATACAAAGTGAATTGAAAGGATGGAACAACTGAAAATATTAATAACGGGAGCTTCCGGCTTTGTTGGCAAAAACTTAGTAGCAGAATTGAAAAATAGAGGGTATGAAGATCTACTTCTATTTACGAGAGATAATTCTTTAGAGGATTTAAAGGATTATACAAAAGAATGTGAATTTATTTTTCACTTGGCTGGTGTTAACAGACCGGAAAAAGAAGAAGAATATTTGGAAGGTAACTTTGGTTTTACAGCAAAGTTATTAGAATTTCTTCAGTTGAATAAGAATACGTCACCTATCCTACTAACCTCGTCGATTCAAGCCGAAACATCGAATGCATACGGAGAAAGTAAAAAGGCCAGTGAAGATATCCTGTTTAATTACTCGGAAGAAACGGGAGCAAAAGTGTATGTATATCGGCTGCCTAATCTATTCGGAAAATGGAGTAAGCCTAACTATAATACAGTAGTTGCTACTTATTGCTTTAACGTTGCTAGAAATCTAAATATTAAAGTGAATGATCCTGAAGCAGAACTGGCTCTTTGTTATATAGATGATGTTTTAGAAGAATTTATAGCTGCATTAGAAGATTCACCGACAAAAGTATCTAACTATTGTACGGTACAAGTGACTTATTCCATTTCGCTTGGTGAATTATCAAAACGAATCGAAAGTTTCAAAGAGAACAGAGTGAAGTTGAGTATACCTAATATGGAGAATGACTTAACGAAAAAGCTTTATAGTACTTATTTAAGCTTTTTACCTAAAGATCAATTCTTATCTGACCTAAAGATGAATGTGGATAATCGAGGATCCTTCACTGAATTTATTCGAACATCTGATAGAGGGCAAGTTTCCGTAAATGTTTCTAAACCTGGAATTACAAAAGGTAATCACTGGCATCATACTAAAAATGAAAAGTTTCTAGTGGTAAGCGGGTCAGGCCTCATCAGATTTAGGGAAGTTCATTCAGAAGAAATTATTGAGTACAAGGTAAGTGGAGAAAAACTTCAAGTAGTTGATATCCCTGTAGGGTATACGCATTCTATCGTAAACATTGGCACAAATGATATGGTTGCCGTCATGTGGGTAAATGAGTGTTTTAATCCTGAAAAGCCAGATACTCACTACTTGGAGGTATAACGATGAAAAAGTTAAAAGTCATGACAGTAGTTGGAACTAGGCCAGAGATTATAAGGTTATCAGCAGTAATCAATAAATTAGAAGAATCCCCTGCATTCGAACATACGCTTGTACATACGGGCCAGAATTATGATTATGAACTAAATGAAGTGTTTTTTGAAGATTTTAATCTAAAGGCACCACATTATTTCCTTCATGCAGCTACAGGAGCAGCTTTAGAAACTATAGGAAATATATTAATAAAAATTGATCCAATTCTGGAAGAAGTAAAACCGGATGCCTTATTAGTTTTAGGCGATACAAATAGTTGTTTATGTGCTATTGCCGCCAAAAGAAGGCATATTCCTATTTTTCATATGGAGGCAGGGAATAGAAGCTTTGACCAAAGAGTACCGGAAGAAACGAATAGAAGGATTGTCGATCATATTGCGGACATTAACTTAACTTATAGTGATATTGCTAGAGAGTATTTGTTAAGAGAGGGGTTACCAGCTGACCGTATTATTAAGACAGGAAGTCCGATGTTTGAAGTACTCAATTCAAGAAAAGCTGATATTGATAAATCTGATGCACTGGAGCGATTAAACCTTGAAGAAGGAAAGTATTTTGTAGTGTCTGCACACAGAGAAGAGAATATTAATTCGGAAAAAAATTTCTTAGATTTAGTTGAAAGCTTAAATGCAATTGCAGAAAAATATAATTTACCTGTGATTATAAGTACACACCCAAGAACTCAAAATATGATAAATAGTAAAGAGATAGAGTTTAGTCCATTAGTGAAAACAATTAAACCTTTAGGGTTTAATGATTATATAAAACTTCAAATTAAAGCTAAAGCAGTATTAAGTGATAGTGGAACGATAAGTGAGGAGTCTTCAATCCTTGGGTTTAGAGCCCTCAATATAAGACAAGCACATGAAAGACCAGAGGCGATGGAAGAAGCGTCGGTTATGATGGTGGGTTTAAAGAAAGAAAGAATATTGCAGGGATTAGAGATATTGGGTACACAAGGCAAAGAAACAATAGAGTCAGTGGGGGATTACAGCACATCTAATGTGTCTTATAAAGTTGTAAGGATAATATTATCATATACGGATTATGTGAATCGTATTGTATGGGGAAAATAAATGAGATTAGCATTAATATGTCCTTCAAATATGCTGTATATGCCATACGTTAAATCTTATGAAACTATACTAAATTCAAATAATGTTGATTATGACATAATTAGTTGGGATAGATTTCATATTGAAGATCCAGTTAATCCTTTAAATTATAGAGATATCAAAATAGGTCACCAGAGAAGTTATTTAGATTATTTAAGGTATAAAAAATTCATAATAAATAAATTGAACTCAAAAAAATACGATAAAATTATTGTGTTTGGAATTCAAATTTCTTATTTTTTAAAAAAGTATTTACTTAAATATTATAAAAATAAATATATTTTAGATATTAGAGATTACAATAAAATAATCAATTTTTTTAATATAAAAAATATTATTGAAAACTCTAATTATACTGTTTTATCTTCTCCAGGATATTTTGATTGGTTGCCAATAGGTAATAAATATCTAATTAATCACAATACATTTATAAAAAATTTGAACGAATTAAAGAAAAACTATAATAATTTTGGAAGCAATAATATAAATATAGCTTGTATTGGAGCGCTAAGAGATTATCAAATTAATATCGATTTAATAAAAAAACTTAAGAATAATGAGAAAGTAAGCTTAAGTTTCCATGGAGAAGGAGATATTAACAAGGATATTGTGAAGTTTATTGAAAAAAAGGCTGTAAATAATGTAGTGGTAACAGGAAGATACAATCAAGAAGAAGAAGCGAGTCTTTATATTAATAGTAATTTAATAAATACAATTATTCCCAATAATCATATTAATAGTAAAACTTTGTTGCCAAATAGATTATATAATGCTGTTTTATTTGGAAGATTGCTGTTAACTCAAGAAGGGACATATTTAGCAGAGCAAATAAAAGAATACAATTTAGGAATAGTAATAAGTAAGTCTTTGAATGAAATATTTGAAGAAATAGATACTTATTTAAAGGAATATGATGACCTCAAATATGAAGAAGGAAGAACTTTATTTTTTGAGAATGTAATAAAAGATAATAATCATTTTATTGAAAAGTTAAAAGAATTTATAAAGTGATTAAAAATATTACCAGTGCATCAAGTTGGGGAGGGTAAAATGAATATCTTATATGTATCATCTTTATGTTCTGATAAGAAGTTTAATGAAATATTTGAAAAAAGTATAATAAAACCACAACAACAAGCACAAAAGTTTCACAGTCTCCTCAGCAAAGGCTTAATTACTAATGTGGATCACATTTATGTAATGTCGAGACCACCCATCAATAAGTCTACTAAATTAAAAATAAAATCAAAAGAAGCTGAAAAGAAAATTGTATACCATTATCTTAAAGTCTCTAAGAATCCTTTAATAAGACATTTTAGTTTCTTCTTTAATGGATTTATAAATACTCTTAAATGGATTATTAAAAATAAAGAAAAAGAAAAAGTTATTTTCTGTGATGTATTGAATTTATCAATCTCAATTCCAGCACTTCTAGCAGCAAAGTTAGTTGGTATTAAAATTATTGCTATTGTAACAGATCTCCCAAACTACATAATTTATTCTAATCTAAAAAAAACATTTTTGAGTAGAATAACAAATAAATTATTTGAGGAGATATATAATCATTTTATAAGTAAATATGACTCCTATATTTTGCTTACAGAACAAATGAATCCGGTTGTAAACCCATATAATAAACCTTATGTGATTATTGAGGGAATTGTAAATATTGGTATGGAAAACATACAAAATACATTAAACAATAAATATAAAGAAAAAATAATAATGTATACTGGTGCCCTTCATGAAAAATATGGCGTTAAAAAACTCATAGAGGCTTTTATCGATATTAAAAGAATAGATTCTAGATTATGGATATACGGAGCAGGAGATATGGAAGATGAGGTACGGAAATATGAAAGAAAAGATACAAGAATTAAATATTTTGGAGTTGTCCCAAATGAAGAAATTGTTAAAGAACAACTTAAAGCAACATTATTAGTGAATCCACGATCATACAAAGAAGAGTATACAAAATACTCTTTCCCATCAAAGAACATGGAGTATATGGCATCAGGAACTCCTGTTTTGGCTGCTCCTCTAAAAGGAATGCCTAAAGAATATTTTGATTATGTATTTCTAATTAATGATGATACTAAAGATGGATTAACACAGTGCCTTGACTCCCTGCTTGGAAAAAGTAGTTTAGAACTGCATGAGAAAGGACAGCGGGCAAAAGAATTTGTTTTGGCAGAAAAGAATAATATTGTACAAGCAAATAAGGCTGTGAATTTAGTTAATGAAGTAATCTGAAATTAAGCAATCGATGAGCTTTACCACGATCCATATGAAACTTCTTAGCACTAAAAAAAAGAAACTCCACTGTTTTGAAGGCCAGTGTTGATCCACAGTTGGGGCTTTTTGATTCTCCGAGCTCGCAAAAATTTCTCGAAATATAAAGATCCCCTTTATCTATGGTCACTAAAAGTGGTATTAATATAAAAACTGAAGAAGAAGATACAGAAGAATTCTATTAAATTTCTGTAAGAATCCCTAAAAAGAAATCAGACAATTTCTATAAAAGTTCGTTTAAAAAGAGCCTTACAGGAAGTACAAAGTTTATAGTACAAAGTTTATATGATTTAGTTTTTAGATTTTTAAACATTATACAGATACAAACTATAAGAATTACTAAATAATTAATCAAAGGTTGATTTTATAATAAATATGAACAAAATTATAACTAATAAAGACATTGGTTCATTATTGTATAGAGTTAATCAAATAGCCTGTATTTTGATGTGTATGTGGATTGCTATTCCTTATTTTCGAATAAGGGTAGGAGTTATTTTTTTATTATTTACGTTTATCATCTGGTTAATTACGACTGACCTAAAATGGCTTATAAGACAGTGGACGCTAGATTTAGTATTCCTTTTGATTTTCTTTACTACTCTCATACCATACATTATTGTTGGTAGTTTAGCTTATGGAATAGTGAATTTATCGATTTTCTTTGTAGGACTATTTATAAATCACTATTATATGTACTATAAAGAGGATTATAGAATGTTAGGGAAAATAGCATTTTTTTCTCTATTATTTTTCACAGTAGGATCATTGCAAACATATTTTGGATTGTTAGAGTATCCAATGGCATCAAGGGAACTCGCAGGTGCTGTGGCTAATCATCCAGAAGTCGGTAGAATTTACGATAACTTAGGTATTGGTGGATTCGGTCATATATATAGTGCCAGTTTTCTACTTGTTATTTCGCTTTATCTAAACTTCAAAAAAAATAATTTACTTCCAATTAAATTGAAGGTTTTTAGTATTATTACTGTAGTTACAATGTTTCTTATGATACTTGAAGCTTCCTATGCTACTTCATTAATTATAGTTTTTTTTGGCTTTTTCATGGTTTTAATTATAAGAAATAAATCTATTTTAATTTTGTTAATAACAATTGGATTTATGTTCTTTTTGTTATTTTCTTCAATACTTATTAGCCCATTTTTTTTAAAACTAGCTGAGATATTTAGTGGAAATGCTATTTTGTACGTAAAGTTTATAGAATTGTCGAATATATTTAAAAATGGCGCTATAGTTGGTCAGACCGGAGATAGAATAGAACTTTATTTAATGTCATTTCAAACATTCTTAGAAAATCCTTTATTTGGTATATATGGTCCGTTTGGAAATACTGCAAATGCAGCAATAGGAGGTCATTCCGGATGGTTTGATCTACTTGCCTATTATGGCGTTTTTACAGCAGTTCCATTGTTTTTAATTTTATATTTCAACTATAGAAAACATATGAAGTTTTATAGAAAATCTAATTTTTATAGCTATATTATAGTAATCTATTTGTTGTTTATTCTATTTGGAATAGTAAATCCAATTCTTACTGTTTTTGAAATAGGTTTTGTCATTTTTTGTGTAGTACCTATTATACCGTTTATGCCATTTGCGTTTAAAAATCAAGGTATTCACCCAAAATTGTACCAAAAAGTGAGGACTAAGTAATGAAAGTTTTATGGCTTACTAACATCTCGCTTCCTGAAGCGTGTCAATTAATGAATGAAACGCCACCTCCATTTGGTGGTTGGTTAATTAATGCATCGATAGGTTTATCATCCAAAGAGAATATAAAACTTTCGATCGCTTTTCCTCGTTCGAGTTCAAAAGATATAACTCAACTTCACGGGAAAAAAATTAATTACTTTACTTTTCCATTTGTGGATATGAAGGATAAGGAATCAATTCGAAATAATAATCATTTAAAAAAAATTTTAAAAACGTTGAAACCTGATCTTGTTCATATTTTTGGAACAGAATTTCCCCATTCATTGGCAATGGTAAACGCATGTAATGAATATGGAATAAAAACAGTTATCACCATTCAAGGTCTAGTATCAATAATTTCCAAACATTATACCGCGGGCTTACCTGTATGGGTTCAGAAAAGATTTACGTTTAGAGACTTTGTCAAGCAGAATAATATACTTCAGCAAAAAAAGGGGTTTGAAAAAAGCGGCTTAATCGAGATTGAAGCTATACAAAAAGCAGCTCACATTATTGGACGAACTACATGGGATAGGGTCTGCACTTCGCAAATAAATTCTAGTGCGAGCTATTATTTCTGTAATGAAACATTAAGGGAAGAGTTTTATAAGCATGAGTGGTCCTTAGAAAGCTGTGAAAAGTACACTATATTTTTGAGTCAAGCTTCCTATCCAATTAAGGGACTACATTATATGCTTGAGGCTTTGCCTTTGATTTTGGAGAAGTATCCAGAAGCAAAGGTGTATATTGCAGGTCCAGATATAATAGCATCTAGTAATATAAAAGAAAGATTGAAAAAATCTTCATATACTAAATATATTGCTGAATTGATTAAAAAAAATAATCTGAAAAAACATGTTTTTTTCACAGGACTACTTGATGAAGAACGAATGTGTGATAGATTTCTAAAATCTAATGTTTTTGTTTCACCATCATCTATTGAAAATGAATCCAATTCATTAAGTGAAGCTAAACTATTAGGTGTACCCTGTGTTACTTCTTTCGTGGGGGGCGTTATAGATAGAATTAATAATAAAAGTGATGGATTTTTATATCAAACAGACGCCCCATACATGCTAGCTCATTATGTTTGTGAAATATTTGGAAATGAGAAGTTAGCTTTGGATTTTTCAAAAAACGCAAGAAAACATGCCTTACAAACTCATGATAAGGAAATAAATCTAAATTCACTTTTAAATATATATACCAACATATATAGCAACTAAAGAGTGGAATTGTATCATAGGGAGGTACTTATTTGCAAAGCAAAGAAATTACTGTAAGTGTAGGTTTAATTGTTTACAATCACGAAAAATATCTACGTCAAGCTATAGAGAGCATTCTAATGCAGGAAGTAAACTTTAAGTATGAAATAATAGTTGGTGATGATAAATCAACTGACAATTCAAGAAAGATTATACTTGAGTATAAAGAAAAATATCCAGATAAATTTGTATTAAAGTTTAAAGAACAAAATGTGGGTGGAACAAAGAACTTTTATGATGTATTTATGGAGAGTAAAGGAAAGTATATTGCAACACTTGAAGGCGACGATTATTGGATTGATAATAAAAAGTTACAAAAGACGGTAAATTTTTTAGAAGATAATAGTACTTATTTGGGGGTAAGTCATGTAATAGAAGCACGTGATTTTGAAGGGAATTATATGTCTAGACACCCTAATTCATCTAAAATTGTAGGGAAAGAAGCCACTATAAATTTATTTTTAGAGGGTTATTATTTTTCTGCGGTAGCTACAGTGTTTAGAAATATTTTTTTAGATCGAACTCAAGATTATGCAATATATTACAAAGCACATAAATTTGTTGGAGACCTGACATTATGTTTGTTATTACTAGATAAAGGAAAAATAAAAGTTTTAGATGAAGTAATGTCTGTATACAGATTTAGAAGAGTTGATGGGGAAAGTAACTATAATTCAATAAGAAATGCTATTGAACAATACAATGATCATATAGATATATTAAATGCATTGGATCATCACTTCGAAAATAAATATGATTTTACTAGAGAATATTTGATGAGATCCTCTAATATATTCACATATTGTATTAAACAAAATAAGTTAATAGATTTCTATACAGTATTTAAAAAAGTACCATACAAATCTAAAGTAATTTTTTGTGGATATTTCCCACTCCAAACTCTCAAATTTTTATTTCGTAAGCTAATAACAAAATAAACAAATACAAATACCCCTTTAAGGGAGATTTAATGAAAAAAAATAGATCATTAAAAAAGAACTTTTTATATAATTTTTCCTTGAATATTATAAACGTATTGTTTCCAATAATAACAATGCCTTATGTGCTAAGAGTATTAGGGGCAGATAGTATGGGAAAGTATAATTTTTCAGTTTCTTTTTCACAGTGGTTTTTAATTTTCGCAACTTTTGGCACAGTAACTTATGGTATAAGAGAAATTGCAAAAGTTAGGGACAACGAAAAAGACTTAGATAAAACATTTACAGAAATATTTCTAATCAACTTTATTGCAACTACAATTTCAATATTTGTTTATATAACTATTATATTTATTAGTCCTAAAACTAATATGGAAATTGAGTTATTTCTTATTGCAGGCATATTAATTTTTTTAAATTTATTTTGTATTGACTGGTTTTATATGGGGATAGAAGAATTTAAAATGATTACATTAAGAAGTATACTTATTAAACTAATTTGTTTGTTAGGTATTTTTATATTTATCAATGAAAAAAATGATTATAATGTATACGCACTAATCACTGTTTTGGCATTCGGTTTTGCAAATATTATTAATCTTATATATAGTTTCAAGTTTGTAAAATTCACATTTAAAGAAATTAATTTGAAAAAGCATATGAAATTTATATTCGTGTTTTTTTATTCTTCTGTAATTGTTAGTGTTTATACCCTATTTGATCAAGTATTTTTAGGGTTTTATGCAACTAATACTGATGTAGCTTTTTACTCTTTAACTAAACAAATTTATTATATAGCTTTAAGTATTACCCTGTCAATTTCTGTAGTACTTTTACCAAAACTAACGAACTTAGCTAATTATGATATTTTAGCTTATAAAAAGATGTTAATAAAATCAATTGATTATATCTATCTATTTTCAATTCCAGCAGTCATTGGTTTAATTATTTTATCAAAAGATATAGTTTGGGTTATTGGTGGAGAGGAATTTGAAGGAGCTTTTATTTCTTTAATCATAGTTGCTATTTTAGTATTTACAGTGTCACTAGGTACATGGCAATACGATCAATTATTTTTACCTTTAGGTCATGAAAAAATTGGGTTGAAGAATCAATTGTTTATGGCGTTAATGAGCCTATTGTTAAATATTTTGTTAGTCCCGAAGTATGGATATATTGGTGCAAGTATTAGTCTTGTTATTACTGAAATAAGTGGAACAATATTCGGTATTTATTATGCAAAACGTAAAATAACTGAAGTCAAATTTAAATATATTACTAAATCATTTTCGAAATATATAGTAGCTTCCATAATAATGGGGCTAGTAATACAGTGGTTTAAATTCCTAGGATTCGCTAGTCTTTATAATATTGCTTTTGGTATTATCTTTGGCTCATGTATATATCTTAGTCTATTATTTTTTTTAAAAGAAAGTATATGTAGAGAGTTTTATCACTACTTTCAGAATAAAGTCAATTTTTTATAGAATAGTTTAGTTAAAGTGGAAGAAACTAGGGATTGTTTTTACATTATTTCACCGAGGGCATTAAATCTTGAATTAAACTATTTCAATAATCCTAAGGAATGAATAATAGAATAAAAGGAAGTGAGTTTTGAAACTAGCCATTATGCAGCCATACTTTTTCCCCTATATAGGTTACTGGCAATTAATAAATGCTGTTGATAAATTCGTAATATATGATGATGTAAGCTATATCAAACGCGGATGGATAAATAGAAACAATATATTAGTGAATGGCTATCCTAAGTTAATGAATGTCCGATTGAAGAAAGTCAGTCAAAATAAGTTAATAAATGAAATAGAAGTTTCCCAGGATCTCAATTATAATAATGATTTGCTTAAAACAATTAAAGAGTCATATAGTAAAGCTCCATTTTTTGAAAGTGTTTTTCCGATTGTAGAGCTTGTGATAAACCAACATGAAAAAAACCTAGCAAAATACCTGGCGTTTTCAATTAAAGAGGTGTGTAAATATTTATGTATTGATACAGAAATAATAATATCCTCTGAAATAAGTAAATATAACGAACTAAAAGGGCAAGATAGAATTTTAAATATTTGTAAATTACTTTCTACTGATCAGTACATTAATGCAATTGGTGGACGTTCTTTATACTCAAATCAGGATTTTGATCTAAGTGGTATTGAGTTGAAGTTCTTGAAAACCCTAGATATCAGATATCCTCAATTAATTCATAATGAATTTGTACCCAATTTATCCATATTGGATGTCATGATGTTCAATGGTCCGGTTCAAACAAATTTGATGTTAAGTGATTATCAGCTTGTTTAAGTAGAGTATCGCGAGTTTTTATGATTAATATGTTAAAAGTATTTTTGTAAACCAAATTTAACATGAACGGAGGATTAGTTGGAGCTTGTTCTCATAAAATCGTATAAACAATTGAGTCTATATGAGAAAGATTGGTTATCAATTTTAGAAGCAAATGAAAATAGAAACCCTTATTTAGAGTATGAATTTCTATATAAATTATGGTTGAACTTAGGACAAAAGGAAGGTATAGAAATCTATGCTGTAAAAGAGCATAATCGTATTATTGCATTTTTTCCATTCCATTCTAAAGAAACCTGGTTTGGTTATATACTTTGTTTTGTTGCACAGAATGAATTTAATACTATGGATATTATTGCAAAAGAAAGAGATAGAGACCGTGTGATTATGTTTGTTTTTGATGAACTAATTAACATGAAAAAGAGTGTCGTATTCTCGTTAAATGGACTATTTCAAAATGGTAATACGCTGCGTAATTTATCTAAATATTTACAAGCTAGAAGTATGAAAGAATACTTGTTTGTAGATAATAACATCCAATTAAAATCAAAGAGTATTTCCCGAGACTTTTCCCCATACACCACGAAAACTATATTCTCAACTAATACTTTTAGAGCTAAATCGTATCGGAACTTCTTATGGACTAAAGAAATGATTATTTCGAAGGTTAAAAGAAATTCTACTTAGCTAAAAAATGTTTTTGAATTGGTTTAAGGAATTAAAACGAAAAAAAATAGAGGATCATGCATGAACCATGATCCTCTATCAGCTTATATAATTATCTCACACCATATCTCCGCTCAAGATGAAATAGATCGGCATCTTCGTTTCTATTTCCTATTATTAAGTCACTTAAAATATAAGAGCCTAGCATGCTATAGACAGTACCATTTCCACCATATCCAAGTAGATAATAGTGATTGGACTTCGTTGGGTGTTCCCCTATAAATGGAATATTATCAATAGATTCTCCAAAGCTTGCTGCATATGCGTATTCTATTTGAATATCATAGTCGGGGAAGAGCTCTCTTGCTTGTTGTAACAAATTTTCAGCCCGTTGTTGAATGACTTCCTCGGAGTCAGGTGCTTCTGGTTTATCCTCATCTAATCCCCCAACTATTAATCTTCCATCAACTGTTGAGCGAATATATAAATATGGTCGCTGTGTTTCCCAAATTAACGCTTGCTCATACCAATCATTCATTTTCGAGATTGGGTTACTAACGAAAGCAAAAGAGCGGTTAATATCTGCCCCAATTCTTTTGCCAACTGGGGGAGTTTCATAGCCAGTTGTATAGATGATTTGTTTAGCTTTAAAGGAGTTATTAGATGTTTGGATATCTAAATAATCGTTGTCCTCAAATACATCCTTTACCTCCGTATAAGGGAATAAATGTCCACCCAGTTCCTCAATTCTTGTAAGAACTCCATGAACAAACTTAAGTGGGTTAATCTCTGCATCCCCATGAGTAACTAAGGCGCCATGTTTGGTAAAAGGCATTTTTTCCGCCATTTCATTTCTTCCCCAGTAGTCACAAGGGAACCCGTATTTTGTTAATGTGTCATATTCAGCTTTTATCTTTTCTACATCGTTTTCATCGCTCGCATAGCATATACTTGGTCTGCGTATGAAGTCTACTTCGTTTGGAAGTTTTTTCGCAACACGTTCAAGATCATCCATTGCCTCATAACAAAGTTGGTAAAAACGAACAGCATCTTTTTCTCCGATTTGTCCAATTAGTTCGTGTAGCATAATATCATTGGAGTACTGTAAAAGACCGGTATTTGCACTAGAACTGCCTGTAGCCATTTCACGTTTATCTAGTATCGCTATTTTGAGCCCACTTTCAGCTAAAGCAAGTGCTGTAAGAGCACCTGACATTCCAGAACCAACTATGACTACATCGTATATATCGAGTTTTTCATAAGTAGTTTTTGGTGTAAATGGTGTTGTAGTAGTAGGCCAATAAAGAGATCCATTATGTATTTTCATCTTTCATACTCCATTCTATTAGTTTCCTAGTATATACCCAATGTTTAATAGAATGAACCTCCCCATGTTATAATAAGTAAACTTCAAAAAAAGGGTGTTTGAAATGACTCAGGAAAAACCACATGTATTAGTAATAGATGGAATGGCATTATTATTTAGATCGTTTTTTGCCACAGCAATGTCTGGTAATTATTTCAAAAATGATAAAGGAATTCCGACAAATGCGGTGCAAGGTTTTGCTCGGCATGTATTAGCAGCACAAAATTTGATGCAGCCTACTCATATGGCTGTTTGTTGGGACAAAGGGATGCTTACCTTTAGGAATGAGTTATACGACGGTTATAAAGCAAACCGTCCAAAGCCAGCTGAAGAGCTTATTCCACAGTTTGATATGGCTCAGGAGTTGTCTGAGCATTTAGGATGGATGAACTTTGGAATAGTTGGAATGGAAGCAGATGATACCATTGCTTCCATTACACATAAATGGAAGGATGACGCAAGGTTTACGATAGTGAGTGGAGATAAGGACCTGCTTCAATTACTGGAGCCATCTACAGAAATTGCGTTCACGAAAAAAGGTTTTTCTATTTATGATATGTATAATGAATCTCGCTTCTATGAAGAATACGGCATTTCTCCATTGCTTTTCCCTGATGTGAAGGCATTTATGGGAGATTCTAGTGATGGCTATGCGGGCGTAAAGGGAATTGGTCCGAAAACAGCTTTACAACTTGTTCAAACCTATGGAACAGTTGATAAAGTCTTAGAGGCTTTACCGCTTTTGAAAGCTGGTCAACGAACTAAAATTGAAACGGATTTGGAAATGCTAAAGCTTTCTAAAGAGTTAGCTACCATTCGAAGAGATGTCCCGATTGGAGCGGAGCTGGAACATTTAGTATTAAAAGAAATCCCTTCAGCGAAACACGATTTCTTATATGAGCATGGTTATACTATTTTGGCGAGACAGCTTCAAAAATAGTTATTTTCCTATTGGAGTAATTTGGACAAATGTCAAAATCGGTGCATTATCTGAATAGCGAACTCTTCTAATTTGACTTGGACGATTTCTACCTCCATTGTCGTGGATTATTAATACTACTTCACTATCAACTATTTCATAGCCAATAAGTGGAACCCAGTGATAGGAAAACGTAAATTTTTTATTCCACTTTAGTGAAAAGTACTTATCGAATTTTAAGGCAACTGCTCTGCCACTTTTTAGTTCGACCAGAGCATCTCGTAACGTACATTTGTCTACTATCCAATTCTGCCCGAGCAACTTACGCATATTTCGTATAAATCGATAGGTAAATAGCCCAATACGTGTACCTCCCAATTTTTCATACAAATCATTTGGCTGATGGTAACTAGTATTTGGGAACAAATAATTTAATAACACGTAAGCAGTGACTGGACCACACGCAGAAGCGCGGTAGTTAGCTTGAATTGTAGTATCATATTGGGAGTAACCTTGAACCGGTAATTGTATCTTCATGTTCGACCTCCTAATAGAGTTTTCCTTTTTCATGGGAAAACTCTTTTTTTATATCTGAAGCAAATAAATTATTATTCTCTAAATTGTTCGTCTATTCTATAATACAATTTAACACAATCGATAATACTGGAGGAAATAGAATGATTAGGTTACTGCAAAGCAAGGATTTGAAAAAGGCAGCCGATATAGCTTCATTAGCTTATCCTGGAATGCTAATTCAAACGGATGAAAAGAAAAAAGAATTAATAGAGCGTTTGGAAACAGAGCAAAGGGAACCTAATGGAATTCAATTCTTTGGTTGTTTTGATGAACAAGATGAACTTCTTGGGATTTTTCGTGTGAATGATTTCGAGTGCAATATAAATGGAAAGTTTCAACGTATATTTGGTATTGGTATGGTCGCAGTGCATTTATTACATAAAAAAGAAAAAGTAGCTTATCAACTTCTATCTTATTTTCATAACTATGCTAGACAGGAAAAGGTCGCTCTTGTATCACTTTATCCTTTTAATCCAAGTTTTTATCGGAAAATGGGTTACGGTTATGGCCCACTACGATATGAATTTAAATTTAAACCGGGAGAAATGTTAGCTGATGGCAATAAAGGCCGAGTGAAATTTTTAACAGCTTCGGATGAAGAGGCGATTGTAACTCTCTACAATGAATACGCACAAAACAACCATGGTATGTTGAAAAGAACTTGGAAGGAAAGAGAGTATATTAAAGCGAGAAAAACATATTATGTTGGTGTAGAGGAGGAAAATCGTTTAGTCGGGGCTCTAAGTTTCACGTTGGAACCAGTAAAAGATAGTCATTTTCTACATCATCATATGATTATTCATGAATGGATCTGGAGTAACCCAAATGCCTATAAGCAACTCGCTTCATGGATAAGTTCACAACAGGATCAAGTAGATCGAGTTGTTTTCCGCACGAATGATCAATCATTTGTATATAGTCTTTCTAATCCATCGAACGATTCGAATCATGTAATTCCAAGTGTATATCATGAGGTGGCTACTACAGGTTCTGGTATTATGTATCGAATTACAAGTATAGAGTCATTTGTTAATGGCACTAATTTTCATGGTCTAGGAAAACCTCAAGATAAGACAAAAGTTTTATTGGCAATTGAGGATACATTTATTACAGAGCAACATGGATTATATGAATTATCTTATAGTAGTGGGCGGTGGGCGATTCAGAAAGTTGAAGATAATATACAAGCGAATATTACTATTGGAATCCATGATTTAAGTTCGTGGTGGATGGGCTGTGTAACGGTAGAATCTCTATATAATATTGGAGAAGCAGCGATCCATCAGATAGATCCTAAAAAACTAGATGAATGGTTTAAACCAAAAAATGGGCCAATTTGTTTTACGGCTTTTTAAATTACTAGAGCGAAAGTAAAACAAAAGGAGAATCGCTATACAATAAGCAATTCTCCTGATCATTATTTTTTAATGTTAATGGTATTATCGGATTCACCTAAAAGTTTTTTCAATGCTTCACGGAAACTTTTATACGTCTCAATATCAACTTGGATACTAGCATGCACAATTTCACGGATAAAACGAGGATTGAAACCAACATAAATAGGACGAATACCCATTAAACGAAGTGAGCTATTCAAACTGGAAATAGCCAGTGCAAGTTCGTTATAGTCAAAGGCCTCCACATCTTCTACATTAACACCAGTAAAATCAAATACAGCTTGTTCAATTTCTTTGTGTTCTCCAATATATTGAAGCGTTTTAGTTTGAATATTTTCAAAGCGTTCTCTAAACATATAGCCAGCGATAGGGATTAAAATCGTCTTGGGAACGATTGATGGAATAATAGGTGTAGAGATTGTTTTGATAATTTTCTCGTAGTAAGTGATTTTTTCTTTAAGTTCCATTATTTCTTGTTCATGAGACATATAAGTAAGCACCTCTATTATTTTCTGTTCTTTCGTCTAAAAGAAAAGGCTGCTTCTAATAGAAACAGCCTTTCTATCCATATACTTCTTGGTAGCTATGATTCTGTTGCCGTGCTCTTGCAGAAAGCTCGTCGAGTATAAAGGTTAGATGTATTTTACTATAGATACTATCTTACTTACTTTGTGCATCTAAAAATTCTGTAACCTGCTCAGGGGATTTTGCATTTGCGCTATGAAGATGTGCTTTTTTCTCGCCATTTTGGTAAATAAGAAGGCTTGGAATTCCCATTACTTCATATTTTTCAGCTACGTCCGGAAGTTCATCACGATTTACTTCGTACCAAGTGTATTGGTTGTATTTTTCAACGATCGGATCGATGAACATTTCCATACGACGGCAATCAGGACACCAGCCAGCTTCAAATTTTACTAATACCTCTTTATCACCAGAAATGATCTCATTGAATTGTTCAGTAGTTGTAATTTTTTGCATGTTTATTTACCTCCTATGACTTTGTTTACAGTGTACACTGTTTCTTATGTCGGAGAAAGAAAAAAGAATTATTTATTCATTTTATTATTGCGAAAATTTAAATTTTGGTCTAAACTAATAGACATAGAGATTGCTTCTATTTTTTTTGTGAATAAAATGAATGAGCGTTCATTCAAGATGAAGGGGAGGCTTTGCATATGACATATCAAATTAAAAAGGCCGCTGTATTAGGTTCAGGAGTTATGGGGTCAGGAATTGCTGCTCACTTAGCGAATATCGGTATTCCTACATTACTATTAGATATCGTACCAAAAGAGGTAAGCAAAGATGAGGAAGCAAAGGGACTAACTATAGAGCATCCAACAGTAAGAAATAAATTCGCCGGGACAGCTATTCAAAAGTTGTTGAAGCAAAAACCTGCACCACTAAGTGCTAAGAAAAACTTACAGTTAATAACGGCAGGCAACTTAGAGGACGATCTTGAAAAACTAAAAGACGTCGACTGGATTATTGAAGTAGTAGTTGAAAACCTAGAAATTAAAAAGAGTTTATATGAAAGAATAGATGCAATTCGTAAGCCAGGCACAATCATTAGTTCAAATACATCAGGCATTAGTATTAATGCTATGGTGGAGGGTTGTTCGGAAGATTTTGGAAAGCATTTCTTAGGAACACATTTCTTTAATCCTCCTCGTTATTTGAAACTTTTAGAAGTTATTCCAGCTAATACAACAGCTCCTGAAGTTGTAGATTTCATGAAGCAGTTTGGTGAAGATGTATTAGGAAAAGGCGTAGTACTAGCAAAGGATACACCGAACTTCATTGCCAACCGCATTGGTACTTATGGCTTGCTTGTAACACTTCGTGAAATGCAAGCTAGAGGATATTCAGTTGGAGAGGTAGATTCGGTGACAGGACCACTAATTGGTCGTCCTAAGTCTGCGACATTCCGTACATTAGACGTAGTTGGTTTAGATACATTTGCACATGTTGCGAAAAACGTATTTGACCAAACAACTGGTGAGGAACAAAAAGTATTTGAAGTACCTGCATTTATGCAAAAAATGTTGGATAACAAATGGCTTGGTGCTAAAACGGGGCAAGGGTTCTTCTTAAAAGAAGGAAAAGAAATTAAAGAACTAAATCCTGAAACGCTTGAATATGAAACAATGAAGAAATTGAAAACGCCTTCAATGGAAATGGCTAAGCAACAAAAAGGTCTTGCTGCAAAAGTGAGAACATTAACTTATGCAAAAGATAGAACTGGAGAATTACTTTGGAGCATTTTAAGTCCTACACTAATTTATTCGGGTAAATTACACGGAGAAATTGCGGATAATATCGTTGCAATTGACCAAGGCATGAAGTGGGGCTTCGGTTGGCAGCAAGGTCCATTTGAAATATGGGATGCCATCGGAGTAAAGGAATCCGTTGAAAAAATGTCTGCTGAAGGACTTGAAATTCCAGTATTCGCTCAGTCTTTACTTGATAAAGGATTCGAATCCTTCTATAAAGAAGAAGATGGAGATCAATACTATTTTAACGGAACTGATTATTCATTAGTTGCCGTAAGTGATAAAGTAATTGACCTAAAAAGATATAAGAAAAAACATGGCGTGATTAAATCTAATTCGGGTGCTAGTTTAATAGATTTAGGAGATGGAGTTGCTTTACTTGAGTTCCATTCTAAATCGAACTCGATTGGTCTAGATATCCTTCAAATGATTAGCTTTGCGGTGGAGGAAGTTGAGAAGAACTTCAAAGGTCTTGTTATAGGTAACCAAGGGAAAAACTTCAGTGTTGGAGCAAATCTTGGAATGATTTTAATGGAAGCACAGGATGATAATATCTTCGAATTGGATTTTGTTGTTCGTCAATTCCAAAATGCAATGATGAAGATTAAATACTCGGCTAAACCAGTTGTAGTTGCTCCATTTGGAATGACTTTAGGTGGGGGAGCAGAAACATGCTTACCGGCTGCTCATATCCAAGCATCTTCTGAGACTTATATGGGCTTAGTAGAAGCTGGAGTTGGCCTTATCCCTGGTGGTGGAGGTAACAAAGAGCTTTATATTAAGCACTTAAAAGGACTTCCAAACGGTGTCGAGATAGATTATCTATCGGTGGCAAGCAAAGTATTTGAAACGATTGCAATGGCAAAAGTTTCTACATCAGCTGAAGAAGCTCGTGAAAACAACTTCTTGAATTTTGCAGATGGAATTAGTGTTAACCCAGACCACTTAATTTATGATGCGAAGCAAGCAGTACTATCTCTTGCAGAAGCAGGATATAAAGCACCAATTCGTGAAAAAGTTCCTGTATCAGGATCTCCAGGATTTGCGGCACTTGTTTTAGGTGCTGAAGGAATGTTCCTTTCAGGATTTATCAGTGAGCATGATCTTAAAATTGCGAAAAAGCTTGCATATGTTGTTGCAGGTGGAGAAGTTCCATATGGTACGTTTGTAGATGAGCAATATTTACTTAACTTAGAGCGAGAAGCTTTCTTAAGTTTAGTTGCAGATCCAAAATCTCAAGCAAGAATGCAACACATGCTAGTGAAGGGTAAACCACTACGCAACTAGAGTTGTATAAAGGTAAAGGAGGAGAGCTCATGCGTGAAGCAGTATTAGTAGCTGGGGCAAGAACACCAGTAGGTAAAGCGAAAAAAGGTTCTTTAGCGACGGTTCGTCCAGATGATTTTGGAGCGCTAGTAGTTAAAGAAACATTACTAAGAGCGGGTGGATACGATGGCCCGATAGATGATTTTATATTAGGTTGTGCAATGCCAGAAGCAGAGCAAGGGATGAACGTTGCTCGTAATATCGGAGCATTAGCAGGACTGCCGGATACAACTCCAGCAATTACAGTGAATCGTTTCTGTTCATCTGGTTTACAGTCCATTGCATATGGAGCAGAGCGTATTATGTTAGGTCACGCGGAGGCGATTATCGCTGGTGGCGTAGAGTCTATGAGTATGGTTCCAATGATGGGTAATACCATTCGCCCGAACGCACATCTAGCACAAACAGCTCCGCAATACTATATGGGAATGGGGCACACAGCAGAACAAGTGGCCACGAAATATGGTATTAGTCGTGAGGACCAAGATGCATTTGCAGTAAGATCACATGAACTAGCAGCAGCTGCAATTGCTGCAGGAAAGTTCAATGATGATATTGTACCTGTTGAAGTTATCAAGCATTTTGTAGACGAAAACAATAAAGCACAACAGAAAAAATTCATGTTCGAAATGGACGAAGGCGTACGTGTTGGAACTTCACTGGAAACACTTGCAAAATTACGTCCTGCATTCAATGTTCGTGGATCCGTAACGGCAGGAAATGCTTCACAAACTTCTGATGGAGCAGGCGCTGTTCTAATCATGGACCGTGAAGTTGCTGAAGCACAAGGATTAAAACCGCTTGCAAAATTCCGTTCTTTTGCAGTTGGTGGAGTACCTCCTGAAGTAATGGGGATTGGACCGATTGTAGCAGTACCAAAAGCATTAAAACTTGCTGGTTTATCCATTGAGGACATCGATCTTTGGGAGATCAACGAAGCATTTGCTTCTCAATCAATTCAAGTTGTTCGTCATTTAGGTTTAGATATGGATAAGGTGAATGTAAATGGTGGAGCAATTGCACTTGGTCATCCACTTGGAGCGACGGGAACAATCTTAACATTGAAAATGATGAGTGAGTTAAGACGTCAAGGGAAGCAATTCGGCGTTGTTACAATGTGTATCGGTGGCGGTATGGGAGCTGCTGGAGTTTTCGAATTACTATAAGAATCTTTTAAACAAATAGGAGGAATATATATGAACGAATTAAAAGAGGCAATCAAAGGCGGAGCGTTTTTAGTAGAAGATTTGGACGCTAGTCGTATATTTACACCAGAGGATTTTAACGACGAGCAAAAGATGATTGCGAAAACGACAGAGGAGTATGTTAAAAACTCAGTACTTCCAGTGGTAGAAAACTTGGAGCATCATGAATTTGAACACTCTGTTCGTTTATTAAAAGAAGCGGGTGACCTAGGTCTACTTGCAGCTGATATTCCAGAAGAATATGGTGGAATTGGCTTAGACAAAATTTCTTCTGCACTAATTTCAGAAAAAATGTCTGTAGCCGGTGGATATTCTATTACTCACGGAGCACATGTTGGAATTGGTACACTGCCAATCGTTCTATTTGGTAATGAAGAACAAAAACAAAAATACCTTCCGTCATCTGCATCAGGTGAGAAGATATTTGCTTATGCACTTACAGAACCAGGTTCAGGATCTGATGCACTAGGCGCAAAAACTACGGCGAAGTTAAATGCTGAAGGTACACATTATGTATTAAATGGGGAAAAACAATGGATTACTAATGCTGGATTTGCAGATGTATTCGTTGTTTACGCTAAAGTGGATGGAGACAAATTCTCTGCATTTATCGTAGAAAAAACATTCCCAGGCGTGTCTGTAGGAGCAGAAGAGAAGAAAATGGGTATTAAATCATCTTCAACTCGTACATTAATCTTACAAGATGCTCAAGTTCCTGTTGATAATCTTTTAGGTGAAATCGGACGCGGTCACGTTATCGCTTTCAACATATTAAATATTGGTCGTTATAAATTAGGGGTAGGTACAATCGGTGGATCTAAACGTGCGTTAGAATTAGCAATCGCTTATACAAACCAACGTCAACAATTTAAAACACCAATCTCTTCCTTTAATTTAACGAAGAACAAACTAGCTACAATGGCTTCAAAATTATATGCAACAGAAAGCTTAATCTATCGTACTGTAGGATACTTTGAAGAGCGTATGAGTCAGTTAAGCCCAGAAGAGCAAAAAGACGGAAAAGCAATCGCTGCTTCTATCGCTGAATATGCAATTGAATGTTCTATTAACAAAGTAGTAGGATCTGAGGTTCTAGATTATATTGTTGACGAAGCTGTTCAATTACATGGTGGATATGGCTTCATGCAAGAGTATGAAGTAGAGCGCCTATACCGTGACTCTCGTATTAACCGCATCTTCGAAGGAACAAACGAAATCAACCGCTTAATCGTTCCAGGAACATTCCTGAAAAAAGCAATGAAGGGTGAATTGCCACTTCTTCAAAAAGCTGCGGGCTTACAAGAAGAGCTATTAATGATGATGCCTGAAGAGGTTGGAACAGAAGCACTTGCACAAGAAAAAGTATTAGTAGCTAATGCGAAGAAAATTGGTATTTTAGTAGCTGGGCTTGCTGCTCAACGTTTTGGTACAAAACTAGAGGCAGAGCAAGAAGTACTAGTGAACATTGCGAATATCGCTAATAACCTATTTGCTATGGAATCCGCAGTCCTTCGTACAGAAAAAGCTATCGGTCGTGATGGAGAAGAAAAAGCAGCACAAAAACTTCTTTATACACAAATCTTTACACAAGAAGCGTTTATCGAAATCGAACAAGCGGCAAAAGAAACTCTTATTGCAGCTGTAGATGGAGATAACCAACGTATGATGATTTCTGCTTTACGCAAATTGACTCGCTACACTCCATACAACGTAATTGAGAAAAAACGTGAAGCATCGGTTAAACTGATCGAAGCAGAAAAATACGTTCTTTAATCAATTCATGAAAAAGCCGATTCCTTGTGGATCGGCTTTTGTGAAGATTAGGACTATATAAAATTGTACCGTGAACACTGTGTTTTAAGGGTGAAAGAATGAATAATTACTAATACTGATTTGCGTTTCAGGTGGACGCGTTTCGCGGGATGAGTGATGAGCTCATCCCGCAGAAGTCGCCACCTTTCACTTTAATCAATTAAGTTAGTAGTACTCAATTTTAAAATATTGCATAGCTTCTCGCTTAGATATTAAGAGTAGTCAAAGTTAATATAGGGATAAAACCTTCTGCTTGGTTAGGAACATTATCTTTGATAGGATTCCCTTTCAGCCTTACTTATTTTAAAAGAAATTTGTATATTTAGGTGGTTTTATAATTAATTATCCGATCATTTAAAGCGGATCTAGTTGTTTGGAGCGCAGAGCGGTGACTCCAGTGGGAACAGCACGAGCTGAAGATCCTGGACTGAGCATCGCGTTGGGAAGCGGCTGAAGCCGGGCCCACGGAAAGCGTCCGCTTGAAGCGGAAATTATGGGCATTTCTATATTCTTATTTTTAAAGGGCCGGGCGCATTTTGCTCGGTTTTTCTTGATTGGAGGCTGAATCATATATTAATTTATTCAAAATAATTGCCTATCCTTTCCGCTTTTATGTATGATTAAGAGAAAAAGGTGGTACAACATGACTATTCAATATTATGGCTATCCAAAATGTACAACGTGCAGAAAAGCAAGTAAATGGTTAAAAGATAACGGAATAGAATACATAGACAATCATATAGCTGAAAGTCCCCCAACGAAAGAAACTCTTCAAAAAATGTTTGAGGTAAGTGGACTAGAACTAAAAAAATTCTTTAACACTTCCGGTATGAAATATCGCGAGCTTGGACTAAAAGACAAGCTTCCAACAATGTCAGAAGACGAACAACTATCCTTGCTTGCTTCGGATGGAATGCTTATTAAACGACCAATTGTTTTTGACGGGATTAAATTAACGCTAGGCTTCAAGGAGCAACAGTTTGAGGATGTATGGAAGACTTCTTAAAGTCACTTGTTTTTACTATTAAAATATGTGAATATAGTAGATGAATGTATTATTAATGGAGAGGGGTATATAATATGAACGCACCTAAAGATTTAAAATACTCAGCAGAGCATGAATGGGTAAAAACTGAAGGCGGCAATGTCCGTATCGGTATTACTGAATTTGCACAATCTGAACTTGGAGATATCGTTTTTGTTGAACTTCCACAAGTTGGAGATGAGATCAAAGCAGGAGATCCGTTTGGAAGTGTTGAATCGGTTAAAACTGTTTCTGAACTGTATGCACCAATTAGCGGTAAAGTAGTAGAGGTAAATACAGAACTAGAAGATAGCCCTGAGTATGTTAACGAATCCCCTTATGAAAATGCATGGATGATTGTTATTGAACCATCTGATGCAGCTGAAGTGGATGGTTTACTTTCTCCAGAAAAATACGAAGAATTAATTTCAGAATAATTTCGAAAACGCCGCTTAATATCGGCGTTTTTTTCATATAATATTGGAAAGGGCATAGTTGGGAGAGAGGCTGAATGGCTATTGTCTTTAGTGAAAAGATAATTCTTGTTGAGGGTAGATCCGATAAATTAAAGCTTTTAAAACTGCTTGATGAATCAACAGAAATTATTTGTACCAATGGAACAATATCGAATGTCAGGCTAGAAGAAATTTTAAGTCCTTATGAAGGCATTCCTATTTATGCGTTTCTGGATGCAGATAAGTCTGGTGAGCAAATTCGCTCTGTCGTGAGAAAAGAATACCCTGAAGCGATTCATCTATATACCAATCCGATGTTCTGCGAAGTAGCGACTACACCATTCAAAGTTTTGGCTTCTATATTAAAAAGTGTTAATATAAAAGTGAAAAGACAATATTTACTTTAGGATGATGTAATATGAATGAATGGACCTTAGAACAATGGAACAGCCATAAGAACAGTGGGCAGCTTACCATATTTTATATTTATACACCTATGTGTGGAACCTGCCAAGTTGCTAGTAAAATGATGCAAGTTATAAAAGAGATAAAGCCTTTTTTAATTGGTCAAGCAAATATTAACTATCTTGGGGATTTTGCTATGGATTATCAAATTGAAAGTGTGCCATGTCTGCTGATCGCTAAAGGTGGAACGGTATATAAAAAAATATATGCCTTTCAGTCAGTTCCATTTATCTTGGATGCGATAAAAAGTATTGACGACCAAGTTGTCGTATGATAACATTCGATATACCGACAAATTAATAGTTTTACTCTTATTAAGAGAGGTGGAGGGAAGTGCCCTTTGAAGCCCGGCAACCGTCATGTAAATGAAATGGTGCCAAGTCACGCAAAGCAAATGCTTTGGGAAATGAGAGAATGGATAAATGTTATTAAATTGGATAACTTTAAACCCTTCTGCTCTTTTGCAGGAGGGTTTTTTTAGTTGAAAATGGGAAGAATAAGGTTTTAATACAAAGTAAATTTCAACAACCTGTTAATAATAGATAGGTATAGAATAGTTTAAAGAAAGGGGGCAAGGTTCCCATGATTAGTTTAAAAAATATTTCCAAAAAATTTAGTACGAAACAAGGTACGATTGTTGCAGTGGAAGAGGTGAATCTTGACATAAAAAAGGGTGAGATCTTTGGCATTATTGGTTATAGTGGTGCTGGCAAAAGTACACTCATTCGCTTATTAAATGGATTAGAAAAACCAACTTCAGGTGAAATCATCGTAAATAATGAAGACATCACAAAGATAAATGAAGTGAAGCTTCGACAAGTAAGACAAAAGGTAAGTATGATTTTTCAACATTTTAATTTGTTATGGTCAAGAACGGTTGAAGAGAATATTGCTTTCCCATTGGAGATCGCCGGTATACCACCAGCTCAACGTTCTCAAAGAGTTAAAGAACTTATTGATTTGGTTGGTCTGGAAGGGCGAGGGCATTATTATCCTTCTCAACTATCAGGTGGACAAAAGCAACGTGTTGGGATTGCACGCGCATTAGCCAACCGTCCAGAAGTACTTCTTTGTGATGAAGCAACTTCTGCATTAGATCCAGAAACTACAGATTCTATTTTAGATTTATTAGTTAGTATCAATGCGAAACTAGGTCTGACAATTGTATTAATAACCCATGAGATGCAGGTTATTCAGAAGATATGTGGTCGCGTTGCAGTTATGGAAAAAGGTCATGTAGTAGAAGAAGGAAATGTGCTAGATGTATTTCAAAATCCGCAACAAACGATTACGAAGCGTTTTGTTTCGCAGGTCAGTGATTCCAATAAGGCGTTGCAAACAATACAGCAATTAAAAGAACTTTACCCAAATGGCAAGCTGATTAAGCTCGTATTTGTTGGGGAGCAGGCAGTACAACCAATACTGTCTAGACTTATCAAACAGTTTGATTTGGAAGTGAATATTGTACAAGGAAATATTTCGCATACACAAACTGGTGCATTTGGTACGCTCATCCTTCAGTTAGAAGGAGAAGCACTACTAATAGATGATGCAATTCGATATATACACGAACAAAAAGTAAATACAGAGGTGATCAACAATGATTAATAATTTGTTTCCTAATGTTGATTGGCCAAAAATGTGGGAAGCCACAGTTGAAACATTATATATGACTGCAGTATCAACAATTTTAACAGCTATTATTGGACTAGTTCTCGGTCTTCTACTTTTCTTAACTAGCCCTCATCAAGCGTGGGCGAACAAATTAGCAAACTGGTTAACAGGAGCTTTCGTCAATATATTCCGCTCCATTCCATTTATAATTTTGATCATTCTGCTAATACCTTTAACGAAGTTTTTGGTCGGAACAATGCGTGGTCCAAATGCGGCCTTCCCGGCTTTAGTAATCGGGGCTGCTCCATTCTACGCCCGTATGGTATTAATAGCGCTTCGAGAAATTGATAAAGGTGTGCTAGAAGCTGCAAAATCGATGGGTGCTAAAACTTCTACTATTATATGGAAAGTATTAATGCCAGAATCTATGCCTGCTTTAGTATCAGGCATAACGGTTACAGCGATTTCACTAGTTGGATATACAGCGATGGCTGGTATTATCGGCGCTGGGGGACTAGGAACATTAGCCTTTTTAGATGGTTTCCAAAGAGGTAGGACAGACGTAACGCTTGTTGCCACGGTATTAATATTAATTATGGTATTTATCATCCAGTGGATTGGCGATGTAATTACTACGAAGATAGACAAACGATAATAGGTGTTAACGAGAGTACTCGATCACATAGAAATAATAGGATAAAAAGGGAGAGATATTGAATGAAGAAATTTTTAGCTGGAGCATTACTATCGGTAAGCGCATTAACCCTTGCAGCGTGTGGAGATGAAAAAAGTAGTCAGCTTGTAGTAGGTGCATCCAACGTACCTCATGCAGTTATATTAGAAGAAGTTAAGCCAATTCTAGAAGAACAAGGAATTGAGCTTGTTGTAGAATCTTATCAAGATTATGTATTACCAAACAAAGATTTAGATTCAGGAGACTTGGACGCAAACTTTTTCCAACACATTCCTTACTTTGAATCGCAAAAAGCTGATTTTGGATATGACTTCGCCAACGCAGGCGGTATTCACATCGAGCCAATCGGTTTATACTCTAAAAAATACGGTTCTATTGAAGAGCTTCCAGAGGGTGCAACTATTTTAATGAGCAACTCTGTTGCAGATCATGGACGTATCCTTGCAATGTTAGAAGCGAAAGGCCTTATTAAATTAGCTGACGGCATTGATAAAACAAAAGCGGAAGTAAAAGATATTGTGGAAAATGAGAAAAACCTTGAATTTGATGCTAACTATGAATCTGCTTTAATGGTTCAGTTATATGAAAATGAAGAAGGCGACGCAGTACTGATCAACTCTAACTATGCAATTGACGCTGACCTTAATCCATTAGAAGACTCAATCGCTATTGAAGAATCAGATGAATCTCCATACGTAAATATCATCGCAGTAAACTCTGGTGATGAAGACAATAAAGAGATTAAAGCTTTAGTAGAAGCATTAAAATCTAAAGAAATCCAAGACTTCATCCTAAGCGAGTGGGGCGGATCAGTAGTACCGGTAAAATAATAATATTGTAGGAAAAAACAGGCATCCTGGGATGTCTGTTTTTTTGTGGTTGCGATTTGCACACGAGGATTTGGCAAACGCCCGAGAATTAGCCGTATCGGCCCGAGTCGCAAAGCCATGCGCCCGAGCTAGAGCCGTATCCGCCCGAGCATCCGGGGAACGCCCGAGAAGATGCCGTATCGGTCCGAGGACCAGAGCCATGCGCCCGAGCTAGAGAGGTATCCGCTCGAGCATCCGGGGAACGCCCGAGAAGATGCCATATCGGCTCGAGTGTCAGAGCTATGCGCTCGAGCTAGAGCGGTATCCGCCCGAGCATCCGGGGAACGCCCGAGAAGTAACCGTATCGGCCCGACTGGCAGAGGCATGCGCCAGAGCTAGACCAGTATGCGCTCGAGCATCCGGCGAACGCCCGAGAAGTAGCCATATCTGTCCGAGCACCAGAGTCATCCGCCCGAGCCACAAAGTCATGAGCCCAAATAGTAGAACCTCTTGCCAATGATCCGACTCCACTTCAATACACTAATATAAACTCTCTTGAAATATACTGACAATTCATGCTATTGTATTGGGGAGGTGATGAAAATTTGATAATTAAACCGTACTCCGCATCAAATTATGTATTAAGATTATTGGAACTAGTAGACAGACTTTCTCCGCAACATCCATTATATTCAAGAATCTCAAAAGATATAGGCGCTATTAAAGCAGGAGACTATGGGGAAGAGATGGTTTATAGGGAACTTGAGCAAGTGAGACTACCCTACAAAAATTATATTTTTCATAAAGTGTTCCTTCGGGCAGAATCTACATTCGAGTTAGATTATTTAGTTATAACCCCATATGGTTTAGTGATTCTCGAAGTGAAAAACATTATTGGTGAATTAGAGTTTTCGATTAATCCGTCGCAACTTATTCAACGTAAGGAAGACGGAAAAATGTCTAAGTTTCCTTGCCCCGCAAATCAATTAAACGAATATAAATATCAACTCTCGCAGTACCTCCACCATTATAATATTTCAGTCCCCATTCATGGTGCATTAATTTTTGCTTCCCGAAATAGCTTTATTAGAAAATCTACCAATGCCGTTACAGTGATTTATAAGAATGAAATACCGTCTTATCTACGAAATTTTTCCACAATTAATTCAACCCTAAGTGAGGATGACATGGAGCAAATAAAAGGAATTCTCCTAAAGTGCCCATCCCCTTCTACTATTCCTCTTATCAATCATTTCTCTATTCCATTTGAAGATTTAAAACTCGGAGTAAAATGTGAAAGTTGTAGTTTTATTGGGATGCAAAAAATAATACGTACGTGGTATTGCCCTAAATGTAGCAAGACCAATTCCTATGCACATTATAAAGCAATTTCTACTTATTTTTCACTTTGCAAAGAAACGATTACTAATAAAGAATGCAGAGATTTTCTTTTGCTAAACAATAGAAATGAGGCAAAAAGAATACTTTCAAACTCTGGCTTATTGAAATGTGGAAAAAGCTCTGCTACGTACTATAAACAAAGGTTTTATTGATAGAATATTACGTATATTACTCATCCTATTCACTTTAATAAATGAGTGTGCTAAAGTGTATGAAAGTTGTAAATAACACATTTGTACATTTGAGGAGGACACTTCATGAAAAGGTTTGGGTTATTGCCACGAATAGTGGTAGCGATAGTAGCTGGTGTTTTATTGGGATTAGTTGTCCCTAAAATAGTAGTGGAGATTATGGCTACTTTTAATAGTATTTTTAGTTCATTTTTAGGGTTTATTGTTCCTTTCATCATTATTGGTTTTATCGTTCCAGGGATAGCTAAACTCGGAAAAGGTTCTGGTAGATTACTAGGGATTTCTACGGGTATTGCTTATTTATCTACTCTAGTAGCAGGTTTTATTGCATTCTTTATCGCTTCCAATTTATTGCCGAAGCTTATAGGTGGGAAAGAGAGCGTGAAGTTAGAAAATCCAGAGGAGTTTTTAATTGGTGGCTTGTTTGAAATGCCCATCCCTCCAATGATGGATATTATGACTGCATTGGTTTTCTCCTTTATTATGGGAATTGGAATTTCTAAATTAAAAGGAAACACGTTACAAAATGCATTTGAAGAGTTTAGTGAGATTATTGAAAAGGTAATTTCGTTTGTTATTATTCCGTTGTTACCGATACATATATTTGGGATATTTATGAATATGGCGTACGGTGGTCAAGTGGCAAAAGTATTATCTGTTTTCGGAGTTGTGTTTGTCATGATTATCGCACTGCATCTTGTAATGCTTCTATTACAATATACTGCTGCCGGTACTGTAACTGGAAAAAATCCTTTGAAGCTGTTAAAAACAATGTCGCCAGCCTACTTTACAGCTTTAGGTACACAGTCTTCAGCGGCAACTATTCCGGTGACGTTAAAACAGGCGCAGAAAACGGGTGCTTCCGATAAAGTAACAAACTTTACGATTCCTCTTTTTGCAACTATTCACTTATCAGGGAGTACGATTACGCTTGTCTCATGTTCCATTGGCGTATTGCTAATAAATGGGCAAGATATTCTGTTATCTACGTTTATACCATTTATATTCATGCTTGGTGTAACAATGATCGCAGCTCCTGGAGTTCCAGGTGGAGCCGTTATGGCAGCATTAGGTTTACTGGAAACAATGCTAGGCTTCAACGGGGCTATGATAGGTTTAATGATTGCTCTTTATATTGCACAGGATAGCTTTGGAACAGCGACAAATGTAACTGGTGACGGAGCACTTGCGATTATCGTAGATAAGTTTTCTAAGACAAATTAAGTTTTTTTATAAATAAATGTTTAAGTCCGAATTGGTTGGGTATATAAATCATGAACTCAAAAATAGAGAGGATGATTCATTATCAGTTCGGAAGATTTACCTTATACAGAACAGATGGACCACGCATTTAGAGGAGTACATGGTTTTGGATACGATGAATTGAGACAAAGTCAGGAATTACGATTGCAGGTCGAAAACAAGCGACAGCAAGATCATGAAAAATGTATGCAATTAGCGGCTAAACTTGATGCCCAAGCATTTAGGGGATAATATACAAGAATCCATGGAGAATTTCTCCGTGGATTCTTTTTTGTTTACACTAGCTTCATAGTGAAATCCATTCTCAATTAGAAAGTTCTTAATGAAAATAAAGGAAGATTACTATTTACCTAATAGTTTAGTGAAAAGTCAATAGAAAACAGTAAATCTGTATATTCTACAATATTAAATAGAATATGCTTCAAAAGATTTGCAAGGTACCTTCGTTTGGGTTAAGATTAGAATGATAATAAATTAGAATGATTATACATTCGTATTTACTTAATGGAGGTTATTAAATGTCGACTTTAGCTATTAAAGATTTACACGTTGCAATAGACGGTAAAGAAATTTTAAAGGGTGTTAATTTAACAATTAATACGAACGAAATTCACGCAGTAATGGGTCCAAATGGTACAGGTAAATCTACTTTAGCTTCTGCTATTATGGGTCATCCAAAATATGAAGTTACATCTGGTTCAATTGAATTGGACGGCGAAGATGTATTAGCAATGGAAGTAGACGAACGTGCGCAAGCAGGTCTATTCCTAGCAATGCAATATCCAAGTGAAATTACTGGAGTAACAAATGCAGATTTCTTACGTTCAGCAATCAATTCACGCCGCGAAGAAGGCGATGAAATCTCACTAATGAAATTCATCCGTGAGCTTGATAGCAAAATGGAATTTTTAGAAATGGATTTAGATATGGCACAACGTTATTTAAATGAAGGATTCTCAGGCGGAGAGAAAAAACGTAATGAAATTCTTCAATTAATGATGTTACAACCAAAATTCGCTATTTTAGATGAAATTGACTCTGGTCTTGATATCGATGCTTTAAAAGTTGTTTCTAAAGGGATCAACCAAATGCGCGGAGAAGGATTCGGAAGCTTAGTAATCACTCACTATCAACGTCTTCTTAACTACATCACACCTGATCATGTTCATGTAATGATGCAAGGTCGCGTAGTTAAATCTGGTGGACCTGAGCTTGCTCAAAGACTAGAAGCAGAAGGCTATGAATGGATTAAAGAAGAATTAGGAATTGAAGACGAAACAGTTGGACAAGAAGCATAAGAAAGGAGTCGAATAAGCATGACGGTTGAAACAAAATTGGCATTAACCGAGCAAGATATCCGCTCCTTTTCAGAAGGTAAGCAAGAACCAAGCTGGATGACAGCACTTCGTCTAAAAGCATTTGGTCAACTTGAAACACTTCCGATGCCAACACCAGATAAAACAAAAATTACTAATTGGAATTTCACTGAATTTCCAGTTCATACTGTAGAGAGCAGCAAATTTACATCTTTAGCAGAATTACCTGAAGAAGTGAAGGCTGTCGTAAATGCAGAGCAACAAAACATTTACATTCAACATAATAATACGCCTGCTTTTCTTTCATTATCAGAAGAGCTAAAAGCAAAAGGTGTTGTTTTAACAGATATATACACTGCAATTCGTGAGCATTCAGCACTTGTTCAACAATACTTCATGACCGATGGTGTCAAAGTAACAGAACATAAACTAACTGCACTTCATGCTGCATTATTAAACGGTGGTGTATTCTTATACGTACCTAAAAATGTAGTAATCGAAGAACCAATTCAAGTTATTTACTTACATGATGATAAAACAGCTTCTCTTTTCAATCACACTTTACTAGTAGCTGATGAAAATAGTTCTGTAACATATGTAGAGAACTACTTATCTACTGTGGATCATGCAGAAGGATTAGCTAATATCGTGACGGAAGTCATTGCCAAAGACAATTCAAGAGTTACATTTGGAACAGTTGATGTTCTAGCAGAAGGATTTACAACATACGTTAATCGTCGTGGTGTAACAAGTCGTGATGCAGTTCTTGAATGGGCACTTGGTATGATGAATGATGGTGATACTATTTCTGAAAATACAACACATTTAGTTGGAGATAATTCAGAAGGTCATGTGAAAATGGTTGTTGTAGGTCGCGGGAAACAAAAGCAAAACTTTACAACAAAAGTAATCCACTGGGGCAAACATACGGAAGGTCAAATTCTTAAGCACGGCGTTATGAAAGACGAAGCATCATCTATATTCAATGGTATTGGTAAAATTGAGTATGGTGCTACTAAATCTAACGCAGAGCAAGAATCTCGTGTATTAATGCTTAGCGAAAAAGCACGTGGAGATGCAAATCCTATTCTTTTAATCGATGAAGATGATGTAACAGCAGGTCACGCAGCATCAGTTGGCCGAGTAGATCCACTTCAGTTGTACTATTTAATGAGCCGTGGTATTTCTCAACATGAAGCAGAGCGTCTAGTAATTCATGGATTCCTTGCTCCTGTCGTAAACGAATTACCGATAGAAGGCGTGAAGAAGCAACTGACGGAGGTTATTGAAAGGAAAGTTCGCTAATGCTCAATACTAAAGAGATTCGAAGCTATTTTCCGATTTTAAACCAAGAGATTAACGGTCATCCATTAGTCTATTTAGACAATGGGGCTACTTCTCAAAAACCAATTCAAGTAATAGAAGCGATCAAAAAGTATTATGAATTTGAAAACGCAAATGTGCATCGTGGTGTTCATACGCTGGGTAACCGAGCGACGGATAGTTACGAAGGAGCACGTGAAAAGGTTCGAAAATTTATTAATGCTAAGTCTACTAAAGAAGTTATTTTTACTCGTGGTACAACAACCGCTATCAATATGGTGGCACAGAGCTACGGCCAAGCTAACCTAAAAGAGGGCGATGAAATTGTTATTACGCATATGGAGCACCATTCCAATATTATTCCTTGGCAGCAACTAGCTAAGAGAACAGGTGCCGTATTAAAATATATTGATTTAGAAGCTGATGGTACACTTTCTTTAGAGAAGGTTAGAGAAACTATTACTAACCAAACTAAAATCGTGTCAATCGTTTATGTATCGAACGTCTTAGGAACCATGAATCCGATTAAAGAAATTACGCAAATTGCACATGAACATGGAGCTGTAATGGTAGTTGATGGTGCTCAAGCTGCACCACATCTAAAATTAGATGTTCAAGCACTTGATTGTGACTTCCTTGCATTCTCTGGACACAAAATGTGTGGGCCTACTGGAATAGGGGTACTATACGGAAAAGAAGCTTTATTGGATAAAATGGAACCAGTCGAATTTGGTGGGGAAATGATCGACTTCGTAGGTTTGTATGATTCTACGTGGAAAGAACTTCCTTGGAAATTTGAAGGGGGAACACCAATAATTGCTGGTGCTATTGGTCTTGGAGCTGCAATTGATTTCTTAGAGGAAATTGGCTTAGATGAAATTGAAAAGCATGAACATGAGTTAGCTGCTTACGCCATGGAAAGAATGTCTACAATTGAAGGGTTAACCATTTATGGTCCTGTCGATCCTGCGAAACGTGCAGGAATTGTTACATTCAATTTAGATGATGTGCATCCACATGATGTTGCAACAGTTTTAGATATGAGTGGAATTGCAGTTCGTGCAGGACATCACTGTGCACAACCATTGATGAAATGGTTGCAATGTGTGGCAACTGCTCGTGCTAGTTTCTATATATACAATTCAGAAGAGGATTTAGATCGTCTAGTTACTGGATTGCTTTCAGCAAAGGAGTATTTTAACGATGTCTTCTAATTTAGATCAACTTTATCGCCGTGTCATTATGGATCATTATAAAAATCCTCGTAACAAAGGTAGTATCGAGGATGGCGCTTTGACAATTGATATGAATAACCCTACTTGTGGAGATCGCATCCATTTAACACTTCAAGTGGAAGATGGTAAAATTCAAAATGCGAAATTTGATGGAGAAGGATGCTCGATTTCTATGGCATCTGCTTCTATGATGACACAAGCAGTTAAAGGAAAGTCTGTAGAGGAAGCTTTACAACTTTCTAGTACTTTTTCTGAAATGATGCTTGGGAAAGATTATGATGACTCTTTAGATCTTGAAGATATAGAATCATTAAGTGGTGTTTCTCAGTTTCCAGCACGTATCAAGTGTGCAACTTTAGCTTGGAAGGCAATGGAAAAAGGCGTTTCAGAAGAAAAAGAATAACAGACGAACGGAGGAAATACGATGGCTAAAAAAATGCCTGAAATTGGTGATTACAAATATGGTTTCCACGATAAAGACGTATCCATTTTCCGTTCTAAACGTGGATTAACGAAAGAAATCGTAGAAGAAATATCACGTATGAAATCAGAACCACAATGGATGTTAGATTATCGCTTAAAAGCGTTAGAAATTTTTTACTCAAAACCAATGCCTCAATGGGGTGGAGATTTAGGGTCATTAAACTTCGATGAAATTACGTATTACGTGAAGCCTTCTGAACAAACAGAAACTTCATGGGATGAAGTACCAGAAGAAATCAAAGCTACTTTTGATAAATTAGGTATTCCAGAAGCAGAACAAAAATACCTTGCAGGTGTTTCTGCACAATACGAATCAGAAGTTGTATATCATAACATGAAGCAAGAGCTTCAAGACTTGGGTATAATATTTAAGGATACTGATTCTGCACTTCGTGAAAATGAAGATATTTTCAAAAAGCATTGGGGAACAGTAATTCCTTCTTCCGATAATAAGTTCTCTGCACTTAACTCTGCAGTATGGTCGGGTGGATCGTTTATCTACGTACCACCAGGCATTAAAGTGGAAACACCATTACAAGCATACTTCCGTATTAACTCTGAAAACATGGGTCAATTCGAACGTACGCTAATTATTGTAGACGAAGGTGCTTCTGTACATTATGTAGAAGGATGTACAGCTCCTGTTTACACAACAAATTCACTTCATAGTGCAGTTGTTGAGATCATTATTAAAAAAGATGCTTATTGCCGTTATACAACAATCCAAAACTGGGCAAACAACGTTTATAACTTAGTTACAAAACGTGCAGTTTGTGATGCAAATGCAACGATGGAATGGATTGACGGAAATATTGGATCTAAATTAACGATGAAATATCCAGCCGTTATTTTAAAAGGTGAAGGCGCTCGTGGTATGACTCTTTCTATCGCAATTGCTGGTAAAGGTCAACACCAAGATGCTGGTGCGAAAATGATGCATTTAGCTCCAAATACTTCTTCTACTATTGTTTCGAAATCAATTTCTAAACAAGGTGGTAAAGTAACATACCGTGGTATCGTTCATTTTGGCCGTAAAGCTACTGGTGCACGTGCGAATATCGAATGTGATACATTAATCATGGATAATCAGTCTACTTCTGATACAATTCCTTACAACGAAATCTTGAATGATAATATTTCTTTAGAGCATGAAGCAAAAGTTTCAAAAGTATCTGAAGAACAATTATTCTACTTGATGAGTCGTGGACTTAGTGAAGAAGAAGCAACTGAAATGATCGTAATGGGCTTCATCGAACCATTTACAAAAGAACTTCCAATGGAATATGCTGTAGAAATGAACCGTCTTATCAAGTTTGAGATGGAAGGCTCTATCGGTTAATCCAATTATATAAATGCAGCAGGGTGTACTTCACCTTGCTGCATTTTTTTATCCTCTAAATAGGCAAATTGCTAAAAACTATTAGGTTTGGTTATAACTATTAAGTGGTACTCAGAAAGTAGTAGAAGTATTTTGTAAAGAGAGGTATCGACAATGATTGTATTTGAAAGAGAAAAAAGCTATGTCATGGTTACTCAAGATGATCATGCACAAGTTTCCAAGCAAATAGCAGAACATTGTAAAGATGATTTTTATTACGATTCTAAAGATGTGCAGGAAGTAGTTCTCGCCATTCAAGAGCATGACCGTGGTTGGATAGATCCGGATAAGTCCCCAGTATGGAATGATCAATTAGAACAGCCTTTCTCGTTTATAGATTATCCTACAGATCTTAAGATTTCTTTTTATGAAAAAGGATTAGATGAAGTGGAGGGAATGAGTAAGTATGCTTGTTTATTGTGTAGTTTACATTACTCCTCTTTTGTCCAAGATGCTGATGAAACTGCAGTTCAAAAATTTTGGGATATAGAAAAGCAAAGACAGGATCGACTTTATGATGAATTAGGAATTGTCGGCAATGAGAAAAAGAAAGAAACGTTAATGTATCATTTAGATCTGCTGAAGTTTTCAGATTTTCTATCTTTGTTTATTTGTTTACACGAGCCAGGAAACAACGATAAATTGCATCCATTTTTTAAAAATGGATTTCCACAATTATTCCTATTCGTCATGCAGGAGCCAATTATAGCTAGCTGGGAAAGCGATGAAGTCGTTACTTTGTCCTTCTCCCCCTTGAAGAGCGAACTAAATGTAAAACTTACGTATAAAGAAGTATGGAAAGAACAGATTGAGAAGGATGGACTATTGCAGGCATTTAAGGATACTCCAGTTGCGCATAGAAAAGTTACGTTTAAATGATAGTATGCAAAAACCAGTCAAAGTAATTTGACTGGTTCTGTCTATTTTTAAACCATCACAACAAACTGAGAAGCAAAAGATTGTTCTTTCTCTATTTGGATAGCTTGAATTTTAGCAACTTCTTTTTTCCTTACTGAAGCACAATCAGCAGTATTAAGAGAGGTAATTGTATTTTTGTCGATTAAAGAAGAGAAGTAATCCGCATCTTTTAGAGCACTGTTTAACCCAAATGCTCCAGTAGGAGTCATCGTGTGAACTGCATCTCCGATTAAAGCCAACCCTTTTTTCCCCCAAGTCTCACTAGAGCTACTATACACATCTAATAGAACAAAATCCTTCCAAGATTGAATGTTTTCTCGAACGGTTTGTTCAAGTTCTGGAAAAGCCATTATGAGTTGCTCGATAAATGGAGTAAAAGGCTGTTTTCTAAGTGTTGCAAAAGAACCCTCTTCGATATTCCAACCAATTTGTATATAACCCTTTGCCTGTGTAAATAGGGAAATTTGCTTCCCTCCAATTAAAGTCATCCTAATAGACGGTTCCCAATTTACAGGTGCGGGTATTCTAGCCCAGAGTAAATCATATCCGTGTTTTCGAATAGTTACATCCAGATCAGCTTTCTTACGAACGGTCGAATAACGACCATCTGCACCAATAACCAATTCACTTTCAATAATAATTTCTTCTCCATTTTCGGATGCTTTTACTCCAGTGTAGGAGCCATGTTCATCTTGTAAAAGTTCATCAACTTTTGTATTCAGCATTAAATGGAAGTTTGTATATTTCTTTGCAGCGTCTATCAATACTTGTAGTAAATGTGCTTGAGGAACATGAATACCAAGATGTCCGATCTCGGGATGAGGTAAAATAGTTTTAAATACTTCCCCATGCTGCCAATATTCAAGTTTTTTCATTCGTAAAAGTCCGAGCTTTTCTATTTCGTCAAATAAGTTATATTTTTTTAGAATCGCTTCGCCTTCTTCATTCAAATGTTCTCCACGAAACGTTTTTCCGATTTGATTTGTTCGCTCTATTAATACAACAGATATATTTTTCTTTGCCAATAAATACGCTAGAAGGGCACCACCAGGACCTGCACCGACTATACATACATCTACTTTCATCATGTTATTTCCTCCCTTTGCTTCAAAAAAGCGTAATGGGCTATATGTAACGACGACACTTATATATTTTAGCTAAATAAAAAATTATTATCCATCTTTTCATCCTTTGGGGGTAAATACGCTAATACGTGGAGTGCATACAGCTGAATACACCCAACTGAGTGATTATGCTATTATAGTAATAATAGTGAGGTGTTGTAAATGATTCAAATAGGCCTAACAGGATGGGGGGATCATCCTGACTTGTATGTATCCTCGGCAAGAGAAAGGTTACAAGATTACAGTGCACATTTTCCAGTGGTGGAATTAGATGCAGCATTCTATGCAATTCAACCAATAAAAAATAGCTTAAAGTGGATTAAAGAAACGCCAGATAATTTTCAATTTGTTGTAAAAACTTATCAAGGTATCACGGGTCATTTACGTGGTGATTTTCCTTTTGATTCGATCGAAGAAATGTTTGAATTATATCGACAATCGGTTATGCCATTTAAAAATTCGGGAAAGCTATCAATGATACTTGCACAATTTCCTCCTTGGTTCCAATGCACAAAAGAAAATGTACAATATATACGTAAAGTGAGAGAAGAACTAAAGGACTTTGAAGTGGTTATTGAGTTTCGTCACCAATCTTGGTATTCTTCTGAATATAAAGATTCTACACTTCATTTTTTAAAAGAGAATGGTCTTCATCATAGTGTTTGTGATGAACCGCAGGCTGGGGATGGTAGTATTCCTTTAGTTCCAATTGCAACTACGAACAAGGTACTCGTAAGATTACATGGTAGAAATACTTATGGGTGGGTTAATCCGGGCAATAATGTGAAGTGGAGAGAAGTAAGATACCTATACGATTATAATAAGGAAGAGCTTTCATCTATTAAAGGTATTTGTGAGTATTTAGAGAAGCAGGCAAAAGAGGTTGTTGTGTTGTTTAATAATAACTCTGGAGGTCATGCAGCCAGTAATGCCAAAACATTTCAAAGTATGTTAGGAATAGATTTTGAAGGACTTGCTCCAAAACAATTAGATTTTTTTGAAGGAGATTTTTAAATGGAATGGATTATACTAGCAATTAGTGGACTTTTCTCTGGAATTGTAGGAGCATTGGTTGGCCTTGGTGGAGGCGTTATTTTAGTACCGGCTATTTTGTTTTTTGGAGCTTCTCTTAGTTTAATACCAAATATTACTCCGCAAAGCGTTGTTGGTCTTTCTGTGGTTATGATGATATTCACAGGACTTTCTTCTACTCTATCCTATATGAAAACCAAAACGGTCGACTTTAAAAGTGGATTTATTTTTTTCATTGGTAGTATTCCTGGTACTATACTCGGAGCATTTGTAAACAAAGGACTGGACTTACCTTCTTTTAATTTATACTTTGGTATCTTACTTGTTATTTTATCTACTTTATTGTTGGTAAGAGATCGTTTAAGTCCTGTTCGATGGTTTGTGGAAAATGGGAAAAAGAAAACCTTTAATGATGGCGATAAAACATTTGTATATGGATATCCAATTTGGTTCGCATTATTATTAACTTTTGGTGTTGGATTCGCATCGGGTCTATTTGGTATTGGTGGAGGATCTATACTCGTACCAGCGATGATATTATTATTCCTGTTTCCGCCTCATGTGGCTGTCGGTACGTCTATGTTCATGGTATTTCTGTCGTCTATAGTGAACTCTGTCACACATATTTCATTAGGAAATGTACCGTGGTTGTATACGATTCCGGTTATACCTGCTGCCTATATCGGAGCTAAGATAGGAGCAAAGTTAAATAAAAAGTTGAACTCAGATACACTAGTTTTGGCTTTACGAATTGTACTTTTATTATTAGGTATACGATCGATTATAGAAGGACTATTTTAACGTAAAATATGTAATGGATAGGGTGGGCAAAGAATGAGAGAGACGATTTATATATTCCACACAAATGATTTGCATAGTCATCTAGAAAACTGGCCCGCTATTCAGCAATTTCTCTCAGATACTCGGAAGAACCTTGGTGACAAGGCTTCCTATTTAACATTAGATATTGGAGATCATCTAGATCGTTCGAATATATATACAGAGGGTACACTTGGAAAGGGAAATGTGCATCTTCTAAATGATGCCAAGTATGATTATGTAACGATAGGAAATAACGAAGGCATTACCCTAAGTCATGAAGAATTAGAAACGTTGTACATAGATGCTAATTTTGAAGTGATTGTCTCCAATTTCACGGAGTTAGGAGGAAATATTCCTTCTTGGGTATTACCCCACAAAATACATGTAACACCAACTGGTATACGGATTGGCATTGTTGCGGCAACTGCTGACTATGGTATTTACTATGAAAAATTGGGATGGCAAATTCAAGAGCCGATTACCCGACTGAAAGAGGTATGTAATACACTTCGTCCGCAAGTAGATGTTCTTATTTGTATGTCACATTTAGGGAAATCACTTGATGAAATACTATCTTTGGAAATACCACAAATTGATGTGATATTGGGTTCACATACACATCACACGTTTGAAAAAGGTAAAGTAATTGGGAACACGTTGCAAGCTGCTACCGGTAAATTCGGTATGAATGTCGGACTTGTCACGTTGGAATTTGATCATGTAGCAAAAGTTATCCAATCGAAGAAGGCAGTTTTATTTCCTACGGAAGCACTACCAGTTCCACTATATTCAAACGATTTACAGACTGCTTGGGAAAATGAAGGAATAGCGGAGATGTCTAATATTGCTTTTTATAATTCTTTTTTATTGAAGAAGGATTGGTTTAAGGAATCGGATCTATCCCGCTTTTTCGGAAAAGCACTTCTAGCTTTTACAAAAGCGGATTGTGCCATGTTTCCAGCGGGGATATTCTTAAAGGATCTTCAACAGGGGCCGATTACTGCAAGAGATCTACATCAATGTTTGCCTCATCCGATAAATCCTTGTGTTATTACATTAACCGGTGCAGAACTACTAGAAGTTATCCGAACAGGGAAAAATGAAAAATGGCCAACGCTTGAAGTAAAAGGGTTAGGGTTCAGAGGTAAATACCTTGGGGTCATATTATATGAACAGCTAATAGAGTTAGAAAGTGGTATAGTTCTAGTAAATGAATCTCCTATTGAACTAGAAAAAGTATATACATTGGCAACTTTAGATATGTTTACATTTGGTTACTTTTATCCGTCTTTAAAATTTGCTCCCAAACAGTATTTTATGCCAGAAATGATTCGAGATATTGTGAAATGGTATGGTCAGCTTGAAAAAAGTGAATATGAGTCATGAAAATCCTCTTTCTTACATAAGTAGTAATTAGGGGGATTGTTTTTGTTCTATAGAAAGAAGAAAAAACGATTGACTTTCTTTACTAATCAGCGGAAATTAGCCATTTTTTTAGTTTGTTTTATGTTGTCAGTGGGAGGCCTCATCTATTATATTAATAAACAATTGACAGCTACCTATTTGGAATATGCAGAAGTACAAACAACAAAAATAGCATCCATGGTAATAAATAAAGCAATTAACTCAAGAATTTCAAATACGCTCGATGTAAATGACATAATCGAAGAGGTGCCATCAGACAGTACTACAATGGTAACAACTCGATTTAATACAGAAATTATAAATCGTATACTATCTGATACAAATCAGTTAGTTCAGTCTCATTTGGAGCAGGCTGAGCAGGGGAACTTTTCTAGCCTACCGTATTTAGATGACATCGAGTACGATAAACAAACGATGGAGGATCAGGGGGGAGTTGTATTCTTCGTTCCGATTGGGCAAGCGACGAATATCCCCATCATAGGTAACTTAGGCCCTAAAATTCCTATACGCTTTCACGTTATCGGAAATGTTCAATCGAATGTAGTTCCTTCTATTACTAAGTTTGGAATAAACAATGCTTATGTGGAGGTTAATATCCACATTACGGTAAATGTACAAATAATAGTTCCTCTGGCAAGTAAGATGAGTACGGTGGAACAGAGTATACCTGTGGCAATGGGAATCGTGCAAGGCCAGGTTCCTTACATTTACACAGGAGGAGACGGGGACGCTGCTCCATCAATTGAAGTACCATTGCCATTACCTGAAAAATAAAAATCCTTAAGAATATTGTTTTTACTGCTATACTAGTGGAAATGAATAAGAATAGGTAGAGGCCGCATAACAAAAGAGTAGTTTACAGGAGAATGACAACTGTGATTGTAAACGAAAGGAAGTTATGCCGAAATTAGATGTTGACCGTCAAGTCAAATCTAGTTGGGGTTATTTTGAACAAAAATAACACTGTCATTTATACATATGTATAAATGGAGAGCTACAAAGTATAAAATTTTCGCTTGAAATTTTATCTAAAAGCCAACCTATATTTATATTAGGTTGGCTTTTTTATATTCTAAGGCATAATGCACTTGTTCATTTTCGTTAGTGTCAGCTCATATCTCATCGAGTCTTGGGGTATATAAGGTGTAGGTCATGCAGTCGTTGCGATAGGATATCGCGAATTCAGACTGCCTACATTGAAGTAGGCGCTTAAGCATTTCATATTGTCTAGCTTCAGCGCCTAGCCCCTCGAGTCGTTTCAGACTGACGGTTAAGGCAAAGTACGCCTTTACCGTCAGTCTTCCAACGCTAGTCGGAGCTTACATAGGCGCTTATGCATTTCATTATTAGGAGGAAATTATGATGGAAAATACGATTTTTTCAATTTTACCCCCATTACTAGCGATTGTAATGGTACTTGTTACGAAAAGAGTTTTACTATCACTAGGAGTCGGGATTGTTTCAGCGGCTTTGTTAGTAGAAAGCTTTTCGCCGATTGATTCATTGATCATTCTTTGGGATTCCTTTATCACGTCATTTTGGGATAATGGATTGAATATGTATAATATTTATATATTATTGTTTATATTGTTGCTTGGGGTGGTTACTGCGATTGTTAGTCTGTCAGGAGGAAGTACTGCATTTGCTGCATGGGCAGTTAAACGTATTAAAACAAATCGCGGATCTAAACTCCTTACAGCTTTTTTAGGTATTATTATTTTCGTAGACGATTATTTTAATGCACTTGCTGTAGGACAGATTGCTCGTCCAATTACTGACACTCATCGTGTTTCTCGTGCAAAGCTAGCTTATTTTATCGATTCTACATCTGCACCTGTTTGTGTAGTTTCTCCCGTTTCTAGCTGGGGTGCGTTTCTAATAAGTCAGTTGGGTGTTATCTTTGCTACCCATGCGGTAACAGACTATACTCCACTGCAAGCGTTTATGTTAATGGCACCGATGAATTTCTATGTCATTGCTGCGCTTGCAATGGTATTTTTTACCGCATGGACAGACAATGATTTAGGTGAGATGAAAAAACATGAAACACTTGCAAGAGAAACTGGTGTCCTTTTTGATCCAAATAAATCAAATCCAGGTGATTTACAAGGTAATTTCCCGGAAAATAATTTTGGTAAAGTAAAGGATCTAATCCTTCCGATTGTATCATTAATAGTAGTAACTCTTTTTGCAATGTTTTGGACAGGCTATCAGGCTTCAGGAAAAGTAATGGACATATTTGTTATTTTTGAAAATACAGATGTTCCGCTCTCTCTATTTATAGGTGGGATGGTATCGAGTATTTTAGCTGTACTATTGTATACGCGTCAATTCAAGAAAAACAAAGATGCTAGTTTGGGCTTACTGGGGAAAGGAATTATTTCTGGTATAAATTCAATGTTACCTGCTATTTGCATTTTAATATTTGCTTGGTCCCTTTCATTTTTAATAACAGCTTTAGGAACTGGTGAGTATTTAGCTCATCTCGTTACAGATAATAATATTCCGGCAGGGGTTATTCCAGTCTTACTGTTTGTTTTAACAGCTTTTATGGCTTTCGCAACTGGATCTTCATGGGGATCATTTGGGATACTATTACCAATTGGTGCAAGTATCATCATGGTAGTAGAGCCAGAGTTATTACTCCCTGTTTTAGCGGCCGTTTTAGCGGGAGCTGTTTTTGGAGACCATTGTTCGCCTATTTCAGACACTACAATTATGTCAGCGACTGGTGCAGGAGTTAATGTAATCGATCACGTAATGACTCAATTACCATATGCCATTATTAGTGCAGTCATTGCTGCAATTGGCTATTTAGTATTAGGTCTTACAGGTTCTGTTATGTTTGGCTTTATAACAGTAGTGGTCATCCTTATCCTATTTTTCACGATCTGGAATTTTAAGAGTAAGAGGGTAGCTTAGTTGTTTTAAAATTGGTTGTCTTTGGTATTTGTATGGTTGTTTGCAATTAAATAATATGTTACATTGACAACAGTGTAGTTAGTTTATTTAGAATGGGGTCGGGATGAAATGACATCGTGTAAACCAACGAAAACAGAGTACCAAAGAAAACCAGAATGGCTAAAAATTAAGTTAAATACGAATGATGAATACAAGGGTCTTAAAAAGCTGATGCGTGAAAATAATTTAAATACAGTATGTGAGGAAGCAAAATGTCCAAATATACATGAGTGCTGGGGTTCACGTAGAACAGCTACATTTATGATTTTAGGAGCTATTTGCACACGTGCTTGCCGTTTTTGTGCTGTAAAAACAGGCCTACCTAATGAGCTAGATTTGGCAGAACCAGAAAGAGTTGCAGATTCGGTTGTTGTTATGAATTTAAAACATGCTGTCGTAACAGCAGTTGCTCGAGATGATTTAAAAGATGGTGGATCTGAAGTTTTTGCTGAAACCATTCGAGCGATTCGACGCAAAAATCCTTTTACATCAATAGAAGTTTTACCTTCTGATATGGGCGGTATTGAACAAAATATCCGTAATATTATGGATGCAAAACCGGATATTCTAAATCACAATATTGAAACGGTTCGTCGACTCACTCCAAGAGTTAGAGCGAGAGCTAAATACGATCGTTCACTCGAATTATTGCGTCGTGCAAAAGAAATGCAACCAAGTATTCCAACGAAATCATCACTAATGTTAGGTTTAGGGGAAACTCATGAAGAGATTCTGGAAGTAATGGACGACCTTCGTGCGAACAATGTAGATATCATGACGATTGGTCAATACTTGCAACCTTCGAAAAAACATTTACCGGTACTAAAATATTACTCCCCAGCAGAATTTGGAGAATTACGAAAAATTGCGATGAGCAAAGGATTCTCCCATTGTGAAGCTGGTCCACTAGTTAGAAGTAGCTACCATGCAGATGAACAGGTAAACGCTGCGGCTAAGCAAAGACAACTGCAAGGTGAACAACTTCTAGCTACTCCAAATAGTTAATGGATGGTGATTGAATGATAATTGCAGAAGGCTTTACATATGAAATTATAGAGGATTATCGCGAGGCGTTTAAAGAAGAAGCGTTTTTAGATCGTTATAGTGAAATTTTAACTAAATACGATTATATTATGGGTGACTGGGGTTACGGTCAGCTGCGTCTTAAAGGTTTTTTTGAGGATCGTAGTCATAAAGCTACATTTGATACGAAAATAGGAACGATGAAAGACTATTTATATGAATATTGTAATTTTGGATGCGCCTACTTTGTCGTAAAAAAAATAGGGGTTGCTCCAAAAATTGTTCCTGACGAAGCTATAATAGAAGTAAATGAAAATCTAGAGCAAGATCAAGTATGATCTGCTCTAGGTTTTTTCTTTTGCAACCAGATATGGGCTATCCCTCAAAAATTCTCCACACTAGCCTGATTTAAGGGTTAACTATTTGTATAAACTGATAATATTTCTAACTCTACTGCAATAAAAAAACTAGTCGTGATATGAAACCACAACTAGCTATTTATATATTAACTCAATAATTCTCGAAGATAATCTCGTAATTCTACTGCTTCTTCTTCTGATCTATTAAATACATGTTCGAGATAGCCTGGTTCTTCCACATCATCAGCTCCGATAATGGCAGCTCGTCCATATTGTATATCCATTACAAGTACTTTTCCAAAAAAGCGAGAGCTTTGAGAAATAGCTAAATCATATCTTTGGGATTCTCCTGTAAAGCCAACAAATCTCGTTTTAGTATCCTCTACATCATCGTACAAATAAAATCGCTCCACTATGTGACACTCCTTCCTACCTTAGAATTATGGTACTATAGAATAGGAGTATATATCAACTGAACAACAATTAGGAGGCCTTTCCATGTATTTTGTAGATAGAAAAAAAATTGCTTTAACATTGGCTCATATGAACCAATTGTTGAACCTTATTGAAACAAAACAAGATTGGCAAGTAGATGAATTATCTAACTTAGCGTTTGAGCGAATTGGTCATAATATTATTGAATCTATTATCGACGTAGGCAATTCAATGATCGATGGGTTTATCATGCGTGATCCTGGTGGATACGATGATATTATCGATATTTTAACGGATGAGAAAGTTATTTCTGCTGAGATGGATGGACCATTAAAAGAAGTTATTGAGTTTAGAAAAGTGCTTGTTCGCCAATTTTATGCGGTGGACCACAAAAAATTAGAGGAAGTTCTGACGAATAATTTACCATTCTTAAAGGCATTCCCAAAAGCTGTAGAAACTTATTTAGTAAATGAATTAGGGCCAGTTTCTGCCTTTTTACCTGAGGATTCTAATGTTAAATTATAAAGCATACTTTATCGATTTAGATGGCACTGTCTATAGAGGTAAAACACCAATTTCTGAAGCTGTGAAATTCATTCATTATTTACAAAGCAATGGTAACCAACCATTTTTTGTGACGAATAATTCTTCTATGACTCAACAACAACTACAGGAAAAGCTGGCCATAATGGATATTCAAGTAGATACGGAACATATTATTTCATCGTCTATTGCAGCTGCAAATTATATTAATGAGTTTATGCCAGGTAAAGAAGTATTTATGATTGGTGAACTGGGCTTGGAAGATGCACTTAAATCACGAGATATTTCGATTACAACTGGCATGGCAGATGTTGTCGTACTTGGAATTGATCGTCACATTAATTATGAGAAGCTGGCAACTGCCTGTCTTTCCGTAAGAGCGGGCGCTACATTTCTTTCTACTAATAGTGATCATGCTTTTCCTTCTGAAATTGGATTTTTACCTGGAAATGGAGCCTTTACAAAGTTAGTGGAACATTCTACTGGAGTAGAACCAATCTATATGGGGAAACCTCAACCTTTTATGTTAGAGTTTATACAAAAAAAATATGGATTTAGTAAAGAAGAGATGGTCATGATTGGCGATAATTATCAAACAGACATCTTGACCGGAATTCATATGGGGATTGACACAGTACATGTGAACAGTGGGGTAAATTCTACTGCAGAAGTTAAGCTTCAGGCAGAGCAACCTACCTATTTTCTAGAATCTTTAAGCGAATGGACAAAATAAAAAGACTGTGCTCAAAGTACAGTCTTTTAAAATAGAGGGTTGTCCTCTATAAATTGATATATGTTTGCGACAAGTTCGCTTGGGGTATTTGCTTCTACAACTTCACCATTCACAATAGCAAATAAAGTTTCAGAACAGAGGGAGCAATAACTCAGGCAACCATACTCTAAAACGTCTAAATTGGAGTCTTGTTCTAATATTTCAAATGCTTCTTGAGACCCGTTTGCAAGGTTGCTTATACAAAATTCAACCATAGGATTCACAGCTGTTCACCTCACTACATGGTCATGCTACTCTTTTTTAAAGAAAACGTCAATTAAGAAGTTCTATTGTGAAATGTATCACAATCTATTATAATTTGAGATGACATTAAATTTAAGGGAGAATATTATGCGAAAATTAGTATTGTTAGGTGGGGGATATGGAAATATGCGAATATTACTTCGCTTATTGCCAAATAATATTCCTGATGATGTAGAAATTACTTTAATAGACAGAACACCGTTTCATAGTTTAAAAACAGAATTTTATGCACTAGCTGCTGGAACATCTCCAGATAGCGGCATTAGAGTAGCTTTCCCAGAAAACGAAAAATTAAAGGTAACATACGGAGAAATTTTAGAAATAGATGTAGATAGCAAGCAAGTGTTATTAGCTGATGGACAAGCAGTTTCTTATGATGAATTAGTAATTGGACTAGGTTGTGAGGATAAATACCATAATGTACCTGGTGCAGATGAATTTACTTATAGCATTCAAACGATTGGTAGTTCAAGAGATACGTACAATAAAATTGGTGGTCTACCATCTGGTTCTGTTGTAGGTATTGTTGGAGCAGGACTTAGCGGAATAGAACTTGCGAGTGAACTTCGTGAAAGTCGCCCAGATTTATCGATTAAATTATTTGACCGCAGTCCACGTGTTTTGAGAGATTTTCCAGAACGATTAAGTAATTATGTACAAAAGTGGTTTGATAATAACAATGTAGATGTAGTTAGTAATTCAAATATTACAAAAGTAGAGCCAAACAAATTATACAATCACGAAGAAGTAATTCCTGTAGATGTAGTTGTATGGACTGCAGGTATACAACCAGCAGCACCAGTAAGAGCATTACCTGGTGAAAAAGATAAAACCGGTCGTGTTATATTAACACAGTATCATGACTTACCAAGCTATCCAAATGTATATGTTGTTGGTGACGCAGCATCACTGCCATTAGCACCAAGTGCCCAGTTAGCAGAAGAGCAAGCTGAGCAAATTGTTAAAGTCCTTCAAGCGCGTTGGAAAGATGCACCACTTCCTGAAAAGATGCCAGAAATTAAGCTTAAAGGATTCATGGGCTCTCTTGGGAAAAAACAAGGATTTGCCTATTTAGCGGATATCTCAGTCACTGGACGTATTGCACGTTTGATGAAGTCTGGTCTGCTGTGGATGTATAAACGTCATAATGGGTAATAGAAAAAGCTTCGAAGGCTCCTTAGAGAGCACTTGGAAGCTTTTTTTGATCAATCTGTGTAGCCATATTTCTCAAGGGCAGCATAGATTGGTTTTAATTGGATATACCCTTCTCCAATCATCTCATCATTAATCATTACAAGTGGATAAAAGAATTCATCTTCCGCAATTCGGTCGGCGATACTCTGTTGTTTTTCATTCTCAATTGGCTTTTCAATATCGATATAGTTGAAAATAACTTTGTGATTTGGAAATTTGCGGTCGATTGCAGCTTGTAACCATTCGTATGTATCCTTAGAAGATGGTGCGTTTACACAACTTGCGCAAACAACATCAGCCCCATAAATTTCTATATTTATAGATTGAAACGTCATAATAATGACCTCCTTGGAATTCTTTATTGGATTTTTTCCTTCCTTCACATTATAATGATTATAGCGAAAGGAGTCGATAGAAATGACTGATACAATGAATGAACAAGTTCAAGAGGTTTTAGATAAATTGCGTCCATTTTTACTTCGAGATGGAGGAGACTGCGAGCTTGTAGACATTGAAGATGGTATTGTAAAACTACGTCTTCTAGGAGCTTGTGGCAGCTGCCCAAGTTCAACGATTACACTTAAAGCTGGTATTGAACGTGCACTTCTAGAAGAAGTTCCGGGAGTAGTAGAAGTAGAACAAGTATTCTAATAATAATTATAAGCAAGCACCTATGTCTGCCTAGACAGGTAAGGCACTGGAGTCATTGCAGAGAATCTCTTGTAGTTAGATTCCTGCAAAATAGATTTTATACTTTCTTAAAGTAGAAAAAGGAGCCTAACCTATGGCTTCTTTTTCTTTTTGCGCACGAATTTCCTGCCAACGATCTTTTGCCATTTCAACAATAGTCGGTTCTAGAGAACTATTTTGTTTTTCAATTACTTTAGAAAAGTATCGCGTAGCATATTCAATATCACCGATTTTTCTCGATAGTTCCGCTATTAAGTAGAGCATACGGGACTCAGACATTTGTGTGCCATTGTAGTCATCGTTTGAATAGGACTCGGCATACCGATTACGTGCCATTTCTAAGAACCGGATTTCCTCTTCTTGTTTGTCTTGTAAACGGTATAACCATGCAGTACGTAACGCTAAACCGGCCATATTTACAAATTTTTCTTTCTTAAGAGTGCCGGATAGAATTCCGAGTTTATAGGTCATAATTCCCTCTTCAATCGACCTTTCATTACCGTATGTTCGAGGTGCCCATTTACTGGAAATTTGTTCTTGGATTATTTCTTTCACTCCTGGTGCAAAATACTTTGTGAAGTCATCTGTAAATGAAAATCCACAATGTTCACATACGAATATGTTATATAGCAAAGGATTTATTTCTTTATTTTCATATATTGGTTGAAAATCTGTATGGTGTGATTCAACTTTGATAAATTTGGAGCGGACCTTTGTTGTTTTGAATTTTTGTTTACAATGTAAACATTCAATGTCTTTTTGATAATAGGGTGTAAGTTCCATCTTTAGTCCTCTTTTCACGTGACGTTATATAGTTCCATTATACCTAATGTGTGTGATGAAAGCTAAGTAAATATTCAAGTGGTTTTCCTTGTCTACATAGTAATAACATTGATATGATATAAATAAGAAAAGGAAGGTGATTCAGATGTCACAAATAGTTATTTTATCTGAAGCGGCAGCTTACCGTGTAAAAGAAATGATGACACATAATGGAGAAGAAGGCTCTGCTCTTCGTGTTTCAGTTAATGGTGGTGGATGCAGCGGTCTTACTTACGGAATGGGATTTGAAAAAGAAAAACAGCAAGAAGATATAGAACTTCATCAGCATGGAATAGATATAGTAGTGTCGACAGAAGATGCTTCTATCCTAACTGGAACAACCATTGACTATAAAGAATCATTAATGGGGGGCGGTTTTACGATAGAAAACCCTAATGCCATTGCTTCTTGTGGTTGTGGAACGTCATTTAGAACAGCTAAAAAAGAAGGAACTCCGGAAAGCTGCTAATAGAGGAAAGAACATTTTCTGTAGAAGGAAATGTTCTTTTTTTGTAGTAGATTTTTCAGCTTTAGCCTAAGGCGCTTTTTGGAAAGATAGGAGCCTCAATCTCAGTATTTTCAGACCTTTACAATTAAATAACAATGTATTGAAATCATGTGAGAAAAGGTCTAATATAGGAAGTAAGAGTTTTTGTCGGAAAATAGACAAAGATGAAGCGTTTAGAAGTTATTTTGTGTAATAACTTTTCTTAAAAAATATAAAAAGGTGGTTGCGATCTTCGTGAAAAGACCAACAATTCTAGTATTAGGTGCAGGATACGGTGGACTATCTACAGTAGTAAACCTTCAAAAATTAGTAGGTGCAAATGAAGCAGATATTACATTGATCAATAAAAATGATTATCATTATGAATCCACTTGGTTACATGAAGCTTCTGCTGGTACATTACGTCCCGATCAAGTTCGCTATGATGTGAAAAGCGTAATCCAATCTAGTAAAGTTAACTTTGTAAAAGCTACAGTTGATGCTATTGACGTTAATACTAAAAAAGTTACAACGAGTGCTGGTGAGTATACATATGACTACTTAGTTATTGGTTTAGGCTTTGAAGGAGAAACATTTGGTATTCCTGGCTTAGATAAATATGCACTTTCAATTGCTAACGTAAATGCTGCTCGTCAAATTCGTGATCATATTGAATATCAATTTGCTACTTGGTCTACTGAGGAAATACATGATGATACTCGCTTAACTATCGTAGTAGGTGGAGCAGGATTCTCGGGTATTGAATTTTTAGGTGAACTAGGAAATCGTATTCCAGAACTTTGCAAAGAATATGATGTACCGAAAGAAAAAGTACGTGTAGTTTGTGTAGAGGCTGCTCCAATGGTTTTACCAGGATTCGATCCAGAGCTAGTTGAATATGCAGTAAGACAATTAGAGTCTAAAGGAATTGAATTCTCTATTGGAACTCCAGTAGTTGAAGCAACTCCAGAAGGCGTAAAAATTAAAAAAGGCGAAGAAGAATTCGAATTTATCAAAGCTGGTACTGTTGTATGGGCAGCGGGAGTTCGTGGAAGTCGCTTAATCGAAACATCAGGTATTGAAAATATGCGTGCGCGCGTTAAAGTTGAAAAAGATATGAGAGCTCCTGGGTTCCCAGACGTATTCATCGTTGGTGACTGTGCTTTATTAATTAATGAAGCTATTAATCGCCCATATCCACCAACTGCTCAAATTGCGATGCAACAAGCAGTAACTGTTGCTAAAAATATTGTAGCTCTTATTAATGGTAACCCAACAGAAGAATTTGTACCCAACCTAAAAGGAGCTGTATGTTCTCTTGGAGAGCATGACGCAATTGGGGATGTAATGGGAAGAAAACTGACAGGTACAAAAGCATCAATTATGAAAAAAGTAATCGATAATCGTGCCCTTTACATGATCGGTGGACTTCCACTAGTAGTGAAAAAAGGTAAATTCAGCTTATAATATCCGTTAACTATAGAAGCTCCCACTAAAATTTAGTGGGAGCTTCTATTTTGATCATCAGTAAATTGAAATAAAAAGTATTTTATTAAGTTTCTACTAGTATTAGAGCTAGTTTTAGCCATTTACTAAGTAGAAAACTGCATTTTGTTCCTAATTATATTACTCCTTTACAAATTATTTTGTATGTGATATATTATCTGAATATTAAGAAATATAGAGAGGAGTCGATTACATTGATAAAAAAAGAGACAAAGAATACGCATTGCCCATATTGCAAAGGGGAGGGATATTTCCAACTTCGCTTAGGTGGATCTGAGACTTGTAATTGCTGTAATGGATCTGGAAGAAAGTGAAGAAAGTATGACAAAAAAGTGAAAACAAATATGTTCATTGAATACTAACCTCCGTTAAGGTAAACTATTTACAGATGTTACGGAGGTTATATAATATGGAGTTTATGTTAGTTCAAATGATACTTTCAGTTGTTATATTTTTTGTCATGTTTTTTGGGATCGCTTTCTTATTGAATATGTTACTTCGTATGACATGGTTCATGGCCATTCTTTATCCGATTGTTGTGGTATTAATCATCGATGAAGTTAGATTTTTTGATTACTTTACAAAACCAGGTTCAGCTTTCTCCGCTCTAGGGGAAAAAATTGTTTCTCTTCATGCGGCTGATATTATAATATTAGCTGGCGGACTCGTTGGTACTATTGCAGCAGGCTTTGTCATAAAATTTTTAAGAAAAAATGGATATCAGATGTTTTAATAGAAAAGGATGGCTCCATAATGGAGCCATCCTTTTCTTTGTTTGGTTTTTCCTATAGTAGAAAGTTATAAATGATTACGGAAATTAGTATTCCAGTTATAGCACCCATAAAAACTTCAATTGGTTTATGACCAAGTAACGTTTTAAGCTCTTCTAACTTTTCATCATTTTTTTTATGTGACCATTCTTTGGTTTGTTCAACGAATAGTTGAAAGTCAAGACGCATTTGATTGATCATAATTGCTTGTTGACCTGCTTGAAAACGGACACCCGTTGCATCGAACATAACAATTACTGCAAATACCGTAGCAACTGCAAATAATGTTGAATCGAGTCCTGTTTCAAAAGCTATTGCCGTACATAAAGATGTAACAGCAGCTGAGTGAGAACTAGGCATCCCACCAGTAGAAGTGAATAGCGACCAATCTAATTTTCTCGTCATTAAAAAGTGAATCGGAATTTTGACGAATTGTGCAAAGAAAATAGAAAAAAGTGCAGCTAGTAGTGGAGTGTTTTGGAGGATTGCCAAAGTAGACACCGCCTTTCATTTTGAACTTATATTATTGATAGTATAACACACTCCTACTAGTCGAAAAATAAGTAAGGTTCCTATATAATAAGATTATATCCGAAAATAGTAGGGGGAAAAATAATGATCATCCATACAAATGAAGTATTGTTTGAAGAAGTACAATCTGAAACTCTTGTAGTGGCAGTTTCAAAGCATGTAGAAAACACACCGAAATGGGATACTTTCTTAAAGAGCTTTGGCGAGCATATTGGAGATTGGGTAAAAAGTGGGGATATCTCCACCGATTTAAAGAAAATCGTTAAAATTCCTGTTTCTAACCATGAATCCGTAAAAAGAGTACTGTTTGTAGGTATAGGTGATCGTAAACAATTAACACAAGAACGACTTCGCGAAGCATTTGGCCTTGTTGGGAAAGAATTACTAGTTAGTAAACCTGAATCACTAGGAATCTGGCTTCCTTCATTTACAACGGATGCTATAACTGTAGCAGATGTAGCTTATTTAGCAGCTGAAGGTATTGGCATGGGTTCATTTACATATGAAGGGTATAAAACATCTTCTAATGTTCCGGACTACTATCTGCCATCTATTGAACTTTTGATGGACGAAGAGGATGAAGAGATCGTCTCGTATTTTGAAGTGGGAACTATTTATGCAGATGCGGTAAATGAAGCAAGAATTCTTGTGAACACGCCTGGTAATGTGCTGACTTCTACTCAGTTGGGTGAATATGCAAGAGAATTGGGCGAAACATACGGATTCGAAACTGAAATACTGGGCAAGAAAGAAATTGAGGAGCTTGGAATGGGCGCACTTCTTGCTGTAAACCAAGGATCAGTTGAAGAACCAAGACTTATCGCATTAAAATATCAAGCAACAGACGACTGGACAGATGTTGTAGGGTTAGTAGGGAAAGGTATCACTTTTGATACAGGTGGATACTCTATTAAAACGAAAACTGGCATCGTTGGGATGAAAGGAGATATGGGAGGAGCTGCGGCCGTTTTAGGTGCAATGCAAATCATTGGTGAGCTTCGTCCAAACAAAAATGTTATTGCTATTATTGCTTCTACAGACAATATGATTTCAGGCAATGCCTTCAAACCAGATGATGTTATTACATCCATGAGTGGTAAAACGATTGAAATTTTAAATACAGATGCAGAAGGTCGTTTAGTTCTAGCAGATGCTGTTACATATGCTAAGCAACAAGGTGCGAACTATATTGTAGATGTTGCGACATTAACTGGTGGCGTTATAACAGCATTAGGATACGATAAAACCGGTGCATTAACGAACAATGAAGAGTTCTTCGAGACATTCATGGAATCTTCATTAGAAACAGGAGAATTCGTTTGGAGACTGCCTCTAACTGAAAACGATAAAAAACGTATTCGTAAAAGTGATGTAGCAGATCTAAATAATTCACCTGGTGGAGATGGCCATATGATATTCGGTGGTGGATTTGTTGGGGAATTTGTGGAGGAAACTCCGTGGATTCATTTGGATATTGCGGGTACATCTGATACAAAATCAGCTCATGACTTTGGACCAAAAGGTGGTACGGGGGTAATGGTACGTACACTAGCAACATTAGTAGAAAGAATGGCAGAAGAAGAGTAGGACGTAGGGCAAACACACAGCCTCGCTTTCCCTAGTGGCATACACTGAGGGGAAAGGAGGAGTAACATGGTAAGATTGCGCGGAGGTTATAGAGGACCCGGCTATGGTGGTTACAGAGGTCCAGGATTTGGAGGCATAGGAGGCATAGGAGGCATAGGAGGCTTCGGAGGCTTTGGTGGCCCGTTTGTAGGGGGCTTACTCGGAAGTTTTGTAGGTTCTGCATTATACGGAGGTGTTGGTGGATATAGGCAACCATATCCATATTATCCTTATCCTAATTACTATCCATATTCACCATATCCTTTTTATGGTGGTTATTACTAATAAAATTAATACTGGTAAAAAAGCTTCTGTATCCTCGGTTAATCCTTGGGTACAGAAGCTTTATTTTATTTATAGTGTAGATTAAGCTTAAGTAAAAATAAGAGGTCTAGAATCGATTATTTCTCCCAATGAAGGGGGGATATGTCGAATGGGACCGAAAAAGGAGAGGTGAGAGGTTCGTTTGAATTTATTTATGACCTAGTCCTATTTAAAAAACAAATTGGTAGAAATTCTACCAATTTGCTTTTTAAAAATCGAGTATTAATTTTCCAGTATTTCATTGTATCAATCATTCAAGTTCCGATACGGTTACAAATGTATATCCTTCGCTGATCAAATATACAAGTACATCTTCTAGTCCTTGAGCAGTCGATAAATGTATATCATGCATTAAAATGGTGCTTCCATCATGAACACTGCTCTTCACAGATACTAATAACTGAGAGGCATCACGGTGTTTCCAATCAAGTGTATCTACGTCCCATAATACAACTGGTAAGTTCAAAATGTTCACCAAATCATCATTAAAAGCACCGTAGGGAGGACGAAAAACAGTAGGTTCCTGTCCAGTGGATTGTTCGATGATGTTATTTGTTTTGGAAACCTCTTCCAAGATTGCATCAGTGGTCATATTAGTCAATTTTGCATGAGTCCATGTGTGATTGCCAAGCTCATGTCCGGCTTTCAACACATCGCTAGCAATCTCCGGGTAGAATTCTACTCTGCTCCCAAGCATAAAGAATGTCGCTTTTGCATCATACTTTGCTAAAGTTGTAAGAATACTAGGTGTAACTTTTGGATCTGGTCCATCATCAAAAGTTAAAGCAACTCGCTTCGTTTTAGTATCATCAATTTGTAGGTCAACTTGAGTTGAAGTCTCATCTTTACTGTTTTCTTCCACTTGAACATCCACAGAACTATCTTCTACAGGAGGTTTCGGCAATCTATCCACTGAATTATCAAGCTTATAAGGTGCAAGCAGTTGTTCGTTTAACTCGGAAAGGGGGACAGCGATAATCGGTGCACCTGCCACCCCGCTAGCAATCTCATACTCATCAAAATAGATAACAAGTGTATCGTCTATTATTGCAAACTGTTCAAAGTTACCCCACCTAGGTTCGGTAGCTAGCAACATTTCCTCTTCTTGCACCTGATCTTTCAGGCTGGGGTCTTTCTTAATATTATCTCGTACAAGTGATGAAAGCTTTACCAGATTAGATTCATCATCTCCAAATAGATCATTTATCCCTATAATTTTTTCTGATTCGGGGTGAAAATTAACCGTATTAAATTCTGTATATCCATTTGCTCCTCCAGTATACATTCCGGTAATCATAACAAATGAAAAAGAGCCTGAGGTATGTGGAAATATTTCAAATGCGATGTTCAATTCACCAGGGATCTTACTACCGATCCGTTTATTTTCTTGCATGGTGCTTAAATAAGTGTCAACTTGTTCATCTATGTATTTTTTGATATGTACATTGAATGCTTCTACTTTGCTATGTGGGTATTGTATTGAATAAGGCGAATACTCTTCATTTGACACCTCCGTTTTAATAAGTATTCCAGGAAAAGCTGATTCTTTAGTAGAATCTTCTTTTGTTATTTTTGTATTTTTTCCATTGCCGCTAGTTTGGTTTGCATTGCCCTTTGTTGAGGAACTGAGTAGGATAAAGCTCATGCTCAGAAGTGCAATTAAACCAATACAAGCAACCTCAATCCAAAGGCGCCGTTTTTTGTTAGGGAATTTGTTCATAGATGTTATTCTCCTTTATTATTTTTCAACTTCACATTATAAATTAATATACTACTATTTAGACGGGTGATCAGGTAAAAAAGTTTGCTAAAATAATAATTTCTAGGAAATTTATATTTCTTTATGATAAATATTACGAATAAAGCACGAGAGAGCGCGATTTCAAACTATTAATTCATAAAAAAAAGCATGTTTTGAATTTTTTCAAAACATGCTCGTTAGATTTAATATTAAACAGCTCTTATTGAAGCTTTTCTCTTTTCTTTTTAATCACATCAGCTAGATCATCTCTGACTGTTTGATCGGAAAGTTTTACACCTGATAGATAAGCTGCACGACCCATCATATGACCTCCTACTGGTCCGGTGATGAAGAGAAAGGCAATCCCTAATAATATTCTAGAATTGAAATGACCTTCGATTAGCCAAAAATGAAGGAAGACCCCTAGCAGAATACTCATAACCCCTAAAGTGGCGCTTTTTGACGCGGCATGAGCTCTGGAGAATGCATCGGGTAGACGTATTAAACCAATTGCAGTTACTAAGATGAAGATGGTTCCAAAGGAAATTGTAGCAATGATAAGTATATTAGCTATTACGGTCACGTTGAATGATTTCTCCCTTCTCCGTGAATTTAGAAAATGCCACTGTTCCTATAAAGGATAGAACAGCTAGTAATAATATAACTTCTAAGAAAAAGACGGTATCAAAGAGTATGGATATAAGCCCGATCAGCGTTATAAGTCCTACTCCTATTGCATCTAACGCAATAACACGGTCAGGTGTAGACGGACCTTTTACTAGACGATAAACAAAGGCGAGGATAGACAAACTGATTAACACTACTATTACCCAGAGAAAGGTTATCATGATCTGCTCACCTCCAAAATGGCTTTTTCAAACGTATTTCGAATTGAATCTATTGCTTCATCAATATCTTCAAAGTCTAGCGAATGGATGTATAGTGTTTTATTGTCGTCTGAAATGTCGATAACTACGGTGCCTGGTGTTAATGTGATCAAACTAGACAAAAGGGTAATCTCCCAATCTTGTTCGAGTACTGTCGGCATTGCAAAGATCGCCGGACGAATAGGCATAGTTGGTTGGATGATTAACTTTAAAACAGAGAAATTGGACATGACAAGTTCCTTTAGGAAAAGGCTAGTTAACTTCACAACAGCCCACAGACGATCCATATAAAATCGAGAGCTAAAGGATTTACGTAGCATGAACAGCATTAGTAAACCAATTAAATAACCGACTATAAATGTCGTAGGCTTAAATGACACGGATAGGAACATCCAAGTAAGTGCTATTAATACATTCAATAAAATTTGAAAAGCCATATTATTTCACCCCTTCAAATACAGCGTCAATATATAGAGAAGGATCAAGGAGCACATTTGTGGCATCTCCCATAAATGGTACCAAGTATTCTGCACCAACACCATATAGAACAGTAATAGTAGCTAATGTTATAGCAGGAGCTAATAAATGACGGTACTTTTTATCACTAATAAGATGTTCTCCTTTTTCTTCCCCCCAGAATGCGTAAATGAAAATACGAATGACTGAAAGTAGAACTATAAGACTGGAAGCTAGTATGAAAATACTTTGCCATAATAGATCTCCTTCAAAACCACCTTGTACGATTAAAAGTTTCCCTATAAAACCACTGAGAGGGGGGATACCAGCCAGTCCGAATGCAACAACTAAGTAAACCCAGCCTAACATAGGGTAACGCTTCATGAGTCCTCCCATTTTCCGTAAATCTGACGTTCCAGTTATCTTAATAATAATTCCTATTAATAAGAACAAAGCGCCTTTTATGAGAATATCATGGATCAAATAAAACACAGATCCCATCATTCCACTTTCATTCATCACGGAGGCTCCAAACAATATAACACCTACTGCTATCACGATATTGTATATAATAATCTGTTTGACATCGAAATAGGCTAATGCCCCAATGCAACCTACAACAATAGTAAGGATGGACAGTATCATTAACAAAGTATGTGTATACCCAACATCGGTGGTGAAAAACAGAGTATAAGTTCGCATAATTGCGTATACTCCTACTTTTGTGAGCAATGCACCGAACAGTGCAATCACTGGGATAGGTGGCGCTGCATATGATCCTGGTAGCCAGAAAAATAATGGGAATATACCACCTTTAATCCCAAATACGATGAGGAATAATACAGCTATCACTGTCACAATTCCTGATGGACCTATTTCTGCAAGCTTCACAGAGATGTCTGCCATATTCAGTGTTCCGACTACGGAATACAAATAACCTACAGTAATAACAAACAATGAGGAAGATACAATATTTACGATTATGTATTTGATAGATTCTTTTAATTGAACCTTTTCTCCTCCTAATACAATTAGAACATATGAGGACATTAACAACACTTCAAAGAATACAAACATATTGAAAATATCGCCTGTAGTAAATGCACCGTTTACACCTGTGAGCATGAATAGTATGGCAGGGTAGTAGAAAGCCTTTTCTCGTGCCTCTCCTATAGAGCTAAAGCTATACCACACTACAAAGAACGCAATAAGTAGAGAAGATGTAACCAACATTGCAGAGAACATATCCGAGACCATTGTAATTCCGAATGGTGGTGCCCAACTGCCTAAAGTAAGTGCTTGTACACCATCTACTTTTACTTTGTAAAGTAAGACAAAGGAAGAAGCTAAAGCAAATAGTAAACCAATCATCGTTACAATTCGTTGCGCTTTCACTTTTTTCGGGAATAGTAATAGAACAGCAGCAAACAGGAAAGGAATTAGGACAGGAAATAATAATAAGTTAATCATTGTCTTCATTTCCTTTCATCAAATCCATATTGTCGGTACCAACAACTTTATATGCACGATAAGCTAAAACGAGAGAAAATGCAGTCACTCCAAAGCTAATCACAATCGCGGTTAAGATAAGTGCCTGTGGCAAAGGATCGGCATAATCAGTGATGCCATCTGCTAATACTGGAGCAGATTTCCCGCCTAATCCACCCATAGTCAGCAACAGTAAATGAGTTCCGTGACTTAGTAAACCTGTGCCAATTATTATACGTAACAAGCTTCTAGAAAGTATTAAATAGACGGCAGCCATAAATAGAAAGCCGATTAAAATGGACATGAGGATCTCCATTATTCATCTCCTCCTATCATTTGAATGATGTTCATCGTAACGCCTACCACTACTAAGTATACGCCTGTATCAAAAAACATAGCTGTATGAATAGAGGTTTCACCAAGTAATGGTAAGTTAAAGTAATCATAGACATGAGTGAAGAAAGGAACATTAAAGAAAATGGATCCTGCTGCAGTAAATAGGGCTATTAATAATCCTATAGCAGTAATTAAGGTGTAATTAATCGGAAGCATGTCTTGTACAGTTTTCAAATCAAAGGCTAACATCAGTAAAACGATTCCACTAGACATGACTAATCCGCCTACAAATCCTCCCCCAGGTGTATAGTGACCTGCAAAAAAGATATGAATGGAAAATAGAAAGATGATGAAAAATACTAATTTCGTAGTAGTCTGGATTATTAAATCATTTGTTTTCAACTTTTCTATCTCCTTTCTTTTTTGCTAGGCGAACAGTAATCATTCCTATAATTCCAAGTGAAGCAATAGTAAGTACACTAATTTCAAATAATGTATCAAAGCCACGATAATCGACTAAAATAACGTTTACGATATTACCTCCACCTGCTTCCGAGTAAACAGTTTCCTTATAATACTCAGAGATGGAGACAACAAGCTTTTGAGAGTGTGAAGCTATAGCAATCAACGTCACCATGACACCAACACCTAAAGCAATTAGAAAGTTATTCAATCGGAAACGACGATCTTCTTTCCCTTTTTCATACTTGTTCAATTTCGGAAGATGATAGAAGGCACCTAAGAAAAGTGCAACCGATACAGTTTCAATGACTAACTGTGTTAATGCTAAATCTGGAGCTTTAAAAATGATATAAAATAACGCTACAGTATATCCAACAGCACCAAGAGCAATGATAGCAGTGAGTCTAGATTTGGTAACTAAAATAGTGATTGTACTGATGATTAACACAACTGAAATTAATACCTCAAAAAATTGAATTGGAGCTAGATTAGTGAGGTCCATAACAAATGCATCTTTTACCCACATTGTAAAAGCTAACAGAATTATCAATGCTGCAAACATGTAGATTAAATAGGAACGAATAGATCCAGTCATATAGCTAGAAGATAATCGGTTTGCACCTTTGTCTGAGAGATTCATTAGGCCATCATAAAATCTATTCAGTGAAATCTTAGCAGGCATATTTTCGTATAGTGGAACCCATTTAGCAATTGTTTTATATAAGAGGAACCCTATTAAAAAGATGCCTAATGTCATATACAATGCTGTAGATTCAAAACCATGCCATGCTTTAATCTTAAATCCAACATCTGCAGGTACTTGATATGCAAGCGGCTGAATGGCAGCTACTGCAGGTTTTATAAACGTATTACCAAAAAAGTTGGGAACAAAGAATATTACTATTACAAGTATTGCTAAAATTGCAGGAGACACTAGCATTCCTAGAGGAGCTTCATGTGCTTTTTTCGGCAATAGTTCAGGTTTATATTTTCCACGGAATGTATGGAATACGAAATACAAACTGTACACAAAGGTGAAAACACTAGCAATCCAAGCAATTACTGGAAACAAAATCCACCAGGAATCTAAAGAGTGTACATTAAATTGCTGTAAGGAAAGCGTAGCATCTAAAAACATTTCTTTACTTAAGAAACCATTAAATAATGGAATACCAGCCATGGAGAAACTACCGATCATAGCGATGGTAAAACTAATAGGCATCAAGCTCATTAAACCGCCAAGTTTACGAATATCTCGTGTACCTGTCTCATGATCAACAATACCTGCAATCATGAACAAGCTACCTTTAAATGTAGCATGATTCATTAAGTGGAATATTGCTGCAAAAGAAGCGAATGTAAAGGTGGTTACTAAGTCTCCTGTAACATGATAGGAGATTGACCCAATTCCAAGTAAGGACATGATCAGGCCGAGTTGGCTTACTGTAGAGAAAGCAAGTATAGCCTTTAAATCTGTTTGTTTCACAGCAAAGATAGAACCCCAGAATAATGTTAACAATCCTACTCCAGTCACAAGCCAAACCCAAACTTCAGATAAAGCGAATATTGGAGTGAATCTGGCAACTAAATATAAGCCTGCTTTAACCATTGTAGCCGAATGTAAGTAGGCACTTACCGGAGTTGGGGCTTCCATCGCATCCGGTAACCATATGTAAAAAGGAAACTGAGCTGACTTTGTAAAAGCTCCAATTAGTACTAGGACAAGTGCCCAAACAAATAAATCATGATTGACAAGTGTAGAAGCTTGGTCGATTAGTTCACGAATAGAGAACGTGTCTCCCATTATACCTAGTATTACGAAGCCTCCAAGCATCATCAACCCACCGAATACAGTAATCATCATCGATTTTAAAGCGCCAAAGCGAGAGCGATCCTTTGTATACCAATATCCAATGAGTAAGAAAGACGAAATAGAGGTTAACTCCCAGAAGAAATATAAACTAATGAGATGATCCGATTGGACAACGCCTAACATTGCACTCATGAATAGCAATAGATAAACGTAGAAATTTCCTAGTTTCTCTTTTTCTTTATCCAAGTAAAAAATAGAATAGAGAACGACTAACATACCGATTCCAGTAATTAGTAAAGAAAATAGTAAACTTAACCCGTCCAAATATGAAACTAAGGAAATATCCAAGGATGGAATCCATGCAAACTCCTCCATGTAAGTATTACCGGCCATGATGTCAGGGATATAGGTACCATAAAAGGCAACCAATCCAAGTGGAACAAGTAGTACAAACCAGCCGGTATGAATATTAGAAACTTTCTTGAACAGAAAAGGAATCACGAAGGCCACTATTATAGGTAAGAAAATAGCAAAAATAAGGGACAAGGGGAATCCTCCTTTCAGATAAGTATGTATTTATATGCACCTCAAATTATAACGTAAAAAATTATTATTTGCATGGACTATTGCGTATAGTCTATTTCATTCGATATGATAATTAGGATTAGTTAAATAAGTAGAACTACGTTTTGGAAATGTCATAAAGTATTCACTTGTTTCAATAATCGACGCAAAAATAGCATTTATCAATTAAAGGAGCACTTATGAAAAACCCTTATGTGTTTGGCTTTTTACCATTAATTACAATAGTATTATTCAGTTTGTCCTTTGCAACATTCTCGATGAATAAAGTTATAGACCTTTTTAAGGTGATCGGGGTGTACAGTGGGATGAGAGAATTTCTTTCTGATATAGAACTAAAACTTTTTCTACTGATTATTTTGGCATTAATCTATTTTATGGTTTTTTCGGCATTAAAACTTATTGCTGAAACCATTCATGAAATAGGTATGTTATTTTTCTCGAAGGATTATGAAGGAAAAACAATGGCGCAGGCTCGTGGTGGCTTTGTAATCTTTTTTATAGGGGCAATAATTTCTCTAGTAGGATTTCAATCGATTCAGTTACTACTTATTATATTCTTGTTAACTACTTTTATATATTTTGTGTATGTAGTATATAAATTGAGTGGTTCAATGAGTCTTATCGGTACACTTGGTTTAGTTATGTTTGAAATTATTATCTGGAGTCTATTTATGGCTCTGGTCATATATATAATTATCAAACTATACAATGGGATAATTGCCAGCCTACCGTTTCTTTAGGATTTACTAGATATACTATAGAACGGACATTTAAAGGAGTAAGCAGTATAAGGCTAAAATGAATTATGACTTAGTGGGGTAGAGATATGGAAACTATAGACAAAATCATAAACACTCTAAAGAACAAACACATCATTCAAGAACAGGTTATAGAATGGACAGAGATAAAAAGTGGCACAACTGATGGAACAATATATAGATTATCTTCTGAAAAGAAGCCGTTATATGTGTTAAAAAAAGATGAACCTAAAGTTGTTGCCGCGACTAATGGATTTCTTGAAACTTATAAAAACATTAAGTTATTGCCAAATGTACTTTACACGGATGAATTTAATGAGTTTATTGTTTACTCGTATATTTCAGGAGACACTCATATAAATCGCGGATCTAAATCAGAATGGATGAAGATTATAGTTGGAGAATTGATAAATCATTATGAAAAAGCAGAGGAGAATTTTAGCCGTGGGAGAGTAACAGGTATAAATAGAAGCTTATGGGCTGACTTTAATCTGGAAAGCTTGGAATATGCGAAAGCTAATATCGGGGATTTATTTTCGAACGAAGAACACAGGAGAGTAAGGCTTTTAGTAAATAAACTAAATACTTATGAATACCAACAAGAGAAATATTATCTTCACGGAGATGCAGGTGTGCATAATTTCGTATTTAACAGCCACAAATTAAATGGAATTATCGACCCATCACCATTAATTGGTCCTAAGATTTATGATTTTACATATGCATTTTGTTCCTCTCCTGACGATTTAAATCTAGAAACATTATATTCTTCGTTTTCATTGTTGCATCAAGAACAGCGCATTACTAAGGTGGAACTTTTGGAAGAGGTTCTATTTCAGTTGTATACACGTATTGGTATTTGTAAAAAAGTGCATCCTCAAGATTTGGTTGCCTACCTTGAAGCATGGAAGGAATGGCGAGTATACCTTCCTTCTATCTAATTCTATTTCTAAAATATGACGATGGAGTTGTCTAATGAAAAGGTTAGTAATTATGACAGTTGGAAAAACGCATAGTGGCAAAACTACATTTGCCAAAGCTTTAGAAAAAGAGCTTCTCAACTCAGTTGTGATAGATCAAGATAATCATGCGGAGTTTCTTCATGAGCATTACCAATCCTTATTGCCCAAGCAGGGTAGTAATACGATAAAATATGCAATTACACAAGCTATTGTTCATCATGCTGTTCATGAGACAAATTGTCATATGATTCTTTGTAACTCAAATCGCAATCGGAATGGTCGTTTGAAACTAATCAATTATTATCAAAGCAAAGGGTTTACTTGTATCCTCGTAAACTTTGAGATCCCTGATCATGTTTTAAAAGAGAGAATTACAAAAAGTGAGCGTAGTACATCGATTTTAAGAGTGGCTGCCACTTTTGATGAAGTACTTTTTCGCCAACAGGTAGAAACAAAAGAAGGCGATATACTAACTCCTGCTGGAGATGAAGCCGAGCATTTATTTGTTATTAAAAAGCAGGAGGATGTTGAGTCCGTCATTCGAAAAATTGTAGATACTGCTTTTTGAGGTATGTAGAGATTAGAAGAAATTATTATATAAAGAAGCAAAATAGCGAACAAAATTTCATCTTCGAGAGAGAGCTTATTTACTGAATAGGAAGGTATCCTTTCTCTAGTAATCCATGCTAACGTGTCTCCGAGTGGTATAAAGAAGACGGAAACAACTATAAGAAGAGAAAAAGGGATGCTGGTAGGTTGTGAAGGACGTCACAACAAACTAGCATCCCTTAAATATGACTCGGTAATAATCAGTTAGCATAGTAACTATTCAGAGCCGTTCGAAAACGATAGAAATAGACTTTTCTCAATTCATTATTTGATTAAAAATTTTATGGTGAATCTTTTTCGATTCTATCGGTTTCATATTTTTCGGCATATCATAACCAATCCACACTGCAGCTGTATAAGTATCTGTAAGCCCTGTAATCCAGTAATCATAAAAATCATTGGTTGTTCCTGTTTTAGCCCCAATATAAGAGGACTGCACACTTATGCCCTTGCCGGTCCCATTAGCGACCACGTCTGCTAGTAAATCTCTCATTGTATGCACAGTTGTAGGAGACCAGACTTCGATCTTTTCTTTTTGCCATTCATATAGAGAATCGCCATTCTTGTTCGTTACTTTTTGAATAGCGTGAGCCGGTTTATACATTCCATTGATAAAGCCTGTGTAAGCATCAGCCATCTCCAGGACTGTAACCCCATTCGTTAACCCCCCTAGAGCAGCAGGGTAGGTATGATCTCCCGGAACTAAGTGATTAAATTGAAATTGCTCTAATTTCGCAAATGCCTCTTCAATCCCTACAGTTTGTAATAGACGCACAGCGGGTGTATTGTGACTAAATCGAAATGCTTGTTTTAGCGATACATTGCCGTATATGGCCCCACCATAATTTTGCGGACAATAACTCATAATACATAGTTTCCCCCCACTAATCTCATTGTTTGGAGTTAATGAAGTCGTTTCAAAAACGGGACCATATACGAGTAAAGGTTTTAAAGCTGAACCGGGTTGTCGCACTGCTTGATTAGCCCGGTTAAAATCAAACTTTTTATAATCTTTGCCGCCGAACATACTGACTATTTCTCTTGTCTCATTATTAATAACGATAGAAGCAGCTTGTAAATCATTTGTTCTGTCTAGGAGATTATCGATATATGTTACATCTTCTTTTTGCTTATGAGGATCTAATGCGCTATGCACGATTAGTCCTTGCGAGATTACTTCGTTTACGCGAGTTTGTAATTCGTTTTTTAGAAACACCGCCTGCTGCTCATTGGAGGCAGACTCAATTTTCTGTTGAAACCCCTCGTTACTACTGATCAGGGACTTTAGCTCGTCTAACACATAGGTGCTATAAACTGGATACAATTGTTTTTTTGTCTTAGTCTGAAGAACAATAGGCTCGTTTTTTAAGCTATTTCCATGCTCTGCAGAAATTTTGTTGTTTTTCACTAATACCTCTATCAACAACTCTTGTCGTTTCTTTGTAGCTTCGAAGTTTTCCAAAGGATTATATAGAGACGGGTTGTTAGGTATAGCGGTTATGAATACTTGTTGTGCTTCCGTTAATTCATTTAACGGTTTACCAAAGTAGTAGGTTGCAGCTGCCCCAATTCCATACACTTGGTTACTAAAGTATATTTCGTTTAGATAATTCTCTAGTATCTCATCTTTTTCTGTTTGTTTTTCCATCTCATAGGCATAGACGAGTTCCGTAACTTTTCGTTCATACGTTTTTTCTGTAGATAAGTAACGTAGCCTCACTAATTGCTGAGTAATCGTACTTGCCCCCTGGTCGCTGGAATTTGCGGCGGCATTGGCAAAAACTGCACGAAAAATCGCACTGAAATTAAAGCCAATATGATTATAAAACTCTGCATCCTCACTTTGTATAAGCACCTCTTGTACGAAGAGAGGAATAGATTCTAATGGCAGGGGATCTCGCCACTCAACATAATCTTCTGAGAAAATTTCCTTATCTTTATCCAACAGTACTATAGGAGATGTAATAACGGGTGTATTCAGTGGAATTGCCTCTTTTAAACTTTCTTTAAACTCTGATGCAGTTAAAATTTCGCTATGGATAAACGAGTATAAAATCCAAATGAGAGGAAAGCAAAGAAGAACAATAATATATCCAAATGCTTGTCGCATAAACTTGCACTCCAATTCTAATAATCTAATAACTAAAGCGCAAATTTTACGACATCGTGGTTCTTCTGCGAGAAGGGCGTCGTAAAATAAAAACATTTTGTAACGACTCGATGGGTAAGGCGCTGGATCTGGACAGATAATATGTCAAAGCATATATTCTCTTTTCTAATAAAAAGAATAGCACACTTTCGATATGGAAAGTGTGCTATCTTTAAGTTAATTTTGCATGCATTTCTTCCTCTATTAACACATCCTCAAAATCTATTCGAGGTTTTTTTCTAGCGTAGTATATAATAACGAATGCTATTAAGAACAACGCACCTGTAACAAAAAAGACTGATGAAATACCGATGTAACCACTGATAAATCCTCCAAACATTGGTCCAATTATATTACCTAAAAAACGGAAACTTGTATTATATCCCATTAGTTCACCTTGAACCTCGATAGGGGCTTCTCTTCGTATTAAAGCGGTAGTAATTGGTATTAATCCACCAGATGCAATACCGAACAAGAAACGCAGTATTATCAGTTGCCATAATTCGGTGACGAATGCCTGAGGCACGATAAAAACAAAGGCTATAATTAGAAGAAAGGATAATATTTTTTCATATCCAATAGAATCTCCTAGTTTTCCCCAAGTTCTAGCAAACAGTAGACTTCCTACTCCGGTAGCACTAAAGGTAATACCTGCAAGAAGGGCAACTTCTTTCGAGTTCGTTAATTGAGAAACATATAAAGATAAAAGTGGTTGAATACTAAAAAGTCCAATTTGTATTAAGGAAGTTATCATTAGAACATTTAACACGAGACGGTGGTGAAATATACTGGAGATAACAGTTTTTCTGGAATATTCATGATCTCCTTCTTTTTTCTCTTTGCGAATTTCATGTATTCCAAAAAGAACTATTAAAGCCGCAATAGAGACAGCTGTTGCAGTAATCATAAATGTATATTGAAAACCGAATGTATCTGCTAGTAACCCACCAATAATGGGACCGAATAATGTACCAGAAACACTACCCATTTGCAAAGTACCCATTGTTTTTCCGGCAATTTTCTTTGGAGTTTGAGAGCTTATAAAGGCTAAAGAGGTAGGGATGAATCCAGTGACAATCCCCATAAACAAACGTAGGACAAAGAAGGCTTCTACAGAATTAACAAACCCCATTAACAAAACACTAATTGCAATCCCAAATCCATTAATGATTAAGATTGGTTTATATCCATATTTATCAGCTATTCTTCCCCAGATAGGTGACATTAAAAATGCAGAAACAAATGTAGCGCCGAATACGAGTCCCGACCATTTTTGTACATACGCTTCCGAGAAATCACCCATTGTATTTATATATAAGGATAAGAACGGCATAATCATTGTCATCGTGGCAGAAACTAGAAAGATTGAAAACCACATGATCGTAAAATTGCGCTTTTGTACGCTCACTGAAATCCCTTCCCTCTATTGTTTTCTTAGCTTGTACTATTATTAGTATAGAACATTTAGTGTGTCGAAGAAAGTTAGATACTTTGTCACTGAATTTTGGTGTATTGTTATGGTAAACTAATTTGGGGTGAATGATTCATGAAAAAACTATTAGTAATTATAGGGATAGCAACAACTATTTGCTTTTTAAGTGCTTGTGGAACAGATGATTCCAAAGCATCGAAAGTAGAGTTAAAAAAAGAAGATTCTACTATTAATTCTGATACCCAACAAGAAGGAGAGATAATCATGTATCCACAACTATCTAAAGAGGTTGCTTCAAATGAAGCATTAGTAACTATGAATACATCAATGGGATCGATTAAGATTAAATTATTCCCGGAACTAGCTCCAAAAACAGTGGAGAATTTCTTAACACATGCAGAAAACGGTTATTATGATGGCTTAATATTCCACCGTGTTATTCAAGATTTCATGATCCAAGGTGGAGATCCAACTGGTACTGGCATGGGGGGAGAAAGTATTTACGGAGCAGAATTTGAAGATGAGTTTTCGATGAATCTCTTCAACCTAAGGGGAGCTCTTTCGATGGCAAATGCAGGACCAAATACAAATGGTAGTCAATTTTTCATCGTTCAAGCTTCTGAACCACCTGCAACAGCTAAGCAAATGATCGATGGTGGATGGCCAAAGGAAATAGCTGAAGCTTACGAAGAAATGGGCGGAACTCCGCATCTTGACCAAAAACACACTGTATTTGGTCAGGTCATTGAAGGTATGGAAATAGTGGACCAAATGGCAGCAGTTAAGAAAGGCGCTCAGGACAAGCCACTAGTCGATATCACAATAGATTCAATGGAAATTACGCAGAAATAATTAGAGGAGTGTCTATATGTTTTCGTTTTTACATCTAGCTTTTTTGTATTTCCCAGAAGATAAATCGGAATATATACCTGTTGTAATCGAATTAGTTGTTTTAGTAGCGCTTTGTGTAATTGTTTTTAGATGGTTATTGAAAAAATCTAGAAAAGACGCTGAGAAAGCAAGAGTTTTAGAAGAAAAAATTATGCAAGCAAAAAAAGATGAACTTCACAAATAGTCTCTAAAATAGTATGACAATTACTATAGGTGCATATACAAAGAGACCCTCCATTTACAGAGGGCTCTGAAAAAGTCCTAAAAGGTATTTTATAGCGAGCAATGGAACATTTTATGTTCTCTTGCTCGCTATTTTAAATTGGGGAGTCGTTGATTTGCATTCCATTTGAAGTCGCTGCCTTCCACGCTAATCAGCTAGTATCATCTGCTTATTAGGAAGAAATTTTTCTTCTCCTATCTAAAGAATTTTTCTCTTCCTGTATACTCAGTTGATACGTCCCATGATTTCAAACCAAGAAATTCTAAACTAAGTCCATACATGTGATTTACAATATCGTCGTGCCGAAAGACAATAAGCTTGGTCAATTTTGTCATAGAACTTCACTTCAGGGTGCCACAATAATATGCATGTGAATCTCAAGCGAATAGCGAAGAAATTAGATAAATAAGGGTAAGAAATAGAAAATGAAATAAGGCACTCGCTGACCAAAACGGACAGAAAGTGCCTTGTTTTTTTATTCATAAAAGTCTTTTAGTACTATGAAATGATTGTGCTTTAAAATACTTCTATTCAAGTGATTTTTTAAAACGTTCGACGCCATCTTGAACGGTGGATAGGGGACAAGCTAGATTCATTCGCAAGAATCCCTCTCCCGCTTTTCCATACTTGGATCCTGGTTCTAGAGCAAGCTTACCAACAGTTAATAGACGATCCATCATTTCTTTTTCAGAAAGGCCTGTCCCACGGTAATCAATCCAAACCAAATAGGTGCCTTCAGGCTTAGAAACTTTAATGCCCTCTAATTTGGAAAGATGTTCTATCACGTAATCCATGTTTACAGTTAATACCTCTAATAGTTCTTCCAACCATGGACCACCTTGTTCGTATGCGGTTTGAAGGGCGGTAAGTGAAAATATATTTAAGCCCATATATCCACGACTCATCGCAAGGTTCTCTAATACTTTACGTTTTTGTTCATCAGGAACCACCATAGCAGCAGCTTGAATACCTGCAAGATTAAACGTTTTAGTTGGAGCAAAAAAAGTAATAATATTATTTGGATCTTCCGCTACATTAAGTAATGGAGTGTGCTTATTTGGTTCAAAAATGAGATCCGAATGAATTTCATCAGATAATACTAATACATTATATTGCTGACAAAGTGCAGCCATTTTCGTTAAGTCGCCTTTGCTCCAAACTTTTCCACCTGGATTATGTGGATTACATAATATAAAAGCTTTTACATCATTCTTTAAACACTTTTCAAATGAATGCCAGTCCATCTCATAGGAATTATCCATTTCTATTAACTGACTTGTAACCACTTCTCTCCCTAAATTTGTAGGGATAGTCGTAAATGGTGGATAGACTGGAGTATGAATAAGCACCTTATCGCCAACTTCTGTGAAGGCTTCGATTACTTCCGCTATTCCTGGTATTACTCCTTGGCGAAACATAATCCACTCATTTTGTATAGTTACTTGATGCTTATCTGCAACCCATTTAGTAAGCGATGATTTTGTTTCTTCAGGTGCCATTGAGTAACCAAATACTGGGTGCTCCATACGTGTTTGTAATGCCTCAATGATAACAGAAGGGATGGCGAAATCCATATCCGCAACCCACATAGGGAGTACTTCCGAAGCGTTATTGATAGAATATACTTGCTCTAACATATCCCATTTTGCAGAATATGTATTTCGACGATTAAAAACAGTAGAAAAAATGGACAAAGTGATTTCCCCTTTCAATTTATATTTATTATGTTATTATAACCCTATCTAATAAAACTAGTAAGGTGAAACTAAATGGACACAATTGAAATGAATAGAAGAGCGGTATGGACATTACAAAAATGGGATCCTTTCCACATTGGAGAGAATGCATATGAAACAGAAACGGCAGATGTTGTTGCCTATCTACAAAATATTGACCATCCATCTGATTTAGCGAAACGAATTCAAGAAATTTATGAACATTCTTTTGAAGAATGGATTCCATTAGAAAAATGCGTAGAGATATCTTATAAGCTAATCGCTTTAAAGTATGAAATGAAATGTATTATTTAAAAACAAAAAGCTTTCGGTTTTATTAAACCGAAAGCTTTTTTTATTGATTAAGCTTCTTTAATACCGTCTAATAAGTTAGAAGCTGGAACTTCAAGTGCATTGGACAATCTTAGAATTGTTTGAACTGATGGTTGTTCAACGCCTGATTCGTAGGCTTCTAGCTTACCAGTACCAATTCTTGTTTTTAATGCAAGAGTTTCTAGCGTAATATTACGCTCTTCTCTAAGTTGACGTAATTGCTCATGTAAACCTTTTTTCATGTTAAACCCACCCCTATCTTAATGATTATATTATAACATAATTCCTCTTAAAACTTTTGATATTAATGTCAGAAAAAGTACAATTTTTACATTAATAATTTCATAGCACCTTGGATGAATACCACAAGTATAGCGATTGGAGCTGCAAAACGCACAATAATATGCCAAGAATTCAGTAGAAAATCATTCAATCTAAGTTCTTGGATTAGTGTGGACTTAGAAAAATGGAAACCAGCAAATAATGATATAAACAATGCTCCCAGCGGTAATCCGATACTACTCGTTAAGAAGTCGGCGAAGTCGAAAATCGACATACCTAAGATGCGAACATCTGCTAATATACCAAAAGATAAGGCACTTGGAATACCTAATAAGAAAATGAGGAAGCCATAACTCCAAGCAGCCCGTTTCCTTCTATCATATTTAGACTTAATGCCAATTGATACAACTATTTCTAACATACTGATGGAAGAAGTAAGTGTTGCAAACAATAGGAGAACAAAGAATAAAATTAAGAAAAATTGACCGAAAATGATTTGATCAAATACTGCTGGAATAATGATGAACGCTAACCCTGGTCCTGCGTCTGGTGAGAAGCCTAATGCAAAGACTGCTGGGAAAATAACAAGACCTGCCATAATGGATATACCGATGTTCAAAAGAGAGACGCTAAGTGCAGATGAGCTAATATTAGTCTCCTTCGGTAAATAAGATGCATAAGTAATCATTCCAGAAATACCAACACTTAAAGAGAAGAACGCTTGGCCTAATGCAAGTAATGCAGTCTCCCATGTAAAGTAGGACCAATCCGGTACAAATAAAAACCTAATCCCTTCGATAGCACCGTCTAGTGTGAGGGACCGAATAGCTAGTACTACAAAGAAAATTAGCAAGATGGGCATCATCCATTTACTAGCTTTCTCAATTCCTCCTTTAATACCCCCAGATACAATCCAAATTGTTAACAGGATAAAAGTTGCCTGAGCAATTAATACCTCCCATGGATTTGAAATCACAGTATCGAACAGATCATTAAAGAATGATTCACTACTACCATTTAAGCTAAATGTAATGGCGCGGAACAAATAAGATAAAATCCACCCACCAACAACACTATAGAATGATAATATGATAAATGAAAAGGCAAATCCTGCCCACCCGATTAGAAACCAAGGTTTGCCTGGAGCAAGCTTTTTGAAGCCTGTGACAGCATCTGCTTGACCTTTTCTCCCAATTACAAATTCAGCAAGCAAGATAGGAAGACCTATTAGTAAAGTACATAAGATAAACAAGATAACAAACACACTACCCCCGTTTGTCCCTGCCATATAAGGAAATTTCCAAATAGCACCTAGTCCAATTGCACTTCCGGCTGCCGCTAATATAAATCCTATTTTAGATCCAAAATGATCCCGATTTGTCACGAAAATACCTCCTTTAATAGGACTGTTTTATTGTACATGAGGATTTAGAGAAAATGTTAATTTATTTTACGAAACAAACTGCAATAATCTTTCGTATCATCATTAGAGCACTAGAGAGAGAGGGAGGAATATGTTAGAGGTCGAGTTAATAGAAAGAGCGCAAAAAGGGGACAAAACCGCATATACAGAACTCATACATATACATCATAGAACCGTTGAAAAATTTGCATTTCAGTGTGGTGTTCAAGTTCATGACATTCCAGATGTTACTCAAGAGGTATTTGTGAAGCTATATAGGTTCTTACATCAATTTCAGCGTGATCGGTTTACGACGTGGTTATATAAAATCACCTTAAATACTGCAAGGGATTACTACAGAAAAGAAACAAAAGAAAAGGAAAAGGAACAGAAATTGCACGTAGAAGTCGGATTAAATTATACAACGAAATCAGCGGAGGAACGAGTTTTAGTGTTTGAGGAAGACCGGCATCTCCATAATGCTATCCAAGCACTGGATGAAAAATATCGTCATCCTATTATTATGTTTTACTTTCATGAATTATCATATGAACAAATTGCAGAAGTATTAAATGTACCCTTATCTACGATAAAAATACGGTTAATGCGAGCAAAAGCATTATTAAAATCTGCTATACAAGTGAATGGAGGAGTCAAGCATGGACGATAAACAATTAGAAGAACGCTTAAATCTTTTAAAATCATCCTATGATCGATTGCCTTCATCTATTGATCCTGGTGAAATTTTAACGAAAATAGAAAATGAGAATAATGTTCCTCCGATAGAAAAGAAAATCAGAGGATCAAAGCGGCAACGAATTACCGTATGGGCAGTGAGCGTAGCAAGTGTGTTAGTGATTGGACTTTTAGGAACAACATATCTAACCGACTCAGATAATACAACAACTAGTGATGAAAACTACAGCGATGAAGATATAGAAGAATTTAAAAGCCGTTATAAAGACGAACGATTAAGACGTCAAAAAATTCTTCAGATGAATGATGCGGAATTTACTACATTAGAATTTGTTCAGTACGCTGATAATATTTTTTCCTCCCAAATTGCCCCAGGGACTTTAGAAGGGAAAAATGATGATATTTCTATTCAAGAGGCATATGATTTGGCTATTGAAGGATTAAATCTTCCTTCTGAAATGATAGAAGTGGCTAAAAAAAGAGGTAAAATAAACGGTAAAGAAAGCTCCTATTTTGTAGATGATTTTGTTACTAAAACGGAGAATTTAATTTTCTACTATGAGCAAATTCTACGAGATAATGAAGATGCTCTTAAAGTTGCCAAACATGAGGGAAGACTAAGTGAGCATGTACTCATTGCCAATCGATATAATCTCTCAAAAGAAATACAAAGCATGATCGAAGTTTTGCCTAAAGAAGGATTGAAACTAGATGTAAATTTGGAAGGAACGGAATTTCGAATTATACCTGATTGGGCCTTATTCACAAGAGACCTTTTCTCCATTTTAGATGAAAATGAGGCGCGCTATTTAGGAATGTATGAGTTAATTCCAGGTCACGGGATAGCCACTTTGTTAGAGGAACAAGAACTATCTCAATTAGGATATTATTTAGCTAGCATAGAATTTACATTACTAAATTCAAGCGAAGGTTCGGCAATACATTCTCGCTGGGAAAATTATTACTTTGAGTTAGCAGAAAAAATTATTTTTCCATCAGACATTGGTGAAATATTAAATGATGACAATAAAATAAATATTGAAACCCAGATGGCATGGGAGTCACTAGTAAATATTCCGGGTGTGTCACCATTAGCTACAATGATGAAGCCTATCGTTGCTTCAATGAAATCAAGTGATTGGACATACAATGAGACCTATAAACTATTGGACATAGAGCAGCTAAGAGATTATTATCTCTTAGCCTTGGATAACAAACTAGAAACGAACAAATTAGACTGGATTTCTATACTGCCTGATGGAGTGGAGAATAGTTTAGAGACTCCTTATACAATGTATGGAATTCATGAATTGTATAAAAAGTTCAATGAGAACTTTAATCCCCTAGTATTACATGGAATTGGACCTATTGATATCACGCTCTTGTATCATTATGCTGATGGGCAAGATAACCATGAAATGATGTGGGAATTGATGACTAGTGATTTTAAAAATGAATATAAAAAAGAAGCATTTTTAGAGAACCCAACTTTTCAAAATATCATTGGAGATAGTGCAAAAAATCTATACTTTAACAAAGAGTATTTAATCCCGGACAATAATAATTTGAAAACCTATATTGGACAGGAAAAAGGAAGTCAAGTCAGCTATGATATACTTCTCCGTTTGGAAAATGATGATATATGGAGAATTCAAGGAGAAGAGGATTACTTAATAAGTAAAGTAGAACCAGTGGATGATAAACTACTTCAGCGCGTTCATGATTTATATATATCCTTTGTACGAACTTATGATCAAACAGTTTTAAAAGGGGCCACTCCTGTAGAAATTGTAGGCTTGTACTATTATTCAGCTCAGCTAAAGGATTTCGAAACACAGTATGAGTTATATATTAAGGATGATCGGCACCTTCAAATACCCAAAGATGAATACATGAACGCAGAACATCAACATATAGAAGATATTAGACTGGAATTTAAACAAATGGAATTTGAAAAAAAATTGAATGGGGAGGGAGTTGTTACATTAACGAAATACCCTGATGAACAGGAGAACGTTCTTGGTTTTCAACTAATACAAACAGACAATGGATGGAGACCACCGTTTATGCCAACACAGTGACTTTTGCCGTCATACTTCCTACTATGTTATAATTTAACATGACTATAACGTATATAAGAAAGTAGGAACGGACCATGACTCAAAATTATAAGGTAGGAGATGTTGTCACGGGTAAAGTTACAGGGATTCAACCATACGGAGCTTTTGTAAGCTTAGATGAGCAAACACAGGGTCTAGTGCATATTTCAGAAATAACATACGGGTATGTAAAAGAAGTGGAAGAATTTTTAACTGTAGGGCAAGGCGTAGAGGTGAAAATTCTAGAGATTGACGATGAGGCTGGTAAAATAAGCTTGTCCATGAGAGAACTCCAGGAAAAACCGACACTACCAAAACGTGACGATAGACCTCGGAAATCACTTCAAGATCGTATAGATGAACATGATGAAGAAGGGTTTAATTCGTTAAAGGAAAAATTAGCGGACTGGATCAAAAAATCAGCACTGTAAAAAGGGTTAGCTCTCGCAGAGATTATCCTTATGTATAAAAAAAGCAAGAATGTTGTTCAACAATATGAACTCATTCTTGTTTTTTTTAATATTTTGTATAAGCAGAATCTCTTATCGCTTCATCTTCCGTATTCGATATTGTAAATTTTGACGGCTCATGCCTAATGCTTCCGCAGCTTTAGTTATATTGCCATCAAATTTATCTAAAGCTTTTTGTAAGTAATACATTTCTGCGGATCGTAAATATTCATCTAGAGGAACCAATTCTTTATCCGACGTTATCACAAAATCCTCTGCTTTTCCTGAAGTCACATTAAAATCCTGGACCTTTAACTTAAAGTGTAAAGGTAACATATCAAATTTTAACACTTGTTCAGTAGTTACCATTGAACTTATTTCATCTAGGAGCAGTTCCAATTCCTTCAGATTACCCGGCCATTCATACTTTAAAAAAGCTTGAACAACTTCTTCTTCAATATCCTTTATAGTGGAGCCATAACGGTTTAAATAGCGATTAAAATAATCATACATAAAAGGAAGGATATCTTCTGTACGTTTGCGCAAAGGTGGAATACTGATTGTTACCTGGGCAAAATAATAATATAGTTCCTTGCTTAACTTATTCGAAGAAATAAGATCTACTGGGTCCTCGCCAATACTTGCTATATAAAGGTTTTGTCCTGCTTCATTTGCAGATAGAATTTGCAAAAGTTCATTTTGTAATTCGAGGGATAATAAATCAATTCTTTCACAAAATATTGTACAGTGTGACATATCAGAAAGCTCTTTTTGAAATTTTTTTATTAAAAAACTATCTGAACTATGACAGTATAGAGAGATAAACTGTTTGTTTACTGGGGAGAGTTGGTTGTGAATTCCTTCAGCGATCAATTCCTTGCCCGTTCCAGCTTCTCCAACTAAAAGGACAGGCATTCGTACATGTGCCGCCTTTATAGAACGTTCTAATATATCTTGCATTTCTGATGAAACTGCTGTAATGCTAGAAAGGGTAATCGATTCATTGTACCTTTTTAAAGGCTGATAAATTAGTCTCTCTAGAGCAGTGATATCGCGAGAAAACTCCACTGCTCCTATAAGTTTTTCCTCAAGACATATAGGGTATGTATCATTAATAGTGGTTATTTCTTGGCCATTACGATTCCAGTATGTCTGTTTAGCTCGTAATACTGGTTCGCCACTATGCAAAACTTTTAACAATGTACTTTCTTGTTGTTCAAATTGGAAAAGTTCGAAGATGGAACGGTCTACAACATCAGTTAAATTTAGCCCTTCAATCTCTTTCATTTTTTCATTGTAAATAATGGTTTTGCCTGTTAAGTCAATGGCATGAATACCAACTGCTACCTGTTCGGTAGCAAATTTATAAAACGGTAGAAAATCTTTTATTTGTTCGTCCAAAAGGCTCACCTCAAAAAAATATTTCACATTTTAGAATTTTTTACTTGAATTACGCAACAATCTTTTGCATTATTATATATGTAAACTAATTAGAACTGCAAATTTTTTTTGCACCCAAATCGAAGGAGGATATTAAATTGATACCTTACAAACACGAACCATTCACGGATTTTTCAAAAGAGGAAAATAAAAAAGCGATGCAAGAAGGATACAAAGTAGTTGATGCATACCTAGGAAATGATTTCCCATTAATCGTTGGTGGAGAACGTATTACTACAGAAGCAAAAATTAAATCTTATAATCCAGCAAAAAAAGAAGAATTAGTTGGTGCTGTTTCTAAAGCTACACAAGAAATTGCTTCTAAGGCTATGGATATTGCTGATGAAACATTCCAAACTTGGAAAAAAGTTAAGCCTGAAATACGTGCAGACGTTCTTTTCAAAGCAGCAGCTATCATTCGTCGTCGTAAATTTGAGTTCTCTGCTCTATTATCAAGAGAAGCGGGTAAAACTTGGGTTGAAGCTGATGTAGAAGTTGCCGAAGGAATTGACTTCTTAGAATACTACGGACGTGAAATGTTACGTTTAAAAAATGGTGCACCAGTTGAAAGTCGTCCAGGTGAATATAACCAATATAACTATATTCCACTAGGTGTTGCGGTTGTAATCTCACCTTGGAACTTCCCATTTGCAATCATGGCTGGTACTACTGTTGCGGCAATGGTAGCAGGTAATACTGTACTATTAAAACCAGCTTCCACAACTCCAGTCGTTTCTTATAAATTTGTAGAAGTATTAGAAGAAGCGGGTATGCTTCCTGGAGTAGTAAACTTCATCCCAGGTTCTGGTGCTGAAATTGGTGATTTCATGGTAGAACATCCACGTACTCGTCTAATCAGCTTCACAGGTTCTCGTGATGTTGGATTAGGAATAGTAGAAAAATCTTCTAAATTAGCTCCAGGGCAAATTTGGATTAAACGTTCTATTCTTGAAATGGGTGGGAAAGACACAATCGTAGTGGATAAAGAGGCTGATTTAGAATTAGCAGCTCAGTCTATTGTGAAGTCTGCATTCGGTTTCAGTGGTCAAAAATGTTCTGCATGTTCACGTGCAGTAATCGTAGAAGACGTTTACGACACAGTGTTGAACAGAGTAGAAGAATTGACAAACGCTTTAACGGTTGGTATTCCTGACGGTGATGAGCACTTTGTTGGTCCAGTTATCGATGGTGCTTCATTCAAAAAAATTATGAGTTATATCGAAATTGGTAAAGAAGAAGGTCGTTTGGTTACTGGTGGTACAGGAGATGATTCTAAAGGATTCTTTATCCAACCAACTGTCATTGCTGACCTATCTCCAACTGCACGTATTATGCAAGAAGAGATCTTTGGACCAGTTGTTGGTATTTCTAAGGCTAAAGATTTCGATGAGGCATTAGAAATTGCAAACAATACAGAGTACGGTTTAACAGGTGCTGTAATTACAAATAATCGTTTGAATCAAGAAAAAGCGCGTGAAGAGTTCCATGTAGGGAACCTATACTTCAACCGTGGATGTACAGGTGCTATTGTTGGTTACCAACCATTTGGTGGATTTAACATGTCTGGTACAGATTCAAAAGCTGGTGGACCAGATTATGTCCAACTTCATATGCAAGCGAAAACAACATCTGAAATGCTTTAAAATTTCCAAGGCAGACTTTGTTTGAAGTCTGCCTTCATTTTAAAAAAAAGGGGTAATGAAAGCATGACTATTTCATCGCAAATGATTGAACAAACGAATAAATTTGGTGCAAACAACTATAACCCACTTCCAATAGTAGTATCTGAAGCAGAGGGTGTTTGGGTAAAAGATCCTGAAGGTAACAAATATATGGATATGCTTTCTGCTTATTCGGCAGTAAACCAAGGACATCGTCATCCGAAGATTATTCAAGCGTTAAAAGATCAAGCGGATCGTGTAACTCTAACTTCTCGTGCTTTCCACAATGACCAATTAGGTCCATGGTATGAAAAAGTTAGTGAGTTAACAGGTAAAGACATGGTCTTACCAATGAATACTGGAGCAGAAGCAGTTGAAACAGCATTTAAAGCAGCTCGTAGATGGGCATATGATGTAAAAGGTGTAGCAGCTGACCAAGCAGAGGTAATTGCTTGTAATGGAAACTTCCACGGTCGTACTATGGGAGCGGTTTCACTTTCATCTGATCCTGAATACAAAAGAGGATTTGGCCCAATGCTTCCAGGTATTAAGTTAATACCTTATGGTGATTTAGAAGCGTTGAAAGCTGCAATTACTCCTAACACGGCAGCATTTATAATTGAACCAATTCAAGGGGAAGCTGGAATTATCATTCCACCTGCTGGATTCATGAAGGCAGCGCTTGAATTATGTCGCGAGAATAATGTTTTATTTATCGCGGATGAAATTCAAGCTGGTCTTTGCCGTACTGGTAAAATGTTCGCATCTGAATGGGAAGATATAGATCCAGATATGTATATACTAGGAAAAGCATTAGGCGGAGGAGTTTTCCCAATCTCATGTATCGTTGCAAACAAAGAAATTCTAAGTGTATTTAATCCGGGATCTCATGGGTCTACATTTGGTGGTAACCCAATGGCATGTGCGGTTTCAATTGCAGCGTTAGACGTGTTGATAGATGAAAAATTAGCGGCTCGCTCCCTAGAACTAGGAAATTACTTTATGGATGCATTGAAAGAAATTAAACATTCTTCTATTAAAGAAGTACGCGGGCGTGGATTGTTTATTGGAATGGAATTAACAGAAGACGCACGCCCATTCTGTGAAGAGCTTAAAGAATTAGGCTTATTATGTAAGGAAACACATGATACAGTAATTCGTTTTGCACCACCTCTAATCATTTCAAAAGAAGAGTTAGATTGGGCAATTGAAAGAATCCAGAAAGTATTCAATAAATAATAATTTTTAGACAAATATCAACAATTCTATGTTACAATGGTTCCGAAGAAATTATTAAATATTAAAGAGGCGAAAATATAAAATGGCTGAAAATTTAAACCTGTTTACATCAACTCAGGCTGTAATTAAAGAGGCTCTGAACAAACTTGGTTATGACGAAGCAATGTATGACCTTTTGAAAGAACCACTAAGGATGCTAGAAGTTCGAATTCCAGTACGCATGGATGACAATACAGTAAAGGTATTCACTGGATACCGTTCACAGCATAATGATGCTGTTGGACCTACAAAAGGTGGAGTACGTTTTCATCCAGGTGTAACACCAGATGAAATGAAAGCTTTATCTATGTGGATGACATTAAAAGCTGGTATTGTGGACCTTCCTTATGGTGGAGGTAAAGGTGGAGTTATTTGTGATCCGCGCGAAATGTCAATGGGAGAAATTGAACGTCTAAGCCGTGGATATGTACGTGCGGTAGGACAAATCGTTGGACCGACAAAAGACATTCCTGCTCCAGACGTATTTACAAATGCTCAAATCATGGCATGGATGATGGATGAATATAGTCGTATGGACCAATTCAATTCACCAGGCTTCATCACTGGTAAACCACTTGTACTTGGTGGTTCACAAGGACGCGACCGTGCGACTGCTCAAGGTGTTACTATTATTATCAATGAAGCTGCAAAAAAACGTGATATTGATATGCAAGGAGCGCGCGTTGTTATCCAAGGTTTTGGTAATGCAGGAAGCTTCTTAGCTAAGTTTTTGAGTGATCAAGGTGCAAAAGTTATTGCTATTTCCGATGCTTACGGAGCTTTACATGATCCTAATGGTTTAGATATTGACTATCTATTGGATCGTCGTGATAGCTTTGGTACTGTAACAACTCTATTTGAAAATACGATTTCTAACCAAGAGTTATTAGAATTAGATTGTGATATTTTAGTTCCAGCTGCTATTGAGAACCAAATTACTGCTGAAAACGCTCATAATATTAAAGCGAAGATCGTAGTAGAGGCTGCCAATGGACCAACTACAACAGAAGGTACAAAAATTCTTTATGATAGAGGAATTCTATTAGTTCCTGATGTTTTAGCAAGTGCTGGTGGTGTAACAGTTTCTTACTTTGAATGGGTTCAAAATAACCAAGGTTATTACTGGACTGAAGAAGAAGTAGATGAGAAACTAGTGAAGAAAATGGTAGATGCATTCGCAAATATCTATGAAGTGGCATCCACTCGTAATATCGATATGCGTTTAGCTGCTTACATGGTAGGTGTACGTAAAACTGCGGAAGCGTCACGTTTCCGTGGATGGGTATAATATAATTGAAGTACTAGTAAGGTGAACCGCTTGTTTTTTACAAGCGGTTTTTTTATTATTAAGAAAGTATGGAAAGAGGAGGATGTCAAATGAATGCTTTTTCATTTTATAACCCTGTAAAATTGATATTTGGTAAAGATCAACTATCAAAGTTAAAAGGGGAATTATCATTATACGGAAAGAAAGTCCTTGTTGTTTACGGCGGGGGTAGTATCAAGAAAAATGGTTTATATGATAGCGTTATGACTGAATTAAAAGAAACAGGAATGGAAGTTTTTGAACTTGCAGGGGTTGAACCAAACCCTAGACTATCCACAGCTAGAAAGGGAGCAGAGATCTGTAAAAAAGAAGGCATTGATGTTTTGCTAGCAGTTGGTGGAGGTTCCGTAATTGATTGTACGAAACTTATCGCAGTTGCGGCTAAATACGACGGAGATGCTTGGGACTTTGTTTCACGTAAAGCGGTTCCACAAGAAGCTTTACCTTTTGGAACTATTTTAACTCTTGCAGCAACCGGTTCAGAGATGAATTCTGGATCTGTTATTACTAATGAAGAAACTCTAGAGAAGTATGGATGGGGAAGTCCTTTAGTTTATCCTAAATTCTCTATTTTGGATCCAGTAAACACGTTCACTGTTCCTCTTGATCAAACGGTTTATGGAATAGTGGATATGATGTCTCATATGTTCGAACAATATTATAACAATGCGACAAATACACCAGTTCAAGATGAAATGATAGAAGGTACTCTTCGTACAGTAATAGAAGTAGGACCAAAACTCATAGAAGACCTTACAAACTATGAGCACCGTGAAACTATTCTATTTGCAGGTACATTAGGGTTAAATGGCTTCCTACAAATGGGGTACAACGGGGACTGGGCAAGTCATAATTTAGAACATGCGATTTCAGCAGTTTATGACATTCCACACGGTGGAGGATTAGCTATCGTTTTCCCTAGATGGATGCGTCATAATGTAAAAGTAAATCCTCAGCGTTTTGCTAAACTTGCAATTAATGTCTTTAACGTGAATTCTGAAGGCAAATCAGTAGAAGAAGTAGCGTATGAGGGAATTGATCGCTTAGAAGCGTTTTGGAAGTCATTGAATGCACCTTCTACATTAGGTGATTACAATATAGATGAAAGCAAGATCGATTTGATGGTAGAAAAAGCAATGGTTTATGGAGAATATGGTAATTTCCATAAGTTAAATGCAGAAGATACAAAAACAATTTTAACAGCTTGTCTATAATAGTAAGAAATAAGAAAACCACATGGCAGGATTCGTCATGTGGTTTTCTTATTAATATTGTTTTCGATAACACTAATCGCGTGTTTTTAACACGGTACGTTGATCTCGATGTTCAGTCCACGTTCTGATTCCGTCATCTTCATCAAAGGAGATTGTAATATCTGTTACTCCTTGTTGATTTAAAATAAGTTCTTTAATTTTATCCTGAATATCGTCCACCTCGGCGAAAGAATATTGAGGATCTATCTCAATAATTATTTCCACATGGAGATATTCACCTTCTTTTATAACTTCAAGCTTTTGAATATCCTTTACATGCGGATTCTCAGAAACAATATGAGCAATATGAGTGAGCATTTGTTCATCTGTTTCCCCTAGTGCGCCTCGAGCGTTATCTAGGAATACTTTCCCTACTACATAGAACATCATAATACCGATCATAATAGAAGCTATACCTTCTGCTTGTAAAAAACCAGTAAAGTGGGAAATTAAAACGGCCACAAACGCTAATATTCCTCCTGCTGTTGCTACTAAGTCCTCCATAAAAACAAGCTTTGTTGCAGGTTTAGCTCTCTTTAAGTGGGTAAAGCTTGTTGTTAATGGAGAAAAGGCGGTTCCTTTAATCCCGACTTCATGCAAAATCTCTTTTCCAGCTTTATATAAGACGGCAAATTCCAAAATTATGGCAATAGCAAGTACGCTTAGGGTAATGGCAACACCTGTAGATTCAGTCGGGTGTTGAATATGGTGCCAACCTTCTATAATTGTTTCATAAGATAAAATTCCGACAATAATTACAGCACCTAAGCAAACGAGGTTTACTAAGCGTCCAAAACCATTTGGAAATCTTGGCGTAGGGGCTTTCTTAGATAAGGATGACCCAATATAAACAAAGAATTGGTTTGCTGCATCGCCAATAGAGTGCATCATCTCTGCAAACATAGCTACATTTCCTGTAAAGAAAAACGCACCACCTTTTAAAATTGCAATAATAGTATTTACAACTGCTGCTAATAATGAAGGCTTATTACCACCTTTTAACAACCTAAATAATTCTCCCATATGATTACTCCTTTTTAAATAGATTCTACATCTACCGATTCGATAAATTTTTGTTTTTTAATGGTAGCGTAAAATTCTGCAGTATTTTTCTTAGTGATTATTGATAACCTCATATTCATTTCATGTTTAATTGTATTATTGTCTAAAGTGACGTCTTTAATGCGAATACTTTCTATATAAACACCGCTTCCTTGTAAATAGTCATATACTTTGGGAATGCTTTCTGGATTTCTTACCACAACTGTTAGAGATAGCTCCTTGGATCTCAGTCGTTTTGGACCTACTTTTGTGAGAAGGGGAGGGATTAACTCAATTCCTATTATTACAATAATTACACTAAGAGCGGATTCCATATAAAATCCAGCACCTACAGCTATACCAATTCCGCCAGCTCCCCAAATCATAGCTGCGGTTGTTAAACCAGTTATAGTATCATTACCTTTACGGAGTATAACTCCTGCACCGAGAAAACCTATACCGCTTACTATTTGTGCTGCTAAACGCAAAGGATCCATTGTAATATTAATAGCATCATTCGGAATGGCGGTGTAAGCTGCTTCTATTGATATATAAGTAAGGAGACAACTAAATGTTGCAATCACTATACTTGTCTTTAATCCAATAGGTTTCTTTTTTAGTTCCCTTTCTATACCTATTATTAAACTTAATAATGCAGCAAAGATTAATTTAAATGTAATTTCAGTATAATCATCCAAGTAGTTTACCCATTCCATCGATAACTCCTCCTTTATTCTTTAGGGGTTGAAGATATTTTACAAATCGATTTAATCTAAGAAGGACATTAAATATGGAGATCTGTAGAGTGATAATTTATACTTAAGGTGGATGCACTTGAAACTAAAAGCATAGTAGTAGATTGGGAGATTTCTTGTTATCTTCTATTATAAGTATAGAAGATGTTAAAATAAAGTTCTGACGTATGTATCAATTTCTAACTTATTTCATTATTGCTTAAGAGTGATCTCTATTAGTCAAACTAATATTTGAAATCACGCTGATTGAATTTGCTGTAGAGGTTTGGTAGTCTTTTATGAACGAAATAAGAAGGCTAGATTTCTCATGAGTTATTCTGGAAGAACTTATTAAGTGATTGTAAGAGCTCAACAATTCAAGAGTTTAATAGATATTAAAGTTTTTTTCACAAAAAGGGTTGCTTTTTCTTTCTAGAAGATGTATATTAATACTTGTCCTTCGGAACGAGATACAAACAACTTAAAAAAAGTTAAAAAAAGTTAAAAAAAGTGTTTGACATCAAATCTGAAATAAGTTATACTAATAAAGTCGTCAAAACGACGCGAACAACATGAACATTGAAAACTGAACATGCAAAACGTTAAGAAACATAGCTTTCAACTAACTTGTTAGGATGATAGCAAAACAATTTTGGACATCATTTAATGATGATGCCAGCAAAACAAAATGAGCTTTTAAACTAGTTCTAATTTGTTCGCTTTCAATGTGCTCTGCATACTGGAAGTGAACTATTATGGAGAGTTTGATCCTGGCTCAGGACGAACGCTGGCGGCATGCCTAATACATGCAAGTCGAGCGAATGACGAAGAAGCTTGCTTCTTCTGATTTAGCGGCGGACGGGTGAGTAACACGTGGGCAACCTGCCCTGTAGATTGGGATAACTCCGGGAAACCGGGGCTAATACCGAATAATCCATTTCCTCACATGGGGAGATGTTAAAAGACGG
>NZ_FOXU01000008.1 GCF_900115805.1 Psychrobacillus psychrotolerans
GCCGAAAGAGTCTAGTGATGATGGCGAAGAGGTCACACCCGTTCCCATACCGAACACGGAAGTTAAGCTCTTCAGCGCCGATGGTAGTTGGGGGTCTCCCCCTGTGAGAGTAGGACGTCGCTGGGCACCAAAAAAAGTCGTTACCGAGTTATATCGGTAACGACTTTTTTGTGGTATTTTTTACTATTCCAACTAGCCCCTTTAGCAAAAAAAGAGAAACCCCACTGTGATTTCTCTCATTTTTATACTATTACTGCATTTTTCACGGTAAAGTAAGCGTGAAAAAGAGGCGCAAAGAGCTCGAGAATGTAAGGAAGAGATGCTCAGAGGTATATTATACCGGAGAATCAAAAGAGAGCCCTAACGATAGAAATCTAGACATATTATGCCATCATAAGTTTTAGCCACGGCGGGTTAAACTCTTGCACAGGTCTTTGTGGGAGTATGCCATCACTAGACGCCATATAAAAAGTCGGTACTAAGTTTAATTCAATAGCAATTTATTAGACTTTTTTTGAATACAAAGAAGTAAGAAAATTAATTTTATATTTTATGAAATTCACTCCCTACTTTCATAAATGAAGCATATGAAAACTTCAAAGATTCTTCAGCTTTCTGGGATATGAAAGCTTTTTTAAGTGAATATAAATGGGAAGCTTTTTAAGTAACTCCATTTTTTGTTGCTCATTATACTTTTTTTCAATTTCCTTGAGACGACTTATTTCTTCTTGAGAATATGGGGAGAGCGCATTTTTCCCATCTTCTTTATATTTTCTAATCCACGTTGTAACTGAATTGACGCTTACGTGCAATTCATCTGCTACCTCTTTACGTCCTCTTCCGTTTTTTAGAACTTCTTGTACTGCATACATTTTTTGTTCTTGTGTTGTTTGTGTATATCTTTTTCTAAATTGTCCATGCATTGACTGATCCCCCTAGAAATTGGTGATATTCTCTAACAGTATTTATGAACTAAAACAATTTCAAATCCAGACTTCACCCAATTAGTGTATTGTACTATCTTTTGTATAATTTGTCATCAGAATATTATAAATTTGAACTTTGTAATAAAAGGAATACAATTTCAGCTAAAAGCTTGAATTCCTTGAAATTGCGACACTATATGCGATAATGAAGAACAACATATGTTAGGAGTTGATGAAATGGATGTATCTCCAATTTTAATGATAATCATTATTTTTTCTATTAATATTGTTTATGTTACTTTCTTTACTTTGCGAATGATTCTTACATTAAAAGGATACCGTTATATCGCCGCACTTATAAGTATGGTAGAAACGGTAATTTATATAGTGGGACTAGGTCTAGTATTAGATAACTTAAATGAAATCCAAAACTTGGTTGCTTATGCAGTTGGGTATGGTACTGGAGTTGTTATTGGAACGAAAATTGAAGAAAAAATGGCACTTGGGTATATTATGGTAAATGCAATCTCTACAGATACTAAACTAAACTTACCTTTAATATTGAGAGATGAAGGATATGGAGTTACAGATTGGCATGCGAATGGTAGACAAGGTGAGAGACAAGCTCTTCAAATACTAACACCAAGGAAATATGAGTTAAAACTGTATACTAGACTGAAAGATCTTGATCCGGGTATTTTCATAATCGCCTATGAACCCAAGTCAATTCATGGTGGATTTTGGGTGAAATCTATAAAGAAGGGAAAACTATTTAAATGAAGAAAGAAACAAAATGGTTTGAAGTGGAAGAGAATGAAACTATTTCAGAGTGTATAGACAGAATGACTGAAGATGGTTATCAAATTGCTGGACGGAGAGAAGAGCCAATTTTTGCAGAGGTTGAAGGTGGTCCCCCTGTTCCAGTAAGACAATTAATTATGTTAAAAGGAATTAAAGAAACATAATTGTTGTAATTACTCCTAAAACCGAACAATAAAGTTATCTGAAAATTAATCGTTCGTATTTAAGCGTTGACGTTCTTCGTATAAGTTGTTAAAATATGAATAGAAATAGACGATTATATCCCCATATATGCTAAAGGATTGGCTTTAGCGTCTCTACCAAGTCACCGTAATGACTGGACTATGAGGGAAAGCGACTTATGGATAATGCAAAAGGGTGTGTTTGTTTATGTTTTCCCTGACACAAACTGGGCAATTATGTTCCCTAAGTAAACTGCTTTTCTTTCATAGAGAGAGTAGTTTATTTGGGGAATTTTTTATGCTTACAACATATAAGCCTTAGGTTAATCTATTATGCTCGATATAATCTTCAGAGTTTTAGTTTCGATGCCGAGGTGAATCTGACAGAAGGGACGATAACAATGAATACAAAAATTGGTGTGATTATGGGTAGCTCAAGCGATTGGGAGACGATGAAATATAGCTGCGAAATTCTTGAGGAACTGCATATACCGTTTGAAAAACGCGTAGTATCGGCACATCGTACTCCAGATTTAATGTTTGAATATGCAGAGGAAGCGAGATCACGTGGAATACAGGTGATTATTGCAGGAGCTGGAGGTGCAGCGCATTTACCAGGTATGGTTGCGGCTAAGACAACACTTCCGGTAATCGGGGTGCCCGTTCAATCTAAAGCACTAAACGGATTAGATTCATTATTATCGATTGTTCAAATGCCTGGTGGAGTACCGGTGGCAACTGTTGCAATAGGTAAAGCAGGAGCTACAAATGCTGGATTGCTTGCCGCTCAAATCCTTTCTATCTCAGATGATGAGTTAGCAGAACGTCTTGAAAAGCGAAGAGAAGATACGAGAAACAAAGTTCTTGAAAGTAATGGTGAACTTCAATGACAAAAGTAATCTATCCAGGACAGACGATAGGAATTATTGGTGGAGGCCAACTTGGTCGTATGATGGCACTAGCTGCTAGGGAAGCAGGATTTAAGGTGGCGGTTTTAGACCCTACGATGGATTCTCCTTGCGGGCAGGTTTCCGATATACAAATTGTTGCCCCGTATGATGATGAAACGGCGTTAGAGGAGTTAGCAGAAGTAAGTGATGTTATAACTTATGAGTTTGAAAATATTGATTATACAGGGTTGAAGAGACTATCAGAAATTGCGTATGTTCCCCAAGGAGCGGAACTGGTGAGAATTACGCAGGATCGTATTCTAGAAAAAATAGAAATTCAGTCGGCTGGTGTAGCTATTGCGAAATTTGTCGAAGCTAGCACGTATGAAGAGTTAGAGCAAAGAATTGATAGAGTGGGCTTCCCTTGTGTAGTTAAGACCTCTCGCGGAGGATATGATGGCAAAGGGCAGCAAATAATTCAAACAAAAGAGCAATTATCCTTAGCCAAATCTTTGTTTGCTCACTCCGCCTGTATCGCTGAATCCTTTGTTCCCTTTACAAAAGAGATATCCGTCATTGTACAGCGTAATGGAAGTGGAGAAACGTATTGTTTGCCGATTGGTGAAAATATTCATGTAAATCATATATTGCATGAAACGATTGTACCAGCAAGAATCGATGAAACACTTACTACAAAAGCAATAGAGGCCGCTGAGAAAATTGCCAACCATTTAAACTTAATTGGTACGCTTGCGGTTGAAATGTTTGTTTTAGAGAACAATGAAATCATAATAAATGAATTGGCACCAAGACCACATAATTCTGGCCACTACTCAATTGAAACATGTAATATTTCTCAGTTTCATCAACATGTAAGAGCTATCTGCGGATGGTCACTTAGAAAGCCAAAACTTTGGACATCAACAGTTATGGTGAATATATTAGGTCAGCATGTAATACCTGTTACAAACAATCTTTCTAAGTATCCTAACTGGTCGGTTCATTTATACGGCAAAAGTGAAGCGAAAGAGAATAGAAAGATGGGACATGTCACCATCCTATCGACTAATATTGAAGACACTTTAAACGAAATAGAACAATCTAAAATTTGGTTATAAATTAGGAGGAAGTTAAATGATAGAACGCTACACACGCCCAGAAATGGGAGCAATATGGACAGAACAAAATAAATACAATGCATGGTTAGAGGTAGAAATTCTAGCTTGTGAGGCTTGGGCAGAGATTGGAGATATTCCAAAAGAAGATACAGTTCTCCTTCGTAAAAATGCCTCCTTCGATGTAGAACGTATATTAGAAATCGAAAAAGAAACAAGACATGACGTAGTGGCGTTCACTCGCGCCGTATCAGAAACTTTAGGAGAAGAGAGTAAATGGGTTCATTACGGTCTAACTTCAACAGATGTAGTAGATACAGCTCTTTCTTATATCATTAAGCAAGCAAATGTTGTTTTGCGAAAAGATATTGAAAACTTCATCGAAATCTTAGAAAACAAAGCAAAAGAACATAAATACACAGTAATGATGGGGCGTACACATGGTGTTCATGCAGAGCCAACTACTTTTGGTTTAAAGCTAGCACTTTGGACAGAAGAAATGAAACGTAACCTAGAGCGCTTTGAGGCTGCTGCAAAAGTAATTGAAACCGGTAAAATGTCAGGTGCTGTTGGAACGTATGCGAATATTGATCCATTTGTTGAACAATATGTATGTGAAAAGTTAGGTTTAGCTGCATCACCAATTTCTACACAAACACTACAACGTGACCGTCATGCACAATACTTAAGTGTTATCGCATTAGTTGCTACTTCTATCGAAAAATTTGCTACAGAAATTCGCGGTCTACAAAAATCAGAAACTCGCGAAGTAGAGGAGTTCTTCTCTAAAGGTCAAAAAGGATCTTCTGCAATGCCACATAAACGGAATCCTATCGGTTCTGAGAACATGGTTGGGCTATCAAGACTTATCCGAGGATATATGATGACAGCATATGAAAATGTTGCATTATGGCATGAAAGAGATATCTCTCATTCATCTGCAGAACGTGTAATTTTACCAGATGCAACAATTGCCTTGAACTATATGCTAAACCGTTTTGGTAATATCGTGAAAAACTTAACAGTATTCCCAGAGAACATGAAACGTAATATGGATTCCACTTTAGGATTAATCTACTCCCAACGTGTATTACTAGCATTAATAGATAAAGGGTTAGCTCGTGAAACAGCATATGATACTGTTCAACCACTTGCTATGCAAGCATGGGAGTCTCAAACTGCATTCCGCACTTTTGTAGATGCAGATGAGCAAGTTACTTCTCTATTATCAAAAGAAGAGCTAGATGATTGCTTTGACTATAACTATCACATTCAACATGTAGATATGATTTTTGAACGTTTAGGACTTAACTAAGCTTTAAATTGATTAGGGGGAATTGAAAGTGGAAAAGGGTCGCCTACTATACGAAGGTAAAGCAAAACAATTATTTGAAACAGATGATGAAAATATATTGTTTGTGTCATATAAGGACAGTGCTACAGCATTTAACGGTGAGAAAAAAGAAGATATTGATGGAAAAGGCATTTTAAACAATAAAATCACAACGATCCTTTTTGAACAGTTAAAAAGTAAAGGAATTGAATCCCACTTTGTAGAGCAAATCTCAGACAATGAGCAGCTTGTTCGCAAAGTGGATATCATTCCACTTGAAGTAGTAGTCCGTAATATTGCAGCTGGAAGTCTATCAAAGAGATTAGGAATTAAAGAGGGTACACCTTTAAAGCATACCATCGTGGAATTTTACTACAAAGACGATGAACTAGGAGATCCACTACTCACAAATGCTCATATAGAATTACTTGCACTTGCTACACCGGAGGAAATAGAGACCCTTCAAACTAAAGCACTGGAAATCAATCAAGTGCTTCAGCCCATTTTCAAAGAAATAGGTGTTACCCTAATCGATTTTAAATTGGAGTTTGGAAAAACGGCAAATGGAGAAATCTTACTTGCTGATGAAATTTCTCCCGACACTTGTAGATTGTGGGATGACAAAACAAATAACAAACTAGACAAAGATGTGTTTAGACGTAATTTAGGAAGCTTAACAGAAGTTTATGAAATAATACTTTCCCGCCTAGGAGGATTATCAAAATGAAAAAAGTTAAAGTGTATGTAACGTTACGTGAAAGTGTTTTAGATCCACAAGGTTCTGCAGTGATGGGAGCTCTTCATTCAATGGAATACAGCGAAGTAAAGGATGTTCGTATTGGGAAGTTTTTAGAACTTCAGATTGAAGAGGGAACTCGTGATGTAGATACAGTAGTAAAGGAAATGTGTGAAAAGCTTCTAGCAAATACAGTGATTGAAGACTATCGTTTTGAAGTTGAGGAGGCTGTAAGCAAATGAAGTTTGCAGTAATCGTATTTCCTGGATCGAACTGTGATTTAGATATGTATCATGCGATCAAAGATGAACTTGGAGAAGAAGTAGAGTACGTTTGGCATGATGCAAAGGATTTGAGCGAATTTGATGGTATTTTATTGCCAGGAGGGTTCTCCTATGGGGATTACTTGCGTTGTGGAGCTATGGCCAACCAATCGAATGTAATGTCTGAAGTGGTGAAGGCAGCTGAGGCAGGTAAACCAATTCTAGGTATTTGTAACGGGTTCCAAGTATTAACGGAAGCTGGGTTGTTACCTGGAGCACTTCTGCGTAACAAAAACTTAAAATTCATGTGCCGTACCGTAGAGTTAAAAGTAGTAAATAACGCTACACAGTTTACAACTGGCTATGAAAAAGACGAAATAATCCAAATTCCAATTGCCCATGGCGAAGGAAATTATTATTGTGACGATGAAACACTTACTAGATTAAAAGAGAATAACCAAATTGTTTTTAAATACGCTTCTGAAGGACCTAATGGAAGCATTGAGGACATTGCAGGTATTGTAAATGAAAAAGGGAATGTCCTTGGTATGATGCCACATCCAGAGCGTGCAGTACATGATCTTATAGGTGGCTCAGATGGACTAGCGTTATTCAAATCAATAGTGAAACAGTGGAGGGAAACTCATGTCAGTCATGCTTGAACCAAATCCAATGCAAATTAAAGAACAAAAGATATATGCTCAAATGGGAATGTCCGATTCAGAATTTGAAATGGTGGAGAAAATTCTTGGTCGTTTACCGAATTATACAGAAACCGGATTATTTTCAGTTATGTGGTCAGAACATTGTTCGTATAAAAATTCTAAACCGGTATTAAGTAAGTTTCCTACAAAAGGGAAGCATGTTTTACAAGGACCGGGTGAAGGTGCTGGAATTGTTGATATTGGCGATGGTCAAGCAGTTGTATTTAAAATGGAGTCCCACAACCATCCATCTGCAATTGAACCTTATCAAGGAGCTGCAACAGGCGTAGGCGGTATTATCCGTGATGTTTTCTCGATGGGAGCTCGTCCAATTGCATTGCTGAACTCACTTCGATTTGGAGAACTGAAGACTCCACGTGTGAAATATTTATTTGAAGAAGTAGTAGCTGGTATTGCGGGTTATGGTAACTGTATCGGAATTCCAACAGTTGGCGGAGAGATTCAATTTGACGACTGTTACGAAGGAAATCCACTAGTTAACGCTATGTGTGTAGGACTGATCAATCATGAGGATATTCAAAAAGGAATTGCAGCAGGTGAAGGTAACACAGTCATGTATGCTGGAGCTAAAACTGGACGTGACGGCATTCACGGAGCAACATTCGCATCGGAAGAATTAACTGAAGCTTCTGAAGAAAAGCGCCCTGCAGTTCAAGTTGGAGATCCTTTTATGGAGAAACTTCTATTAGAAGCTTGTTTAGAAGTGATTAAGTCAGATGCGTTAATTGGTATCCAAGATATGGGAGCAGCAGGGTTAACTTCATCATCTGCGGAGATGGCTTCAAAAGCTGGCTTCGGTATAGAGATGAATTTAGACTTTGTACCCCAGCGTGAAACGGGGATGACAGCATACGAAATGATGCTTTCAGAATCACAAGAACGCATGTTAATCGTTGTAAAAAAAGGTCGTGAAGAGGAGATTGTTAAAATCTTTGAGAAGTACGACTTAGATTGTGTAGCGGTTGGTAAAGTGACAGGCGATAAAATGCTTCGATTAATTCATAACGGAGATGTAGTAGCGGATGTACCTGCAGATGCACTTGCAGAAGAAGCACCAGTTTACTATAAACCATCGTCGGTACCTGCATACTATACGGAATTTCAAGCAATGGAAAATGTAGAGCCTGTAATTTCGGACTACAAAGAGACTTTACTAAATCTACTTCAACAACCAACAATTGCTTCTAAAGAATGGGTTTATAATCAGTACGACTATCAAGTACGCACAAGTACAGTAGTAACCCCTGGTTCAGATGCTGCAGTAGTTCGAGTTCGAGGGACGAATAAAGGACTTGCTATGACAACGGATTGTAATTCTCGTTATATCTATCTTGACCCAGTAACTGGTGGGAAGATTGCAGTAGCTGAGGCAGCTCGTAATGTTGTTTGTTCAGGTGCAACGCCACTTGCTATTACAGACTGTTTGAACTTTGGTAACCCAGAAAACCCAGAAATCTTCTGGCAAATTGAGAAATCTGCAGACGGTATTTCAGAGGCTTGTATTGCATTAGAATCACCTGTTATTGGTGGGAACGTTTCGTTATATAACGAACGTAGTGGAACTGCGGTTTACCCTACACCAACAATTGGGATGGTCGGACTTGTAGATGATCTTGCACATGTAACAACCCAATCAGTGAAACAAGCTGGAGATGTTGTATATGTAATCGGGGAAACTAAAACAGAGTTTGGTGGATCGGAACTACAAAAGTTAGTGGAAAAACGTATTTTTGGGCTAGCTCCATCTATCGACCTTGAAGTAGAAGTGACTCGTCAAAAAGCTCTTTTAACAGCGATTAAATCTGGTGTTGTACAATCCGCGCATGATATCTCTGAAGGTGGTTTTGCAGTAGCTTTAGCTGAAAAAGCTTTCGGTGCTAATGGTCTTGGAGTTGAAGTAACTATTACTGGATCAGCTACAAGTGCATTATTTAGTGAATCTCAATCACGCTTTATCGTCACGGTAAAAGCTGAACATGCTAGTAAATTTGAAGAAATCGTAGCAGATGCAGTACAGATTGGTAGAGTAACTGAGTCAAATAATTTAGTAATCTCACATGAAGATGGAACTACTTGGATTAGCGGTTCTGTTGATGAATTCCGTTCCGCTTGGAAAGGAGCAATACCATGCTTGCTGAACTCAGAGGCTTAAACGAAGAATGTGGTGTTTTCGGTATTTGGGGTCATCCAAATCCTGCAGCCATGAGTTATTACGGATTACATGCACTTCAGCATAGAGGGCAAGAAGGTGCTGGAATTATTGTGACAGATGGTACTAGGCTACGCGCAGTAAAAGGCGAAGGTTTAGTAAACGATGTATTTAATAATGGCAAGTTAGAGAAATTGGAAGGTCATGCTGCAGTAGGGCATGTGCGTTATGCTACTTCCGGCGGCTCAGGAATTGAAAATGTCCAACCTTTGTTGTTCAACTCAACTACTGGTGGCCTTGCGATTGCTCATAATGGGAATATTGTAAATGCTACACGTTTAAAACGTAATTTAGAACAGCAAGGTAGTATTTTCCAAACGACTTCGGATACGGAGGTACTTGCCCATTTGTTGAAGAAGAGTAATCTTGCTTCTTTCGAGGATCGTGCCAAACAAGCTTTACGTTTATTGGACGGAGCTTTCGCCGTTGTCATTATGACGGAACACGCGATGTATGTAGCGCAGGACCCACAGGGCATGCGTCCTCTTTCTTTAGGAATGTTAGATGGTGCCTATGTAGTAGCTTCTGAGACAAGTGCCTTCGATTTGATAGGTGCGGAGCTAGTTCGCTCGATTGACCCAGGGGAGTTATTAATAATAAATGATGAAGGTTGCCGTTCAGAGCGTTATGTAGAGAAAAAAGACCGTGCTATTTGTACGATGGAATATGTCTACTTCTCTCGTCCAGATTCAGATATTGATGGCATTAATATTCATATGGCTAGAAAACGTCTTGGTAAGCAACTTGCGAAAGAATTGACAATTGATGCAGATGTTGTAACAGGCGTACCTGACTCCAGTATTTCTGCTGCTATTGGTTTTTCAGAAGCTACAGGTATTCCTTATGAGTTAGGTCTTATAAAGAATCGTTATGTGGGTAGAACGTTTATCCAACCTTCACAGGACTTACGGGAGCGTGGGGTGAAGATGAAACTTTCACCAGTACGTCAGGTTGTAAAAGGAAAACGAGTAGTCATGGTAGATGATTCAATTGTTCGTGGGACAACTTCACGTCGTATTGTGAAAATGCTGAAGGATGCTGGAGCGACAGAGGTTCATGTCGTTATAAGTTCCCCACCATTAAAAAATCCATGTTTTTATGGGATTGATATAAGCTCGGATTCAGAGCTTATTGCTGCTAATAATACAATTGATGAAATGCGTGAACTGATTGGAGCAGACTCGTTAACATTCTTATCGGTTGAAGGAATGGTAGAGGCAATTGGCAGATCAGATGTGGAAAAAAATTGTGGGCATTGTTTAGCATGTTTCACTGGAGAATATCCAACTAGTATCTATGCGGATACGAAATTACCACATGAAAAAGAGCTTGTTCGATAGGAGGATTTTACATGTCAAAAGCATATGAAAAAGCAGGCGTGAACATTGAAGCTGGGTATGAAGCCGTGCAAAGAATGAAATCACATGTCGAGCGCACAGCTAGAAAAGGTATCATGGGTACTTTCGGTGGTTTCGGTGGAATGTTTGATTTGTCTTCATTGAATTATAAGGAACCTGTTTTGATATCTGGAACAGATGGTGTTGGAACAAAGCTAAAGCTGGCGTTTATGACAGATTCACACGATACAATCGGCGTAGACTGTGTAGCAATGTGTGTGAATGATATCGTTGCACAAGGTGCAGAGCCTCTATTTTTCTTAGATTACGTAGCAGTAGGTAAAGCAGTTCCTGAACGAATTGAACAAATCGTTAAAGGTGTGGCTGACGGCTGTGTACAGTCTGGAGCAGCATTAATCGGGGGAGAGACAGCCGAAATGCCTGGTCTTTATGAGGAAGACGAATATGATCTTGCTGGATTTGCGGTTGGAGCATGCGAAAAATCAAAAATCGTTACAGGGGAGAATATTACAGAAGGTGATGTCCTAGTAGGTATCGCTTCTAGCGGTGTTCACTCAAACGGATATTCACTAGTACGTAAAATTGTTTTTGAAGAGCATGGCTATTCTCCAAAGGATGTTGTAGAAGGATATGAAGCGTTAGGCGAAATTGGTAAAGCCCTTTTAACACCAACGAAAATCTATGCGAAGCCAGTAATGGAAATGCATAACGAGCTTTCTATCCACGGGATGGCACATGTGACGGGTGGAGGTTTTTATGAAAATCTACCGCGTATGATGCCTGAAGGGTTAGCTGTGGAAGTTGAACTTGGTTCATGGGAAGTGCTTTCTGTATTTGATTTGTTAAAAGAAAAAGGTAAGTTAGAAGACCGTGATTTATACAATGTGTTTAATATGGGGATAGGCTTTGTACTTGCACTATCAGGTGAAGAGGCGCAAAAAGCAATTGCAATTGCGGAAGCCCACGGAGAAAAGGCATATACGATTGGCCGTGTAGTGAAAGGTGAAGGTGTTATTTTCAACGGAGCACATGACGGGAGTTTAGTGTAATGACCGGAATGACAAAATTTGCTGTATTTGCATCAGGGAGCGGTACGAACTTTCAAGCTATCAACGATGCAGTGCAGGAAGGAAAACTCCCTGGTGAAGCTGTTCTAGTAGTGACAGATAAGCCAGGAGCTTTAATAGTGGAGCGTGCCGAGAAAGCGGGTATTGAAGTACTTGCTATTAAGCCTGCTGGTTTTCCTTCCAAAGCAGTGTATGAGCAACTGATTTTAGAAAAACTACGAGAATTAGATGTAGAGTGGATAGTGCTAGCTGGATATATGCGACTGATCGGAGATGTATTGTTAGCAGCATTTCCCAATCGAATTATCAACATCCATCCTTCGCTATTACCTGCATTTCCTGGGAAAGACGCTATCGGACAGGCAATGGATCACGGAGTGAAGGTGACCGGCGTAACGGTTCACTATGTGGACGCAGGAATGGATACTGGAACAATCATAGCTCAGCAAGCAGTAGAAGTAGTAGAAGGCAATAGAGGACAAACCGAAGAACGTATTCATGCAGTAGAGCATGCTTTGTATCCGAAGGCATTGCAGCAACTGTTTAGTCGGTAGTTTTGTGAGTTTACCCACGCTTAAAAGAATGTTACTCGCGCTCACTATAGTTTTACTCGCGAAACTTTATCAAATACCCGCGCTCCAGAGTTGTTTACCCGCGATGTAACGAGGTTTACTCGTGGAACGGGAAATATATCCAAATAATTTAGTGTAGCTGCGGATGCGATGAAGTTCAAATTCGAAGTATCAAAATTGATAATAATAGGAACATAACTAGAACTACCAATTTAAGGAGGAATTATGGTGTCAAAACGTGCGTTAATTAGTCTTTCAGATAAATCAGGAATTCTCGAGTTTGCAAAAGAGTTGGAACTACTTGGCTATGAAATTTTATCAACTGGTGGAACCAAAGCATTTTTAGAACAAAATGGTGTGGCAATTACATCAGTAGACCAAGTGACAAACTTTCCAGAAATTTTGGATGGTCGAGTAAAAACATTGAACCCAATGATACATGGGGCTTTATTGGCAAAGCATGACGACGCTTCTCATCAAGCACAATTAGAAGAGCATCAAATAACTCCTATTCAAGTAGTTTGTGTTAATTTATATCCTTTCCGTGAAACAATTTCTAAGCAAGATGTGACGTTTGATGATGCTATCGAAAATATTGATATCGGTGGTCCATCAATGCTTCGCTCTGCAGCGAAAAATCATCAGTATGTAACAGTTGTAACGGATGCATCTGACTATGAGGAAGTACTTGCTCAGTTAAAAGAAACTGGTGAGACGACACTAGAAACGCGTCGTAAACTGGCTGCAAAAGTATTCCGCCACACCGCTGCTTATGATGCGTTGATTGCTGGCTATATGACTGACTTAACTGGAGAAGAATTCCCAGAACTATTAACACTTACATATGAACGTAAGCAATCATTACGCTACGGTGAAAATCCGCATCAACAAGCAGCGTTTTACAAACGACCACTTGGATCTGATTTTTCTGTAGCTTCTGCTACTCAATTACATGGGAAAGAACTATCCTATAATAATATCCAAGATGCCAATGCTGCGATTCAAATAGTAAAAGAATTTAAGCTTCCAGCTGCAGTAGCGGTAAAACATATGAACCCATGTGGTGTTGGTACCGGCGAAACAATCTCAGATGCATTCAATAAAGCCTATGAAGCGGATTCAACATCTATTTTCGGAGGCATCGTTGCCTTAAACCGTGAAGTAGACGCAGCAACCGCTAAAGTATTGGCTGGCATTTTCTTAGAAATTGTTATTGCTCCTTCATTCTCTGATGATGCAATTGCAATGTTAACGGCGAAGAAGAACATTCGCTTGCTCACAATTTCTTACGAACAAACGAAAAAAGATGCATGGAATACTGTATCTGTAGAAGGTGGATTATTAGTGCAGTCCCCTGACACGTACGGATTAAAAGAGGCAGATGTGAAAGTCGTTACAGACCGAGAGCCGACCGCAGAAGAATGGAAAGCATTAGAGCTTGGTTGGAGCGTAGTGAAACATGTGAAATCTAATGCAATTGTAGTAGCTACAGAAGATATGACTATTGGTGTCGGCGCAGGACAGATGAACCGCGTAGGCTCAGCTAAAATTGCTTTAGAGCAAGCTGGAGAACGAGCAAAAGGAGCAGGTCTTGCCTCAGATGCATTCTTCCCAATGAATGATACGGTGGAAGTGGCAGCTAAAGCAGGAATTACTGCTATTATTCAAACAGGTGGATCAGTGAAAGACCAAGATTCAATCGACAAAGCAAATGAGTATGGGATTGCGATGGTATTCACTGGCGTACGTCATTTCAAACACTAAGGAGGAGTTGCTAGATGAATATTCTTGTAATTGGTAGTGGGGGTCGTGAGCATGCAATCGCCCAACAATTCATAGATTCACCTTCAGTTGAAAATGTATTTGTAGCTCCAGGTAATGACGGTATGTCAGGTGGTATTCAGATTGTGTCTATTGATGCGTTGGCCTTTGAAGAGCTAGCAACCTTCGCAAAAGAGAACAAAATTGACTTAACATTCGTTGGACCGGAGCAACCACTGGCAGCGGGTATTGTAGATTATTTTGAAGCAGAAGGTTTACGTATATTTGGCCCAACAAAAGCTGCGGCTCAAATTGAGGGTAGTAAGGCATTTGCAAAAGAAATTATGGATAAATATAATATTCCTACTGCTGCATATGAAACTTTTACAGAAGTAGATAAAGCAAAGGAATATATTGAGAAGTTAGGTGCTCCAATCGTTGTGAAAGCAGATGGGCTTGCTGCAGGAAAAGGCGTAGTTGTTGCTATGACTGTGGATGAAGCGAACAAAGCGGTGGAAGACATGATCGGCAACCAATTATACGGAGAATCCTCATCACGTGTGGTCATTGAGGAGTATTTGGACGGGGAAGAATTCTCCTTTATGTCATTTGTACATAAAGGCCAAATTCATCCAATGGTTATCGCACAGGATCACAAGCGAGCTTATGATGGAGATAAAGGGCCTAACACGGGAGGAATGGGTGCTTATTCTCCAGTTCCGCAAATCTCCTCGGACATAGTTGATATAGCTTATGAAACTGTAGTAGTTCCTACCGTTAAAGCGATGACAGCAGAAGGAATTCCATTTACAGGTATTCTATATGCTGGTCTTATTTTAACAAGCGAAGGACCAAAAGTGATCGAGTTCAATGCCCGTTTTGGAGACCCAGAGACACAAGTGGTATTACCCCGAATGACAAGTGATTTTGGAGAGTTTATGATAGCTTTGATGAATGAAAATCCGTTTGAACTATCATGGTCGGACGAGGGGATGCTTGGAGTTGTAATTGCATCAGAGGGTTACCCTACTGACGTGAAAAAAGGAGCCAAACTGCCAAATCTAGGGACATTAACAGACACTGGATTATTCGTTTTTCATGCTGGTACAAAAGCAGATGATAAAGATTTTATCGCTAATGGCGGACGTGTCATACTTGTAGCAGCAAGGGAGTCTTCTATAAAGAAAGCGCAACAAAAAGTTTATTCAAGTCTCACTAAGTTAGAATGGGATGGTCTCTTCTATCGAAAAGATATTGGTTGGCGTACATTTCAATAATTGCTGAACAGGCAAAGAAAAACCTGATGTTTTTCTTTGCCTGTTTTTCTATATTGGTTTTAGGTTCCTATTTCCTAACTTTCCTGTAAGAATTACCAAAAATAGAATTCAGTACTTTGCTTTACTAAAGTACTATGCTAATATTATTTTTATGAGTAAACAAAAAGAAAGGAGAATGGATGCAATGCAATATCCCATTTGGAAAATTGAAGAAATAAGGCATCAGATTGATGTGGTCAATGGAACAAAGTCTCCTGATATAGTAATTACTAATGCAACTTTTTTGCATAGTCATTTAAAAAAGTGGATCACAGGAAACATATGGATAGTGAAAGATCGAATTGTTTATACGGGTTCTGAAATGCCACTAGTTTCCGACCAAACTGAGGTATATGATGCAACTGGTCAAAAAATAGTACCTGGCTATATTGAGCCTCACGTACATCCATTCCAACTTTATAATCCACAAACATTTGCAGATTATGCAGCGCAATTGGGAACGACTACGTTTATAGCGGATAACTTAACATTGTTCTTGATGCTTGAAAATAAGAAAGCGTTTTCATTAATGGACGAACTGAAAGAACTGCCATTTTCCTTCTATTGGTGGGCGCGTTTTGATTCGCAAACCGAGTTAAAGAATGAAGAAGAATTATTTACCTCTAAGACGATTGGAGAATGGATTGAGCGTTCGGATGTCATTATGGGTGGTGAACTGACTGGATGGCCTCGTTTGCTTTCTGGAGATGATCAAATGCTCTATTGGATGCAACAGGCTAAGACAAACGGTATGAAAATTGAAGGCCATTTTCCTGGAGCTTCCGAGCGCACGCTTGCAAGAATGCGTTTGCTAGGAGCAGACGGAGATCATGAAGCAATGACCATTGAAGAAGTGGAACGACGAATTCTACAGGGATATGCAGTAACTCTCCGTCATTCGTCCATACGTCCTGACCTTCCACAACTATTAAAGGATATTTTGGAAAAGGATCTTCAAATTTTTGATCACTTAATGATGACTACAGATGGAGCAACACCTTCTTTTCATATAGATGGAGTTATGGATAAATGTATTCAAGTTGCACTAGATGCAGGTGTAAAACCGATTGACGCCTATTTGATGGCATCCTTTAATGTGGCAAAGTATTATAATATGTCTAATCTACATGGGGTGATTGCAACAGGGCGCTATGCAGATCTCAATTTCTTAAAGGATGAACACAGTCCAGTACCTTTAAGTGTACTTTCCAAAGGAATTTGGCTAAAAAAAGAACAACAAAAAACGAGGGCACTTGATCCAATCAATTGGTCATCTATACCAGATCTGAACTTGTCATTTGACGTTTCGGAAGCTGATTTTCAGTTCTCTATGCCATTTGGGATAGAAATGGTAAATGATGTAATTACCAAACCCTATTCCATTAGCCATGATACAACTGAAATGGAATTATCCAAAAATCATGATGAAAGTTTTCTTTTGTTAATAGATCGCAAAGGAAAGTGGAAAGTTTCAACACTTATTAAAGGCTTTGCAACTTCACTAATGGGCTTCGCCTCTTCATACTCTAATACGGGTGATATTTTATTGATCGGGAAGAACAAAGAAAGTATGCAACAAGCTTTCCGGGAAGTAAAAAAAATGAATGGTGGAATTGTTATTGTGGAGGAAGAACAAATCATTTGTTCTGTCCAACTCCCGATAGGTGGAGTATTATCTAATAAGCCAGTAGAAGATTTAATAGAAGAGGAACTAGTTTTAAAAAGAGAACTAGCAGCTAGAGGATTTAAGCATGGGGATGCTATTTACACATTGTTATTCCTTCAAGCAACACACTTACCGTATGTAAGGATAACGCAAAAAGGAATTTTCGATGTGATGAAAAAACAAGTATTGTTTCCAGCATTAATGAGGTAGGGGGACGTAAGTTGTGTTCAAACAGTGGGGAATTTTAATGTTAGCTAGTGTACTTCTTGTAGCTTGTTCCGATAAAGAGAAAGGAACAGAAGAGGTAAATCCAGTAGACGATACAATAGAGGAAGTCGGGGAAGAAGTTGTAGAGACAGAAGAGGAAGTAGTATTGCCGTTCACAGCACCTTTCACAGGTGTTGGATCAGAGAAAGAATTGACACAAAGACCTATTCTAGTCACTATAAACAATCATCCGCTTGCACGTCCACAGTCAGGAATTGCAAAAGCAGATATTATTTACGAAATGTTAGCAGAAGGTAATGTAACAAGATTTTTAGCAGTTTATCAAAGTGAGATTCCAGAAAAAATGGGTCCAGTTAGAAGTGCTAGAGACTACTTTGTTGACATTGCTAGAGGGCTAGATGCATTTTATGTTGCACATGGATATAGTCCTGATGCTCAAAGTATGCTAAGTTCTAGAGTAGTTGATAACATAAACGGAATGCAATACGACGGTATATTATTCGAACGATCGAGGGAGCGAAAAGCACCGCATAATTCGTATATATCAAAAGATAAAGTATTAGCAGGTGCAGAAAAAGTAAAGGCTTCGATGGAGATTACTAAAATACCAAGGTTTTCTTTCTTCGACTCTTTTGAAGGGATAAAGATTGGGAATCCAGTATCTAATTTTTCTATACATTACGGTGCAGGCTCCACTTTTGAAAACGAATATACGTATATTTCTGAAGAAGGTTTATATGAGCGTGAGACCGCTGGAGCTTTGACAATAGATAAAGAGACAGACAAAGCTGTTAAAATTGCCAATATAATATGCATGGAAATTCCGCACAAAATTATTGATAGTTCAGGTCGCCGTCAGTTATCTTTAAATGATGGAGGAAGAGCGTATATTTTTCAAGCAGGTATTATGAAAGAAATCGAATGGGAGAATATCGATGGAATTCTGATGCCGATGGAAAATGGAGTTCCTGCTAAACTAGTACCTGGTCAAACATGGATCAGTTTTATACCGACAAACCCTGGTTTAGAAGAAATGGTCACTTATTTACCTTAACCATAGAAGACCCAATATAAACAAGAAGGAGGATGACTGCAATGCAAATTGAAAAAATTAAAGGCAATCAAACAGAACAACTATTTAAGGCAGTATTAGAGTTAAAGAACATGGAAGAATGTTATAAGTTTTTTGACGATCTTTGTACAATAAGCGAAATTCAATCCTTAGCACAACGTTTCGAGGTTGCACATCTATTACGTTTGAAGAAAACATATGAATCTATTAAAAAAGAAACTGGGGCAAGTACTGCTACCATTTCACGTGTAAGACGTGCCTACGACTACGGCAACGGTACTTATGATGAAATGTTAGGGCGCTTATATCCAGATGAAAATTCGACGCCAACCATTAAAGAGTAGATTAAAAAATATAAGTTTTCAAAATATGTAAGAACATGTACTGAACAGCGATGTCTGTTCAGTTTTTTTGTTATAATGGGATGAATGTTAACTAATTAGATGTAGGTGAAAAAATTGGAATATAAAGATTGGCGACATATATTCAAGTTAGATCCAGCAAAAAATATAGCAGCAGATGCTCTTGAACTAATATGTGAATCCGGCACAGATGCAATTATTATCGGGGGCTCTGACAATGTGACACTCGATAATGTGATTGATTTGCTAATGCGGGTTAGAAGGTATGCAGTTCCTGTGGCGTTAGAAGTATCTACGATTGAAGCTATAACTCCTGGATTTGATTATTATTTTATACCTAGTGTATTAAATAGCTCCGAAACGAAGTGGGTGAAGGATTTACATCACGCAGCTACGAAGGAATTTGGAGAGGTTATGAATTGGGATGAAATTATTCCAGAAGGGTATTGTATTTTAAACCCTGATTGTAAAGCTGCAAAATTGACGAATGCCTTGCATCCGTTAAGTGAAGAGGACATTATAGCATATGCGGAAATGGTCGAGCATTTGTTTAGATTTCCGGTTTTCTACATGGAGTATAGCGGAATGTATGGTGATGTACAAACTGTGAAAAAAGTGAGTAAACGTTTAAAAAACACTCAACTGTTTTATGGTGGAGGTATTCAAACCGAGGAGCAAGCAAGACAAATGGCTACCTATGCAGATACAATAATTGTTGGTAATTATATATATGACAATTTGGCAGAGGCTTTAAAAACAGTAGAAGCAGTAAAGACATTGAGTAAACAATAGATTTACGATATGATTAGAGAACAAATGTTCTTGAAAGGAAGTGCACTATGGAAATCATCGCGAAAAACTTATTGAATGGTATGAATAAAGAACAAGAAGAAGCCGTGAAGACAACAGAAGGTCCACTTCTTATTATGGCAGGTGCAGGTTCAGGGAAAACACGTGTACTAACCCACCGAATTGCTTATTTAATCGTAGAAAAGGAAGTATACCCATCGAAAATACTAGCCATCACCTTTACCAATAAAGCAGCAAGAGAGATGCGAGAGCGTATAGATGGCTTATTAGGACCGGGGACTGGAGAAAGAATGTGGGTATCTACATTTCACTCCATGTGTGTACGTATTTTAAGAAGAGATATTGACCGAATAGGATATACAAAAAACTTTTCTATTTTAGATACAAGTGATCAGTTGACAGTTATTAAAAATGTTTTAAAAGAACAAAATATTGATTCAAAACAATATGATCCTCGTTCGATGTTAAATGCGATTAGTGGAGCCAAAAATATATGCATCGATTCGGATATGTATCGTGCACAGATGAATGAGATGAATCCGTTTGAAAAGACAGTAGCAAATGTGTATCAAAGCTATCAAAAAAAATTGAGAAAGAACCAATCACTCGATTTTGATGATTTAATCATGCTAACATCAACGCTGTTTAAACGAGTTCCTGATGTCCTGGAGTTTTATCAAAACAAATTCCAGTATATCCATGTAGATGAATATCAAGATACAAACAAAGCGCAGTATGAGTTAGTACAAATGCTTGCTAAAAAGTTCAAAAATATTTGTGTTGTTGGTGACTCGGATCAATCGATTTATCGTTGGCGTGGAGCAGATATTCAGAATATCCTATCGTTTGAAAAAGATTATCCTAATGCAAAAGCCATCATGCTAGAACAAAATTATCGTTCTTCTCAACGAATCTTACAGGCAGCAAATGACGTCATTGGTAATAACACGAGTAGATACCCGAAGGTTTTACGAACAGAGAATCTAGATGGGGAAAAAATCGAGTTATTCCGTGCGATGAATGAACAGCAGGAAGCACAATATGTCGTTCAAAAAATTCAAGATTTAATGGAATTAGAGAATCGTACATTAAATGATTTTGCCGTTTTATATCGGACGAATGCCCAGTCACGTGTGATGGAGGAAGTACTTGTAAAATCGAATATGGCCTATACAATTGTGGGCGGTACAAAGTTCTATGATCGTAAAGAGATTAAAGACTTACTTGCCTACCTGCGTCTAATAGCAAATAACGATGATGATTTATCACTTGCTCGAATTATTAATGAGCCGAAACGAAATATTGGAGCGACTTCTTTTGAACGTATGGCTCTCTATGCAATAGACCAAGATCGTTCGATTTTAGATGCATTAAACGAAGTCGACTTTATGGGGATACCTGCTCGGGCTGTAAACTCTGTTATTCAATTCCAAGGGCTGATCAATAACTTAACCCAAATGCAGGAGTTTTTGTCTGTCACAGAAATAGTGGAGCAAGTGCTTGATAAAACAGGGTATCGTACGATGCTTAAAAATGAAAAGACAATTGAATCGGAAAGTCGATTAGAAAATATTGAAGAGTTTTTATCAGTAACGAAAGCATTTGAGAAACAGAGTGAAGATAAGTCATTAGTTGCCTTTTTAACCGACCTGGCACTTATCTCAGATATAGATAAGTTGGATGAAGAGGAAGATATATCAAAAGGGAATATTATATTAATGACGATGCATGCCGCAAAAGGCTTGGAATTTCCAGTAGTATTTATCATAGGGATGGAAGAAAATATATTCCCACATTCACGTTCTCTTGGTGATGATGATGAAATGGAAGAGGAACGGCGCTTGGCTTATGTAGGAATCACTCGTGCAGAAGAAAGACTTGTGATAACCTGTGCCCAGTCTCGAACTATTTTTGGTCGTGGCAGTTTTAATAGCCCATCTCGTTTTATCAAAGAGATTTCAGATGATATTATTGAGGTCGTTGGATGGACTAAAGACACCGGCAAAAATCCAGAAAGAAATGCAAAAGCTATGGCTAACACTCGTAAAGCAGTAGTTACTCGTCCGGCATATAACGAGTCTGGTGGGGATAAAATGGGCTGGCAAGTTGGAGATAAAGCGACTCATAAAAAATGGGGCGAAGGTATGGTTGTCAGTGTTCGTGGCGATGGTGAGAATACCGAGCTAGATATTGCATTTCCAAGTCCTACGGGCATTAAGCGTCTGCTTGCTAAGTTTGCCCCTATCGAAAAAGTATAACTACAACAGGAGGAACCCTGGATGGATCAGTTAGAACAACGAGTACAAGAGTTACACAAGCTGTTAAATGATTATGGACATGCCTATTATGTATTAGATGATCCTATTGTTCCGGATGCCGTATACGATCAATACTTGCATGAACTAATAGCTTTGGAGGAACAAAATCCAGATTTGATATTACCAGATTCTCCTACTCAGCGAGTTGGTTCCATCGTAAGTGAAGGCTTTAAAAAGGTAACTCATGCAAATCCAATGCTTAGTCTATCTAATGCATTCAATGAAGGGGATTTGCGTGATTTTGATAAACGTATTCAAGGTATTATCGATGAAACACCAACGTATATATGTGAACTGAAAATCGATGGACTGGCAATTTCCCTATTATATGAGGACGGTCTTTTGAAAAGAGGGGCTACTCGGGGAGATGGGACGATTGGTGAAGATATTACCAGTAATATTAAAACCATTCGTTCGATTCCAATGCGCCTAAAAGATTCAGTAACCTTGGAGGCAAGAGGCGAAGCGTATATGCCAAAGTCTTCCTTTGCAAAGTTGAACGAAGATCGCACAGCACAAGCAGAAGTCTTATTTGCCAACCCACGGAATGCAGCAGCAGGTTCTTTACGTCAGCTTGACCCGAAAATAACTGCTAGCCGTAATTTATCGATGTTCGTCTATGGAATGGGCGGAGATGGTGAGGACCAGAATATAGACAATCATTTGGATGCACTAGGTTTTATGAATACACAGGGATTACCGACTAATAAGGAAACGAAGAAGTGCACTTCTATCGAAGAAGTGCTCAGCTTTATAGAAGAGTGGACAGAAAAAAGGCATGACATTCCATATGAAATTGATGGAATTGTTATAAAAGTTAATGACTATGCCCAACAAGAAGAGCTAGGATTTACAGCAAAGAGTCCACGATTTGCAATTGCTTATAAATTTCCTGCCGAGGAAGTAGTCACGCAAATTATTGATATCGATTTAACTGTTGGTCGCACAGGTGTTGTCACGCCAACTGCAATTTTAGTACCAGCACAAGTAGCAGGTTCTACTGTACAACGTGCTACACTTCATAATGAAGATTTAATCCGTGAAAAAGATATTCGAATTGGGGATCATGTCATTATCCGTAAAGCGGGAGACATTATTCCAGAAGTAGTGTCTGTTATAACGGAAGAGAGAAAAGGCACAGAGGAACCATATAAAATGCCAACTCATTGCCCGGTATGTGAAAGTGAATTAGTGAGAATCGAAGAAGAAGTAGCACTTCGTTGTGTAAATCCGCAATGCCCAGCTCAGATCCAAGAAGGTATTTACCACTTTGCTTCACGCAATGCGATGAATATTGATGGACTTGGTGAAAAAGTGGTAGAACAGCTTTTTAGAGAACAACTGATCAAGGATATTTCAGATTTATATAAATTGACAGTAGATGACTTAGTGAAGCTTGAGCGCATGGGGCTCAAGTCAGCAACCAATTTAGTGGAAGCATTAGAAGTATCTAAAGCAAACTCAATGGAACGAGTGCTATTTGGACTTGGTATTCGTCATATTGGAGAAAAAGCTGCCAAAATACTTTCGGCTAATTTTCATAGTTTTGAGGCACTGATGAAAGCAACAAGGGAAGAGCTTATAGCTATTTTTGAAATTGGTGAAAAAATGGCTGATTCATTAGTGACTTATTTTGAGCAGGAAGAGGTCCAGTTATTGATTGAACGCTTAAAAGAAGCTGGATTGACCCTACAGTATACTGGTAGAATTATTGATGCAGATGTAATGGAGAATAGTCCATTTGCTGGTAAAACAGTTGTTTTAACAGGAAAACTGATGCAACTATCACGTACTGAAGCTAAAGAAAAAATAGAGTCATTAGGTGGTAAGGTTGCTGGAAGTGTCAGCAAGAAAACAGATTTGGTCATTGCCGGAGAAGAAGCAGGATCAAAACTGGAAAAAGCAACAAGCCTAGGTATTGAGGTTTGGGATGAACAAAAATTATTGGACTCCATAGCGGAGTAAAGGGAGTGGCGAACATGACCAAAAAACATATAGGCATGTTGACGCTGGCTTTATTACTAACGGTTTCTGGGTGTGCTCCTTCTTTAGATGACGAAACAAAAGTTATACAAAATACAGAAGAAGAAGAGACCAAGACAGTAATAATTCCGAGTTTGCAGCTAGATGAAACATACTACAGAACATTATTACCTTATGAGGAAAGTGCAAGTAAAGGATTAGTATTATCTAATTTGTCTACTAAGTACGATATGAAGGAAGTGGAAACTGGACTTCTACGTATTTCACAAAATGAATTCTCGCCTGATAAGTATTTGTTCCAGGAGGGACAGTACCTAGATACGACAACACTGAAGAAATGGCTTGCAAGAAGCAACCAAGCAGAAGGTGGATTAAACCCGGATGATAAAGGTTTAACTGGAGAAGAAAAAGCCCAAAAAGCACCAGTCTATATCACGCATATTGTGGAACAAAACTATTTGGAAAAAGTAGATAATAAAGTTAGTCTATCTGGGATATCTATTGGATTGGCGTTAAATTCCACGTATTATTACACGAAGGAAAAATACGGTGCTACTTATGAAGAAAAGCTGAGCCAGGCTCAGATTGAAGAGAATGGAAGAAGAATTGCGGAAGAAGTAGTTACCCGTTTACGTAAGATAGATGGTCTTGCAGATATTCCAATTGTAGTAGGTTTGTTTAAGCAAAATAGCCGAAATGCAGTTGTTCCAGGAACATACTTCTCCTATAGCACTGCGCCAGCGGGCAAAAATGTGTCTGATTGGAAGGGAAATGATGAGGAATATATTTTATTCCCAACTGCTGAATCAGAAGAAAAGTACCGAGATTTAGATACAATTTTCCGGAACTTCAAAATGGATGTAGAGACATATTTCCCTAACTATACAAGCATTATTGGGACTGGTTATTTCAAAGACAAACAGCTTCAAAAATGGACGATCACCATTCCTATTCAGTTTTATGGAACGGCAGAGATAATTGGCTTTACACAGTATTTGGCTGGACTTGTAAAGGATCATTTTAATCCATCGATGAATGTAGAATTACAGGTTAATTCCTTGGATGGTGCAGAAGCATTACTTGTTAAAAAAACTGGCGATGAAGAAGCTTATGTCCATATTTACACGCAATAGGCTACACTCTGTTCAAGTAGAGTGAAAAATGATATGATATTTCGTATGGTTATTGAATTCGGAGGTGTTATAAATGGCGGAATTAACAAAAGAAGAAGTTAAGCATGTTGCGCATCTTGCAAGACTTGCAATTACAGAAGAAGAGGCAGAAAAGTTTGCGCTACAACTAGGAGCAATCACGGAATTTGCTGAGCAATTAAAAGAATTAGATACAACAAATGTAGAACCTACTACACATGTCCTACCTTTAGTAAACGTGTTACGCGAAGATGTAGCTACAAAAGGATTAGACCGTGATACGATGATGTTAAATGTTAAAGAACAAGAAGCAGGACAAGTAAAAGTACCATCAATAATGGACTAATAGATGTAAGGAGGGAAAATCATGACGTTATTTAATCACTCAGCGAAAGAACTACAAGCACTTGTACATAGTAAAGAAGTTTCTTTAGTAGATTTGACTAACGAAGCTTTTGGACGTGTGGAAAAACTAGATGGCGAGGTAGAAGCCTTCTTAGCTTTGAACAAAGAAAAAGCATTAGAAACAGCTACAGAATTAGAAAAAGTTCCTTTTGAAGAACGTGGACCATTATTTGGGTTACCGATCGGAGTGAAGGATAATATCGTAACTGAAGGATTAGAAACGACTTGTGCAAGTAAAATTTTACAAGGATTCAATCCTATCTATGATGCAACTGTTGTGAAAAAGTTGCGCGAGGCTGGAATGATTACAATTGGTAAACTGAATATGGATGAGTTTGCAATGGGATCTTCCAATGAAAACTCAGCATATAAAACAACAAAAAATCCATGGTCATTAGATCGTGTTCCTGGTGGATCTTCAGGTGCATCTGCAGCAGCTGTAGCAGCTGGTGAAGTACCATTCTCCTTAGGGTCAGATACAGGTGGATCTATTCGTCAACCGGCATCCTATTGTGGTGTTGTTGGGATGAAACCTACATACGGACGTGTGTCCCGTTTTGGATTAGTAGCGTTTGCATCTTCTTTAGATCAAATTGGTCCAATCACTCGTAATGTAGAAGACAATGCACTACTTTTAGAAGCAATTTCTGGAGTTGATGCACATGACTCTACTTCGGCAGATGTTGAGGTTCCAAACTTTGCAGCTGCTCTTACTGGAGATATTAAAGGTCTTCGTATTGCCGTGCCTAAAGAGTATTTAGGAGAAGGTGTAAGTGAAGCGGTTCGTGGGTCTATTATGGATGCATTGAAAGTATTAGAAGCAAAAGGAGCTACTTGGGAAGAGGTTTCATTGCCACATTCTAAATATGCTTTAGCGACATATTATATTCTTTCTTCTTCAGAGGCTTCTTCTAACCTTTCTCGTTTTGATGGAATTCGTTATGGCTTCCGTGCTGAAAACGTAGAAAACTTATTGGACCTTTATAAAGAAACACGTGCGCAAGGATTTGGGGACGAAGTTAAACGTCGTATTATGCTTGGGACTTACTCGTTAAGTGCTGGAACATATGATGCTTACTATAAAAAAGCGCAGCAAGTTCGTACGCTTATCAAACAAGATTTCGATAAAGTTTTAGCTGACTATGATGTAATCGTAGGACCAACTGCACCAACTCCAGCATTCAAAATTGGAGAAAACGTAGAAGATCCATTGACGATGTATGCCAATGATATATTAACAATCCCAATTAACCTTGCAGGTTTGCCAGCAATTTCTATCCCTTGTGGATTTGAAGATGGAATGCCGCTAGGATTGCAAATTATCGGAAATTATTTTGATGAGTCCACGATTTATCGTGTAGCACATGTTTACGAGCAGTCTACTGATTTCCATAAACAAACTCCTCAAATATGGGAGGGAAAATAACATGAACTTTGAAACAGTTATTGGTTTAGAAGTACACGTTGAGTTAAAAACAGAGTCGAAAATCTTCTCATCCGCACCTAATCATTTTGGTGCTGAACCAAACACTAATACAACAGTAGTAGACCTAGGATACCCTGGTGTTTTACCAGTATTGAATAAAAATGTAGTCGATTTTGCGATGCGTGCAGCACTCGCATTAAATATGGAAATTGAACAAAATACAAAGTTTGATCGCAAAAACTATTTCTATCCAGATAATCCGAAAGCATATCAAATTTCACAATTTGATAAACCAATCGGTAAAAATGGTTGGGTTGAAATTGAAGTCAATGGTGAGAAAAAACGTATCGGGATTACTCGTCTACATATGGAAGAAGATGCTGGGAAGCTTTCACATGCAGATGGATATTCACTAGTAGACTTTAACCGTCAAGGAACTCCACTAGTAGAAATCGTTTCAGAGCCAGATATTCGTACTCCTGAGGAAGCATATGCTTACTTAGAAAAAGTTAAATCAATTATCCAATATACAGACGTTTCTGACTGTAAAATGGAAGAAGGATCTTTACGCTGTGATGCCAATATTTCTATTCGTCCATATGGTCAAGAGGAATTTGGGACTAAAACAGAGTTGAAGAACTTAAACTCTTTCAACTTTGTACGTAGAGGATTAGAGCACGAAGAGATTCGTCAAGCAGAAGTATTATCTACTGGTGGAATTATTGAACAAGAAACTCGTCGCTATGATGAGAAAACTGGTAAAACGATTCTTATGCGTGTAAAAGAAGGTACGGATGACTATCGTTATTTCCCAGAGCCAGATTTAGTGGATCTTGTAATTGATGATGCATGGTTAGAACGTGTACGCTCAGAAATCCCTGAACTACCAGATGCGCGTAAACAACGTTATATCCAAGAGCTTGGATTATCTCCATATGATGCACATGTATTAACATTGTCTAAAGATATGGCTAACTTCTTTGAAGCAACCATTGCTGATGGCGCAGACGTAAAACTGGCTGCTAACTGGATGATGGGTGAGGTTTCTGCATACCTAAATGCAGACCAAAAAGAGTTGAAGGATATAGAACTTACTCCTGCTAATCTTTCTGGAATGATCAAACTAATCTCTGATGGCACCATTTCTTCAAAAATTGCGAAAAAAGTATTCAAAGAGCTTGCTGATAATGGCGGAGACGCTGCGGAAGTAGTAAAAGCTAAAGGCTTAGTACAAATTTCGGACGAAGGCGCACTTCGTGAAATCGTTACAGCAACACTGGATACTAACCCACAATCTATTGAAGATTTTAAAAACGGAAAAGACCGCGCAATCGGCTTCTTAGTTGGACAAATCATGAAAGCAACAAAAGGCCAAGCAAACCCGCCTCTTGTTAACAAAATCTTGAACGAAGAAATTACTAAACGCTAATACTCAAGGATACCCACTTAAAGTGGGTATCCTTTTTTTGTGGGAATATTTAACTCGTCTCTCGTATAGATGCAAAGTTCTCTCGGATAAAAGTCAATCACTCTCGTATAGTGGATATTTCGAGGTGTCTCTCGTAAGGATTCGAAACGCTCTCGGATAGCAGTTGATCACACTCATTAGTACAGAAATTTATGAATAAAATTGTATTTATTTCCAAGAAAACTGATGCTATGATAAATGAATATTTATGTAACATATAAAGAGGTGAATCAAGGTGGAGCTATGCTTTATTGGTGGGGGACATGTTTTAAAGGGTGAGCTAGATGATATATTTGAAGAATTGACGAAAAAGATTAAAGCAAATGCAAAAGTTTTAGTAGTTCCTTTTGCGACAGAAGTTTCTAATTATGACAGCTGGATGGTAAATCTAAAACAGGCTTTTTCTACCTATACAAACACTACACTTAGTTTATTACATGAGGACCTATCCAAAAATGAAATGGAAGATTTGATAAATGAGAGCGATGTTCTGTATTTAATAGGCGGGAGACCAGAAAAATTACTTCAGCTGATTGAAGAAAAAGAACTTGCTAGGAGTATTGAAAATTTTCCTGGGTTATTAATCGGTTATAGTGCAGGGGCTTTAGCATTTTGTAAGGATTGTCTTTTAACTAAAGACGATGACTATCCGGAGTCCTTAGTTATAAAAGGGTTAGGTTTAGTGGACTTTAGTGTGGAGGTGCATTATAACGAAGCATCTGATGACGAATTGTCTACTCTTTCCTCCGCTCGTAGGATTTATGCTCTCCCTGATGGAAGTGCCATTTTCTACAAAGAAGGTAAACTACATAAAAAAGTGAATGATGTCATTTTATTTGAATCAAAGAAAAAATCAATGGTATAGAAATTGGCTGTCTTTGATGACAGTCTTTTTTTTGAAAATGAATGGCACAGTTTGTGACACTAACATATAAAGATATTTGCTCAACTAAGTAATGAGGATGAAAATGTACACTTGGGTTATATTGATTTAGAGAGCGGAAAATCACATGAAATTAAAGCACCTCCATTTTCAGAGACGCTATATCTGAAGACTATAATTCGATAAACGTAAAGGAAACCACTAGTAAAAATAGAAGACAATGAGCAACATGAGTGAAAGACTTGTGCGACCACGCTTTACAGAAGAAGGCACGCTTGTGGTTAACGGTGAAGGGGAACAGAGAAAGCTGTATTTACAGGGTGTAAACTTCGAACAATAATATAGTTTATATATTCATGAGTCTAGCTTGTTTGAATAACATTTAAAAACGAAGTATACTTATAAAAAAGGGGGCTACTCACTTGACTACAGAACAACAGTATTTTGAAAATGCAAAACCACTAGCTCAATATATGGATGATATGACTACGAAAAAAGAAGAATCTTTTAGCATCTATGAAAAATTTGATGTGCCAGCGGATGATGAATTCATTCAAGTACTAAAGGATAGAGCGCCACATATATTAGTTATTACAGAAGACTGGTGTGGCGATGCAATGATGAACAATGCGATATTGCGTAAAATTGCAGAAGCAGCAAATGTAGAAGTACGTGCTGTTTATCGCGATGAAAACTTGGATTTAATTGACCAGTATTTAACAAATGGTGGTCGTTCAATTCCCGTTTATTTGTTGATAAGCAAAGATGGTGAAGTGATTTCTAAATGGGGTCCCCGTGCAGAGAGTGTTCAGCAATTCGTAATGGACGGCAGAGCTAAATTCCCAGCCAAAGAAGACCCATCATTTGAGGAAACTCAAAAAGAATTTTACGCACAAATGTCTAATGAATTTGTAAACAATCAAGAATTTCACCTAGCAGTATATGAAGCAATTCGTAATGCTTGGTTACCAGCACTACAAAAATAATTAGGCTGATCAAATTCTTAAAGGAGTCGGCAACAGTCGACTCTTTTAATAGTGGAATGAAACTTTTTTTGATGAAACATAGTCTTTATAATAACAAAGATTGTGAAACAGAAAGGAAATAAGTATGAAACGTGCACGAATTATCTATAATCCAACTTCTGGAAGAGAACTATTTAAAAAGAACTTAGCAGAAGTATTGGAAACGTTAGAGATTGCTGGGTATGAGACATCGTGTCACGCCACTACGCGTGAAGGTGATGCTACAGAGGCAGCGAGGAAAGCAGTGGAAAATGGCTTTGATATTATCATTGCATCTGGCGGAGATGGTACGCTAAATGAGGTTGTTGCAGGGGTAAGTGAATTCGAAAAGCGACCTAAAATTGGGCTGATTCCAATGGGGACGACGAATGACTTTGCAAGAGCAGTTCATATTCCAAGAGACATAAAAAAAGCTGTGGAGATTATTGTTAAAGGTGATTCTATTCCAGTTGACGTGGGATTAGTTAATGATCGCTATTTTATCAATATTGCTGGTGGTGGTCGAATTACCGAGCTTACGTATGATGTACCAAGTAAACTGAAAACAATGCTTGGGCAGCTTGCTTATTATTTAAAAGGGATTGAAATGCTTCCGTCGATTAAATCAACAAGAGTTAGAATTGAATATGATGGGGAAGTATTTGAAGACGAGGCCATGATGTTCCTAGTTGGTTTAACGAACTCGGTCGGTGGTTTTGAAAAGCTTGCCCCAAGTTCAAGTATTAATGATGGATTGTTTTCTTTGTTAATATTGAAAAAGTTGAACATAGCAGAGTTTATCCGTGTGGCATCTTTAGCCTTACGGGGGGAACATTTAACGGATCCCCATGTTATTTTTAAAAAAGCAAAACATATTAAAGTAACTTCTGACGATATGGTTCTTTTAAATTTAGACGGAGAATACGGCGGAGTTATACCTGCCACATTCCAAAATTTACACAGACATATAGAGGTTTTCGTACCGATTGATGAAATACGTGAAGAGGATAGACCTTAAGTAAAAGCTCAGCATTTAATAAAATGCTGAGCTTTTTTATATTGTTTTAGAAAACACCGATAGATAAAGTTCAATATTTTTGTTTTTGGGTAATATGATGATAAAGGGGTGGAGCACATGTATAAGAAACAAGAGAAGTATTTAATGTGGCTTGCTTTTGTTGTGGCAGGAATCATGATGCTATCAATAGCGGGGAGAATATTTGGGAACTAGAATGGGGGAAGGCTGATGAATGAAGAATCGGTATTTTTTAGTCGCGTTTTAACCGAATTGACCTTATCGTTTCATATTATTTACGCAACTATTGGTGTTGGTGTACCTTTAATGATTATGATTGCCCAGTGGGTAGGTATTAAAAAGAATGATGAGCATTACATATTGTTAGCACGTAGGTGGGCGAGAGGATTCGTCATTACTGTAGCGGTAGGAGTTGTTACAGGGACCGCAATTGGTATGCAGTTGTCATTACTGTGGCCGAACTTTATGGAACTTGCGGGGAATATTATAGCTCTTCCTCTATTCATGGAGACTTTTGCTTTCTTTTTTGAAGCTATTTTCCTTGGTATTTACTTATATACTTGGGATCGATTTGAGAACCAAAAGAAGCATCTCCTGTTACTTATTCCAGTTGCGATTGGCGCTTCATTTTCCGCAGTTTTTATAACCATGGTAAATGCATTTATGAATGCCCCTCAAGGGTTCGATATAGTTAACGGGGAATTAGTGAATATTAGCCCGCTGCTAGCCATGTTCAACCCTGCTATGCCAACAAAGGTTGCTCATGTAGTGGTAACGGCGTATATGACCTCTGCATTTGTGTTAGCGGCGATTGCAGCTTTTCGTTTATTGAAAGGCTCTAATCATATATACCATAAAAAAGCATTATTCTTAACGATGAAAGTAGGGTTAGTATTTTCAATTGCTACTGCTATTATTGGAGATTTCTCAGGAAAGTATTTAGCGGAGTATCAGCCTGAAAAACTAGCTGCAGCTGAATGGCATTTTGAAACGGAAGAAAGTGCGCCACTAATTCTCTATGGAATATTAGATGATGGAGAAGTGAAGTATGCAATAGAAATACCCTTTGCTTTGAGTATTCTCGCCCATTTCAATCCGACTGCAGAAGTGATTGGTTTAGATCAGTTCCCAGAGGATGAAACGCCGCCGTTATATATTCACTACTTGTTTGATATTATGGTGACGATTGGGATGTCGATGGTAGCACTTTCAGGACTATACTGGCTTGGTAAAATTCTGAAATGGTCCTTTGTCAATTCTAGATGGTATCGTTGGCTCATAGTTTTGGGGGGACCAGCGTCTATACTCGCTATTGAAGCTGGTTGGTGGCTTGCGGAAGTAGGAAGGCAGCCATGGATACTAAGAGGTATCATGCGGGTGGAAGATGCTGCAACCACCAGTCCACATGTCGATATCATGCTGATTTTATTTGCTGGTCTTTACCTAGTACTTGGAGTCGGAAGTATCGTAGTTTTAAGTCGTATGTTCAGAAAGAATCCAGTCGAGCAAGAAATAGAAGACAGACATGCTGAAAAGGGCGGTGATATGTTATGACATTAGAGATCATCGGAATTTTTGTGTTGTGGACGTTTCTTTTCGGATATTTAGTCGTTGCATCTATTGACTTTGGCGCAGGTTTTTTTAACGCGTATAGTTTACTCACAGGAAGGCAGAGGATATTAACGAATATTATACAGCGTTATTTGTCGCCAGTTTGGGAGGTAACGAATGTATTTTTAGTATTTTTCTTTGTAGGGATTATCGGGTTTTTCCCGAAAACTGCATTTTATTATGGTACGACCTTACTAGTTCCTGCAAGTATAGCTCTAATATTACTTGCGATTCGCGGCTCTTATTATGCTTTTGAAACATATGGTTCTAGAGGGCACAAGGGATACTCATTTATGTATGGTCTTGCTGGTCTTTTTATCCCGGCAGCTTTGTCTATTGTATTAACAATATCAGAAGGCGGCTTTGTTCATATGATCAATGATTCACCTACTCTCGATTACGAGGCATTATTTACAAGCCCACTCACATGGTCGATTGTTGTATTAAGTCTTTCTTCAGTATTGTATATTTCATCCGTGTTTTTGACCTGGTATGCCAATAAAGCAGGAGACATAGATGCGACAAGGCTGATGCGAAAGTATGCACTTATTTGGGCACTGCCGACGATAATAACAGCGGGTGGAATTATGGTAGAGCTTCGTTCACATAATCCGGATCATTACGAAAACATGCTTAATATTTGGTGGGCATTTGCATTATCACTATTACTTTTCATCGGTACAGTGTGGTTATTATGGTCGAAAAGAAGTTACGGATTGGCTTTTGTGTTATTAGGAGGCCAGTTTCTTATAGCATTCTTCGCATACGGATTTGCGCATCTCCCATATTTGCTGTATCCACATTTAACAATCTATGACAGCTTTACTAATGAAGCAATGGCTCTTGCTTTAATAGTCGCTTTTATAGCTGGGCTTGCTTTACTAATACCATCGCTATATTTACTACTGAGATTGTTTTTGTTCAATAAAGATTATGTACGTGGAAAAAAAGAAGATAATCACGCATAAGGAAGGAGCAAACTATGACAGAGTTTATGATATTTTATGCACCATTCATCGTATTAATCGGCTCCATTATCATAGCCTTTTGGGCAGCTTCTAAAGACGGGGCAGTGAAGGACGAATAAACGAATGTCCTCGGTCGACTTGATCGGGGACATTATTATGTTTTCGGTCATATGGCCCTAAAAACTTTATATGGCCAAAATAGATGAAATATAGTCCATAAATAGCACTATTTCATGCAAGAAAGCCCTAAAAGTTAATAAGATAGCCCATTAAAATATTTATTGGACCTGGAAAGAATATCTTCTTATTAAAAAACACTAAATGATATTTTAGTCTAATATCTATTCTGCTACAATTGGAGGGACAGGAAAGGGGTATTTTTGATGAAATATGATGTACTACTATTTGATTTAGATGACACTTTACTTGACTTTGGAATGACTGAACATAATGCATTTCGTTTTTTGTTTGAAGAGTATGGATTACCAAATGGTTTAAGTGATTATCTAGATACCTACAAGGCTATAAGTAAAAGCTTATGGGAAGACCTAGAATATGGTCGTATCACCTTAACAGAGCTAAAAGTCGAACGTTTTAAACGATTATTTACTGAACATTCCTTAGACATAGATCCGATTATATGCGGGCAGAAATACATAGAAAATTTAGGGAAAGAAGTTCATCTGATTGAGGGAGTAGAAGAAATGTTAGCAAGCATGAAAGATTTCCGAATCGCTCTTCTTACTAATGGATTTAAAGATGCACAGCATGCACGAGTAAATGGATCTTCTTTAAAGAATATTTTTGAAGCCATCATAACCTCGGAAGAAACAGGATTCCAAAAACCTCAAAAAGAAATTTTTGCATATGCATTAGAGAAGCTTCAAATTTCAGATCCATCTCGCGTATTAATGGTTGGGGATTCACTTTCTTCCGACATTCAAGGCGGAAATAATTTTGGGATTGATACATGTTGGTTCAATCCAAATAGAAAACAGAATCAAACTAATATAGAACCAACCTATGAAATTCATTCATGGGAGCAATTAGCTGGACTCGTTAAAATATTGGCAGTAGAAACAAAGTAATATTGGACCTCAAAATGAGGTTCTTTTTTATTTTTATTCTACTTATAGCATTTTATACAGTTTTTCAAAAAAGGATAATTGCTGCCTAGTGGCACATGATAAAACAAATTGAAGGAAGGAGATTTGTCTATGAAAAAATGTTGGGTTACTGTTATAACAGCGATTTTAATGTGTTTGGGAATAATGGGGTTTTCATTAGAAACAAATGCAGAAATGCCAGTAGATATAAAGTTAACGGCGAAACAACAAGAAGAGATGAAGTCTTTACAACAAGATGCGCTTAACCAAAAGAAAGAAATTATTAACAAATATGTTGAGTATGGTGTATTTTCTAAAGAAAAGGGACAAAAAGTAATAACCCATCTAGAGGAGCGCTATTTAAAACTGGAACAAAACGGATTTGTTCCAGTCATTCATGACGACTATAGAAAACATCGAAGTAATGAATCCTAATCTTATACTAAGCTAAAGTTCTAGTTAGGTTTTTCTGATTAATTTACCTCTGTCCTGCTATAAATTTCATATGCAAAATAGCCAAGTAGCAGGCCTGCCCCAGAGCCAAAAGATAAAGTGGATAATAATGAAAATGAGAAAAGTATATTAAATATAACCCCAACTACACATCCAAATAGCATTCCTAGAGGTATCAAACTGTCCAGTAAATCTTGTTGGTCGTTTGAATTTTTTCTGCCAGTCTTACCTTGCTTTTGTTTATGCTCAAGCTTTTTAATAATAAAGATCGCAATGCCTCCAACTATTACAACGGGCAGTACATTACCTATAATTTCCATAAGTAACTCCATCTTATTACCTCCATTCATTATCTAATTTTATTTATTTTTAACTTATTTTTTACAACATTCAGGCCAGTGTTTGCGGAAGATAGGCTTTTTAAATAAATAAAGCTATAACTAGTATAACATTTCTAAAAATTCCGTTATATATAGAAGGTTCACATAACTGGTGATTTTGTATAGAAGAATTGAAAAATAATTGATAATGCGTATGAGTCAGCAGACTTGTACGCATTCTTTTTGGTATAATGAATCAATCATAACTAGAACGGAGATTAACATTGAATACACCAGTACAAAAAAATGATCAGTTAACAGTCTATATTGAAGATTTAACACATGACGGAGCGGGTGTGGCAAAGGTCGACGGATATCCTCTATTTATAGCAGGAGGCTTGCCGCATGAAACTGTGGAAGTCCACGTGCTTAAAACATTAAAAAACTATGGCTTTGCCAAGTTAAAAAATATCGTAGAGCCATCTCCATTTCGTGTAGAAGCACCGTGTCCAGTATTTTATGAATGTGGAGGCTGTCAGCTTCAGCATATGACATATGAAGGACAGCTTGCATGGAAGGAAAGTATGGTTCGCAATGTCATGAAACGCATAGGGAAAATAGATGCACCAGTTCTTCCTGTAAAAGGTATGGACAAGCCTTGGGAATATCGCAACAAATCTCAAATACCATTTGATTTAGAAAATGGTCAAGTTATTGCAGGCTTCTATCAAGCGAAATCTCATCGAATAGCAGATACGAATACTTGTTTAATACAATCAGATGAGGCAGATAGATTACTAAGAGCAGTAAAAGAAAATGCATTGAAACTGGATTTAGTTCCATACAATGAAGAAACGAAAAAAGGTCAGCTACGCCACTTAGTCGTCCGTAAGGGACGGGCAACTGGAGAAGTGATGGTTGTACTTGTAACGAAGCATGCAAAATTAGCGAAGCAAGAGGAAATTATTCAATTCATCCGTGAAGTAGAACCAAATGTGAAATCAATTGTTCATAATGTGAATAACCAGAACACAAATGTGATTTTTGGAAATGAAACAAACGTTATTTGGGGCAAAGCCGTTATTGAAGACTTAATCGGGGATGTTCGCTTTGAAATTTCAGCGCGCTCATTTTACCAAGTAAATCCTGTACAAACGGAGGTCCTATACAAGCAAGCACTGGATTATGCACAGCTAACAGGGGAAGAAACAGTAATTGACGCATATTGCGGAATTGGTACAATTTCATTATTTTTAGCGCAAAAAGCCAAACAAGTACTTGGAGTAGAGATCGTCCCACAGGCAATTGAAGACGCAAAACGAAATGCAGAGCTGAATGGTTTTACTAACACATACTTTGAGGCTGGACCTGCAGAGGAAGTTATTCCTAATTGGTACAAAGAAGGCAAGCATGCAGATGTCTTAGTAGTGGATCCACCGAGAAAAGGTTGTGACGAAGCACTATTAACGACAATTATAGAGCAGCGTCCAAAGCGTGTTGTTTATGTATCTTGTAACCCCGCAACGCTTGCTCGTGATTTGAGAATATTAGAAGACGGCGGTTATAAAACAAAAGAGGTTCAACCCGTGGATATGTTCCCGCAATCGACGCATGTAGAGTGTTGCGCGTTGCTAGAATTAGTATAAAAAAAGAAAGGTCCGTTCAAATTTCCCTTTTTGGACGGCTTTTCAAATTACATAATCAAAGTAATTCATTTGAAAAGCGATAAAAGATGAGTGGGGATCCATCTTTCTTAATTTCAATTCGTTCTACTAGGCGGTGTAACATCTTCGGGGTTAATTCATTGAATTGTTTTAGATTAAGGTTTGAAATGTACAATACCCCACCCCAATATTTGATTTACAACCGAAAAAAAGAAGCGCTATAAAGTGCTTCTTAAACTTACTGACTTTTATCTATTTAGACCTTTTTCATGTAATCGATAAATAACAGCTGCCATTTGCGCTCTTGTTTATGGATCATTAGGGGGGCCAAACCGACTGTCTGAATAAACAGGCATAATCCCTTCTAATTCATTATTTCTATCGCAATATATACCCAATAGTTTTGCTTACATCTTTAAAAGAATTCATATGATTATTCGAAGATTGGCGGAGAGCGGAGTTAAATGGATTTAGATCAGGGATTCATTCCACCGAAATAAGAGAAATGAGTCAAATATTTGTGCCAGCTGGAAATGGCAAATAAGGTTCAGAGATGCTAAGGATATTGGTCTTTCAATGGCTACTTTACTAAAGAATTCCGAAAAATTATAAAACAGAGGATGAAAGAAGGGTATTATTTCAAGTAACATTACTAATATTCAAAAAGTATAATTAAGATTTTATTGAGGACAAATTAAGGTTTGTTCTCTTTTTTTGTTTATAAAAGATGTAAACTTGACTATAAAAGACTAAATATTTCTAATAGTGAGGTTTCACACCCTATAGGTTAATCCTCTTTAGTGATATAATTTATTAAAAATTAACAAAGATGTAAGGGGTTTCCCTCATGAGAGTGGGTGGCACGTTGTTTTTTTCATTACGAAATCGTTTATTACTCATTTTTACGTGTTTATTAACAATACCTTTTATTATATTATCTATAATGATTCCTAGTTTATTTACTTCCGTTATACGGGAACAAACTCAAGATCTGACTATCGAAATGATGGATCAATATTTGCTTTATGTGGAATCTATTACGACGCAGGCACAGGATATAAGCAAGCAAGTTTTAGTTAACGAAACTACTCAAGAATGGCTTAGGATAACTAAAAATAGTCCTCAAAGTGAAGAAAGGGTAAGGTTGCAAAATCAGCTTAATGAACTTCTATCCTCAGTAATGATTAATAATTCGAATGGGATTTCCATTTCTGTGCAATTAAATGATGGTACTAGTACTTGGGGATATAACGATTCTCTAGATGAAACAGATTGGTTCCAAGACTTTACTGAAAAAGAACAACAACGTTTTGTAATCTCGCATCTTGACCCTTATCAACCAAATCAAGAAATGAGTATTAGACCAGTTAATAGCTATCTTTTGCCCCTTATTGATACAAACACGTTTATACAAAGTGGGGTTATCAAGGTGAATTTTCCTACAACTTTACTAGAATCAGCTATAAAAGAAATTAGTATCGGGAAAAATGGCAACACCTATTTAATAGACAAGCATGGAGAAAATGTTTTAACTGGGGAATTAGATACACCAAATGAGATCATACAGGAAAGTTTGGACCAAATTAAAAATAATATTTATCGAAAAGGATTAATCAAGATTCCTAGTAATAGAGAAGAGTATCTTGTCTTCTATCAAAAACTACCAGTTGGAGATTGGATCCTAATAAGTGAAGTAACTAAGTCTGATTTATTTTCCAAAGTAAATCGCTTGCAAAGGAACTTATTAATAACAAGTGTCTTTGTCTTTATTTTAACAATAGTAGCATCTTTTGTACTTTCCTCTACAATTACAGGTCCTTTAGGAAAGTTAGCAAAGGCAATGAGGTTTATAGAAATAGGAGATTTTATAGGGGCAAAAAGGTTGATGCCTACGATTAAATCTCAAAACAATGAGGTTAGTTACCTAATAAAAGTAACTGAACATACAGTTGACCAATTAACAAAACTAATTGAAACTGAATATAAAGCAAATTTGAGGAGAAAGGATGCGGAGTATAAAGCTCTATTACTTCAAATCAATCCTCACTTTCTGAATAATACCCTTGAAATTATGGGGAGCTTAGCTATTCAAGGGAAAAATAAAGAAGTAATGAATGTAAGCATATATTTAGGGAAAATGTTACGTTATTCCTTAAATACAAAAAGTAAAGTTGTTGAACTAGGTGAGGAACTAAACTATATAAAAAACTATACGGACATACTCAAGTTAAGGTATGAAGAGATGATCAATATCAATATGGAGATCGATCCAGAAACGAAAACACTCCCTATTATAAAATTCATTTTACAGCCACTTGTTGAGAATGCGGTAAAATATAGCTTTAGTGAAAGAGCAGAAGCTACAATTTTTATAAAAACTGAAACACGGGATAACCAGATTAAGATTGTTATAGAAGATAAAGGTGTTGGCATGTCAGATAAAGTTTTATCTAGCCTTTTAGAAACAGATGAAGAAGTAAATGTATTGGATAGTAAAGGGAATAGTATTGGGCTAAGAAACGTCCTAGGACGGTTAAACCTTTATTATGGTCAAGACTTTACCTATGAAATTGAATCAATATTGAATGAAGGTACAAAAATTACCTTATGTATTGGGTTGGGCAGGGGTGATATACATGATAAAGGTACTAATTACTGATGATGAGATACAAATTCGTAAAGGGCTACGATTGAAAGTAGATTGGGAAAAAGAAGGGTTTGAAATTGTTGAAGAGGCTACAAACGGGAAAGAGGCTCTTGAGATACTCGAAAACATGGACATTGATCTAGTAATCACAGATATGAGAATGCCGATTATAGATGGAGTAGAGTTGGCAAAAAGATGTCATATTGAATTTCCCCATGTAAAAATCATTGTGTTATCAGGTTATTCTGATTTTGATTATGTAAGGAACTCACTGAAACAAGGGGTAAAAGACTATTTATTGAAACCAGTAGCACCTGATGAATTAGAAGAGGCATTAAGGAAAATTCGGCAAGAGATTAAGTTAGAGAAGAATAAAGAAGCAGAATTAATCAGGATAAACCAACTAGCTAACTTACATCTGCAAGAAATGCAAGAACAATATATACTCTATCTAGTAAAAGAAGAAAGACTACAACCTTATATTGTAAAAGAAAGACTTAAGCAATTAAAGTTAGAAGAGCTTTTAAATGTCAATACAAAAGCACAATTTATAACAGTTGAAATTAGAGAATATGATGATTCTATTAAGCTTGAAGAACTTTCTTTTCAAATGTTGTGTAGAGAGATTGCGAAAGAACAGGAAGGAACATATTTGTTTAATGATCCTAGCTATACGAAAATGGTTCAGTTTTTACAACTATTAGACTCAGAAACATCAACCCGTACTACTCAACTAGTAGAGAGAATCCAACAATCCATTACCAAGTATTTGAAAGTGGATACTGTAATCGGGATAGGTAATGTTGTCAGTGATCTGACAGAGTATAGGACTGGTTTTATATCAAGTTTATTTGCTTGGAGTCAAAGTCAACTTGGTACAAGATCTCAGGTTATTGATCAAACAATAACGAGAGAGGAAGTTTTTTTCTTTTCACCTGATATAGAGAAAAAGGTAACAAATGCAATCGAGTATGCTGATATGCATTCTTTTAAGGAAAACTTACATTCAATACTTGGTGGAAAAAAGAATCACTCTGTTTCTTCATTTTCATTTTCAGCAAATCATTTATTATTTCTCTTAGGATCGCAGGCGAAAAAATATGACATCGAGACAAATGACATTCAGAATTCCATATGGAATTGTCAACAGAATATCTGGAAACTAAATTCTCAGCATAAAGTAAAAGACGATCTTATCATGTTAGCGCAGTTAATTATGGAAAGAGTTCGTCATGCACGATTTTCAAATCAGACATTAATAGAGAGTGTTCGAAATTATGTAGACCTTCATTATGCTAGTGAAATATCTCTTACCACCTTATCTACCATTTTCCATATAAATAGTGCTCATTTATCAGAAACATTTAAGCACCATGTTGGCAAAAACTTTAGTGATTATCTTGTTAAATTGAGGATGGAAAAAGCAACTGAATTACTTAAAGATAATCAACTTAAAATCATCGATGTTGCAAACTTAGTAGGTTTTTCTAGCTCTGGATATTTTAGCACAGTATTTAAGAAGCACTTTGGACAAACTCCTGTTGAATTTCGGAATTCTATAACTGGTAGTGGTTAAAAGGGGTGAAGTAGTTTGAAAAAGTGGTGGCCAGTTAGTATTATCCTTATTTTATTGGGTTTAGCATGTACTATTATTTATCTTTCAACAATTAACCGTATCGACAAAGATGGTAAGGATATAGTAACTGAACAAATTGAATTGACTTTCATAAGGAATCTAGGAAATGAAGCGTTCAATCAAGCTTATGAAGAGATTATTGCTGCCTTTGAAGCGAAGCATCCCCATATAAAGATTAATATGCAATCCATGTATTGGGGACATGAATATGAACTAAGATTGCGTACAGAATTGGTGGCAGGTAACCATCCTGATATTATGGCAATTGATAGCCCTAACTTAGCTCTTTATGCAAATGCAGGGTTTCTCTTATCAATTGATTCGTATATGAAAGAGGAGGGTTATATAGAAGATATACCCAAGGGATTATTAAATGGGTTAACTTATAATGATGAAATCTATCTCATGCCTATTGTAGAACCAAGTATTGCTTTGTTTTACAATATGAATCTCTTTAGAGAGAATGGAATCCCGTTCCCTTCAAATGATCCAGACAATCCCTTGTCATGGGATGAGGTTTTAGAAAAAGCCCGAAAAATCAATAATCCGGAAAAAGGTGTAGTAGGAATTGACCCCTCCCAGGGATTTGGGGGTGGGGAAGGACCTGCATATTTTAAACTGCCGATCCTCTGGCAGTTTGGGGCTGAAGTATTAAGCCCTGACGCAACTACAGCTGAAGGGTTTTTAAATTCGAAAGAAGCATTACAAGCATTACAATTTTATCAAGATTTATATCAAAAACATCATGTAGCAGCAGTTGACTTGCCCCCTTATGCTTTTGAAACGGATAAACTCGCTATGACTGTATTGGGCTCTTGGCACGTAGAAGAATTAAAAAAGTATCCTGGATTTATACTTGGTGAAGACTTTGGTATTGCCCCTTTGCCTAAGGCTAAATTCCAAGTTGCACCTAATGGAGGTTGGGCACTCGGAATTCCTTCAAAAACCAGTTATCCAGATGAAGCGTGGGAATTTGTTAAATTTGCCACAGGTAAAGAGGGTTCTAGAATATTCGTTGAAATTACAGGTGATTTACCTGCAAGACTTTCAGTAGCTCAGGAATTTCCAAAGCTTAATGAATATCCTCAAAATATTTTTATCAAACAAGGACAAGACCACTCAAAAAATAGGTCGGTTACCCCAGCTTATCCTGTGATAAGTGAGGCTATTAAAGTTTTATTTGAAGATGTAGGGAAAAACGGGAAGGATGTCAAGGTCGCTGCCAATGAAGCGGTCGAGAAAATAAATAATAGTTTAAAGGAATTGAATACTCCATAAAAAGGAAATCCCCTAGTTAAGAAGCTAGGGGATTTCCTTTTTATATTAATGTAAGCGATAACAAGTACCGAAAATATTAAACCTCTTAAACCAAAAATATTAAAATCTTTTCTAAAATTATTTTGTTATATTTAGAGCGTTATGAAAGGGTTTTCATTTTTAGTGTCGCTTTAGATAAATGTGGATAGGAGGTAAAGACATTGCCAGAGTTAGCAGAAACAAAACAGCCCATTCAAGTTAGCAAACCAAAGAAAATCAGTAGTAATTTAGAATATATTAAAAGGAACTATATTCTTTACTTGCTTATCGCTCCTGCTATTATCCTTACAATCATATTTAAATATATACCAATATACGGGGCATTAATTGCATTTAAGGATTATAGTCCGATCAGGGGGATTATGGGAAGTGAATGGGTAGGATTTAAACACTTTACAGATTTTTTGACCTCACCCAACTTTCTTCAAATTTTAGTAAGTACGATTAAATTAAGTTCTTTCGAGCTTCTAATCGGATTTCCGATACCAATCATTTTGGCTCTTATGCTAAATCAGCTAAGAAAATCAGGTGTTAAAAAAAATATCCAATTAGTCTTATATGCACCACATTTTATATCAGTAGTGGTCATTTCTGGTATGGTATTCCTTTTTCTTTCACCTGTCGGACCTATTAATGCGATATTAGGTATTTTCACAGACAAGCCAATCTCATTTATGTCTGACCCAGACTATTTTAGATCGATTTACATTTGGTCTGGTGTGTGGCAGGGGGCTGGTTGGGCTTCAATCATTTATGTTGCAGCATTAGCGAATGTAGATCCACAATTGCACGAAGCAGCAACATTAGATGGGGCATCCTTACTCCAACGAATTTGGCATATTGATCTACCTACATTAAAGCCTGTAATGGCTGTGCTATTTATTTTGGCTGCTGGTGGAATCATGGGTATAGGATTTGAAAAAGCATATCTGTTACAAACATCAATGAATATACCATCATCGGAAATTATAGCAACCTATGTATATAAACAAGGTTTGCTTGCAGGAGATTATTCATTTGCTACTGCAGTGGGATTATTTAATGCTGTTGTAAATGTTATTTTACTTGTGTTTGTCAATCAAGTAGTAAAAAAACTAAATGAAGGCGAAGGACTTATTTAAGGAAGGAGGAGAATAATGAGTAACAAAATAAAACACTCAAAAGGTGATCGGGTCATTCTCGGCATAAATAATATCTTGTTGGGAATTATTGTACTTCTAATCCTAGGACCATTATTGTATGTTTTTCTATCTTCCTTCTTGGAACCCAATGCCTTAATTAGAAAGGGACTTTCATTAGCTCGATCAGATTGGTCATTTGAAGGTTATACACGAATATTAACGGATGGAACAATTATGAGAGGTTTTCTCAATTCAATCCTTTATTCTGCTGGATTTACCATAATTACTGTTACGGTAACAATCCTTGCAGGCTATACGTTATCTGTAGATGGCCTTGTTGGAAGAAAAGTATTTATGTTCTTTTTCTTATTTACCATGTTTTTCGGTGGAGGTTTAATCCCAACTTATTTTGTTGTCCGTGATTTAGGGATGCTTAATACAATCTGGTCGATAATCATACCTGGTGCTGTCAATGTATGGTTCATTATCCTAGCAAGGACTTATTTTAAAGGTATCCCAAATGAATTAAAGGAAGCAGCAAGGATAGATGGAGCATCAGATTTCAGAATATTTATAAGTGTTGTTTTGCCTTTATGTAAGCCTATTATTTTTGTACTAGCCCTTTATGCTTTTATTGGACAGTGGAATGCGTATTTCGATGCTATGATTTACCTCGATGATCGAAATCTATATCCACTGCAACTCGTTCTTCGTTCCATCCTTATACAAAACGAGGTCCAGCCAGGAATGATTGCAGACATACAAGCTAGAAACGAGATTATGAGAGTATCAGAAATGATTAGATATTCATCCATTGTAATTGCAAGTTTACCATTGTTGATAATGTATCCATTTTTCCAAAAGTATTTTGAAAAAGGAGTTATGGTTGGCTCTTTAAAATAATAAAGTGAGGGGTTCATTTATGAAAAAACTACTAAAAACAGCATCGGTTACACTTCTATCTGGGGCGTTACTTTTGACAGGGTGTAGTAATAACGCTAAAGAATCATTTTCATCAAAAGATTACGAGTTATCAGATGTTACGTTTCCATTAGAGGAAGAAGTAACGTTGAAAATTATGACATCGAGTTCACCATTAGCACCAGCGGATCCAAACGAAAAGTTGATTTATCAACGCTTAGAGGAAAAGACTGGTGTTCATATTGATTGGAGAAATTATACGACAGATGTATTTGGCGAGAAAAGAAATCTAGCTATTGCAAGTGGAGAGCTTCCAGATGCAATTTTTAACTCAGCTTTTAGTGATTATGACCTTTTGAAACACGCAAAAGATGGTGTGATTGTCCCTGTTGAAGACATGATTCAATTCATGCCAAATTTACAAATGGTTCTAGATAAGGCACCACAGTATAAATCAATGATGACAGCTCCAGATGGTCATATTTATGCATTTCCTTGGATTGAGGAATTAGGTGAAGGGAAAGAAAGTATTCACTCGCTCGATGCGTTTCCATGGATCAATGTTGAATGGTTGGAAAAGTTAGGGTTAGAGGTTCCAACTACTACAGAAGAATTAAAACAAGTATTAATTGCATTTAAAACTCAAGATCCAAATAGTAATGGAGAAGCTGACGAGATTCCAATGTCTTTCATAATTAATGATGGCGGACAAAATCCCCATTCATTATTTGGTGCTTTTGGTATAGGAGATAACTGGGATTTCACTGTTGTTAGTAATGAGGGAGAAGTACAACTTACAGCAGCTGATGAGGGTTATAAGAAAGCGATTAGTTGGTTAAATGAATTATATAATGAAGGATTAATTGATATTGAGGCATTTGAACATGATTGGAATACGTATCTTTCAAAAGGTAGAGAAAATCGTTACGGTCTATACTTTACATGGGATAAAGGGAATATCACAGGCATGGGCGATGACTACCAATTATTAGCCCCATTAAAGGGACCAGAGGGATATCAGAATGTGGCAAGAACAAACGGAATGGGCTTTGATCGATCTAGACTAGTAGTTACATCTTCTAATAAAAATCTTGAATTAACAGCTAAGTGGATTGATCAACTTTATGATCCAGCACAATCTGTACAAAATAACTGGGGTACATTTGGAGATAAAACTCAACAAAATATATTTGAATGGGATGAAAGTGCAGAAATGTTAAAACACCTTCCGTTAGAAGGTACTGCGCCTGTTGAGTTGAGAGAAAAAACATCCGTTGGAGGACCGTTGGCAATCTTGGATAGCTACTATGGAAATGTGGCGACAATGCCAGACGATGCAGCATGGAGATTACAGTTAATGAAAGATGTAATGGTACCCCACATGCCAAACGAAAATATATATCCTAGAGTATTCTTTTCTATAGACGAACTTGATAAATTGTCTACAATTGAAACTGATTTATTTGATTATATTAAAAGAAAACGTGCTGAATGGATAGCAAATGGCGGCGTGGAAAATGAGTGGTCTGATTATCTAGCTGAACTAGATAGACTAGGATTCCAGGAATGGTTAGAAATTAAGCAATCTGGTTATGAAAGATACAAAGAAAATGAATGAGTAAATAAAATATGCGGCTGTATATTGCTTTGGCATAGGTACAGCCCTTTTTTTATACTAGATTAAAGTTCACTATTTTCCTAGAACAGGAGCGAAAAACATGACACAAACATATAAAGAAAAGTATCGTCCACAATTTCACTTTTCACCGCAAGAGAAGTGGATGAATGACCCGAACGGAATGGTCTTTTTTAATGATGAATACCATTTGTTTTATCAATACCATCCATTTAGTACAACATGGGGACCCATGCACTGGGGCCATGCTGTGAGTAAGGATATGATCCATTGGGAGCAGCTTCCGATTGCGTTATATCCTGATGAACACGGGGCTGTTTTTTCAGGTAGCGCGGTAGTGGACTGGAAGAACACAACAGGATTTTTTGAAGAAAATCAACCAGGTTTAGTTGCCATTTATACAAGTGCTGGGACATATCCTGATTCTGATCGAACGTGCCAGCGACAAAGCTTAGCTTATAGCAAGGACAGTGGGAGAACCTGGGTGAAGTATGAAGGTAATCCGGTGCTTTCGGATATTGCTATCACTGATTTTCGTGATCCTAAGGTATTTTGGCATGAAGAGACAAGAAAATGGGTAATGGTTCTAGCAACAGGACAAACTATAACAATTTATACATCTTCTAATTTAAAAGAATGGGAGTTTGCAAGTGAATTTGGTCATAAATCGGGTTCACATGATGGAGTTTGGGAATGCCCAGATTTATTTAAATTACCTGTAGATGGTGAACAGGGTAATGAAAAGTGGGTAATGATTGTTAGTATTGGAGATAACGGTGAAACGAAGGAAGGATCAAGGACTCAATACTTTATTGGTGAGTTTGATGGGATAACCTTTGTAAATGATAATGATGAAGCGACTACATTATGGTTAGATTATGGTAGGGATAATTATGCTGGTGTAAGTTGGTCTGATATCCAAGATGGAAGACGTATTTACATTGGATGGATGAGTAACTGGCGCTATGCGAATCAAGTTCCAACAAAAGAATGGAGAAGTGCTATGACACTTCCAAGAGAGCTAACATTAGCAACTATTAGGGACGGTATACGTGTGATCCAAAAACCTGTAAAGGAAGTAAATTCTATAAAGCTAGAAAACTTTGTCCTTCAAGAAATGACAATTGAATCAGGAAAGGCATTATCTTTTCCTGTAAATAAGCAATTGATAGAGATAAATATTGAACTTGAAAAGGAAAGTTCAAATCAATTTGGTTTAGTAATTCGTCATTCGGAGACTGAAAATACAAAAGTTAGCATTGATGTTTTAAATGATTTACTTCTAGTAGACAGAACGCAATCTGGAGAATATAACTTTTCTTCATCATTCCCATCAGTGCAAGAAGCGCCGATAGTGTTGAAGAATAATCGTGTAAAACTTCAATTGTTTATGGATACATCCTCTATTGAAGTGTTTGCAAATGATGGGGAGATAGCAGTTACTAGCCTGATATTCCCTAGTGAGTTAAGTAAAGAGCTAGTCCTATTCTCGAATGACGGTATAACAAATGTAGTAGATTTAAAAATAACTGAGCTTGATACAATATGGAAGTAGTTAGTAATGCAAAATAAAGCTCTAATCATATAAAGGTTAGAGCTTTATTTAATTATTATAATTTACAAGGATGGTGTGCTAGGACTATGAACTGCCCTATCATTTGCATTGGAGAACTATTAATCGATTTTTTCTGTACGGATGTAGAAGTTGACTTAGTCGAAGGTCGGAACTTTCAAAAACAAGCGGGGGGTGCGCCAGCTAATGTTTGCGCAACAATTTCCAAGTTAGGGGGCACAGCCCTATTTAGTGGAAAAGTAGGTAACGACCCGTTTGGCCACTTTTTAAAGCAAACACTAGAAGAAGCGAAGGTTGATACGTCTATGGTGGTAATGGATAATCACCATCCTACAACTTTGGCTTTTGTATCATTAAAAGCAGATGGTGAAAGGGATTTTGTTTTCAACCGTGGCGCAGATGCATTTTTGGAACAAGAGGACCTTGATAAAGATAAGTTAAATGAAGCTACGGTTTATCATTTTGGGTCAGCAACTGCATTATTAAGTGACCCTTTTCAGTCTACTTATTTAAATGCCATGAAGACCGCTAGTAACAAAGGTAAATTTATCTCCTTTGATCCGAACTATAGGTTAGATCTTTGGAAAAATGACATTCATACATTCATTAACTTGGCAAAACAAGGAATTGCTTTAGCTGATTTTGCAAAAGTAAGTGAAGAGGAAATGGAAATTATTACGGGAAAAAGTGATTTGAGTGAAGGTACAAGGTCCATTCACCAACTAGGAGCTAAGATTGTCGCTGTAACATTAGGAAAAGAAGGGACCTATCTCTCAACAGTAGACAGAAGTGAAATTATCCCGAGCGTGAGAGTAAATTCAATTGATTCAACTGGAGCGGGTGATTCTTTTGTAGGAGCAACACTTTATCAATTAGCAAAAGAGGATCCACATAAAGTGATGGAAGACTTTGAACAACTTAAAAAGGCAGTAACCTTCAGTAATAAAGTGGCTGCACTTGTTTGTACAAAGATAGGTGCAATTTCTGCCATACCGACATTGGAGGAAGTTTTGAACTTCCGATAATTTTGGCTATATCCTTACAAGATTAAAAAATCTTATATGGAAAGGTAACTGATGTTCAAATAGTAAGGAGAGTTATTTGGTATCTAAACAGGGTGAATTTGTCCACGCTCAGCACGCACGACATTGTGAAGCGGTCGCGTGGCTTGAACTAGCTGACTAATCCTACATCAAGCGTGCTTTTCAACGTACGCTTTGTTGGGATGAGTCTTTGGTATAGCTAATTTAATATTGTTGAAAACATAAAAAGCAGACGGTTTAGAAGTGCAATAATGCACTTCTAGTTGGCCGTCTGCTTTTACTTGTTAGTTTATGAATTAAGGGAGCTAAGATTGTTGGTGTCAGCTCTGTAAGTGGTTGTTTAGAATTTTATTGAGGAAAAATAGCTGTTTTCAACCTAACCTTACATTGGAAAGCTTTACATTGATTTTAATAATTGAATTACCTCTTTGGCCACTGCACCACCTGATGCAGGATTTTGTCCAGTAACGATACGATTATCAGCTACAGCAAACACTGCCCAGTCTTCGCCTTTTACGTAATTAGCCCCTCTACGAACAAGTTCAGCCTCAGTTAAAAATGGTACGACTTTATCTAATCCAACGGCAATTTCTTCCGTATTGGCAAAGCCAGTCACTTTAGTATCTGCGATTAAATAATTATCTTCTGCATTTTTAATATTTAATAACGCAACAGCCCCGTGACAAACAGCTGATACAATGCCGCCATTTGCATGAATTTTACTCGCAATGCTTTGTAGGTTTTCATCTTCTGGGAAATCCCACATAACACCGTGACCACCTGCATAATAGATAGCATCATAATCATTTGGGTTAATAGCGTCAGCCGATAAAGTAGTACTTAGCTTGTTTAAGAAATCATCATTTGAATAATATTGCCAATCCAATTCCGTCATTTGTTCAGCTTGTAGGCTGTGTGGGTCAAGTGGCGTGTGACCACCTTTAGGGCTTACATAATCAATTTGATAGCCTTCCTTTTCCATTTCAGCTGCAAAGTGAACAGCTTCCCCTAACCATAATCCTGTTGCGCGTTCTAAATTTGGATATTTAGAAATATTTGTTACTACTACTAAAATCTTTTTCATTATACATTCTCCTTTTGATTTGATACTATCAACCTTAAAGGTTAAACCATACTTTAAGTCAAGGAGGATGCCTCGTGTATACAATTCAACAAGCTAGTCTCTTAGTTGAAATTCCAGCAAGCTCAATTCGATACTATGAAAAAATAGATTTAATTACATCAATAAAAAGAAATACACAAAATCATCGAATATTTGATGATCAAGATATTGAACTCCTAAAATTAATCAAATGTTTTCGAAATCTGGGCATGTCGATTGAGGATATACGAGAAAATATTTCAACTCTGAATTTAGAACAGGAAGAGATTAATACGCAAGCTATATTAGTTCAGCACAAGGAAAAATTAGAAGAGCAAATTGAGGTTTTAAACTCTTATATTCATGAAATCGATGGGAAAATAGTTACTAAAATAGCGGATTACCTGTAGAGCGTGCAAACAGAGAAGAGTTCGCTTAGGAACCGAGCCTAGTTCTAAAACCTTTTAATATTAAAAGGTTTTAGATGCTACATAATCAATACACCGCTCCACAAACTCCAGTTAGCTCTTTTTCAAAAGTAAAATAAAATTTACGATGGAAGCGCTAAAAATAGCTCCTTTTTAGTGAATGAAAATACGGAAATACGAAAGATCTATTTTTGTTGTACAAGTAATTATTAGATGTGTCATGCTGGATCCGACGACCAAAGAAAAAAGGTTGTTGAAAATAAATTAATAAAAATTGGCTCGACTTTATTAAATTAGGAACTGAGCCAAAATAATTAAACCCACCAGCACTCCAAACATTGTGAAGCAGTCGCTTGGTTGGAGTTAGTATAATGAAAGAAGAACGAATTTCCGTTGTATGGAATTCGTTCTTTTCTCTTGTTGTTTTAAAAAAGATAAAATAATTTTTAGAAGGTAAGTCCATGAATACAACCTTGACTATTAATCAAAGGGGATAGACATCACTATTTGTAACTTTTGTGTGGAAAAATTCCAACTGACCTCTACAATTATCTGTCCCCATACTCACACTTTATTAATGAATGTCTTGAACTACTTTTTCTAAGAATTCACCCATTTGTTTAACAGCTGGCTCTGAAAAGTCAAAATTTACCCCAGTTTCTTTATAAATAGTTGCGATGGATTGATTGTAGTTTGCACTTGCACCTTTTTTAAAGGATTCAACTGCTTTCTCTGGGTTGTTCTGATAATTCTCCAGTATTTGTAATGCACCAAGCACCGAGATGGAGTATTCAATAAGATAGAAAGGAACTTGGAAATAATGAAGGGTACCAGCCCAGCTCATCCCAATTTCTTCCTCCAGGCCAGAAGTATCAACAGGGTTTAAGCCATAAAGTTTTGAGATTTCAAAGTACTTTTCATCTCGCTCTTTGGAAGTGTGTTTAGGATTTGTATACATCCAATGCTGGAAGAGATCTCCTGCTAATGGTCCGATTAACATCGAAAATGCTCGTCTCAGCTCTTCACGCTGTGCGTTCTTAAAATCCTCCTCTTCTGGATAAAAACGGTCAAGCTTATCCAATAAGAGTAATTCCATCCCATGAGAATAAAGCTCAGCAACTTCACTTCGTCCTTTGTAGTCTTCAATGGGGCCGTGTTCGGATAACTGAAAATATCCATTCACTGCATGGCCCATTTCATGAATTAATGCGATAAGAGAGAAAAAGGAAGGACTAAAGTTCGCAAAAACAAAAGTATCCCCTGATACAGGTAAAGAAGTACAGAAACCACCTGGGACTTTACCTTTTCGGTCATCGAGGTCTAGTAACCCATTCGCTCTCATGTAATCGAAACGGTCTGCAAAAAATGGATCAGTTTTGCCTAACATTTCAGAAACGCCATCCATCAGAGTAGACACATCAGAGTATGGTGGGTTTTTCATGAATTTAGCCGTGTTATCCCAAGGGCGATACTTATCGACACCAAGCTTTGTTTTAAAAACATTTGAGAGTCGATTCCAAGCTGGAATAATATATTTTGCTACATTTTCATGAAAGTCATAACAATCCTGGATGCTATATTCACGATTTTTCTCTATAAACATATAATCACGGTAATTTTCAAATCCTGCATTTAAAGCTATTTGATGGCGCAGTTGAATAAGCTCGTCCATGATGGCATCCATATCGGGCTTAATTTGACGATGGGCTGACATCATTGTGTGATAAGCTTTTTTTCGCACGGCTCTGTCTAGATGATCTAGAAGGGATTCGATAAATGGAAAAGGCTTTTCCTCTCCCTCCCATTCAACTGTTAAGCTACCCATAATTTCATCGTACTTAGTACAAAGCTCTTGTTCCTTTACAAGTAGTGGGATATTCTCTTCTCTGAAAAGTTTAACCTTCGACTCACGAACACGTCGCATCAAGCCGTAATGGTTATCATCTAATTGAGTAAAATAAGTAGAATCACAGCATTTATCATTTAACTTTGCTACGTATTTCATTAAAAGTGGTTGAATGGCTTGCTGATCGTGAAGGTAAGTTGACTTGATGTCCGCATCTTCTGTGTTTCGGTAGAAGTCGACTTGGTGACCTGTCATCGCCTCATCGATTATAAACAGTAAATCCTTTTCGTCTTCTAACCACTTTTCTAAATCAGAAATGGATTCAATCGGAACAGCAAGTAAACTTTTAAACTGAGCTTCCACCCCTTCGACGTCTTGTAAATCAATTAATTCTTTATAATAACTAGGACTTGTATTTTGTGACATGAATGACTCTCCTTCTATCATATAATTATTTCAATAATTTTAATTATTAAAACTATTATATTATAGATTGCTAGTTATTAACCCTTTTAGAAAAAATAATTAACAAAGGATGCCTTAAGGGAAGATGAGTTTAGTTGAAGATAAAAAATAAAAATAGGCTCGATTCCCCAAAAATAGGAACCGAACTTATATAATTAATCTCACCAACACCAACGGACATTGTAAGAAATACGAATGGGATAAAAGATAAAAAAAGCGTAGTAGTACAGACCATAGCCATGGTTTCTACTACTATGCTTAATTTGTTTTAAAACAATAAATTTCCACAATAAAGAGCAAGAATTAAAGCTTCTCTACATTGTGATTTAAGCGCGTGAGAAATTGCTTGAGTTGCTGTAAATCACTATCTGAAAAATCATCGTAGAGATCATTCATAAATTGATCTTTAAACATTGTACAACCCTCTAATAATTCTCGTCCTTTATCAGAAATCGTTACAAGTACTTCACGATTGTTTTTTTCATTACGTTTGCGTTCGACATATTGCTGTTCTTCAAGCAACTTTAAGTGTCGCGTAATTGCCGATTGATCGATAGCTAAGGATTGTTGTAGTACTTTTTGTGAAACACTACCCTTTTTAATTAAAGAAGCTAAAATTTCATATCTAGTCAAACTAACTTCTGTTCTTTTTTCAAAAACTTGGGTTACGTGCCGGTCTAATCTTTTCAACATCATAATCATTTGTTTTTTATCATCCAAACAAACTTCCATACTATTCCTCCTCACATTGATTGCTTTTCGTTTTGCACGCATTAAAAATTGAGTTCGAATTCGGCATTTATTATAGAAGATTTTTAGGTGTTTCATAATGTACGCCAGATGCTCTATGTGACATTGAACAGAGGGACGCTATGTCTAAACCTATATAATAGCATTTTCGTTTGTTAGAAAGGATAACAAAATCAAATTTACATGAATTAAGAGCTGAAATGCCTTATTTAGCTAGAAAAGTGAATAATTTGTTCAAACGGTAAACGTGATGAGTTACGTGCTGGCATAGCCGCTTTACCGATAGCGATTAACACCATTGGTATCTCATTTGCAGGTAGCTCGTATTTTTGAGCGAATGCTGCTTTATCGAAGCCACCCATAATTACAGTGTCGTAACCCATATCCTTCGATAAAAGTACGATTTGCATAGTAATTAAACCAGCATCTAAATGTGCAATGTTTGTCCGTTGTGCATCCGATATACCGCTATACGTGGATTCCGAGTTGGCGATCATCATATCAGCAATATCGCGTGGCATATAGCCTAGCTCAACATTTAAATCATTAATTTGTTTAGCGTTTTTATGCATTTCGTTATCGCCTAATACAGCAATAATCGCTGATGATGTTTCGATTTGCGCCTGATTAAAACCAGCAATGCGTAATTCTTTCTTTTGTTCTTGATCATCAATAACAAGGAAGCGCCAAGGCTGTAAGTTACTTGATGATGGAGCTGATGTAGCTTGCTGTAAAATATGCTCGATTGTTTCGCGAGGAATCGTAACGCCTGACTCATACTTACGCACAGATTTACGTTCCTCCATTAATTGTTCTAAAGCTGTTTTTTGTTGTATCATATTTTCCACCCTTTTTTATTGAAATATAAATCTATGGTTATTATAGTTGATTAATCAATAGTTGACAAGTCATGTGTTCAGTTAAGATTTTTAATAGGAGAATGATTAAAAAATAGTGAAGGTATTTTGATTCGATTGTTTATGCATATGAAAGATAGCTCGAGGAGTAGGGAAACATCTCATCTTTGTTGGAATTGGTTTAATAGTGAAATTAAAAGCAGATGGTATAGAAGTGCTGGTATCGCACATCTAAACCATCTGCTTGTTATTATAGAAGGTAATCTTTTGATTTAATTTAATAATAACAGGGGGATAAAAATGATTGTTGAATTTAGGACTTATAAATTTGAGCTAGTTTAATCAATAAAAATATTGCTGTATCAAAATCCACGATTGAATGGGTTTTGGCAAAGCAGTTTGTTTGCGGTTTTTGAATTGCAGTTAATTATCTCGATTGTTTTTACACCGGGTGCAACGCTGATCTAACACATTAAATTGAGATTTTTTAACGTTTTATATTTTCGTATTTAGTCCGACCTACCTAAAATTAAGACTAATTTATTTTCTCTTATTCTTACCCATTTTCTCGTTTCCACGTTTAAAGTTACCTGTAATTTTCGCTAACAATAATTGTACTTCTAACATATTATTTTCAACTGCTTTAATTCTTGCTATAAGACGCTCAGCCTCCTTATCCTTTACAACTTTAATCTGTTTACCTTTGTAATTGATTGTTACCGTTCCATTTTTCGTTATTTGATAAGTAAATGGTTCCTCACTTAATCTGTTTCGTTTATCTATTTCGCTCACTATACCAGCTCCCTAATTATTTTGGGTTTCTTATTATATTCAAATAAATAAGCCAACAATCCAATGAAATTAAGTTTACGTTGAAATATAAAAGAGATAGAATCGAAATTTAAAATTTTCCTAACTTAGCTATAACTATATATTGCATATAAGCATTACCAATTACTAGACTAAAATCGAAAAAGATTGTTGCGTATGCAATACGATAACCAAGAATTCCTGAAAGAGCTGTGGAATACCACGTTTAATGGGGTGTCCGAATGAAAGAAAAACTAGACAAATTAGAACTTATCTAGTTAAATAAATCATGGAAAAACACAAGCTTGTTGGGATTACTGTCAAATAAGGTTTTACTTAGAGGAGAAAGCATGGAAAAAATTAAAAAATACTTCGGTGAATTTAATATGACCTGGCCAAGAGTTATTCTTTTGGCTATTATTACAGCCGTATATACTGCCCTTATCAATCAGGTGTCTTTTTTGAAAGGTACCTCATTTCAGGACATAGCTATTTATGTTGACTGTTGGTTTCTTTTTGCCATTTTCATTATTGTTAATTGCCAAAAGTGGTGGGAAGCTTCGCTTAAATGTTTCGTGTTCTTCCTTGTCAGCCAGCCTCTTATTTTTTTGATTGAGGTACCGTTTTACGAATATGGTTGGGAGATATTCCATTATTATGAATACTGGTTTAAAATCACAATTCTGACCCTGCCTGGTGCTGTGATAGCATTCCAACTCAAAAAGAAAAACTGGCTCAGTGTCCTAGTTCTATCCGTGGCAACAGGTTATCTTTCCGCCGCTAGCGTCCGTTATTTCAGAACTGCAATGGCAAATTTCCCGAATCATTTACTCAGCTCTATTTTCTGCCTTGCTCTGGCCATTTTCTTCGTTTTTATTTTGCTAGATAAGAAAAAGCACCGCATCGCAGCGCTTACTGTCATAGCTGCAGTTCTTATTACGTTTGTTAGCATCACTGGAGTAGACAAGTCCAAGGATATATTCCTTGACGATGGAAATTGGGCATACTCGATGGAGGATGAGTCTGTTGTCGTTGTCGAGATTAAAGATGGGAACCATGTCGTGCTTACGGCAAAGCATGATGGCAATACGTTCATCCGCTTTGAAAATGCTGACGGTAGTGAGCAAAACTACTATATTACTGTAAGCGGCGGCAACATTTGGATTAACCTGCTTGACGAAAACTGAACTTTTACTCCACGCTCAGCATCATGACAATGTGAAGTCGTCTCGTGGTTGGAGTTAGTATAAAAGGAACAAAGCGGTAAGAGTAATACCTAAAAAGGTAGCATTTAATAATGCAGCTAATTGGCTGGTATGAGTTCGGTTTTTTACCGGCTCATGCTCGCCAATTTTTGTTTAATCCGTTCATTGTTGTAAAAAGTCCTGATCTCACTAAATTGGAGCAAGCCTATGAAATGGTTGGAACTGTTGGGCGGATTCTAATAGTAGAGTCCGTTCTTTTTTACGTTGTTCCAATAAGGATTATAGGTGTTTTTGGTTAAAATTTATTGAACGTAATAGGCAAATTAACATGCAAGTTTCTTTAAATAAGTGGATGGTTTAGAAGGGCAGGAATGCATTTCAAATCCGTCTGCTTTTTCATTCCACCTATCTTTAATTCGTCATGAATGTTGGTGAGTAAGTATTAGAATTAATTGGAGGAAGAATTCATAACTTTATATGTCTACCTTCGCAACATTCAAGTAAATGAATAAGATTTTTCTCAAAGGTAGTATTGATATTCCATTTCTTATGTAAATTTTCTGATTATTAAACTGAATAATATCCCGGTCTAGTGTATATTAAGGATAAATAAAATAACTAATTACGCAGGAATGGTTGCGTTGGTTGAAAGGAATGTTCAATGAGTAGGATTATTTTTTCGACAGAGAGTGGCGCTGATTTACCGAAAGACCTGGTTGAGAAACATCAAATCCAAGTAGTGCCGATGCATGTCATCATGGATGGGAAGGATTACTTAGATGGTGAGTTACCGGTAGAGGATGTTTTTGATTATCATAGTCGCACGAAAAAAATACCATCTACAACAGCAACGAATATACATGAGTACCATGAATTGTTTACGAAAATTAGAAAAGATTTTCCTGATAGCATCATTATTCATATTGGATATACGTCCAAAGCATCTGCTTCCTTTCAAAGTGCATTAATCGCAGCGGAAGATTTTGAAGATCTTTTTCTAATTGATGCGCTAAATGTAACAGGTGGATTAGCTGCAATCGTGATGTATGCTGTAACTTTGCTTGAGGAAGAACCTTCCATTAGCCATGTTCACTTAATGGAAAAAATAGAATCTGTAGTTCCTAAAACAAGACTGGCTTTCCTTCCCGGCAGTTTAGATTTTCTAAGGTCTGGTGGAAGGGTAAGTAACGTTGCTTATATTGGAGGAGTACTATTAAAAATAAAGCCCTGCATCGAATTAGTAGAAGGAAAGCTTGTTTCAACTAGAAAATATCGTGGAAGTATGAGCATAGTTGCGGAAAAGCTCATGCGAGACTACTTAAACCAATACGATATTGATAGAAAGCAGCTGTATTTAATCTACTCTATTGGACTTGATGAGAGTATTAAAAGACGAATGGATGAAATCGCGAAGGAAGCAGGTTTCGAGAAAATCACATGGATGCAAGCAGGTGCAATGATTTCTACCCATGCTGGACCAGGTGGTTTTGGGATTGCAGGAGTGGAATGTTAGAAATTTTAGAGGGATTTAGTATATAAATAAAAGAGAGTAAAATCTAAGCAGGGAGATTCACTCACTTTGGCTGAGATTGTGGATAGTCCTTAGTTAACTAGTCTTTACAACATCTGAGCCGATTGATATATTAAGTGTTAATATCAAAAATAAAGATTAGGGAAAAGGGGTTTGAAAAGTGGATGTTAGATACCCAATTGGAGAATTACAAGTTCCTGAAAAAGTAACATTAGAAAATATTCAAGAATGGTTAAAGGAAATTAGAACGTATACGGTGCGACTTAGAGAAACGGTTGACACATTAAGTGATGAAGAGTTAAACAAAACGTATCGTGAAGGTGCATGGACAGTTCGTCAGCTTGTTCACCACATTGCAGATTCACAGTTGAACATGTACCAACGTTTGAAGCTAGCTTTAACTGATGAGAATCCAGTAGTACCAGGATTTAGTGAGGAGAAGTGGGCAATACAACCAGATACAATACTTCCTGTAGAAAGTTCTATCAAAATGCTAGAAGGTATAAATGAGCGTATTGTTTCTTTAGGGCAGGATTTAACTGAAGACCAATTAAAACGAGTATTTACTCATCAAACAAACGGCGAAATAACAGTGGCGAAAAAAGTTGCAAAACTGGCTTGGCACGAAGAGCATCACTTAGCTCATATAAAGATCGCATTATCCAATTAATATAATAATTAAAATAACAGACGGTTGAGAATTGCGATAATGCACTTCTCAACCGTCTGTTTGGTTTTAGATTTTTTTTTTAGTATCAAACATGGTAGAAGAAAAATTATATAAGCTAGGTTATACTATAATAATGACTTTATTATTTTAACCAACAGATAACACCATAGTGAGAGGATTTGAATTTTAGTATGATAGATAATTTTTGGCGAGATTTACCACGACCATTTTTTGTACTTGCGCCAATGGAAGATGTGACGGATGTTGTTTTTCGTCAAGTTGTAAGTCAAGCTGGTAGACCAGACGTGTTTTTCACGGAGTTTACAAACTCAGATAGCTATTGTCATCCAGAAGGGATGAAAAGTGTCCGTGGTCGCTTAATTTTCACTGAGGATGAACAGCCAATGGTGGCACATATATGGGGAGATAATCCTGAGTATTTTCGTCAAATGAGTATTGGTATGGCAGAGTTAGGATTTAAAGGTATTGATATTAATATGGGATGCCCTGTACCGAATGTGGCTACTAGAGGAAAAGGAAGCGGACTTATCCTCCGTCCAGATGTTGCAGCGGAACTTATACAAGCAGCAAAAGCAGGAGGACTGCCAGTCAGTGTGAAGACAAGACTTGGTTTTACGGAACTAGAGGAGATGCATGACTGGCTAACACATATTTTGAAACAAGACATTGCGAATCTTTCCATTCATCTACGGACAAGGAAGGAAATGAGCCAAGCAGATGCCCATTGGGAGCTTATTCCGGAAATAAAAAAAATACGCGATTCTATAGCACCAAATACGCTACTAACAATTAACGGGGACATTCCTGACCGTAAAAAAGGTTTGGAGCTTGCTGAAAAATACGGTATTGATGGAGTGATGATTGGACGAGGTATTTTTAAAAATCCATTCGCTTTTGAAAAAGAACCAAAGGACCATTCCACTACTGAATACCTGAATCTGCTAAGATTACAACTGGATTTACAAGATCAATATGCAGAAGAATTACCACGATCAATCACAGGACTGCATCGCTTCTTCAAAATATATGTCAAAGGATTCCCTGGAGCTGGGGAGTTAAGAAACCAATTGATGAATACAAAGTCAACGGATGAAGTGCGTGCTTTGCTTGATAAATTCGAGGAACGAAGTGAAGAGACGGATAAAACAGTAGAATGATTAAAAACAGTGAGTAGAATTTCATACTCACTGTTTTTTATGTGTATTTATATCAATCAAAAATATAATGGATGACATCTATCGCTTGATCAACAGTTTCTACGGTTACATTCGCCTTGTTTGAAAGCTCTTTTAGTGGGTGAGTCAATGATTCAGGTCTAATAATAATCGTCGGCTTGTTCATAGCAATAGCCGTGCTAGCGTCCATTGCAGTATTCCATTGTTTATATTTCTCCCCGAATAAAGCTATGACGATATCCGCTTTTTGCATTAAGACTTGTGTTCGAAAATTATTAATATCTGATGCAGCATCATCTTTATAAAGGTTAGATGGCTGTTTTCCTTGAATTTCTTCACCGATATTGTCTGAACGATCATGGTTTGTTTGAGGTCCGACAAATTCGAGAGGAAGATTTTTTGCGTTTGCTTTTTGTGCAACTTCTTCTCTCCAATCATCATGAATTTGACCTGCTAAATAAACAATAAGTTTCATGCTAATTCCTCCAATACTATTTGACTCTACTCATATAGTATCGAATTTAATGAAGTTTTCAAAGGGAACGCCAAAATCTCCTTGCGACAAATGAGGTGTCCTTCATTTAGCGTGAGCTTGAAATGAAGTTTAAACTGTGTGAAGATAAATTAAATAGGACTTGAGTTAAATTAGGAGGAGATATATATGACAAAACAAAATAGGCAGTTGTCACACGAGCAAAATGAGGAATTACTCGACATATTGAAGAACCGTTTTGAGAAAAATATGAACCGTCATGACGGAATTGAGTGGAATAGTGTCCAATCAAAGCTAGAAGCGAATGATGATAAACTCTGGACGCTCTATGAAATGGAGAGAACTGAAGGGGAACCTGATGTATTGGGCTATGATAACGAGAATAACGAATATATTTTCATGGACTGTGCAGCAGAAAGCCCTAAAGGTCGCAGAAGTATTTGTTATGACCGTAAGGCATTGGATTCTAGGAAAAAAAATAAACCAGAGAATTGCGCTATAGATATGGCAACAGAGATGGGCATTGAACTTTTAACAGAGGAACAATATCGGGAGTTGCAGAATCTTGGAAACTTCGATTTAAAAACGTCAAGTTGGGTGCAAACACCGGACAATATAAGAAAACTTGGAGGAGCTATCTTTTGTGATAGTCGCTATGATACTGTCTTTACGTACCATAATGGAGCAGATTCCTATTATGCCGCAAGGGGATTCCGAGGCTCTCTAAGGGTTTAGAATTATACTTATACTTTGAATTGGAGACGAAAATAAGTTACCAAAATTCTAATACAAAATTGATAAAAATAAATAATATTATTAAAAAAAGGTTGGAAATTAATGTACAAAGTTAATGGTAGTTATGAAAGTTAAAGTTGAAAATACGATAATTGAATTTAATGTTCAGTATGGAAATGGAAAGAAGCTATCTATTCATATAGATTCATCAGGTTTCATTACTGTTAAAGCTCCAAAAGACACAAGTAAAGAAGTAATTAATGGAGCAATAGAAAGTAAAGGCACATGGATACTAGAGAAACTCGAGGAGATTAGAAAAGCTCGAGAATTACCTCAGGCAAGAGAGTATCATGCTAATGGCAAGTTCTTATACATGGGAGAAGAAAGATTTCTTCATGAATTAATAGATTGTAGTGATTTAAATGAAGAAGTACTTAAAAGAAATCTGAAGAAATTCTATATGACTAGATGCAAGGCTATTACCGAGGAACGTATAAAAATATATCAAAAACAGCTGAAAGTAAAACCTAAAATTATTGAAATTGTAGAATCTAAAGTTAAATGGGGTAGCTGTAGTTCAGGTAAAAAGATTACCTTTAATTTTCGTCTTGCTATGGCTCCCATTGAAGTAATCGATTATGTAATAATTCATGAGTTATGTCATATTACACATATGAATCATGATCGATCATTTTGGCGACGTGTGGGGAGTATTATGCCAGATTATAAAGAGAAGGAAGAGTATTTAGCAAGGCACAGTCAGTCAATGTCACTTTAAAAACAACTACACTGCTCAAAAGTGTAGTTGTTTTTTTATTAAAACTTTATGTTAATAACATTCGTGACAAAGGATACGTTATAAATTTAATCTCGAATTATTAAAACTGTTCGGCTACAAAGAAAATCTAACTAAATTATATTTCACTGTGCTCATAACCTCCGTGTCCCTTAATTGGTTGCATATTTTATAGAGAGGGGGAAAGTTATATATCGTCCTCTTTGATTAATTTATAGGGGGGAGGAATGGACATGTTGTTTTTTGGAAATGAAATACGGAAAGTAAGTAAAAAAATGGGGCCGTCAGCATGGAGTACTATGCGATTACAAGACCCACGCGTAAACGGACAATTGCGGAAGGATCAGATAGCCCGGGAAAAGGAAGCAAATGAAGCAGAGAAACATAGAAATCGTTTATTGAACAGAGATGACTGATTAGGATAAAAGACGTTGCTTCACCCGGAAAGCTGGGGCTACGTCTTTTTTGTTTTAGGATAAGTATATAAAAATCACCGGGAATATTTCCGTTGCAGGTCGACGCTTTCCGCGTGGTAGATCGGTTTTTCTTATGAAGTTGAGTCTATAATATTTGTTTGTGTATATGTATAATTATAACAAATAGTATTACATAGACGGGGAGGTCATATTATTGTTACTCTACTTTTGATAAGTATCATCTATTCTAGTATGTTAATAACATTAAGGAGATGATATTTATGAAATACAAAAATACAACCAGTGATATTTCCACCGATATGTTAGAAGGTTTTTTCGTAGATTGGCCAAATCCGCCCAGTCCTAAAACTCACTTAATAATGCTAAATAAAAGCAGTAAAGTAATTGTGGCGATTGATGAAAGTACTAATCAAGTAGTTGGATTTATTACTGCGATTAGTGATGGGGTTTTATCTGCCTATATTCCATTTCTGGAGGTTTTACCAGAATACAAAAAGAGAGGTATAGGCAAGGAATTAGTAAATCGCATGCTTAAAGAACTTAATGACATTTATATGATTGATTTGTGTTGTGACGATGACTTGGTTCCTTATTATGATACGTTTGGAATGACTAAAACAAATGGTATGGTTTTAAGAAACTATAAAATGCAATCTGGCAATATAAAAAATTATGAGCAAAAAATTTAAAAATGTAGTGTAAACCATTAACACTTAACAATAAAACTTTAAAAAGATGCGAATGGTGTTATATAAGGTAATTCCTCTAATGGTAGCCTCTGCTAAGTTGTTTTAAACCAATTAAGTTTGGGGAAACTTAGAAGGAATAATGGATAGATTCAGCGAATTTAGAAAGAATGTATTAAAAAAGGGAGCTGGAAGAATGGATACTAATCGCTCATTAATAACCGTAGAAGCAATTATACATGCACCTGTGGAACAAGTATGGGAATATTGGACAGTACCTGCTCATATAACAAATTGGAATAATGCCTCGGAAGAATGGCATACGCCATACGCTGAAAATGATTTAAGAGCTGGGGGGAAATTTGTTTCTAGAATGGAAGCAAAAGATGGAAGCTTTGGCTTTGATTTTGGTGGCCTATATGATGAAGTGCGTTCTCATGAGTTCATCTCTTATACATTGGGGGATGGGAGAAAAGTTGAAATTACATTCATTCCTCAACAAAACGAAACGAAAGTGGTAGAAGTTTTTGAGCCTGAAACAACTAATCCAATTGAAATGCAACAAGAAGGTTGGCAGGCAATTTTAAACAATTTCAAAAAATATGCGGAGCAACAATAAATAAAAAGGTGCCTGTTTCTAATACAATTTTGTATTTGGAAACAGGCACCTTTTACTAAAGGAGAAAAAACATGAGAACTTCAGATGAAATATTTGAATTAGTTTTAGGTTACGCAGCAAATGATGAAAGGATTAGAGCAGTAGGGCTAAATGGTTCAAGGACGAATCCCAATGCTCCAAAAGACTTGTTTCAGGATTTTGATATTGTTTACGTGGTAACTGATGTGAATTCATTCATTGAAGATCCACATTGGATAGAGGTATTCGGTGAACGAATCATTATGCAAACTCCCGAGAATATGTCTATGTTTCCGCCAGGTTTAGGTGGTAGGTTCTCCTACCTAATGTTGTTTACTGATGGAAACCGTATTGATCTTACGCTAGTTTCGAATGATGAAAAAGATACATATTACAAAGAGGATAAGTTAACGGTTATTTTAATGGACAAGGATAACGACACTGCCGAACTCCTGCCCCCAACAGACGAGGATTATTGGGTAAAACGTCCTTCTGAAGAATTCTTCTCCGATTGCTGTAACGAGTTTTGGTGGGTATCTACATATGTGGCGAAGGGCTTGTGGAGAGGTGAAATTCTTTACGCAGCGGAGCATTTAAATAATATTATGAGACCGATGCTGTTAAAGATGCTCGAATGGAAGGTTGGTATTGAACACTCTTACTCCGTCAGTATAGGTAAATTTGGTAAGTACTTGGAGAAGTACCTATCCGAAGAGAATTGGCAAGAACTACTCTCCACTTATGCTGATGGAAGTTATAAAGATATGTGGAGAGCATTATTTGCAATGTTAGTTCTATTTCGTACCACAGCTATATTTGTAGCTGATGGACTAGGTTATGAATATTCCAGAGAAGAGGATGCCAAAGTTACTGCATACCTAGAGCATATAAGCCATTTATCACCCAACGCGACGAAAATCTATGGATGAAAGTAAAGTATAAACATTTAAAAGTGTAATTTCCAATTTTATTATTGTACTCCATAGAATAAATTTGAAATAAATGGAAAGTAATATAGTACTGATTTAGACTCATCCTAAGTAATTCTAAAGTGAGTTTTATAAATATTTAAAATAGACTGACTTGTTTTTAATTAAATTTACAAAAGCTTTACAATTGTAGTATTAAAAATTTACACTCTGCCTTTATTCTATAATTAGACAAAATACGTCATAGAACAGACATAACTTATTTTCTTGGAGGTAAGAAATGATTAGCTTGAATAAAGTGAAAATAGGATTATTACTGCTGTCTATACTTACTGTATTAACAGCATGTTCAAACAATAACAAGGATACTACAGAGTCAAGTGGTAATAATGCAACAGTATCTATTTCCGGATCTACTTCCGTAGGACCGCTAGCTGAAAAATTAGCAGCAAAATATACAGAGAAAGACAACACGAATATCGAGATAAATCAAATTGGTTCCTCAGCGGGAATTACAAACGCTATTAGTGGGGTGTCGGAGATAGGAATGTCTTCGCGTGATTTAAAAGAAGAAGAAGTTGCAAGTGGGTTGAATGAAGTAATTATTGCTTATGATGGAATTGTAGTAGTAACTCATCCAAGTAATAAAGTAAAAGATTTAACGATGGAGCAGGTTAAACAGATTTTTACTGGGGAAGTAACAAACTGGAGTGAACTCGGTGGAGATGACTTAGAAATTGTAGTAGTTTCTCGCGAGGACGGATCAGGTTCACGGGATGCCTTTCAAGAAATAGTAGAATATAGCTCTGGAGAGTTAATCAGAAACTCGATCATTGCAAGCGGTAATGGAAATATTAAAACAACAGTTGCGAACAATAAACATGCAGTTGGTTTTATCTCTTTTGAGTATATTGATGAGAACATTTCAACAATTGACATTAATGGTGTAGAAGCTACAGCAGAAAATGTTTTACAAAAAAAATACAGCTTGTCTAGGCCATTCTTGTTTGTCTATAAAGAAGGACAATTAACTGAGGCAGGACAGCAATTTATAGATTTTATACTAAGTGAAGAAGGACAACTCATTGCAGCAGAAGCAGGAGCTATCCCTATAAAGTAGATATAGATGAATTAGGAAGACAACAACATAAACTTTTGACTTACTTTTGGAGGAATAAGAGTGTCTATCCCAACAACTAACAAGCAGACCGTCGAAATCGGCAAAGCAAACAAGAGAAAGTATATGTTAGAGAAGGTGTCGCAAAGACTATTCTTAATTTGTGCACTTCTCTCCGTAATCACTTTATTGTTAATCATTGGATTTGTATTTTATAAAGGTGCCCATCCATTTGTAGCGGAGGGCTATAGCTTTATAGATTTTATATTTGGTAGTGATTGGGTACCGAGTGAAGATAAATTCGGTATATTCCCAATGATTGTTGCATCTATTTTTGCGACAATTGGAGCGTTAATCATTGGAGTTCCTATTGGTCTATTTACAGCTATTTTCTTAGCTGAAATTGCCTCAGAACGATTAGCAAAGATTATTTCACCAGCAGTACAATTACTAGCAGGTATTCCATCAGTGTTATATGGTGTGTTTGGACTTGCTATCATTGTTCCATTTTTACAAAATACTTTCGGTTTAGTGAAAGGGCAAAGCCTAATCGCAGTTATTCTAGTGCTAGCAATCATGATGTTACCAACCATTGTAACGGTTGCTGAAACTGCCATTCGTGCAGTGCCGCAAACATATCGTGAAGGATCACTAGCTCTCGGGGTATCGCAAATTGGGACAATTTTTAAAGTTATTGTACCAGCAGCAAAATCTGGTATTATGACTGCCATTGTATTAGGTCTTGGTCGTGCAATTGGAGAAACAATGGCAGTTATCTTAGTAGCTGGGAACAGCTTAATCGTGCCAACTAGCTTAACAGATAGTGTGCGTCCATTAACGACAAATATTGCTTTAGAAATGGGTTATGCATTCGGTACTCATCAAGAAATGTTATTTGCTACGGGAATTGTTTTATTCTCGTTTATCTTAATACTAAATTTCGTTTTAGCAAAAATAAGTTCCAAAGGAGGCAACTAAGATGAGACAATTTAAAGATAACTTACTCCGAGGACTTTTGTGGTTATCAGCTTTCTTATCAGTTGCCGTTCTTGTTATGATTGTAGGTTTTATCTTTTATAAGGGAATTGGTTTGATCAGCTTCGACTTTATCTTTGGTGATTATTCTCCAGATGGAGATGGTGGTATTTGGCCAATGATCGTAACGACTATATACACAGTCCTTATCTCGTTAGTCATCGCAACACCTATTGGAATATTGGCAGCCGTTTATCTACAGGAATATGCAAAACAAGGCCGATTAGTAAGACTAATACGATTTGCAACGGAAAGTTTAACAGGAATACCATCGATTATTTACGGTTTGTTTGGAGCGGTGTTCTTTGTTACAACATTAAAATTAGGTATGTCGATATTAGCAGCTTCATTAACTCTAACGATTATTGTATTACCTGTAATTATACGGACAACTGAAGAAGCTTTAAAAACAGTTCCAGGTTCGTACCGAGAAGGTTCACTAGCGCTTGGGACAACAAAATTACAAACACTGTATAAAGTAATTTTACCAAGCTCAATGCCAGGTATACTATCTGGTATTATCCTTTCAGTCGGAAGAATTGTTGGCGAGTCAGCTGCTATCTTCTTAACTGCTGGAACCGTGGCAGCTATGCCAGACAGCATTCTATCATCTGCTAGAACCTTAACTGTACATTCGTATCTAGTTACACAAGAATCTGGAGATATTGAACTTGCTGCAGCTGTAGGTATAGTTTTAATCGTAATTATATTAGCAATTAACCTTTCGGCAACATATATTTCAAAAAAATTTAACAGAGCTACAAATAAATAAGAGTATGTTAAGTCCACAGTAATTGAACATGCAGAGCTAATGACCAAATAAATTACGTAGGGAAGGTATTTTAGCATATGGAGCAAAGTAAAGAAGCAACTATAATCAATGTAAGAGATTTAAATTTATTTTATGGCGAGAAACAAGCATTATTCGGAGTCGATCTTGCTATTCAGGAAAAAGAGGTTACAGCTTTAATCGGTCCATCTGGCTGTGGGAAATCTACTTTTTTACGCACACTAAATCGTATGAATGATTTAATCGATGGTGTGAAAATTACAGGAGAAATTGTCATTGATCATGAAGATATTTATAAATCTAATGATGTTATCAAACTCAGAACGAAGGTAGGAATGGTATTTCAAAAACCAAATCTATTTCCTATGAGTATTTATGACAACGTGGCTTACGGACCAAAAATGCAAGGTATTAAAAACAAAAAAGAATTAAATTTAATTGTAGAAGAAAGTTTACGTAGTGCAGCAATTTGGGATGAAGTAAAAGATCGTCTTAAAACATCGGCCCTAGGATTGTCAGGCGGTCAGCAACAACGTGTATGTATTGCTCGTGCAATAGCGATGAAACCTGATATTATTTTAATGGACGAGCCTACTTCCGCATTAGACCCGATTTCTACTCTAAAAATAGAAGAACTAATCACCAATATGAAAGAAGATTATACAATTGTTATTGTGACACATAACATGCAACAGGCTGCTCGAATCTCCGATAAAACCGCATTTTTCTTAAATGGAGAAGTAGTAGAATACGATGATACAGATAATATTTTCTCCACCCCGCAGGATCAGAGAACAGAAGACTATGTTACAGGTCGATTTGGATAATAGGAGGTTACCAATGGGTATTCGTGTAAACTTTGAAAATAATTTAGAAGAACTAAAGAGTAAGATTATCGAAATGGGTGAACTCTCAGTTGTCGCTCTAGAAAAATCTTTTAAGGCGTTAAAAACACAGGATGTGGAGATTGCTCTAAAAGTAATTGAAGGAGATACAGCGGTTGATAATCTTGAAATAGAAGTAAATCAGTTCTCCATATGGATGATAGCGAAAGAATCACCTGTTTCCAGAGATTTACGTGAAATAATTGGTGTCCTTAAAATTTCATCTGAAATTGAACGGGTCGCAGATTTTGCTGTAAATATTGCAAAAGCAACGATTAAAATTGGCAATACTGAATCTTTATTAGATATTACCCATCTAGAAAAGATGAAAGATATATCGATCGAAATGCTTCGAAAAGCATTACAATCATTCTTAGAGGAAAATATCCTGCTTGCTAAAGAAGTGGGAGATTTAGAGGACAATGTAGATCAATATAGTAGAGAGACATATAAAAAACTTACTGCTTATCTAAGTGAACATCCAGAAGAAACAAGTCAGCTTGTACAATTATTATTTGTTAATCGCTTTTTAGAGAGAACAGCAGACCATATTACGAATATCGCTGAAAGCACAGCTTATTTGATAAAAGGTCAAATATATGATTTCAATTCATAGGCAAATGAAATCAAACTGGTGGAGAAAATGAAAAATTTCTCTTCCAGTTTTTTTTATACTAGCTCACATTGTGCTATTCTAGTAATGATTAGTTCCGTATGATATCTACTTATGCGGACATTGGGAGGTTTATAAATGGAGAATAATGATATATTAATCAGATTGAGATATGCCCTTGATATAAAGAATAAGGATATGGTAGAGGTATTTAAACTTGGTGGTGTGGAAGTAACTAAAGAGGAAGTTCTCAAAATTCTTACCAAAGCAAAAGAGGAAAGTGAAGAGGAAGAAGTAGTAGAGGATGAAAACCACATCAAGTGTAATAATAAAATGTTAGAATCGTTTTTGAATGGACTAATCACACATAAAAGAGGCAAGCAGGATCCAAAACCGGAACAGCCAGCAGATACGGAGCCAGTTGTACAGCAGAAGGATCACGTGAATAATATGCTGTTGAAAAAGCTTAAAGTAGCTCTACAATTAACAACAGAAGATATGCTAGATGTGTTGCATGATGGTGGTATTGTAGTTTCAAAAGGTGAGCTTGGAGCTATTTTACGAAAACCAGGTCATCGTAATTATAAAGAATGCGGAGACAATTTTGCGCGCAAATTCCTTAAAGGCTTAGCGGTTAAATATAGAAGTTAATTAAAAAAAGAGCGAATTCCATTAGTACTGGGAATTCGCTCATTTAGTATAGTCATAAGAAATGGGACAATTCAGTCTTAATTGGAAATATATCCCGTTCCGCGAGTAACCACAGAGGGAGCGTGGGTAATCCCTTCTTCTCCGCGAGTAAGCAATGGTCGAGCGTGGGTATTCACCGATCAACCGCGAGACAGTACGATTCAAGTTACTTATTAAGTTGTAATATATCCCGTTCCACCAGTAAACCATGGCAGTCCGCGAGTAACCACAGAGGGAGCGCAGGTAATCCCTTCTTCTCCGCGAGAAAGGCCGATTTGAGTTACTCTTAAATGGAAATATATCCCTTTATGCGAGTAAATCATGGCAGTCCGCGAGTAACCACAGAGGGAGCGTGGGTAATCCCTTCTTCTCCGCGAATATTCACCAGTCGAGCGCGAGTATCTGATCTTTCGTGTCCAAGAATTAAAGAAAAGAGCGAATTCCAGTAGTTGGAATTCGCTCTTTTTAAGACTTTACGCCTTCTGGTAGTGTAGTTAATACTTCCTTTAAAGTAGTAAGCTCCTCAGCATTTAAAGGAACCATAGGTAGGCGAACTCCACCCACTGGAACACCTTTTAAATTCAATGCTGTTTTAACAGGTGTAGGATTTGGAGCTGCAAATAATGCTTTCATGACAGGCAATAGTCTGCGATGATCCATTGCAGCTTCTCTTACATTGCCATTATTAAACTTTGCGATCATTGCTTGCATTTCATTTCCTATAATATGCGAAGCTACGGAAATAACACCCGTTCCACCAATTGATAGCACCGGAATTGTTAAACCGTCATCGCCACTATACAGCGAAAAGTCCTCACGAGTATTACTAATAATTTCAGACATAGTATCCAAATTGCCGCCAGCTTCTTTGATAGCAACGATATTTGGAATCTCTGAAAGTCGGATGATGGTATCTAATGACATGTTGACCACGCTTCGACCTGGAATATTGTATAGCATAATCGGCAATGATGTTGTTGCAGCAATTGTTTGGAAGTGTTGGTACAAGCCTTCTTGAGATGGTTTGTTATAATAAGGAACAACAAGCATAATACCATCGACACCAGCATCAGTAGCCTGTTTTGTTAAATTGATAGAAGCTTTTGTGCTATATGAGCCGGTTCCAGCAATAACTGGCACTCTACCATTTACAACTTCAACTGTAAATTTAAACAGCTGTACTTTTTCTTCATCGGTTAACGTCGGAGACTCTCCGGTTGTTCCAGACACAACCAAACCTTGTGTTCCATTGGAGATTAAGTAATTTATTAAGTTTCTTGTAGCTGGAAAGTCTATATCCTCATTATGATCAAAAGGAGTAACCATAGCCGTTAATATTTGTCCAAAATTCATAACTTCTCCACATCCTATAATTTATTATTAAAAATTCAGGGAGAAGGGCTTCATCAATTACACTTCGGTGTAATTGCGTCCAGATTTTGAATTGCGCTAGCGCAATTAACTCCAAAGTCTGTGACATCCACCGGAGGCTTAACTTGAGATTTGTTTGGTAGTCAAGTTAAGTAAACGCGAAAAAGCAACAACGAGGGCTCGTTGTTGCAGTAGAAATAGAGTAATATTTCTGTGCGTAAGATAGCCCTCCATATAGTCTCCTATATGACAATTCAGTGTTTGTTCAACAGCTGAACCAGCTTCAAGAAAAATGAGATTCTTTCAACTTCGGCAAATTCCCCTTTCCACAAATGTCCTAGGATCTCATTATCCTCTAATTGTGTACTAATGGTTTTTGCGCCTCTATCCTTACTTCAAATATAATTGAAATAAGAGAATATTTAATTATTAAAATAATACATGACTTTTAATACTATTGCAACAGTTTACCTGTAAAATAAATATTAAGTAGTAAAATCCGTCAAAGTTGATCTTCACTCCAGGTGGACGCTTTCCGCGGATATGGCTTCACTCCTCATCACTGGAGTCGCCACCTTGCGCTACAATCAACGGAGTCCAATTTTATATTGATATAAGTAATTTGAAATTGACCCAAATAACTTTTAAGTTAGTTCTATTAATAAGTTTAATATGTAAAAACCATACTATATAAGAGGTGAAGAGAATGTATAAATTATTGTCCCATAATGATTTAGATGGTGTCGGATGTGGTATTTTAGCAAAGCTAGCATTTGGTGAGAATGTAAAGGTGCGCTATAATTCGATTTCATCTCTTAATCGGGAGATTGAATATTTTTTAGAAAATGATGAACCTGATACATTTTTATTCGTAACGGATTTGACGCCGAACGGGGATAATGAAAAAAGATTAAATGATTTTTACAATGCAAATGGGAAGGTACAACTAATCGATCATCATAAATCAGCGTTGCACTTTAATGATTATGAATGGGGATATATTTTAGTGGAAGATCAGGAAGGCAAATTAACTTCTGCTACATCCTTATTATATGAGTACCTTGTATCCAACAAATTATTGGAACCAACTGCTGCAGTAACAGAATTTGTAGAATTAGTTAGACAGTATGATACATGGGAATGGGAAAAGAACGGGAATCATCAGGCACATTCCCTAAACTCATTGTTCTATTTAATATCGATGGAAGAATTTGAAGAAAAAATAATGGAACGACTTCGTACGAGTGACCATTTTGATTTTGATGAATTTGAAAAGAAAATATTGAAAATGGAATCCGAGAAGATTGATCGCTATATTCGTCGTAAGAAAAGAGAGATTGTACAGGCAAAAGTGGGAGACCATATTGCTGGGGTGGTCTATGCGGAAACGTATCATTCGGAGTTAGGTAATGAACTTGGCAAAGAGTTTCCACATCTCGATTACATCGCAATTGTAATCATGGGAGGAAAAAGAATTTCTCTTCGTACAATTTATGATCATGTCGATGTTTCGGAAGTTGCTGGACAGTTCGGCGGCGGAGGACATCAAAAAGCATCAGGATGTACTTTAACGGAGGAAGCATATAAGTTATTTGTTTTGGACACTTTCCATCTGTCCTCAATACCAGAAGATGCAAAAAGAAATCAGTATAATTTGAAACAATCGGCTTTCGGTTCGTTTTATAAAAATAGGAATAATGACACGTTCATCTTATATTCTAAAAATGATCAAGATTGGATTCTCGAAAAAAATAAAAACGAATTAGAACAAACCTTTACAAGCTTTGAAGATGGCGAGCGTTTCTTAAAGAGAAACTATGAGGCAGCTTTAGTAAGGGATGATCTGTTTGTCGATTATTTAATGAGTGAAGTGAAGAAGAGAGAGGACGCTTGAGGACAAAGGTTACTGAGTTTTACTGGCGTTCACTCTATTGAATACTAGCGAATGGTTCTTACATACTCGCTCTCGAATTATGTTTACCCGTGAAACAGAATATCTTTCCAAAATCCTCTTTCTCCAATGAAACTGATAAATTGAATATAAATAGGATAATAAGGTATCATTAAGGCCGAAAGCATCCTTATATAAACAATTGAACGCAATAATGATTGGGGGAAAAATTAAGTGGAAATTGGTATAACAACGTTTGTGGAAACCACTCCAGATGTAAAAACTGGAAAAGTAATTAGTCATGCGGAGCGTATTCGTGAGGTTGTGGAAGAAATAGTATTGGCAGATGAAGTTGGGCTAGATGTATTCGGTGTAGGGGAACATCATCGCAAGGATTACGCGGCTTCCGCGCCCGCTGTTCTTCTGGCTGCAGCTGCGTCACGGACGAAGAATATAAGACTAACTAGTGCTGTAACAGTACTTTCATCGGATGATCCAGTGCGAGTATTTGAGGAATTTTCTACATTAGACGCTATTTCCAATGGTCGAGCAGAGATCATGGCAGGGCGTGGTTCCTTTATCGAATCTTTCCCACTCTTTGGATATGATTTAAAGGATTATGATGAATTGTATGAAGAAAAGTTAGATTTACTCTTAAAAATACGTGAGTCTGAAATGGTTTCATGGAGTGGTAAGCATCGAGCTGCGATTCAGAATCGTGGGGTTTATCCACGTCCCGTACAAGACCCACTTCCCGTTTGGATTGCGAGCGGTGGAACACCGCAATCTGTTGCTCGAGCTGGATTCCTTGGATTGCCACTAGTGTTGGCAATTATCGGAGGTAGCCCACTCCAGTTTGAGCCACTCGTGAAACTGTATAAGAAAGCCGCGACTCAAGCAGGACATGATGTATCAAAGTTAACGGTTGCATCGCACTCGCACGGGTTTGTGGCAGAATCTACGGATATTGCTGTGGAAAAATTTTTCCCACCAACACAGCAAGCAATGAACGTTATAGGAAGAGAGCGCGGATGGGGCCCGTATACTCGTTCGACATTCGATGATGCACGTAGCTTGGAAGGTGCTTTATACGTTGGAGATGTGAAGACAGTAGCTGAAAAGATTATATTCCTACGTAAAAATGTTGGTATTACTCGCTTTATGCTGCATGTACCAGTTGGATCAATGCCTCATGAAGACGTGATGAAAGCAATTGAACTACTTGGCAAAGAAGTGGCACCAATTGTTCGTGCAGAAATAGATAGATGGGAATCAGCTGGTGAAGTTGAAAGTAAATAATTTATTTCCGCGTATCAGTTTATAAAGAAGATAAAAAAGGGGACGATTTTCGTTCTCTTTTTTTGTTTTTGCTATTATGAAGCAGCGGTTTGACTCATAGAAATAGAAAGAGGAATAATTCTGTAGCTTAAAGTAAATCATCAATACGTTGAATGTTATAATTATAATAGTAATTGGAGTGGAATTTATAAATAAGAAGTGAAGGTGAGTAATGATATGAACAAAGAATTAATCATTAATACCGATGCTTGTTACAAGCAGGCAGAAGAGAAGGCCAATCATTATTTTCAATCACTTTATACGCAGGTTCAACAGAAGACATATGTGAAAGTTCTTACAGAAGATATACATTTGTGGAAACATAATCATATACGACACCATTCAATACTTTCTCTGTTTTCCAGGGGGAAAGGAAAAGCTAATGCTAGTGGATATCACAGTTATATAAAGTGGCTAAATTATACAGGGAAATTAGATAATTATTTGAATCGAAGCATTTCATATATATTTATGAGAGATTTAGGAAAAGCGTTGAATTCCCCAGAAACGGAAAGTCGAATCCGAAATGTAGTGGGAAGTTTGAAAACTCATCTTATCTCTTCAGCAACAGATCGAGAGAATGATAGTGAAATGTTCAATATGACTGCCTTGTATCGCCTGGCTCAGAAAGAAGGCGTGGAATCGACATTCATCTGGCTGATCAATAAGTTAAAAAATGTATCCGCTAATATTCCTACAGGGATGGAGGCTGAGCATGCCCAACGAAAACTTATTAAAATCATTGCAGGGGTAATCATGCAAGAAATAGAAGAAATGAATGGGGATGTTTCTCCAGAAGAGCGAAAGTATAGGCTTGATAAAGCGATAAGGCTAGGGTTTTCCTATGGACTTACGTATCCATTTATTGACGATCTTCTAGATGCCAAAATTCTAACAGTAGAGGAAGAAAAACAATATGCTAATCTGATACGCACTACCCTTACTACGGGAATAGTTCCCGAACTAGGTGATTGGAAAGGGGAAAATGCGGAACTGATTGGTTATATTCACTCAGAACTTAGTGAAGCATTTGAATATATTAAGGAACATCAGCGACCAGAGACAAGAAATAACTTTTTCGAGCAATCTTATGTGTTTTTCAACTCTCAAGAAGTGGATCGCAAAAATGATTTGGCTTATCCAGAATATACGAATGAGGAGCTTTATATACCAGTCATTCTAAAATCTGCATCTTCTCGATTGATTGTTCGTTCTGTAATTGGTGCTTCTGAGGATGAAGGTTTTGACAGTCGAACATTTTTTTACGGAATCTACAATCAACTTGCGGATGATTTTGCAGATATGTTTGATGATATGGAGGAAGGGGCGGTAACTCCCTACACATATTACTTGAAGTATCACGATAAACGGCCAGATCTCATAAATCCATTTGAAATGTACTGGACAGTAATCTCTAATTTGATTCATCATGTTTATGATTCGGATCAAATGACGCGTGAAGTTATTTTAGACCGAGCTATCAACGGTCTTAAAAGATTTAAGGAGCGGGTAGGTTCCGGAAAATATAAGGAGGTAATGAACCTTTTTGCTTCTGGAAACCCTACTTTCAATAAACTAATCCAAGAGATGGTTCGAAAAGCAGATGATGTAGATTTCTTCGATAAGCTGCTGCGTGACCATATGATTACAAGCTTGAAAAATAATAGACAGGGACAGGAAGAATTTATAGAAAACGCCAAAACTATACGAAGTCAGATTAACGAAGTTCTAGATCTCACAAAACCTGATAAGTCGCCTGATTCCATTATAGATGCTGCGAATTACAGTCTACAAGGTGATGGAAAACGTTTAAGACCAATAGTCACTTGGTTTATGGGAGTCAATGCATATGGGTTAAAAAGCTCAGAGCTAGAACCACTTTTAAAATCATTAGAGTATATGCATACAGCTTCTCTCATTTTTGACGATCTTCCATCTCAAGATAATGCTTCACTCCGCAGAGGTCGGCCTACCCTCCATGAGGTTTATAATGTTTCCATCGCAGAGTTAACAGGACTTTTCTTGACTCAGAAAGCTATTTGGGAGCAAACGACATTGGATCAGTTCGATTCGAAAGTTGTGTTGAAACTCATCCAGTATTCTGCCCAAGTGACGGCCGATATGTGTAGAGGTCAGGCAATGGACTTAAATTCAAAAGGCGAACAATTATCTTTGGACCAATTAAATAACATGTGCTTCTACAAAACAGGACTTGGATTTGAAGCATCTATTCTAATGCCTGCAATCCTTGCCAATACTAGCGAATTAGAAATTGAAGCATTGAAAAAGTTTGCACGCCATGCAGGTATTGCATTTCAGATTAAAGATGACCTCCTTGATGTAGAAGGAGATACAGCTTTGTTAGGGAAAACGGTTGGGAAGGATTCCGAAAATAACAGCTCTACTTTCGTTTCTATATTAGGGGTTGATGATGCCAAAAAAGAGATGTGGGAAAATTACTGTGTTGCCATGGAATCATTACATGACGTGCCACGAGATACAACTTTTTTGAAGCACTTTTTGGATTATATTATTAATCGAGACAAGTAGACATAGTTTTAGAGACTACCATTAAGTTTTTATTTTCAAGACTTAATGGTAATCTCTTTTTATTTTGAATAAAGTAAGGAAGCGGCTGAAGCCGTGCCCATGGAAAGCGTCCGCTCGGAGCGGAAATCAACTGCATACCTACCTATATTTTCTTTTTTAGAGGACCTGTCGTCTCTTTAAACAGTTTGTCTTATGGCCTTATTGAAACGGGAGTACCGATCGGAATGATACGTGCTAATTCCTCGACATCTTTATTGTTCATACGAATACAACCACGTGATACTGCTCTGCCAATCGAACTAGGATCGTTAGTACCGTGAATCCCATAATGTTCTTTCGATAAACTCATCCACATGGTGCCGAAAGGTCCTCCCGGATTAGGTGCTTTGTTTATAATGATGAAATCTCCAACAGGTGTATTGAATAACATTCTTCCTACCGCAATAGGATACTCTTTTTGTAAAAGCCCATCTTTAAACAACCGTAGTCGCCGATTGTTTATGGAAACCTCGATTTGATATGGCAGTGAGTTAGGATCTGGAAAACCTGGTATGACAATGGATTGACCTATATAAAGTATATTGGGGTTTATAGATGGGTTAGCGCTAATGATGTTGGATAGGGGTGTACGATAGTCTCGAGCTATTTGACTCAGTGTTTCCCCTTGTTGAACAGTATGAATCAGCATAAACACCTCCGCTTTAATGAAATAATATATTATATGCTAAATGATTGAAGTTGGTAATTTATTTTCGTCTATTTCGGTGATTGGAAGTAGACAATTTCAAAGACTTAAGTATAAGGACATAGTTTCACGAATAGAATCTCTTATAACAGAATTCTAAAGGTGGAATGAGATTGAAAATACTAGTTATATTTCTATTATTCTTTATTTATTTCGCATTATCACTTTCACTAGAAAGTACAAATGCAATTGGATTGTATCTGGTCATTTCATTGGGATTATTCTTTTGGGGAGTTATAGAATGGAAACTTTTTATAAATAGAAGAAACGCTGAAAGTAGAAGGAGATTAGAGGAACAACTTGCAGAAATTCCCCATACACAGTCTCTGATCTCGAACAATTTGTTAAATATCATGTTAATAGATGATGTAGGAAACTTTCTTTATATACTTCAAAGAGATTCCATAGAAGAAGATTTTAGTATAGATCCTATTTCCTTTTCTAAAGTATTAGAGGTTGGCTTAGTAGAAGAGGGAGAGGTTATAAACTTATATCCGCGGAAAGGTTTGTTAGGCAGTACACTATTGCATGATCAAGCCGAAATGGAAGAAGATGGTGACGAGGAAGATGAAGAAGAAGATGAGGATGACGTTGAATCTATAGAAGCATTATGTTTGAGAATAGTGGTGGATGATTTGATCAATCCTATTTTAGAATATCCATTTATTGCAGATGACCAATCCTTTGAAATCGATTCGGAAGAATACACAGAAGTAAATGCACTTTGTAATGAATGGTATCAAAAAGTATGTATTATTATTAAACGCTATGAACATACCAATGTAGCTGTGAGACTTTGGCAATAAGAGAACAACTGTCGGAAGAAATAATAATATAAAAGGTGTCGAACCAATTAACGGAAAATGACTTAGGCGGCACCTTTTTATACTAAGTATAAGTGATTTAATGAGATCTCCCTAGCTCTCACAAGTTGGCATACCTGGAACCGTGCCACTTGTCGGAGATAATCTTTTTTGCTTGGATTGTTCTTGGAGAATACTTATTAATACTTTTTGAATTAGTTTGGATTCGGGAGTTTCATTCAAATGAAATGCAAGATTACATTCTTCCGTTGGATCTCTAGTGACATTATATAATTCATATTCATCGTCGACTGGAGTTTGTTTCGTGGTAGTTATACAAATAGCTACTTCCTTCGTATCTGTAACTGGAGTGGAATCCTCCTGACTTGTCACTTTATCTTCTACACCGGGATTGCTCCAAAACTGTGGATTGTCAAAATAACGGGTAAGCTTCCAGACCTCATCGGTTTTTTCTTTACCAGTAGGCAATTTCAAAATAATGGTTTCTAGATGGTTTGGCTGAATAACTGATTCATATGGTTTTCCGGTTACAGTAAACTGATTTAATCCTTTTGTCACTTCATCGTCCGTCATAAAGTATATAGGCTCGTTGGCCCGAGGGAAATTGGTATTTCCATTTATTAACGGGGAGAAATCTCGTCCAACCAATGGGTGCACCTCGCTATGGCTTTTCTTAAGTTCTTTTTGAGCATCGATTGCATTAATATTGGCAAGACCTAAAAGTGTAGGAATAATGTCTAGATGGCTTGTGATTATGTCCGTTTCTCTAGGGACTGAAAATTTTGGGCTATGAATTATTAAAGGAACATGTAAGGATTCTTCATAAGCATTATGCCACTTTTGAAATAGTCCACCATGTGCTCCTACTAAGCTTCCATGATCTGCTGTGAAAATTATTATTGTGTCTTCATAAAAGATGGATGATTGAAGGGCTTGAAATACTTTGTACATTTCATCATCTACCTTCTTTTGTAGAGAATAGTAGAGTTGTCTATAAAGTAGCGAATCGAATGTGGGCTGAAGGGCTTGTTGGTAGATATCACGATAACTTAACTGAACAGAAGGTTTGGTAAGTAGGTTTTCATTTGCTGTAGGTGCTGGTGGAACGAAAGGAAGAGTCGGATCAATCTCAAAATTATAGGAGGGATTGAATCGTGTGAATAGACCAAGCAGGGTAATATCATGTGGGTTCACGAATGAGGATACGATTAACCAAGGTTGATCGTTAGGTGATTTTGCATTTTTTTCGAGTGAATGTATTAAATCTACTACCTCCTTAGCGTAAACTTCATCTCTTCCACTTACTCCGACACCTGCCGAAGATGCAGAATTTCGCGGATTTGATCCATGAGGTTCAGGACCTATCCAACCATCAAAGCCATAATCACTTAATCTATTGGCTTTTTCATAAATTTGCTCTTGCGCACTGTTAGGTACACCAGTTTTTGTATTGTAGCTCGGTAAAGCGTCATGCGTACCAGGTATTAGAATATCCTCATCCGATAGATGCCATTTTCCTTTCCAGTATGTTTGATATCCCGCTGTGCGAAAGTATTCTCCTAAAGTAGGTACTGTGCTATGATCTAACCAAAATACATTGGGATCAAATGCACCTTTTGCAACACCAGTCGTTTGCGTCACTCCATGAAGTGACGGATACTGGCCAGTAAAAAGCGTTGCTCTACTTGGTGAACAAGCGGTACTCCCAATATAATGATTTGAAAATGTCATTCCATTTTTGCGTAACAGCTCTTGGGTTTTTAAATTTTTCACTCGCCACTCTTTTATTGCCTCAGTTTCATAAACAGTCGGAAATCTCTCTTCATCTACAATGATAAAAAGAATATTAGGTCTTTTATTGTGATGATGAGAATTTGAAAAGTTCTCATTTGATTTGCTCAATTTAATAACTCCTCCTTCTTTATTTTATATATCTGTTTAGTTTATGAAAAAAGGAGCAGGGGATATGGATAGTTAGTCTAGAGAGATGTCCAATTAACGCAAAAAGCTGCAACGACAAATAGTCATTGCAACTCTTATTGAATTATTTTTACTCCTATTTCTTAGTAATGGCTATCAACTATCGGATTACTTACTTTTCTCCAACATTTCTAAGAAAGCTGGGGGGATTGTTATTTGTTGATTTGAATTACTTATTAACTTAGTCAATTCATCTACTTCAGTTACTTTGTTTTCTTTTTTGATTACTTTTACTTCATTATGCAGTCGTTCCATTTTCTGATCTAATGCAAATGCTGAATCGGCTGCTTCTTTTAACTCGATTAATAACTGTTCGGGTACAGACTGATCATATTTATAAAAGATTTTATGTTCAAGGCTTGCCCAAAAATCCATCGCAATAGTTCGTATTTGCACTTCGACGGTTACAATTTCTTTACCATCGGACATAAAAACAGGTGTTTCCAATAAAACATGTAAACTTTTATAGCCATTATTTTTTGGGTTTTTAATATAATCTTTTACTTCTAATACCTTTATATCACTTTGTTTTTCCAACATACCAAAAACTCGATATATATCAGAGATGAAAGAACAAGTAATACGCATTCCTGCAATGTCTTTCACATTTTCACGGATGCTTTCTACTGAAATACTTTTACCCTTGCGATTAAGTTTTTTTAGTATACCTTCTGGAGATTTCAATCTGGAATTCGTATGTTCAATTGGATTATAATCATGGATCATTAAAAATTCTTCTCGAAGAATTTCAATTTTTGTTTCAAGCTCACTCAATGCAAACTTATACAACAGCATCATTCGAGTCATTTTCTTTTTCATCTGTTGAAACTGTTCTACTTGTTCTTTATTCATCTATAAGCGCTCCTTCAATAACTACCTGTAGAAATGATAACAAACTTATCCTTTCTAAACAAACGTATTGCAAAGTAACGATTTTAGGATGAAATATTTTACAAGTATTTGGATAAAGTTTTTAGTATCTAGAGTTTCTACAAGTAAAAGCTGTTTGCAACTTCATATAATTATAGAGCGTCCGGGCATGTCTTCCCTTTGGTGTGTAATTATTTACTTTAGGCTGTAGCTGACGGAGAAACTCACGATCACATTCACATCGATTATTTCCTCTTCTATAACATTCGTCGTGTGCTTTACAAGCCGCATCCACATCATTTATAGGAGCACCAGGTCCACTACAACCGGGTCCACACCAATTATAACCAGGGAACACACAAAATCGGGGATTTCCATTTCTTCTATATGCCAAATATATGACCTCCTTATCATAGTTTTCTTTCTTATAGTCTATTCCTAAAATTTGGTATTGTATAAACTATCCGACCCATTACCCATTCATGGATTGTCCACTAGTAGTCGATAAAAGCAAAAAAAGCTGTTTTTCCAAAACAGCCATTATAGCTAGAATGCTATGATGCTAGGATGTTCATAACACAGATGAGACTATGAGAATTAAATAATCCGTCTGGATACAATGGTATCTATTTTAAAATTTATTACCTTGACTCCAAGATAATAAATCCATACACTTAACTAAACCAAGTGAAATACTATGTTTAATAGAAAAGGATGATGAGACATGGGAGAGACTAAGAAGCAAGGTCCAACTGAAGTGGATGAAAAGGGTAAATTTATTCGTCAAAAAAATCGTTTCTCAACAACTTTTGGAAGTGAAGCTGGTGAACTTCCAGTAGAAGCAGGAAAGTATCGTCTACTTTGGGCAGCTGTTTGTCCATGGGCACATCGCTCTGTCATTGTGAGAAGTGTACTTGGGTTAGAAGATGTTATTAGCTTAGGAACTGCAAGTCCAATGCGTCCGAATATTGATCGGGTAGATTGGGAGTTTTCCTTAGATAAGAATGGCGTTGACCCCGTTTTAGGTATTAAATATATAAGTGAAGTATATTTACAAGCAGATGCCAAATATGAAGGCAGACCCACTGTTCCGGTCATTGTGGATATAGCAGAAAAAAAAGCTGTGAATAATGACTATTTCCGATTAACCAATCATTTTGAGACAGCTTGGAAGCCGTTCCACAAAGAAAATGCACCTGAGTTATATCCAGAGCATTTACGAGAAGAGATTGATGCATTAAGCGATATCATTTTCCATGAAGTGAATAATGGAGTGTATAAATGTGGCTTTGCACGTTCCCAGGAAGCATATGAAGAGGCGTACGATGTGTTATTTATCCGTTTGGATGAATTAGAAAAACGTCTTTCTACACACCGTTTCTTGTTTGGGGATTATATTACAGATTCAGATGTTCGCCTATACGCGACACTTGTACGCTTCGATGTTGCGTACTATGCGGCTTTCAAAACAAATCGAAACCGCATTGTTGATTTTCCGAATTTATGGGGTTACTTACGTGATTTATACCAAACACCTGGATTTGGTGATACAACAGATTTTGAAGCGATTAAAATACATTATCATTTATCAAACCATATTGCTAATGACGATCAAAAAGGACCAAATAATATATTACCAAAAGGTCCGGATACGTCTATCTTCAACTCAAAGCATGACCGTGAGGCTTTAAGCGGTAAGGAAGAAAAATTTCTTATTCAATAATAAGGAGATGAAAAAATGAACATTCGTAATGCGAAAGAAGAAGAGTTAGTTCATATACGTGAAATGAGATTACATGCATATGAAGAGCATGCACCTAAAATACCGGAGGCCCACTGGAATGCACTTCAACAATCTATTCTATCGGATGCAGATTCAAAACCTGGTATTGAACGAATCGTGGCAGAAATTGATGGTGAAATTGCAGGAAGTGTTGCTTTGTTTGCGCCTGATAAACAAATTTATGAAGGTTTACTGGACGAAGTGCTCAATTATCCAGAGTTACGTATGCTAGCTATCTCTCGACAAGCTAGAGGTAAGGGTGTAGCAACAGCACTTATCCATGAATGTATGAAGCGCACAAAAGAAAAAGGTTTTACAGAGATGGGACTGCATACTGCAGATTTTATGGAAAATGCCATAACATTATATACGCACCTAGGCTTTGAACGCTTACCACAATATGATTTTGAACCAGCAAATGACGGGATTATTGTAAAAGCATTTCGAATTAAAGTATAGCTAAGGAAAAAGATTCTCTTTATGTTAAATAAGAGGATCTTTTTTTTTTCGTTGTTTCGATTATGTAGCTGAATAATGAACATTTTCATATGATGAAAGGATGGAGCCAGTTCTTTCATAAATGTGGTATTTATAAATCACCAAACATATTATAGACTTCATCGTTTTAACTCTTGATCAAAACAAGGAGGTGATATGTATGAACGAACAGGAAAATAACAGTAAAGAAGAAGCTGCTTCTCCTAAACAAAAGGAAACAGAAATAGGAGTAAATAAAAATAATGCAATTGGTTTAGATGAAAATATTGCTGGTATGCTTTGTTATTTTTTCATCGTCGGACTTATCTTTCTATTCGTAGAGAAGGAAAATCGCTTCATTCGTTTTCATGCATTGCAGTCTGTAGTTTTAGCAGTAGCTCTTATTATAATAAGTATGGTCTTGCCTTTTATCCCAATAATCGGTTGGATGCTGAGTATCTGGTTGCCTTTACTTGTCCTTGCACTGGTAGTTTTCTTAATGTACCAGGCTTACAATGGGAAATACTACAAGCTTCCAATTCTTGGTGATATTACTGAAAAACAGTTAAAGTAAGTTAGATATAAAGTTTCCGTAATTAGATGAAACTAAAATGGGGTACCTGGTTCTTTACAGCATAGTCTGTTTTAAGAGCTAGGTGTTTTTGTTTAAAATGAGCGAAAGAAAAAGAGAGTTAAAAGGAGTGATATAACCTATTGCTAGAAGAGGAGCTCTATCAAGCAAAGTCGACTGGATATAATAACGTCAAAATAAAATTCAAATGATGAAAGCTGCTCGGGGAATTACACGAGTAGTTTTTTATAGAGGAAATTCAAAAGACTAAGCCGAATATTAATAGAGTAGATAGGGAGGGAAAAGATTGGAATATGCCTTTAAAATGTTTTCTGGAGTACATTTAGCTTCCGCTATTACTTTATTTATATTAATCTTGCTGTTATATTTCACTAGAAACAAGTGGTCTCATCAACAACAGAAAATCCAATTAAGGGAACGTTTTTTCGCTCTCACTTTATTTATTATGGATGGTTGTTATTATATGTGGCTTGTTCAAACAGGGAGGTGGGATTGGGGAAACTCATTGCCCCTTGAGCTATGCAGCATTAGTTTAATCGTTACAATGGTTTTACTTTGGACTGGTAACAAGAAGTTCTATCCGTTTGTATTTTTTGCTGGAATTGGAGGAGCTATTCAGGCAGTTGCCACACCGGTATTAGATATAAATTTTCCTCACTTCAGGTTCTTTCATTTCTTCTATACACATTTTGGAATTATTTTAACTGCCCTTTATTTCACGTGGGTGAGAGGTTACCGACCAACTTTTAAAGGGCTTATCCAGACGATGGTTATTTTGAATATATTGCTACCTTTCTTATTCGCTATAAATTTTATAGTAGATGGCAATTATATGTTTTTACAGGAAAAGCCAAAGGGTGGGAGTTTATTGGATTTCCTAGGTCCTTATCCGTGGTATGTATTATCACTGGAATTTGTAGCGATTGGTGTATTTTGCTGTCTATGGCTTTTGTTTAGGAACCGGAGTAAGCAAGGAGAGAGTGTATATGTTAAATAATCCGACCACCTTATCAGACTGGGTAACACCACATTCTATAGAGTGGTATGAACAACTGTCAGCATTGCAACGTGTTTATAAGTACAATTGGAATTCCACAATAACCATACCAAATGGAGAGTCTGTTTTTGATGAAGAAGTGACGAGGTTGATCAAAAACAAAAAGGTTTTGGATGTTGGTTGTGGGCATGGCGAGTTTACTAAGTATTGTAGTTCATTTGCAAGGCAGATTGTAGGTTTTGATGTTACCGAAAACTTCTTGGAAATTGCGAATGTAAATGAGAAGTCGAATCTATCTTTCCAAGCTGGAAATACAAAACATGGGATGCCTTTCGAAAAAGAGGAGTTTGAATGTGCTTACATACGAAAGGGACCTACCTCGGCATATTCCTCCCTTGCTGAAATAGTTAAAAAGGGAGGAATCATTCTGGGACTTCATCCTGGAGACGACTTCGGCAAAGAACTGCCTCAAATATTCCCAAAGTTATTTGAACAATCCTTGGGTACGCCTTTCTTAGATAAAATAGAATTACAATTAGCGAATAATAAGTACACCACTTCTAAAATTGACTATGTGGTAAGTACAGAATATCTTCATTCACCTTTAGACGTATTAAAATTACGCTGCTTTGGTCAGCGGGCTTCAGTTTACGACAAGCTAAAGGAAGAAGATTTAGAGGAAGTTACTAAAATATTTAATGAAAATAGTACAATAAATGGTCTAGCAGTTACCAATTCCTTCTACATCGTTCGCTTAATTGTTTAAAGGGACTGAAACTTTTTTTGTGGTAAAAGTGTCCTATATATAAAGGGGAGAATTTACAGCATGAAGTTATTAAAAAAGACGAGCATGGCTATTCTAGTCATGTTAACTGTGATTGTATTGAGCGCATGCGCAGAAAAGGAAACACCAAAAGAAGCAACACCAAAAGAATCAATGTCTGCAGGTGAAAAACTCGTTAATATTATGAATTATGAGCTTTCTACAAAGCTTCTCACTTTGGATGAGGTTGAATGGATTGATGAATCGGATACGGATAGGATTAAGGAATTGGGATTAGATGTAGAGAAAGATCTACCTACGTCATTTGCTGTTAATGGATTTGCAATTTATAACGAAAACATGGAAGAAGTAAGCATAAAACTAGCTGATGATGCAGAACTGTTTTTAGTAAATCAAGAAAATCCATTGGAGCCAAGAGCAGTTGATGAAAAGGAATTTATCACTTATTTATTAGGTGTTAAAGGTCCTTATAATGTAACGGTTAAAGATGATGAAGTAGTGAGAGTCGAAGAAAAGTATATGCCTTAATGATTGAAAACACTTGGATTACTGTAAATAAGCAGTAATCCAGGTGTTTTTTTGTTCTAGGATAGTTTTATCGATTATGAGCTATTTTGCTATTTTATGGGCTATGTGTGCACTCCTTCGCTTGAGAAATATTATTTATAAAAGAGGAATTAATTGCTATACGGGAGAATTTAAGAGTAGAAAGCATTATAGAAGGGATTGAAATTTTGTATATATTAAAGAAAATGACACAGACGCAAGCTGAAGATATAGCTAGTAATTGGCATTATAATGATGAATACTCTTTTTATGATATGGATGCAGATGAAGAGGACCTTGTTGAATTCTTAGATCCAAATAAACGTAAGGAGTCTACATTTGCTGTCATGAATGGTCAAGATATTATTGGTTACTTTTGTTTTAATAGAGTAGATAAAGGAACGATTGATATAGGTTTAGGGCTGAAACCAAATCTAACTGGAAATGGAAGAGGAATGGAATTTCTAAGAGTAGGACTAGATTTTGCTAAAGTTACGTATAATCCTGATCATATTACATTATCAGTAGCCGCTTTTAATCAACGAGCTATAAAAGTATATAAAAAGGCTGGGTTTAAGGAAGTAGAGACATTTATGCAGACTACAAATGGAGGTTGTTTTGAGTTCCTTAAAATGACTTATCCATGTGTTCGCTAAAAGGAGAGATATTTATAAATATAAAAGGAAGATTAATTTTCGTTATGATATGTTTAATCGTTTTAGTAGGGTGCGCAGAACAACAGTTAATATCAGAGGATACGATTCGTATTGGAGTTATTGGCGACAATATAGAAGAATTTAAGTATTCAAATGTCATTTATGAATCTTTAGAGGTGGAGGAAGTCCTCACAAATGACGAATTGAAAACAAAGTATAATTTTCTAATGGTTAGTAATAAACATTTTAACACTGTATCCGGAAGTGATTATATATCTCGTTTTGACAGTATGCAGATGCCTGTTTTATTTGTTGACTCAACAAAAGGATGGATGCCCTTTATTAGCCCATTAAATTTGCAAATACCTAAACTGTACAGTGAATTTAACACTCTCCCTTTTAAACAATCTATCATTTCTACCTATGAACTTACGGGGGTATTTAGTGGAGTATCAGTTCAATATCCCAATGATGAAAAACTTTCTCAAGAAGAATTTGAAGAACTAGCGACTTATATTTTCAGATAATATAAAAGCTTATGGGCTTGAAAGTATCGACATTGATTTCACAATAGAACTTAAATAAGATAGACGAGAAGAGACACATCGCTAGGAGGTGATAATTTGGAGGAGAACAATAAGTTCGCTTTATATTTCTATGCTTATGCAGGTGCATTAGGTCTGGTTCTTTTAATAGTAACTATCATAAAATATTATGAAACTGTTGAATTTAGTTCTAGTTACCTATTACCTTTCTTTGGATTTATTCTTACATTTTCTTATATAAATTACTTGGAAAGTAGAGCAGGCATTAGTAAAAAGATTATTTGGATCAAATCGATTTCATCAATTATTATGTTGCTGTTAATTTCAAAGGTTTTATTTTATTAATCTAATACCGTGGTTACTTTTACGGGGCAGGTTAATATCGAGTAGTGTAGAAATATTAGTTTGGACAAAACGTTCAACCAGAATAGAGGGGATATTATGGATATATCTTTTAAAACGGCAGAAGGTAGATTTAATTATCGTGTGGGGGGATTGATAGTGCATGATAACAAGCTGCTAATCATGCAAGACCAAGGTCAGCCATACTATTATGTACCAGGTGGACGTATTAAAATGAACGAAAAAAGCGAAGATGCAGTCAAGCGTGAAATAAAAGAAGAGCTAGGCGTGGAAGTCACTGTAAAGCGAATGCTTTGGGTAAATGAAAATTTTTTCAAAGAGGAAACACTTAATGAACAATTTCATGAAATTTGCTTCTTTTATTTGCTGGAGTTAGAAGATGAAAAACTCCTAAAAAATAATGAATTTGTAGTAGATGAAGAAGGGAAAATACATACATATTTTTGGAAAACGCTGAATGAACTTAAACTTATTAATCTGTATCCACAGTTTTTGAGAGAGAAGATAGTTGAGCTGCCTTTGCATATAAAACATATTGTAGTGACTTAAAATAAGTCGTGGTGATACTATAGTTAAGCGAAGTGAGTAATGGAATAATAAAAAACGCTGAATTGACTCAGCGTTTTTATTATGTTGATATTTGGTAGAAATAATCTTGTTAATAGGTAGTTACTTTCGTAAACTTTTGCAATGTATAAATCCATCTTTGCCACCAAGTAAATCCATCTTGGAACTCTTCCAGTTCTACTGTGTACATAGCGTCTTCGTTATTCCAAAGTCGTTCAAAATAAGTTTCCATTTGAATTACTAATTCACTATCATTTGGTGCTACTACTTTTAAATTATTTTCAAGATTATAATCATCTAGCGTTCTTTCCGTGTAATTAGAAGAACCACTAGAAATAATCGTATGCTCGTCCGATTGAATCCAAATTGCTTTTGTATGGTATTGACCAATCACCGTATTATACCATCGTATATTCAGTTTACCTTTTGTATCTTCAACCATTTCCTGTACTACCGGACGATTTGGAAGTCCAGATTTTTCCTGACCAAATGAATTTTCGTTTGGATCGAGAATCATATTAACTTCTACACCTCGATTTGCGGCATCTATTAGTGCATTTACGATATCTCGCTTAGCAACAAAAAACATCCCGAGCCAAATTTTATCGCCTTTTTTGGTTGCTGCTAAGTCTTCGAGTAAAGCATCGAGAATCTTTTTCTCTGTTAAATACTGCACCTGATATTGTCCGTTGGATTCTTTTGTATCTACACGAGGCAGTTTAGGACCACCGGAAAACAAGGAAACGGCTTCTTCTGATTTTAAAATATCATTTAAGATGGGACCGGTAACTTTCAGTGCAATATTACCATGAAACCCACTCGCATCATGCGGGTTAGAAGACGTTACCATTGCTTCTTTTTCCGTAACTACTGCCTTCCGATGGTTTGCTTTCACATTAAGCAAAGTCAAATAGGAAGCAACTGTCATCTTAGGGGCTTCACTTGCCATCGCATTCGCAATCCAGCCCTCGCCTCCAAAGTCAAACCATTGGAAAAAGGTACGATAAATACCCGAATAGACGGGGGTAGAATCGCGCAAAGGATCTAAATCGGTATAAACTATTTCTACACCAGCTTCTCGCATTTTCTTAAACCACTTACTTTCAAAGGACCCGTAGCCCTTGTTTAGAGGATCGGTGATAAATACGATAGGCATATCTGGATGGTCTATCTTTTTTTGGGCTAATGTTGAAGACAATGTATCTGCAATCTTAGGGAAGTCCTCCTTTTCATCGTAATAGCCATCAACCAAGAAAAAATCCACTACGACAAAATCTTCTGCTTCCTCAATCATGTTATAAACTTCTTCAAATATATGATTTTCGTGAACCATGCCAGTTCCTTCTTGGTCCTGTGCATAGGTTAAATCAGTAATCATCTCAACTGAATCTGTATTATGTATGTCCCCTTTAAAGGAAACTCCCTCTGGTAAGGGTTTATATGTATGCCACAGCATGACTGCTATATAAACTACCGCAAACGCACATAGAGAACCGACCACTATTCTTTTTCGTTTACTCCATGGCTTCTTCTTCTTTCTAACCATCTTTCTTCCCCCTACTAATTCTCTTTTCTAGTTCTTTTCCCTTATAACTTGGAATACAAACCACCTTATAGAAGTCATGTAGCATGGTTTCTTAGGAAAGTGGACACACCTAGATATTCCATTAAATATCAATGAAAAAAGAGACCAATCATATTATGATATGGGCTCTTTTCTGTTGTCTATTATTTAGAAGAAACTACCAAAAATCGGATAGTCTTGTCTGAATAGTTATACCAGTAATGAGGCATATTCGCATCGAACATTATGGATTGTTGTTCCTGTAATTCCCTTTTTGACTCATTTACGACAACAGTTAATGTACCTTCTAGAACAAATAAAAATTCATGACCTCCGTGAGAAAAGGCATTTCCTTCGTTTTCACCTGGCTGGAGAGTTACTAGTATAGGGGCATAGGATGCTTCTTTCATATCACAGGATAAATCCTTGTAATAGAATTGCTGTCTTATTTCTTCTAGTTCTTCTGCGTGTGTGCTATCTGGGAAAAATACGGTTGGATTCACTGTTAATGCGTCTGCTATTTTTTTTAGGGATTCGAGTGTAACGCTCGATTTTCCTCGCTCCACCTGAGATAGGAAACTGATGGAGACATTGGTTTGTGCTGCTAAATCCTTTAAGGTTAGTTTTCGTTCTTTTCGTAATTCCTTTAAAATCTTACCAATTGAATGAGAAGACATCTATTATTCTCCTTAACTATGATGTATATATACATCATACCTTACCCTTTTGATATTCTTCCAATTATTATATTAAAAATAATGTTGACAGAAAATTTAAAACTATTTAGAATGTTAAAAACGGGAGAATTAAAGTGTCACTTCAATTATTAAAGGGGAAATGTGCGATGGATCCAAAGAAAATGAGGAAAGTCTGGATTGCAAGTTTAGTAGGAAGCTCGATTGAATGGTTCGATTATTTCTTGTATGGTACAGTTGCAGCACTTGTATTTAATCAAATATTTTTTGTTACAGAAGATCCATCAGTTGGACTAATACTTGCTTATGCATCATTTGCTCTATCATTCTTCATTCGCCCATTCGGGGGGATTATCTTCAGTCATATTGGAGATAGAATTGGGCGTAAAAAAACTTTAGTAGTTACACTATCACTGATGGGCGTCGCTACTTTTGGAATGGGGTTACTTCCAACCTATCAGGCGATTGGAATTTGGGCACCAATTTTGTTAATCACTTTACGTTTAGTTCAAGGGCTAGGTATTGGTGGAGAATGGGGAGGAGCCCTATTATTAGCGGTTGAATACGCGCCAAAAGAAAAAAGAGGTCTTTACGGATCCATCCCCCAAATGGGTGTAACGATTGGGATGGTAATGGGTACAGTTGCCTTATCTATAATGACTCTACTACCGGAAGAGTCCTTCATGACTTGGGGTTGGCGTATACCATTCTTGTTAAGTGCTTTACTAGTAATTTTCGGATTGTGGATTCGTAAGGGAATTGACGAAACGCCTTCATTTAAAAAAGTACAAGAAACTGGAGATATTCCTAAATTACCTATTGTAGATACATTAAGGTATCACTGGCGAGAAGTATTAATAGCAATTGGTGCGAAGGTAGTAGAAACGGCACCATTTTATATATTTGGAACATTTGTTGTTTCCTATGCAACTACGGAATTAGGTTTTTCTAGAACGACGACTTTGAACACCGTAATGGTAGCGACGATTATTACAACTATATTGATTCCTATTATGGGTAGCTTATCCGATAGAATCGGTCGTAAAAAAGTGTATGTAGCTGGTACAATTGGGATGCTATTATTTGCTTTCCCATATTTCTGGATGCTACAACAACAATCAGTTGTTTTACTAGTTGTGGCAACTGTAATCGGTCTAGGTATTATTTGGGCTCCAATTACAGCGGTACTTGGTACTATGTTCTCTGAAATATTTAATGCGAAGGTTCGTTATACTGGAGTTACATTAGGGTACCAAATTGGAGCGGCTTTAGCTGGAGGAACTGCCCCATTGGTAGCGGCGAGCCTGATGTTACAGTTTAACGGTTCTTATGTGCCAGTTGCAGTATATATCATGTTCACAGCAGTAATCTCTTTAATCGCTATTTGGGCAGTAAAAGACCGCAGTCAGGAAAACTTAGATGAGGAAAGTCCGTTAATAAAACCAGGTAGCAAAAGTATTAAAGTTGAAAAAGAATTAAGCAAAGTCTAATAACAAAACTCGTCTTTGCACGTGAGTGAAAAGACGAGTTTTTCATCATTGGAGGGTCACATAATGTTAATAGTGAATGAACAACAAATTATGCGTACATATAATATGAATGAAGCAATAAAAGATGTAGAAGAAGTGTTGAAGGCGAAAGTAGCTGAGAAAATTTCAAACCCGCATCGGACTGTAATCGAATTTCCACAACATGAGGCATCAGCCCTTTACATGCCGAGTGCGGATTTAGTAGAGGAAGTAACTGCTGTTAAAGTAGTAACTATCTATCCAAACAATCCAACTAATGGAAAACCAACGACACAAGGGGTTGTTCTATTATCGGACACCAAAAATGGGGAGCATGTGGCAATGTTGAACGCTTCTTACTTAACTCGATTACGAACGGGAGCCCTAAGTGCTATTGCTACCAATTATTTAGCTAGAAAAAATGCAAAGGTATTGACGGTTATTGGTACTGGGGCCATGGCTTTTGAACAAACTTTAGGCGTACTTGCAGTTCGAGATATCGATCGAATTATATTATTTAATCGTACTGCAAAAAAAGCACAGCAATTTGGAGAGCAGTTAAAAGATTTTGGTATAGAAGTTCCTTTTGAAATAGCAGAAGACGTATCTGTAGCAGTTCGTCAGGCGCATATCATTTGCTGTGCAACTCGTTCAGTCGAACCTGTATTTAATGGGAATGACTTACAACCAGGCACACATATTAATGGTGTAGGTTCTTATTTACCACATATGTTGGAGCTAGATGTAACAACTATAAAACGTGCTTCTAAAGTAGTTGTGGATGATTTGGCAGGAGTGAAGGATGAAGCTGGTGAACTGATACATGCTGAGAGTATTGGGGAGTGGTCATTTAATGATGTGCACGGAGAAATAGGACAGCTTGTTGCACGACAAGTAAATGGTCGAGAAGAGGAAGATGAAATTACTATATTCAAATCTGTAGGAGCGGCCTATTTTGATTTGGCTGTAGCTAAAGGCGCCTATATAAAAGCCAAAGAAAAAAACATTGGAACACATATAGAAGTTTGATGAACAAGCTAAAACTGTCTCCACTATGGGACAGTTTTTTTATTAGGAGAAAAATTAACTCTATGAGAGGTTTTATTTTATAAATCGGTGGAAGGATAGCATTATTGACAGGTTTTAATATCCATGATAAAATTACTTTGAATTAGAGATACTTAAATTAAAGATAAATTATTGGAGGAATATAGATGAATCACTTAAAAGGAATACACCATGTTACTGCTATTACAAGTAGTGCAGAAGAAAACTATAGATTTTTCACTTATGTATTAGGCATGAGACTCGTTAAGAAAACAGTCAACCAAGATGATATTCAAACTTATCATTTGTTTTTTGCAGATGATGTTGGTGGGGCAGGAACGGATATGACGTTCTTCGATTTTCCAAACATACCTAAAGGGACACACGGTACAAACGAAATATATCGTACTGGCTTCCGCGTGCCTACTGATGCTGCGTTAGTTTACTGGGTAAAACGTTTTGACCGCCTAGATGTAAAACATACTGGCATACAAGAGCAATTCGGAACTCAGGTATTATCATTTGTAGATTTTGACGACCAACAATATCAACTAGTATCAGATGAAAACAATAATGGTGTAGCAGCAGGCACACCATGGCAAAAAGGTCCCATCCCACTAGAATTTGCTATAACTGGTCTAGGACCGATTACTATACGCATTGCTGAATTTGACTACATGAAAGAAGTGCTTGAAAAGGTATTATTATTTAAAGAGATTGGACAAAACGGGTCATTCCACTTATTTGAAGTAGGTGAGGGTGGTAATGGTGCACAGGTTATAATAGAAAAAAACGTCATACTTCCTCCAGGTCGTCAAGGTTTCGGAACTGTTCATCATGCAGCCTTCCGAGTGGAAGATCGAGCAGTATTAGATGAATGGACACAACGGATGGAAAGCTTTGGCTTCAAAACATCTGGATTTGTCGATCGCTTCTTTTTCCAATCCTTGTATTCAAGAGTTGCAAACGGCATTCTGTTTGAGTTTGCCACAGATGGCCCAGGATTTATGGGGGACGAATCATATGAAACACTTGGGGAAAAATTGTCATTACCTCCATTCCTAGAACCACAGCGCGAACAAATTGAAGGACTAGTTCGTCCAATCGATACAGTTCGAAGCACAATCGAATTTGTAAAAGAATAAAAATAGAGTAAACCGTTTCCTAAAAGGGAGGCGGTTTTTTTATATGGCTGCATTAATAGTTGAGAGTAAAAAAATGCTTCTAGGAATAGTATCTGCTTAGTGAGTAAACGAGCGATGAGCCAAGTAAATTCAGTTTAACAGTGAGTAAAAACTTACTTATAAAGCTATCTGAACTATGTAGTAGATTCATTAAAACAGATTTCAAATAAAAATCATAAATAGAGCAATCAAATGCTTTATCTTAAACTTTTCAGGGTATACATAGAGGTTAGTAAATATAGTATAGATAAGGGGGCATACAATTTGATTCGTTTCGAGAATATTACGAAGGTGTTTCCAGACGGAACGAAAGCTTTGCAAGGGGTCTCTTTAACAATTCCAAAGGAGCAATTAGTGGTCATCATAGGACCGAGTGGTTGTGGTAAAACAACCCTTCTAAAACTTATTAATCGTTTAGAAACTCCTACGACTGGAGAAATTTACGTAGGCGACAAGGCAATTTCTGCTATCGATCCTGTTGAACTAAGGAAAACAATTGGATATGTAATTCAGCGAATTGGCTTATTTCCTCATATGACTATTGAAAAAAATGCTGCTCTAGTCCCAAACTTGAAGGGCTGGCCAAAGGAAAAAACGGCAACCCGTATTTACGAATTAATGAATATGGTAGGACTTAAACCCGAACAGTTTTTACGAAAATACCCACTTGAGTTAAGTGGTGGTCAGCAACAACGAATTGGTGTTGTGCGTGCACTAGCTGCGAATCCAGATATTATATTAATGGATGAACCATTTAGTGCGCTGGATCCGATTAGCCGGGAACAATTGCAAAATGAGATAAAGTATTTACAAGAAAAGATAAAGAAAACAATTGTCTTTGTTACACATGATATTGATGAAGCATTGAAAATTGCAGATATGGTTATAGTCATGAAAGATGGCATGATTGAGCAGATTGGGACACCTACAGAGTTAATAGAAAACCCTATCAATGATTTTGTGAAAAACTATATCGGAATAGAAAGAATTAATCGGAAAAAATCTGTTGGAAAAAGGGAACTAAAGGACTTTTCCTCCTTTTTTGACGGCGAATGGGAAGCTCCGTATATAGAAGTCGATGCAGCTATGTTAATAGAAGAGGCTATTGCTTTACTAGAAAACGGAACTACACATGGCCTTCTAGTGAAGGGTAACAACAAGGTGCTGGGCTTTGTAAATCAATCTATCCTACTTCGTGCAATATTAGCGAAGGAAGAGGTGGTATAAGTGAGTACCTTTATAGAGACGGTTCAAAGTCGTTCAGATTTAATACAAGAGGCGTTTATGCAGCATATTTACTTATCATTTGTAGCTTTAGCCGTTGGTATTGCCATTGCCTTACCTTTAGGTATATTAGTTGCAAGGTATCGTAGAATAGCAGAGCCAGTTATAGGAATCACCGCGATCTTTCAGACAATACCTAGCTTAGCGCTTTTTGGCTTCCTCGTTCCATTAATAGGAATTGGTGCTAAAACAGCTTTAATAGCCTTAATAATTTATGCACTTTTACCTATTTTACGTAATACATATACCGGGATTTCAAATATCGACGAATCTATGATTGAAGCTGGAAGAGGAATGGGTATGACGAAAGGTCAGTTGCTCTGGCAAATTGAATTTCCGCTTGCTTTGCCATTTATAATGGCGGGTATTCGAACGGCTACAGTTCTAACTGTAGGTATTGCTACCTTGGCAACATTTGTTGGAGCAGGTGGGTTGGGAGACGTAATTTACCGTGGATTGCAATCATACAATAATTCGCTCGTATTAGCAGGGGCATTACCAGTTGCATTACTAGCAATTCTGTTTGATCTGCTATTGAAATGGATTGAGAAAAAAGCTACACCAAAAGGAATGAGAACTGGAGGATGAAGAGATGAAAAAGATAATAGGATTAGTAGGAATTGCAGGAGTGATGCTTTTAAGTGCTTGTTCGAATTCAGATGAAGCATTAGTAATTAGTGGGAAGCCGTGGACGGAACAATTTATACTCCCACAAATTTTAGGCCAATATATTGAGGAAAAAACAGATATTGATGTGGAATATAAGGAAGGTCTAGGAGAAGTAGCAATTATGACTCCCGCTTTGGAAAAAGGTGATATTGATCTTTATGTTGAGTACACTGGCACAGGCTTAAAGGATGTTTTAAAAGAAGAATCTGAAGTAGGAGAAAGCTCAGATAGTGTATTAGAAAAAGTAAGGAAAGGCTATGAGGAAAAGTTTGAGGCTACTTGGTTAAGTCCACTTGGATTTGAAAATACGTATACACTAGCTTATACAAAGGATAATGAGTACAATGCAGAAACTTACTCAGAATTGGTAGAAGCTTCTAAAACTGGTGGTATGGTATTTGGGGCCCCTCATGCATTTTATGAAAGAAAAGGAGACGGCTTTGATGATTTAATAAATACATATCCATTTGTATTTTCTGAAACGCAAAGTCTAGATCCTAATGTTATGTATGAAGCATTGAAAAACGGAGACGTCGATGTTATACCTGCCTTTACGACTGATGGACGTATCGAACGATTTGACTTGCAAACGACAACGGATGATTTAGGATTTTTCCCTAAATATGATGCAGCTCCAGTCGTACGTATGGATGCTTTACAAAAGTTTCCAGAGCTTGAGGACGTGCTAAACGAGTTAGCGGGTAAAATATCCGAAGAGGATATGTTGATGATGAATGCGAGAGTTGACATTGATGGAGATAAACCCGAAGATGTAGCACACGACTTTTTAGTGGAAAAAGGATTAATAGAAAAATAAAAAACACCCGGTTCTAGTTTTCTAGAATCGGGTGAAGTTATTTAGATTAGCGTCTTAAAATTCAATCGTTTATCTAAAGCGATAATAATCGGAATACCGACAGCTAATACGGTGAACTCACCAGCTGCAACGGTTAACCATGTATAGAAGAATGGGAAATCTAGCGCAAGCATTAGTTCAAATGCGATAATACACATGGTAAATGTAAAGAGCACTGTATTAATAACCATGCGTGCTATGTTTCCTTTTACATATTTAGTCGCCAAAATCGTTAGCGATAACGTAATGATGGAATGTGCTACTCCAAATATTAGGTCATAAGCGGCCATTGGAGAGAACATATTTGTTATAAATACTCCTAATACAATACCAAAAAAGTATTTTTTATTAAATACGATTAAGTGATTGAACATCTCCGCAATACGAAACTGTACTGCACCAAATGCAAAAGGAGCCACTAGTAGAGATACCGCGACATAAAGAGCGGCAATAACACCAGTTACTGCTATAGTCTTTGTTTTCATTATTCATTTCTCCTTAGTTTTTTTCCGTGGGAGGTTCTCGAACCACGTTAGTTTTCACAAACAGTTATTCTATGCGAATAGCTATCAACTGTCAAGGGAATCTTTAATATATGAATCTTAGTGTCCTATGGTAGAATCATGCAAAGTACGAAAAGGAAGGTTTTATATGAGAAAGATCACATTTTTAGTAAGTCTATGTATAGCCATTTTGCTTAGTGGCTGTACATTCAATCAGCAACCAGATAAAACAATACAAGCATCACAAGTGCCAGTGGAACCTGGAGACAAAATGAAGGTTCATTTTATAAATGTAGAGCAAGGGGATTCAATATTAGTACAATCGCCAAACGGAAAAAATTTGTTAGTAGATGGGGGGACAAAAGATGCTGGAAAAGATGTAGTAAATTATCTACGAAAACACGGGGTTGAGAAGCTCGATTATGTTGTGGCAACCCATCCAGATGCCGATCATATCGGAGGCCTACATTCCGTGTTGAATTCTATATCTATAAAAAAATTCGTGGACTCTGGAAAAACACATACTTCTCAAACGTATGAGGAAATGTTACAGCTTATATTAGACAAAAATATACCATTCATCGTGCCAAAAACTGGCGATACGATTCCTCTAGATGAGGAGTTAGATATCTCTGTCATACATATGGGAGACAAATCAGCTGATAATAATGAAGCATCTATAGTATTAAAATTATCTTACGGAGAAACTTCCTTTTTATTGATGGGAGATGCAGATATCAGGGTAGAGAAAGACATACTAGAAGAGACGAATGTTAAAGCAACCGTTTTGAAAGCAGGACATCATGGTTCGGACACTAGTAGCTCGCAAGATTTTATAGAAGCAGTAAATCCAGAGGTTACCATTTTAAGTTATGGAAAAGATAATTCCTATGGTCATCCAAATGCAGAGGTGAAGTCAAGACTGGAGCGGATAAGTTCACAATTATATGCCACAGCAATAGTTGGTAATATAGTAGTGGAAACAGATGGAGTAGATTATAACGTAATAACAAATGGTAATGTTGGGCCAACTGAAATTGCTAATACGGAAGTCATAGGTATTAATATTTCTAGTAAAGACCTTAGAGGCGAAATAGTAGGAATTACCAACTCTGGTGAGTCAGCTGTTAATTTAGAAGAATGGCATTTAGTTTCCGTAGCTGGTAATCAAACATTTAAGTTTCCGAACATTAGCTTGCAAGCAGGGAAAACAATATACGTCACAAGTGGACCCAAAGCAAAAGAGGACGCTGGCTATTTGAAATGGACTACTACGCAAATGTGGAGAAATGATGGGGATGCAGCTATATTATTAAATAACAAAGGAGAGATTGTGAGTGAATTCGAATAAATATACGCTCGATCGTTTTGAAGGAGATTATGCAGTCTTTTTAAAAACTCCAAATGAAACAGAAATCCTTCAAATTCTCTGTTCTGATATAAAAGTTAAACTAAAACAAGGGGACATAGTGAACATTTCATCAATAGAAGATAAGTATGAAATCGAACCTCTTGTGGAAGAAACAACTAATCAGAAGGAAAAGGTTCGTCGATTACTGGAACAGCTAAAAGAAAGAAGCTGACTGGAGTTTGACAATATTATAATTGCCTTTCTGTAGTTTAAGATCAAAGAGTTGCTTCGGCAACTCTTTTTTTGTAGGTTATGTTAAAAGATAAAGGGTGATTTAAAATGTACTTAAAAATGAGTTGGGATATGTTTCTCAAGTACATTTTATATTGCTGTCCTTTTTTACTAAAGCACCTGTTAGTTGTATAACACTTACGACTAACTCCTAATATTTCTGTTCTGCTAAAGTCCCTGTTTTTCCAATAACTTCTTAAAAATCTTTATTATTAATATCCCAGCTATCCCTATTATTCCTCCTACAAGACCAGCTATAATTACAGTAACAATTTCGCCCCAATAAACCTCTTCGTTCTTCCATAAACTTTTTGCAATTACCACGATTATTATTACAAACATAAATGAGAACCACGATTTAAATTGCCTTTTAGTCACTATTTCCCCCCTTAAGATGGCCTTGTTTAACTAAAGTTAAGGTACATTACTTCACAAACACGGTAAATTTTGAGAGTTATTCTCCACTTTTATGTCTATTATCTCCCATCAAATAGATGTTGGAACTTTCTCCTGGTTTTGCATTTGAATTAATTGGATTCTGATTATTGTTACTAATTTTATTATTTCTTCTGTCAACTAATAAAGCAAAGGTGATAATAACAAAAAGAATAATAAGAACTATTAACCAAATCTTATTTATCTCTCCTTTATTTACAGTATATTCGAACTCTTGAAACCTACAATCTTTTTAAAGGATTTTCTTCTTCAACTAACCCGCTTCGTTAATTCAATAAGAAAAAAGCTTTACTCCTTTTTGAAGTAAAGCACCCGTTAGTACAGTTCCTTATTTTCATGTCTTTTTGCGAATGTAGAAGGCTTAAAAGAAACTTTATATTTTCCTTCAAGTTCCTTCTTTACTTTTTCTGTTAGCTTTAATCCTTGTTTATTATGTACCTCTTCAAGTTCAATACCATTAGGAACTATTCCATCATTAGCCCAATCAATCCACTCACCATATTTCGATATCCATTCTACTAATTCTGACCTTAATTTATTTGAAATCGGAACATATGTAATTTCAAAGTTACATAGACATTTATTGCACCATATAGCATCAGCACCGATGTCTGCTTCTACCCTTAAATCATATGTTACATCACATGTACATAACTCTATCATATTATTTTTCGTCTCCCCGCCCCTTTAGTTCAATAAGTACGTTTACATAACAACAGACATGTAATGATACTTGGTTCTAGATGCCATTTGGAGAGTAGTTGTATAGGTGGCGATTTGCAGAACAATCTAAAATCGTTCCATGCAAAGATCTCAAATATGGGTCTTAGTCTAAGCCTCTTTATTAATTAAACATATCCTTTACTATACCCTAAGAAGGGAGGTGAAAAGTGTTAAATCCAATGCATTTTAGTGTAGGACATCAAATGTTTCCCGGTTTTAGACCCCAATTTTTTCCCCGTTTTGAAAACGAAAGGTTTCCCGGGTTGAACGAGATAAGTAAATAGGCTACATTGATTTAAACAATTCTGATAGACGCTATGTAATACACAACGATAACAAGTCATCCAGAAGAATATACATAAAAGGAAAGATCAGTCGGACCCCACCCCCAACTGACCTTTCATTTTTCTTTCGACCTTGAACTTTGATAGGAATAACACAAAAAAAGTTAACTAGTAAGAACTAGTTACTTTATAATACGGTTCCACTCAATAGTACATTGAAGTACTTAAAGTGACAGACTCTTCAGATAGCGGAAATGGTCTCGAAGTTTTTTAAAATAACAAGTCATTCCAAAAGGAGTTCCTATTCGAGCGTCGTTGGTTTCGCGAAGTTCGACGTTGGTTGCTCGTGCGTCGTTGATTTCGAGAAGTTCGACGTTGGTTGCTCGTGCGTCGTTGATTTCGAGAAGTTCGACGTTGGTTGCTCGTGCGTCGTTGATTTCGAGAAGTTCGACGTTGGTTGCTCGTGCGTCGTTGGTTTCGAGAAGTTCGACGTTGGTTGCTCGTGCGTTGTTGGTTTCGCGAAGTACGACGTCTCCTGCTCGTGCATCGTTCGTTACTAATAGGATCCTGATGCATGAAGTGACCTAACCCTGAGTTGTTAGCCATTTCTACTGCATTCTGTATAAGTGACATATTCAAACCTCCTTTCAACTTTATTAGAGAAAGAAGGTAGATTCCTTTTTCAAAAAAAATCAAACCCATGCCTCTGCACTTTTCTTTCCCTTATCGTAATATATGAGGTTGTACTAAAGATGTTAGAGACAATCGCGTAGTTTTCGATAGTAAAATATTAACTCTATATCTTTTTGTGGAATCTTACATTTTTGTTTTATACGAATAATTTAAAAATGAAAGGAAAGAATTCGCGTGGATAACGGCATAATAATACCTGATTATCAGCTTTTTATTCATCCTTTAGATTTAAGTGAACTTCGGAAAGATATATGGTGTGACGATCCTATCTCTGCCAAGCTAACGATTAACAAAAGAAAGTATGATATTGATATCGCCTATCGTGGCTCCCATATCCGGGATTTTCGAAAGAAGTCGTATCACATTTCGTTTAATAAGCCAAGTACTTATAGAAATACCAAAGAAATTCATATCAACGCAGAATATAAAGATCCTTCTCTATTAAGAAATAAACTATCGCTCGATTTTTTCAATGAAATAGGGTGCTTATCGCCAAAGTCCCAATTTGTAAATATGAAATTGAATGGGAAAAATGAGGGGCTTTATTTGGAATTAGAATCGGTGGATGAGCATTTCCTTAAGAATAGACAACTACCGCAAGGACCAATATTCTATGCGGTTGATGGCGATGCTAACTTTTCGTTGATGAGTGATCTTGATAAAGAAGTAAAGAAATCACTTAAGGTTGGCTATGAACTAAAATATGGGACAGAACAAGATGAATTTTATTTACAAGAAATGATTATTAAAATTAATACTATTCCAAGAGCTGAGTTTGAAAATGAAATTGTGAAATACCTCAATGTTGATCAGTATCTTCGTTGGTTGGCTGGCGTTGTTTTCACTCAAAATTTTGATGGTTTTGTTCATAATTACGCATTATACCAAAATAGCGAAACTAGGCTATTCGAAGTCATTCCGTGGGATTACGATGCAACATGGGGAAGGGATGTAAACGGGAAAGTGATGGAGGAAGACTATTTACGAATCGAAGGATTTAATACGCTTACCGCAAGAATTCTCGACGTAAAAACATTTCGACATCAATACAAAAACTTACTAGAAGTCATTTTAAACAACCAATTTAATGTAGACTATTTGAAACCGAAAATACAAGGTATGCATGATTTAATAAGACCTTATATTCAAAAAGATCCTTATAAAAAAGACGATATCCATTTATTTGATAAGGAACCAGAGTATATATTGGATTTTATTGAAGCACGGGCGAAATATATTAGAGGGAAATTAGATTCATTAGATTAAGTTGTTGCATCATCTTACCCTCTTTCCATGTGGTAAGGGGGTTGTTGTCGCTTGAATTAGCACACAATTATCTGTACTTTAAATATAGTAAGATCGTTTAAGTGGTGTTCTTCTTATGTGGTCTTTTATTTTAGTTACTGTTCATCAGCTAAGCGAATTACACGGAGATTGTCCCGTGTAATAGTGAAGTCATTTTAGCTTCCTTTCTTCAACTAAACTGCCCCGTTAGTTTAAGTGAACGCTTTCACAATCTAACATTTATATTAACATACGTATCAGAACGGGAAACCCATTCCTTATTCATTAAAATCAATCCGAGCCCTTAATATAGCCTTTTTGATCTTAAGATGCCGGGTATTGAAGAAGGGATTATCTATTATTTGTAGAACTAATTACTATTACTTTTTTCTGAAAGGAGCATGTGGATGAGACAAATAATTGCTCTTGGTGGTGGTGGCTTTTCGATGGAACCAGATAATCCCTTGTTAGATTTGTATATATTGGAACAAGCAAAGAAAGTTAATCCGCAAATTTGCTTTATCCCTACTGCAAGTGGGGATTCTGAAAGTTATATATCAAGGTATTATAACTTTTTTAACCAACAAGATTGTAAACCATCCCATTTATCATTATTTGCACCTCCGACAAGGGATCTGGAGAGCTTTATTTTAGAGAAAGACATACTTTATGTTGGTGGAGGAAATACTAAAAACCTTTTAGCCTTGTGGAAAGAATGGAGTTTAGACGACATTTTAAGAAAAGCGTGGAATCAAGGCGTTATTTTGGCAGGGTTAAGTGCAGGTTCCATTTGTTGGTTTGAAGAAGGGATTACTGACTCGTATGGGGATGGACTTGAACCAATAAAATGTTTGGGTTTTTTAAACGGGAGTAATTGTCCGCATTACGATGGAGAAATAGAAAGAAGAGCTGCATATCACAAACTTATGGAATCCCAAAAAATAAAATCAGGCATTGCGACAGATGATGGGGTTGCTATTCATTACAAGGAACAAGGAATTAGTAAAATAGTAAGCTCTCGGCCTAACGCTAAGGCGTATAGTGTTTCCTTCGAAACTAAGGTTATAGAGACAGAACTTCAAACAGAATTTTTAGGCTCTTATTGAAATACCGCCGTGCTTTACCAGAACAAGGCTGTAATGAATTGGCTAACAGACGGAGGAATTCAATTGAAAAAATGTATACTGCTAATTTTATTTAGCTTCACCTTAATCTTATCTGCTTGTTCTCAAGCTGAAGAGGACACACAGGAATATTTAGGGGTAATTGGTGAAGGAAAAGCTTTTGGTTATGAGTACACCGTTACAAAAGAACAAAACAATAAATTTTCTTGGAAGATTGGATACAAAGGAGATATATCTATTATTAAAGAGAGTGATGCCAATAAAAAGGATTTAATAAATTTTATGTATGCTGTAAATGATAGTAAATTAGTATTAGTAAAACTAATTACATCTTTATCCTACTTTTTAATCGTTATTATCACAACTGTTATCCTCTTTAAGAAAGATAGAAAAATACTTAAAGATAGCGGAATTATTATATCTATATTTGCTGCTATTGCAATATATATTGCCTTCCAAGCATCATTTGATTTAATTAGTTTATTACAAAATACAAAGTACTATTACTTGACACTAACTAATTGAGCTATTGGTTGCTTTACTTCAAGAAGGAGTAAAGCCTTTTCTTGTTGAACTACCGGCGAAGTTTAGTTCAACAGGAATTTAATAGTCATTCCGTAGCAAATTGGTAGCTATTCTATTATGGAAAGAAGGAAGGAAATAATGGTACAATCACTGATTTTTGATATGGATGGAACTCTATTTCAAACAGATAAAATTTTAGAAATATCTCTAGATGATACATTTAATCATTTACGGTCATTAAATAAATGGGATACAGTAACCCCTATTGATAAATATCGTGAAATTATGGGCGTACCTTTACCAAAAGTATGGGAAGCTTTGTTACCCAATCACTCCAAGGTAGACAGAGAACAGACTGATGCCTACTTTCTGGAAATGTTAGTGAAAAACATAAGAAGTGGAAAAGGGGATTTATATCCTAATGTAAAAGAAGTTTTCAGTTATTTAAAAGAGAATAATTGTTCCATTTACATAGCGAGTAATGGGTTAACAGAGTACTTAAAAGCAATAGTAAATTATTATAATTTAAATAATTGGGTTACTGAAACTTTTAGTATTCAACAAATACAGTCGCTAGATAAAGGAGAATTAGTTAAAGCTATATTAAAGAAATATGATATAAAAAAAGCGGCAGTAATCGGAGACCGTCTTTCAGATATAAATGCGGCTAAGGATAATGGTTTAATTGCAATTGGATGTAATTTCGATTTTGCACAAGAAGATGAGCTCGAGTATGCTGATCTGGTAATAGATGACTTAATGGAACTAATAACAATAATACCTAAAATGTAAAAAACTAATTCAACTCCCGTGAAAATTAAAAAACACTTCACATCAAAGGCAGGATCATAACGACGTAACCTATGTGGGGGATATAGAAGATTTTAATACGGATTTTTTAAAGAACATTTTTCTTGAATAATGAATTTGGGGAGAGATTGTATAAAATGCTATTTTCACTCAAGTCTAAAGGAATTTTTTTATGCAAAAGAAAATAATAATATGGATTGCCATTCCGCTTTTATTGGTAGGGTCTGTATTAGTTAACTGGAATTATGTTTCCAAATCTATTGAATGGAAATTGAATTGGGGATTTACGGCACCTATAACAAATAAGATAGAAACAGTATTTCATACAAGGAATGGGTTTCCAAATGAGGGGGAAACCTTTCATGTCCTTAAGTATAGGTCTATTGAAAATAAGTTAAAGGAGAAAGATGGTTGGATTCCTATTAACGAAGAATCCTTTGATACTGTTTCAAGACACTTTAAAACATTTCAAAAAGATGTGGTTAGTATCAATAAGGATACGCAGAACCTGAATGTGTTATTTCAAGAGAATCCCGTGACTTACGAAAATAATGATAAATACTTTTATAAACTAGAGGAAGATAATAGCTATATCCTTGTAATTTCAAATGTGAAAGAACAAAAACTATTTGTAATGGAATGGATTCAATAGTTGCATATAAAAATCTTGTTCAATTTTGTTGGATAAATTGACTAATTTCTTAAAGCTGATTGAAAATAAATAAATGATGAGGGATTCAGATGGAGCAGGAGTTACTAAAGGTATTTGATGATAAGCATAACCCAATAGGTGTGAAGACCCGAGAGGAAATCCATCGACTCGGTTTATGGCATGAAACATTTCAATGTTGGTTCATTGGTAACCATGAAGGAAAACAATATGTTTACTTACAATTACGCAGTAACTTAAAGAAGGATTATCCAGGCTTATTGGATATTACTGCCGCAGGTCATTTGTTGGAAAGTGAAACTGTCTTTGATGGAATACGCGAGGTAAAAGAGGAGCTTGGAATCGATGTCGTTTTTGAGGAACTGTATTCACTGGGTGTGCTGAAGTATTCAGTTACAACGGCTGATTTAATAGATAATGAGCTAGCACATGTATTTATATATGAATGTTCACTGGAATGGGACCAATTTACGCTACAGGCAGAGGAAGTATCTGGGATTGTGCGAGCCGAGATTTCTCAATTTGTAAGCTTATGGAAGGGTGAATTAGAGGAACTAGAAATCATTGGTTTCAGAGTAGAAGACGATGGAACAACAAGCCTGATTCATGAAATAGTTGGAAAGACAAATTTTGTGCCACATGCGCAATCGTACTATGAAGAAATATGCAGAGGAATAATATTTGTTACATCAAAAAACCAACTTTCTAGTTGAAAGTTGGTTGTATATTTTATTCTAAGATTTTAACATTTACATTTTTACGTCCCCATTTATAGGCTTCGCTTTTGGAGGAAAAAAACACGTCAATTTTATTTCCTTTGATCGCACTTCCTATATCACCAGCTACTGCATATCCATAACCTTCCACATAAACCTTAGTTCCTAATGGAATTACTTTTGGATCAACTGCGATAACTTTTACATCGGGATTACGTTTGAGGTTAATACCTGTGCTAGTAACACCAGAGCAACCGTTACAGTTTGCTGTGAATGCACTTGCAGAAACTACAATTTCCTTCACTACATTATCATCTGTAGATCTAGACGGGTTTTTCTTTTTCTTTGCTGCAGTTGCCGTTTTTGCTGAAGTTTTTAATTTTTGATTGAGCTTAATCGTATCGGATTTTAAATTGTTCCAAGATTTTAAAGTGGATACAGACACTTTGTGTGTTTTAGCAATTTTAAACAAAGTATCTCCTTTTTGAACCGTATAAGTTGAAGATGCGGCTAGGCTTATGCTTGACCCGCTAACCAATAGTGCAATTGTGATGATGAGTGTCCCAAGAATTCTTCTCAAATACTCTACCCCTTGCTATTTAGTCTAAGCATATCTTACCAATACATTATTACGAGAATATTACGACAATTTGGCATTATCATGACAAATATAAATAATATTACAGATATATATCACTAGATTATAGTCTATTAAATAGACTGGTGATTTATACCAATAAGATAGAAGATAGCCCATAAACTTTGCAATATAGCCCTTAAAACGGTATCAAGAGCCTATAAAAACAAAAAACAGTCTATAAACTCACAAACATAGGCCATAAACTCACTTCACAACGAAAAGGCCTCACTAGTTTTTCACTAGCGAAGCCTTTATTCCATCCATTATAGTTACACTAGAATCTCTCCATCAAACACACTCACAGCAGGTCCTGTCATGAATACTCCTTCATCGGTGTAACGGATAACTAAATCCCCACCTAAAAGTTTTACAGTAATATTGGAATCTTTATCACAGTATCCATTTAAGACTGCTGCTACAACTGCCGCGCAAGCTCCGGTTCCACACGCAAGTGTTTCTCCACTGCCACGTTCCCATACGCGCATATGGAGGGTGTTACGGTCCTTAACTACGATAAATTCTGTATTTACACTCTCCGGAAAAAATGAATGATGCTCAAATTTTGGTCCAATAAGTGGTAAGTCTACTAACATCGGGTCTTCCACGAATACAACACAATGAGGGTTCCCCATAGATACGGTTGTTATGTGGTAGGATATGTCCCCCACTTGCAAGGGGAAGTTTATTAATGGATTTTCTTCTTTCGATTGAACTGGTATAAGAGCTGGTTCTAAAATAGCTTTGCCCATATCCACTTTAGCAGTAGTCATTTTGCCATTTTCCATAAAAAGTTTTATCGTTTTAATCCCACTAAGTGTCTCAATCTTTAACACTTCTTTTGCAACGATATTATTGTCATACACGTATTTGGCAACACAACGAATAGCATTTCCGCACATTTTACCTTCACTGCCATCTATATTGAACATGCGCATCTTAGCATCAGCTTCATCGGAAGGGCATATTAATACAATCCCATCTCCACCAATACCAAAATGGCGATCTGATATTTGCTGGCTTAGTGTACTAGGATCATCTATAGTATGCTCAAAACAATTAATATAAATATAATCATTACCGCAGCCATGCATTTTTGTAAAAGGTATCTTCATTTTCAATGTAACTCCTTTGTCACAATCTTCTTATTTATCCCATTATAGCATAGGGATAAGCAAGGGAATATGTTATGGAGTTTTGCTATTAAACGTGTCTCCACCCTGGATTGTGCCGTTTTCATACCCTTTGTAAAACCAACTCTTACGTTGTTCTGATGTACCATGTGTGAAACTTTCGGGAACGACATAGCCCATAGCTTGTTTTTGGAGTGTGTCATCACCAACTGCACTTGCAGCGGTCAGTGCCTCATCTAAATCCCCTTCTTCTAAGTAGCCCATACCTTGTGCATGCTTCGCCCATACTCCAGAGAAATAATCAGCTTGAAGCTCAAAGCGGACAAGGTATTTATTGAATTCTTCTTCACTTAGCTTCTGCTGTAGAGGCATTACTTGTTCGGTTGTCCCGAGTAAAGTTTGCACATGGTGGCCAACTTCATGGGCAATTACATAAGCCATGGCAAAATCTCCTGGGGCCTTGAACTTCGTTTGTAGTTCCTGATAGAAACTTAAGTCGATATATAACTTCTGGTCACCAGGACAGTAAAAAGGTCCAACGGATGCTCCAGCTGCACCACATGCAGAATTGACACTATCCGTATATAACACTAAAGTCGGCTCCACGTATTCCATACCGTTTTCTTTAAATATTTCTGCCCATACCTTTTCGGTATCAGCTAGAACAACGGAAACGAATTCAGATAGTTCTTTTTCTTGTTCGGATTCTTCATAGGGTACACTGCTCGACTGGTCTGTAGTTCCAAGATTACCCATTAGATCATCAGGGTTTCCACCAAGTAACGTAATGATAATTACAATGATTAGTCCGATTCCTCCACCTATTCCGGCAATGGCCTTACCGCCACCTTTTCCTCTGCGGTCTTCTACGTTGGAACTACCGGCTCTACCTTTCCATTTCATGTTGCCCACATCCTTCTCTATTGCAGATTATATGTATATTGTTTTTATACCCAAATATTTTCATATTAGTCATTCATAAAGGATAGATTCCTTTATAATGAATTAAAAAGGGGGATTAATCATGCTGAAAAAACCAAAAATGCTAAAAGCGGGAGACAAGGTGGCGACTATTAGTTTGTCGTGGGGTGGCGCTGGTGAACCTGATCTTCGTTGGAGGTATGAACAAGGAATAGATAGATTGCGTAATGTGTTTGGCTTGGAAGTGGTAGCGATGCCAAATAGTTTAAAGGGTGGAGACTATTTATATGAAAACCCACAAGCACGTGCAGAAGATTTAATGAATGCATTCAAGGATCCTACTATTAAAGGTATCTTTTCTAATATTGGGGGCAGCGAAAGCATTCGACTATTACCTTATATTGACTTTGATGTAATTCGAGATAATCCTAAAGTTTTTATCGGCTATTCGGACTCTACTGTCACGCATCTATTTTGTCACAAAGCAGGGATATCCTCCTTTTACGGACCAGCTATATTGACGGATTTCGCGGAAAATGTAGAGATGCATGAATATACGGTAGAAGCATTGAAGAAGGCATTGTTTACAGCAAGTGCAATAGGTGAGGTAAAACCTGCAACTGAGTGGACAAGTGAAAGATTGGAATGGATTATCGAAAACAAAGATAAAAAACGGAAAATGAATACAAATAAGGGCTATGAATTATTACAAGGTGCTGGAATAGCACAAGGTAGATTAATCGGAGGATGTATCGAAGTATTAGAATTTGCTAAAGGTACATCACTTTGGCCAGCAAAAGAATATTGGAAAGACAGTATATTATTTTTTGAAACGTCTGAGGAGTTACCAACACCTGGTAATGTAGAATATTGGCTACGTAATTATGGCACTCAGGGAATCCTTCAGCAAGCAAAGGGGATAATTTTTGGAAAGCCTCAAAATGAGAAGTACTATGAAGAATATAAGGAGTCCATTCGAGTAATCATGAAAGAACTTTCTTTAGAAAATTTACCAGTTTTATATAATTTAAACTTCGGTCACACAGAACCTAAATTTGTACTACCATATGGCGCAATGGCAGAGATTAATTGTGAAAATAGGACGTTTTCCATTTTAGATAGTGGAGTGGAGTAATTGATGTCATCTTATATTATTGTCGGAGGAGGAATTCTAGGAGCATCGACCGCTTATCATCTTGCTAAGCGAGATGTGAAAGTCACCCTTATCGATCGTCACGATAAAGGGCAGGCATCGGCAGCCGCTGCTGGGATAATTTGCCCTTGGATTTCTCAACGAAGAAATAAAAAGTGGTACGCATTAGTAAAAAATGGAGCAAGCTACTATAAACAACTTGTAGAAGAATTAGAATCTCTCGGTGAATCATCCACAGGTTATAAGCGGGTAGGTGCTATTGCACTTCAAAACGATCCGAAAAAACTACAGAAAATGTTAGAACGTGCTCTAGAAAAAAGAATTGATGCGCCAGAAATAGGTGAATTGAAAATATTATCACCAGAAGAAACGAAAGTACGATTTCCTCTAATTTCAGAAGACTTCACTTCCTTGTACGTGGAAGGAGCTGCACGAGTGGATGGTAGTGCAATGCGTGATGCATTAATAAATGCAGCTAAAAAGCTTGGAGCAGTAGTGATTAACGGCGATGCTACATTTTCGGATGGTGTTTTGCTAGTGAATGGTCACTCAATGGAGGCAGATGCAATCGTGTTAACTGCAGGTGCATGGGGCAATGAGTTACCACAGGAGCTTGGTGTTGATATGAAAGTTAGTTTTCAAAAAGCCCAAATCATGCATTTCCAAGTGAATGAGTTGGAAACTGGAGAATGGCCGGTGGTATTACCCCCAACGAATCAGTATTTATTAACATTTGATAATGGTAAGGTTGTGGCTGGATCTACGTATGAAGAAAATACCGGTTATGATACTAGCGTGACGGAGGCTGGTAAGAATGAGCTTATAGAAAGTGCTGTTAGTATCGCTAGTTCATTAAGAAGTGCGGAAATTTCAGAAGTTCGAGTAGGATTTAGACCATACACGCCAGAATTTCTTCCGGTAATTGGAAAATTGCCTGGTTATGAGTCCATTTACTTCTCCAATGGGTTAGGGGCATCTGGTTTAACCGCAGGGCCGTTTGTTGGCTCTGAGTTAGCTAGATTAATCTTAGGAGAAAAGACTATTTTAGATCTAACTGATTATGCACCAATGTAAAGATTAATATGGGGGTTGGGGATTGTGAATTATTCACAAACAGAAGAAGTAAATGATATGACCGTGGTAGAGGCTTTAGAAAAGAATTTAGCTATTATCCGATTTGATTTAGACCGTCGTGTTGCGTATGTAAATGAAAATTTTGCAAAAGAGATTGGCTACTCCGTTAGCGAACTAATGGGAAAACAGCATAAAGAGCTATGTTTTCCCACATTTACAAAAAGTCCAGAATACGAAAAACTATGGAAAGATTTGATGTCTGGAAATACGCTTCAGGATAAAGTAGAGCGTAAAAGTAAACTGGGTAATAGTGTTATGCTAGAAGCTACTTATATGCCAATAATCGGATCTACTGGAAAGGTTTTAGGGGTAACTAAAGTTGCAACGAATGTAACAAAACGCCATGAAATATTGTTAAGCGTGACAGAAGAACTGAAAGAAATGTCCATGGAATTGAGTACGCGTGCAGAAGTTGGCACTAATAGAAGTGAGGAACTGCTGCAGCGAATAGATGAAATTGCAACTGGCTCCAAAGAAAATACTGCTTCTTTGCAGAGCCTCCAAGGACAAGCAGATTCGATTCGAGGAATTGTACAAACCATTCGAGAGATAGCTGCTCAAACGAATTTACTTGCATTAAACGCTGCAATAGAAGCAGCGAGGGCAGGAGAGCACGGACGTGGGTTTAATGTAGTGGCCCAGGAAGTGCGTAAATTAGCTGGAAGAGTGGAGAATTCTATCGTAGAAGTACGTGAAAATATTGAAGGAATTGCGAAGCAAGTGGAAAAAGTAACGACTAGTAATAGTAATTCCCAGACAAGTATCGAAAAAAGTCAGAAAGAAATACGTTCTGCTTTGGAAGAGTTCAAGGATATTTCATCAGCAGCAATCAAATTAGAAAGCCAAGCAGCAGAATTTGTGAAGCTGATTTAAAGTTGTAAAATGTATATTCTTACCTCAATCATGCTAAAATAGGTGAGGTATAGGAGGTGCAACAGATGAGTAAATATCTTATAAGCTATATTGAGATTGAACGGCAAATAGATTTTTATTATCAAATGAAGCAGATTGAAAAGAAGTTCGAACTTCAGTTAACAGTAGATGGGTTCATATCTGATCGTCATCAGTTTATGTTACAACATGTATACGATGTATCTCATAAACCATTCTCGTTTGGAGGCGGCCTATTATACCTTCATACAAACCAAGGCGTTTTTCCTTTCCAAATTCAAGAAAATCCATCAACATTTATACAAGGTTTTAAGTCATTGAAAACTGAACACTCCTGAACATCTACGATTTCATAAAACGTGGGTGTTTTTTTGATATCTCGACTGAATTTTATGAATCATTGAACATTTTGAAGAGCAATTGAAAACGGGGATAAGCATGCTATAATGAGAAATATTCAAATAATAAGAACTCGTATAATAGCAGGGATATGGCCTGCAAGTTTCTACCAGCTTACCGTAAACAAGCTGACTATGGGTGGCGATGAAGTACTTAGTTTATGGCATTTTTGTCATAGTCTATTTTATTTCTATTCGACTTTTTTAGCTCGAATGACATTGCTCCACTCCATAATTGAGTGGTTGCAATATCATTCGGGCTTTTTGTTTGTCCAAATTAAAAATAGAGAGGGAATGTTTGATTATGAAATTATTACAAGAGGAAATTATTAAAAATGGTAAAGTATTATCAGAAAATGTATTAAAAGTGGATACTTTTTTAAATCATCAAATAGATCCTGTGCTAATGCAAGCAATAGGAAATGAATTTGCTGCACGTTATAAAGATGCTGGAATTACTAAAATACTAACGATTGAATCTTCTGGTATTGCTCCTTCTATGTTTGCTGGACTTACACTAGGTGTGCCTGTAGTATTCGCGAGAAAACGTAAATCACTTACTCTATCAGACAACTTATTTACTTCTAAGGTGCACTCATTTACTAAAGGGGAAACAAATGATATTTCTGTTTCAAAAGATTTTATAAGCAAGGAAGACACGGTATTGATCATTGATGACTTCTTAGCGAATGGACAAGCAGCATTAGGGCTTTTAGAAATTTTAGATCAAGCAGAAGCAAATACTGCAGGTGTTGGGATAGTAATAGAAAAAGGCTTTCAGCCAGGAGGAAAGCTAATTCGTGACAAAGGTATCCGAGTAGATTCACTAGCGAATATTAAATCATTGGCAAATGGTAAAGTTGAGTTTTTTGAGGAGGAAACTGTAAGATGAATAGCGCCTTAAAAAATACTGCGCTCGGAATTCAGCATGTCCTTGCAATGTACGCAGGAGCGGTAATTGTACCCTTAATAGTTGGAGGAGCAATAGGTCTTACAACAGAACAGCTTACATATTTAGTAGCAATTGATATATTAATGTGTGGTGTGGCAACCATCTTACAGGTTATGAGTAATCGCTTTTTTGGAATCGGACTTCCTGTAGTCTTAGGATGTACGTTTACAGCAGTTGGACCAATGATTGCTATAGGTGGGGATTATGGGGTTTCCGCTATTTATGGAGCAATTATTGTTTCTGGGGTAGTCGTTATATTAATAAGTGGCTTTTTTGGGAAGCTTGTAAAGTTTTTCCCACCAGTTGTAACAGGCTCTGTAGTAACGATTATTGGGATTACGTTAATACCCGTTGCGATTAATAATATGGGCGGTGGTCAAGGAGCAGCTGATTTTGGTTCCTTGCCGAATATTCTATTAGCCTTTGGAACTCTACTATTTATCGTATTGTTATACCGATTCTCTTCAGGCTTTATAAAAGCTATCTCTATATTAATAGGTATTGTAAGCGGAACGATTGCAGCGGCATTTATGGGAAAAGTAGACTTTTCTCCAGTGCGAGATTCAGATTTTTTCCATATGATTCAACCTTTTTACTTTGGTACACCTACTTTTGAAATCTCTCCTATTATTACAATGACGTTAGTAGCCATCGTATCGTTAGTTGAATCGACAGGTGTGTACTTTGCTTTAGGGGATATGCTTGGTAAAAAGATAGAAAAAGAGGATTTAACTAAAGGTTATCGTGCGGAAGGGATCGCTGTAGTATTAGGTGGTATTTTCAACTCATTCCCTTATACTACGTTTTCTCAAAACGTTGGGCTAATGCAAATCTCTGGGGTGAAAACGAAAACGGTTATTTATATAACTGGGGTAATGCTAATTGTACTTGGTTTCATCCCAAAGATTGCTGCTCTAACAACAATCATTCCCGCGTCTGTGTTAGGTGGAGCGATGATTGCTATGTTCGGGATGATTGTGGCACAAGGGATTAAAATGTTAAGTAAAGTCGTATCTGATACAGAAGATAATTCAATGATTATTGCATGTTCTATTGGTATAGGACTTGGAGTAACAGTCGTTCCTGAATTATTTGCGGAATTACCAACGAGCATGAAAATCTTGACGAGTAATGGGATTGTGGCAGGAAGTATAACTGCTATCGTTTTAAATATCGTATTCAACATGATTCCAAGAAGAAAAAAATCATAATAATTTAATTACTGCGAAGGAGATATTCCTTCGTAGTTTTTTATTTTGGGATACATAAACACAAAAGAAGTGTTTCTCATACTATAATGTGAGGTGAGAAAATGCCAAGAATAAAGTATCGAGATGCGGACGTTGACTTAGTGGCAAGGATGATGAGAGCAGAAGGCGAAGGCGAAGGAAACCAAGGTATGTTATATATTGGGAATGTAATTGTTAATCGTGCTGTTGCAGATTGTTTAGATTTTAGAGATGTAAGAACAATTGAAGACGTCATTTATCAGGTGCAGGGAGGAAATTATTCTTTTGAAGCTGTTCAAAAAGGTAATTTATTTTATTCGCCTGCGAGAGAAAATGAAAGAAAATTAGCAAGACGAGTTTTGGAAAATTGGAGAGACCACCCAGCGAAATTTGCGCTTTGGTATTTCAATCCATATGGCGAATGCCCTCCAACATGGTATGATCAACCTTTTACTGGTCAATTTAAACAACATTGTTTCTATGAACCAATAGCCGGAACATGTGAAAGTGTTTATAGGGGATAGGTAACAGTAATTAGCATTTAACCACTCTAATGAGCCTTACTACATAGTGTTATGTAGTAAGGCTCTAGTTTTTTTGGCTTTATGCTTGTAAAGAAATTGTTAAATATTCAAAAGCGTGATAAAAGTCACTGTGCACCAAATACCTATTTGGTAGCATGGATATTAATGCTAAACACTTTGGAGGTAATAGAATGTTTAGAAAAAAACGAATTAGTTCACCTATCAATCTGTTAAATAGACCTGATGTTCACTTCGATATTAAGGATAAACTTAGACTGATTCAGTTGCAGTTGATTGATTTCACTGAAAAGGATCTTGCAAACCTTAAACAAATGGAATCATATTTTGCGCCCCACATTCCAGAAGCAGTGAAGAACTTCTATGACTCCCTAATGGCAAATGAAGAATTAATCGATATTATAAATAAACATAGTTCACGAAATCGTTTAGAACAAACATTAATAATACACATTGGGGATTGGTTTGCTGGAGTTTTGAACGAAGGGTACATAGAAAAACGAAAGAAAATTGCTAAAATGCATGTACATATTCAGCTGAAAACGAAATGTTATTTAGGAGCATGTTATCAGCTCCAAAACAGTTTAGTGGAAAAAATACAATTAGCTCAATTGCCAATTGAAAAACAAATCGAATTTGTAGCATCTTTAAACAAAATAATTAACTATGAGCAACAATTAGTTGTAGAAGCTTACGATAAGTATGCCGAAGAGCAAGCAAGGGAAAAAGAAGATCGTATAAAAAGAGCCATAAAAGAAACATTGGGAAGTATCGTTACTAACCTAGAATATCAATCTACTGAAACCACCACCTCTGTAGAGGAGCTAATTGGAACTACAAAAGATGTGGAGATAGAAGTAGCGAAGGGAGTAGAAATCTCACAGAGGACGATTGAAAAGGCCGAAAATGGGAAGCGAATTATACAAACCTTAACGGGTCATTCACAGGAAATTTACGACAAAACGAAGTCGATGTCAGGCTTAATCATCAAATTAAACCAATCTTCTCAAGAAATTTTGAATGTAGTAAAGATAGTCAAAGATATAGCGACTAAAACAAATTTGCTCGCATTGAATTCAGCGATAGAAGCAGCAAGAGCTGGAGAGTATGGCAAAGGTTTTGCAGTAGTGGCAGAGGAAGTGCGTAACCTTGCAGAACAAACAAAAAGTTCAGTAGAACAAATAGACTCGCTAGTTGGCGACTCGAATATTGCGCAACAGGAAGTAGTAAAATCTATTGTAGATGTACAACGATTAGCAACTATTGGTTTGAATGAAAGTGACCAAACATCCACTTCTTTAGCGAGTATTTCCTCTATGATCCGTGAAGCAGCGGTTGAGTCAGAGAACGTCGGCAAAGATATTAAAGACTTAACTGTTGCAGTTGAATCGATTGGTGCAGCATCCATTCAAATACTAGAGTCGACTAAACTTTTAGATGAGACCATTCAAAAAATCTAGCTTATGGATGAGAATCGGTTGAATGTCATAAAGAATCGGTTGAATAGTACGAAACCTTCTCTATGTTCAGGGGATATAGATTTATGGGGAATCTTAGTTTTCTCACAGATCTCATTCATTAGCTATAAAATTGTCTATTTCGAAAATCGAAATAATGTGGTAGGATAGTTTAATTAATCAATGAGTTGTGGGGATATAGAATGAGAATAAGAGATTGGGATCGTAGTTTACAGGTCCGTTTGTTTGGGGAGTTTTTTAGTAATTTAAGCTTTTGGATGGTATTTCCCTTTTTAGCTATTTATTTTGCTGATGAATTTGGCACGAGTATGGCAGGGGTTTTACTAGTTGCATCGCAAGTTTTTTCAGTAGGGGCTAATTTGGTAGGGGGCTATTGTGCGGATAGATTTGGTCGCCGGACAATGCTGTTTTTCTCAGCAATAGCAGAAGGGGTGGCATTCATATTATTTGCGTTTGCGAACTCCCCCTGGTTAGATTCACCGATGCTAAGCTTTGTAGCCTTTACGATTGCGGGGATGGCAGGGTCGTTATATCATCCTGCAAGTCAAGCAATTGTCGCGGATGTTGTGCCGGAAAAAGACCGAAGCACTGTATTTTCGGTGTTCTATACGTCTATAAATATTTCGGTAGTAATTGGTCCAATAGTTGGGGCGGTATTATTCTTTAATCACCGTTTTATACTTTTATTAGTTTCGGGAATTATTTTCTGTATCGTTGGTTTGGCAATTAGATTTTTAACGGAAGAAACTTTGCCCGACGATATGAAGGCTAAGATGGCGAGCGGGTCGAATAATTGGACTCAGGTGATTGTCACTCAGGTTAAAACTTACGGATTAATCGTAAAGGATAAGGTTTTCTTCTTATTCGTTATAGCAGGTATTTTACTAGGACAAACCTATATGCAATTGGATATGCTGATACCAGTTTATATGAAAGAGGTTATCGACAAGCAAGTGCTTGGTACTCTTTTTAATAGGGAATGGTCTGTAACAGGAGAAGGCTCGTTTGGTATTCTTCTTTCCGAAAACGGATTATTAGTAGTACTGTTTACGGTAATTGTTACAAGGTGGATGACAAAATATCCGGAGAAGTGGGTGTTTTTTCTATCTTCGTTTTTATACGCAGTGGCAATGATTATATTCCCGATGACAGCGAACTTCTGGGTTTTCTTAATAGCGATGGCAATCTTTACTTTAGGAGAATTAGCAACAGTTGGATTACAGGAAAGCTTTGTGTCCAAATTAGCTCCTGACGATATGAGGGGACAATATTTTGCGGCGGCAAGTCTCCGCTATACTATTGGTAGAACAATTGCACCCTTAGTATTTCCGCTAGTAGCTTGGATTGGGTTTACGTGGACATTCGCGATACTTGCAGCTTTAGCTTTACTGAGTGGATTCATCTATTTGCTGATGTTCAAAGAATACAACAAACGAAAAAAAGAAATAGCTGGATAAATTGGACAAGGGGCGCTCTCATAATGAGAACACCCCTTGATTTTGTATAGGTATAACATAACTTTTGAATTTTAAAATTTTCATCCCGAAAAGCTCGGGGAATAATTTCCATGAAAGAAACCTTTCAATGCCGCGGTAAATTGTTCCACTGGTTGCCTTCTAACCTAAGCAACGTAAACCCTACCTTCTTTTACGTCCTTGCGACCCTATAGCCGCTCCAGTGTGAATAAGTATTATCAAAAACACATATAGCAGAATGCCAATATCGAAAAACTATGTCGTACCAAATGTTAACTAAGGTATTATCTCACACATGAAAATAATTGTCAAACATGATTAAAACTAAGATGCTTGAATGATATACTATTTGTAACGAATAAGGTGTAAAGAGGGTGTAGAAATGGAACGTTGGGATATTATGAATGAGTTCAGAGAGAGTACGGGAAAGATATGGATAAGAGGAAATGAGATGATGGAGGGTGACTTTCATCAAGTAGTTCATGTATGGATCATGAATGAAAAAGGTCAATTTCTTATTCAACAGCGTCAGCCGTGGAAAAAAGGGTGGCCAAGTATGTGGGATTGTGCTGCAGCAGGGGCTGTTCTTGTAGGAGAAACTAGTGAAATGGGTGCTATTCGTGAAACGAAAGAAGAATTAGGCATTGAGTTGCAAATGGAACACGCAGAGCAGATATTCACTGTAAAGTTTTCTCGTGGTTTTGATGACCATTGGCTAGTCAAACAAGAAATAGAGGCGGATCTATTAAATTTACAATACGAAGAGGTAGCGGATGCTAAATGGGCATCAATCGATGAAATATATGGACTGGTTAAAAGTGGAGATTTTATCCCCTATCATCTTTTAGAAGCGCTTTTTGAAATAAGTAAGTCCTCTATTTCTCTAAGAAAAGCTAGTTTATCAGACGCTTCTGAACTATTTACAATACAAAAAAAAGTGTTTCAACCTATCTATGAAAAATACCAAGACCATGATACTAGTCCTGTTTTTCAGACGTTTGAAAGGTTTAAAGAACGGTTACAGACAGGGGACTATTTTAAAATCTTAAAAGATGAATTGTTGGTAGGGAGTGTTCATGTATATCCGAAGTCACCAGGGGTGATGAGATTACACATGATTAATATTCTCGAGGAATTTCAAGGGAAAGGTATTGCCCAAGAAGTCATGAGCCGTATTGAGGGCATGTATCCACATGCGATAAAGTGGGAGCTAGATACAATTAAGCAAGAACAAAGAAATTGTTACTTATATGAGAAAATGGGCTATGTGAAGACTGGTGATGAATGGAAGGTAAATGAGCAGATGACCCTCATTCACTATATGAAAACGAATGGTTTAAACCAGTTAATATCATTTTAATAAGTGTATTAAGTTATATATACCGGTAAAAAGGGATGCTAGTTAATTGTGGTGGATATCACAATTAACTAGCATCCCTAAAAATTTACTCAGTAACTATATAGCAAAACGTCTATTCAAAGTCCTTCGAAGAGGTTTTAATCTAAAAGGACCCATGTCATTTTTATCCGTTTTTCATTAACCAACTGTTACTGCTGAGAAAAATTCATTGTATAATGCACGCAGAATTTTGTTCTCACTACTTTCTTGAACACCAAATGACAGACTGACCTCAGAAGATCCTTGGTTAATCATTTCAATATTTGCTCCAGTATTTGCAATAGCGGATGCAGCACGTGCTGCCAGTCCTGTACTATTGTTCATACCTTCTCCTACAATTACAATCATGGAAAAATGATGGCGGAAGTGGACATCATCTGCTTTAAGTTCGTTCAATACTCGACTCATAATACGTGCTTCTTTCTCTGGGTCCAGTTGATGACTACGTACAATAACAGAAATATCGTCTAATCCAGATGGTGTGTGTTCATAAGAAATATGCTCTTCTTCTAAAATTTGAAGCAGCTTACGACCAAATCCAATTTCTCGGTTCATTAAATACTTACTTACATATAAAATAGAAAAACCGTTATCAGCGGAAATTCCAGTTACTGGGCGCTTGTTGTTTTTACGTTTAGCTACTATTTTCGTTCCAGGAGCTGATGGGTTATTTGTATTTTTAATACATACTGGAATGCCACTTTTAAATACAGGCATTAATGCTTCATCATGAAAAACAGAGAAGCCAGCGTAGGAAAGCTCTCGCATTTCACGGTATGTGATTTCTTCAATTTCAGCAGGATGGTTCACTACTTTAGGATTAGCGCAAAACACAGAATCGACATCCGTAAAGTTTTCGTATAAATCGGCTTTCACTGCTGCTGCAAGGATAGAACCGGTGATATCAGATCCACCACGATCGAATGTGCGCAGAGTGCCATTAGGTGTAAACCCAAAAAAACCGGGGAATACAACAACGCCAGAAAGGTGCTTTAGTGCATATAGATTGTCATATGCCTGTGGTAACGCTTGTGCTCGTTCAGGTAGATCATTTACAAGCAACCCTGCAGTCCTCGGGTTAACATATTGAGAATCGAGACCAATGCTAGTGAAATAAGCGGAAATTAGTTTTGCATTATTATCTTCTCCACTTGCTTTAATATTGTCTACAAATAATTCAAGAATACTTTGGTCTTTGTTAATACGTGAACGAAGGTCCTCTTCAATAACGTTACAAATTGTATCATCTAGTTCTAGGCCTTGTGCGATTTCTTTATAGCGATCCAAGACTTTGAATAGTTTTTCTTCTACTTCTTCTTTATGTATAGCAGCGATTGCCAATTCAATTAGTAAGTCCGTTACTTTTTTATCGGTATCGTAGCGTTTACCTGGTGCAGATACAACAATGAATTTTCGAGATGGATCTGCTTTAACTATTGCAGCTACTTTTTTAATTTGGATTGCACTTGCAACAGATGTTCCACCAAATTTACTTACTTTCATCTAATCAAATCCTTATAATTTAATGTTATTGTACTCACAGGAAAAACAAATGGTTTTATACAGTGTACAAATTAAACTCTTTAAGGTCAATAACTTTATAGCTATTTTTAAAATATATTTTTATATATACGAACTTTAATTGATTTAGAATAAATAAAGTTCGCCTTTACATTTAAATTTCATATATTAATTATATTTTTAATGCTTATATCATTAGAAAACGAATTAAAAATATTTCAAATATTTTTTTGGATTGTTAAACGGCATTATATCAATGTTTTTTTGAAACAAATAAAAATGATAGCGTTTTCAAGTATTTTGACTATATTGACAATTATTCTACTGGTGAGTATGATGAATTTAATTCAATAAAGCGTAAACAATTTTGACGGAGATAGACTTTACAATTTGAGATCTTCAGAGAGCTGATGGTTGGTGTAAATCAGTGATTTTGTTTGTAGAGTAGCACTCTAGAATTGGTGGACTGAAAACAGAGGATTTAGGTTCATCCGTGAAATGCGCGTTAAGCATACTAATTGAGAATCTGCGAGATGATTGCAGTAAAATTTGGGTGGTACCGCGTGAGTGTATAAGCTCTTCGCCCCTTACATGTTTGTAGGGAGTGGAGGGCTTTTTTATGTTTTTAAAATAAGGAGGAGTACTGGTATTTCATTTGATGCTAAATAATCGTACAAAAATATAGTAATAAAAGGAGAAGATTCATATGACATTTAATATTCTAATCAGTGATCCACTAAGCGAAGATGGTATTTTCCCGTTAAGAAATGCAGAAGGATTTAATATCGTTGTTGATACTTCATTAACTCCAGAACAACTTGGCGAAAAAATTGGTGGGTTTGATGCATTGTTAGTTCGTAGCCAAACACAGGTTACTCGAGAAATTATTGAAAAAGGAACTAATTTGAAAATTATTGGTCGTGCAGGAGTTGGGGTGGATAACATCGACTTAACTGCTGCAACAGAACGTGGGATCATCGTTGTTAATGCTCCTGATGGAAATACGAACTCAGCAGCAGAACATTCTATTGCTATGCTTATGTCGCTTGCGCGCAATATCCCACAAGCCTTCCATTCCTTGAAAAATAAAAAATGGGATCGCAAAACTTTTATCGGCGTAGAAGTGAAGAACAAAACATTAGGTGTTCTAGGCTTCGGAAGAATTGGGCAGGAGGTTGCTTTCCGTGCAAAAGGGCAACGTATGAATGTCATTGCCTATGACCCATTTTTAACAGCTGAAAAAGCGGAGAAACTAGGAGTTCAGTTTGGTACAGTAGAAGAGGTGATCAAAGCGGCAGACTTTATAACAGTACATACGCCTCTATTGAAAGAAACTCGTCACTTAATAAATAAAGAAGCTTTTGAAAAAATGAAAGACGGGGTTCAAATTATTAACTGTGCTCGAGGTGGAATTATCGACGAAGATGCATTATATGATGCTATCATGTCAGGTAAAGTTGCAGGTGCGGCACTGGATGTATTTGAGGAAGAACCTTTTGTGGAGCATAAATTATTAACACTTCCACAGGTTATTGCAACACCCCATTTAGGTGCTAGTACGATAGAAGCACAAGAGATTGTAGCAATTGATGTGTCTTATGACGTTGTGAGCTTCTTACAAAATGGGACAGTGAAGAATCCTGTTAACCTTTCTTCTGTACCAAAGGATGTCCTAGCTAAAATTGAGCCATTCTTTAATCTAGCGGAGCAATTAGGTTCATTCCTAAGCGATCTTGCGGATGGAGTACCTGAGGAGGTCAATATTACTTATTCTGGGGAATTGGCAAATCTAGACACTCGTCCATTATCACGTAATGCTATAAAAGGTCTACTGAAAAGCAAATTAGGGGAATCAGTAAATGATGTAAATGCGAAATTCCTTGCAGACCGTTTGGGCATTACAGTAAACGAATTAAAAACTTCCAAGTCCAAAGGTTTTACAAGTTTAATAACGGTTGAAATGAAAACAGCGACTGGAACAAGAAAAGTAGCAGGCACATTATTAAATGGTCTAGGTGGCCGTATCGTACGTGTAGATGACTTTATCGTAGATGTAGTTCCATCTGGTTACTTATTATTCATCCGTCATAAAGACCAACCGGGTGCTATTGGTCGCGTAGGAACACTGCTTGCTTCGGAAGGTATCAATATCGCAGCGATGCAAGTGGGTCGTTCTGAAGTAGGTGGAGATGCGATTATGATGATTTCAATTGATAAGCATGTGGAAGAGTCAGGTGTTGAGCAGCTTAAGGCATTAGAAGATATCTTTGATGCAACACCGATTGATCTATAAAATAAAAAGGTGGATTCACGACAATTATATGTCGAGGATCCACCTTTTTTTAATAGAAGAAGAGTATAAAATTTAGTGCAGATAGTTCATCTATCTAGTTATTATGAAGAATAAGATCTATACAATGATACTACTGATTTCCGTTTTCAGGTGGAGAACAAAGGCTAAGTGCGCCACGTCCTGTGGCAAAGCCTTTGTGACCAACCTCCTGTTGTCCTCCGCGGGCGAGGTCGAGCCTCCTCGTTCGCTACGCTCCTGTGGGGTCTCGACTTTCTCGCTTATCCCGCTGGAGTCGCCACCTTGCACTCCAATCAATATAGTGAGTAGTACTCCACTCTAAGATTGAGCATAGCTTCTCGCTTAGATGCTAATAGTAGTCAAAGTTAATATAGATATAAAATCGTCTGTTGAATTAGGGATATTATTCTGTAATAAAGGATGAAGAAAGTAGATTTTCTTTTAACTAGTGGAAATAAAGAGAAATAGTTAGGAGATTTTAAATAAAGAAGTGAAATAGCGAACGAAATTGCCTCTTCGTGAGCTTGCTTTATCAATAGGAAAGCATCGTTTCTCTAGTTATCCAAAAAAGCACTAGCCTGTTTCGAAAAGATTTAGAAGTGCGACGGACAGAGAAATGCCATAAGATTACCGGAAAAAGAAGTGGTGGTCGTGACGTTAGTCACGACCACCCTTCAAAAATTAGCTGGTTAAAGTATAGTAACAAGTCTGTCCAAAGCGCTTCGAAAGCGATAGAAACAGGTCTTAATCTTAAAGGACCGAGCGTTTTTTTTACCCGGTTTTCTTACGAGAGCAATGTTAAAAGCTCTCTCAAGTTTTCAATTGTATATGTAGGCCTTATTTCTTCAATTACCGGTTTTTCCTCGCGGTTAATCCACACAGATTGAATGCCAACCTTAGAAGAGCCCAATATATCGGTCATTAAGTTATCACCGACCATCAATACTTCTTCTGCCGATAATCCTACCATCTCTAAGGCATGTTCAAAAATGGATGGGTCAGGCTTTCCTTTACCGAAGGATCCAGAGATAAGGATATGATCAAAATATGGAGCAATCTCCGGTGTGATTTCTAATTTAGTGTTTTGAAGACTTGGTGATCCGTTTGTCATTAATAATAATGAATACTTCTCTTTTAGTTGGTCTAATACTTCATAGGTTTCTTCATATACAAAGGGGCTTTCTTTTCGCATCCGTGGGAAATACTCCGCCAGCTCTCTGCCTAATTCTTCATTATTAATCCCTAACTGCTCTAATCCCTTCGTCCAAGCTAAACGCTGATATTCGGGTATGATAGCTTTCATCTTTTGAAAGTCTTCAGAAGGATCGTCAAAAGTTCCCCATAGCCCTTCAAAAGGATTAATGCCGATCATTTTAGTGTAAGCACGTGTTTCATATGTATCGTACAATGTGCTTGCCTCTGAACGTACGGCTTGTTCTAGAGCAAATGGTTCCACATTAACCTGAGTGGCTGCATATACGCATGTTTTGTGAAACGCAGTGGACACACTTTTATTGTCCCATAGTAAAGTATCATCTAAGTCAAAGAAAATTGCTTTTTTCATTCCCATAAACCCCCAGTACGTATTTATATAATACTTTACCGTACTAAAGAGAGTGTGTCACTAGAATGGAATCATTTTTTCAAGAATACCACCTTCCCGAATAAGATTTTCTATATCTTTAATGGTAATTGGAAAATAGGGGAAGCCGTATACATACGGAGTCCATTCATACACTTGAAAATAAATGACAAGTGAATGGTCTGCTATATAAAAATCTTGATCACTTCGTATTTGTGTAAAATCCTCTAATAGAGGTACATCCCACTCGACAATTTTCTTTTCAATCATGTCAGAGAGGACTTTTACATAATTGCTGTCTGGCTTAAACAATTCGCTTAGTCCATACTGCTTCCCAGTCTTGACATCAAAGGTGAGTGATTTCGTAATTGTTAGACCATGGGCACCACCTGTAAACGAATAGACAGTTAAACTTAAGCTGAGAACGCCGCGTTCATTCGTTTTAATCTCATAGGTACCGACCATTTCAACTAAATGTTCACTGTAAAATCCTTGTTCGATTAAAAGCTTGTTTAGTTCATGAATAATATCTGCATTAATCTTTTTTTCAACGGCAGGATTGGGTAGATTAGTTACTATAGGATAATACACGTTAATTTTTGGCGAACTTTTCTTAATATATTTCGTTTCTATACGAATAGGTAGATCCAAGGCAAACAACCTTTCTTCAGAAGTAATAATTTATGATATGAGTGGGAGAGGAATCATATGTTTTTAAATAGAGTGACCCTTTTCAAAGAGCCGCAAATGGAAAGGCAGTATCCATTCACCATTCCTGCAATTAGTAACTTTAATGAATTAGAGTTAACTTCTCCTGTCACTTTCTTTGTGGGAGAGAACGGGACTGGGAAATCGACATTATTAGAAGGAATTGCAGATAAATGTGAGTTTAATACTGCTGGAGGAAGTCGAAATAACCTTTATGATGTAGATGCTGCAGAAAGTGCATTGGGGAAATATCTAAGACTTTCTTGGATGCCCAAAGTAACTAGTGGTTTCTTTTTACGAGCAGAATCCTATTATCAGTTTGCTTCACATCTGGATGAACTGGAAAGAGAAAATCCTGGCCTTGGTGTGTTAGACAGTTATGGTGGAAAATCCCTTCATGAGCAATCTCATGGTGAGTCATTTTTGTCGTTATTTAAAAATCGATTTAATGGTAGGGCTATTTATCTGTTAGACGAACCAGAGGCAGCATTATCACCGCAGAGACAATTGGCATTTTTACGTATCATGCATGATTTGATCAAAGAACAGAATTGCCAGTTTATCATTGCGACACACTCTCCAATATTATTAGGATATCCTGAAGCGACGATCCTAAGTTTTGATGAAGGACAAATTGAGGAAATCGATTATGAACTGACCGCGCATTATCAAATTACAAAGTATTTTTTAGATCATAGGGAAAAATTTTTAGAAGAGTTATTTGAAGGTGAGTAGATGTATGTAATCATAAATTATTTAGATGATATGCTATTTTTTATAGGGATTGCCTTTCCATTGATCGTCATTTGGCGACTATTTCGTTGGAAGAAGAGAGGATTTAAGCTTAAAGAGACTTTACATGAGATTGGAATATTAGTGTTTTTCTCAGTACTTGTTGGTCTTTTTTCTCAAACAATAATACCTAAAGTAGGGGACGTACCTGCCTATACTACTGGTGTAAATTTGGAGTTATTTCGTGTTGTGGAAGAAACCTACAAGTCAGTTGTATACCTAGGTTTTTGGCAACCATTTTATATAAACTTCCTTGGTAATATCATTCTATTTATGCCAATTGGATTTCTTCTACCTTTACTATTTAAAAGGATGGAACTTTTTATATTACCTGTATTTGTGGGATTATGTATCTCCTTATTTATTGAAATTATGCAGATTCCACAAAGTAGGAGTAGTGACGTGGATGATTTGTGGCTGAATACACTTGGGACATTTCTAGGCTATGTATGCTATTACTTTGTTCGTAAAGCTTTCCCATCATTTACGGGTGCTTTCAAAAGAATGAAAAGACAAGTTTATTAAACCTTAGAATGGGTAAAATACAATGGAATAAAATTTGCAAGGAGACATTAACATGATGATGATAAAAGAATCACAAACAGAACAAAAACGTGATGGAATTATTGAAGAATTTGTAAATAAAGGTGTATATAAAATTGATGGAAGACAATTATATGAGTTGAATTTTTATGAATTAATGAAGGAATATACAACTGAAGAGGAAAGTAAATAAGTGCCTTTTTAACAGGCACTTTTTTTTATCTAAATCTCTATAATCTATAAATAATAGTCGATATAAAAAATATGGTACACTTGACTTAAATACGGATAAGGTGGAAACAAATTTGACTTTTATAACTAACTTAAATGAAACATTACAAAACAAATGGCAGGATGCAAATTTTGCATCACCAATGCCTATACAATCTCAATTAATCCCACATATGCTGGATGGCTCTGATATTGTTGCAGAATCTCCAACAGGAACGGGAAAAACGCTTGCTTATGTACTTCCAATCTTGCAGATGGTTGACCCTACCAAAAAACATATTCAGGCAATGGTAATCATTCCTTCTCAAGAACTTGGAATGCAAATTGTAGAGGTTTTTCGTGAATGGGTGAAAGGTACAGACATTTCAGTTGCACAATTAATTGGTGGAGCAAATATTCACAGACAAATTGATGTACTTAAAAAGAAACCGACAATTGTCGTTGGAACCCCTGGTAGATTGCAAGAACTAGTAAAAACGAAAAAACTAAAAATGCATGAAATAAACATCGTTGTCCTAGATGAAGGAGACCAACTTCTGAGCAGAGAACATCGCACAACTGTAAAAAGTTTAGTTGATGCAACTGTCGAAAGCCAACTAATAGTAACTTCTGCAACAATCACAGAAGAAATAGAACTAGTTGCGGAACGTATGATGAAGAATCCTGTGCGTATTCAAGTAGCAGCAGAAGATATTCCTTCGCAAGGAGAAGTTATCCATAGTTTCGTGAAGACAGAACCTCGTGATAAAACTGAATTACTGCGTAGAATATCTTACTTGAAAGGTATGCGAGGCCTTGCATTTGTAAATAGTTTAGATCAGCTATTAATGAAGGATGCAAAACTTTCTTATAGAGATGCGCCGATTGTATCCCTACATTCTGAAATGAAAAAGGATGAACGGAAGAAAGCATTAGATGATTTTAAAAGCGGTAAAGTAAGTTTACTAATTGCTACAGATGTGGCAGCAAGAGGATTAGATATATCTGGACTTACTCATGTAATCCATGTAGATGTACCACATTCAGTGGAACAATACTTACATCGTTCAGGACGCACAGGTCGTGCGGGTGCTGATGGAGAGGTAATGACATTATTAACTTATTCCGATGAAAAGACTTTTAAAAAGTGGACAAAAGAGCTTCCTAAAAAGCCAATTCAAAAAGTATGGTATCGCGGAGAGTTAATCGAGGGGACATCTAAAACTATTAGTCAAAAGGGGAAATAAAGATGGATTTTCAACAAAAGCTTGAAGAGTATGCAGAATTAGTAGTGAAGGTTGGCCTGAATATACAGCCGAACCAACCACTTCTTATAAATACGACGACAGATACAATTGAATTTACACGATTAATAGTGAAAAAAGCTTATGAAGCTGGCGCAAAAAGAGTAGATGTCAACTATACAGATGAAGTAAATGCACGCGCATTTTATGATTTTGCTCCAGATGAAGCGTTCCATGAATTTCCTAAGTGGGCTGCTATGCAGCGCGACGAGTTAATCGAAAATAAAGGCGCATTATTATGGATTGACGCGGATAACCCAGATCTACTAGAAGGTGTTTCGATTGACCGTATTTCAAGCTTTCAAAAGGCAAGTGGGAAAGCGTTAGAAAATTATCGAAAAGCTGTGATGAATGATGTAATTACATGGTCCATCGTTGCAATGCCTTCAGAGAAATGGGCTGCCAAAGTTTTCCCTGATCTGAAGCCTGAAGAACAAATGCAAGCCCTTTGGGAGTTAATATTCCAAGTTGTGCGCATCGGCGAAGGCACAGCAGTTCAACAGTGGAAAGAACATATTGATAACCTGGAAAGTAGAGCGGCACTACTAAATAATAAGCATTTCAAAAAGCTGCACTATAAAGCAGAAGGAACAGATATTCAAGTGGAACTTCCAAAAGAACATATTTGGATGTCCGGAGCTAGTAAAAATGGTCAAAACACACCATTTATAGCAAATATGCCAACAGAAGAAGTATATACTGCACCACTTAAAACAGGTGTAAATGGCTATGTTAAAAATACAAAGCCATTTGTTTATCAAGGAAATGTAATAGATGATTTTACTTTGACTTTTGAAAATGGGAAGATTACTTCTATTAAAGCTGCAACTGGTGAGAAACTATTGCAAGAGTTAATTGGAACAGATGAGGGAGCAAAGTATTTAGGCGAGATTGCTTTAGTGCCACATGAATCACCTATTTCCGCTTCGAATGTATTATTCTTTAACACCTTATTTGATGAAAATGCCTCCAACCATTTTGCAATTGGAGAAGCATACCCTACCTGTGTGGAAGGTGCTCGTGGCTTAACTCATAGTGAATTAGAAGATATGGGTATTAACACCTCCATTGTGCATGAAGACTTTATGATTGGTAGTGGCGACATGGATATTATGGGAGAATTAGCAGATGGATCAATGGAGCCTATATTCAAAAAAGGAGCATGGGCTTTTTAAGGAGTGAGTAGTTTGAAAAAAATGCTTGGTACTTTAATCATTCTGTTTATCTCATTTGGCTCTATCACAGTAGATGCAAAGGGAACTGAAGTCTATCTAGCACTTGGCGATTCTTTGGCAGCCGGTCAAACACCAAATCGTGCCATCGATACTGGTTATACAGACTTAATCGCACAGAAACTAACTACAACAGGACAGCTGGCTTTCTATTCAAAAGCATTAGCATTTCCAGGATATACAACAGCAGATGTTCTTGAGAGTATTCAGACAGATGAAGCGAAAGAGTTGCTGAAGAAGGCTACGTTAGTTACGATATCCGCAGGAGCAAATGATTTGCTACAAATGGTACAAGTGAATTCAACGAGTGGTTCTGTAGCATATCAACAAATTTCAGCTGATTTTGCTTTAAATAATGCGCGAAAAAATATAGCGCAGATTATTAAAGAAGTGCAAGTACTAACACCAAAAGCAAAAATTTATGTCATGGGTTATTATTTTGCTTATCCTCATGTCAGAGAGTCGCAAAAGAGTGGTATTAAAAAAGAGTTAGACCGTTTGCAGCTTATATTAAAAAAACAATCAGAGGCAAATGGAGCAACTTATGTGTCAGTAGAAGAGTCATTTGGAGTTAATGCAACGACATTATTACCAAATCCTGCAGATGTCCATCCAACGATGGAAGGTTATCGTATTATGGCAAATGCATTTTTTTCACAGTACAACAAGGGAATATTTGTGACCCAAAGTGAGTTGCCAGCACCGAATCCACTATCGTTTGAACAAATTCTGAATGCTAGTAAAGAAGAAGGAAAATCTCCTGTAGCTAAGTCAGAGGGAATGGACAACTACTACTCATTAACAGAATTGAAGCCACTAATATAGCATGTTGCTTACCTTTCCAAATGCTTAGCTGTATTAACGCTTGGGGGAAGTTGCTTAAATAGGGGTAGAAGTTGCAAGTTTACTGATGAATGCTGCGCAAAAGCACCTCATATACTAAAAAAACTGTCCCCTTATTTAGGAGGACAGTTTTTTAGCGAGTAGTTTTTTTAGATTTTAACACTTTGCGGATAATGGGATAAACAATTGGTGCAAATTTAATTGCTGTTTTAACTAAGTTTTTTACTTTCATCATAATCGCTCCTTGGCTTTCGTTATTAATAATTATGTACCCTTAAGAGCCTATAAATAAACGTTATCTTAATACTTTAATGCCTTGAACAATATTCCAAACCATTACTATAACATACACAAGCATATATATACCGATTAGTATTAAAGGTCCCACTGCCATCCAAAGGGTAGGCTGTTCATTATATCCAGTTGTAAAAGGCATAAAACTTGAAAAGATACTAATGAACAAAATTACTAATAAAACAACAGGTATGATATGAGAGATTAAGGATTTTTTTGCATGATATTTAACCTCAGAATCCTGTGAGACAAAATAAACGATGATGGGCAATAAAAAGGGAGCAAACAAAACACTAAAATAGGAAAGTGCTGATAAAATTCTTGGATTATCCAGTTTATATCACCTCTATTCTTTCTAATATATCCTACGAAATTATAATATTTTTCTCACTTTTACCTAAGGAGACTAAGATGTTTTTATAAGTTTCAGTAGAGGAAATAGATACATATTCTTTTTCACCATGCCAATCCCCACCACTTGGTCCAAACTCAATAGCGCCTGCTCCAGTTTCTGCATAAAAGCGAGCATCAGCTGCTCCATGCTGCCCAAATAACACAGCAGGTTTTCCTATAAACTGTGAAGTGACCTGAGCAATACGTTTGATATATGGGTTAATAGCTTCAGTTGTTACTGCAGGAGCGGTAGTGTGCACTTGTATTTCACTATTGGGAAATTCTTCCGTCAACGTTTGGAGGTCTAAAAGAATACTATGCATATCTTGTCCGGGTACGTAACGAAGATCATAACTTACTATGCACTCATCGGGCACTACGTTATATCGTTCTCCTGCTTGTATTTTTGCCAAGTTTAAGGAAGGATAATCATAGAACTCATTGCTTGCTGTTAAAAAAGAAAGTTTGCGAAGCTGTTGGTCAAAAAGAAACGCTTGTTCAATTGCATTTATTCCTTCCCAAGGACGACTGCCATGACTAGATTTGCCCTTAAGTATTACATCAAACTGGATAATTCCTTTTGCCTGTAAGCCAATTTGTAGATTGGTAGGTTCTCCGCATATAACAAAGTCACCGATATATCCTTGATTGACCAAAAATTTGGATGTCTCTCCGTCTGTTTCCTCATCGGTTACGATATGTAGTTGGATTTTTTGAGCAAGATTTTCAGGTTGTTTAGATAGCTCATAAAAGGCTTGCATCATCGCTGCAACTCCCGCTTTCATATCAGCTGTTCCACGACCATATAAATAATCTCCCTCAATATAAGGCTGAAATTGTGAAGTTTCTCCTGGAACAACATCTACGTGACCATTCCAAATCATACATTTATCACCGTCTCCTATTACTGCCACAAGCATCAGTTTTTCCTCATGCTTTAAGATCGTAGTAGTAATACCTCGTTCCTCTAGCCAATTCTCACAAAATAACAAAGCATTATTTGCGCCTTCCAATGTGTCACTTTTGATACGTATTAAATCTTTTAATAATGTAATCATGTAAACATCCCCTTACGCATATAGTTTTTACAAGTATAACAAAAGAACAAAAGAAGGTTGCAATACTTTATCTATTCAGCTACAATGAACTCGAACTAAATAATTCAAACCACAAGGGGCGCCGTTGATACGGCTGAGATAGTACCCTTCGAACCTGTAAGTTAATACTTGCGTAGGGATGTGGATGGAAACTGACAATCGCGCGATGTCTGGGTCTATCCCGGGGGTCGTTTTTTTTGTGGTCAAAAAAGGGGATTGTCATGAAGAATAATCGAGTATTAATATTAATGGAAATCGCTATTTTTGCAGCTTTAGGATATGTTTTAGATATGATCGGCTTTGGAATGCCGCAAGGTGGATCAGTTACATTCGTTTTAGTACCTGTTATTTTAATGGCTTTTCGTCGTGGTATTGTAGCAGGTTTAACTACTGGATTTTTAATAGGTGTATTACAAGTCGTTACAGGCCGTTTTTACGCAGCTCCCTTATCATTTGAAATAGTGATAGCACAAGTAGCAATAGATTATTTCATCGCATTTATGGTAGCTGGTTTTGCTGGTTTTCTGAGACCTGCGTTTTTACATGCATTTGAACAAAAGGATAAAATGAAAATGGTTAGAGCAGTTGTCTTGGGAACGTTCATCGCAGCTTTTCTTCGTTATTTAGCACATGTAACTTCAGGTATTCTATTCTTTGGTGAATTTGCTGGTGAGCAAAATGTTATTTTGTATTCGTTGATCTATAATTCTACTTATATGATTCCTGTATTTTTAGTAGCAGCTTTCATTTGTTCGATATTATTTGTTAAAGCTCCGCGCCTCACACTGCCGAATCTTCACTAAATATGGTATGATTAGAATACATTTAGTGAAGAAGGGATCTTGTTAAGATGATTGTACAAACTGACGAAGAGTTAGTAGCATTAAAAAAAATAGGGCGTATTGTTGCAGAAATTCGAGATGTAATGAAGGCTGCTACTAAACCTGGTGTGACTACGAAAGAGTTAGATGAAATCGGCGGAAAGCTATTTAAAGAGCATGGTGCGATTTCTGGACCAATGGGAGAATACGATTTTCCGGGATATACTTGTATTAGTGTTAATGAGGAAGTAGCTCATGGTATGCCAGGCGCTCGTGTTATAAAAGATGGTGATATCGTGAATATAGACGTTTCAGGATCGCTTGATGGTTATTTTGCAGACACAGGAATTTCTTTTGTCGTAGGCGAAGGATATGAAGAGAAAGAGAAGTTGTGTGCTGTAGCTGAGAGTGCATTTGAGCGTGCAATGCTAAAAGTTAAAGCAGGTTCACGATTGAACCAAATTGGTAAAGCAGTAGCTAGAGAAGCCAAAGATAATGGCTTGCATGTTATTATGAACCTAACTGGACATGGTATTGGGAAATCACTTCATGAAGCTCCTCAACATGTATTGAATTATTATGATGCATGGGATCCAACAATATTAAAAGAAGGAATGGTTTTAGCAGTTGAGCCATTTATTTCTGCGAAGGCAGAGCATATTGTGGAATCAGGTGATGGTTGGACATTTATCACTCCTGATAAATCCTTAGTAGCACAGATTGAGCATACAATTGTTGTCACAAAAGGTGCACCAATTTTATTAACTAAATTAGATTAAAACAAAACGCCTTCAAGAGTTTACTCTTTTGAAGGCGTTTTTTAAATTAAGAATATGAATTATCCTACTACGAAGTAAGTGCTCATAGTAATTTTCGGCTGATGGACGGTTTCCATGGGCGTTGCCTCAGCCTCCTCGCTTAGAAAACATTTATATCTAGTTATTTAAAAATACATTAACTATTTCTTAAAGTTGTAGGAGACAGACAGATAAATATGTTTAACGAAAAAAGAGAGGCTGTTTGTGACAACTACCACAAACAGCCTCTACTCGGTAATAATATTGTAAAATGTCTGTCCAAACCTTAAGGGGTTCTGGATCCTTTCTTAAGGAAAATTATCCCAACGACCAAGACGCAGCTTAGGAAAAGAGAAGCTGAGGTCAGGAGCAGTTGACTAAAGTTGTGTTGGATTGCTACCCCGACGAAAGTCCAGATAAACACAACTGACATAAGACGATCAAAATAATGATAGCGGAAGTGAAGAGCTATCGCTGTCGCAATGGTTAAGAAGATAACACCCCAAAGTGATTTTGTCATACCAAATCCACCGAATTCATAAAACGTGAGGAGATAAGATAGATTTATGAAGAAACTGATAAATGTCCATCCTAAAAGGAAGGAAATTGGTAATCGATTTTTTCGATTTATATCATCTAAAGGATAGGTTAAATATAATTTAAACAAGCAGCTTAGTAAGACAGTGAGAATACCAAAAGCATAACCAAACAGTTCGTAATGCCAACTGAATATATACAAAATATATAACACAGATGATGCCCCGTATAATAGAACTCGTCTAGTAGGGATAGGATGAGAAGACTTGTAATCTTTCATCATATTCCAAATCCACCAAGCTAATGAGATGAAAATAACAATCCATATGTAAAACACATAATTTGCTGGAGTAAAAAAGACGGGAAGTCTATTGAAAATCTCGCCACTGGTTTGACCATTTATGGGAAGTAGAATAGATAGTAATTTAACGATTACAGTAGATATAAAAAATAATATTAAAAGGATTATTTTAAACATTCAGCTGCCTCCTTCTATTTAATAAGTATACCTTTGATATATACCAACAACAAATTAGAATTATGAATGTTATGTGACGAAATTGGGACAATCTGTATGAGGAAAACATGATATACTAGAAATCTAATATAATTGTCAATATAGGAGGAATATTTAGATGATTGAACAAACTTATCCGGTTGTATGGGATCTTGATCGCTTTTTTGAAGGGGGTAGTAGCTCTCCATCTTTAAGAAGCCATTTGGATGAAGTAAAAGGAAAGCTAAGCAGTTTTGACGCAAAACTCCAAGACTTTAACTCACCGACATCTATAGCAGATGTCTCCATTATTGAGCAAACAATAGAACAATTAAAAGATATCGCAACAAATTTATCTGAAGCTGGAGCAGTAATAGGTTGCTTTATGGCACAGGATACAACTGATAAGCAGGCAGCATTATTAGAAGGGGAGATAGGGTCACTTTATGCTAGATTCTCTTCTCAAATGCTCACAATTCAACAAGTGCTAAGTAAAACAGAGGAATCTGTATGGGAAGATCTACTTCAAACACCTGAGCTTTCTTCATTTGCATTTGTGTTGAATGAATGGAGAGAAGAAGCAAAAAGAATGCTTTCTGAAAAAGAGGAAGACATAATTACTAAACTTGAGGTAGATGGCTATCATTCATGGGGACAACTTTATGATTTACTTGTAGGTGATATTCGTATTAAACTTACAATAGATGGAGAAGTAAAAGAAATGTCAGTTGGACAGGTTAATAATCTGAGTTCCCATGAAGATGCAACGATTCGAAAAGAATCATTTGAAGCACTTGAGGCTGCTTGGACAGATAAAGAGGAGTTCTTTGCAAAAACACTGAATCATATTGCTGGCTTCCGCCTTGCAGTTTATGAAAAAAGAGGATGGAATTCTGTTTTAGAAGAACCTCTTCATATTAATCGTATGAGTGAACAAACACTAGATGCAATGTGGGGAGCTATCTCTAAAAATAAAGCTCCATTCGTAGAATACTTAAACAAAAAATCGGCAATGCTAGGCGAAAAACAAATGCATTGGTACGACTTAGAAGCACCCGTGAGTACTTCTACAGAGAAAATGGATTATCAACAAGGTGCTGAGTTTATACTAAAACATTTTAAAGAATTTGGACCAAAGTTAGAGTCATTTTCAAGAAATGCGTTTGAAAAAGGTTGGATTGAAGCAGAGGATCGTCCAAACAAGCGTCCAGGAGGATTTTGTACAGGAATGCCTGTATCAGAGGAATCACGCATTTTCATGACGTATAGTGGGTCTATGTCCAATGTTTCTACGTTAGCTCATGAATTGGGTCATGCCTTCCATTCATATGCTTTAAGACCAGTACATTGGATGAACCGTCAATATGCCATGGGTGTAGCGGAAACTGCATCCACATTTGCTGAAATGATAGTTGCCGATGCTGCTGTAAAGGAAGCAACAACTGATGACGAAAAAATTGCTTTACTAGAAGATAAAATTCAACGTAGTGTAGCATTTTTTATGAATATCCATGCTAGATTCTTATTTGAAACTAGATTCTATGAGGAACGTAAAAATGGAATAGTATCTGCTGCTCGTTTGAATGATTTAATGGTTGCAGCTCAACAGGAAGCATACGGGGATGCATTAGACACAACACATCCTCATTTCTGGGCATCAAAACTGCATTTCTATATAACGGGAGTACCATTTTATAACTTCCCATATACATTTGGTTACTTATTCTCTTTAAGTATCTATGCTAAAGCTATAAGTGAAGGTGCGAACTTTGAAGAGAAGTACATTGCATTATTGCAAGATACGGCAGTAATGTCGGTGGAAGACTTAGCGATGAAACATTTAAATGAAGACATTACTCAAGAAGCATTTTGGATAAAAGGAATTGATCTATGTATCCAAGATGTTAAAGAGTTTATTCAATTGACTAACGCAAAAGGGTGAAGGTGTTTGATTTATCTAGAAGGAGATACATGTTATTTACGAACATTAAATACGAAAGATGCACCAGCTCTAGCGGATCTGACTTATCGCAATAAGATGTATTGGTCTGTTTATGAACCGCTGCATCGGGATGATTATTATACTACTTCTGTCCAACGGGAGAAAATTCGGGAATCTCTTATGCTCTCAAAGGAAAAAAGAGAGTATAGCTTCGGGATTTTTGAACATCAGTCAGACAAAATGATTGGTAGTGTATCCTTATACAGTATTAAAAGAATGCCTTTTTCTAGTGGGCTTATCGGATATTCTATGGACGAATCCAATATTGGAAAAGGGATTGCTTCTGAAGCGGTTCACCTTGTGAAAGTATTCGGATTTGAGCATGTCCAACTAAATCGTATTGAAGCATATGTATCTCCAAATAACCCTGGTTCTATTAAAGTATTAGAGAAAAATGGCTTCAACCAAGAGGGATTACTACGAAAACTACTTTATATCAATGGTAAATGGCAGGATCATTTTATCTATGCATCCTTAACAGAAGAAGATATTTAACAAACTTAAAACCCACTTATTCATTTTTCATGAATAGGTGGGTTTTCTTTAGAATTCATTATTTTGTAAGTCTCCCTGTCGATTTCCCGGGAAATAGTTTATTTCTTGTCGATATTCCCATCAGTCACTAAATCTAGACGCCCGGTTTCCGGATCTATAATTAGACCATGAACAGGGATTTCCGGAAGCATAAGCGGGTGATTACGAATCATTTCAACACTATGTAAGACACTACTTTCTACGTTAGAAAAACCTTCCAACCATTTTTCTAAGTCCACGCCAGAATTTTTAAGCGTATCTAATACACGAGGATCTACCCCACGTGTAATCATTTTATCAATCATTTTATCGGTTTGTATAGCACTCATTCCACAATCATGATGACCAATTACATATATCTCATCGGCCTGAAGCTCATAAACAGCTACCATAAGACTACGCATGATTCCACCAAATGGATGATTGATAATTGCGCCAGCACTTTTAACGATTTTGACATCGCCATTTTTAAAATTCATGGATTTTGGAAGCATTTCTGTGAGTCTTGTATCCATACAAGTTAAAATAACAATTCGTTTGTTTGGAAACTTTGTAGTTAAAAAAGGTTCGTAAAGTTTACTTTCTACAAAATGATCATTGTAAGTTAGAATTTCTTGTAAGCTTGGCATCGTATTCCTCCTTTAGGTTATAATTATATTTTATAGGAAATGAAAGATAATTGCTTTATTTAATACTTAGTACTTCCTATTCAATTTTTAATAGTATACAAAAAAGCAAAATGTTGTTCATCTGAATGAACAGTATTTTGCTTTTTCATTAGGTATTTTTATATTTTAAGGCCTAGAAACCATTAAGTGAACTTTATTTTATTTCGCTAGTTTTTGTTTTCGGTCTGAGACAATATAGGATTTCCCTGTCCCAATAGCAACAGATTGTAATGGCTCCGGTGCGAGGTGAACTGGAACTTCAATGACCTGAGTTAACCATTCGGAAATACCTTTTAGTAGTGCTCCACCACCAGTTAGTATTACCCCGTGATCGACGATATCTCCAGCAAGTTCAGGCGGGCAAGTTTCCAACGTAGCGCGAATTGCTTCTAAAATTGTTTCCAGTGATTCTGTTAAAACTCCTTGAACTTGAGTAGACGATAGATAAATGGTCTTTGGTAATCCACTCACTACATCTCTCCCGGTAACTTGCATTTGTTCTACTGCATGGGGAACTAAAGCATGTCCAATAGTCATCTTAATAAGCTCAGCGGTAGGCTCGCCAATTATGACATTATATTCTTTTCGGACAAAGTGAATAATCGCTTCATCCATACGATCACCAGCAGCTTTTACTGTATTAGATGCGACAACACCACCGAAAGAAATAATACCCACTTCCGTAGTACCTCCACCAATATCCACAATCATACTTGCCACTGGTTCATCTACAGGCAGACCAGCACCGATTGCAGCTGCAACAGGTTCTTCCATTAACTGAACTTCCTTTGCTCCACTTTGTCTTACGGCATCTTGTATAGCTCTTCGTTCAACAGAGGTTGCACCAGATGGAGTACATACAACAACAGTTGGTTTTCTCAAAGAAGTGCCAAGTTTTTTTCCTGCTTTTTGCATAATAAGTTTTAATAATTGTGTTGTAATATCAAAATCGGCAATTACGCCATCTTTTAGAGGACGTATTACCTCAATAGAAGTGGGAGTCTTGCCAACCATTTTTTTTGCCTCTTCACCAAAAGCTACAATTTCACGAGTTTTAGTATTTACTGCTACTATGGTAGGTTCATCTATTAACAAGCCTTTGCTTTTTGTATAAACTAATGTATTTGCTGTGCCTAAATCTATTCCAATATGTGAGTTTGAAAACATTTGTCTTCCTCCTATTCCAATCATACTAAATAAGTATAATAGATAAACAGAGGTTTGCCATTTGTCACATTATGGTATTTTACATATATTTCATCAGATTTTAGGTCAATAGAAATAGAGAGGGACATAAAAATAAACGAATAGTATTGGTTTGTCATCTCTTTGTAATAGTTTTGTAGTTAATTTGAGAACAAAAAGAGATAACATAACATATAAAAAAACAACCGTCAGCTTACTCGACGGTTGTTTTTGGTATTATTGAAAAGGTTTTGGATCTATCGTAGTAGAATCTTTTGAATTCATGCCTTTTCCGAAGAAATGTAAAATCGCATAACCAACGATTCCCATTACTACAGAAAATCCAAGTACTGTAGATATGAATAAAGCCATTATTAAACACCTCACTAGTCTTGTTTATTTGATTATAACCCAAATTCGAAAGAATAGTAACTAGTAAAATATTGAATTATAGTTAACAATTAAAATGCCCAGTTCCCATTACGGAATATTGGCTCTGTAGTCCCATCTTCTTTTATACCGTCAATATCCATTTTATCTGAACCAATCATGAAATCAACATGTGTAATACTTTCGTTTAATCCATTTTCTGCTAGTTCTTCACGACTCATTTTTTTGCCGCCTTCTAAACAGAAAGCATATGCACTTCCGATTGCTAGATGGTTAGATGCATTTTCATCAAAAAGAGTGTTGTAAAATAATAGATTTGAATTAGATATCGGTGAGTCATGTGGTACAAGTGCAACTTCGCCTAAATAATGAGACCCTTCGTCCGTTGCCACTAAGTTCTCCAGAACTTCTTGACCTTGTTCTGCCACCACTTTAACAATACGACCATTTTCAAAAGTAATAGTGAAATTATCAATAATATTTCCACCATAGCTTAATGGCTTCGTACTTGCTACATAACCATTAACGCCTGTTTTCATTGGGACAGAGAATACTTCTTCCGTAGGCATGTTAGCCATGAAAGAAAATCCTTTTTCGTTTGTGCTGCCAGCTCCACACCATAAATGACCCTTTGGTAATTCAATAGTTAAGTCCGTACCTGGAGCAGTATAATGAAGCTTTTGATAATTTTTTTCGTTTAGATAATCTACTTTCGTGTGTAAAAGGTTATCGTGGTCAATCCATGCTTGCGTTGGGTTAGCAACATCCGCACGAACCGCTTGGAAGATTGCTTCCCATAATGCTGGTACTTGTTCCTCTTCTGATAGCTCAGGGAATACCTTTTTAGCCCAAGCTTTAGATGGAGATGCAATTACTGACCAACTTATTTTATCGGATTGCACATATTGACGATACTTGCTCAAAGCTTGACCAGCAGCTTTTTGGAATGCTGAAATTTTAGAAGAATCCATGCCTTTTAATAGGTCGGGACTTTGGCTGACAACACTTATAAATGCTGCACCACCATCAGCTAATAGTTCTTTTTCTTGTGCTTTCCAAGATGGGAAGAAATCAAACGAATCCTCGGGTGCCAGTTCATATCGAAGACGAGTAATCTCATCGTCTGTTAAATCTACGAATACTTGTTTAGCTCCGGCTATGTATGCTTTTTTAGTAATTAATCGAACAAGTTGCACACTATCCGTTGAAGCGGCGATAAATAAATTTTGACCAGGCTGAATATTAACTCCTACTTCTACAACAAGAGAAGCATAATTTTCTAGTTTTGTGTTGAAAGATGTCATTTAGATACTTCCTTTCTATTATTATCTCCATAGTATCAGTATTGAACATGTATTATCAATATTCAAATTTGTCTATTAGTAAAAATTTGTTCATAATTAAGAAATTTAATTAAACATTCGGGTAAATTTTATTAATAATATATGATAATAGCCGAAATAAAGTAGAGAAATAGAATGTGGGGGAAATTGAATGGATAAGTCTACAGTTTTTGGTTTAATAATTGGATTTGTATCGTTATTTGTTGGGATGATTATGAAAGGTGTTACCGTAGGTGCATTATTAAATCCTGCAGCAATCTTAATCATCATTTTCGGTACGATTGCAACAATAGTTATTGGATTCCCAATGAACGAATTAAAAAGAATACCGAAGATTTTTGGCGTTATATTTAAAGAAACAAAACTAGTACCAGATGTTGAAGTTATTAAAATGTTTTCCAGTTGGGCAGATTTAGCAAGACGAGAAGGATTATTAGCCCTTGAAAGTAAAACAACAGATGTAGAAGATCCATTTTTAAAAAATGGTCTTACATTAGCAATTGATGGACAAAATGCAGACTATATTCGAGATGTGTTAACAGAGGAAATTGACGCACTAGAGGAAAGACATTCTGGTGGTGCTCAAATTTTTACTCAAGCTGGTACATATGCTCCAACGCTTGGTGTACTTGGAGCAGTAGTAGGTTTAATAGCTGCTTTAAGTGATATGAGTGATATTGATAAACTAGCTCATGCTATTTCAGCAGCCTTTGTCGCAACTCTTTTAGGTATTTTCACTGGATATGTTTTATGGCATCCATTTGCAAATAAATTAAAACGTAAATCGAAACAAGAAGTTAGACAAAAGACAATGATGCTAGAAGGGATACTTTCTGTATTAGAAGGAGATGCTCCGCGAGTTATTGAACAAAAACTAGCTTCCTACTTATCTATGTCTGAGCGTAAAAAAGTTTTAGATGAAAGCGGGGAGGCTGGCCTTGGCAAAGAAGCATAAAAAACATAAGCATGAAGAGGAAGTAAGTGAAGCATGGCTTCTTCCATACTCGGATGTTTTAACCTTATTATTAGCATTATTTATCGTGTTATTTGCTACTAGTTCAGTAGATCAGCAAAAACTGGAACAAATGTCTCAAGCGTTTAATCAAGTTCTTAATGGTGGGACTGGTATTTTTGAACAACCGTCTCCGGTGGAAATGCCTGATACTCCTAACGATTCAGGCAAGGGAGAAGACGGAGAGAGTACGGCTTATTTGGAAGATCAGCAAGCACTGTCCGAAATTCAAGATAGTGTCGATGAATATATAGCAGTAAACGCACTTGAAAAACAATTTATTACGAAACTTACGGATGAAGGATTACTTGTAACTATAAGAGATAGTATCTTATTCGATACCGGGGAAGCCGAAGTAAAAGGGGAATATCGTCAAATTGCAGAAGATATTTCTGATTTATTAGTGTTTGATCCACCAAGAAATGTAGTTATTACTGGTCATACAGACAATATTCCGATCTCTAGTAGTGAGTATTCTTCTAACTGGGAGCTGAGTGTAATGCGTTCAGTAAACTTCCTAAAAATATTAGCAGGCAACAATACAATAGATCCTCTATATTTTAGTGCGAAGGGTTACGGTGAATTTAAACCTGTAGCTGCAAATGATACTCCAGCAAATAGAGCAAAAAATAGAAGAGTTGAAGTACTCATTCAACCACGTGTTTTAGAAGATGGTACATTAAACGATAAACCTGAATAATTAGAGAAACTGACAACTATATTAATGGTTGTCAGTTTGAGTTTGGACACAGAGGTATTTTTATAAACGGTTATGAATAGTAAAAAATGTTCCTAAGGATGGTTATTCATCTTATTAAAAGTAAGATATCGATTACTTTATTGGAACTGTTTATAAGGCAAGGGCCACCACGAAGACTCCAGTGGGAATAGCTTGAGCTGAAGACCTCGCAGGAAAGACATTGGTCGAACTTTGTTTGACCAATGTCTTTGCGACGAGTAACCGCAGGAGCATATGTTTTTAGTAGTGACGAGGGGGCTGAAGCCAAGCCCACGGAAAGCGAAGTGGTGGACCTTGCCGAGTTTAATATTCTACTCTATACACCTAGAATTGAGTTTGGGTTTGTCTACAGTCTGAAACTGACAACTATATTAATGGTTGTCAGTTTTTATTTGACTTCTTAAAACAAAAGTTTATAATTAAAACATAAGTTTGAAACGGTGAGGAGGTGGAAAGTAAATGAATTCAAAAGAAACAAGTATTTTAAAGTACTTGCGAGAAAACCCGTATGCTTCTCAAATGGAAATAGCAAATGAATTAAAAATGTCTCGACCAGCCGTTGCGAATATAATCTCCCAATTAATCAAAAATGGGAATATTACAGGAAGAGCGTATATATTACCTGAGAATAAAGAAATTATTTGCATAGGCGGAGCAAATGTAGATAGAAAATATACATTGAATAATAAACTCCAAATGGGTACATCCAATCCTACATCCAGCATACAAAGTGTAGGAGGGGTTGCAAGGAATATTGCAGAAAACTTAGGTAGACTAGGGCAATCTGTACGCTTGTTGTCTGTTGTAGGAACCGATATGGAATACGAAGCGATTGAAAAAGCCTCTAGTCATTGGATGAATTTATTTTCAGTCGAAAAGTTACCAAATTACACAACTGGAACATATTCCGCAGTGTTAGATTCGACTGGAGAAATGCTCCTTGCTTTAGCTAATATGGATATTTATGAACAGTTAACTGTGGATTATTTAAAGAAACACGAAGCTCATTTGACCAATGCACAGCTAATCATTATAGACATGAACTGCTCGAAGGAAGTAATAGAATATATCAGAACTGTCTCTATTGGACATAATATACCGCTTGCTTTAATACCTGTATCTTCCCCGAAAATGGATAGAATGCCTGAATCCTTAGAGGGGATTGAGTGGTTAATCACCAATAAAGATGAGGCAGAAACGTATTTAGGTGTGAGCATTAACGATAAGGAGTCTTGGGAAAAAGCCACAAGACTATTTGTGCAAAAAGGTATTTCTCATGTAGCTATAACTTGGGGGAGCCAGGGCATCATGTATGCAGGTAGTGATATGGAAACGTCGCATTTTTCAGCAATACTAGTGGAGAATGTAATTGATGTAACAGGAGCAGGAGATGCATTTGTATCCGCAACTCTATATGCATGGTTAAATGGTGATGTTATTTCAACTGCAATACAAACAGGTATGTTAAATGCCAGTAATACAATTCGTTCAAGCGAAACGGTAAGAACAGAACTTTCCAGAAATAATTTAACTAATGAGATGGAGGAATTTATAAAATGAAACAATATATCACTTATTCAGAAGAAGTAGCAAAAGGTATGCAAGAAGGAAAGGCTATAGTAGCGCTAGAGTCGACGATTATCTCACACGGTATGCCATACCCTCAGAATGTAGAAACAGCTAGAAAAGTAGAGCAAATTGTACGTGACAATGGTGCTGTTCCAGCGACTATTGCTATCATGGACGGGAAGATTAAAATCGGTTTATCTGATGAAGAATTAGAGACACTAGGAACAAGCAAAAATGCAAGAAAAACTTCTAGACGAGATCTTGCATACGTTGTATCTTCAAAAGAAATTGGTGCAACTACAGTAGCAACGACAATGATTTGTGCAGAAATGGCCGGCATTAAGCTATTTGTTACAGGTGGAATTGGCGGGGTGCATAGAGGCGCAGAAACGACGATGGATATTTCGGCTGATTTAGAAGAACTAGCAAATACAAACGTTGCAGTAGTTTGTGCAGGAGCAAAATCTATTCTAGATATCGGTTTAACTCTAGAGTACTTAGAAACAAAAGGTGTTCCAGTTGTAGGCTACAAAACTGACTCATTCCCAGCATTTTATACAACGACAAGTGAATTCAATGCGGATTTCCGTTTAAACAGCGAAAAAGAAGTAGCAGAAATGTTAAAAGCTAAATGGGATCTTAAGTTAGATGGAGGAGCAGTAATTGCAAACCCTATCCCTACAGAACATTCTTTAGAAGACTCTTATATTAACTCGATTATCCAAACTGCTTTACAGGAAGCTGAAGCAAATGGCATCAAAGGAAAAGACGTTACTCCATTCATGCTAGGTAAAGTAAAAGAGCTAACAGAAGGTAAATCTTTAGAGGCTAACATCGAACTAGTTTATAATAATGCTCGAGTTGGATCTAAAATTGCAGTCGAGTTAAATAATCTATAAGAGTAAGGGCTATCTATGTCAGTAAGAGGACAATAGATAGTCCTTTTTTACAAGATAAGAAATTATAAAAATACAGCATGAAAGTGGATCAAATTGATTGGAGCGCAGAGTGGCGACTCCAGTGGGAATAGCGCGAGCTGAAGACCCTGGACTGAGCGTAGCGAGGGAAGCGGCTGAAGCCGAGCCCACGGAAAGCGTCCGCTCGGAGCAGAAATCAATGGCATACCTCCATATATATTTTTAAAGGACCGGGCGTATTTTGCTCGGTTTTTCTTATGGGAAACATTTGAAATATAAATAGATAAATTATCCGTTCCGAAAGTAAATCTCCATTAAGAGCAAGTAAACGTAGAGTCATCGCAAGTAAATGGCTATCTAATGGTAAGATTCCTTAATTCTTCCTGATCTCTTTGATGGAATAAAATAAAAAAATTGACCATGAACGAATTCATGGTCAACCATTATCATATGATTATTTACGTAAGTTTCCTAGTTCAGATGCGATTGCTTGCATTTCACTTGGACTAAAAGTATCTCGTTTTTTTACCATTTCATATAAGTAAACAAGATCTTCATATTGTGTTGCATTAAAGTCTTCTGCTCTCATTGCGTCTACATTGACCATACGAAGCTTCTCTTTAATTGTTTCAATCATATACGTTACATTTTCCGCTGAGGGTTGTGATAGATCCATTCTTAGTAACCTGCCTTTCATACATTAGAATTATCATTTCACGCTACGCCTACAATGTCAAACACTAAATAGATTTTGATGCCTCTTTTTCTTCTTTTAATTTCTCCTGGATTTTCTTCGTTTCATAAATAATTACTCCAGACAGTCCTAGAAGACCTATTAAGTTAGGAATTGCCATTAATGCATTGGTAATATCAGAGAACGTCCAGATTAAATCTAGAGAAATAACTGACCCAACAAATACCATCAAAACAAAAGCAATACGATATACAATTAGAAGAGAAGGATTTTTAAATAAATATTGGAAACATTTCTCGCCATAATACGCCCATCCGATAATGGTAGAAGAAGCAAAGAATATCAATCCAATTGCCACTACTATTGGTCCGAGGTCACCTAAGAAGTGGCCGAATGCTCCGGTTGTAATTTCATTTGCAGCTAAGCTTTTATCCGTATATATACCAGACATAACAATTGTAATACCAGTAATGGAACAAATGATAAACGTATCAAAGAACACCTGTGTCATGGAGATAAGTCCTTGTCTACCTGCAAGATCTGTTTTTGCAGCAGCTGCCGCAATAGGAGCAGATCCTAAACCAGCCTCATTGGAGAAAACTCCACGAGCAATCCCGTAACGAATAGCGGCACCGATTGCTCCACCTGCAGCGGCTTCACCAGAGAACGCCATTTTGATAATCGTAGCAAAAGCTTCAGGTATTGCAGTAACATTCATAACCATGACTATTAATCCAGCAGCTACATAGAATATAGCCATTACAGGAACAAAAATTGCCGTAACCTTACCGATAGATTTAATACCACCTAAAATAACTAAAGCAGCAAATACAGTTAGTACAATTCCTGTTATCCAATTATCAATACCAAATGTAGCATTAACTACTCCAGCAACGGAATTAGATTGAGTACCGTTCCCAATACCGAATGCCGCAATTGCTCCAAAAATTGCGAATAAAACAGCTAGCCACTTTTGTTTTAAGCCATGCTCTAAATAGTACATAGGTCCGCCGGCCATTTCGCCATTCGCATCTTTTACCCGATACTTAACTGCTAGTACGGCCTCTCCATATTTTGTTGCCATCCCGAAGAATGCGGAAACCCACATCCAAAATACTGCACCTGGTCCACCTAGAACTATAGCAGTGGCAACCCCAACAATATTACCAGTTCCCACTGTTGCAGCCAGTGCAGTCGTAAGAGCTTGAAACTGTGAAATATCTCCTTCTGCCGACTTATCATGGTTTTTGGAGAAAACTTGCTTTAAAGCAGCAGGTAACAAGCGTAATTGTAAAATTCCTAAACGCACTGTCAAATAAATACCTGTACCTACTATTAGTACAAGAAGTGGGATACCCCATAAAAAAGTTGAAACCGAACCTAAAAACTCATTTAATTTTTCCATCGACAAGAACCTCCATATTTTTTAAAATGAACTCTATCATCCTTTCAAATTATTTATCCTTGTTACAATATTCGTAAAATTATGAGTTCTAGTCAAGGATATTTTTTAAATATATAAAATTATTGTTTGATTCTTTTTTACTGAGGGTATAATTAAATCATCTATATAGTTAAACTTGGAGGTAATTCGGATGAGTGAAAATAAATTTGTAAAAGGCATTTTATATGGAGCAGTTGTGGGGGGAGCAATCACCCTACTAGATAGAAAAACTAGAGATTCAGTTATGAACAAAACAAGATACGTACGAAATGAAATTAAATATTACAGCAAAAATAGAGAAGAGTTAAAAAACAATATTGAACAGCAAATAACAAAGTGGAAGTCTGTCTATGATCAATTTTCATCGGATGCTATGTATTTAACAGAAAAAGTGAACGAGGCTAAAGAAATAACGCCTCAGGTTAAAACTTTATTTACAGATACAAAAGATGCATTTTCCCAATCAAAAGAAGAATACAAATCAATTGTAGTTCCTGAACAAGAAGAAAAAAGTATTTTTGAACCAAAAAAGTAATGGCCATAACGAAAGGAGAGGATGAAGTGAAAGAATTTCATAAGACTGAAGAACATGCGAACCCTTCATCCTCAAATAGTAGTTGGTACGAGAAGTTAAAATTTCTTAATATAAAGAAGAAGGAAAAGCAAGACGTGCACCATGATCTTACAACATGGTCGGGATACATAAAGCATTTAATACAACATATTCAAAAAACAGATATTGCAGGATTAGCAGCTCAGTTAGCCTACTTCTTTCTATTATCTTTATTTCCCTTACTAATTTTCATAGTTACTTTGTTGCCGTACTTAAATATAGACGAGGCGCAAGTCTTCCGTCTATTAGAGAACATCGCGCCACAGGAAGTATATATTCTTATTAGTGATACGTTATCTGAAGTTCTTACAAATAGAAATGGTGGGCTATTATCCATCGGGATCATTGGTACGATATGGTCTGCTTCTAATGGAGTGAATGCAATAGTTAAGTCGTTAAATCTTTCATATAGATTGGAAGAAACAAGACCCTTTATAATTGTTCGACTATTATCTATCGTGTTTACGTTATTAATGATTATGTTGTTTGTAGTAGCACTAGTATTACCAGTCTTTGGTCAGCAAATCGGAACAATTCTCTTCTCATACTTTGGGTTTGAAGAAAGTTTTGTAACGCTTTGGAATAATTTAAGGTGGACGATTAGTCCATTAATCATGTTTATCGTTTTAATCGCGTTATATTGGATTGTCCCTAATACAAAACTATTCTTAAGAAGTGTATTACCAGGAGCTGCTTTTGCAGCGATTGGTTGGCTTCTAGTATCATTAGGATTCTCTTTCTATGTTAGTAATTTCTCTAACTATTCGTCCACCTATGGAAGTATAGGGGGAATCATCGTATTAATGTTATGGTTATATATATCAGGGAATATTTTGTTGGTTGGCGGTCAAATAAATGCAGTTATGCAGGAACGTAAAATAGCATTAGAAAAAAAAGAAACAGAAGGACACGTTTAAACGTGGTCTTCTGTTTCTTTTTAAGTTCTCCTATATATTTCGATTCAACATACGTAATCCATTTAATATAACTAATATGGTACTGCCTTCATGACCAATAACTCCTAATGGAAGATCTACTACTTGAAGGAAATTAGAGACAATGAGTAGGGCGATTACCGTTACGGAAAATACGATATTTTGCTTAACGATACGTCGCATTTTACGTGACATCTTCACTGCGTACGCAATTTTAGATAAATCATTTTTCATTAGTATAATGTCAGCGGTTTCTAGTGCCACATCTGTACCTTCTCCCATGGCAAATCCAGTAGTTGCTGTTGCAAGTGCTGGAGCATCATTTATACCATCTCCAACCATCCCAACAAACTTATGTTGCTGTAGTAATTCTTTCATATGCTTCACTTTAGTTTCTGGTAAACACTCTGCAATATATTGGTCAATACCCGCCTCTTTTGCGATGACACTTGCAGTCTTTTCATTGTCCCCTGTAAGCATTACCGTTTTAATACCAAGGGATTGAAGTTGTTTAATCGCAGCCTTTGCTTCTTCACGGACCGTATCTTTTAATGCAGCGACTGCAGCTATTCCTTTTTCATCTCGCATAAAGATAACTGTTTTTCCTTCTTCAGCAAGTGTAATAGCGATACCATTTTGAAAGGCAAAGGCATCATTCCTATTAACAAAGTCCGGTTTTCCAACTAGTATTGTTTCTCCATCGATAGTAGCTTGTATTCCAAATCCCGGTTTGTCTTCAATAGGAATAAGGGGTAAATTTCCTACACCTTCAGATTTTGCAAAGGCTGTAATTGCCTGAGCTAGTGGATGATTAGATTGACCTTCAATAGTTGCAAGCTTTGTTAACGTAGCTATTCTATCTAAATCTGGTCTAACTAAATAATTTGTTACAACGGGTTTCCCGGTTGTTAATGTACCAGTTTTGTCTAATGCGATTGCTTTCATCTCACTGATGTTTTCTAAATGTACTCCACCTTTGAATAATATCCCCATTTTAGCACCGTTCGAAATTGCTGCTAAAGTGGCTGGCATGATTGAAGCGACCAGAGCACAAGGAGATGCCACTACCAATAAAACCATTGCGCGATAGAATGTGGTGTTCCAGTCCCAATCAAGTAGATAGTGGGGAAGAAACAGCATAAATGCTACTGAAATTAGAACCACTTTCACATACGTACTTTCAAAGCGTTCGATAAACTGTTGAGCAGGAGACTTTTCATCCTGAGCTGTTTGCACAAGATTAATAATTTTTTGGAATAGCGAGTCCTTGTTATCCTTCGTCATTTCCATCGTAATAGCACCGCTCATATTAACAGTTCCTGCGAAAAGTTCATCATTTAATTGTTTAGTTACAGGGATTGACTCGCCACTTATAGCAGACTCGTCAACCACAGTAGTTCCGCTTAGTATTTTACCATCTGCAGGAATTCGTTCACCTGGCTTTACAATTAAGTGATTGCCTACTAAAAGTTCACTTACTGCAACGCGAGAGCTAGTGCCATCATTATTTAAACGCAACGCTTCATCGGGTTGGAGCTCCATAAGAGAGGAAATTTCCTTTTTGCTTTTATTCATCGTGTACGTTTCAAGGGCACCACTTACAGCGAATATAAATATTAGAATAGCACCTTCCGTCCAATAACCAATGATGGATGAGCCTATTGCTGCAAGTATCATGAGTAATTCTACATTTAGTTCTTTTTCTTTAAATGTTTCTATTAAACCTTCTTTGGCTTTTGCATATCCACCTATTATAAATGCAAGTAAGTAGAAAATAATTGATGCAGTTTCTTGCTCGGTATTTCCTAACAGCCAAGCTATGAGGATTAGTATCCCAGAGAAAAGAGCTGCGACCAATTCAATATGAGACTTTAAGGTTTCAAGAAATAATGGGGTAGATTTACTCTCAGTTATTGTTGTCATATAAAAACCTCCTTGATAATGATTTTCAATATTAATAGTCCTTATAAATGAAGAAAATGGACTTCCAATAGGAAATCCATTTTGTATTTATTACTAATTTATAATTATTATAATCTAGAGGTTTTTATAAGTCAACTGTTTACATTAACTGAATACTTTTTCTTTATAAGCTGATAGTTTTTCAAGTGAAGATTTTTCTACATCAGCATGTAAGCTATTACCATGGGAATCCATTGTTACTACAGCTGTGAACTTTTCGACACGAAGATGCCACATAGCTTCAGGAATACCGAATTCCATCAAGTCCACACCTTCTACGCCTTTAATACAATCTGCATAATACTGAGCAGCTCCACCGATTGCATTTAAGTAAACACCACCATGTTCAGAAAGAGCGGCAAGTGTTTTGGGACCCATTCCACCTTTACCGATTACTGCACGAATGCCAAATTTCTTCATAATATCGCCTTGGTAAGGTTCTTCACGGATAGATGTAGTTGGACCTGCAGCACGTACATGCCAGTCACCTGCGGCATCTTTTTGCATGACAGGACCACAGTGATAAATAATTTGCCCATTTAAGTCAACTGGTGCATCATGGCTCATCAAGTGGTGATGTATTGCGTCACGGCCAGTATACATACGACCACTGATTGAAACAACATCTCCGACCTGAAGTGCACGAATTTGTTCCTCTGTAATAGGAGCTTGTAATTCTACTACTTTTTGAGGAGCTTCTTCGGACGATTGGTCTTTGAACTCAATTTTCTCTCCATCTTGGTAGTGCCATTCGATAATTTCACCTGTAGTGGAGTTAATATTAATCGCCATACGACGGTAAGCCCAACAATTATAAGCAACAGACACATAGAAACTTGCAGGAATACGGTGCATTACTCCAATTTTACAGCCAAGTAATGTAGCTTCTCCACCGAAGCCCATTGTACCAATGCCTAGTGTGTTAGCTTTTTCAACTATATATTGCTCTAATTTTGCTAGGTCAGGATTTGGATTTGTATCTTCTACATGACGGAATAATTGTTCTTTGGCTAAATCATATCCAGAAGAACGATCCCCACCGATTCCTACTCCGATAAAGCCAGCTGAACAGCCTTGTCCTTGTGCTTGATAGACAGAATGTAAAATACATTTGCGAATTCCGTCTAAGTCACGACCAGCACGACCTAATCCTTCTACCTCAGTAGGCAGGCTATATTGAATATTTTTGTTTTCACAGCCGCCACCTTTTAAAATAAGCTTCATCTCAATGTAGTCGTTTTCCCATTGCTCAAACTTAACGACAGGAAGACCATCACCTAAGTTATCCCCACTGTTAGCACCAGTTAAAGAGTCAACAGCATTCGGACGAAGCTTTGCATCTTTAGTAGCTGACGCTATTGCACGCTTAATCGCTGCTTTAATTTCTAATTGGTTCACGCCAATAGGTGTTTTAATCTTGAAAGTTGGTAAACCCGTATCTTGGCAAATAGGAGAAACATTATCATCTGCCATTTGAATATTATTTGTGATCGTATCTAAACTCATCGCAGCTCGAGTACCAGCATTTTCAGCAGCTTTTGCCTTTTTTATCGCACGTCGAACATCCTTAGGTAAATTTGTAGAAGTTTCGGTAATTAAATCATAAATACTTTTTTCTAATTGCTCCAATTGCATGAGGTGAACGCTCCTTTTATATGTAAATAGGTAACAAACATTACAAGTATACTATTTTATGGAGATGAAAAAAAGAGTAGCTGAGGGAATAAATACATGGAATGGCGTAAGTGCGGGGACAGTAGCTTCAGGGGAAAATGCTCTCACACTAGTAGAGGCTTAGGAGAGAGGTGTATCCGTCGGGAACCACCCGAGTGTCCAAGTAGAGTGGTCATCCGCCTGAGAGAAGGAGCTATACGCCCGAGAACCACGGCAATCCGCCCGCGAAACGCCCGAGCGCCCAAGAGAATAGCTTATCCGCCCGAGCGAAGTAGGTATGCGCTCGGGAATCACGGCTATCCGCCCACGAAACGCCCGAGCACCCAAGAGAACAGCTTATCCGCCCGAGCGAAGTAGGTATGCACCCGAGAACCACGGCTATCCGCCCTCGAAATGCCCGAGCGCCCAATAGAACGGCTTATGCGGCCGAGCGAAGTAGCTATGCGCTCGGGAATCACTGCTATCCGCCCACGAAACGCCCGAGCACCCAAGAGAACGGCTTATCCGCCCGAGCGAAGTAGGTATGCGCCCGTGAACCACGGGCAATCCGCCCACGAAACGCCCGAGTGCCCAAGAGAACGGCTTATCCGCCCGAGCGAAGTAGGTATGTGCCCGTGAACCAAGGCTATCCGCCCGAGAACTACAACCATCCATCCACGAAAAAAAAGTTCGGAATGATTTCATTCCGAACTTCTTAATTATTCTTTTGTGTTTTTAAACTGTTCAACTTTTAACTCAAGGTCGTCCATCATTTGAATCAGGCGGTCTATATCTTCAAGTTCAGTTGTTTCAGGTTCGATTGTGTCTAAAACTTCTAAAAACATTTGAAGTCGATCTTTTAAATAAGATACTTGTTGTTCTGGATTTGAAATTTGTTTACCCACAGAATAACACCTCACTTTAGTATAGGATATAGGAAATTGTAAAGAAAAGATAGGTCTAAAGAGTTAATTTAATGATTTGTATATTTACAATGTTTACAATATTCAGTTTATATGATAAAGTATCAATAAGATACATAGAAGGGAGGCCGTAGTGAACAGTCGACCATTCTAATCAGTTGAAAGAGGGTGTATAGACATTTCACCGGCAGACAGGCCGAAAATGCAGTTATGAATATACAAGTAAATAATAGTTATATGTAAAGGCTCAGTCCATTATCTTACAGAGATATCGGCTGAGCCTTTTGTTGTGTAAATTTATATATTACCCATTCTTATTCTCTGCTAAACTAAAGCTATTATGAAATTAGTTTGGATAAAAAGAGGTATTAATATGCATGAATTTACATTAGAAGAAAAAAGACGTTTTAGAATATTAGTTGCTATTGTTTCAATATCTGGTTTTTCGCAAGGGATGTTGCTTCCTTTAATTTCTGTAATTTTTGAACAAGATGGTGTTAGTGCTACTTTAAATGGATTAAGTGCAACTGGATTATACATAGGTACGTTGTTAATCTCTCCTTTTATGGAACCACCTCTACGAAAATTCGGATACAAACCGATAATAATTGTAGGTGGACTTCTTGTTATTGTGTCCTTAATGCTTTTTCCTTTGTGGAAAAGTGTAGCCTTTTGGTTTGTGTTGCGGCTATTGATCGGAATTGGTGATCATGCTCTTCATTTTTCGACACAAACTTGGATTACTAGCTTTTCACCACAGCATCGATTAGGTAGAAATATTGCAATTTACGGATTATCATTTGGCGTAGGTTTTGCGGTGGGACCTTTATTTGTCCAATTAGTGGAGATCTTTGAAGGTTTACCGTTCATTGTTTCGAGTATCCTTTGTTTAAGTGCGTGGGTCCTTGTATTCTTCATTAAGAATGAGAAGCCTGAAGTTTTTTCCGATAGTGCCTTAATAGCTGGGACCTGGAAACGCTTTGGAGCAGCATTTGCAGTTGCATGGATAGCATTTATACCACCGTTTAGCTATGGTTTTTTGGAGTCCTCACTGAACGCAATCTATCCTGTGTATGCACTACGTAATGCTCTAGACGTTACAGATCTTTCTTATATATTAGCAGCATTTTCTATCGGGGGTGTTGTATCTCAGCTGCCATTAGGGGTATTGAGTGATCGCATCGGTCGAAGAAAAGTGTTGATCGTGGCATTGGCCATGGGTTCTTTAACATTTGGCCTAGCTAGTATGTTCGAAACTTCCGTACTAGTCATAGGAAGTATGTTTTTTATAGCAGGTACATTTGTAGGTTCAACGTTTTCCCTTGGTATTTCGTATATGACCGATTTAACACCAAAAGAATTACTACCAACTGGCAATTTACTCTGTGGAATTTTCTTTAGTTTAGGGAGCTTGTCTGGACCGTTTTTAGGTGGGCTTTTCATACAACTATTTGATGGCCTAAGTTTCTTAATACTTATAGCTCTATTGTTAGGTTCATTATCATTTCTTATACTCATCTCCAATCCACAGAAGAAAGGTCGATTGTTATGAAGCAAAAATCATCTAAGTTAGGAAGTAAAATTACACTCTATATTGTCGTAGGCATTCTTTTACTCGTAGCATTATTTACCACTGTCCTTGTTTACAACACGAACAAAACTGTAAAAGATTCATTAGGAGGAAATGGCATACATATTGCGCAAAATATCGCAACGTTAGTAGATGTTCCAGCCTATGAAGAATTTAAAAAGAACCCTGAACAAAATGAAAAGTACTGGGAATTAAGAGAAGAGTTAAATAATTTACTAATACAAAATGGCATATTATATGCGTATATTACGGATATTCCTAAAGAAGGAGAAACAGCCACCATCATTGTCGATGCTGCAGGAAAAGATGATGATAGTGCTTATTTACCAGGGGATATAAGTGAAGGAACAAATTATGAAGCTGTAGAAGGTGCATTAACTGGAAGTGGAAGCTACACAGACTTAATTGAGGATGAAGAATACGGGGAATACCTATCATCGTATGCTCCTTTGAAAAATGAAACAGGAGAAATAATTGGGATTGTAGGAGTTGATATTTCTGCAGCAGATGTCCAAGTAATTCAACAAAAAAGCTTAAAAGAATCTGTTCCTTTTTCTTTGATAATGGTTATTCTGTTAGGTACAGTCATTACTTTAATACTCTATCGTTATGTTCGAACTGCATTGAAGCCACTAACAAATATGCAAGATGCTTCTATTAAGTTTGCAAATGGAGACCTTAGAGGGGCTGAAGAAGTATTAAAATCGGTGTCATTAAAACAGAATAATGAAATATTCGATTTTGCTAAATCATTCCGAAAATCCATTGTTCAATTATCCTCTATTTTAACAAATATGAATGGAACAGCGGGTTCGCTATTAAAAGTATCTGATGAATTAGAGGAAGTAATGAAGTCAGTTAGATCCTCAAATGATGAAATATCAGAGAGTATTTATAAAATAGCTTCTGGATCTGAAATACAGAAAACAAATAATGATGAAGCTCTAACTGCTATGGAAGAGATGACTATTGGCATCCAGAGAATTGCAGATTCTTCTACCTCAGTGGCCACATCATCAAGTGATATGACAGAACTTGTTACCTCAAGTGCAGCAAATTCTATGACAGTAGTTCACCAGATTAAAAACGTCGAGGCTTCTGTACTGGCAACTGAAAAACATGTGAAAGATCTAGGAGAAAAATATCAATCCATTGAAGAGATGGTTACAGTGATTACAGGTATTGCTGATCAGACGAATCTACTAGCATTGAATGCAGCTATTGAAGCGGCTCGGGCAGGTGAAGCAGGTAAGGGCTTTGCTGTTGTTGCAGATGAGGTTAGAAAACTAGCAGAAATGTCGAGAAACTCTGCGGAGGAAATACGTGATCATATTCAAGGATTCCAAACAGTAACTGTTCTAGCATTAGAAGAAATGGCTAGAAGCGCAAAAGATGTCCAAAGTGGATCATTAGCCGTCGAAGAGATCGGAAACGACTTGAATAAGGTACTGGAATCTGTTGTCCGTGTAAATGAAGAAGTGCAAGATGTTTCAGCTGTAACAGAACAAATGTCTGCAAGCTCCGAAGAAGTACTTGCATCCATGGAGCAAGTTACCGCTATTGTAAATGAGTCAGTAGAACAAACGAGAACTGTTGCTGTTTCGGCAGATTATCAAGTGGATACCGTTGAAAACTTAGACAAAACGATTCAAACTCTACAACATTCAGCGCATCAGCTTCAAAAAGCAATTAACCAATTTAATCTGTAATAGCGAAGCACTAAGGATTGTTCTTTTTTAAGAACAACCTTAGTGTTTTTGCTTTTGGCTATTTTAAAGATAAAGGCTTTTCTGGTCTATTAGGGCAATATTTGCAACTAGGGTCACTACATTTAGATTCTATCCAACTATTACATTTAGGACAAAAATACGTATCAAAATCATCATAATAAACTAAATTAAACTTGCATGTAGAACAATACTTTTCTTGTTCAATTTGACCATAAAATTCAAAGTCATCTATTATCACTTTGTTATCTACTTCTTTTATTTCCATGAAAATCTCCCCCTTAAGTTCATTTCCTACGTCCCATCCCTGAAAATAACAATATATAAACAACTCTTGACAATATTCTGAATAATAGGTTAGTCTGAGTTAATTATAGTAAAGGGAGAGATTCATATGCAAAGAATAACACTGACTTCTTCATTCAAATTGGAGGGCATGTTGGTTTAATAATATGATCTCCGATTTGATTCAATCCAGAATCAACTAAATCGGAGGAATTATAGTGAGCATACAAAATTTTTATTATACAATCACAAGTTCTAGATCGTTTTTTATCCAAATCGTATTTACATTAAATGCTATTTATTATGTAACGCAAGCAGACTTAAATGCATTGCAACTGGTTTTAATCGGCACAATTATGGAAGTTTCCGTTCTCTTGTTTGAAATGCCAACTGGCTTGTATGCAGATCACTACGGACGAAAGCGTTCACTAGCACTGGGCACAGTTATTATTGGTTTGGCACATGTACTTGAAGGGAGTACGCCAGAATTTTGGGCGATTGCTATCGCTTCTGCGATGTGGGGAATAGGCTGGACTTTCATAAGTGGAGCTGAACAAGCATGGATTGCGGATGAGTTAGACGGCGAAGACTTAGACACCACGTTCCTTCGAGGTTCACAATTTTCTTCTTTTGCACGTTTTACAGCAATTTTGGCCAGTGTGGCAATTGCGGCTGTTTGGTCGGTGCAAACGGCGATTATATTCGCAGGTGTCATGCTGATTGCCCTTTCATTCTGGGCATTCATCAAGCTACCCGAAACCAAGTTTGTCAAAGTAACACGTGAAAAAGGTGTCTCGGGTGTCACTCATATGGTTACCACTATCAAAGCTGGACTATCACAGATTCGTGGGAATACTATGCTAGTTAGCATAGCGGTAGTTACGTTATTATGGGGACTTGCGAGTGAAGGATTCGACCGTTTATATGGAGCCCATTTCATTACTGACTATAATTTGTCGGAAGATGAGTCCATCTACTGGTTCGGTGCTTTTTATGCGATTGCATTTTTACTTAATATTGTCGTACTACGTTTTGTTGAGAAAAACGTGAAAGGTCGCTACGCGGATGTCCTATTGCTTATAAATGCAGTGTTGACAGGAACGATGCTAATTTTCGCATGGACAGGTCATTTCTGGATAGCTGTGGTGATGTACTGGGTGACAAGTGCACTGAGAAACGTAAACTATCCATTAATGAGCATCATTACAAATGAACAAATTGAATCGAAAGGTAGAGCAACAACACTTTCCATGTTTGGGCAACTTGATGCTTTTGGACAAATTGTTGGGGGCCCATTAGTAGGATTGTTAGCATTATACACAACAATTGCAGGAGGCATTTCGGCATCTGCATTCCTGATTTTACCCGTTCTTTATTTCTTATGGCGAATGAAGCGGAAAACAGGTCATTTCTAATTTTTCAGTACTTGATGCGAATGAGCATCAGGTACTATTTGATTGGAGTGATATGTGATAAGAGCTACTCCATCAATATGATGCCAGTTGTTGTAGCCCTTTAGTTTAAGTGATAACCTTCACGACAATGATGTATGTATCTTTACCATAACTGTAATTGTGTAACTTTTCTGCCTACTTTACGTATAATCAATAAATACACTACTTCAAAAAAAGGAGTGGAATCGATGATAACGCTGAATGCAGAAAAAAAGTATATAAATTTACTTCTATACTTGCTTCTCATAGCTTTTGTGCTGGTCACATACACCTTGGATTTATATCCAGCAGCACATCAAATAGATTATAGTGATGAGCAATCTTTTACTATAACTAAGAAAGGTATGCTTCACTCGGAGCAACATAAGGTTATCAAAACAGAGGAATCCACCTTAAAAGTTGCGCTGATAGATTATGAGGTAAATTTTCTGAAGGCACTTTGGCTTGCGGGTATTATAGTATTCTCCATGTTTTTTATTAATCTTGTTAACTTACTGGAACAAGGGAGTATTAAGCCAGCCCTTATAATATCAGCTATTTATATCGTTATTTTTATAGGGGCTCTTTTTGTCTATATAGATAGATTCCTTTTTGTAAATGAAGTAATTAAGAAATTAATAGTTTGAAGATCAACTAAAATGAACAAATAGATATTGTTTAATGAAGAATGGAAGGAAATGATATTTTCAAATGGAAGCAATGGAACTTAAAGAGATATTATCGGAGCTTAAAAGTGGGGAAAGAATTTGGGAAGCCGAGGAAACAGTCATTATTATCAAATCGATGATTGAACATATTGGTTCTTCAGATGGCGAGTTGAGAGATCAATTAATATATAGCTGGTTTTATCATTTAATAATAAAAAAGAATTTGCTAGATCAGGATCTGTTGAAGGAACTATTAGAAGTGGCACTAAAGGATTTGTTATTGAAAGGTATTGGAGATAAAGACACAGATACTGTATTCACAAGGTCTTTTACTACTCTTTTAATAGCACTTATCCTATCTAGAGACAACGAAGATAACTTTCTTAGCCAAGATGTAATTTTGCAAGTAAAAAATAAAATAGTAGATTATATTAATCTTGAAAAAGACTTAAGAGGATATATTCCATATAAAGGATGGGCTCACAGTGTAGCGCATGTCGCAGATACTTTGGATGAACTGATAAAAAGTAAAAAAGTAGGTGTAAAATACTTTGGAGAAATCTTAAACGCACTGTGGGATAAAGTCCTTGTTTCCACTACTGTTTACATTCACGAAGAGGAGGAAAGAATATTAGTTCCAATACTGGAGATGCTCGAACGAGGTCTAGAAATAAAAGAAATACAATCATTGTTACAGCAAATACCAGATGAATTACATAAACAGAAAATGTTAGTGAAGGAAGAAGAGTATTGGTATTTATATGCAAACTGCAAGTCATTCTTAAAAAGCTTCTTAATTGAAGTTCAAAAAAGACCAAAATTATATCCTTTGCAAAAAAGTATTGAAGATTGCCTTGAATCGGAATGGAATTTTATGTCATGAGAAAAGGACAGACAAGTTGAATGTCTGTCCAATGTATTATATATAATTAAGGTTTTAACACGAATTTAATACTTTCTTCTTCATGATCATGGAAAGTTTTATAAGCATCGCTTGCTTTGTCTAATGGCATACTATGTGTAATAATTTCTTTCGGATCGAATTCACCGTTCGTAATTTTATCAAATAAGGTAGGCATATAATGTACAACTGGGGCTTGTCCCATCTTTAGGGTTACATTTCGTTCGAAAATATTACCTAGTGGGAACATATTATACAATGACCCGTAAACGCCTGTTAATTGAATTGTCCCAAACTTTCTTACTGCGTTTATTCCGATATCTAGAGCACTTAATGTTCCACCCTGGAGTTTTAGCTTTTGTTCCACTTTTTCAACCATCGACATTTTACCGTCCATACCTACACAGTCAATCACTACGTCTACTCCACCGTTAGTAATTTCTTTAATATGTGAACCCATATCATCGTATTGTTCAAAATTATACACTTCAACATTATTCATCTTTATAGAATGTTTTAAACGATAATCTAAATGATCCACTGCAATTACTCTCTTTGCACCTTTCATCCAAGCAAACTTCTGTACCATCAGACCGATAGGACCTGCTCCTAAAACGGCAACGGTGTCTCCTTCTTTCATGCCAGAGTTTTCAACACTCCAATAGGCAGTAGGAAGAACGTCTGAAAGAAATAACAAAGATTCATCTTCTAGTTCACAAGATTCCGGTATTAAAAACGGCAGATAGTTTCCATATGGTACTCGTAAGTATTCTGCCTGACCCCCAGGGAAATTACCATAACGTTCGGTAAAACCAAAGTAACCCCCTGTGTCCAAGGCTGGATTATCATTAGAGTTATCGCATTGGCTTTCCATCTCATTTTGACAATAAAAACATTCGCCACATGATACGTTAAATGGAATAACTACTCTATCTCCTTTTTTAACTTTCGTTACTGCTGGTCCAACCTCTTCCACTATTCCCATTGGTTCATGCCCGATGACATAGTCCTTTCGAGTCGGCATGGCACCTCTATAAATATGAAGATCTGATCCACAAATAGCTGTAGTGGTAATACGTACGAGGATATCATCTTGTTTTTCTAATTTGGCATCGGGAACTTCTTTTACTTGGACATCTTTGGCACCTTGATATGTGACAGCTTTCAAAAAAATCTCCTCCTTTAAAAGTATGTTCAATTTAATCTTTCCCTATGATCTCCAAATTAAAACTCACGAAGATATGATGAGGGTGGGGAGTGAGAAAAGTAATAATCATTAAAATCTGGTAGAAAAAATAAAAATCCCGAGAAATAATTCTCGGGATTTTTTATTATTTTAGTATTAATAATGTTACTGCTTCAACATGTGCAGTTTGAGCAAACATATCAACAGGCTGGATGTATTCTATATTGTAAATTTCTTTAAGAGCAGCTAAATCCTTCGCAAGTGTCGATGGGTTACATGATGTGTAAACAAAACGTTTTGGTTTAATATCCAAGATCGTTTTTAACAATTCATCATCTAAACCTGCGCGTGGTGGATCTACTGTTAATACATCTGGAACGAATCCTTCATTTTTCCACTTTTGTAACCAATGTTGTGCTGTACCATGTACATATTGCGTATTTTTGAAGCCATTTCGCTTGGCATTCTTTTTAGCATCTTGAACAGATTCTTGAATAATATCCATACCACGAACCTCTTTGGCATTTTTTGCAAGCCATAGTCCGATGGTGCCGACACCACAATAAGCATCTACGATTGTTTCTTCTCCTGTAAGAGCCGCAGCTTTTTCGATCTCATTGTACAAATGCACTGTTTGTTCCGGATTTAACTGGAAGAATGCTCGAGCAGATAAATCGAAAGCTAATTCTCCAAGCTTTTCATGAATCGTTTCTTTCCCATGTAAGTTAATCGTCGTATCACCAAATATTAGCGAAGTATCTTCTGCATTGATATTCTGACTAATGGACACTATATTAGGATCAATTGCTCTTATTTTTTGAACTAGTTCTTCTTTTTGATGCATTTTCTTTTGAGTTGTCACAAGGGTAACTTGAATTTGTCCAGTTTTCATACCCGTACGAACGACAATTGTGCGGACGACTCCTTTAGAATTTCTTCCATCATAGATAGAAATTTTCATTTCTTCCAGGAATCTTTTTATTTCATTTGTAATATGGGTAGTAGCCGGGTGTTGAACGGAACATTCGTTAATATCGATTAACATATTGGATTCTTCCGCGTATAATCCAGCAATAACTTTATCGCCTAATTCTCTCACTTGGAATTGGCTTTTGTTGCGATAGTGCCATGGGTTTTCCATGCCAATCGTTGGTCTTACATCAATTGATGGGGCTAAGTCTTTCACATATCGTTCTAAAGCCTGTATAACTAAATCTCTTTTTACAAGCAGTTGACTTTCATAAGTCATGTGCTGTAACTGACATCCGCCACAGGATTCATATACTGGGCAAGGTGGAGTAACACGATGCGGAGACGCTTCTCTTAAAGTTTTAACTTCTGCTTCGGCATACTTAGGATTTGCTACTGTCACTTTCGCAGTAATTACTTCTCCTGGAAGTGCTCCTTTAACAAAAACAACATTACGTTTAAAGAATCCAACGCCTTCCCCATTGATACCAAGTCGTTTAATCGTCAGGGGGAATTCTTGTCCTACTTCTATAACTGATTTTTCACTCATACCTTCACGTCCTTTATCCCGCTTTAACTTGCAGTAAAATCCCCACTGGAATAGCCAGTGGGGATTAACTCCAAGTAAAAGTCCGATTGGCTCAACTAACATTCAGTGGAAAATCATCACTGAATGAAGTTTCCCTTTATAATCTTCCTTCTATTATAAAGGAGTTTATTCAGGAAGCAAAGTAAGCGGAATATCCAGATTATTCATGACTAGATCATCTAGTGTTCCAAATGTATATCCCATTTTTCTAGCATCCTTGATGAACATTGGTAAGCCCTCTGCATTATCAGGAGATACTGTGTGCATTAAGATGATTGCACCAGGGTGGATTTGGGACATTAGCTCATCATAAGCATATTTACCGCCTTTTTTCTGATCCTTATGCCAGTCAATAAAAGCTACAGACCAAAAGATATGCTGATATCCTATTTCATTGGCAGCCTCTAGCACTTGTTCGTTAAAAATGCCTTCCGGTGGCCGAGTGACGGTTGTTCGGGTTAATGAAGTTAGTTCACTTAAACGTTTATCAAATTTTTGCAGTTCTTTTTTGACACCATCCTTAGAGAGCCTTGCTAGGTTAGGGTGTCCATATGAATGGTTGCCAATCTGGTGTCCCTCTGCAATCATTCTTTTTACTAAAGGAGTTGCACTTTCTAAATAGTGCCCAGTTAGAAAGAATGTAGCTTGAATGTTTTCACCTTTCAAAGTATCTAAAATACTCTCGGTATAGCCGTTTTCATAGCCGTTATCGAATGTAAAATATAGAATTTTTTCATCTGCAGATCCCTTATATATGGAACCATGTTTTTTGAGCAAGGCATCCATTTCTCCACCTGCTTCTGCTTGTTGTTCATTTGTAGCTTTTTTTAAGCCCCAATGGATTTCCTTATCAGCTTGGGCAGAAAAAGGTTTATTCATAAATCCGATACTTAAAATGATTGTTGCAATAATAATTCCTACTAGGTGAGATTTCCACATAAAAACGCAACCTTTCTTTTTTAAGTAGGTTGCGCCAATAAGAGTTAGTTATTCATTTATAAATAGCGCGTAAAGCACTTTCTAAATTAGGAAAATGGAATGTATAACCTTCATCCAGTAGAACCTGTGGTATAACATGTTGGCCTTCTATGACAAGCTGACTTTTTTCACCTAAAGCAAACTTTAAAGCAAAAGATGGAACGGGAAAATAATGTGGCCTTTTCAATACAGTTGCTAAGGTTTTTCCAAAATCGTTCATCTTTTTTGCATGTGGCGCAGTAATATTAAATGGACCATTAATGGGTTGTTCTATTGCAAATAATAAGGCACTTGCAACATCTTTAACATGTACCCATGACATCCAATTATCACCTGTTCCAATAGGTCCACCAACAAAAAGCTTGTATGGTAATGCCATCAATGGAAGTGCACCTTCAGATTTACCTAAAATAATTCCGAATCTACCATAAGCAACACGTATCTGAAGCTCTTCTGCACTTTTAGCTTTCAGCTCCCAATCTCGAACTGTTCGAGCTAGAAAGTCAGTACCAACTTCTTTTGATTTTTCTGTATATCTTGTACTAGTCGAGGCTGGATAAATGCCAATCGCACTTGCATTTACTAGTACTTTCGGTTTTACAGCAAGCGCTTTTAATATCCGGAGCAGTTCATCCGTTGTTTGCATCCGACTGTCATAGATTTTTTGTTTTTGTACTTCTGTCCATCGCCCATTATTAATGGACTCACCAGCCAGATTTACAAAAGCATCGATGCCTTCTAACTGTTTTTCAGGGTGGGCATTTTCAGATAGCCACTGTACATATGTTATGCCATGTTCCGTTCCCTGTTTAGAACGAGATAGTATATATACATCATGTCCTTTTTGCAACAGTAACTTTGTCAGTTCGCTTCCTACAAATCCAGTTCCTCCAGTAATTGCAATTTTCATTTATCTTCAACCTCCTTCTTAGTTTTATCATAACAGTTCAATCATTTATCACCAACCAACTTATACGTTATAATTGAAGAAAGACGAATGGAGAGAGTAATGTGCCGGTTATTACGAGAATTGGACGACAAAAGAATAATAATGAACGGTATAATTTATATTTGGATGAAAAGTATGCATTTAGTTTGGATGAAGCAGTTCTGATCAAATACCAATTATCTAAGGGCAAAGTCATCGAAGAATTTACACTAGATGAAATTGTTTTTGACGATGAAGTAAGAAAGGCGTTTAACAAAGCGATTAACTTTTTAAGTTACCGTATGAGAAGTGAGTACGAAGTAAAACAAAAACTATTGCAAAATGAGTATGGTGAAGCAGTTATATTAGAAGCAATTCGAAAATTATATGAGTATGGCTTTCTTAATGATGAAAGCTTTACGAAAGCCTTAGTAGAAACACAAAAGAAAAATAGCAAAAAAGGACCTACTGCAATACGTCAGGAACTGAAGAAAAAAGGAATTGATAAAGATCTTCAAGAGAAAGTATTGGGCAATTATTCAGAAGAAGAGCAAGTAGATATAGCGAGAACTTTGGCAGAAAAAATTATCAATCAAAATCAGGATAAAACACCAAGGCAGATAAAACAAAAAGTCCAAGATACACTTCAAAGAAAAGGGTATAATTTTAGTATAATTACCCAAGCACTTTCAACATTCGAATTAGAAAAAAATGAAGAAGAATGGATCGATATAATTGCTACGCAGGGAGACAAAATTTGGCGAAAACATTCGGCTAAATATAAAGGAAACGATCTACGAAGACGTATAAAGACAGCGTTATATCAAAAAGGTTTTCCTGCAGAACAAATTGATCTATATATAGAAAAGAAGGAGTTGGAAGAGCAAGATGAGTGAAAAAAAATATGGTGATATGACTGTACCAGAGCTTAGAACGGAAATTGCAAATTTAAAAGAGAAATCACGAAAAGCCGAGCAACTAGGAATAGTAAATGAATATGCCGTTTACGAAAGAAAAGCATTGATGGCCCAAGCTTTTCTAATAGATCCTGCTACTATTAAACCAGGTGAGATGTACCGAATTATTGGAGATCCTGGTGTGTTTTTTCAGGTAGAATACTTAAAAGGAAGATTTGCATGGGGTTACAGATTAGGTGGAGAAAAATATGAAGAAGCCTTGCCAATCTCAATGCTAGAATCACTGGAGGAAAGAAAATAATATGCAAACAAAAATAGATGAATTAACTTTCGCACTTCTAGAAAAAAATGATAAGCTATCTGCTGCAAAGGCAAGAGCTTGGATAGAGTTACTATGGTCAGACTTTGAATCCTCGTATGCCAAAGCTGGATATGATTATAAAGGGGCTGCTGTCACAGAAATGGTCATTAGAAAATGGATAGATGGCTACGGTGCACAGCTACATGAATTTGCAAATACGAACGAGAAGTATAAACATTTATTGGAGACCGACGATTTTAGCAATTAAAAACGCTAGGAAATGTATCCTAGCGTTTTTTCTTTATTAGTTATGTGGGATAAAATCTAGCTTTTTACGTAGCTTATCTTCACTGAATATCCAACCTGTGTAGGAATTGACTATTTCTAAATCTTCATTTAAATGTGCCACGGCTACGAATGGATAAAAGTCATTACTGCGATATCGTAAGTCAATTAGTCTTACTTCATATATATGCTCAAATTCCGTAATCTCCCAGCGGTAAATAGGAGAAAACGAAGTAAATGCACTCATATTTTGGTCTTTCAAAGCAGCTTTTACTAAATCAGATTCGGGCAGCGGATTACGTTCGAACTTATCATAAATAGTGATAGATCTGCCGTATGCTCTTCCTACATAATGATGTGTTTTAGAATTTGCAGCTACTCTCCATTGAAAAAATTTCATCGTAGGTGCAACAATAATTTCATCTGCATCGGGAATAGTATGCTTAACAGAATTTTTCACTGCATGCTGTACGGCGAATCGTAAAATATAGTACAGGAAAATAATAGCGTACATAGTAAGAAAAGTTGGTACAGGATTTAAGCTTAACATCCATAAAAGTATACCAACCACATGAATACCAAAAATAATTGGATCAAATGTATTAATAACTCCCAGGGCAACCCATTTCTTTGAAAATGGCCTTAAAGCTTGAGTTCCATAAGAATTGAAGATATCTACAAAAACATGTACAAATACAGCAAGAAAAGTCCATAACCATAAATGCAGTAAATTGGCTTCAGGGAAAATAAGCCATAACACACCTGCTATTAAAATAGGCCATAAAATAACGGCTGGAATTGAGTGAGTAATTCCACGATGATGTCGAATATAAACTGCATTATTGCGTAATTTTAGAACAGTATCTATATCAGGGGCTTGAGAGCCTATAATTGTACCTGCTATAACTGCAGTCGTTGTAAGTGTGCTCCCTGCAACAACGGGGTCAATAAGAGAGAGACCGCCTAGTGCAACACCCATAACAACATGTGTACCTGTGTCCATACAACCAGCTCCTTTAGGATTACAGCTTACTACATCTTAAAATAGATTAGTTAAAAAACAAAGCCGCTACTATTCATATACCCAAATTTAATGTCAATAATCGCAAGGAAGGATTTTACAGTGAACGAATTATACAAAAAAAATGTTAGAGAATCTCTAGTTTCATGGTTTTTAGAAGAAAAACGTGACTTGCCGTGGAGGAAAACAACAGACCCATATAAAATTTGGGTTTCCGAAGTAATGCTACAACAAACAAAAGTGGATACGGTTATTCCTTATTATGAAAGATTTATCGCAAAATATCCTTCACCACAATCATTAGCTAATGCAGAAGAAGGAGAACTATTAAAAGAGTGGGAAGGATTAGGTTATTATTCCCGTGCGAGAAACTTACAGAGTGGTGTTAAAGAAGTAGTTGAACATTATAATAGCGTTGTACCTTCCAATCGAAAAGAAATTTCCAAGTTGAAGGGTATTGGTCCATATACTGCTGGTGCTATTTTAAGTATTGCATACGGAGTGCCAGAACATGCTGTAGATGGCAATGTTATGCGTGTACTTTCTAGAGTCTTATTGATAAAAGAAGACATTGCGAAGCCAAAAACAAAGAAAATATTTGAAGAGGCAGTAATGGATTTGATAGATCGTGAAAATCCCTCTGCCTTTAACCAAGGTCTTATGGAACTAGGTGCAGTAATTTGTACCCCAACTAAACCAAAATGTCTTTTGTGTCCATTGAGAGAAAATTGCTCTGCATTTTTTGAAGGTGTGCAAGATGAGTTGCCTATAAAAACAATTCAAAAGAAATCAAAGACCCATAAAGTGAAAACAGTAGTTATACAGAATAAGGATGGACATGTATTACTTGAAAAACGAGCTTCTAAAGGCTTACTAGCGAATATGTGGCAATTCCCAATGGTAGAGTTACCAACGCCTAACCATACAGTAGAAGAGATTGTCGAACATGATTACGGAATAGAGATTGAAAAAGGTCCGTTAATCAATGAGTTTAAACATGTGTTTTCGCACCTAGTATGGGAAATGGAAAGTTTTGAAGCAATCTTGAAGCAGGAAAAAGAGCTTCCTAATCGTTGTAAGTGGCTTACTATAGAAGAAATAAATCTACAACCGATGCCCGTCCCGATGTTGAAAATTTGGAATGCATGGAAAGAGAGGGAGATTTGAAAATGACAACAAATAAAGTAGCTTTAGTTACAGGTAGTAGCAGAGGTTTAGGGAAAGCTATTGCTATCGAACTTGCCAAAAACGGATATGATATCGTCGTAAACTATGCTCGAAGTAAAACCGCTGCTCTTGAGACAGTGAAGGAAATTGAAAACCTAGGAAGAAAAGCACTTTTAGTAAAGGCGAATGTAGGAGATGTGGAAAAGCTTCGTGATATGTTCCACACTATTAAAGAAGAGTTTGGTCGTTTAGATATTTTTGTTAGCAATGCTGCTTCCGGTGTTTTAAGACCTATTATGGAATTAGAGGAATCACATTGGGACTGGACAATGAATATTAACGCCAAAGGAATGTTATTTGGTGCCCAAGAAGCGGCTAAGTTAATGCCAGACGGTGGGAAAATTTTGGGGATCAGTTCTTTAGGGTCTATCCGTTATTTAGAAAACTACACAACAGTCGGAGTTTCAAAAGCCGCAATAGAATCACTCACAAGGTATTTAGCAGTGGAGCTTGCACCTAAAGGAATTGTAGTAAATACTGTATCTGGTGGTGCGCTCGACACTGACGCACTCAAGCATTTTCCAAATCGAGATGAATTACTAGACGATGCCAGAGTAAATACACCAGCAGGACGGATGGTAGAAATAGATGACATGGTCAAAACAGCTATGTTCTTGCTATCTGATGACGCTTCCATGATTAGAGGCCAAACAATTATTGTCGATGGCGGAAGATCGTTAAAAATGTAGTGTCTTACACTCCCACTAATTTTTCAGCTAGGAAGACATAAATGCGTGGCGTGCAACGGCCACATCTGAGTAAAACTTCTTATATTGGTATAATGAAGACTGTCTATCTAAACTTGAAGGCGAAGATGCAAATGTAAACTAGATTCATAAATGACTATCTATTTATAGTAGCTATATACTTCATACACAGTGGTCGGTTGGATGTGCGCCTTCCAAGCCGCATGAGCGCAAAGAATGAGACTTTAAAAGGGTGAAGGAACGGAGTGACTCATCCTTAAAGGCTCATGCGTAGCGTGCGGCAGCGCACATCCGTGTAGAAATTTCTTTTATTGCTAGTACTCTATATGAAATTGACTCATTGGTATAATGAAGACTGTCTATCTAAACTTTAAGGCGAAGATGCAAATGTAAGCTAGATTCATAAATGACTAACTATTTATAGTAGCTATATACTTCATATACAGTGGTCGGTTGGATGTGCGCCTTCCAAGCCGCATGAGCGCGAAGAATGAGACTTTAAAAGGGTGAAGGAACGGAGTGACTCATCCTTAAAGGCTCATGCGTAGTGTGCGGCAGCGCACATCCGTGTAGAAATTTCTTTTATTGCTAGTACTCTATATGAAATTGACTCAAAGAATGAATAAAATTATGCCATCTGCACATGATAGGAATGTACGGAGGTGAACAATCCATGAAGAATAACAGAAAACAGCAGAACCAAAACCAAGAGTTTGCTTCTGAAACTGATATTCAAAAAGTTAAAGAACAAAATCGTCAAGCAGAGTTGAAAAAACAACAAGCTAGCGGTCCACAAGCAAATCGTTCTTCTAACCGAACTAAATAACATGGATTCACCAAAAATCAGCGAGGGTAAATAACCCTCGCTGATTTTTTTACTATAGTTTTTTACATTGAATTGCTATAATAAGAAAATAAGTATAAAAATTCTAAATTTACGCTTGATGAAAAGGTGGCTAAATCATGGCGATTCCAAATGAAGGAGAAACTATTCAAATTCACAGCTACAAGCATAATGGTCGAATCCACCGGGTCTGGCAAGAAACGATGGTTTTAAAAGGAACCAAAAATATTGTAATTGGAGCAAATGAACGAACACTTGTAATTGAATCCGATGGTAGAACTTGGATTACTAGAGAACCTTCTATTTGTTACTTTCATGCAGAATATTGGTTTAACATTATTTGTATGCTACGAGAAGATGGTGTATACTATTACATCAACATGAGTTCTCCATTTGTCTATAACAATGGAATGCTAAAGTACATTGATTATGATTTAGATGTGAAGGTATTTCCTGATATGACCTACACAATTCTGGATGAAGACGAATATGAGCAACATAAAAAAGAAATGAAGTATCCAGAAGAAATTGATGGTATTTTAAATCGAAATGTCGAGAAGCTCATTTCCTGGATCAAACAAAGAAAAGGTCCGTTTGCACCAGATTTTATTGAGGCTTGGACAAGTCGTTATCATTTTCAAAAACAGTTGAATGAGTAGTTAGAGAAACCTGTTGAAATATGCAACAGGTTTTTCTCATGGTAGAAGGGAGTTTTTATATGAATTCGATGAAAAGATATATGGAATTTGTAAAACCGTATAACTTTCAAATTTTCTTGACAATCGTCATAGGGGTTATAAAATTTGCTATCCCATTATTTATTCCGATTCTTATCAAGATTGTAATTGATGATATTATCGGAGCAGAAGCATTAACCAATGATGAAAAAATGACTCAATTAATATATTGGCTTGGCGGGACTGCATTAGTATTCTTAATCGTCCGACCACCAATAGAGTATTATAGACAATACTTAGCGCAATTAGTGAGTAATAAAATCTTGTTTGATATACGTAAGAAAATGTATATCCATTTACAAAAGCTTAGCTTAAAGTACTACTCCAACACACGTGCTGGCGAGGTTATTTCTCGAGTTATCAATGATGTGGAGCAGACGAAAAACTTTGTCATGATTGGATTGATGAACGTCTGGTTGGACCTAGCGACTATTTTAATCGCTATCGGCATCATGTTAACGATGAATGTAAAGCTTACTTTAGTTACATTATTAGCATTTCCGTTCTATGCATTCAGCGTTAAATACTTCTTCGGAAGATTACGGGATTTAACAAAAGAGCGTTCTCAAGCATTAGCTGGTGTTCAAAGTTACTTACATGAGCGTGTACAAGGAATGAGTATTATTAAAACCTTTACGCTAGAAAAACATGAACAAAAATTGTTTAATGAGACAAATGGAGAATTTTTAGATGCAGCAGTAAAACAAACAGTATGGAATGCAAAAGCATTTGCAGTAGTTAATACGATTACAGATATTGCTCCTTTACTTGTTATTGCTTATGCGGGTTATGAAGCTATTCATGGAAGACTTTCTGTAGGGACAATGGCTGCATTTATTGCTTATGTGGAGCGCTTATACAGCCCGTTAAGACGTTTAGTAAATTCATCCACAACATTAACGCAATCATTCGCTTCGATGGATCGTGTATTTGAGCTAATGGATGAAGAGTATGATATTGTCGATAAAAAAGGTGCTTCTACTTTAGGAACCTCTAGCGGAGAAGTGACATTTTCTAACGTATCATTCCAGTATGAAAAAGATGGACATATGATTTTAGAGGATATCGATTTCCGTGTTAATGCAGGAGAAACAGTAGCTTTTGTAGGTATGAGTGGCGGTGGTAAATCGACTATTATTAGCTTAATTCCTAGATTTTATGATGTTACTAAGGGACAAATACTAATTGACGGTAAGGATGTTCGTGATGTCACCATTGAATCCTTAAGAAAGCAAATTGGTATAGTGCTACAAGATAATATTCTTTTTAGTGATTCGGTCAAGTCCAATATATTAATGGGGAAACCTGGTGCTACAGATGAAGAAGTAGTGGAAGCGGCTATAGCAGCAAACGCACATGACTTTATCATGGAGCTTCCTGAAGGATATGAAACAAAAGTCGGCGAGCGTGGAGTGAAACTTTCAGGAGGTCAAAAGCAGCGTGTTGCGATCGCCAGAGTATTTTTGAAAAATCCATCTATTTTAGTTCTAGATGAAGCAACTTCAGCATTAGACTTAGAGAGTGAATCTTTAATACAGGATTCTTTAGAGAAGCTAGCTTCCAATCGTACGACCATAATCGTAGCACACCGTCTATCTACTATTACGCATGCCGATAATATAATCGTTATTGAAAATGGTAAAGTGATTGAGAACGGTTCACATGCGCAATTGATGAAACAAAAAAATACTTATTACAATCTATTTCAAATTCAACAACTTGATACAGAATAATACTCAAACATCTTATAAGTGTTTCTTCCGCTTATAAGATGTTTTTTTATATTTAGGAAGGGAGGATAGTCGTATGACTTTTCAGAAAAGTGTTGCATAACAGAATTTTTTGTGTAAAATATCATTTATAGTACTTTAGTTAGAAGATTCAAATATTTGTGAAAAGAGGGAACATCATGAGTGAACGACAAACAATTTTGGAAGTGAAAGATCTTCAAACGTCCTTTTTCACAGATGATGGTGTTATTCCATCCGTAGATCATATTGATTTTCATGTAAGAGAAGGCGAGATTCTAGGTATTGTTGGAGAATCAGGATGTGGAAAAAGTGTTACTTCTCTTTCCATCATGGGACTAGTTCCAAGTCCACCAGGGAAAATTACGAGTGGTCAAATATTGTTTGAGGGCAAAGACTTAACAAAGTTTTCTGAGAAAGAAATGCGCAAAGTTCGCGGCAACGATGTGGCAATGATTTTCCAAGAACCAATGACATCATTAAATCCTTTATTTACAATTGGAAATCAATTACTAGAGGCAATAACCTTACATAAGAAAGACTGGAACAAAAAGAAAGCGAAAGCAAGAGCGATAGAAATGCTAAAACTAGTTGGACTTCCGAGAGCAGAAGAACTTATGAATGACTATCCACATCAGCTCTCCGGTGGAATGAGACAACGTGTAATGATAGCTATGGCATTAGTTTGTGATCCCAAGCTCTTGATAGCTGATGAACCGACAACAGCTTTAGATGTAACTATTCAAGCCCAAATATTAAAGTTAATGCGCGAGTTAAATGAACGGCTGAATACGGCGGTAATATTAATAACGCATGATCTGGGCGTAGTAGCTGAAACTTGTGAACGAGTTGTAGTGATGTATGCAGGAAAAGTAGTAGAAGAGGGCACCGTGGATACAATCTTTAATAACCCACAGCATCCATATACAAAAGGTTTGATTGCTTCTGTGCCAGATATGCGATATAAAAAACAGCGCCTCTACTCTATTCCTGGGAGTGTTCCAAAACCTGGATCAATCAAACAAGGTTGCAGATTTGCAGCTCGCTGTGAATTTGTAGTAGGAAGATGTACGGAAGAAAATCCTCCTCTATATGAAACAGCGGAAGGTCATAAAACAAGATGCTTCTTATACGATGAAAAGGAGGTTTTGCAAGATGACAGAGCCGCTGTTAAAAGTTGAAGGATTGAAAAAGTATTTTCCAATACGTACTGGGATGTTAGGAAAACATACAGGTAATGTGAAAGCTGTAGATGATATTTCTTTCTTTGTAAATGAAGGAGAAACTCTAGGAATAGTGGGTGAATCTGGTTGTGGTAAATCTACTACAGGCAGGATGCTTATGAGATTACTAGAGCCTACTGAAGGAAAAGTGACCTTTAACGGAAAAGAACTAACGAGTATTTCAAATGATGAGATGAGAAAAGCTAGACGTGAAATACAAATGGTATTCCAAGATCCTTATGCTTCTTTAAATCCACGTCATACAATTGAAAAGATTCTAATGGAGCCTTTAATTGTCCATAATATTGGAGACCCAAAGAGTAGAAAAAAGAAAGTACATGACTTTCTAGAAATTGTCGGTTTAAGTAGCTATCATGCCAAACGTTATCCACATCAATTTAGTGGAGGACAAAGGCAACGTATAGGAATAGCAAGAGCATTGATGACTAATCCGAAGTTGATAATAGCGGATGAGCCAGTGTCGGCACTCGACGTTTCGATACAGGCACAAGTCTTGAATCTCATGCAAGATTTACAGAAGGAGCTCAAGTTAACTTATATCTTTATTGCTCATGATTTGGGAGTTGTTCGCCATATCAGTGATCGTGTAGGGGTAATGTATTTAGGAAGAATGGTAGAACTCGCTACAAGTGAATCCATGTATGCTGAACCTTTACATCCTTATACAAAAGCTTTACTTTCTGCAGTTCCAGTTCCAGATCCGGAGTTTAAACGGGAACAAATTATTTTAGAAGGAGACATTCCAAGTCCCTCAAATCCACCTTCTGGGTGTACCTTCCATACAAGATGTCCTTTTAAGATGGATATTTGTGTGAAGGATGTTCCACAATTACAAGAAGCTAAAACAGGTCATTTTGTTGCATGCCATTTATATAATGAGCAATTGCAACATTGATAATAAATAAATAATTGGAGGGGTCCAAATGGGAAAAACGAAGATATGGTCATTTTTGCTGCTGATGTTCGTTGCACTTACTATGGTACTTGCTGCGTGTTCATCTGACGATTCATCAGACGGCGATACAAAAAAAGATAATGACAAGGGAACTACAGAAACTGCGGAAGATAAAGTATTAATCTTTGGTCGTGGAGGAGATTCTGTTTCACTAGATCCAGCTGCTGTAACGGATGGTGAATCATTCAAAGTTACACAAAACGTGCAAGAAACTTTATTAAACTTTGGTGAGCAAGATACAACAATTAATGAAGGATTAGCTACAAAGTGGGAGCCATCAGAAGATGGACTTTCGTATACATTCACACTTCGTGAAGGTGTAAAATTCCATGATGGAACTGATTTTAATGCAGAAGCAGTTGTTAAAAACTTTGAACGTTGGGCTAGTGGTTCTGAAGATCTATTCCCATATTATGGGTCTATGTTCGGTGGATATGCTGGTGATGAAGGTCATGTAATTGAATCAGTTACTGCTGAGGGAGATTACACGGTAATATTCAAACTTACGCGTGCACAAGCACCTTTCTTGAAAAATATTGCAATGAGTCCATTCGCTATTGCAAGTCCAACTGCATTTGAAGCAGCAGGAGATAAATATGGAGATAGCCCAGTCGGTACAGGACCATTCAAATTTGTAGAGTGGAAACGTAATGATTCTATCACTATTGAAAAGTATGAAGAGTATTGGAATTCAGAAGAGCCGAAATTAGATCGTGTTGTTTTCCGTGCAATTCCTGATAACTCTGCTCGTTTAAACTCTCTTTTAACTGGAGAAATTGATTTAGCTGATGGTGTAAATCCTTCGGACGGAGCTACAGTTGAGTCAGAGGCAGCTCTACAACTATTTGAACGTCCATCTATGAATGTTGGGTACCTTGGGTTAACAAATACTCGTCCTCCATTCGATAACCCAAAAGTTCGTCAAGCTGTAAACTATGCAATTGATAAACAAGCTATTGTGGACGCTTTCTTTGAAGGTCGTGCAGAGGTAGCGAAAAACCCTATGCCATCTTCTATTAGTGGATACAATGAAGATATTCCGGGTTATGAGTACGATCCAGAAAAAGCGAAGCAATTATTAGCAGATGCTGGTATGGCTGACGGTTTTGAAATGGAACTATGGGCAATGCCTGTACCACGTCCTTATATGCCAGATGGTGCAAAAGTTGCGGAAGCTATTCAAAAGAACTTAGCTGATGTTGGTATCACTGCTAATATCGTATCTTACGAATGGGCTACTTATTTAGAAAAAGCTAAAAATGGTGAAGCAGATGCATTCTTATTAGGTTGGACTGGTGATAACGGAGATGCGGACAACTTTATCTATGTTTTACTTGACGAAGATAATATCGGAAGTAACAACTATAGCTACTACAAAAACGATGAGACACATAAAATCTTAATCGAAGCACAAACAGAAGTAGACGAAGACAAACGTAATGAACTTTATAAACAAGCACAAGAATTAATCTTTGAGGATGCTCCGTGGGTTCCACTTGCTCACTCAACACCATTACTAGCTGGAGATGCTGAAATTACTAATTTCTTCCCACATCCAACTGGTTCTGATAGATTAAACAAGGTCGACTTTAAGTAATAAGCTTAAGGGGGGAGGTCTTCGTGATTTCTCCCCTTTATTCATTAAATTAGAAATTGTATTTTTTCAGCATTTGTTTAGCTCCAACGTCTAGTCCCTCGAGTTGCTTCAAGATATCAGGGGCGTATGATGAGGGTCAGTAGTTGTGACACGACGATCATAATCATATACTGACTTCCAATTACATAGGCGTTTGTGCTTTTCTTAATTTAAATTAGAGAGGTGAAGAAAATGCTTCACTATATCGGTAAACGATTATTACAATTGATACCTGTATTACTTGGTATGACATTTGTTGTTTTCATGATCATACGAGCAATTCCTGGTAATCCCGCACAAGTAATATTAGGACAATTAGCATCTAAAGAAGCGATAGAAGCATTGGAGATTAAACTAGGCTTGAACCAGCCTTGGTATACACAATACTTTGACTATTTAGCTGGTCTTCTAAAAGGTGATTTGGGCGAATCTATGCGAACGGTTCAACCAGTTGCTAAAGAGATTTGGCCATACTTGGCTGCAACAATGGAGCTAGCTTTCTTTGCCATTATTATTGCAGTAATAATTGGAGTTAATGCAGGTATTATATCGGCTTGGTTCCAAAACTCTTGGTTTGATTATATGGCAATGGTCTTAGCTTTAATCGGAGTATCCATGCCAATTTTTTGGTTAGGATTGATGGAACAGTGGATTTTTGGTATTGAATTACAATGGCTTCCAACGACTGGTCGAGAAGAGGTTCGAGATCCCATTAACTCCATCACGAGCTTGTATGTAATAGATACAATTATACAGGGAAGATTCGATCAACTAGGTACTGTACTGAAACATTTAATATTACCTGGTATTGCGTTAGCAACAATTCCGATGGCGATAATTGCTCGTATGACTAGATCAAGTATGCTTGAAGTAATGAGAGCGGATTATGTTCGTACTGCTAGAGCTAAAGGGCAGAAAATGTTTTTTGTAGTTTACAAACATGCTTTAAAAAATGCAATTATACCCGTATTAACTGTAATTGGACTTCAAACTGGGCTTTTACTTGGAGGCGCTATTTTAACGGAGACTATCTTCGGATGGCCAGGAATCGGCAGGTATATTTACGAAGCTATTTCGTTCCGTGATTATCCAGTAATTCAGTCGGGTATATTGGTTGTCGCTTTTATATTCGTGATGATTAACTTATTTGTAGATATTTTATATGGGTTAGTAGATCCGAGGATTAAATATGATTAAAAGGAGGAATAGATATGTCCGAAATGGTTCCGAATGCGACAAATGATCAACTAATAGTAACTAAAGAAACGTCGACCGGTCCTTGGCGAGATGCATGGCGTAGCTTTCGAAAAAACAAAGGAGCGCTTGTAGGAGCAGGGATTGTCTTATTCTTCTTATTTTTAGCATTTTTTGGTCCTTGGCTTGCACCACAAGGTATTAATGATCAGCTTTTAACAGATCGATTGAAACCACCGTCTAGTAAGTATTGGTTTGGTACGGATGATTTTGGTCGTGATATATTCTCTAGAATTATTTATGGAGCTAGAATCTCCTTAATGGTAGGGTTTTTCTCTGTTATTGGTTCTGTAGTAGCTGGTAGTATTTTAGGTATTATTGCAGGTTACTATGGGAAATGGATAGACATGATTATTTCAAGAATTTTCGATATCATGTTAGCTTTTCCAAGTATATTATTGGCCATTGCTGTAGTTTCTGTCTTAGGACCATCTTTACAAAATGCATTGATTGCTATTGCGATTATTAATATTCCTAACTTTGGTCGCCTAATACGCTCGAAAGTTCTAAGTATTAAAGAAGAAGAGTACATAACATCTGCTAAAGCAATTGGGATGAGGGACATTCGAATTTTGTTTTCTCATATTCTACCTAATTCTATGGCACCGGTTATTGTTGCAGGAACACTGGCAATCGCTTCAGCTATTATTGAAGCAGCTGCTCTAGGGTTCTTAGGATTGGGAGCTCAAGCGCCTGCTCCTGAATGGGGGAAAATGCTAGCGGATGCCCGTATGTATTTAAGAAATGCACCGTGGACGATGATTTTCCCAGGAGTAGCAATAATGTTAACAGTTGTAGGATTTAACTTGATGGGTGATGGACTCCGAGATGCACTAGATCCGAAGATGAAAAATTAATAACCGTGCCACTTAGCATTCTAACGCTAAGTGGCATTTTTTTAGAAGAACTTTTACGAGGCGTTACTAATTTATTTGTTGTATTTGCTAATACAATAATCGGACAATCCAACTACTAATATCTAAAAAAAAAAACTGGTTGGTCGCGAGAAAACTCACGATTAACCAGTTTTTTTAATAAGGCGTTTCTTCAATTTCAACAGTCAGCTCTTCGCTATGAAAGTTTTGATATGAGGTGATGAGTTTATCCACATGTTCCAATTGTTCCTCATAGCTTAAAATAGCAGATAGTAAATGTAGCAGATGGTATGAAGAAAACTCCTCTTCCATTTGTGTAATAGTAATTTGTTTGACGAAAATATCCATTACTTCTTGCCTTTGTAAAAATGCCTCGGAATCGTTCTCTTCAATATGCTCGGGTCTTAACTTACCGATGAATTTCAAATGGAGCTGTTCATGATAGGTTAATAGAGTATCCAATCTTTCCTTTATCATCATTAGAAAATGTTCGGGAAGAAGAGTAAATTCATGCTCATGGTGATGCAACTTTTTTAGTACATCTAAGCTTTTATAGGAAGCCGAAATTAATTCGCGGTAGACGACTAATTTTCTTCCCTTTGTGTGGTTTGCTTTCTTAGTGTATCCACGTTCTTCTTTAAAGAATGAGTATATTTGATCAACACGAACAAGTCTTTCATTTAATTGACTAATGGTTTGTTTAGTCGATTGATGATCGGATGCTTGTCGAACTGCTATTCGTAACCAACGAATTATTTCGTCCTGTGTATAGTGAATTGCATTGAATAGCTTCTTTTCAAACTTAGGAGGTAAAAATACTAAATTCACAATAAAAGCAGATATTACTCCAACTAGAATGGTAGCAAATCGTAATACTGCAAATAGTAGAAAGTCATCTCCTTGTATTTCCATAATCGCAATTACCGTAACAAGAGCTAGTGTTAAGGCTTTCTCTAATTTTAGTTTAAGCATAATTGTAATGGTGATGATTGCGGCAAATCCTACGATTACATAATCTTTTCCGAAAACTAAAGAGAAGATAACCGCAACAATGGCTCCGATTAAGTTCCCTTGAATTTGTTCAGTGGCTGTTTTATACGACCTATATATAGAAGGTTGAATGGCGAAAATAGCTGCTATTCCTGCAAATACAGGATTGGGAAGCTGAAGTAATTCAGCTATGAATAAAGAAAATACAATAGCTACTCCAGTTTTAAATATTCGAGCTCCTAATTTCATTAAATCCAATCCTTTCGTAAGAAACAGCGCACTTGTTTATTGAAGTTTAGCAAATGCATTATTAACTGCAGAAAGTGTTTCTTGAATATCACTTTCTGTATGCGCAGTTGTGATAAACCAAGCTTCGTATTTTGAAGGTGCCAAGTTAATACCTTGGTTTAACATTAACTTAAAGAACTTCGCAAACATTTCCCCATCACTTGCTTCTGCTTGTTCATAATTCTCTACTTTCACATCTGTGAAGTAAACGGAAAGTGCTCCTTTAATACGATTAATAGTGATGGTCACATTATTTTTCTTGGCTGCTTCTAAAATACCGACCTCAAGCAGTCCACCTAGTCTATCGAGTTCATCATATAACCCAGGAGTTTGTAAAACTTCTAAGCAAGCAATACCCGCTTGCATAGACGCTGGATTACCTGCCATAGTTCCCGCTTGGTATGCTGGTCCTAATGGGGCAACTTGCTCCATAATTTCTTTTCTGCCGCCGTAAGCACCTATTGGAAGACCTCCACCGATGATTTTACCTAATGCTGTTAAGTCAGGTGTTTGCTCTAACATAGTAGATGCTGCGCCGTAATGGAAACGGAATGCGGTAATTACTTCGTCGTAAATAACTAGTGCACCTTTATCTTTTGCCAATTTATGAACTAGTGGAAGGAAATCTTCATTTGGCTCTACCATTCCAAAGTTTCCTACGATTGGCTCCACTAAAATACAAGCTAATTCGTCTCCCCATTTCTCCATAGCTTCCTCAAAAGCTTTTGGATCATTAAATGGAATAGTAATTACTTCTTTCGCTGTTTCTTTAGAAACACCCGCAGAGTCAGGAGTACCTAATGTAGCAGGACCTGAACCAGCTGCAACTAGTACTAAATCAAAGTGGCCATGATAGCATCCCGCGAATTTCATCACTTTTGTTCTTCCAGTATAAGCACGAGCAACTCGAATTGTTGTCATTACTGCTTCTGTTCCAGAGTTAACAAAACGAACTTTGTCCATTGAGGGAATAGCATCCTTTAACATTTTTGCAAAGGTTACTTCATGTTTTGTTGGAGTCCCATATAACAGACCAGTTTGTGCCGCTTTTGTGATGGCCTCGGTAATATGAGGATGTGCATGACCTGTAATAATAGGTCCGTATGCCGCTAAATAGTCGATATATTTATTGCCATCCACGTCATAAAAATAAGCACCTTCTGCTCTTTCCATAACGATAGGTGCTCCTCCACCTACTGCTTTATATGATCGTGATGGACTGTTTACACCACCTACTATATGTTCTAGTGCCTCAATTTGAATTTTTTCTGATTGTGTTTGTTTCAATGTCCTAGCCTCCGCTCAGTTTGTTTACAGATAGAAAGTATAACGTTTCTATTCAATTATTGTCTAGTATACTAATTCTTTAAGTTCCTCTTAATTGTAGACAATAATATTGAAAATTGCTAAGAAAATTGAACAAAGTGACTAACTTCGTTACGATATATATAATAGGAGGGATTATGATGGAAAAACTAGAAGGCATGGTAGCACCTAACTTTTCATTGAAAAATGAAAAAGGAGAAATTATTTCATTAAAAGACTTTGCAGGGAAGAAATATGTCGTTTTGTATTTTTACCCAAAGGATGCTACACCGGGCTGTACAACGGAAGCATGTGATTTTAAAGCGGCTCATACAAGTTTCACTGACTTAAATGCAGTTATTCTTGGAGTTAGCGCAGATGATGAAAAGGCCCATACAAAATTTATACACAAGCATGGTCTTCCATTTTCGCTATTAGTAGATGATACGCATGAAGTATCGGAGGCATATGGAGTATGGAAGTTGAAAAAGAATTTTGGAAAAGAGTATATGGGTATCGAACGTTCTACTTTTTTAATCGATCCTACTGGAACGGTCGTAAAAGAATGGAATAAAGTTAAAGTCGACGGACACGTAGAAGAAGCACTTCTAACATTAAAATCATTAGTGACTGAAGGGCAATAATATGAGTATATTGTTTTCTTTTTTACCAAAGCAGGAGCAACAGGATGAATTAGTAAAAAAGTTCCCACATGCAGAATTTATATTTCAAAAAGGTTTAAATGAAGAACTGCTAAAGTCAGCGTCAATTCTAGTTACGTACGGCGAGGACATAGATGCACCTCACCTCAAAACTGCCGAACAGCTAAAATGGATTATGGTGGCTTCTGCTGGGTTAGAAAAAATGCCGTTACTGGAAATTGCAAAGCGAGGCATTGTCGTTACCAATGTACGAGGAATTCACAAAACTCCAATGGCAGAAACGATTTTAGCCCATATACTTTCTATTAAGAAGTCACTCCCGTTGATCAATGAAAATCAACGAAAAGGGGAATGGTCTAAGCGTGTGTCTCCAACCGAATTACTAGGTTCAACTGCGATCATATTAGGTCCCGGTGCAATAGGCGGGGAAGTAGGAAGAATACTACAGGCTTTTGGCGTGCACACAATTGGATGTAATAGCAGTGGAAAACTGCCTCCATTTATGGACGAAATAGTTACCTTCGATAAACTAAATGAAGTTTTACCGAAAGCGGATATTGTTATTTCCATTCTACCAAGTACGGAGCAAACAAAGGGATTAATCACATACGAGCATTTACAGTCTATGAAGCAGAGTGCAATCTTTATGAATTTTGGACGTGGTGATTTAGTGAAAGAACAACACTTACTACGTGCATTAGAAGAAGAGAGAATCGCATATGCTGTACTGGATGTATTTGAGAAGGAACCACTTGCCGCAGAACACCCATTTTGGAGTATGAATAATGTAATCGTTTCTCCACATATCTCCAGTCACTCTTCTCAATATGTAATAAGAGCGCTACAAATTTTCTCAAGTAATTTAAATGCTTGGATGGAGCAAAAGCCACTGGAAAATGAGATTGATTTGGAAAAGGGTTACTAATCTATGTATATCTTTCCTTAACGAGTAATAAATTTGACAGTTCATGCCCTTTCTATTTATACTTATTGTAACAATTATAATTAAAGAATGAATATGAAAAGAGGTGCATTGCGATGACGGAAGTACATTTAAGAGATGCTTTAGATACATTAAAATCGACTGGTGTACGAATTACACCTCAACGCCATGCGATACTGGAATTTATTATCCAATCTATGTCACATCCCACAGCGGACGATATATATAAAGCACTAGAAAGTAAATTTCCTAGCATGAGTGTTGCAACGGTTTATAATAATTTACGTGTTTTTAGAGAAGCAGGACTCGTTAAAGAGTTAACCTACGGCGATTCTTCTAGTCGTTTTGATTTTGTTACGAATGATCATTATCATATGATTTGCGACGCTTGCGGTAAAATTGTTGATTTTCATTATCCTGGATTAGATGAAGTAGAACATTTAGCTTCTCATTTAACTGGGTTTGATGTAAGTTATCATCGAATGGAAATTTACGGTGTTTGTCCAACATGCAAAGAGCATGCAACTAAAGTTCAATAAGCAAAACCGAGCGTAGTAAGACACGCTCGGTTTTTTATTTGAAAACATAGCATTTTCACTTCCACCTTCTACCTACTTAGAATAGAAAAAACACTTTGCTAAAAAAGCAAAGTGTCCATTATCTTTTTTTATTCAATGCTTCATCAAATTCTTGACCTTCAAGATTAGGATCTAGCGTTAAAGGTTCTTTACAATACATACACATATCTACTCTACCTAATACTTTAGTATGCTTACCACAGTTAGGACATACAACAGGCACTGCTTTTGTTGATAATAATCCAATCCAGCCATAGACTGCTGTACTAGCTAAAATAGATAGTAGCCCCAGCGTTACGAAAATGGTAACTAATATACCGTTATCTTTAAAAAAGATTGCACCGTACATAATGATAAAACCAAAGAATATAAGTCCAAGTGCAAACGAACGTATACGATTTATTTTGTTTTTATAGGGTTTCATTTTTCAGCCTCCTAATTTCTACATACACTATATCATATTTTAGTATAAAGTTAAGTTAGGAATGAATTATAGAAGGAAATATAGAAAAGTTGTCGAAAATTTATAAGTAGAAGTAAATAAAGGAGGCTTCATTTTGGAAGCGTTATTGAGACCGATTTATCAAGAAAGAGCAAGTGAACCTAATACACTTGGTGTTATTTTAGTAGAGAAACGGGCAGATTTTAGTCCTATTACAGATATGTTTGACTCTATTTTATTAATATTAACGAAAGAATCTGAGGTACCTGTTTTTACAAAGCATTATACGTATGAGGATAAAAAAACTGCGCTTCATATAATTACAGAAAAGCAGTTAAGAAAATGGCTCTTGTTGGGAACTAACCCGAAACTGGTGGATTGGTTAATCAACGGTCGTGTGGTATTTGATCGCAATGAATATGTAGAAAGTTTAAAACAAGAGCTATACGTATTTCCGATAAACGGAAGAAAAGCTCGAATGGGTATAGAGTTTGCCAAACTAACGAGACGGTATTTAGAAGGGAAGCTATTTTTTGAACAACGTAATTTCTTAGATGCTTATAATCATATGGTAGATTCTTTACATCATCTAGCACGATTAGCTGTTTTTGAAAATGGTATGCACCCAGAAGTGATGGTATGGAATCAAGTAAAAGCATTAGATCCTTCTATATATAAATTGTACGATGAGTTAATCTCTAGTGATGAATCATTAGAAAAAAGATTAGAGCTTTTGTTTTTAGCGAGTGACTTTTTGATTCATTCCCGATCAAAAGATGGAGCGCAACACATTATAGAAGTACTTGGGTCAAAAGAGTTTTGGACGATCCAAGAAATTCATGAGCAAGAAGAGCTTAAAAACTACTCTGTAGATTTAGAGGTTTTCATCGAGTTTCTAATAGATAAAGGGTATATTTCAATTGAAGAACAGCAAACCAAAAGCAACGCGATCATGCATAGATACTACAAAGTGATGATGTAGAAACAACATTTAAAAACGAACAATGAAATTTGTTCGTTTTTATTGTTGACATAATAAATAAATGCATGGTATTATAATAAGCGTCGTCAAAACAACACAAACTATTTCAAACAAATAATAGTGAAAAAGTTTTTTAGAAAAACTTCTTGACACTTACCGAGTACGATGGTAAATTAGAGAAGTCGCAAAAAACGACACAACAAAATGAACATTGAAAACTGAACATGCAAAACGTTAAGAAATATAGCTTTCAACTAACTTAGTTAGGATGATAGCAAAACAATTTTGGACATCATTTAATGATGATGCCAGCAAAACAAAATGAGCTTTTAAACTAGTTCTAATTTGTTCGCTCTCAATATGCTCTGCATACTGAAAGCGAACTATTATGGAGAGTTTGATCCTGGCTCAGGACGAACGCTGGCGGCATGCCTAATACATGCAAGTCGAGCGAATGACGAAGAAGCTTGCTTCTTCT
>NZ_FOXU01000017.1 GCF_900115805.1 Psychrobacillus psychrotolerans
GAGGAAATGGATTATTCGGTATTAGCCCCGGTTTCCCGGAGTTATCCCAATCTACAGGGCAGGTTGCCCACGTGTTACTCACCCGTCCGCCGCTAAATCAGAAGAAGCAAGCTTCTTCGTCATTCGCTCGACTTGCATGTATTAGGCATGCCGCCAGCGTTCGTCCTGAGCCAGGATCAAACTCTCCATAATAGTTTGCTTCCGGTATGCAGAGCACATTGAAAGCAAACAAATTAGAACTAGTTTAAAAGCTCATTTTGTTTTGCTGGCATCATCATTAAATGATGTCCAAAATTGTTTTGCTATCATCCTAACAAGTTAGTTGAAAGCTATGTTTCTTAACGTTTTGCATGTTCAGTTTTCAATGTTCATGTTGTTGTAATGTCGTTTTGACAACTTATATATCATATCAATTTCTGATGTGATTGTCAACAACTTTTTTTAAATTGTTTTTTTGTTTAACGTCACTTGTTAAAGTGACAACTTGATAACTATACCACTTATAATGGTCATTGGCAAGGTCTTTTCCAATTTTCTTTTAGAATTCTATATTTAATGTAAGAACAGCTACTTTCCCTCCTGTTCCTACTATATAGAAGAGATATGTATAGCGTTCTCTAAATAATAAAAGCCAGCTATCATTAATAGCCGGCCGGCTTAAGTAAATACGGTTAATTATCATCTGGAAAGCTATGTTTACTGTTTGCTAATTTTTTCAAATCACCTCTATACAAAGTGTCTTTAAGTTCCATATATCTAAAAGGAATGAAGGGTGAAAGATATGGGACGCCTATTGATTTCAAACTAATCATATAAAAAATTAATACAGTTGCCCCTATAAATATTCCATCGGAACCTAATAAGTAACTAATCAAAATGAAACCAATTCTTAATATCCTTATTGATCCTAAAAGTCCCTTATTCGCAAGTACCAATGCAGATACACACGACATTCCTACTACAATAAGAGATATCGGATGTATTAACGTAGCCGAAACTGCTACGTCTCCGAGTAAAATAGCTCCTATAATTGATATTAAAAAAATGGCACTTTTGGGAACTCTGAAAGTTGCATCTATAAATAATGCTAATATTATGTTGAGTATTAATACTTCCCAAATCGTTGGTAAGAACTCGTCCTTGGTAAATAATGCTTCATAGATTTTTGGGGGTATATAGTCTTTACCATGTTTATCTAAGGCAATATAGATACCAGTAGAAAAAATAGCTATAAGAAATGAGAAAAAACGCATCAATCGAATTGTAAAACGTCCAAAACTAACATTATATTCATCTGGAGATTGAAATAATTCAGCGAATAAAGATGGCGCAATAATCACTTGCGGAGTACCGTCTACTAATACAATTACACGACCTTCAAAAAGAGCTGAAGCTGCTGAATCAGGACGTTCTGAAGATACTGTTAAAGGAAAAAATGACTTTGACTTACCTTCTATTATTTCAGCAACAACCTTTGCTTCTAAAATATATTTAACATCCAATTTCTCAATTCTATTACGTACTTCTTTTAATATTCCTTTATCTACAATACCATTGATGAAGAGTAGAAAAACATCTGTTTTAGCTATGGTTCCAAAAGTCATTTTTTGCATGCTAAATTGTTCCGTTTTAATAATTCCTCTCAAGATGTTAATGTTAGTTTTCGCTTTTTCAGAAAACCCTAAAGCAATTCCTTTAGGTGAACGTTCGCCTAGCGATTCCTCAACTGATCTTTCTACCCAATTAGCAACCTCAACAATGATAACTTCATGAAATCCGTCTATAAGTAAAACTGCGTTACCTTGGATAATAGCACTCAATAATTCTTGGTATGAATCGGTTACTTTTACTCCTGGAGTAGTAAGGATTGTATTAGATACATAACTTATTAATTCTTTACTTTGCGATTTATCTATATTTAAATTCTCTGCCAATGGCAGAATAACGGACTCCTGTAATAAAGTAGTATCAATAATACTATCTAAGTAGACTAGTTTTAATTTCTTCTCTTGTGATATTTCTTTATTTAGACCAACTGTCATTTCTCTAATCATTAAATCTGATGTATTATTGAAGCTCATTTTAATACGATCTATATTAGTCTGAAGTTTATCTTGTAATAAATCCTCCATTGCATAATAACCACCTAATTGTTTATGTATATATTATGGGCTAAATCATTATTAGTTAAACAATAAGAGAGGGTCCAAAATAACAATGCACTCCCTCATTTCGGTTGTTTTTTATTATACAACTAAACTGTATTCGTTAATTCAATAAGAAAAAGGCTTTACACCTTCTAGTCGAAGAAGGACACTCCAGAGCACGAAAGCGAATAGCCGACAGATTTTTTCGGCAGCTGCACTCGAACTCTTCGTTTCTCAACTTGCTCGTACACTTTCTTATATAGTAACTGCCTTCGGCTTACTTTTTCAGTAAACAAAAAAAGAAGTCGTTACCGATATAACTCGGTAACGACTTCTTTTTGGTGCCCAGCGACGTCCTACTCTCACAGGGGGAAACCCCCAACTACCATCGGCGCTGAAGAGCTTAACTTCCGTGTTCGGTATGGGAACGGGTGTG
>NZ_FOXU01000002.1 GCF_900115805.1 Psychrobacillus psychrotolerans
ATAGAAACCTATATTGAATATTACAATACACTACGCATCAAACAAAAACTCAATGGGATGAGCCCCATTGAGTATCGCTTAAACTATGAAAAAGCGGCATAATAAGAGTACAACTTTTGGGGTTCATATCAAAGCGAGAAAGTCGAGACCCCGCAGGGAAGGAGCGTAGCGCCTGACTGAGGAGGCTCGGCCTCGCCCGCGGAAAGCGTCCACCTGTAACCGAAATCAGCGGTACATTTAATTCTTAAATTCACCTGTAACACTAGGCTTAGGACATATCGTTTTCTTTTCATTCTTTAAAATTCCACTTCATAGAATTAAATGAAGTGGATTTTCAGTAGCTTATAGTGGTGGATTGGCGTGGCATTTTCTGCATACTGGGTAGTAGGAGTCATTGCCGCCTATTTGGATTTGTTCGCCAGTGTAGACAGGTTTTCTTTGGTCATCAACTCGTAGATTCATGATTGCTTTTTTATGACAGAACCAGCAGATAGTTTTCATCTCTTCAATTTTGTCTGCGTAAATTAGCATATAACGACTTCCCTCAAAAAGTTCATTTTGGAAATCATTTTTTAATCCGAAGCCCATTACTGGAATATCTAAATCGTCTACTATTTTCGTTAGTTGCAGAACATGTTCCTTTGTTAAAAACTGAACTTCATCGATTAATACACAGTAAGGCTTTATAGATTCTGCCTGAACTAATTCAAATAGATTAGTTTCATCATAAATAGCTGTTGCCTTTCTTTTCAAGCCAATTCTACTAGAAACATGACCGACTTCGTCACGTGTATCTATTCCTGGTGTAAATATTAAAACAGGTTTGTCCTGTTCCTCATAATTATGAGCAACTTTTAATATCTCTATTGATTTTCCACTATTCATCGCTCCATGTTTGTAAAATAATTGCGCCATAATTTGTCTCCTTGTGTGCTATGTATTTTCTATCTTATTTATATCATACGTGAACTGTTAACGGAAACCATATTTGCCTTAAAATAAAAATACCTGCAAAGCAAAATGCTCTACAGGTACTTCAATATTAGTTTTCTTGGTCTTCTGAAATTTCTTCTTTAATGCCGTATTTTTTGTTGAAGCGATCCACACGGCCATCAGCTGCTGCGAATTTTTGACGCCCAGTGTAAAATGGGTGACATTCGTTACAGAACTCGACTTTAATGTCATTTTTTACAGAACCAGTTGTGAATGTGTTACCACATGAACATGATACTGTAGCTTCTTTGTAATCGGGATGAATTCCTGCTTTCATCTCTATCTCTCCTCTCGCCCTGAACCATCTGGAACAGAGTTGGTTATGATACTGATACCTTACACGATCCGATTGTTGTCAATCGCATATGTAGCAGAAAATTGTGATGTTACGTTAAATATAATACCATCTATATGCGTTTAATGCAAATGTTTAGTTTATATTTGTTTTTAGTAATTACTTTTTATAGTGAAACTTTACCACTTTTATGCGCTTTCATTTCTACAGCAAGTTGTTCGAAGAATCCTTCATTTGTTTTGGTTTGGCGAAGCTTTCTTAAGAAGCGTTCTCCAAAATCAGATGAATCCGAGAAGGTTTTACGTATCGCCCAAAGTTTGTCCAACTGCTCTTTCGGTATAAGTAATTCTTCTTTTCTAGTTCCTGAACGACGAATATCGATCGCTGGGAAGATACGACGCTCTGCAAGGCTTCTGTCTAAGTGAAGTTCTAAGTTACCAGTTCCTTTAAATTCCTCATAGATTACTTCATCCATTCTTGATCCCGTATCGACTAATGCCGTGGCAAGAATTGTTAAACTGCCACCTTCTTCGATATTACGAGCTGCTCCGAAAAATCGTTTTGGACGATGGAAAGCAGCAGGATCAATACCACCTGATAGTGTACGACCGCTTGGTGGAATAACTAAGTTGTAAGCACGAGCTAAACGAGTAATTGAATCCATCAAAATAATAACGTCGCGTTTATGTTCAACTAATCGCATTGCTCTTTCCAGTACAAGCTCAGCCACTTTTACATGATTTTCTGGAACTTCATCAAATGTAGAACTCACTACATCTGCTTTTACCGAACGCTCAATATCAGTTACTTCCTCTGGACGCTCATCTATTAATAAAACAATTAGTTCCGCATTTGGATGATTCGTAGTTATTGCGTTAGCAATTTCTTTAATAAGTAATGTTTTACCAGCTTTTGGTGGCGCTACTATTAATCCACGTTGACCATAACCAACTGGTGCTACCAAGTCCATGATACGAGTCGATAGTTTCTCAGGATCCGTTTCTAATTTGATATGACGATCAGGATATAAAGCGGTTAGTCCAGGAAAATGAACTCTTTCCTTTGCTACTTCAGGGTCTTCGCCGTTGACCAATTCAACATGTAACAGGCCATAATAACGTTCACTTTCTTTTGGTGGTCGCACTTTTCCTGTTACTTTGTCTCCGTTACGAAGGTCAAACCTTCTTATTTGAGAAGCTGAGATGTAAATATCCTCTGAACTAGGTGAATAGTTAATCGGGCGCAAGAAACCGAAGCCCTCTTGTTGAATAATTTCAAGTACGCCTTCCATGAAGAAAAATCCTTCTTGTTCCGCACGAGATTTTAAGATTGCAAAAATAAGTTCTTTTTTTGAAAGTTTACTATATGCGGCTACTTTAAATTTTCGCGCAAGTGTATATAGTTCTTTCAGAGTCATGTTTTCTAACTCATTAATTGTTGTTTGTGTCATATGGGTATGCACCACTCTTTATTGTTTTTTATTGTTTTACTATTTTGAGATATTGAGAAAGAAGTTTTATAAGAGGTTACCCGACGCCAGAGATTGGTCGCCGGGTAAAACATAAAGGAAAGTTCTTTTTTATAGACTAAGAAAGTATAAACTTACTAATCAAGATCTGTCTAGCTCCAGCACCTAGCCCCTCGAGGTCGCTTCAGACTTGCATAAAAGGCAAACTACGCCTTTATGGCAAGTCTTCCAGCGCTTTTCGGAGGCCCATAGGATGTGGGTCAGCCAGTCGTTGCGACACGATGTCGCGAACTTAGACTGACTTCCACCAAAAGGTGCTTTCAAATTTCTTTATAGAACTAGGTTTGGTTTTTTGTTAAGACTGTGACGACCTTCGACAAATCGAACTGTACCTGATTTTGCACGCATAACGATGGAATGCGTTGAACTGAAGGCACCTTTAAATTGCACTCCACGAAGTAGTTCTCCATCTGTCACTCCTGTAGCAGCGAAAATAGCGTCATCGCCTTTAACTAAGTCTTCCATACGTAAAATTTTGTTTACGTCTAATCCCATTTTGATGCAACGCTCAAGCTCTGCTTCATCTTGAGGAATAAGTTTCCCTTGGATTTCTCCACCTAAACATTTTAATCCAACAGCAGCGATAACTCCTTCTGGAGCACCACCCATACCGAATAAAATATCTACACCTGTATCATCAAACGCAGTATTAATAGCTCCTGCAACGTCACCATCTGTAATTAGTTTTATACGTGCACCAGCTGCTCTGATTTCATCAATAATTTTTTGATGACGAGGACGACCTAAAATAGTAGCCACAACATCTTCAATGTTTTTATTTTTTGCACGAGCAACTGCTTTTAAATTATCTAAAACTGATGCATTAATATCCACTAGACCTACAGATTCAGGTCCTACGGCAAGTTTATCCATGTACATATCTGGAGCATGAAGTAAGTTTCCACGATCGGCAACTGCAAGTACCGCAAGTGCATTCCAACCACCTGAAGCTACGATATTTGTACCTTCTAAAGGATCTACTGCGATGTCAACATGAGGACCGTCGCTTCCAAGACCAAGTTTTTCACCAATATATAACATTGGTGCTTCGTCCATCTCTCCTTCTCCGATTACAACTACGCCTTCCATAGGAATCGTGTCAAAAACTGTACGCATCGCAGTTGTTGCTGCATCATCCGCTTCATTTTTTAACCCTCGACCCATCCAACGTGCAGATGCGATTGCTGCTGCTTCTGTTACTCGAACCAATTCCATTGATAAACTACGTTCCATAATAATATAAGCCTCCAGTTTTGCAATATCAGAAATTCCAAATTGCTTTTCTTCCTGTCTCATTGTAGCATATTTGTCAAATTTGATATTAAGAAAATAGTAAATGCCTATGTCAGTCCTGATGAGAGCTGGGAGAACTGCAATGAAGGCGTTCTTTGCCTTTATTTGCAGTTCTTAAGCTACTCGAGAGGCTGGACAAATAACAATATAATTTTCAAATATCAAATAAACCACACTGCTAGTAGAGTATTAATCGTTATTTACTTCTATTTCTTTTATTTCTACTCGTCTAATATTCGCTCCAAGTCCTTGAAGCTTATCTACTAAGGAGCTATAACCACGTTCTATATGGAATATATCTTGAATTTCCGTTTCACCATCAGCAATTAAACCTGCAAGTACAAGCGCTGCTCCAGCACGAAGATCACTTGCACGAACAGTAGCTGCTTGTAATTTTACCGGTCCTGTAATAATTGCCGTTCTTCCATCCACACGTCCATTTGCATTCATCCTACGTAACTCATCGATTTGCTTAAATCGAGCGGAGTAAATAGTATCTGTAATAACAGATGTGCCAGTAGCTTGGGTCATCAATACAGAAAAAGGTTGTTGTAGGTCGGTTGGAAAACCTGGATATACCAAAGTTTTTACGTCTACAGGTAAGATTGTTTCCACTTTCGGAATGACAATCTTCTCCTCATATTCTTCCACCTTCACACCCATTTCACGAAGCTTTGCAGTTAATGCCTCTACGTGAAAGGGAATCACATTATCAATTGTCACACCATCTCCAGCGACTGCGGCCATAATCATAAATGTGCCAGCTTCAATACGATCTGGAATAATCGTGTGCTTTGTACCATGTAATTCATCAACACCGTCAATTCGGATGACATTTGTACCTGCACCCTTGATATTCGCACCCATATTAGATAATAATGTTGCAACGTCAATAATTTCCGGTTCTTTTGCTGCATTTTCAATGATTGTACGGCCTTTTGCTTTAACGGCTGCTAACATAATATTAATAGTGGCACCTACACTTACAACATCTAAATAGATTTTCGCGCCAACTAAGTTTTGTGCACGCAAATAAATCGCACCATGTTCATTGGATACTGATGCACCTAAAGCCTCAAACCCCTTAATATGCTGATCAATAGGTCGTGGCCCTAAGTGGCAACCACCAGGTAAACCAATTGCTGCTTTGTTGAATCGTCCAAGTAAGGCACCCATTAAGTAATAAGATGCACGTAGTTTTTTGATGTTGCCATTTGGTAGAGGCATATCGACAACATTTGTCGGATCAATCGTCATTGTTCCATTTTCAAATGTTACTTTAGCTCCTACTTCCTCTAAAATTTCTTTTAGTGTTAAAACGTCCGAAATCTCTGGTAATCCTTCAATAGTTACAGGGGAATTCGCCAATAAAGAAGCAGGAATAAGTGCAACTGCACTATTTTTTGCCCCACTTACTTTAATAGTTCCTTGAAGGCGTTGTCCCCCTTTTATTTTATAAACTTCCATACAGTTCTCCCTCGTCTTGTTACTCGCTTTTACGATTGTTCCAATCCGCTAGAAATCCTTCAATTCCTTTGTCAGTTAAAGGATGATTGAATAATTGTTTCAATACTTTAATAGGTGTTGTTGAAATATGTGCACCGTTTAAAGCTGCATCTGTAATATGTTGAGGATGTCTAATAGAAGCTGCAATAATTTCAGTGTCGATATTATGAATATCAAATATCTGAGCAATTTTCGCAATCAGTTCCATACCATCATGACCGATATCGTCTAGGCGACCTAAAAATGGCGATACATACGTTGCCCCAGCACGTGCTGCTAATAATGCTTGGTTTGCACTGAAAATAAGCGTAACATTCGTTTTAATGCCTTCTGAACGGAATACTGAACATGCTTTCAGACCTTCTGGAGTCATTGGTAACTTTACAGTAATGTTTGGTGCTATGGCAGCAAGTTCTCTACCTTCTTTAATCATTCCTTCTGCATCTAGTGCAATTACTTCTGCACTAACTGATCCGTCTACTAACGCAGTAATTTCACGAAGGCGATCGTGGAATGAGATATTTTCTTTTGCAACTAGAGATGGATTCGTTGTTACTCCTGATAGAATCCCCCAAGCGTGTGCTTCTTTTATTTCGTCAAAATTGGCAGTATCGATAAAAAATTTCATATGAATAATATCCTCCTCATGATGGAAAAACAGGAGAAGGTTCATTGAACACTTCTCCCTTGTAGCTATTTTTCTAATTATTATTAAGCTTTATTTGAGCTTCCAAACTCGCGCATTTTACCGATTACTGTTGCTTTAATCGCATCACGTGCAGGCGTCAAATATTTACGTGGATCATATTGCTCTGTGTCAGCAGCAAAGAAATCACGAATAGCTTTAGTAGCAGCAATTTGATTTTCTGTATTTACATTGATTTTTGCAGTTCCAAGTGAAATAGAACGTGTAATATCATGTGTTGGTATACCAGTTCCACCGTGTAAAACAAGTGGCAGGTCTGCAAGTTTCGAGATTTCTTCCATTTCTTTGAAGCCTAAGTTTGGTTCACCTTTGTATGGTCCATGAACAGAACCTAGTGCTGGAGCTAAACAATCGATTGCTGTACGTTTCACAAGTTCTGCACATTCAGCAGGGTCTGCATAGATAACTCCTTCAGCAATAATATCATCCTCTTGTCCACCAACTGTTCCCAGTTCAGCTTCTACAGATACGTTGCGAGCATGTGCATATTCTACAACTTTAATTGTAGTTTCTACATTTTCTTCAAACGGATGATGAGAAGCATCAATCATTACAGAAGTAAATCCTGCATCAATTGCTTCTTTACATTTTTCAAAGCTAGAACCGTGGTCTAAATGAATTGCCACTGGAACGGAAATTTTATAAGATTCCATTAGTCCTTTAACCATATATACGACTGCAATGAAACCACCCATATATTTTGCTGCACCCTCAGATACTCCTAAAATTACTGGAGATTTTTCTTCCTCAGCTGCTAACAGGATTGCTTGTGTGAACTCTAAATTATTAATGTTAAATTGCCCTACTGCATATCCTTCTTTTTTCCCTTTTTCCAGCATTTCTTTCATCGAAACTAAAGCCATTGAAATGGACCTCCTCTATTTGCTTTTACTCTCCATATTATCTTTGTTTCTTATTCTTTAAACGGAGATACCAATCGCCTGAAAAAATATATACTTACGCAATACTATTAACAGAACTATATAATAGTTTAATGGTATCTACCACTTTTCTTTTACATCATAACAAAAACAGGCGATGTTTTCCACTGCCTGCTGTTCCAACTTATTTCAGGAGATTATTCACAGAATCTCTTAGTTCAAATACATCGAATGGTTTAGTGAAATAGAGAGATGCACCTAACCTCTTTGATTCCTCTATGAAATTCAATTCACCATATGCTGTCATCATCATGACTGGGATATCACTCCATTGTTCTTTGATTAACTTCAAAATTTGAATTCCATCCATACCTGGGATTTTCATATCGAGTAAAACACCATCGATCTTGTATTCCTTCAAAATTTCTAATGCCTCATATCCATTTGCAGCTAAACTGACTTCGTACCCTTCTTGGGCAAACACTTCTTTCAATAATAATCGTATTCCTAACTGATCATCTACTATTAAGATATGTTTCATAACATGCAAACCCCTTCTTTATTTATCCCCTATCTGTATTATACGATATTAGTTGCGTCATTCCCTCTTTTTATTTAAAATTTTTCCATATTAACCTGATTTATTACCCATAACTATATATTTTAAAAAACGCCATATGCATTATAATAAAGAAGAGGTGAATATTAATGAAGATGTTAACTACACAACTTTCTGGTTTATTACAAAGAATTGCCGGCTCAGAGGAAGAAAATATGGAGGAAACTGCTCGTTTGCTTGCCCAGGCAGCTGCTAGAGAAGGAACAGTTTTTTTCGCCACTTTTGGAGAAATGAAAAGTATTTCCATTAATGCACAGTTTGCAGCCGAACCTTTTCCATCTATGCAAGTTTGGTCACCTGAAATAAAGCTGACAAGTGCAGACCGGGTTTGGATTCTTACTCGTTCCTGTGAAGACGAAGAAGCTTTGAAGTTAGCTAAAAAGTTGAATGACGAGTTTATACCTTTCAGTGCATTAGCAGCAGAACCAGTAAGTGAAGCTAATTTGCTAGCTGAACTTGCCTATACATATATATCCACTAAACTCTCGAAAGGACTTCTACCTACTGAAGATGGAGGCCGCACTGTGCTCCCACATGCACTAGCTGGATTATTTGTATATGAAGCAGTGAAAATGCAGGTAAATGAAATGCTAGTCGGTGAATAGTTTATATAAATACCTAAAGAGATTATTCTTTAGTTGTTTTGAATTATTTCCCATTTAATCTATTACAGCTGACGACTACCCAAGTTTTCCATCATGCAAGATCGTCATTTCTGTCAAGTCGGCTGTTATAGGAAGGCACACCCATGTAGGATATTTTTAAATAGTTATTCCACTAAGTAAAAAAGGATTCCTTATGCTAAATCGCATGAGGAATCCTTTTTTGTGGTAGGTGCTTTCACTTTTCTAGATGGTCCAGTTTCAGACACCAGCTACTCGATCGCTTCAGACTCTTAGTAAAGGCAAATGACGCCTTTTCTTTCAAGTCTTCCAGCGCTTTTCGCAGCTAAACGGCGTCTTCCACATTTCTTATTCACCAACAGCTGCTTTGATGAAGTCGCGGAACAATGGTTGTGGACGTTGTGGACGTGACACAAATTCTGGGTGGAACTGGGAAGCTACGAAGAATGGGTGATCTGGTAGCTCGATGATTTCGATTAGGCGACCATCTGGGCTTGTACCAGAGAAGACAAATCCTGCTGCTTCGAATTGCTCGCGGTACTCGTTGTTAAACTCGTAACGGTGACGGTGGCGTTCGTATACTAGTTCTTCTCCGTATGCTTGATGTGCTTTTGAACCTGGTGTTAACTTACATGGATATAATCCTAAACGAAGGGTTCCACCAAGGTCTTCTACGTCTTTTTGCTCTGGCAATAAATCAATAATAGAATGTTGTGTTGTTGGATCTAGCTCTGTAGAATGAGCACCTTCAAGTTCTAGAATAGAACGGGCAAATTCTACTGTTGCTAATTGCATACCTAAACAAATACCTAAGAATGGTACATTGTTTTCACGTGCAAATTTAGTAGCGGAAATTTTACCTTCTACACCACGGTCTCCAAATCCACCAGGGACAAGGATTCCATCTACATCAGCAAGAATTTCAGCAACATTGTCTTCATTTACTTCTTCTGCATTTACCCATTTCACTTCTACGTCAGCATCAAATTTGTAGCCAGCATGTTTCATCGCTTCCACTACTGAAATGTATGCATCTTGAAGTTCTACATATTTACCAACTAAACCAATACGAACTTTTTTCGACAATGATTTTACTTGGTCTACTAAGCCGATCCAATCTGTCATATCTGCTTCAGGAGTTTGTAGTTTGAAATGATCTACTACAATTTGGTCTAAATGTTGCGCTTGTAAATTCAACGGAATTTCATATAGAGAATCTGCATCGATACATTCGATTACTTCCTCTGGTCTGATGTCACAGAAAAGGCCAATTTTATCTTTCATATCTTGAGGAACTGGCATTTCTGAACGAAGTACTATTACATTTGGTTGAATACCTAGGCTACGTAATTCTTTTACACTATGCTGTGTTGGTTTTGTTTTCATTTCTCCAGCAGCTTTAATGAATGGCACTAAAGTACAGTGAATATACATTACGTTATCGCTACCCACATCACGTTTCATTTGACGAATTGTTTCTAGGAATGGAAGAGATTCGATATCTCCTACTGTTCCACCGATCTCTGTAATAACGATATCTGCATGTGTTTCTTTTGCAGCTAAAAACAAGCGATCTTTGATTTCATTAGTAATATGTGGAATTACTTGAACTGTCCCACCATTATAATCGCCACGACGTTCTTTTCTTAGGACAGATGAGTAGACCTTACCTGTTGTGATATTCGAGTATTTGTTCAAGTTAATGTCGATAAAACGCTCGTAGTGTCCTAAATCTAAATCTGTTTCTGCCCCATCATCTGTTACGAAAACCTCTCCGTGTTGATATGGACTCATTGTACCAGGATCTAAGTTGATGTAAGGATCGAATTTTTGGATCGTTACGTTTAGACCTCTATTTTTTAATAAACGACCTAGTGAAGCAGCCGTAATCCCTTTTCCAAGTGAGGATACAACCCCACCAGTAACAAATATAAATTTAGTCATTATGTGTTCCTCCTAATGTAATATCTAGCTCGCCACCACATATGATGGGAACATTTTCTTATTTCAGTATGCCTAAAACACTCAAAATAAATAAGAGTAAAGCAATAACAAAAAGCGCTCCGCCTGCTTCGTTGCAGGGGAGCGCATATGCACATGAGTAATGTCTCTTTAAAAAGAGCCCAATAAAATCTTATAGCGCATAAGAAAATAAGTCAAGAATTATTCTTCCTCTTCTTCGTCTTCTTCGTCCAAGTCCTCATCAATCTCAAATTCATCATCGTCTTCATCAATCAAGTCTTCTTCAATTACTTCATCGATCTCTGCTCCGACAAACTCGATCACTGGATCATCCTCATCGTCGTCGTCATCATCGTCATCTTCTACGAACTCATCAAATTCTTCTTCGAAGATAATTTCATCCTCATCTAAATCGTCTAATTCATTATCTTTTACTTTATCTTTCTTCTTACGAACTTTTACTGTAGGAGCTGATTCTTCTTCAATTTGTTCTACTGGATACCATTCTCTAAGGCCCCATTGGTTTTCAGCAATTGCTAAAAAGCGCCCGTCAATATTCATATCTGTATAGAATTGAGGTTTACGAGAAGCCATTTCCTCATCTGTTAATCCATTATAATGTTGAATCTCATCAAATAATTCCTTTAAAGTTAATGAGTTCTTTTTATCTTCTAAAATCGCAAATGCTAGATCGATTAACGATTCTTCTTGTAGTTGTGTTATTGTCATTTCACGAAATTTCAAATCGTGCACGTCCTTTCTATGTTTCGTTTGCATACTTTTCATTATATACACACAAGTATGTTATATGCTACATTCATTTATTCTTTTTGAAAAGAGAAATTTTACATCCTACAATTGTAAACAAGTAAAATGATATTAAAAGAAGTGGCACAGAGGCTAGTTGTTTGTTATATAGAAAAAAAGTTAGTAGTAAAAGAATCATTATGATCAAAATGTGAACAGGTTTTTTCATTCAAATTCTCCTTTACTACATACTAGGTATATTATACAAAAAAATAGTAAAAAAGTGTTCCGATAATCATCGGAACACTAAATTATTTTTTCAGGGTGCTATCCATTTACATATTACGTCGATATTGTCCCCCAACTTCATACAAGGCATGTGTAATTTGACCAAGACTTGCTTTTTGAACAGTGGTCATTAACTCTTCAAAAATATTGCCACCAGTAACTGCAACTTGCTTCAACCGAGCAAGTGCTTCCTCTGTCTCCGCTTCGTTCTTTTGTTGGAAATTTCGTAAATTTGTAATCTGCGTCTCTTTTTCTTCTGTCGTTGCACGTGCGATTTCCATATTATTAATATCCTCGTCAGAAGCAGGATTAGGATTTAAATAAGTATTCACCCCAATAATAGGTAGCTCGCCGGTATGCTTTTTCATCTCGTAGTGCATAGATTCTTCTTGAATTTTGCCACGTTGGTATTGTGTTTCCATTGCTCCAAGCACTCCACCTCGATCATTAATACGATCGAATTCGGACAGAACAGCTTCTTCTACTAAGTCTGTCATTTCTTCTACGATAAAAGCACCTTGCAGAGGATTTTCATTTTTCGAAAGCCCATGTTCCTTCGTAATAATCATTTGAATCGCCATTGCACGACGAACTGATTCTTCTGTAGGAGTTGTAATGGCCTCATCATAAGCATTTGTATGTAGCGAATTACAGTTATCCTGTAGTGCCATCAGAGCTTGTAATGTTGTACGAATGTCGTTAAAGTCGATTTCTTGAGCGTGCAAGCTTCGACCAGATGTTTGTACGTGGTATTTCAACTTTTGACTACGCTCATTTGCACCATATTTGTCACGCATAACAACTGCCCAAATACGACGAGCGACACGTCCAATAACCGTATACTCTGGGTCTAATCCGTTCGAGAAGAAGAACGATAAATTCGGAGCAAAGTCATCTATATTCATGCCACGACTTAAATAATATTCTACATAGGTAAAGCCATTTGACAGTGTGAATGCTAGTTGCGAAATCGGATTTGCTCCCGCTTCTGCAATATGATATCCCGAAATAGAGACAGAATAATAGTTACGAACCTTTTGGTCAATAAAATATTGCTGAATATCTCCCATCATTCGTAGTGCAAACTCCGTAGAGAAGATACATGTATTTTGACCCTGATCCTCTTTCAATATGTCTGCTTGAACAGTTCCTCGAACGACCTGTAACGTGGAAGTTTTAACTTCTGTAAACTCCTCAACAGTTAGGGTGCGACCTAGTTCTTCTTCCTTCAGGCGCACTTGTTGATCAATTGCGGTATTCATGAACATTGCAAGGATAATTGGAGCCGGTCCATTTATCGTCATCGAAACCGAGGTGGAAGGTGCACATAAGTCAAAGCCATCATATAACTTTTTCATATCCTCTAATGTACAAATACTAACACCAGACTCCCCAACTTTCCCATAAATATCCGGACGATGATCTGGGTTTTCTCCGTATAGTGTCACTGAGTCAAACGCAGTCGATAAACGTTTTGCATCATCATCTTTCGATAAATAGTGGAAGCGACGATTTGTTCGTTCCGGTGTTCCTTCTCCAGCAAATTGACGTTTCGGGTCTTCCCCTTCTCGTTTAAACGGAAAAACACCTGCTGTATACGGGAATGAACCCGGCACGTTTTCTTTATACACCCAACGTAAAATTTCCCCATAGTCTACGAATTTAGGTAATACTATTTTTGGTATTTTAATTCCTGATAAGCTTTCCGTACGAAGAATCGTGCGAATCTCTTTATCTCGAACCTTTGTGATAAACTCGTCTCCAGCATAAGCTTCTTTTAAAGCTGCCCAGTTTTCTAAAATGCGTTTAGATTCTGCCGTCAGTTCGTCACGAACACCTGCAGCTAATGATTCAAGAGACTGAACTAGGACATCATCTGACGCTTTTTCCTTCACTTGTTCGATTGCACCTTCTAGCTGGAACAGTCTTCTTGCAAAGCCAACCTGTTCTTCCGACTTATGATGGTATCCACGAACAGCATCTGTAATTTCACGTAAGTAGTAACGGCGTTCATTTGGTATAATGACGTTCTGTTTTTGCGTTTTCACAAATTGATCGTACGAGGTCTCCCAAGTAGAACCAGTCTTTTCGTTTATAGTAGCAACTAGTGCCGCAAATAATGAATTCGTTCCTTTATCATTGAACTGACTAGCAATAGTTCCATATACAGGCATCGTATCTAAATCATCATGCCAAAGTTCACGGCTGCGTTGATACTGCTTTTGCACTTGGCGAAGAGCGTCTTCAGAGCCTTTACGTTCAAATTTATTAATCACGATTAAATCTGCATAATCTATCATGTCAATTTTCTCTAATTGAGAGGGTGCTCCGAACTCGCTAGTCATTACATACATCGAGACATCCGATACATTTGTAATTTCCGCATCCCCTTGTCCGATTCCACTTGTCTCTACAATAATCATGTCATATCCAGCAACTCTTACAACATCTAGTACATCGGCAAGCGCTCCTGATAATTCTGTACGTGAACCCCGAGTAGCTAAGCTGCGCATAAATACACGTTTGTTGAATATTGCATTCATACGAATACGGTCACCTAGCAGTGCTCCACCTGTTTTTTGCTTCGTTGGGTCAATAGATATGACAGCAATTTTCTTATCCGGAAGCTCCTGTAGGAAACGACGAATTAATTCATCCGTTAAAGAACTTTTACCCGCTCCCCCCGTACCTGTAATACCTAGTACTGGAGTGCTTTTAGATAATTCTTTTGCTTGCTCTAGCATTTGAACTGCTTCCGCATTATGTGTTTGATGAGCTTCTTCCGCTACAGTGATTAGATGTGCAAGAACTTCTGGGTTTTCTGTCGTAACATTAGAAATTTCTTCACTTACACCTTTTGCTTCTATTGCTACATCACATTCCACAAGCATTTGATTGATCATTCCTTGAAGCCCTAATTTACGTCCATCCTCTGGTGAGAAAATGCCGGAAATGCCGTACGCTTGTAATTCTTTTATTTCTTTCGGAATAATTACTCCGCCGCCCCCGCCGTATATGCGAATATGTGGTGCTCCACGTTCGACGAGTAGGTCTTTCATATATTTAAAATACTCAACATGTCCTCCCTGATAGGAAGATATGGCGATTCCTTGTACATCCTCTTGAATGGCAGCATTTACTACCTCTTCTACCGAGCGATTATGTCCCAAATGGATAACCTCTGCTCCGCTTGCTTGTAGAATGCGGCGCATAATATTGATAGATGCATCATGTCCATCAAACAGACTGGATGCTGTAACGAATCGTACATGATTTTTTGGACGATATACTTCTACCGTAGACATGTTGATATTCCCCCTTGTTATGTTGAACGTGCTTTTTTATTTCATCCCATGTAGTAATAATTCCATTTGTAGTTCTGTAAATTGTTCGATTGTATATTCCTTGCGCAATGCCCATCTGCGAAATGCCCACATTTGCCCTTGAACGACTAATGTATGTGCATACAGTTGTGCTTGTGCGTCGGTTAATCCAAGTTCCCCTGCCTGAATACAGCCCGTTATTATCTTGTGAAAAATTTTGACCATTTCTAATTCCTTTGTTAGTACATACTCCAAGGCCCCTTTTGGGAGTGATTTGGATTCTTGATACATAACTACGAATTCATCTGACATATCGTCAATCACACCATAGTAGTGACGGATCGCAGTTTTTAAATCGCCGATGGTACCATTCTCTGCGTTAATTTGTGAAAGGCGATTATGCACTTCGTTGTAAATGCTGTCACAAACCAGATACAATACGTCCTCCTTCGTACGAATATATTCATACAAAGTCCCAATACTGAAGCCAGCTTCTTTCGCTATTTCTCTCGTAGTTGCACGGTGAAATCCTTTTTCTTTGAATAAAGTAACAGCTGCACGAATCATTTGCTCTCTTCTTTTTTCAATAAGATTCTCATCTTTCACCGATGTCTTTACTTCATGTTTCTTTTCCATAGACATCGATTACTTTGTTAACATACGAGAAATAACTAATCGTTGAATTTCTTGCGTACCTTCATAAATTTGTGTAATTTTCGCATCACGCATATAACGTTCTACTGGATAATCTTTTGTATAACCATATCCACCAAATACTTGAACAGCTTCTGTTGTTACTTTCATCGCTGTATCACCAGCCATTAGTTTCGCCATCGCCGATTCTTTACCGTATGAAAGTCCATTTGACTCTAACCAAGCAGCTTGATATGTAAGCAAACGAGATGCTTCGATAGAAGTTGCCATATCTGCAAGTTTGAAGGATACCCCTTGGTTTGCAACGATTGGCTTACCAAATTGCACACGTTCTTTTGCATAAGTTACTGATGCATCTAATGCCCCTTGTGCAATACCAACAGCTTGAGCCGCAATTCCGTTACGTCCTCCATCTAATGTTTTCATAGCGATAATAAATCCTTGCCCCTCTTCCCCAAGAAGATTCTCTTTCGGAATACGGCAATTATCAAAAATAATTTCTGTTGTTGGAGAAGAACGGATCCCTAATTTCCTCTCTTTTTTCCCAACAGAGAATCCTGGAAAATCTGCTTCAACGATAAATGCACTTGTACCTTTATGCTTCGACTCTGGATCTGTTACTGCAAAGACAACATATATATCTGCAATTCCACCGTTTGTAATAAAGATTTTTGAGCCGTTTAGGACATAATCGTCGCCATCTAATTTTGCCGTAGTTTTCATACCACCCGCATCTGAACCTGAACCAGCTTCTGTTAAACCATATCCACCGATTTTTGTACCTTCTGCCATTGGGCGTAGATATTTTTGTTTTTGCTCTTCACTGCCATATTTGAAAATAGGCCAACCCGCAAGTGAAGTATGGGCCGATAAAGTTACACCTGTTGACGCACAAACACGTGATAGCTCTTCAACTGCGATACAGTATGCAAGATAATCTGAACCAATTCCACCGTATTCTTCCGGCCATGGAATTCCTGTTAAGCCAAGTTCAGCCATTTTATCGAAAATGCCACGATCAAAGCGTTCCTCTTCATCACGTTCAGCAGCAGTTGGTGCCACTTCTTTTTCTGCAAAGTCTCTTACCATTTTACGAATCATTTCATGTTCTTCTGATAGTTGGAAATTCATTGTTAATCCCGCCTTTTTAAGTTTAGTTTGTTGGAGCAGCGAGAGAGGGCCTCTCGTATAGCTTGTGGCCTCTCTCGTATGACCGAAATTCTTACTCGTATAGAACCAAATCTCTCTCGTTCAGCTGACAGTCTCTCATTTAGCTTTGGAATTCTCTCGTATAGCTCCCAATCTCTCTCGTATGACTGAAGTTCGCTTTCGTATAGAGCGGAATTGCTCTTAACTAACAGTTTTAATTCGTTAGATGCTTAGCAATTACGATACGTTGAATTTCACTTGTACCTTCGTATATTTCCGTGATTTTCGCATCACGGAAGTAGCGTTCTACTGGGTAATCCTCTGTATAACCATATCCGCCGAATACTTGCACCGCTTCAATCGCCACGTCTACTGCAGTTTTTGAGGCAAATAGTTTAGCCATTGATGCTTCTTTACCACAAGGAAGTCCTTGTTCACGAAGACTTGCTGCACGATAGACTAGTAATCTAGCAGCTTCTACAGCAGTTCCCATGTCAGCTAGTTTAAATCCGACTCCTTGGTTTACTGCAATTGGTTTACCGAATTGTACACGTTCTTTTGAGTACTCAACAGCGGCTTCGAAAGCGGCTTCTGCAATCCCAAGTGCCTGCGTTGCAATACCGATACGCCCAGTGTTTAGATTGGCCATTGCGATTTTAAAGCCTTCTCCTTCTTCACCAAGTCTGTTTTCTACAGGTATTTTCATATCTTCGAATGTTAGTTGAACAGTTCTAGAACCATGGAGACCCATTTTATGTTCATCTTTCCCTACGATAAATCCTGGTGTATCCTTTTCGACAATAAACGCCGTAATACCTCTTGAACCTTGAGAAGGATCTGTTGACGCAAAAACAATATTCACGTCTGCTTCTCCACCATTTGTAATAAAAACTTTTGAGCCATTCAATACATAGTGATCATCTTTTTTTACAGCTTTTGTTTTCAAAGCTCCAGCATCCGATCCTGCAGATGGCTCCGTTAAGCAAAAGGCACCTAAATATTCACCTGTTGCAAGCTTTGGAATATATTTGTTTTTTTGTTGCTCGTTACCGAAATATAATATCGGATTCGTGCCAACTGAAGTATGAACGGATAGAATTACCCCTACTACAGCACTCACTTTTGATAACTCATTAATGGCAATTACATAGCTTGTAAAATCCATCTCTGAGCCACCATATTGTTCTGGAACAGTGATGCCCATTAAGCCGAGTTCTCCCATTTTCTTCAAAATTTCACGTGGGAACTCCCCTTGCTCCATCTTATCTATAAAAGGTTCGATTTCTGTTTTAGCAAAATCTCTCACCATATTGCGCATCATCAGTTGTTCTTCTGTGAATTTCAATTCCATTCTAGTTGCCCCTTTTATTCGTAGATGTAGAATCCTCTGCCTGTTTTCTTTCCTAGCCATCCGGCTTTCACATATTTACGTAATAACGGACAGGGACGGTACTTACTGTCTCCAAATCCTTCATGTAAGATTTCCATAATATAAAGACAAGTGTCCAAGCCGATAAAGTCCGCCAGTTGAAGGGGACCCATTGGGTGATTCATCCCCATTCTCATCACATCATCAATAGCTTCTTTCGTTGCAACACCCTCGTAAAGTGTGTAGATGGCTTCGTTAATCATTGGCATTAAAATACGGTTAGATACGAATCCAGGAAAGTCATTTACTTCTACTGGCACTTTGCTTAGTTTCTTCGTCATTTCTTCAATCGCTGTGTAAACTTCATCAGATGTAGCGAGTCCACGGATGATTTCTACTAACTTCATCACTGGAACAGGGTTCATGAAATGCATACCAATAACTTGCTCAGGACGATTTGTCGCAGCTGCTATTTCTGTAATTGGTAACGAGGAAGTATTTGTTGCTAGAATTGTATGCGCCGGTGTAATATCATCTAGTTGTTTGAAAATAGATTGCTTAATCTCCATGTTTTCGACTGCAGCTTCGATTACTAAATCGACATCGTTAGCATCTTCCATAGACAGGGACATTGTAATTTTATTGAGTACTGATTGTTTTTCATCTTCCGTCATCCGACCTTTTTCTACATTGCGAGAAAGGTTTTTTGTAATTGTCTGGATACCACGATCGTAAAATTGTTGTTCACGATCATTTAGTTTTACGTCAAATCCTGCTTGTGCACATACTTGAGCAATTCCAGATCCCATCTGACCTGCCCCGATTACTAATACTTTTTGGATATTCATGCTTCACTGCCTCCTGTTTTTGGAACTTCGATCATGATGGCATCCCCTTGACCGCCACCGGAACAAATTGCAGCGATTCCGATACCACCGCCACGACGCTTCAATTCATACGCAAGTGTAAGTATAATTCGCGCACCTGATGCGCCTATTGGGTGACCAAGTGCAACTGCTCCACCATTTACATTTACTTTTTCTTCGTCTAATCCTGCTAGCTGACTGCTTACTAATGCAACAGCTGCAAATGCTTCATTTATTTCGAATAGATCTATCTCCGCTAGTGTTTTACCCGTTTTCTCAAGGATTTTATTAATTACTAATCCAGGTGTTTGTGGGAATTTCTCCGGTTCAATCGCTACTTCTGCATGGCCGATAACGTAAGCAAGTGCTTCTTTTCCAAGTGACATTGCTTTTTCCTCACTTGTTAATACGAGTGCACAAGCCCCATCATTAATACCAGGTGCGTTTCCTGCTGTGATTGTGCCTTCTTTACCGAAAGCTGGCTTAAGTGTAGCTAATGATTCCAATGATGTATTGCGGCGCGGTGATTCGTCCTCTTTCACGATGACGGGCTCACCTTTTCGTTGTGGAATCTCAAGGGAGACAATTTCTTCTCCTAATACCCCATTATCTATAGCCTTCAATGCCAGGTCATGACTTCTAAACGACCAAGCATCTTGTTTTTCACGAGACAGCTCAAACGTATCTGCAGTCGAGTTACCGTAAGTTCCCATATGAACATTTTTAGGATGGAACGAACAAGATAAACCGTCGTAAACCATACCATCAACCATCGTCGCATCTCCCATACGTAAGCCGAATCTGCCCTTTGGTAAATAATATGGTGCATTAGACATCGATTCCATGCCACCTGCGACAATTACTTCCTCGTCACCAAGGCGGATCAATTGATCGGCAAGTGTGACACTCCGCATTCCAGAGGCACATACTTTATTGATCGTTTCCGTTTTGACAGACCAAGGAATTCCAGCTTTAGTTGCTGCTTGGCGAGAAGGAATCTGTCCTTGGCCTGCTTGTAAAACAGTCCCCATAATTACTTCGTCTACTTGCTCAGGGTCAATACCAGAGCGATTTAGAGCTTCTTTAATAGCTACTCCACCAAGATCAGAAGCAGTTAAAGTACTCAATGCTCCTCCAAATTTACCAAAAGCTGTACGTGCTCCATCCAAAATAACTGTTTTCGTCATATAGACACCCCTTATTGTTGTATACGCTTCCAACTTTTTAAAAATAAAAAACGACTGAACGCTCGCTCGATTCATTTGTAAGAAAAAAGGGAGTAACAAATTACTCCCTTACTATAAAGTGAAACATTCATCAGTGTTGTTTTTCTCCCACTGACTATTAGTTGAACCATTCTGGCTTTTACTACCATTTAAAACGTGATTAAGATTAGTTTACGAAACTATAAGACTATTTGCAATATAAATATAGTATTATTCAGACTCCAGCATCTAGCCTAGCCCCAAGAGCCGTTTCAGAATGACAGATAAAGAATAGGACAAATTTATCGTCATTCCTCAAACCCTTTTTAGGGGTGGTACTGGGGTGTCTGCACATTTCTCATTATTGAACGATTTGTTCTAACTCTTCCTCTTCCACCGGAGGAATAAATTCCCCAAATATCGATTTCTCTAGAAGTTCAGCAATATCGTAAGTCCCTACTGTTTCTTCCACTTCTTTAGCTTTCGTTCCATCTGATAACATTGTTAAGCAATATGGACATCCTGAAGAAATAATAGTTGGATTTACTTCTAGTGCTTGTTCTGTACGAGCTACGTTTACACGATTTCCAACATGCTCTTCCATCCACATTAGTCCGCCACCGGCTCCACAACACATACCATTTTCTCTATTACGATCCATCTCAACTAGCTTCACACCTGGAATAGCTTTTAATACTTCACGTGGTGCATCGTATACATCATTATAGCGACCTAAGTAACAAGAATCATGGAATGTAATCGTTTCTTCCACTGCGTATTGCGGTTTCAAGCGACCATCTTGCACTAAGTCGTATAGCATTTCTGTATGATGGAGAACTTCTCCGTTCCATCCAAAATCACCGTATTCATTTTTAAAGATATTATATGCATGAGGATCGATTGTTACAATCTTCGTTACACCTGCTTTTTCAAATTCCGAGATATTTGAACCAGCTAACTCTTGGAATAGAAACTCATTTCCTAAGCGACGTGGTGTATCCCCAGAGTTCTTTTCTTTATTGCCAAGTATTGCAAATTTAACTCCCGCTTCGTTCATCAAATGTGCAAATGACAGAGCAATTTTTTGTGATCGGCTATCGAAGGATCCCATCGAACCAACCCAGAACAAGTATTCAAACTCTTCTCCAGCTTTCGATACTTCTTTTACTGTTGGAATATGAATTTCCGGACGAGCATCTCTCCAGTTTTCTTTTTCTTTACGGTTAAGGCCCCACGGATTTCCTTGACGCTCAATGTTAGTCATTGCGCGTTGTGCATCAGGGTTTACTTTCCCTTCCGTCATTACTAAGTAACGGCGAAGGTCAATAATTTTATCCACATGTTCGTTCATAACTGGACATTGATCTTCACAGTTACGGCAAGTTGTACAAGCCCAAATTTCTTCTTCTGTAATAACATCTCCAATTAGAGATGGGCTATAAATGTCTTCGATTATTGCGCCTTCTGCTCCAGCAGCCATCGCAAGCTGATTTCCTTTTGTTCCTTGGAATGCTAGTGCTGGTACCCAAGGTTTTTTCTTCGTTTCCACTGCTCCCGTAAATGTTAAATGATCACGTAGCTTTACGATCAAGTCCATTGGTGACAGCATTTTCCCTGTTCCAGTTGCCGGACACATATTCGTACAACGACCACATTCTACACATGCATAGAAGTCGATCATCTGTGCTTGCGTAAAATCTTGAATGCGACCTACCCCGAACGAAGGCATTTCTTCTTCTGCCTCTGGGTCTTCGCTTTCTTCTTCTTCAAAATTAATCGGACGTAATCTACCAACTTTGTCCAAACGGTGGAAGTAAACGTTTGCAGGTCCAGTGATTAAGTGGAAATGCTTAGATTGTGGAACATACACTAAGAATGTTAATAGAATGATTAAATGCACCCACCACATTGCAAAGAAAATTACTGCTCCTGCTGTCGGTGGTAAGAAACCGAAAATAGTAGCGATGGCTGATGCAACTGGTTCTGACCAAGTAGCACTATGATCGTGCCAAATCATCCCCATACCATTCCCGATTAAAACAGAAAGCATTAATCCACTTAGGAAAATAAGTACTAAACCATTTTTCCATCCTCGTTTTAAGCGAACTAATTTCTCTACGTAACGGCGATAAAATGCCCATACAACGGCAACTAAGATTAATAATGTGACAATTTCTTGGAAGAAAGTAAACGCTGGATATAATGGACCAAGCGGAATATGAGACCCTGGCGCTAACCCTTTCCAAATAAAATCGATTGCTCCTGCTTGGACTAATAAGAAGCCATAGAAGAACATAACGTGCATAATTCCGCTCTTCTTATCTTTTAATAATTTCTTTTGTCCAAAAACATACACCCATATTTTGCGAAGTCTTTCCTTCACATTATCTTCAAATTCGACTTTTTTCCCTAGTTTGATATACGTATATCTTGTTTTCAACAAATATGCGAACAATCCAACAGCATACACAACTACTGCGATAAACAGTATCCAGTTTGCAATTAATAATGGATTCATCTTATTTCTCCCCCTCTGAGTTGTAAAATGATACTTTGAATAGAATAATACATTAGATTCGTAAACTAATATATAAGTAATTCAATATTAAAACTGAATGAGCATTCAGTCAATAGTTATTTATTCCGATAGATGTGAATTTTTTAATTTTTTTCGCAAATGGTTTGTTACTTCAGTATTCATCATCCGTGTAACCTATGATTTGCTAACTATTTTGCCGAAGTAGCAGTACCTACCCAAAAGAAAAAAGACCATCTCCTCAAGAGATCGTCTCAAAATAGTGGCCAAAATGAAGTTTTGCTTCGTTTTCTTTCATCCTATCAATGCCAAGTAAAACTGTGGTAGCTGGTCCTGCCGATTTCTCTAAATCCCACTCTGCTAAATGTGCATTTATGCCTATTCGTTCGCACTCGCTTTTAATTCCGGTTGATCCAACTGGCCATACTTGATGTACTAATCCTAGACTTACTGCTTCCCTAATCTTTTTCAAGTTTGCAATTTTTTCACTATTCCTAATGACTTCTTCCCCGACACTTGGCTTGCCGTATACATACCAGCGAACATCTTTATTCTTTACTGTAACGATTTCACCTAGCATGGTCACAGCGATTGCTGACTGCAGTGTTTCCATATTGGTTTCACTGCTGCCTGTAATTTCTGGACAATTTATACCGATTTCGTTAAATAGCTTTTTTATACCAGTGATATATTTATTCCAGCTCTGGCTACCTGAAAAGTTATGAACTACTATGGACAGTGGATTTGCGCCAGCTGCCCATTGTTCTAGTAATGCCACTCTTGCTGCGAAATAAGAAACTATTTCGTCTGGCGTTGAAACTACGTCATTCTTTTTTTCCCCGATGCCCGCGGAGTTATCTGTCGTTAATACGAATCCATTGGGCAATGGGCTCGCATTACGCATGAGTTTTCACACGTTTCATCACTCGTTCCATTACTGGCGAGACAATCATAGCGATTGCTGCATTTAAAATAGTCGCAAGTGTGATACCTGGGAGGGCTGCCGCAAAGAATGCCGGTGAAATGATCCAGTAAAATGGTAGCGTTGCGAGCACACTATTAGCAAAGATAAAGAAAATCCATTTCCAAACGTGATGCCCTGATTGGTGCAGCTTTGTGAATACGAATAAAATGACAAACATTTCCACAGCTATAATGATATGCAATGGCCCTAATGGAAACCCTGCATATAAAGAGGATGATAAGTGACCTATTAGCGATGCAACACCAGCATAAACGGGTGGCAGAAAGGAAGCTGAAATCAGCGCCGGCACCGTATCTAATGCAGCACTTCCGATGCCGACAGGAACTTTAATAAATGCCCCGACTGCGCATAGTGCTGCAAACATAGCCGCAAGTGTTAATACTCGAAGTTTCATATAACCTTACTTCCCTTCTACCTTCTCGCTTCCTACATTTTTAAAAACTTTTGCACTGCGAACATATTCAACATCCGCAACGTTTTCTCTCACATTCGCTACACGTGCTGCCGCAAATAAATAATCTGATAAACGGTTTAAATAGCGCTGTACCACAGTTGGCACATCCTCTTGTGACTTCGTTAAGGTAACAGTCAAACGTTCTGCACGTCTAGTAATGGTACGAGCAATATGAAGCGTTGCCGCAGCTGGAGTTCCTCCAGGTAGGATGAATCTCTCCAAAACTGGCCCTTCTTCAACTAGTACATCAATTCTTTTTTCCATTGCATCAATTGCTTCGTCTGTCATTTTATATACGCGACGATTGGAAACATTTGCAAGGTCTCCACCACAGTCAAATAGCTCATGCTGGATTGTTTCTAGATCCTCTAGAATATCCGCAAATTTCGATGAATCTAGCTCTGTTACTGCTTTTCCGATAAATGAATTCACTTCATCAATTGTTCCGTAAGCTTCTACGCGGATATCGTCTTTGTCCGTTCTTCCCCCGATTAATCCTGTTTGTCCTTTGTCACCTGTTTTAGTGTAAATTTTCAATTTGCCCATCTCCCTTTATTGTTTGTGATATACCGTACCATATTCGCGTTACACGCGATGCCTTTGTAAACAGCTGTTGATAAAATCGACCGACATCATCCCGCAGCTTGCGCATACTGGCATCCATCGGTACAATTCCTCGACCTATTTCCGTTGCAATAACGACCACTTCTGCTTGTGTACGCCACTTTTCCATTCTCTCTAGTAACTCATTACTTTCGGGCTGTAACAAATGCTCGACACCAGAAACAACAATCACTTCTACATTTGGCAATAAAACATATGCATCTACTTCAACATTTAACCACTGGACATTGCGTCCTTGCACCATCTGCTCTACATACGCTCGTTTTCCATTAAATGCTCCACCGAAAATGACGTGCATCGTGTCCCCTCCAATACAGCTTTTTTATCGGCCCAATACATTGTAATCATACTGCCATGAGGTACTTCCCAATCCCAAAAGTTCTTTTCTACACTTGCAAACTTGGTCAATAAAAACCGAATGGGTCCACCATGCGTAATGATTACTGGTTCCTCTAACTTTTCAAATGCTTCTAAGAAAGCTTGTAACACGCGATTTTCCATTGTTTGCATTGACTCCCCGTTTGGAGGTGCTAACTGCAACGGATTATCCAACCATTTTCTGTAGGAAGCTTCCTCTTTTAAATCATTATATGTTTTGTTTTCCCAGTCACCAAAAGAGCATTCTCGAAAATTTGCATTGTCAGTATAAGGAACTCCGCTAAAAAGTTGAGCGGCTGTTTGTTTGCAGCGAATTAAATCGCTACCGATTATTTCATTGGTTTCACACGCAATATTCTTTGTCTTCAATCCAGCTAGAATAGGTTCATCGGTCCATCCAATATACTTTTTGTCTCGATTTGCTTGCGTAGGCAAATGCCTTATGAGAGTAACAACAATAGCGTTATCCATAGCATCACCTCCGAAATCTCCACACTTGCACCAAGTAAATCACCAGTCACTCCACCGAAATTTTTCATTGTCCAATTACGGAATAAACAAATAAAAGCAAATAACACAACCGCAAACGTGACGGCGACCATCCAATTTGTCATCCATCCTAACACAGCTAGACCAATAGCAAAATTACATATGGCTGCGATTAGGACGATATTTGCATTTATTTTTCCCTTGAAGTAATAAGCAAGACCACTTGCCTTAGCAGTATTCGTCAATGAAAATAGCAGTGTAAGCATAGCTCGTGAGAAAAAAGGAATTAGCCATACAAAAACCCAATGAAAGGAATCTGTCGATAACACTTCGGATACTATAATTACCTTACCGAAGACTAAAAAAACTACTGCCATCACACCAAAAGCTCCAACTCGAGGATCTTCCAATATTTCGAATCGCTTCAATCGATCTTTATAGGAAAAAAACGCATCCGAAGTATCTATAAAACCATCCATATGGAGACCACCAGAAAGGACAACTCCGAGAAGGACAATACAAAATCCAGTCATTAGTGAACTCCAATCGAAATAGAGCACTAAACAAGAAAAGGCACCTATGCCTCCCCCGATCCAAGGGAAGATACTATACATTCCTGTAATCGATCGTTTGTCCATCGGTAAATTTTTATTTACTGGCAGCACCGTAAAAAATTGAAATGCTAACAAAATGCTCTTCATTTCTTCACCGCATTGTTAGATAAAATAGTTAAAATTTTTCCCCACTTTACATGCTTTTTAAAATGGGTGGCCCATTCATTTATTTGTTCATTTGATGCCATTTGTCCATTTTTTTCTTCTCCGTCTTCTTCCTCAAATTCATTTTCAAAATAAGGGATGACTCCTAACACATCTATTCCTGTATATGTTTCGATGAAATCGATTCCGTCCTGAAATAAAGAAATATCTCCCTGGAACTTATTTATAATAATCCCTTTTACACGCGCTCTTTGTGATTCTGGCAGTAGTTCAAGTGTCCCAACTAGGGATGCAAAAACCCCGCCAAACTCAATATTAGCCACTAATATAACTGGAATATCTGCCATGTCAGCTACTCGCATATTCACCAACTCACGTTCACGTAAATTTACTTCAACGGGACTCCCCGCACCTTCTAATATCAAATACTCATAAGAGGCAGACAGCAGGCTTAAACAATTTTTTATAAGTTCTTGTCCTTTTTCAAAAAATTGCTCCCGGTAGTGCATGCCACTCATTGTGTCCAACTTTTTTCCTAGAATAATTATGTCTGACTCCATATTCCCTATTGGTTTCAATAATATAGGATTCATCTCAGCTGAATAAGGGATTTTCGCTGCCCTTGCTTGCAAGGATTGCGAAACACTTATTTCCAAACCATCCTCTGTATGAATACTTAAGCCTGACATGTTTTGCGATTTAAAAGGGGCCACTTGCTTTCCTTCATTTGCAAGAAGTCGACAAATAGCTGTACATATCAAACTTTTCCCAACGCTGGAAGCAGTACCTTGTATCATTAAACCCTTCACCTATATCCCTCACTTCCACTGGTGGCTTAAGCCATACTCCATCTCAAAGGCATGATCTGCCATCGCTACAAGCTTTTGATGAATTCTTCCAATCCAAGATTGATAAAGCGCTGTATCTTCATAATTTGATAAAGGTTCGTCGAGCACTTCATTTGAAACAATGACGACTAGTTTAGCTTTTTCTAATAACTGGTCAATTGTTTCATACAATTGCTCTTCTACTGATTCCATTTGTCCATCATAGAGTTCGTTCGCTAACCAAGTAGTGACACAATCCCATAAGATACCGTCTCCCTTTTGGATGTGAGGAAGGACCTGCTCAAAATGGCTTGGTTGCTCAATCGTTATCCATTCGACTAGGTAGTTTTCACGATCGTCTTGGTGCCTTTTTATGCGTTCGCTCATTTCATTATCTACCGCAACGCCAGAAGCGATGTACACATTTCGTTTTGCTAACCTATCCATTAAATAATGTTCAGCAAAACTACTTTTGCCACTGCGCACACCTCCCGTTATGAAGATAAGTTTTCCTCGAACCATGCGCTCATCTCCTTTTGCAAGTACTTCATTTGAGGCTCCTCTTTCATCCCCACACGAAACCATTTGCCGTTAAGTCCTTTGAAGTTTTCTGTATGGCGAAGTACACAACCTTTATGTAACAAACTTTCGAAAAACTCCTTTGAAAGAGCAGGATCTGGCAATTGAAAACAAATAAAATTTGTTTGAGATGGTAGCACGATACAATTCCATCTCTCTAGAAACGCTGTCATTTGCTCTCGCATTTCTTTTGCAAATGCAATTGCTGTTATTCGGTAGTCTTCTTCTAGCAAACAGTCAGCTCCGACTGTCGTGGCAATCGCATTACTATTCCAATGTGATATTCTCGAACGGATATCGCTAACGATGGTTTTACTAGCCAGCGCGTACCCAAGACGAATTCCCGGAATAGCGTACATTTTCGTCATTGAGCGTACAACAATAACATTTGGAAAATCTTTTAAATAAGGGATAAATGATTCTTTTTCATCTATAAAATCGAGAAATGCTTCATCTAAAATAACTTCACACTTATATGTCTTCGCATAATTTGCTATTTGAATAATTTCTTCTAATGGAATTAAATACCCGGTCGGATTATTTGGTCTACAAATGTAAATTGCTTCCGCAAACTCTACTTCATCGAGCACTTCATCCAAAGGAAGTTTCCCAGTTGCAATTACTTCCTTGATGTACACATTGTAAGGAGTAAGAGTTGCTTCATATTCAGAAAAAGTTGGATGAACCAATACAACGCGTTTATTTTCATATCTTTTTGCAAGGCTTGCGAATATTTCTGCTGCTCCATTTCCAACTATTACATTTTCTACTGGTACACCGTGAAATTTTGCAGCAGCTGATAAAAACGGTTCTCCCAGTGGATCTGGATATTTAGTAATTAGCTTTGCATACGTTGACCATTTTTCATGTACAAAAGTTGGCGGTCCTAGTGGGTTCACATTTTCACTATAATCGAAAACCGTTTCAGGTATGCTCATTCCTAGTTGTTCATAAACGTGATGAGCATTTGCTCCGTGATTAGGTAATGCCAAATAATATCCCTCCGATCACCATCATCCATAGCCAAAATAGAATGACAGCCGAATTCAAATGAGAGAGGCTGCCTAATATGTGGTTTGGCGATAATGGAACTTCACCAATCCCCATAAGTGCACGATTAGAAACAGTTCCCTTGTATGTATTAATGCCCCCCAGTTGAATACCCAACTGATAAGCAGTTGCAGCTTCTAGATAGCCGCTATTTGGACTTGGATGCTTTTTCGCATCCTGCCACCAGCCTTTCATCCGTTTGCCAAAAGGCAACTTACTTTCTTTTTTGCCCCACAACATAATGATATAGCCCGTCAATCGACTCGGTATATAATTTGCAATATCATCTAACTTTGCGGCAGCATATCCGAATTCGGAGTACTTTTCATTTTTATAACCGACCATTGAATCGAGCGTATTGATCGCTTTATATAACCAAAGTCCTGGAGCACCGGCAAATACGAAGGCGTAAAAAAGTGGTGCCGTTATGCCGTCACTAATATTTTCCGAAACTGTTTCCACGACGCCCCGTGTAATTTCTTGTTCGTTTAACTTCTCTGTATCTCGACCAACAATCCAGGAAAGTTTTTGTCTTGCTAACGGTAAATCTTTTGCTACTAATGGTTTATACACATCCATTGCTGCTACTTTTAAACTCTTCTGGGCAAGCCCTGATGCGATTAGAATACTTTCCACTGCAATTCCGACCCATATATGAACGGAATAGGCACCTATTAGAATAGCTAAGGTGGCGAAGAAGGTAATGCCAACGACTATAATAACGATTAAAACTCCTTTTGCTTTGCGAGCTCTTCCTTTATTCAACCAGCCTGTCAGTTTCGTGATGAGCTTTCCGATGAACTTTACGGGATGTGGCCAACTTGGTGGATCTCCAATTATTCGGTCTAGTATCAAACCAATTGCTATAGCTATAATATGCGGACCCATTATGATTCCCAACCTTTTGCTTTTTTGTAAACTTGAATAGCTTCCACAGTGCATTCATACACGCCAAGTCCAATTTTCTTGCCTATTTCAGTAATTGGTCCTGCATATGGAATATGCGTCCCTTTTTGTGTTGCTGCTATCAACACACTATCCGTTGATGTTCCAGTGGCAATCGTTCCCGTTCGCGGATCCTTCACTTGCTCAAATGCGAGAGCTTTTGTTTTCGCTTCGGTGGCTGTAATAACAGATTGTATAAAAGCTTCGTCCGAAAGTTCCCCATTTACAATTACCCATGTATTAATCGTTCCTATTGCTGGAAGCATCTCTACTTCATATGCTCTAGAAACGTCCACGGCATTCCCTACTCCCGCAGTCACCATAATGATAATATTACCAAAAGGTGTTTTATACTCTTTGATGACGGCATCCGTTGTCCTTACCGCAGTCATCATTCCTACTGTATCAGCTTCAGAAAATCCGTAGTTCGCCAAGTAGACGAGCATTTCTTCTTGTACATTATCACAAGCATAACTAGCATCTACTCTTCTATTGACGAAGTTTTTATACCAGCCACTCCCTGCATTAATGACCGCAGAAGACCATGTCTTCAATTGTATTTCTGCTTGAAAAAGGACATAATGTTCCGTTACTTTGAAGTTTTCAGCGGTGATAATCCGCTCCTTATAACGTTCCATTACGTCTGGCAAAATGGTCACTTGAGGTTTTGGACGCTCTGGATGTGAAGTAGTACTTACTCGTGCTTCATAAACTGCTTCCACTAGACTTTTCTTTACTACTTCCTGTGGTTCCCCGATTACTTTTATCTGCCCCTGATCCATCAGTAAGAGGCGATCACAGTATAAAGAGGCAAGATTTATATCATGAAAAATACTAATAACCGTAATTTCATTTTCTATCGTTTGTGTTTTTATAGTATCGAGTAACTGTTTTTGATGGGCAATATCTAGATGATTGGTAGGTTCATCCAGCAGGAGTATAGGTGCTTGCTGTGCAAGGGCCTGAGCTACAAATACTCGTTGTTGTTCCCCTCCTGACAGCAGTTCCAACAGCTGATGCTCATATCTTTGGATGGCCGTTAGCTTCATCGCAGCTTGAACCGCCGCTTCATCCTCGTTAGACCAACTAGAAAACCAGCCGCTTTGGTGGGGGTAACGTCCGAGTGAAACGGTATCCCGAACCGTATGAGAAAAAGCCTGACTATGTAATTGTGGAAGTACTGCCATTTTTTTTGCGAGCTCTTTAGAAGCAAAGGATTGAAGTGTTTTATCTTCAATGAGAACTTCCCCTGATTTCATTGGTAGAATGCCACTTATCAGTTTTAGTAAGGTAGATTTACCACTTCCGTTTGGTCCTAATATGCCTAGCATTTCTCCCTTTTTCACTTGAAAGGAGACGTTTTGGACAACTAGCTTTTCGTCGTAACCACCTGAAACATTTTTTATCTCTAGCATGGTGTTAAACGCCTCCTTTTTTACGTTGTTTAAAGAATATAAATGCAAACACGGGTGCTCCGATAAATGCTGTAATAACACCAATTGGTAACTCGGTCGGTGAAATAATCGTACGAGATACCAGATCACAAATGATTAAAAGAGAAGCCCCGTTTATAAAGCTCAATGGTAATACATGGCGATTATCCGAGCCAAATAAAAGCCTAGTCATATGTGGCACAACTAGTCCTACAAAGCCAATCGTCCCTGACACAGAAACGGCCGTACCAGTTAGCATAGACCCACCAATAAGTATCATCATTTTGCGCTTTTTCACATCTACTCCTAAGTGCTTGGCACGTTCTTCCCCAAACAGCATGGCATTAAGCTCTCTTCTGTTTATCCACAATAAAAACGTTCCGATAATAACAAAAGGTAAGGCCATCTGCACAAAGCTCCAGCCTCGCATCGACACACTACCGAGCAACCATCCAATAATTTGACGCAACTCTTCACCAGTTAAAGCAATCATTAACGAAATTACAGATCCCAAAAAGGAACTAAAAATAATTCCTGTTAAAATAATCGTCTCCATTTTCATCCCACGATCTACTAGCTTGGCGAATGAAATAACTAATAGCATTGTCACTAACGCACCAACCATACTAAAGACAGGTAATGTAAATATCCCTAAAAACGGTATGGAAATCCCGAAAAAGAGCGTAGCCACAGCACCGACCGAGGCACCGGACGACACTCCTAATGTATAGGGGTCAGCAAGCGGGTTTTTAAGCAAACTTTGAAATGCAGCACCAGCAATCGCCAAAGATGCACCTACTAAACCAGCTAGTACCACTCGCGGCATACGAATCTTCCAAACGATATTGGTCGCTATCGCATCGGCCCCCGTATCCCATAACGTTTGGATCGGCACCTTCACAGAACCGACCGATACACCAAGCCAAATTGCTAACAAAAGCACAGAAATGGACATGATGTAACCGATCATTGATTTACTCACTAAAAGCCTCCGGATAGATTGCTTTCGCAACTTCTTCTAATCCTTCCACTAAACGTGGACCTTGTCTGCTCGTCGTGTCTTCATTTACTTGTATTACTGTATCATTTTGAATAGCAGTAACTGTATCAAATCCATCACGTTGTTTCACTTGTTCTACAATACCTTCTACGTAATCGTATGTGATAAGCATTACATCTGGGTTACGACTTACAATTTCTTCGGGATCAATTTTTACCCAACCTTCTTGATCCTCCATAATATTTGTAGCATTCAACATATTTAATATCTCTTGCATGAACGTTCCATTCCCTGTTGTATAAATTTCTGGAACATCCGAAGTTTCAACAAATACAGTTTTCTTCGATTCTACTTTTTGTACTTTTTGTTGGATATCTTCTACTTTTACTTTCATGTCTTCTACAATTTTTTGGGCTTCTTTAAGTTTCCCAGTAGCTCGACCCATTTCTTCAATAGTTGTATATGTTTCATCAAAATCCTTAGCGTCACTCACCACATACACCAAAATATTCGAATCACGTAGTTGTTGCAGTCCAGCTTCCGCCATTCCTACAATCGATTCATGCGCAAACACAATGTCCGGATCTAACGAAAGGATTTTTTCCACATTGAACTCCATGCCACCGATTTTTTCTTTCTCTAATGCCTCTTCTGGATAGCTTTCAAAATCGTTTACCCCTATAATTTCCTCATTCAATCCAAGTGCAAATAAAATCTCTGTATTACTAGGAATCATGGAGATGATTTTCTCCGGAGCTGCCTCTAACGTAACTTCTTCTCCAACGGCATCCGTCAATGTCATTGGGAATTCTATATTTTCACTGGCCGACTGCTCCGTCTCAGTACTTTCTACCTTTTTCGTTTCTTCCTGTCCGCATCCAACTAATAAAAGTACCGCCATTACAGCGATTAACCATCGTTTTTTCATTTTACATTCCTCCTAATTTAGACAATAAAAAATCTCCCATCCTATGATGAGAGATAGATAGGTATAAACCTGCGCGAAGTCACAACGAGCCAGATCTACACCAAACCTATCCTCGTAGGTAACGGGTGCAAAGCATATAGGCAGGTTTTCTGACTCGTGATATGTTCTATCACTTACAGTGGCGGGACCGTGCTGGACTTTAACCAGCTTCCCTTTTAACTCCAGCAATCCATTGCGAGAGCACCTCTATGCATTAAATTATTCATATTGCTTTGCCTTCATTATACCTTATTTTGTAAACCTGTCGACTTCGTTTTGAGGAAAGCGTTGTCTGACCTTTGAGATAATGTACATCTTTCTCCAGGTTGGTGATATTACTCTCGTCTATTGGATTACTTGCGAATGATTGGTGGTTACCCGCTTTGGAAGCCCTATTACTTGCGCTCCCGTTTGAAATACTCGCGGACGCACTATGTTTACTCGCTCTGGTGGGGCATATACCCACCGACCGGGAATTACTTCCAAATATATTCATTTTACTTAGGATGTATATACTCTCTCTTGATTGGTTACAAGCGGACGATTGCTACTTACCCGCTTTGGAAGCCCTATTACTTGCTCTCCCGTTTGAAATACTCGCGGACGCACTATGTTTACTCGCTCTGGTGGGGCATTTACCCTCGTACCGGGAATTACTTCCATCATAATATCTATCTGTATTTTAAAAAACCCTCGACCGAAGTCGAGGGTTTTCTATTTACATTTGTTCTGGAGCAGATACACCTAGTAAACGTAAGGCATTTGCAATTGTTTCTCGCGCAGCAGTTACTAGTGCCAGACGAGCTTCTGTTTGAGGAAGATTATCGGCATTTAATACTTTGTCTGCGTTATAGAAGCTATGGAAAGTCGTTGCTAGTTCTTGGATATAGATTGCAATACGGTGAGGAGCACGAAGTTTTGCAGCATCTGCAACTATTTGTGGGAAGTCACCAATTTTTTTAAGTAAGTCTAATTCTTTTTCACTTTGCAATAACTCAAGTGAATCAGTCGATACTTTCATTCCTTGTGTTTCTGCTGAGCGTAAAATCGAACAAATACGTGCGTGTGCATATTGAGCGTAAAATACTGGGTTTTCATTGGATTGAGAAACAGCTAAGTCTAAATCGAAATCCATATGTGAGTCACCTGAACGCATACCGAAGAAATAACGTACTGCATCCAGTCCTACTTCTTCTACAAGCTCACGCATGGTAACAGCTTTACCAGTACGTTTACTCATTTTCATTTTTTCGCCGTCTTTATATAATTGGACCATTTGAATAATCGATACTTCTAGTTTTTCACGCTCATATCCAAGTGCTTCAATGGCTGCTTTCATACGTGGAATGTAGCCATGGTGGTCTGCTCCCCAAATATTAATCAGTTGATCGAATCCACGAACTAACTTATCTTCATGGTACGCAATATCTGGTAATAAATAAGTGAAAGAACCATCACCTTTAATAAGCACGCGATCCTTATCATCTCCAAATGTTGTCGAACGGAACCATGTAGCTCCTTCTTCTTCAAAAATATGACCATTTGCACGTAACTTATCTAAAGCCACTTCAATTTTGCCGTTCTCATATAAAGAAGTTTCCGAGAACCAGTTATCAAAACCAACACGGAAATCAGCTAAGTCTTTTTGTAGTTTTGCAAGCTCTACTTTTAACCCATGTGCACGGAATGCTTTGTAGCGTTCTTCATCTGACATGGAGACAAATTTATCGCCATGTTCTGCAACAAGAGCTGCAGCAATATCGATAATATCTTGCCCGTGATAGCCACCTTCAGGCATTTCTTTGTCTAATCCTTGAGCTTGGAAGTAACGAGCTTCAATGGAGATCGCTAAGTTATGAATTTGGTTTCCTGCGTCATTAATATAATATTCACGAGCAACATCAAATCCAGCGAAATCAAGAACGTTACTTAAAGAATCACCTACAGATGCCCCACGTGCATGTCCTAAATGTAAATCACCAGTTGGATTTGCAGAAACAAATTCTACTTGAATTTTCTCTCCAGCACCTGAAGTTGAGCGGCCGTAGTTTTCTTTTTCTGTTAAAGCAGCCTTCACTACATCTTGTAAGTAATCTTTACGAACAGTAATATTCATAAATCCAGGACCTGCAATATCCACTTTTTCCATCATTGTTCCAGACAATTCTAGGTTTTCTATGATTGCCTCCGCCACTTGACGAGGATTCTTTTTCGCAAGCTTTGTTAATTGCATCGCAATATTTGTTGCATAGTCTCCATTTGCTTTGTCTCTTGGAGTTTCAAGTTGGATAGTTGGAATTTGCTCTTCCGTTACAAGTTCTGCTTTCACTATTGCCTGTTGTAATGCATCTTTAATGGTTTGTTGTAGCTTTTCTACTGCGTTCATTTATTCCGCCTCCGTATAAGTTAGTTCTAATGTATATGTACCGGCCACTTCTTCATTTATAATTAGCTCATATTCCACTTGAAAGCGTCCAACCTCAAAGTGTAAGTGCTTCGTATTTGTTGTAATAATCATTGTCCCATATTGAGTTTCATAGCTCCCAGTTTGGAACTCTCCACGTTCAAGAGGCAAACGCATTTTGACTCCACCACTTCGTAATATCAAGGCATTCTGCCCACTTAGTTTCACAGTCGTTCGAATAGTCTTTTCATTTTGAGATTCTTCATAAACTAAATAATTTTGTTCGCCTTTTAGTGTTAAAATGCCTTTTGTTTTTATATTGATTGTTTCTTCTTGGACATTTGGATGACGAATTGTAGAAACTAATTGTACTTTTACTGTCTTTTGTACTGGTGTAGACATGCTTAACATCCTTTGTAAATATTTTATTTATGTCAGCTTCTCAGTTGGCAATAACTAGCGATAGGAAGCTTATTCACACTAACGTTGCATTTTACTATAACCTTCATATTATAGCTTAAATTTAACGTTTATGACAACCAATTGCATAAAAATGTATACCATATTTAGTCTAAAAGGCTATAATAGATTCAGATTATTAAGAAGGTGACTCTATTGCTAATTGACTTTATTATTAACTTTTGTATTCTTTTTACTTTTGCAATTCTTACCTACATACCATTTCAAAACAAATTAAATGTTTATATTCCATCTTCTAAATACACCCCTTTTATACTTGGATTGTTAAGTGGACTTACTGGTTGTTTGTTAATGTTAACTGCTATAAACATTACTGATGTCGTTATTATGGACGGAAGAATGGCTGTTATTGCATTATCCGGTGTCTTAGGAGGACCATTCGCACCTATTATAAGCGGCATTATTATCGGAGTGTTCCGTTTGTTTATGTACGGATATTCTACAAGTGCTCTTATAGCAGGAAGTAGCACTATTATAGTGGGATTGGTTATTGGAGTTTGCAGTTGGAAGAAAACAATGACCTTTCAAAACGTCCCTTACTTTTTTGGTTATTCCATCATACAAACTTCTATTGTTTTAGGTTTCTTAGGTAGTTGGAAATTTGAAACGTCGTTAGCTATTATCAGTTTTATCATATTTTCAATCGTGTCTTTTTCCATTATTTTCATTACCCTTAAACAGCTAAGCTCTCTATTTGAAAAAATAAAGCATATTGAAGAGATATCTGTAACAGACTATCTTACGGGTCTATATAATAACCGTAAATTCCAAGAACATACTCAAAATCTTATAGCAAAAAATGAAATTTTTTCACTCCTATTACTAGACATAGACTATTTCAAAAAGGTCAACGATACATATGGGCACCCCGTTGGAGATGAAGTATTGAAAGAATTAGCACTCCGAATGAAAGATACTAGTAAACCTTTTGGGGGCATTGTTTCTCGAAATGGAGGAGAAGAGTTTTCCATACTTCTCCCAAATACTACAGATGAAAAAGCGCTGGAAGTTTCTGATCTAGTTCGACAATCAATAGAAAAGAAATTATTTCAAATCTCAACTGGAGAAAAGTTAGATATAACTACTTCAGGCGGTATTAGTACTTTCCCACAAGATGCTGTAACCACACATGAATTATACAAACTTGCTGATGAAGCCCTTTACCTTGCTAAAACTTCTGGAAGAAATAAAGTAGTTCATATCAATCAAAATATATTGGTTTGATAAAAAAGTGATGCCCTTAGTTAGGACATCACTTTTTCTGCGTTCTATTTTACCCAGCCTAATATCATTTCACGTAGTAATTTACTAGCAGTGTTTACTGTTTGCTCCTGCGCAAGCTCGTCGCAGTAACACCAGATACTCCGTTCTACTTAACCCAACCCAATATCATTTCACGTAGTAATTTACTAGCAGTGTTTACTGTTTGCTCTGACGGATCGTAATTTGGTGCTACTTCGACTAAATCGAAACCTACTACATTTAAGCCGGAGTTTGCGATTTCGTGGATAGAAGCTAAAAGCTCACGACTTGTGATTCCGCCACAATCTACAGTTCCAGTTCCTGGTGCGTGCGCTGGGTCAAGAACGTCGATGTCAATTGTGACATAAACTGGACGTCCTTCAAGTGTTGGTAGCACTTTTTTCAAAGGCTCTAAAACTTCGAACTTGTGAATTTGCATACCATTTTCTTTTGCCCACTCAAACTCTTCTTTCATGCCTGAACGAATTCCAAATGAATAGACGTTTTTAGGACCGATATATTCAGCAATTTTACGAATAGGTGTCGAATGAGAAAGCGGTTCTCCTTCATACTCCTCGCGTAAATCTGTATGTGCATCCATATGGATAATGGCTAGATTATCATAGTTATCTGCCACTGTCCTCATGACAGGCCAGGACACTAGATGTTCTCCACCCATGCCTACTGGAATCTTCCCATTTATCAGTAATTGGCGGATAAAGCCTGCAATTAACTCTAAGCTTTTCTCTGCATTACCAAATGGTAAAGGAATATCCCCTGCATCAAAATAGTTCACATCATCTAGCTCGCGGTCAAGATACGGGCTATACTCCTCTAAACCTATTGAAGCTTCACGGATACGACCAGGACCAAAACGTGATCCAGGACGATAGCTTACAGTCCAGTCCATTGGCATTCCATAAATGACTGCTTGTGCTTCATCATAATTTTGTTTGCTTTTTATAAAAACATTTCCTGAGTATTCTTCACTAAATCGCATAGCCTTACTCTCCTGCAAGATCTTTCACAAATTTTGGTAGTACAAATGCCGCTTTATGAAGCTCTTTTGTGTAATACTTTGTTTCAATATCAAAGTATTGCTCGTCCGGAACTTGAAGTGGATCATACTTTTTAGATCCAATTGTAAAGCACCAAAGTCCGCTTGGATATGTAGGAATGTTTGCCAAATACATATTAGTTATTGGGAAGATTTCCTTTACGTCTTTTTGAACTTGGCGGATTAAATCTGCCTTAAACCATGGGTTGTCCGATTGTGCAACGAATAGACCATCTTCTTTTAAAGCTCTAGAAATTCCAGCATAGAAACCTTTTGTAAATAGGTTTACTGCTGGTCCTACTGGTTCTGTAGAATCTACCATAATCACATCATATTCATTTTCAGATTCTGCAATATGCATGAAACCATCGCCTACTTGCACGTCTACGCGAGGATTTTCTAATTCACATGCGATTTCTGGTAAATATATTTTTGAATACTCAATTACTTTTCCATCTATATCAACAAGTGTAGCTTTCTTCACTTTTGGATGCTTCATAATTTCACGAATTACTCCACCGTCTCCACCACCAACTACTAACACATTTTCAGGGTTAGGATGTGTGAATAAAGGAACATGCGCAACCATTTCATGGTATACAAACTCATCTTTTTGAGAGGTCATTACCATGCCATCTAAGAAGAGCATATTTCCCCATTCTTCTGTTTCTGCCATTTCTAACAATTGAAAATCTGTTTGCTCGGTATGAAGAGTGCGATTCACCTTCATTGTGATGCCAAAATTCTCGGTTTGCTTCTCTGTAAACCAAAATCCAGCCATTTATCTATCTCCGTTTCTACAATAGTTTTTGGTATTTATAAAAAAAATAAATACATTGAAAGTATAGTGCTTTTTGACAAAAGTGCAATACTTTTTTGTTTGCCCGTTTAATTTGAATCTATTGTTCTCATACTAATGAAAACATCATTTAGAACGGAGTTGATTTAATGGGGCGTATTCAACATAGAAAAAAAGTCATACGAAGCAAACGATGGAAAAGGCTATTCCTTTTATGTGTTGCTGCTGGCTGTGCACTTTTGAGCGCATTCATCACGCTCCGAATATATGCTCAAATCGTTGGTGCTCCCATAATTCAAGTCCCAATTTCTTCTGTATTTTTAGACAGTCAAGGAAATGTTATCGGTGATCGCTTTGAAGACCAACGGAGATATTGGATTTCATTGGAGGAGATGTCTCCTTTTTTACCTCAAGCCACTGTGGCGGTAGAAGACCAGGAGTTTTATGAGCATCATGGATTTGATTATTCACGGATTGCTGGAGCCATTTTAAAGGATATAAAAGCTGGAAAAAAAGTAGAAGGAGCCAGTACAATTACGCAGCAATATGCTCGTAATTTGTTTCTTACCCATGAAAAGTCTTGGACTCGAAAGATAAATGAAGCGCTATATGCCTACCGATTAGAGCTTTTCTACGATAAGGACGAACTGTTAGAAGGTTATTTGAATACAGTGTACTTTGGTCATGGTATGTATGGCGTCGAGGCAGCGAGTAGATTCTATTTTGCGAAAAGCGCTAAATCTTTGACTCTAGCAGAATCCGCCCTATTAGTTGGAATACCGAAAGGCCCTACCTATTATTCACCGTTAGTAAATGAAGAAAAAGCAGTTACTCGTCAGCAACTAATTCTAACATTGATGGAAAACCAACAAAAGATAACTGCTGACCAAAAGGAACGAGCATTCAATGAAAATTATGTATTAAAAGCAGAGGACTCTCTAATAAAGCAAAAAACGGCCCCTTACTTTTTAGAAGAAGTGTGGAAAGAAGCAACAGAAATCACTTTGGAAAATGGTCGCCGTATTGAAGAAGGTGGATGGACAATTGAAACCACTTTAAACAAAAAACATCAACAAGTAGCGGAAGAAATAGTTGAAAAATGGATGCCAAAAGGAGAACTACAAATAGGATTTGTAAGTATGGAACCAGATACTGGTTATGTAACTGCAATGCTCGGTGGAAGAAATTTCACGGATAGTCCCTTCAACCGAGTTACACAAGCAAAAAGGCAGCCAGGTTCTACCATCAAAGCGTTATTATTTGCAGCAGCCTTAGAAAACGGATTCTCTCCGCTCACTTATATGAAAAGTGAGCGTACTATTTTCACATACGATAATGGCCGCCAAGAATATGAACCTAAAAATGTGAACGGGGAGTTCGCTGGTCATCCTATTTCATTGGCACAGGCCCTCGCTATTTCCGATAATATTTATGCCGTTAAAACGTTAGAACAAATTGGATATAAACCTTTTCAACGGTTAACAGAAAGATTTAATCTAGATATGAAGGTAAAGGATGCTCCCTCTACTGCTCTCGGTACAACAGAAGTTTCGCTATTAGAAATGACAAAAGTTTATAACACTATATCTGCTGGTGGAATTCAGAAAAAACCTAAGTATATAACAAAAATAACTGATAAAAGCGGGAACGTCATTTATGACATAGAGAACGATGAGGAAAAAGGGAAAAAAGTTTTAAGCGAACAGGACTCGTTTATACTATCCCATTTACTAACAGGAATGTTCGACCCCGTTTTCAACGACTATTCACCTGCTACAGGGATAAGTATTCGAGCAAAACAAACCAGACCATATGCAGCAAAGTCTGGAACTACAAATACAGACCAATATTTGATAGGCTTCTCACCTCAATTAACAGCAGGTGTATGGAATGGCTATGATCAAGGTAAACAAGTGAGTGATGCGGAAGCAAGACAAGTAACGAAACAAGTATGGATTGAATTTATGGAAGCAGTTCACCAAGGACTTCCCGTTGAGCCTTTCATAGCCCCGGACGGTGTTCAAGGCGTCATTGTCGATATAGAAACAGGTGGAATCGCTACATCTGCTTGTGAAAAACAGCGACTAGTTTACATGAAACAAAAAGATGTTCCAACTAAGCTTTGCACCGACCCTAAATTGAAGCAGCAAACATTCGAGGAGAGTGTGGAAGAATCTGAACCGTGGTCAATTTTCCCATTTAATTTGTTTGAGTAGAACTTGGAGAATTGATTGAATAATGATGAAAACCAATGGAAAGAAATCAGAAATTGGTCGTATTTCGTTATCGTTATAATCGTATGAATTCCTTCCACTAATGCGTTGTTCGTTTTATAAGCATAATAAAAAGCTTACTGCCACCTATAATTAGGTAGTAGTAAGCTTTTTCTTAGCTTGGCTTTCTGTAAAAGAATGCGGTCATTGGAATGGGTGGTCAATTCACGCATACATTTTAACTACTTGCGTCCACTAAGTGTCCTAGCATTACTTGGAAGTAAGCTTTATCTAAATTGTACTGTCTTTTCGTCTTTAATTCAACTACCTAACGGACTATTTGTATACTAGGCTTCGACAGATAGGTCTTGATGTAGTTTTTCTTCACTTCTATCCCACATTTCTCTGTTATGAGACTGTAAAAATTCACGTAAAATATTTTTTGAGCGGTCATCCATAAAATCGACTAAAATATGACGTTTCATTGATTTGTCCATGCGATTAACGTGATCAGCTAAATTCTTATAGCCGCGACGTTTTTCTCGGTTAATAACCATTTCACAAGCACTGACCCCAGCATAATATGGTCCTTGTGGATTATAATCGATCGTCACCCAAACAAGCCAATACGATTTCCCTCCCAGGGAGTCTTCTCGGTTCGTTGTAAACTTAATGCCTCGCTCTGTATCACTTCTTGCATGCATTGCTCCAACTTCTACCCTAGCAAGGTCTTCTTCTATATCAATAATGACTGGAGATACATTCTCTAATGATAGAGAACCTATACCGAATCCCTTATGTCCGTCAGTCGGATCATTTTTAATAATCGTGAAGCCTATCTTTTGTTTTGGTTTTTCTTCGTTCGTCATTCGACAGTTCCCTCCATTCTGTTATGATACTAGTATACAGAAAAGTTCACTAAAGGAGGAAATGAAATGCCATATGTCACAGTAAAAATGCTTGAAGGACGTACCGACGAGCAAAAAAGAGCATTAGTGGAGAAGGTAACTGCTGCTGTTTCCGAAACAGTTAATGCTCCAATCGAGAATGTTACTGTATTCATCGAAGAAATGCCGAAGAATCATTATGGAACTGCTGGCAAGTTATTTAGTGATAGATAACTTCAATAAAAACGAATTCTATTTTATATAGGATTCGTTTTTTTATGGGGCTTATTTGTACTAAGCTATGAAAGTAATACTTTTGATTTCCGTTACAGTCGGACACTTTCCGCGGGCGAGGTCAAGCCTCCTCGTTCGCTTCGCTCTCTGCGGGGTCTCGACTTTCTCGCTTATCCCGCTGGAGTCGCCGACTTTCACTACAATCAATAAATTGAGTAGTAATTACCCATTAATAAAACTGAGTGTTTATGATAAACACGATGAATAGGCAGATTATATAAAGTACCAATCTGTAAAGCTAAATTATAGTAGAATCAATTGCATAAATACTTATTTCAATATAAAAGACGAAATCTATGTGATATTATCTGTTTACATAAAGTGGACTTTGTCTATTGGAGCGCTAGGTGGCGACTCCAGTGGGAACAGCGCGAGCTGAAAGCCCCGCAGGAAAGACATTGGTCAAACTTTGTTAGACCAATGTCTTTGCGACGAGTAACCGCAGGAGCATATGTTTTCGTAGTGACGAGCAGATTGAAGCCGTGCCCACGGAAAGCGTCCACCTGAAGCGGAAATCAATAATACCCGGATCTTACTTGCACTTTAAGTAAGTTTACTTGCTCAATGGTATCCTTTACTTTCGGAATGAATATTTTTTTCCAAAAGAAAAAGCCATCCTATTGGATAGCTCTTTCGTTCATGAGGTTCATGACAAATGTGAAGGCCTCGTCAATTTCTTCTTTTGAAAAATTGAGTTTTCCTTTAACGACATGAAGTTTTTCGATTTGCTCTTCTTTTGGTAGATAATCGAAATATAATAACGTCGATACTAGTTCAAGGAAACGAGAACTTTTATCTTTCATTTGGTTAATGCATGCTACCAAATCTCTTGGTGCTTCAGGAACTTGAGCCATTTTAGTAAAATGCTCACCTGCGTCAGTCATTTGGTATTTATATTGTACATAGGAGCCTTTGTCTTGGCGTTCTTCTTGTAGGAATCCCATATTACATAATTCTTCGATCCGTAAGGTAAGCTCTTCTGAATAAGGGCCATAAAAATGGAATTCGTATTTTTCCTTGTATGGATATTGAAGTTTTTTTGCGATGTAAATCATTTTTTGCAGTTTTTTCCGACCTGTAATGCCATCCGCTGCTCCGATAAATTGTACAACTTTTGCATGTTCTTCTATCACTTAGACCCCTCCTTTACTTCAAATCATTAAGTTAATAAATCGAGTATTTGTTTCTTCAATGCTTTTTTCTTTCCGTCCTTCGTCAAGATATCTTCTGGAAAGTACAATTTATGGTCTGTTCTTCTTTTCCCAGAGATTGCCTCTACAATATCCGATTCACGTGATAGCTCACGAATTTCCCCGTTAGGTTTTAGCAAATGTATTGGAATTCGTTCGCCTTCTTCTCCTGGACGGTAAAAATCATATGGTAGATCTGAAGAGGAATCGAACACTAAGTAATACTCTGGATCTATACCCGCTTTTTTGAATAGTAATTCTAATTCTTTCATCTTCATATAATCTTTCGCTAAATCGAACTCTATATATTGAAATAGCTTCCGGTTCACAAAACGATCGCTCAAATCCGATAGAATGGGATCATCTTCTGACATCCATAACTGAAAATAAGTTAATAAAACCCCTTCATCTAAAGCAAGGTACTCATTTAAAGTATATGTACCATCAAAGAATCCTCTAAAATGAGTCGGTTGCTGTTTAAAATCATAACCCATTTTACTTAATGCTTTTGCTCGATGTAGAACTTTCGTCAAAATTACTTCGGCACTACGGGAAACTGGATGGAAATATACTTGCCAATACATTTGATATCTACTCATTATATAATCTTCCACTGCATGCATTCCACTCGATTTGATGACTACTTGGTCTTCTCTTGGTCGCATGACACGCAAAATTCTTTCCATATCGAAATGTCCATAACTTACACCAGTAAAATAAGCATCTCTTTGCAAGTAATCCATACGGTCAGCATCTATTTGACTGGATATTAAACTTACTACCTGCTTGTTTGGATATGTTTTACCGATAACGTCGGCAACTCGTTGCGGAAAATCTTCGCTAACTCTTTTTAGTATCTTATTGACATCCGTATCGCCAAGTATTATTTGTTGGGTGAAATATTCATGGTCTAACCCAAATACATTCTCAAATGCATGAGAAAATGGGCCGTGCCCTAAATCATGGAGAAGAGCAGCACATAATACTACTAGCCTTTCTGAATCATCCCATTCTGGACGTCCACTAAAGCTATCATCTACGATTCTTCTCACAATCTCGTACACACCTAGTGAGTGATTAAAACGGCTATGTTCGGCACCATGAAAAACTAGATATGTAGTTCCGAGCTGTTTAATCCGGCGAAGTCGTTGAAACTCTTTTGCTCCGATAACATCCCAGATGACCTGATCACGAACATGGATATAGCGGTGAACTGGATCTTTAAACACTTTTTCTTCTGCTAGCTTTTGTGTCGCATAGCTCATTCTTCCACCTCCGAAATGTAGTTTAGTATTCATTATAAAGAAAAAACCGCATATTGAATACACGGCAAAAGTTCTGTTAATCTGCTATCTTCGCTCGTACTTTTTCCATTAATTCGTCTTCCGTTAACGCAGCAACGGGACGATTATTGATAAAGGCGAATGTTTTTTTTCGTCCGGGACCGCAGTACGACTGACATTCTTTCACTTCAATCTCAGCTTCCGGATCAATCGCTTTTAGTTTAGGTATTAATGTTTTTAAATTGACGGCTTGACACTCATCGCAAACACGAAAATGGTTTGCCATAGTCTTCAACCCCTTTCATTCATTACGTCTTGGCGTAATTGCCTCCTCTTAATATCTGCGATATTCGCCGGAAACATTATCATTTTTTCATTAGTTTTAGTACAAATAGCTGAATGTTTAATAGTAATAGTCTACAGGTCATTGTATCTTAAAGTTTATATTGCTATCAAGTGTATATTACGTGAATAAAAGAGCACTAAGTTGACCATTATGTTAATAGAACAACGAAACTATGAACATGGCAGGAGGAAGAACATGGTAAAAATTAGACAAGACGCATGGATGACAGAGAATGATGAAATGCTAGCAGAGATGGTATTACGTCACGTTCGAGAAGGCAGCACGCAACTAAACGCATTTGAAGAAGCAGGAGACGAATTAAATAGAACTGCAGCAGCTTGTGGATTTCGCTGGAACGCAGTCGTTCGTCATCAATATGAAAATGAGTTAAAGGAAGCGAAAAAAGAAAGAAAAGAAAAGCTTCGTATATTAGGAAAAGATTATAGACGAAGAGGAAATGGAATTTATCTAGCTAAATCTCAAGATGATGGTGAACGCACCCAATCCATTCCGGTATCTGCATTATCGATCGATATTATCATTGCATATCTCGTACGTTTGCAACATAGTGATTCAGATGTTTCTAGATACCGTCACCTTTCAACTATATCGAATGAAAAGATTCGTAAATTAGAAAGTGAGCTTGCAAAACTAGAAAAAGAAAACGCAGCTATTAAACAAGATTACGAGCAATTCGTTCAGATCATGAACCGTGCAAGACGTCTTGTAACTTTAAACGACGAGGAAATACCAGCAGTACCCGTTTTCCAAATGGAGAAGAATGGTAATCTCGTATCTAAAGAACCACCAATCGTTTAGAAGATTGGTGGTTTTTATTTTATTTTTCTAGCATTTTTTTATTGCGATCTACTACTCGTTGCATGTAAAACATATACAAGTCCATTTCATCAGGTGTGACAGATTGATGGATGACTGTGTCTGACAACTGTTGAAGCAATTGTTGGATACGAATAACGATATCCTCTACTCTAAACGAGGTATCTAGCAGTTCATTCATAGATGCCATCACTTCTGGTTTAATATCTGGATATGTAAACTTAGTATTTTCACCTTGAATGCCAATTTCGTAAAATCTACGTATCAGTTCTGCTCGTTCACTTCCACTACCTTCAATACATAGATACACCTGCACTGCTATTCCCTGACGCAATCTTCGCTGGGAAACTCCCGCAAACTTTTTACCATCTATACTTAAATCATATGAACCTGGACAATACGATCCAATAATTTCATAAGCTTCTATTTTCCCATCTGCTTCGGGGAATAAAAGCTCGACGAATGTAAGCATTACTTCATAGCCAGTAGGAATATCTATCGCCTGCTTCGCTTCCGGTAAAATAATAGATACATTTAGTACACCCTCATCTAAAACTACTGCTAGTCCTCCAGAATTTCGTACAATGGGGGAATATCCCTGGGTACGAAGAAAGTTCTGCCCATCCTCCACAAACGGGAGTCTGTGATCTTGTATACCTAAAACAACAGTTTGAGAGTGGACCCACGTACGTACAGTAGCCGGTGACTGTTGTTGTCCTACTAGGTGACATAGTAAATCATCTGATGCGAATGATTCAAGTGCAGATCTACTTTTCCCACTAAGCGATTGATCCCAAAATCGCCATTTTTCTTGCTGCAATAAAACTTCTATTTCTGACATGTGACTACTCCTCAAATAAGTGCTTGTGCAGCAGTAATATAAGCTAACTTATAAACATCCTCTGCAGAACAACCTCGTGATAAATCATTAACTGGTGCATTCAATCCTTGTAAAATAGGGCCAATTGCTTCGAACTCACCTAAACGTTGCGCAATTTTATAACCAATATTCCCTGCCTCTAATGAAGGAAATACAAATACAGTCGCATCCCCTTGTAGTACAGCATCAGGCGCCTTTTTCGCCGCTATCGCAGGGACTATACTTGCATCAAATTGTAGCTCTCCTTCTATTAGAATAGTGGAGTCCAACTCTTTGGCTAATTCAGTTGCTCTCACTACCTTTTCAGTTTCCTCTGATTGTGCCGAGCCTTTCGTAGAGAAGGATAGCATCGCCACTTTCGGTTTTATACCAAAGGCTGCAGCTGTTTTAGCACTTTCAACCGCTATTTCTGCTAAATCCTCGCTCGTTGGGGAAATGGTAATCGCACAATCCGCAAATACATACCGAGTCTCCCCTTTCACCATAATGAATGCTCCACTTGTTTTCGAGATTCCTGGCTTTGTTTTAATAATTTGTAATGCAGGACGTACCGTTTCAGCAGTCGTATGCGCTGCTCCGCTTACCAAGCCATTTGCCTTTTTCATATAAACTAGCATCGTTCCGAAATAATTAACATCTTGTAGGATCTCTTGAGCTTGTTCTTCTGTCACTTTGCCTTTTCGACGTTCTACAAAAGCAGCGACAAGCTCGTCCATTTTTTCATAATTTTGAGGGTTAATAACAGTTAAAGCAGAAGGGACTTCTTCTTTTTTTCCAATAATAATAGGATGTATAATTCCTTCTTCCTGGAGTTTCAATGCCGCTGAAATGATTCGTTCATCATTTCCCTCTGGCAATATAATGGATAGTTTGGCGTCCCTTAATTTCTCTTTTATCTCTTGAAATAAATCTGCCATATTGTCTCCTCCTACGCTCTTTTTTGTTACTTCAAGCATACACGAGATTGTCACAGATTGTCATGTGCGAGCCGTACCATTAGAAGAAATGTTCGGGACTATATGATACACTAAATGGGAGATATTTTAATCTAAAGGAGTGTCATAAATTATGAATGAAGCAGCAATTACATTAGATGGATGGTACGTATTACATGATTTCCGCCAAATGGACTGGGCATCGTGGAAACAAGTAGATCCAGAACTACGCAAACAAGCTACAGATGAGTTCGTAGCATTTTTAGATGAAATGCAACTTGCGGATGATGCTAAAACAGGAGCACATGCTTTTTACACAATCGTTGGGCAAAAAGCTGATTTTATGTTAATGACATTACGCCCAACAATGGATGAACTTCAAGAACTAGAAGCAAGATTTAATAAATTAACAATTGCCGATTTCACAATTCCAGGTTACTCATATGTTTCAGTAGTAGAGTTGTCTAACTACCTTGCTGGTGAATCTAACGAAGATCCATATCAAAACCCACATGTACGTGCACGTTTATATCCAGAACTTCAACGTTCTCAATATATTTGCTTCTATCCAATGGACAAGCGTCGTGACGGTAATGACAACTGGTATATGCTTCCAATGCAAGAGCGTAAAGATTTAATGCGTAGCCATGGTATGATCGGTCGCAGCTATGCTGGAAAAGTTAAGCAAATTATCTCTGGATCAATCGGATTTGACGATTTTGAATGGGGCGTAACACTATTCTCAGACGATGTTCTTCAATTTAAAAAGCTAATATATGAAATGCGTTTTGACGAAGTAAGCGCTCGTTATGCAGAATTTGGATCATTCTTCACTGGTACTATTCTTGCAGGCGAGAAACGCTCTACATTCTTTAATATCTAAAATGAAAGGACTGCTATTGTGCAGTCTTTTTTTTTGCTTCTATATGTCTATACAAACTTTGTTCATCATTTGCAATCTGTTTGCATAGTGTATGGGTAGGAGGTGATGCAATGGCAGTCGTCAAATCCAACACGAAGCAACTGGAATTACTTGCGAGTCTGATGCGATCAGAAGCTGAAGGTGAGGGTGAGCTTGGCATGCTCATGGTAGGGAACGTAGGAGTAAATAGAGTTCGTGCTGCCTGCCTAGATTTCAAAGATATACGGACGCTGGAGGAAATGGTTTTTCAAAGCCCTGGAGGATTTGAAGCAACACAGAAGTCGTACTTCTATCAAAGTGCACGTGAGCAAGATAAAAAAATTGCCCAACGAGTGATTAATGGGGAGCGGTTTCACCCTGCAACTCGTTCATTATGGTTTTTTGAACCAGCAGGAGAATGTCCTGCACAATGGTATAACCAACCGAATACAGGCCGTTTTAAATCACATTGCTTCTTCGCACCTTCTACTGCAGATTGTCCCCAAATATAAATTTGAAAGGATGTTTGAATGGTTCAATATTATTGGCACCCTGGAGGTTTCCCTCAACAGCAGCAAATGCAACAACCTATGACCCCCCCTCAAATACCGGCAGCTATTAGAGGACAGGAAGAATCTTATATTGAAAATATTTTAAGAGCCAACAAAGGCAAGTTAGGTACATTCTATTTTACGTTCGAGAACAACCGAGAAAGGAATAATTTTGTAGTTACCGGCTATATAGAAGCTGCTGGTCGCGATCACGTTATTATTAGTGATCCAAATGGCAAAAGATACTTAATGCTTATGATTTACTTAGATTATGTAACATTTGATGAAGAAATTAATTATTACGCTTAATACTTAAAGCTTATTCGTTATGCGAATAAGCTTTTTTGTTGTTTCAGTGAAACTCAGACCCGGTCCTCTTATAATAAAAACGTAGATATGAAATTGATTTTCGCTCCGAGCCGACGCTTTCCGTGGGCACGGCTTCAGCTCGCGCTGTTCCCACCAATCAAATGGATCCATTTTATATACACATTCTTCATTACAGAATAGTAGCCCAATTCAACAGACGGTTTTATCCCTACATAACCTTAGAATACTCTTATTATCTGCGTTGCCACACGAGGTGCGCTCTTAGCCTTTGTTCAATCAGTAGTATTATTCATTCTTAAAAATTCATTAAATCCAATGTTCAGCCTGTATTTATATATACTTTCTGGTGTACGGATAAAAAATTTAGAAACAAAAAAGCCGAACCCTTGATAGGTTCGACTTCCCGATTAGTTTGCGTATTTTACCGCGGCTACTATAAGCATAATCCATCCAACTAAAAATGCTACTCCACCGATTGGTGTTACTGCTCCTAAAATGCTAATACCTGTTAAGCTCAATACATATAAACTACCTGAGAAGATAATAATTCCTGCAAGTATAAAGTATCCTGCAGTATTCAAGGTAGAAATTGGACCGAGTACCTTGCTACTCATCAATATACCAATAGCAACTAAAGCTAATGCATGGAACATCTGGTATTGTACCGCTGTTTCCCATGTTGCCAAGTATTTGTCAGCCACTTTACCTTCCAAAAGATGCGCTCCAAAGGCTCCAAGTGCTACGGATAGAAAACCGTTAATAGCACCTGCTATAATAAAAAACTTCACGAAACTCTCCTTCTTTCTCTTAAAAATCGAATAGGGAATCACCATTTGCATCTTCTTCTTTTATAGCAACTGGTTGTGTAGGTAAAATTGTTGAAGTCGTTTGCACACTTCTAGTAGTTGGAACTTGTAATGGAATTTGCACTTCTAAACCAACATCACACAATGCTTTAATCGCAACTAATGATTCTCTGAAAGATTGCTCATTGCCACTAGTTTTTGCATATTTTAGATGTTTATCTATTTGCATTAATAGTTGCTCATTAGAAATCATCGTCTTAGTCCCTCCACTTGCTTTGGTTCAAATTTCATGCATTCCATTCCTGAGGAACGCAGCACTACTACGGAGGGAAGTTCCTTTGTTTTAAATCCGTAAGCTTTACAACCACGAGGATTTCTCGCATCCCATGTCGTAAAGAAATGTCGACATTTGAAACAATTTACAGCCAATGTCCTCCCCTACTTTCCATTGCCTATCGTAGCATAATTATAGGCAAAAATCGATTGGTTCCTCCCCCCATGCAGCTAAACTCGCATTGATTTTAGAATATGGCTTACTTCCTAAAAATCCTCGATGTGCACTTAATGGGCTTGGATGAGGTGCTTGAAGAATCGTATGTTTTTCTGTGTCAATTAGTATTATTTTAGACTGAGCTGGCTTACCCCATAAAACAAATATAATAGGTTTGTCTCGGTTGGAGAGCTTTTGGATTACCGTATCTGTAAAAGTTTCCCAACCCATTCCTTTATGAGAGTTAGCTTCTCCTGCTCGTACAGTTAAAACTGTATTTAGTAAAAGGACCCCTTGTTTCGCCCACTTTTCTAAATATCCACTCGTTGGAAGAGGACAACCTAAATCATCTTCTAATTCCTTCAACATATTCCGTAAGCTTGGAGGTATACGAACACCTGGCTTCACAGAGAAGCTCATTCCATGGGCTTGCCCTTCCCCGTGATAAGGGTCTTGTCCCAAAATTACTACCCTGACATTATCATAGGCGGTCATCTTAAACGCACTGTCGATTTCGGTACGTTTGGGAAAAATTGTTTGAGATGCATATTCCTCATCTAAAAATAATTGTAACTTTTTAAAATAAGGCTTCTCCTGTTCCTCTCTTAACACATCTTTCCAACTAGGCATGTACTTGTCACTCCTTAAACTCCACTTCTACATCATAATTCACTAACTGGAACATTTCTTTCACTGACTTAGCCGCATTTTCTTCTGCTAGCTCTAAAATACCTTGTCCAGTTGTTTCTTCAATCATCATTTCTTTTGCAGTCTCTGCAAGTTCATATCCCTCTTTAATATCTGCTTTCTCACGGAATAGTCCTTCATATGAAAATACTTCTACCTGTTCAAATAAAATCTCTGGTCCACCTAGAAATTCAGGCTTTGGCAATATTAACTTAGCCGTCCTATTTTCTTCATCTACATCTATATCTGACTCGACCACCTGCGAAAAATCGACACCTGCTTTGACAGAACCAGGTATAACCACTAGAAGTTGTCGCTTAGTGCCAGGTAAATCAATGCCAATCTCTTTTCCAAATACTGCATTATCTTGTCTTTCAATAATTACTTTCGTATAAGCCTGGGCAGTTGACAACTCATTCAACGCTTGTACTTGTTCCACGAATGAGCCTTTACTTTCAGTGAACGTACTTCCTTTAATAGCCCAAAAAGCTGCAAATGGAAGGGCCGCTATTAATAAGAGAATGAGTAGTCCAATAAGTAGGAAGGACTTTGTACCAAACCTGTATAAAGTTCGTGGCATCTTCCAAGCATTAAATCCTTTACGTGAAGGGCTTTCTGCAATAGTAGCTGCCGACTCATCTTGAGCTTTTAATTCTTCCAAGAGCTTTTCCATTTCACGAATCTTGTCCTCTTTTCGCATATCATCCCTCTTTCCTCTAAATCTATTACGTTTACATTAGCTAAAAGTTTCGCTATTAACAACTAATCTACCATGGTACGATAAAAAAAAGGAGTTTTTTCAAATGGCAGATTTTCACTATCGAGAAAAATTAAAACAGATTGAAAAAGCAGCTAGTACCAATATGGTTCCAGAAGGAGCTAAAAACATTGGATTGGGGTGCTTTATTTTTGTATTTGTTTTACTTATTGCATTCCTTATTTTCTTATCTGTTTCACTATGGGTAAACGAAATTATAGTTGGCTCCCTTGTAACAGGTATACTTGTTGTTGTTTGTTTATTTGTTTTATATAAGTTCTGGACGGCTCCTAAGATTCCTTAATGTAAATATCCGAAAAAATCTGCTACAATAAAATAATTATACGCAGCATAGGAAAAGGAGAAAAGTCCAATGTCTATCAAAAAAACACTTACAATAGCTGGTTCCGATACTTCTGGTGGAGCTGGAATTCAAGCAGATTTAAAGACTTTCCAAGAACACGGTACATATGGCATGAATATTTTAACAGTTATTGCTACTATGGATCCTGATAACGGATGGAGCCACGGTGTATTCTCATTGCCAGTAGAAGAGATTAAACGCCAAGCAAAAACGGCATTATCTACAAATGTGGATGCTATCAAAACTGGTATGTTAAGTACGGAAGAAATTATAGAGACAGCCGGTAATATTATAGAAGAAGCTGGAGTTAAAAGTGTAGTAATTGACCCTGTTATGGTATGTAAAGGGGAGGATGAAGTCCTAAATCCGGGGACAGTGGATGCAATGATCGAGTTTTTACTTCCACGCGCATTAGTCGTTACCCCTAACCTGTTTGAAGCTGGACAACTTTCCGGCCTTGGTGCATTGCACACAATTGAGGATATGAAAGCAGCCGCAGAAAAAATTCATGCTCTTGGTGCGAAAAATGTAGTCATCAAAGGTGGTAAGCAGTTAAAGCACGAAAAAGCTGTAGACTTATTTTACGATGGACAAACACATACACTTTTAGAAACAGAAAAAACAGAAACTACGTTCAATCATGGTGCTGGATGTACGTTTGCTGCAGCAATAACGGCAAATTTAGCTAATGGCTTTTCTGTTGCCGATTCAGTTTTTGAGGCGAAAGAATTCGTTTCAGCCGCTATCGCACACGGTTGGAAATTAAATCAATACGTTGGACCAGTTCTTCACGGTGCTAAAGGTAAATTCGGCGCTCCAGAAGTAACTACTACAACTGTTTAATAAGTATTTAAAAACTCGTAGAGTCATCGATGACTTACGAGTTTTTTTGTGTCTAATTCAATCATTCGCATCATTAAGTTTTTTTCATTATACTAATAGCAGACAGTATACTAGGAGGCAATATGAATGGAACTTGTTCAAGTAGAACGCTTGCAGGAGCTTTTGAATAATTTTGCAAACGAAGATGTATATATACATTTAGAAACAACAAATGGAGCCTATGCGGCACATTTTAATGAGAGTGTGTTTAATGCGGGTGCATTCATTCGTAACGTTATCATACGTTACGAACTTGGGAAAATAGCAGGAGAATCTCCACATCGTATAGGGTTAAAACTCCCCCATGGTTGGGTATATGCACAAGGGATTACCCATTTCGAGTTAGATGAGCACGGAAGATTATTGATGGCTGGACATGACCAAACTGGGAAATTGGCCGTTGCATTACAAATTAGCAAAACACCATTTACTTACTAAGGAGGACACATAAATGACATTACCAATGGAACGACATGTATTAGTTGTATTCCCTCACCCTGACGATGAAGCATTTGGGGTATCAGGTACAATAGCAACTTATATTAAGCAAGGAATTCCGGTTACATACGCTTGCTTAACACTAGGGGAAATGGGAAGAAACTTAGGAAACCCTCCTTTCGCCACTCGTGAGACATTGCCGCAAGTTCGCAAAGATGAACTACTTGCATCTGCTAAAGCAATGGGAGTGACAGACCTTCGTATGATGGGTTTACGTGATAAAACGGTAGAATTTGAGGACGATGAAAAAATGGTAGAGATGATGCAAAACCTAATCTCTGATACGAACCCTTCCCTAGTAATTACGTTTTATCCAAATTATGCAGTTCATCCTGATCATGATGCGACTGGACGTGCAATGATTCGCGCAGTGAGACGTATGCCTGAGGAACAACGCCCAACAATTTATGCTTTAGCGTTTTCAAATGATTCTAAGGAAGTCTTAGGAGAGCCAGATATTGTTCATAACATTAAAGAAGCTGCAGAACAAAAAATGGGATCTATGCGTGCGCATATTTCACAGACTGCATGGATGTTAGAAGAAATGGATAAACGTCTAGCTGATGGAGAAACTGAAGCAGAAAATTGGCTAAACTTCGAACGTTTTTACACATATGACTTCTCCAAAGATTTCGAATAAAGGAACTTTCTTTAAGCTATAGACTTCTTCATGCAATTGAATTATTATGTATAAACAGTATTAGTTGATGTATAAATATTCATATATATAGAAAGTTGGTCTTTTGCATGAAAAAGTTTTCTTTATCCACTTGGCTATTATTCCTGCTACCATCTATAGCAGGTGTTATTCTTTTTATGATTCCTCTACCTATTGACGAAGGAATTCAAATACCTATTGCATGGTTTGCTAGTATTCTTTCTACCTTACTTGAACCAGTCGTCCAATGGGTTGCATTAGTAACACTTTTAATCGCTGCGATTGGCTCGATTATTTTTCTGTTCAGACCAAAAGAAGAGACTTTTATCAATAACTTATTCAAAGTAACTCCTTTTTGGACAGTTACACGTATTGTCGGTGCAGTCTTTTCTATTTTGATCATCTGGCAGATTGGTCCTGAGGCAATTTGGAGTGAAAATACAGGTGGAATGTTATTAAGTCCTACTGGACTGGTGTCCTTCCTATTTACCATTTTCTTGTTCGCAGGATTGTTGTTACCTCTACTACTAAACTTCGGACTATTGGAGTTCTTTGGTACGATGATGGTGAAAATCATGCGCCCTCTATTCAAGTTACCCGGTCGCTCTGCCGTTGACGCTCTTACTTCATGGGTTGGAGATGGGACAATCGGAGTTTTGCTTACTAGTAGACAGTATGAAGAAGGTTATTACACGAAGAAAGAAGCAGCTATTATTGGTTCTACTTTCTCCGTTGTTTCTATAACATTTTGTATCGTTGTATTAGATCAAGTTGGTTTAGGCAATTACTTTATACCGTATTATTTAACCGTTCTACTTTGTGGTGTTGTACTTGCGTTTATCATGCCAAGAATTTACCCACTTGCTGGAAAAGAGGATACACATATTGACGGACGTCCTCTTGATTTAGAAGCAGAGAAATACCCTGAAAATTATAATGCCGTTACGCATGGTTTAGAAAATGCATTGAACACGGCTAGTAAAAACCGTTCAATTGGCAAGTTTTTTACGGATGGTATAAAAAATGTGATTGATATGTATATTGGAGTTGCACCTGTAGTACTTGCATTCGGTACAATTGCATTAATGCTTGCAGAGTATACTTCGGTATTTACTATTTTAGGTAAACCTTTTGAGCCCCTATTAATGTTATTTGGTATTCCAGAAGCAGCGGCAGCAGCACAAACAATGGTTGTTGGTTTTGCGGATATGTTCCTTCCGTCTATTCTTGGAGCATCTATTGAATCAGAAATGACTCGCTTCTTTATCGCTACAATGTCTGTAACGCAGCTGATTTATATGTCTGAAGTTGGTGGCTTGTTATTAGGTTCAAAAATTCCGGTTAATATTAAAGACTTAGTCGTTATTTTCTTATTACGTACGCTTATTTCATTCCCAATCATTGCAGTAGTCGCACATATATTGTTTTAAATAAGAAAGACCAGGTATAAAAAACACCCGGTCTTTGTACATTAAACCTGTTTCTATTGTAAATGTACTTTGGACAGATTTTATGCTATATGATTACCATTTGATTTTCAAAGAGGCTGTTCGTGACTAATGTCACAAATAGCCTCTTTTTTCTCGGTAATCTTATGGATTTTTACTGTCCATCGTCGTTTTTAGATAATTAGAGAAAAAATGCTATCCAATTTTTATAGCACCAAATTCCTTTTAATAAATGATACAACAGAAAAACAGCGGACCTTATAGAAGGTCCGCTGTTTGTTTTGCTGCTAGTTTAGTTAACATATCTTTTGTCATTGCATCTAGATCATATTTATATGAAAAGCCCCATTCTTCCTTTGCAGCAGCTGCATCTATAGAATCTGGCCAGCTATTTGCTATTGCTTGACGAATCGGATCCACTTCAAAGTCCATAGTGAAAGTCGGTATTTCCTTACGGATAGATGCTGCGATTTGCTCTGGTTCAAAGCTCATTGCCGTTACATTGAACGCATTGCGATGGATCAATTTTGAAGCATCTGCCTCCATTAAGTCCACAATTGCCTGCAAAGCATCTGGCATATACATCATATCCATATATGTTCCAGCTGCAATATATGATGTATACGAAGCCTCTTTAATCGCTTTATAATAAATATCCACTGCATAATCAGTCGTTCCACCACCAGGTAAAGTTTCATTGGAAATCAGCCCTGGGAAACGCAATCCACGTGTGTCTAACCCAAATTTATTAAAGTAGTAATCACATAATAATTCACCTGAGACTTTGTTCACTCCATACATCGTTGTTGGACGCTGTAATGTATCCTGAGGAGTATTCTTTTTAGGCGTAGAAGGCCCAAATGCTCCAATAGAACTTGGAGTAAAGAACTGCAAACCTAGTTCTCTAGAAGCTTCTAGTGCATTTACTAACCCACCCATATTTAAATTCCATGCAAGTAATGGTTTAGCCTCTGCAGTTGCTGATAAAAGAGCTGCCATATGGATCATCGTATCTGCTTTAAAATCCTTCGCAAGTTGATGCATTTTTTCCCCATCGGTCACATCTAAAATTTCAAAAGGACCACTTTCTGATACAGGTGAAACAACATTTCTAATATCCGTTGCTAATATATTGTCTGAACCATACTCTTTTCGCAATTTGGTTATTAACTCTGAACCGATTTGCCCTAGAGCTCCGGTAACCATAATTTTTTTCATATTATTCTTCCTTCCAAAAACATTTGTATTTTTGAGGAGTACAAAATTGACACCGAAACCATTGATATTACTAGCCTTTCGTGAAATTAATTATACAATGTTCCCTCAATAAACACAATACAACTTTAAAAGAGTTTCTTATAGTGAAGTACAGGAGGCCTATATGAGACTACTTCCATACATCTCTATATTTGTTTTAGGAGTTGCATTAACGGTGCTTGTCTATTTACAGTTATGCCTTATGCAATAGATGTAATTATAGTAAGAAAAAGATGATTTGAGCACTTTTCGATTAGTAGCTGAGGATAGCATTTTGTTTAGTCAAAGGATGTCCAAAATTATAATTTTTTTATTCATTTAAATGGATAGAAACAAATATGAAAAATTAAACTTAACTTTGTTCTCATAAAAAAGGCTACCAAGTTTTAAACTTGGTAGCTGTTTTAAACTATTTAATTACGCCAAGCTCTTTACCAACTTTCTCATAAACAGCGATGGCTTCATCTAGCATTTCTTTCGTATGGGCTGCGGTAGGCATATTACGAACGCGTCCTGTCCCTTTTGGTACGGTTGGGAAGACAATAGATTTGGCATAAACGCCTTCCTCGAATAGTCGTTTGGAGAAGACTTGCGTTAATTTTTCATCGCCAATAATACATGGTGTAATCGGTGTTTCGGATGCTCCGATGTTAAATCCAAGTTTCGATAAACCTGCTTTTAAGTAGTCACCATTATCCCAAAGTTTGTCGTGTAATTCAGTGGAATCAATAATCATTTGAACTGCTGCAGTAATTGCTGCTACATCACCTGGTGGTAATGCTGTGGAGAATAAAAATGGACGTGAACGAACCTTTAACCAGTCGATTAAATCCTTTTTACCTGCAACGTATCCACCTACAACACCGATTGCTTTAGAAAGAGTACCAATTTGGAAATCGATTTCTTTTTCTAAACCGAAATGCTTCACAGTTCCCTTCCCTTTACCAGTTACACCTGAACCATGTGCATCGTCTACATAAGTTATTAGATCAAACTCCTTCGCAATCTCCACGATTTCTGGAAGCTTCGCAATATCTCCATCCATGGAGAAAACGCCATCTGTAATAACCATCACCTTGTTATATTGACCTGATTCTGTTGCGGCTTTTGCTTTAGCACGTAAATCATCCATATCGGAGTGGTTAAATGCTATGATTTTCGCACGAGACAGTCGGCATCCATCAATAATAGACGCATGATTTAGTTGGTCTGACAAAATGGCATCGTTTTTGTCCATCACTGCAGAAATAGCTGCCATGTTACAGTTGAAACCTGATTGGTAAGATATAGCCGCTTCCGTTCCTTTGAATTCCGCTAGCTTTTGTTCTAACTTCACATGTAGATCTAGTGTTCCATTAATCGTACGGACAGCTCCAGCTCCAACTCCATACTTGTCCACCGCATCTTTTGCAATTTGTTTTAGCTCTGGATTTGTTGCAAGTCCTAAATAGTTATTCGATGAGAGATTAATGAGCTCAGAGCCCTTCACACTTATTTTCGCGCCATTAGGACCTTCTACTGGGTCGATTTCATTATATAAACCTTGGTTCTTCAATTCATTTAAGTTTTCAGTTAAAAAATTATTTAATATGTGAGACATGTTACTCATCCTTTCACGGGTCATATTCTACTCTATCTTACCATGTGAAAAGGTTTGAGGAAAATAAAGCTGCTATTTTAAAGCCCTACAGACATTTGTCCGTAGGGCCTTGTTATTGCTATTCTCCGATTAATTCCATGTTTTCATCTTATCGTTTCAAGCATTTTCTCCTGTAATTCTCTCCACTTTTCCTCTTCAATTGCTGAGTCGTAAAGCATCTTAATCATTTTCGATTCTCCCGAATATGTGCATAAATAATCTTGAGCAAGTTCCATCTCACTTGCATATTCATTTCTTACCTCTACTATTTTATCTTCATTTAACATGGTTTGATTGATATGCGGAAAGAAGTCTATAATTTCATCTCCATTACGTTCTGGCTCATAAACATGAGGACTCGTCGCATCGACCACACATAATTGGAGTTCTGGAATCACTATCCCGTCTACACTATTTGCATCCAAGCCACACCAAATATACCTTACATCTAATCCATGTAGCTTTGCCTCTTCCCCAAAGTTCTTCATAAAAGAAGACTTTCCACTACCCGGTAATCCTTTTATATACAATCTATTTTTCAAGTTTTTAGAAATAGACTCCAAAGTATCCTTTGCACCAAGTGGAGTAAGAGAACCCATTAACCGATGTGTAACCTTTGGATTCTTTTGAAGTTGTATATTACCGATACTTTTCTTAGTACGTTCTTCAAGCAATGTGTTTATACCATCCCAATTGATGGCTCCTTGTATAAGCAGTTCCCATTCGTCATGAATTTTTTTTGCTCGAGATAATGCTTGAAGCCCTTTTGATAGCCATACATCATTAGTAATCTGCTTTTCTTTTACTATTGGTCCAATATCATGAAGTTTGCGGTCATTATATGCTTCATAATAGGGTACCCATTCGTGTCCTGCCCCGTAATAGATAGGGTCTACAGTGTCAGCTTGTAAGTAAAGTGTTTTTGTTTCATTAATATACAAGCCTTCCAGCAAATCCTCATGCATCGGGTCATAAAACCACTCCATATTTTTACCTCTACGCACTGCATTATAGCCTATTTCCTTGAATATCTCGGTCAATCGATAGGTGGTCGGCCCTTTAAAGAAATATACTTTGTTCGCCTCTTGAATAATTTCCTTGTAAAAGTTTTTCACACCTTGTCCCGTATATGACCTTCCCATATAATGAGTAATTACCCCGTTCATAGCGTCATCCTCCCTATCATTCCTTCAAGAAATACTATATGCACTGTCCTAGTAAAATATGAAAAAGAGTGTGGAAAATCAAGTTTGATTTTCCACACTCTTTTTCACATACGGCAATGTATAACCGGAAATGGTATATAGTAGTTTTTGAGACAAAGGCAATGAATAATGAACTATCTGTCCAAGCAATAACGCGATAATAATAGTACCTAGTCCAACCGGTCCACCAAGTGCCCAGCCAGCAAGTGCCACAATTATTTCAATTCCGGTTCTTACTTTTTTAATACTCCAACCTGTTTTAGCCATGAGTAACAGCATAAGAGAATCACGTGGACCTGCTCCAACATTTGGAGAAACATAAACCCCTACACCGACTGCAGTTATAACAACCCCAATAACAAATATAATTATTTGCCCTATATAGCTTGTGATATCAGGTAAAATCCAGTTAAACACATCAATAAACGATCCTATAAAAAGAATATTTAACCATGTACCAAGCTGTGGAAATTTCTTCGTTCCAATCATCGTGACCAATACAATCGTGATACCCGTCAAAATTGCCCAAGTCCCGATAGTTAAACCAAGATGATTATATAAACCAACATGAAATACATCCCATGGTCCAATTCCAAATTGCTGTCCTTTAATGGTCATCGAAATTCCCAACGCCATAGTAGTGACTCCCGTAACAAAAAAAATCCAACGCCAAACTAATTGCTTCATTCGAATCCTACTTCCTGTTTCTGAAAACCGCCTAGAAGTCTCCAGTAATATAGTAGGTCAATTATAACGGTGTTTTTATCAAATGATTACATTTTAATAATTGTTGCAATTCCCCCATTCGTTAGCTGAAGTAAATCCTGTAGACTTAGTTTTAGTTGAAGACCTATTCTCCCGCCACTTACGAGGATAAAATCAAGACTCTCTGCACTTGCATCTATCCATGTTGGGAATAATTTCTTCATCCCAATTGGGGAGCATCCCCCTCTAATATAACCAGTAGTTGGTTGCAATTCCTTTAACGGCAACAACTCAACTTTCTTCTCGCCTACCACTTTTGCTACTGCTTTTAAATCTAATTCTTTATGTACTGGAATAATACAAACAAAATGCTTATTTGCTCCAGCGGTAACAAGCAGTGTTTTATAGACAACAAAAACGGGATAGCCTATTTTATCTGCTACAGTTATCCCGTCTACTTGATCGCCAGTTAGCTCATATTCTATTGTTTCGAACGCAATGTTTTGCTGTTCAAGTTTACGCACCGCATTCGTCTTTTGTTTTTTGCTCATATTTGGAAGCCCCTTCTTATGCTATGCGGAAGAAACTTGGCTGTTGGTCAGTAAAGCCATATTTTTTCATTTGCACTTGAAATGAGTATTTTGCAATTGCTTGTTCTATATATCTTTTTTTCTGTAAATCCTCCCGTTGCACCTCAGGGGATTGAAGATCATATTGAACAGAACGATTAGATACCGCAGCCTCATCTTCTCTTTGTCTTTTTGCTTCAACCTCGATTTGTCTAGTTGCTTCTTCGTTTAATGTAATTTGTGTTTGAACGGTTTGTATTTTTGCAGTAGCATTAGCCGCTAGTCGCAAGTCTTCGGAACTCAGGTAATCAGGAGCAAGTGCAGAACTTCTAACTTTCTCTAATAGCTCTATCGTCTTTTCAGGGGTAGGACCGCCTACTATTTGCACTGGAACTGCAGGTCCTTTTATTTCTAGCATACTTTTGCTTTTTTCTAGTTGCTGAAACTCTTTAACTGCCGCACTTATTTCGGGGGAATCACTTTCTTTTTCCTTCTTCCCAAGTAACAAATCCTCTAAGTCTGCTAATGTAGGATTCTTTTTAGGCTGATAATATTCAGCATTTTTACGATAGGCTTGTCCTACATCTTTACGCTGAAAGGCTTGTTTACGTTGTTCTGCTTCTGCTATTAAGTTCAAAGTACCGTTTCCTGTCGCCCTCACCAACATCATTCTTCCACCTCTTTCCATATAGTTCTCCTTCTTAACATTTTACCACTTTCACAAAATATTCAAACTAACTATTGTCATGAATTTCACATGCATAAAGACTCAAATAGTTTTTTATAAAATTTTTAATTTTATAGGTCTTTTATACTTATCCGTAATTTTTAAAATGTCTTATAAAATTCATAAAAGAGCCAAAACTGTTTTTTACGCAATCTGAACATTGAATATAAGTCGCTAACTACCAGGTTGACTAAGGGCGTCCGCCACTGCAAAAGCCCTTACTATATGATATATTAAATTTTAATGGTAGTTCGAAGGGATGTTATAAAATGAAGAAAAGTATTGTAATTGCAGAGAAGCCCTCTGTAGCAAGAGACATCGCAAATGTCCTCAAGTGTCATAAAAAAGGAAACGGTTATTTAGAAGGTGACAAATATATCGTTACTTGGGCATTAGGACATTTAGTAACATTAGCAGATCCTGAAACTTATGATGTTAAATATAAAACGTGGAATTTGGATGATTTACCAATGCTCCCAAATGATTTGAAGCTAGTCGTTATTAAACAAACAAGCAAACAATATAATGCGGTCAAAAGTCAGTTAGTTCGTACGGATGTCAGTGATATTATCATTGCAACCGATGCTGGTCGTGAAGGTGAATTAGTAGCGAGATGGATTATTGAAAAAGCTAAGGTTAAAAAACCTGTTCAACGACTTTGGATTTCATCTGTAACGGATAAAGCTATTAAAGATGGTTTTCAAAATTTAAAACCAGGTAAAGCTTATGAAAATTTATATCACGCAGCTGTTGCAAGGTCTGAGGCAGATTGGTATATCGGGTTAAATGCAACTCGCGCACTTACAAGTAAATTCAATGCACAACTTTCATGTGGACGTGTGCAGACTCCAACTGTCGCGATTATTGCTCAAAGAGAAAACGAAATAAGAAACTTTAAACCGAAAACATATTACGGTGTGGAAGCACATACAGATCAAAAGTTAAAGCTTACTTGGGTGGACAAACAAACAAATGACTCTCGTACTTTCACTAAAGAAAAAGTAGAACAAATTGTTTCTAAAGTGGACAACAAACAGGGAACCATCGTAGAGGTCGATAAAAAACATAAGAAAAGCTTTGCACCTCAACTATATGACTTAACTGAGCTCCAACGAGATGCCAACAAAATATTTGGATATTCAGCGAAAGAAACACTTGGTATTATGCAAACTTTGTATGAGCGACATAAAGTGCTAACGTATCCTCGTACGGATTCAAGATATATTTCTACTGATATTGTAGAGACATTACCAGAACGTCTAAAGTCATCTGGCATTGGGCAATATAGACCATTTGCTAACAAAGTATTACAAAAGCCTATAAAAGCAACCAAAGCATTTGTAGATGATAGTAAGGTTTCAGATCACCACGCTATTATTCCAACAGAAGAAACAGTAATACAGTCTAACTTTACAGATAAAGAACGCAAAATTTATGACTTAGTGATTAAACGTTTTATAGCAGTACTTTATCCTCCTTTTGAATATGAGCAAATTACGGTCAAAGCGTCTATTGGTGATGAATTATTTGTAGCAAAAGGAAAAACGATTCTTTCGTCAGGTTGGAAGGAAGTATATGAAAATCGTTTTGATGAGGAAGAAAATACTGAAGACATGAAAGAACAACTACTTCCTAGCATAAACAAAGGCGATAAACTTTCCGTGAAATTAGTTACTGAAACATCAGGACAAACGAAAGCGCCGGCAAGGTTCAATGAAGGTTCTTTACTTACAGCTATGGAAAATCCGGCAAAGTATATGGGTACACAGGATAAGGAACTAGCTAAAACACTGGATAAAACAGGTGGATTAGGAACAGTTGCTACAAGGGCAGATATTATTGAAAAACTGTTCAATTCATTCCTTATGGAGAAAAAAGGAAAGGATATTTACTTAACTTCTAAAGGGAAACAATTACTTGAATTAGTTCCAGAAGATCTAAAAACACCTGCCCTTACAGCTGAATGGGAGCAAAAATTGGATGCAATTGCAAAAGGGAAATTGAGTAAAAACGTATTTATTAATGAAATGAAAACTTATACGAAAACAATTGTTAGCAATATCAAAAATAGTGATAAAAAATTCAAGCATGATAATATATCCACAAAAAGCTGTCCTGATTGTGGCAAACCTATGCTTGAAGTGAACGGAAAAAAAGGGAAAATGCTTGTATGTCAAGATCGTGAATGCGGCCATCGCAAAAACGTCGCAAGAGTTACTAATGCCCGTTGTCCACAATGTAAGAAAAAACTGGAATTGCGCGGTGAGGGTGATGGTCAGATCTTCACATGTAAATGTGGATTCCGAGAAAAATTATCTGCTTTCGAACGCCGGAAAAAAAATTCAGGTGGTAAAGTGGATAAACGCGATGTACAAAAGTATTTAAAGAAACAAAACCAAGAAGAAGAACCTGTAAATACAGCACTAGCAGAAGCATTAAAAAAATTAAATTTAAAATAATATAAAACTATACATCATTTCCTAACTAGGATCTGATGTATATTTTTTTCTATCTATTATTTCCACATACTTTTCAACTATTACTCCAATATAATCATAATTACATCATTTTTTTACATTTACATTACTATTTTCTCACCCTTTTTTATCCGATAGGTGGTATTATTGACATAATAACACTGAACTTATGAGGTGAAATAGTTGGATATAGCTGTCCCCTTAAAAAATACAATATTAAATGCCTCAGAAGATTTAATCATTGTACTGGACGATACTGGAAACATAATAAACATGAATAGTGCGTGGGAAAAGATTGAAACAGTGAATGAATTTGTTCCTCTAATTGTTAAGAACTCAAACTTCACGGACTTATTAGAGTCAACACAGAATTACGAGCAATTGGATTCTATTCAACAAATACTGCGTGGAGATACAGATGAATTTCAAAAGAAGTTTACAATTTCTATAGAACAAAAGCAGTATTACTATTTATTTCGTACGTACAAATTGACCCTCTCTTCCAATCGAGTAGGTGCAATTATTATTTACTCAGCATATAAGCAAGAAGTAGTCTCAGAGATGAAGAATATTTTAGAAAGTATGACAGATGCTTTCTTTTCAGTCGATAAAAGTTGGAATATTACATACATAAATGAGTATGGAAAAACCCTACTCAGCCAAGTACTTCCAAGCTTTAACTATAAAAGTTCCGAAAGCCCTTCTTTGTTAGAGACAGAATTTTTCCCTTTTCTTCAACAAGTAATGTTAGAACAGGAAACTCGACAACAAGAAATTTTCATCCCATCAATACCAACATGGTTCGAGGTTAAAGCTTATCCAATAGCAGAAGGTGGTTTGTCTGTTTTTTTCCATCATATAGCCGAAAGAAAAAATATTGAAAAAGATTTAAGGAATTTAGCTTATTTTGACTTTTTAACACATTTACCTAATCGTAGAATGACCTATGACCTGCTACAGCGTAAAATAAAAAACGGTGAGCCTTTTTCATTTTTTTATATAGATTTAGATGGCTTTAAATTGATAAATGATATGTATGGGCATACACGCGGGGATGCAATTCTTGTGGAAATGGCTAATTTTTTTAACCAAACTATCAAAGTAGACAAGGTAGTCTCCCGAGTGGGTGGCGATGAGTTTGTTATTTTCACAGATGAAGTAGATAAAAAAAAGTTAAGTATTATTGCAAATAAATTGGTTCAAGACTTCCAAGAAATTTCTGAATCCAAATCAGTACCTTCTATTCCGTTAAGTCTAAGCATTGGAATTTCTAGATATCCTCAGGATGCGTCTAATACCGATTTACTATTTCGTTACGCTAATGTTGCTATGTATACTTCCAAAAAACGAAGTATTAATAACTTCAGTTTCTTTGAATACTCGATGATTGAGGAGATAGAACGTAAGGTCCATATTGAAAATGAGTTACATGGGAATCTAAAAGATACTGCGATTCACTTTGTTGTGCAACCTCAATTCGATTCTACAAATAATGAAGTAATCGGCGTAGAGGTGCTCACTCGTTGGATTCATCCGAAGTACGGGTATATTACTCCTCCAGAGTTTATTGGAATTGCTGATAATAGTGGAAGAATAGAGGAACTCACAAAGTATTTGATCTGCGAGGTGTTTTCCAAAGTTTCTAAATGGATCCAGGACTATGGTTTTAATAAGCCAGTAGCTATTAATATTACTCCGAAGCTACTTGGAAACAGGAAATTTTTTAATGATTTAATTCACTTTATTCAGTTTTATAATATTCCACCACAGATGGTAGATATCGAAATTACTGAGAATGCTAATTTAGACACCGACCAAAATATATTAAGTAATATTGCCTTTTGTCGAAAATATGGAATCCGCTTATCCTTAGACGATTTTGGAACGGGGTATTCTAAGTTAGCAGATCTTGTCGATTTTCCAATCGATAAATTGAAAATAGATAAGTATTTTGTGGATAAAATCGGTAAAGAAACTAATGCGGAGCTCATATTGCATACATTTATGAATCTTGCCAAAGGATTAAAATGCGATGTTCTTGCAGAGGGTGTAGAAACAAAAGAGCAGGTCGATTACTTGAATAGCCTTGGTCTTACATATTTTCAAGGTTACTATTTCTCTAAGCCTGTTTCTCTCGAAGAATTTGAACAAACTTACTTAATAAATAATTAATAAACAGGTGAAGAAAAAGCATGTTTTCTTCACCTGTTATTATTACCTATCTAATCTCTATATCCAACCACCTATTTTACTTGGAGCGAAACAGACCCATTTAAGTAATTGGGATATGCAACGAACTCTATTTTAACTGGGTTAATAATGCCTTTTGCATCTATAGTTACTTTTGTAAATTGTTCATCTTGATCTCCCCAATTGCTAAGAAAGCCTCGTCATCCCCTTTAATGGCTTTCCTAACAATTTCAATTGTCTCCACTCAGTCACCCCCTTGTCTGCTATACATATTAGACATCGCAAAGCCAATAAAGTTCATTTGAATATAATTTTTGTTGAAGGATAAATAATGGCCATAAAAAAAGACATCTCTATTTACAGAGACATCTTACATTTTTAGCGGACATCCATCGGTTCCTTAGAAAGGTTTTTGCTCATTTCTGCGTATTGAACAAATACACGAGCAAGCTCTCTTAAACGATCATGTACATCATTATCGATAATGACATTGTTTTCATCAAAATGACTTTTATGTGTGTAAACATAATTAGGTGTTACTAGGCATCTAAAGTAATCTAAAATTGGTTTGAGCTGATTTTCTATGACAAGATGATGTTGGTATGTTCCACCATTGGCAACGATTGATACTGGTTTATAACGCATGGATTTGGGGTGAAGAAAATCAAAGGTATTTTTCAGTACTCCTGGTATAGAACCTTGGAAAATAGGTGATGCGATAATGAAACCATCTGCTTGGTCAAATTTACTCACCAATAGTTTCATGTCATCATTGTAGTTTTCAAAGGGACGTCCATCTACAAACTGATGTTCATAATTTGAAAGGTGAATAATTTCTAAAGTGTACTCTGAATTGACTTCTTCTATATAGTCCTTCACTTGTTCTAAGATGACACCAGTTTTCGTACCAATTACCGTTCCGTCTACGAGTAGAATTTTCATCTTACAAAAACCTCCTTATTCGTCCTTTATTGTATCAAAAAAAGACGCTAAAATTGTAAAATGAGATCCAATTTATCAAAGTTCATCCTTTTGACGGAGAGGTTATGACGCTTTCGGACATTTTAATTTTTTTCAGAAAGCTTAATCTTTCGAAGTATCTTTATCAACAAAAATATCCTCTCGATTATCCCAATTAAACAACTCTTCCCGTGAAATGGGCTCTACTTCCACTGTCTCAAATGGCTTGGCATTTAAAATGTCCAGTGGTTTATAGACGTTTACATTATTCTTTGTATTATGTAATGCATAATGGTACATAGCAAAAGCCAGCTGTTCCCCTTGAATAGAGCGAAGTCTTTTAAACGGCCCTATTAAAATAGGATTTAAAAGTTTGAAAACACCTTCTGATAGGCGCTCCCCTAAACGAAATTCTTCTCGATTTCCAGTAAGCAACGAAGGTCTATAAATGAACAGATGCGGTAGGTCTATTGCTAATAACCCCTCCTCCAATCTGCCCTTCACTTGACTATAGAAAAAAGGTGACTTTTTACTGGAGCCGATTGCCGAGATAACGTGAAAATTTGGAATCCCACGTTTTTTGGCTAACGAAGCAATTCTTAATGGATATTCTAAATCTACTCGTTCAAAATTTTCTTTTGACTTAGCTTTTTTCATCGTGGTACCTAGACAGCAAAATAGATCGTCTGCAATATCTAAATCGTTTTCTTCTAATTTATCAAAATCCTTAACCTGAACATCAAGTTTGGCATGCTTATAAGCAAAATCTCTTCTTACTATTACTGATACTGCAGCATATTCTTCACTTTCACATAGTTGTTTTACTAAGAATTTTCCAGTAAAACCAGTAGCACCTACTACTATAGCCACTCTTTTAGCCATTTTACTTCCCCCCTTTTGTCATAAGCACCTGTCCATTTCCATACACTTAAAAGATAACTATTGGAAAGGAAGATGTAATATGAAACTAGCTTATATATTAAATACACTGCCACATCGTGGACTTTATCCTGCTGATCGTGCAGTAGCATTACTTTCTTCATTAAAACCAACTAACTTCGAAATTTTTGTGCATAACTCTAATACAAGCCTCATTCAATATTTAAAAAAACAGCAAATCCAACCTCTTTTGTATAGAAATAATTCACACCTAATCGAGGAAATGAAAGTTTTTGATCCTACTTGTATTATGCATGATGGCGGAAATTCGGAAAAGGATCTTATCCGTCGTTTAAAAATGTTCAATAGTACGCTTATTCATTTGGACGACCATGGAGATGGTGGGACATTGGCTGATCTTGTCATTCAATCATTGTATGAAAATCCAAAGGACTTAACTAAAGAGCAATATGTATTTGGTCCGCTTGGCTATATTCCAACCAAAAAAACGGTCTATAAAAATAATAACACGATACAGGATCCCCCGCATATTATCGTAAGTTTTCCGCATGAAGATCCCGAAAATTTAACTTACCGAACTTTAAGACATCTTGTACAACTTCATATTCCACTTCAGATTAGCGTATTAGTGGACGAACATTACAAGCATGATATACTCGAACTGAAACGATTTGCACTTACACGCAAATCGATAAAAATTGTCTCTACGTCAGAACCTGAAACATTCCTTCCAAACGGTGATATAGTAATAACTTCCGGAACATATATGCCATTCCTAGTAGCCCAATTTCAAATTCCTTGCATCGTTCTTTGTGCACACGAAGATGAAGTTAACTACGCATTCCCTCAGGAAGGACATGGCTTCGCAAACCTAGGACTTGGTAGAAAGATAAAACAATCTTACCTTCAAAATGCGGTGATGGAAATTATCCTTCATGATAATAGAAGAAACGCCTTTATACAAAAGCAGAAACGTTTTGATTTTAGTAATAACTTAGTAGAATTAGTCAAACTGATTGAACAAACCATTGCAAGTTCGAAAGAGGAACAAGAAATCGTACGCTAGGTCCTTTTTTATGCTACAATGAATGCAAAATACTGAAGGTGATCGATGATGACAAAATCACAGCTACAATCAGAAATTGCTGAGCTAAAATTGGACTATATTAACTTGCAAGGTGATATGGAAAAGTTAGAGTCAAATGGCCATCCTACTCAAGTTGAAAATGCTGAACGTAGACTAGCAACAATGGAAGAAAAACTTGCAGAACTAAACAAACAGCTCGCGGAATTATTATAATCCGCAGAGCTTTCTTTTTGGAGGAAATAGATACATGAGCTTATTAGTAGAAAATTTAGGACATACATTCGGAGATCGTACCCTATTTAAGGATGTTTCATTTCGCTTAGTCGAGGGTGAGCATGTTGGACTTGTAGGTGCCAATGGTGTTGGAAAGTCAACATTAATGAATATATTAACAGGTGAAATCATTCATGACGAAGGACGTGTAGAATGGCTGCCAGGTACCCATTACGGTTACTTAGATCAGCATACTCGTCTACAACCAGGACGTACAATGTTTGATACACTACGCGATGCTTATTTACCGCTTTATAAAAAAGAAGCAGAGTTAAACGAAATTATTGGAAAAATGGCAGAAGCTACTCCCGAGGAGCTTGAAGTGTTATTAGAGCAAATGGCGGACATTCAAGATGCTTTAGATGCCGGTGACTTTTATTCGTTAGATATGAAGATAGAAGAGGTTGCTAGAGGTCTTGGGTTAGATGCTGTTGGTTTAGATCGACCAGTCGAAGCACTTTCTGGTGGTCAGCGTACAAAGGTTTTACTTGCAAAGCTATTATTAGAAAAACCTAAAGTTTTGCTATTGGATGAGCCTACCAACTATTTAGATGAAGAGCATGTAAACTGGCTTTCCAATTATTTAAAAAACTATCCACACGCATTTTTATTGATATCCCATGATACTGAATTTATGAATGGTATCGTAGGCGTTATCTTCCAGCTAGAATTTTCGAAACTGACAAGATACACCGCATCTTATGAGAAATTCTTAGAGCTTGCTGAACTAAACAAAAGACAGCATATTGATGCTTATGAAAAGCAGCAGGATTTCATTAAAAAACAAGAAGATTTTATCGCCAAAAACAAAGCACGATACTCTACGACTGGACGAGCAAAATCTCGTCAGAAACAACTGGATCGAATAGAACGAATCGACCGCCCGGAAACGGCAGCCAAACCAGAGTTTAGTTTCAAGGAATCTCGTAGCCCTAGTCGCTATGTTGTAGAAGCAGAGCACTTGGAAATCGGTTACGACAAGGCTTTACTACCTCCATTGACTTTTTCCATTGAGCGTGGCGAAAAAATTGCCTTAGTCGGAATGAACGGAGTCGGTAAATCGACTTTGCTTAAAACAATTCTTGGAAAAATACCTCCTTTAAACGGAAAAGTAACACGTGGCGACTTTTTAACTCCTTGTTATTTCGAACAGGAAGTAAAAGCTGGAGATATCACACCGATTGAAGCTATTTGGGAAACATACCCAAGCATGGGACAAGCACAGGTACGTGGTGCTTTAGCTCGTACTGGACTAAAAAGCGATCATATCTCTCGTCCCCTTTCAAGTTTAAGCGGTGGCGAGCAAGCTAAAGTTCGTCTATGTAAATTAATGATGGAAGAAACAAACTGGTTAATCTTTGATGAGCCGACCAACCATCTGGATATTCATGCGAAAGAAGAGTTAAAACGAGCTATGAAAGAATTCAAAGGTACAATTGTGCTAGTAAGCCATGAACCTGAATTTTATGAGGGGCTTGTTACAAAAGTATGGAACGTGGAAGAATGGTTCTCTACTGGTAAAGAAGTTATTAAAGAGTAGCATTTTGCTATATTATTACAGAGTAGATTTTTTAGGATGCTGTTGGTTGTGACATCGGTCACAACCAACAGCATCCTTTTTTTCAGTATTTTTGTGGGCTTGTCTCTCCTACGCCTTCTTCAACCCTTAAAAACAAGTAAGTGCAATTTTGGATAAGGATAACTAGAGAAAGTATACTGGTATCCACCTGATTCCGCATCGCTACTCTAGCTTCGAAACATGAAAGGCGTTGAACGAAAATCAGTAGTATTATTCATTCTAAAAAATATGTTTAGCCTATGCACATTGTTTAAAAAAAGCCTTCCAAAGTGGAAGGCTCAGTTTGACGACAAAGGTATTTTTATAAATGGATATGAATAGTAATAAATATTCATAAGGGTTTTATTCATCTTATTAAAAGTAAGATATTGAATACTCTATTGGAACTGTTTATAAGGCAAGGTCCACCACGAAGACTCCTGTGGGAATAGCTTGAGCTGAAGACCCCGCAGGAACGTAGTGACGAGGAGGCTGAAGCCAAGCCCACGGAAAGCGAAGTGGTGGGCATTGCCAAGTTTAATATTCAACTCTATACATCTAAAATTAAGTTTGTCTACAGTCTGAGCCTTCTAAAGTGGAAGGCTCTTACTTTCTACGCAAGTACTAATGAATCTTTTGCAAATTCATCATTCATGATTAGTTCCTTTAAACGCTGTTTAGCACGGAATAGTCTAGATTTTACTGTGCCAATGGACACTTTCATTACTTCAGCAATTTCGATTAATGAAAATTGATGTACATAGAAATACATAACTGTTTTTTGATAGATGCTATCCAATTCGCTTACTTTAGAACGAATCATTTCACCAACATCTTCTTTTTCTAATTGCTCTTCAACGGATAGAACATCCGCTGCTATTAAGTCCAGCAATGAAATATCCAATTGTTCTGGCTGATTGGCTACATATTTACTACGTCTAACTTGTTTGCGATAGCGATCACGAAATGTATTCATACAAATGGTAGTTAACCATGCTTTGACATGATCTACTTCTTTCATATAAGATTCGTATCTTACGACTTTTACCCAAACTTCTTGCATTAAGTCTTCTGCTTCTGTTTGATTTTTTGTTAATTTCAATGATAAATAATATATGTAACGGTTATATTGCTCGTAAATTTCTTCTAATTGAACCTGCATGTTATTTCCTCCGCTCGGCTTTTCTTTCTTGTTAACTCTATAATGCCAAACTTTAACCTTACCCTCCATCGTATTCTCTTTCAGAAGAATTACAAAGGTGTAAGCCAAAATTTAGGAGGATAATAACTATCCATGGCCCTACTCTACTTTTGTTCCACTCTTTTTTACATAATCGTCTTCAACCAATACTAGTTAACTCAGAAAAAGACTGTAGAAAAACTAGAGTTCCTCTAGTTCAACTGCAGTCAAAGAGCCATATGAAAGTCATTACTTATAAAAGTTCCCCTTATCCACCCTCACGAAATGAAAATCAGTACGCGGTAGTTAATTGTTCTAGATAACTTGTACTTGTGTGACAGTACTGGGTGTAACTTGTATTATGAGGAGTTGAACCTCGAGGTTACCCCGAAACCTCTGCCGGTAAGTCCGACTTGACCTGTCGGAAGGTTTGTACTCGCCTTCACATTTCGCTACCAACTTTCGACTATTCGATTACATTAGTAAGCCAATTAATTTCTTGTATTTTAGTATCCAACATTCGATGTTTTCGGGATAGTTCATCCACATATTTCTGCGTATCTTTTACATTAATTGTTGTGATAGATTTAATCTCGGTTCTAGAGTATCTTTCGTGTTGCATGGCAGCAACATCCAGTAAAGCACTATATATCTTCCTTTCTTGACCAAGTAAGTCTCGTTCCGTTAAGGCATCGGCAAGAGATTGTTGCTCACCAAAAGTAGTCAGTAAATTGGTCCGATTTATATTTTTTATAAGCTGTTTTAAGTTACTAAATATTTGATTCAGTTCTTTTGTTAATTCATAAGGATCCTCGTTCGGGGTTTCCCCTTCTTGTATTTTAGCATTTTGAAGTAATCTATTTCTCAACTGTTCAATCCGCTTTTGGTAATCTGATCGGACTATTAGAGCTTCTCCTAATTTCATGCTTATCTCCCCCTATATAATAAAGCTATTCGCTTTTCAATAGGGTAAGTCCTCTTTTTCATGAAAAAAATACCTTTGCTATTTAACGCCAAAAAAAACAAGAGGCGATTAATCCTCTTGTTTTTCGGTCTCCGGTTCAGTTACTTCTTCTCTTTTTGTAATAGTCAATTTAACTATGCGACTACGATCCATTTCATTGATCTCGACCATTAGATTTTCATAGGCGAATTGTTCATTCTCTTCTGGCACATGCCCTAACTGATCTAAGACAAAGCCACCTATCGTTTCGTTTTCATTCACAATTGAAATGTTGAATAGCGAATTGACTTCTTCAATTTCCATTCTACCTGCACAGACTAAACGGCTTTCTGTCATCTCATGCACAAGAATTTCTTCGTCATTATCTGTTTCATCTTCAATTTCTTGCCCTATCATTTCTTCTATTAAATCTTCATGCGTGACGATACCAAGTGTTCCGCCATATTCATCTAAAACAACAGCCATATGTTTTTTGCGAGTCAGCATCAATTTAAATACTTTCTCCACACTTAAAGTTTGTACGACAAATAATGGATCTTTATCGATAAATGTATCAATCCCTACAGAAGTATCCATAGACCATTCGATAAACTTTTTTGAGTAAAACATACCAACAATAGTATCTAAGCTATCGTCATACACAGGATACCTAGTATAATGGTGCTCCAAGATGGTATCTCGAACATCTTCATATGTAGCTTCCATAGGAATACCAACTACTTCTGTTCTATGAGTAGATAAAACATCAGAAACGTCCTTATTTGGAAAATCCAGCATTCCTTTAATACGTTCTGATTCGTCGTCTTCAAAAGTTCCGTCGGTTGAAGCAAGATCAACCATCGACAGTAACTCTTCTTTCGTAATTGTCGTCTCTGTTATTGCTCCTTTTGAACCAATGCGAATAAATAGATTCGTTATTTCAGCTATAAACGCGGTAATTGGACGCAAAAGGATAACAAGGAAACGTATCAGTGGTGACACCACATATACAACCCGATCCGAAAATGTTGCGGCAATTGTTTTAGGAAGTACTTCACAAAATAAAATAATAAAGACGGTTAATATCGTGATTGACCAGCCAATATGCCATGCAAAGTGTTCTGCGATTAATATTAAAATGACAGCCATACTTATATTGGCTATTGTATTCCCTACTAAGATAGTAATGATCATACGGTCCGGCTTTGATAGCAGTGCAAGTAGTTTCTCCGATTCTTTGTCTCCTTGTTCTGCTCTTAGCTGGACCTTCGTCCTATTAACTGTCATTAACGCCGTTTCACTACCTGATAGAAAAAGCGATACAAGTATTGAAATAGCAAAAAGTACAAATTCTATGTACAAAATTGTTGCCTCCTGTGAGTATTAAATACGTTCATATGTTTCTTACTACTATATCATATTGTGATTTTAGTTGTCACAAAACTAATATCGATCATGACTAATTATACCGAGTATAATGATAAATTATGCTATACTATTTCTATTCACGAAACTTTTTGAAAAGAGGGATTGTAATGAGTCAACTAACTACATTAGACCATTATTTCACAGAGAAAAGAGAAGAACATTTAGAAGAATTGAAACAATTTTTACGTATTCCAAGTATTTCTTCTTTATCTGAACATAAAGCTGATATGCAAAAAGGTGCCGAGTGGCTTGCGGATTCTCTAACTAAAGCAGGTTTAGACAATGTGGTAGTCGATAAAACTAGTGGCCATCCCGTCGTCTATGCTGATTGGTTACATGCAGAAGGTAAACCTACTATGCTTATATACGGACATTATGATGTTCAACCAGTAGATCCACTTCACTTATGGGATAGCGAACCATTTGAACCACAAGTGAGAGCCAATAAATTATATGCTCGTGGGTCAAGTGATGATAAAGGACAAGTATTTATGCATGTAAAAGCTATTGAAGCACTTCTTCAAACAAATAAATCCTTACCAGTAAATGTTAAGTTTTTAATAGAAGGTGAAGAAGAGGTTGGTAGCCCTAATCTGGAAGAATATATTGAAAATAATAAAGCAAAACTTTCAGCAGACGTTATTGTCATATCTGATACGGGTATGCAAGGACCTGGTCAACCGGCAGTGTGCTATGGGTTACGTGGATTATGTGGTGTTCAAATTGATGTCAAAGGTGCAAAAGGCGATCTTCACTCTGGTCTCTATGGTGGCGGTGTTCAAAACTCCATCCACGCACTAGTTTCTATCTTGGAATCTTTCCGTGATGCAGAAGGAACCATTGAAGTAGAAGGTTTCTATGACAATGTTCGTCCTTTAGCTGATGAAGAAAGAGAAGCTTATGCTTCCCTTGGCTTCAATGAAGATGATTTGAAGGCCGAAGTTGGTGTCGATGAATTATTCGGTGAAAAAGGCTTCACTCATTTAGAACGAGTGTGGGCACGACCTACTTTAGAGATTAACGGTGTCTTCGGAGGTTTCTCGGGTGAAGGTATTAAAACAGTGCTTCCAAGTGAAGCTGGGGCAAAAATAACTTGCCGCCTAGTCCCTGATCAAGATCCAGATGAAATTGTTGCTAAATTAAGAGCACATATTGAAAAAAACAAGCCAGTTGGAGTTGCTGTTACCCTTACAGAATTCGATAAAGGTAAGCCGTTCATCACTCCTTTCGACCACCCTGCTATTCAAGCTGCTGGGCGTAGTTATGAAAAAGTGTATAACGTTCCTACAGCATATACTCGTGGCGGAGGATCTATTCCGATTGTAGCTGCATTTGATGAAATTCTTGGACTTCCAGTCGTATTAATGGGCTTCGGATTATCTTCAGAAAACTTCCATGCACCTAACGAGCATTTCCATTTAGAAAATTTCGACCAAGGGCTTCGTGTAATTGGTGATTATTATTTCGAGTTAGCTGAGCTTTCAAAAGAAGATTTAAAAAAATAACTATGAGAACACATGGATCTTCTAATCCATGTGTTTTTTTATATAAGAGGGTGTTATGGATACAGCTAGAGTTAGTTTTAACTCCCGTAAGCTAAGTTCATTGAACTCAGTAAGCACGGTAAATTTTTATGCACTAAATATCTAAAAAAAGCGAGTGAGAGACCTATGCCTCTCACCCGCTTTACTTTTAGTTATTCTTTTTTCTCAAAAATCGTTACTAGATCTTCCACGCCCTTGCGATCTCTTGGTTTTGGCATTTCATCAAAGTATCCGACTTGTAGCATACTAATAATACGTTCCCCAGGTTGAATTCCAAGTGTTTTTCGGAACAATGGATTATCTAAATATCCTGGCGTTTTCCAACAAGATCCAATACCATGATCCCAAGCTAGTAATTGGATGTTTTGTACAAGCATGCTTGCTGCTGCATAATCCTCTAAACGTTCTTTTTGACGAGCATCCTCAGGAACTACAACAAAGACGTAACCTCCAGGAGTAGTAAATTTCTTCATTTGCTTTTCTAAGTCTTCTTCAGAAAGCTCATTCCATTTTGGAATTGCAAATTCCTTAAGTACAGTATATAAATCTTCTAATTCTTTCCCACATGCCACGATAAATCTCCATGGCTGTCTCAATTGATGGTTGGGCGCCCAAACAGCATCATCTAAAATAGATAACAACATTTCTCTATCTACAGGCTGTCCATTAAATAATTTTATAGATCTTCTTTGAATTATCGCATCTCGTACTGTCAGTGATTGCACCATTTACTATTCCATTCTCCCTTTTCACTAATAGTTATTTTCTCCATCATACCAATTTAATCATTTATAAGAAAGTGACTTGATTTTTTCCGTTCGACTTAGAAGCGTATAAAGCCTGATCTGCTCTTTTTACAAGCTCTTCTTTATGAACAAACGAATGATTTTCTGTAGAGGATACCCCAATACTAATTGTGATATAGGTCGAGTTAGAACTTTGCTCATACTTTTCTTCCTCCACTGCCAGACGAACATTTTCTGCAAACTGGATGATCTCTTGAACAGAGTAATCCATTAGAACAATAGAAAACTCCTCCCCTCCGTATCTAGCAACAAAACTATTTGGTATACAGAGATCGTTCAAAAGTTGAGCAAGATTAATCAACAAATGGTCCCCTGCAACATGTCCTTTTTGATCGTTATACAATTTAAAGTTATCCACATCAATCATTAAAACAGCTAATAGCTTGGTAGACAATCGTGCTTCCTCGAAATAGATAGTCAAATGTTCTTCAAAGTACCTCCGATTATATATACCAGTCAAACCATCTAGTAAAGTCAATCGCTCTAGTTCTTCATTTTTTTGATTGAGCTCTTCCGTTCTGTCTTTTATCTTTTCATCTAATGATAAGTTCAATTTTTTCAAATCAAAAGAAAGTTCCTCCGCTTCATTTAATTTTAGCGCAAATTCACGACTTAAATTGATCGACTGTATTAATACATAAAAAAAGAATCCAATAGTCACAAACGGAAGAGATTCGATAAAGTTCAAAGATGCGAATACATCATTTACAACTGATGCAAAGAATACCATGATTGCTATTAAATTAACGAGTGCAGTTGGTCGCTTCCTCCTATAGGCTAGTAGAACAACGTATAGATTATAAATCATATATATTCCCAAAATGATAAAAACATATTCTAATAAAGAACTATAAAAACTTGGCTGCGACACTAAAGTGAGAACTATGCATACTAACGAAATAATTACGCCAATTAGTACTGGCGTCTTCTTCATTTCTTTTGGATACATGGACTTTCCTAACAGTAAGTAAAGTAAAAACAATAAATAAATTGAAATTATCTCTATACGATGTCCCCAGATCCATGGAACCTCTGTAAATATCTTGTTGTAATAGTATGGCATTTTAAAGAGCGAGTATATGGCGATCACAATATTTATCAACCCAAAATAAAGGAAGACCTTCTCCTTTCTTCTGAACAAGTAAATAAATATTTCATAAACGCCCATTATTAGAATACCTCCAATTATAAACATGGAGGTTGCAAGTTGAATATTGTGACTATACATTACTTTCTCAGGTGTCCCTATATAAACTGGGTTAAATGCTCCACCAAATTTGTGTGTAAAATTAGAAACATGTAATACGATATTTATTTCCCTATCCCTTGGTGTAAAATAAACTAAACGATCGGAATATTCCGGAATACTTGTTTCTTTACTATTTCCAGCATACCCATTAGCTGCTATTCGCTCTCCATCTACAGTGAGCGTATAAGAGGTTCCCTGATTGACGGTAGTAATCGCTAAAGTATTCCCTACTTTGTCTACTGGTAAAATCACTTTCAAATAATATGTACCATAACCATGTGCTGTATAAACCGAATCCTCCCAGTAAGATGGTACATTTATGTTAGGTGGATTCATTTTTTTCGTACGTTCTTTTATATCGCTTTCATTCAGTAACTCTTCCCAAAAAAACTCCCATTCTCCATTGAGAGGTATTTTGTTGTTAGCTGAGAAATTATCGTTAGATAAAACTAGAACTCCATCTTTTGCTTTAGGTAAATTATTTTCGGAGTTCGTACAAGATGCAAGTAAAAATAATAACGGAATACATAACAAATATAATTTAAGCTTCAAAAAGTATTCCCCCCTTTACTAACAAATAGAATATATATTGAGGTGACAATATGCTCTTATATTGGTTATTAAGTTATATAGTCGGTAATTTTCTTTCAGCATGGTGGATTGGCAAATGGAAAAAAGTCGATTTAAGTAAACAAAGAAGTGGAAATCTTGGCGCAAGAAATGCGGGTGCTGTGCTTGGTAAATCTGCATTTTTCCTTACCTTCTTGGGTGACTTTTTAAAAGGTGTCCTTATTATTTATATCGGTTTTTATCTTCAGTATCCACTGGAATATATAGCCGCTGGCGGCCTAGCAGTAATTTTAGGACATCTATTCCCTTTTTGGTTAAAAGGGCGTGGGGGTAAAGGGATTGCCACGTTCATCGGTGTCTCCATGATTATACAACCACAATTGTTTGGGATGTTAGTCCTTTGTTTTCTCGCTTTAATAATGCTATTCAGAAGTGCAACCCTTAGTATGACTGTTGCATTTAGTGCATATGCTATTTTAATATGGATAATTCCTGCATTTTATTTTCTTTGGCCGGTTTCTATTGCCATTATCATTATTCTCATTCGTCACCGCTTCGACATTGTAGAATCTTGGGAGGAAAGATGGTGGAATAAGAAAGCATAATACTATTACTATCATAGTATTTTCCTTGATTATACAATTATAAAATCTGTATTCGTATGATATAATTACTATTATTTAAATACTAAACAAGATAGGATGTTCAAAATGACTATGAATAAAATCGCGTGGTTAATCGATAGTAGTGCGTACTTGAGCAACACACTAAAAGACCACCCCGATGTATACGTAATCCCTATCAACATTCATTTTGGATTAGAGCAGTTTGTAGATGGTGTAGATCTTACACACGAACAACTATACGATCGTATACGAAATGGAACAGCGTCTATTAAAACTTCTCAACCTTCCGCAGGTGAATTTGCTCTGTTGTATGAAAAATTAGGGAAAGAATATAATTCTATCATAGCAATTCATGTCTCTAAAAGTCTTAGCGGAACACTTTCTTCCTCTATTAGTGGAGCTGGTATCGCACAAGTTCAAGTTGAATTTATTGACTCCCTTTCCTTATCTGCTGGGATTACAGGATTAGTTGAAAGAGGTCTGCAATTACAAGAAGCAGGTCAATCATACCAGGAAATTGCAGCAGCATTAAGAGGAATGGTATCGAAGTTTCGCAACTATATTCTAATAGGAAATTTAACTCAACTATATAAAGGTGGAAGGCTAAGTAGTGTACAATTCTATTTAGGAAGCCTCCTTAAAATAAAACCTGTTATTCAAATTACTCCACAAGGAGAGCTTAAGGAATTAGATAAGGTACGTTCTCATAAAAAAGCAATCCAGTATCTCATCAATAAGGCAGTTGAAGCCTCGGTAAATGATGGTTTACAACATGTATATATAATGCACGCGAATGCCGAGCAGCAAGCAAATGATTTAAAAGAAGCCATTTTACAACAAGCACCACATTTACAGTTTACAATTGGTGAGATTAGTACATCCCTAGCAGTACATGCTGGAGAGGATACAGTTGCGTTACTATGGTATTTGTAGGAACTAAACAAGATATAGCTCATATTAAAAGACTTCCGAATATCTATTTTTCGGAAGTCTTTTGACAATTATTATATTATTTTTACCGAAAGTTTTCGCATTAAAACTTATCTTTTATATGGAAAAATATATACTTCGTCCTCGGTGTATGTGCATAAGAATCCTCGTAGTTCCAGTATCTATTGCGGCTATTATTTGTATGGGCATTAACGTAAGGAACACCATTTTGAACACTTGTTACTATGGTCGAGTGATCATATCTGCCATCGCCTTGGAAATCATAAAAAATAAGATCCCCTGGGAGTAACTGATCAGGCGAATTTACTTGTGTTGCTTGCAAACCCTTTGTAGAGCCTGCTAAGTACCAACGCAATGAATGCGGAGTGCTCCAACTCAAACTCCATGTTTCACTGCTCAACCACCACCCTCTCTCCCTGTTGGGTTGCCCTCTCATTGGAGCCCCTCCTGCAAACAGGCATTGTGAAATATAATTAGTGCAGTCCACATCGAACATTGGAAACCTTGGATTATTACTGTTCCACCATTTCTGTGCATAGGCTACTGCAGCCTCACGATTGTATGTCGCCAATTTTCATCCTCCTCTATTTTGTTTATATGATTAAACAGGAAATATATGCTAGTATGGAATAAATGAACTAATTAATTTTTTCGACAAATTACTTTTAGAAAGGAAGATGGTCCGTGAAACAGCATGCAGAAAAAGAAATTTCAGAGCCCACTCTACTTTGCGATAAAAAAGGTAATTTGAACCCCAAGGCAATTGGATATGCAAAGAAGCCTCTAATTGAAAGCAACTTGAAAGGTCATTATATGCGCAAGAAGAAATGGAATTATTGGTGTGTTTTTGGGGACGATATTCTTTTTTCTGCGACGATTAGTCACCTAGATTACGCAGCAGTTTGCTTTGTCTATTTCCTTAATTATGAAACACAACGTTATGTTGAAAAGACAGTTACGATTCCCCTGGGAAATAAACTAAAAATGCCAACAAATATATTAGAAAGTATTCAACTTCATTCCAAAGAAATGTCTATCCAACTAATGTATATACAAAACGAAACGCATATGACCGTAACAATTCCTGATTTTGATGGAGACTTATTACATGCAGATTTACATATATCTCATCCAATTGAAGATGATTCGTTAAATGTTGTTATTCCTTGGAATCGCCAACAATTTCAATTTACTGGGAAGCACCATACTCTACCGACGACCGGTTTTGTAAAGATTGGAGATTCCCGCTTCACATTCCAGCCAGAGGACAATTTTGCTGTTCTTGACTATGGTAGAGGAGTTTGGCCAAGAGCTGCTATTTGGAACTGGGGATTTGCTTCTCAACGAGTTGGCTCCAAAAGAATTGGTTTAAATTTTGGAGGCAAATGGACAGATGGTACAGGTATGACGGAAAACGCGATTTTCATAGATGGGAAAATGACCAAAATTCATGAAGACTTACTTTTTACATACGATACAAAAGACTTTATGAAACCATGGAAAGTCCATACAAAATTCTCTGAAGATGTGAATATGACATTCACTCCCTTTTTCCACCGGATTGCTAAAACGGATATGAAATTTATATACTCCGAAGTAAATCAAATGATGGGTTATTTCAATGGTAGAATTCAATTAGAAAATGGACCAACTCTTGAAGTAAAACAATTACTCGGATGCATCGAAGAACATCAAGCTAAATGGTGAGTGGCAAGAAAAAGAGGATTGCGACTAATGTCACGATCCTCTTTTCCCTTTAGTACACCTTTGCTAGTTGGAGTTTTTGCATTTCAGTTGGAATTGTAAGGTTTTCGCTAGTACGTTTTCTGCATAAAAAAAAGTTGTCTCAAGTAAGTATTGGTTACTTAGAGACAACTTTTTTAGGTAGGAGAACATTATGCGCTCATGTTATACGAGTTGCTTCACTAACTTTTTATTTCGTTCTTTAAATACTTCATTGTGTGAGGAGACCATTGCAAATTTGTTAGCATCTGGTTGGATATATTGCTTTGCCTGATTCACTGCATTGGCTGCATCTTGGAATGTCCCGGCTATTAGATTTACTTTGCCTGGATATTGGATGATATCCCCTGCTGCATAAATCCCAGCGACAGATGATTCCCCTCTACTAGTACCTTTCACATAGAAATCATCTGCAATATCAATGGATATTTTACTCTTTTTCAGAAGTTCTGCATCCTGATCATAGCCATGATTAATAATAACCTCATCGACTTCTACTTGAATAACCTCGCCTGTCTCATTGTTAAGAACTGCAACTCGTTCTATCATGTCATGATTTGCATTAGCGAATAGCTTAGTAATCTTCGTATTGAAGAAGCAGGTCACAGAGCTTTCTAGCAACTGAGTTACCTGTGCTTCATGACCATTTAACGAATCTTTACGATAAGTCACATATACTTTTTTGGCAATAGGCTCCAATTCATTTGCCCAATCAATTGCTGCGTTTCCTCCACCTGAGATAATGACTGTCTTATCTTTAAAACGTTGAATTGATTTGACTGTGTAGTTTAAGTTGCTGACCTCGAACCGCTCGGCCCCTTCAATTTCTAGTTTGGTAGGCTTCAAAATCCCACTTCCTACTGCAATGATGATAGTTTTCGAAAAATGTTCCACTCCTGAAGCGGCGTGCAAAACAAAAATACCGTCTTCTCGGCGAGTAATGGACTCTACTTTCTCATTCACTACAACTTCTGGGTCGAACGTTAGTCCTTGTTGAACTAATTGTTCGATTAATCGTTCACCGGAAATTGGCGTCTGGCCACCTACGTCCCAAATCATTTTCTCCGGATATACATGCAACTTTCCACCTAATTGAGGTTGGAACTCTATAATTTTCACTTTCATTTCTCTTAAACCACTATAAAAAGCAGAATACAACCCCGCTGGACCTCCACCAATAACCGTCACATCAAATACATTATGCATTTTTTTAGTCTCCTACCCCTAAAAATTATTTGTTGACATAAGTTGAATAATTAAATATAGTTGCTAATATGATAATGATAATCGTTATCAGTAAATTTAGCAAGAATTAGTTTGGAGGTATTTAAAATGGTTCGTTTATATACGGACGATTTATCCATTGGCTACGGTGAGCAACTGATCGTAAAAGATTTATCTGTACAAATTCCAAATCAGAAAATAACTACAATAATTGGACCTAACGGATGCGGGAAGTCCACCCTGCTTAAAGCTATTACACGTATCATTTCTCATCAGTCTGGTACGGTCGTATTAGATGGTAAAAATGTATCCAAAGAAAACACGAAGGTTCTTGCCAAAAAGATGGCAATTTTACCTCAGACTCCAGAAAGTGCTAGCGGTCTAACAGTAGGTGAATTAGTTTCTTACGGACGCTTCCCATATCAAACAGGTTTTGGTCGGCTTTCTCAAAAGGATTATGAAGTAATAGATTGGGCAATGAAAGTTACAAACACAAGTACTTTTAAGTATTTACCAGTCGATTCTCTTTCTGGCGGTCAACGTCAACGCGTATGGATAGCGATGGCTCTTGCACAAGAGACGGAGATTATTTTTCTTGATGAGCCTACAACTTACCTAGATATGGCGCATCAATTGGAAGTTCTTGAGCTTTTGCAACGCCTAAACAAAGAAGAAAAACGTACTATTGTAATGGTATTACACGATCTAAACCAAGCAGCCCGCTTCGCAGACTATATCGTTGCTTTAAAGGACGGACAAATTGTGAAGGCTGGTCCATGTGAAGAAGTAATTACAAAAGAAGTTTTACGTGGTGTCTTTAATATAGACGCCGAAATTGGAATAGACCCAAGAACAAACAAACCAATGTGTATTACATACGATTTACTAAAGGGAGAATAGACAAATGAATAAATTATTATTGCCATTTACTATCTTATTAGTACTTATCCTCGGTGCTTGCAACAGTGAAACGACAGATACTAAAGGTCCTGAGAAGAAAGAAGAAGCCACTACTATTACATATGAATCGGAAACTGGACCGGTAGAAGTTCCAGCAGATCCTAAACGAGTTGTCGTTCTTTCAACTTATGCAGGAAACGTAGCTGCACTAGATGTAAATTTAGTGGGAGTTGATTCATGGTCAAAATCTAATCCTGGATACGATGCATACCTAGCAGATGTGGAGGAAGTATCAGAAGAAAACTTAGAAAAAATTATTGAATTAGACCCAGATTTAATCATCGGATCCTCTACTACTCAAAACTTAGATAAAATTAAAGAAATTGCACCGACAGTCACATTCACTTATGGAAAAGTAGATTATTTGACGCAGCATTTAGAAATAGGAAAACTACTGAATAAAGAACAAGAAGCACAAACATGGATTGATGATTTCAAAGAACGTTCGGCAGTAGCTGGAGAAGAAATTAAAGCAGTAATTGGAGAAAATGCTACTGTTTCAGTTTTCGAAAACTTTGACAAACAATTATATGTCTTCGGCGATAATTGGGGTCGCGGAACGGAAGTTCTTTATCAAGCAATGGGTCTAAAAATGCCTGACAAAGTAAAAGAAATGGCTTTAGAGGCTGGATATTATGCATTATCTTTAGAAGTTCTCCCTGAATATTCGGGAGACTATGTGATTTTAAGTAAAGTCGCAGATCAAGATAACTCGTTCCAAGAAACAGATGTTTTTAAAAATATCCCTGCTGTTAAAAACGACCAACTATTTGAAGCAAATGCAGAAGAATTTTACTTTAATGATCCTATATCATTAGACTATCAATTGGAGTTCTTTAAAGAAAGTTTCTTAAACAATAAGTAATAATAGTGGAGGAATTCTATTGGGATTCCTCCACTATTTTTGTAGAAAGGATAACATGATGAAAACCTCTATTCATTTTAGTTTAAAGTTTATTATTGGGCTTATTTTATTGGTAGGAATGTTCTGTGTTTCGATGGTTTTTGGCGCAGCTTCGACATCCTTACAAGATGTATGGCAATCAATTTTTACTGGTGTCAAAAGCGATTCTATCAATATATTAAGAGAGCTAAGACTACCTAGAGAAGTTGCAGCAATGTTGGTTGGTGCTGCTTTAGCGGTGTCAGGTGCTATTATGCAAGGTATAACGCGCAATCCCCTCGCCGATCCTGGATTATTAGGATTGACATCGGGTGCGAACGCAGCCCTCGCTATTAGCCTTGCACTAATTCCTGGGATAAATTACTTTGGTATCACTATTGCATGTTTTATAGGAGCTGCAGTTGGTGCAGTGATGGTATTTGGTATTGGGGCAACGAAAAAAGGTGGCTTTTCCCCTCTCCGAATAGTTCTAGCTGGTGCAGCAGTATCCGCGTTTTTGTATGCTGTTGCCGACGGAGTGGGAATCTATTTTAAGATTTCGAAAGATGTCTCTATGTGGACAGCGGGTGGATTAATAGGAACTTCCTGGAGTCAGCTCCAGATGATTACTCCCTTTATCGCTATGGGAATCGTTGTAGCACTTTTACTATCTAGACAGTTAACTATTTTAAGTTTAAATGAAGAAGTAGCAGTCGGACTTGGGCAAAAAACTACTCAAACGAAAACAATTTTATTTATAGTTGTTATTCTACTTGCCGGAGCCTCTGTAGCACTTGTAGGAAATATGGCTTTTGTCGGTTTAATGGTCCCTCATATTGTTCGATCAATAGTTGGAACAGACTACCGTCTAATTATTCCTATGTCCGTTATAGCAGGAGCATTCCTAATGCTTATTGCTGATACAATTGGACGAACTATAAATATTCCGTATGAGACACCAGTCGCTGCCATTATAGCTATTATGGGATTACCTTTCTTTTTAGTGATCGTTCGTAAAGGAGGGCGTATTTTTCAATGATTCATCGTCAGCAAGTTAAAAAACAACGTATACTTTTTATTGTTTTACTATCGTTGATCGTTATTACTGCTTTTATAAGTGCAGGTATTGGTTATTCTACCCTAACCTTTAATCGTCTATTACCAACTTTTTTAGGGCAAGGCACATTTAAAGAGGAATTTGTTTTGTTCTCTGTTCGCTTACCAAGAATTATCATTACAATTCTTGCTGGAATGGCTTTAGCGCTATCTGGTGCTATTTTACAAAGCATTACACGTAATGATTTAGCAGATCCCGGTATTATTGGGATTAACTCCGGAGCCGGAGTGGCAGTTTCAATTTTCTTCTTATTCATACCGATTCAATCTGGTTCTTTTGTATACTTACTACCTTTAGTGGCATTTGTTGGCGCTTTGATTACTGCAATTTTTATATATATCCTTTCGTATAACCGAGGAACAGGGCTACAGCCAGTTCGATTAATTTTAGTTGGTGTTGGATTCTCTATGGCTCTTTCAGGCTTAATGATTGTCTTCATCTCTTCAGCTGATCGTCAAAAAGTAGACTTCATTGCTAATTGGATGGCAGGGAATATTTGGGGTGCAGATTGGCCATTTATTTTGGCACTTTTACCTTGGCTAATCGTACTTATTCCGTTTACGTTATATAAGGCAAATAAATTAAACTTACTCAACTTAAATGAACCTGTAGCAATTGGCGTAGGTGTTGCAATTGAGAAGGAGCGTATTACCCTTTTATTAGCCGCTGTGGCTCTTGCAGCATCTGCAGTGTCTGTAACTGGAGGAATTGCTTTTGTAGGCTTAATGGCCCCTCATATTGCCAAATCATTAGTTGGGCCACGTCATCAATTATTCATCCCTATTTCTATCCTCATTGGCGGTTGGCTCTTGCTATTTGCTGATACTATCGGTCGCAATGTTATCGAACCAAATGGTATACCAGCCGGAGTAGTCGTTGCTTTAATAGGGGCTCCTTACTTTATGTATTTATTGATGAGAAAGTAATTATTTAGTTTACTCTTTTACAATTGGAACTCATTTGCTCAGAAGTTTTTAGAACGTAGCAGTGCAGATCAATTAGTGGATGTATTTCCCAGTCCACAAGTAATCTTCAGAAGAACGCGAGTATACAATACTGTCGCGCAAGTAAATAATTATACAAAAAAATGGACTACAATTTTTCGTAGTCCATTTTCCTATGATTGAAGGTATTTCCACATTTTCTCTGGGTAGTCCGTGAAAATAGCATCTATCCCAATTTGTTTTAACAAATCTGCATACTTTTCTTCATTGACTGTAAAAACACGAACTTTTTTACCACTTCCAATTGCTTCTGCTCCCATTTTCCTAAGAACTGTCGGGAAAAATGCATGTAAGGCATCTGCTCCTACCACTTCAGCATATTTGTGCGGTTCAATCATAACTTCCATAAAGAGTACAGCCGTTTCTATAGGTGGAGCCAATTGTTTAACATTCCGAACCATCTCATGGTTGAACGAGGAGATTACGACACGAGCCTCTAATCGATAATCCTTTAACATTTGTAGCACTGCCTGCTCCATACCTTCATATGGAAAAACGTCAGATTTCAGCTCTATATTTAGATGATGATGTGTATCTTTAAATACATATAGCACTTCTCTTAGCGTGGGGATTGTTTCTTTTTTAAATTCGTGGGAGTACCAAGAACCAAAGTCAAATTTCTTTAATTCAGCTAATGTCATATCTTTGATAAACCCTGTTCCATTGGATGTACGATTGATGGTTTCATCATGTATTACAACCAATTCATGGTCTTTCGTCATATGAACATCGAATTCCACACCATGTATTGGTAGTTTTGCAGCTGCTTTAAAAGCTGCGATTGTGTTTTCTGGATGCGTACCTGAAGAACCTCGATGGGCATAAATTTTCATGGAGCCTACCTCCTTGTACTATATTCACTTTATTATACCTCTTTGTTTTTTGTATAAGAAAGCACAAATCACCAGCTTTTATTCCTCTTCTAAAATGTCTTTCAAAAACTTTTCTCTATTTTGTAAAAAGTATTTCGTCAGTTGAAAATGGTCCGTTTCTTCATATTCTATTTCTGTAATTTCCCCGTTGTCAAAACTTAGAATAACAGCTTCCGGGTAACCTAATAAAATAGGTGAGTGTGTGGCGATGATAAATTGGCTATCATCTTCTTGTACTAAGTCATGTAGAATTCTTAGAAACGCTAGCTGACGTGCTGGTGATAAAGCCGCTTCCGGCTCATCTAGCAAATAAATACCTCTACCTCTAAATCTATTAGAGAAAAGCGAGAAAAATGCCTCTCCATGAGATTGATGGTGTAAGGATTTTCCGCCGTAAGGACCAGTTCCCAGTGTATCTATATGAGTGGCAAAATTATAAAATGACTCCGCACGAAGAAAGAAGCCATTGGTAACTTTCGGAAGCCAGGAGAGCCTTATATAATCTCCAAGTGATGATTCTGATGCATCTACCTCGTAAAAGTTATTCCTTCCTCCTCCAGCCGTATTGAATTCACATTTATCTGCTATAGCTTCTAACAAAGTAGATTTTCCCGATCCATTTTCTCCTACGAAAAAAGTAACTTTGTTGTGTAAATCTAGTTGATCTAAGTTTTTGATAGATGGTATAGAAAATGGATACTGATTATAAGATGAAATATTATCTCTTTGGAGTTCAATTCTTCTTAAAAACATCCTTTCACCTCAATCCATAATTAGTTTGTTACTATATGTATTAGCTAACTCTTTTATAAATTCATATCCTCTATCTGCGAACGGTTCCATACCAAGGTCTAAGTCTCTCCAGGTACTTCCCTGGCTAATACACTAAGAATGGAGAAGTTTATATGCCAATTTAATATTTGCTTTCAGATAAACTGGCAAGTCTGGATTATCTAAAATTTCCTGTGTCGATACCCAATAAACTTCACTCACCTCATCCAGGCATTTAGCATAAGGTATGCCAGATTCATGCTCGCAAAGAAAAACAATGTCTACGACAGTTAAACCCGTATCAGTTACAAATAAAGTACTATTAACATACCTAAGATTGGAAACCTGTACACCCACTTCTTCTGAAATTTCTCTTTTTAGCGTTTCTTCTAATATATTGGAAGATATCCCATCTTTCTCTACCTTACCTCCAACAAGAGATAATAACCCTCCTGCGTGCTCTTCTTTTTCACTTCTTCTTATTAACAGCCACTTATCATTTTGGTAGATTGCCCCTTCAACATTAACGATGAACATTATCTTCCCCCCTCATTTTGTATATTCTATATAGCAAAAGTCTTTTCCTCTATTTGTACCTCTTATCTTGAAGAAATGATTATCCTCTCTGTTCCATTTAATTGAAGACGCTGTTTAAGAAAAAGGTCAATTAATCGATTATGGATATTTTTATAAGAATTGATTTATACTTTAGAGGATTGATATCAAAAGGAGTAGATTAAATGGAAAAGTTAGCGACATTCTTAATGTTTCAAGATGACAATGCAGAAGAAGCGATGAATTATTACACAAACCTTATCGAGGATTCTCAAATTACAAGTATTGTTCGTTACGGACCTAATGAATCCGGAAAAGAAGGAACGGTAATGCAGGCTACTTTTACTTTAAAACAGCAAGAATTTATGTGTATTGACAGTCATGTGAAACATCAATTTTCTTTTACTCCTTCAGTCTCAATATTTGTTACATGTGATACGGAAGAGGAACTGAACGATCTTTATCAATCACTCAACGAAGGTGGACAAGCACTCATGCCTTTAGGTGACTATGGTTTTAGTAAAAAGTTTGGTTGGCTAAATGACCGTTTCGGAGTTTCATGGCAACTAAATCTCCCAAAATAATAGAAAAACCTTGTTTTTCTCCTCCTAGTATCAAAAATAATAATATAATTTCTAACGACATGCCTTAGTAAACACAAGAAGAGGGCTTGGAAGTTCTCCAAGCCCTCTCTATTCAATATCAGGCAACCTATTTTAACATTGCCTAATTTAGCAAACTTCTTGTATAAAAATGAGTATTACTCACTGTCGTAAATCCAGCTCTTTCATAAATAGACAATGCCTGAGTATTATCAGTTTCTACATCCAAATAGACCGATGTTTTCCCCATACGATTAGCTTCGTTTTTACTCCAGTTTAATAAGGATGTTGCCACACCATTATTACGTGCATTTTCATGAACAGCAAGCCCTGTTGCCCATAGCTTTTCGCCTTCCTCAACTACAGTAACTGTTCCGACTACTTCACCTTGTAAGTAAGCAACCATCAAATGACGATTTGGCGTTTGAGTATTAAAAGCAATTAACACTTTAGATTCTTCTTCCGTGTCGCCAAATGCACTTACTAATACGTCAACGACCTCTGACTCTTCTTTGGTGTATTCTAATACTTCGACTTCACTTTCTATTTCCACTTTTCTCATCGCAGTTGCTACCATTGTTCGCTCTTGAAAATCAAAAGCATATCCAAGTTTATGCAGTAGCTGCTTACCTGCTTCCGAGCTTTCTGGATTTAAAGCGATATCTGAAACAGCTGCTCTTACTTCTAGATTTTTGCCCAATTCTCTTACCAGTCGTTCGCCTATCCCTAATCTCCGAACACCAGGTAGCACAACACTACTCCATTCAAAATCGAGTGTCGCTATTCGATCAATGGACGTTAACACGCCAACCAAACGGTCGCTATCGTCCTCATAGGCTAGTATGCAAAAACCCTTTGTATAGAAGTCGGATAGCTCCCCTACATTTAGTAGAGAAGTATAATCCACTTTATCCATGTTTTCTGCCTCAACTATCAATTCCGTTATTTCTTCCATTGTCTCCTCGTCTAAAGGAAAGGACACAGTCATTATAGATATATTCATTTATTTCTCCTTAAGTCTTTGAATTCGTTAACATACTATAATATTTGCCTTTCTTTTGCAACAACTCATCTTGTGTACCCGACTCGATTAGTTTTCCAGCTTCCATCACGAATATTAAATCAGCTTGGCGTATCGTATTTAGTCGATGGGCTATTACAAAACTCGTTCTTCCCTCCATTAGTCGTTCAAGTGCCTCTTGGATTTTCATCTCGGTCACAGTATCTATACTCGATGTTGCTTCATCTAATAATAGTATTGCTGGATCTGCAATTAGCGCTCGTGCAATGGATAATAACTGCTTTTGACCTTGACTAATTTCTCCACCATCAGCTGATAAAATGGTGTCATAGCCATGTGGTAATTTCATGATGAAATCATGTGCATTCGCTTCTTTAGCAGCGTGTAACACTTCTTCATCCGTTGCATTTAATTTGCCATATCTAATATTTTCTCTTACCGTCATTTCGAACAAAAACGGATCCTGTAAAACAAATGCCGTTTGACTTCGTAGTGTATGTCTAGGCAACTCATCGATAGAAATCCCGTCTACTAATATGCGTCCACCATTTACTTCATAAAAACGCGCTAGCAGCTGCATAATGGTCGTTTTTCCAGCTCCTGTTGCGCCAACTAATGCGGCAGTTTTCCCTGAATCCACATGAAAAGATACATTGGAAATAGTCGGAGACTCATCATCTTTGTTGTAATAAAACGTTACATCTTCAAATGTTACATTTCCTTTCAATACATAATCTGCATTGTCTAGAGCAGCATCGTCTTCAATTGGCTCATCCATAATAGCAAAAACACGTTCCGCACCTGCAATTGCAGACAATACCGTATTGAATTGGTTAGCTAAATCATTTAATGGACGAGTAAACTGCCTTGAATACTCCGTAAAAATAACAATCTCTCCTATTGTCACATGTCCATAATAGGCTAATAACCCACCTACAGCAGCAACTAGTGTAAAACTTGTATTATTCAATAAGTTCATCACTTTTGGTATAAAACCGGAGTAAGTTAAAGCCCAAAATCCAGTTCTCTTTAAGCGTTCACTTTTAATAGCAAACTCTTCTAGCATTCTTCCTTCTTGTGAGAAGGCTTTTACAATTCGTTGACCAGAAATTGTTTCTTCAATCATTCCATTTAGTTCACCGACTGCTTTTTGCTGTTCCTTAAATAATTTTGAGGTGCGCTTCGTTATCCATCTCATTGCAAAATACATAAAAGGCACAATGATAAGCGTCACTAAGGTCATAAGCGGGCTCAATAAAAGCATGACAACTGTTGTCCCAACCAAAGTTAGAATACTTGAAAATACTTGGATAAAGGACGAATTTAAAGTTTGACTAACGTTTTCAATATCATTTGTCATACGACTCATTAACTCGCCGTGCTGGCGTTTATCAAAAAAGGACACGGGGAGCTTCTGTAAATGTTCAAATAATCCTGTACGAAGTCTAAATATTGTTTGCTGAGAAATGCCGATCATCCAATAACTTTGCAAATAAGTAGCAATAGAGAAAAACAAGTAAACGAAAAGTAATACTCCAATTATTTTGGAAAGACCGACAAATATACTTTTGGAGATATGGTCATCCACAATTACTCCGATTAGATATGGTCCAACTAAAGCTAATGCCGAGCTGACAACTACCATCAGAAGAACGATGACTAATAGAAAACGTTGTTCGTCTACTAAATTCCAAATCCCCTTTAAAACACCCTTCCAATCGGAAGCTTTATCCACCTTCTTTTTATGGTCTTTCTGTAAATCTTCTTTAGTAATAATAGGCTCATAGCCGAAAGGTTTACGAATGAAGTTCATCATGTTCGCCCCCCTCTTGTTGTGATTCCGCTATTGCTTTATAAAGAGTGGAGTCCTTCATCAACTCATCATGAGTTCCATAAGCAGATACCTGGCCCTCTTCTAATAGTAAGATATGATCTGCGCCCTTTGCAGTTCGGATTTTCTGGGTAATAACAAGCATCGTTGCATTTTCTTCTTCAAGAGCTTCCCACAACGCATTTTCTGTTGAAACATCTAATGCACTTGTACTATCATCTAATAATAATATTTCTGGTTTCCTTACGAGTGCACGTGCAATGGATAATCTCTGTTTCTGACCTCCAGAGAGATTGACTCCCTTTTGCCCTACTCTCGTATTATATTGGTCTGGGAATTGTTCGATAGATTCATGAATTTGCGCTTGTTTAGCTGCTTCTCTCAGCAACTCTTCCGTCGCCGCCTGATCTCCCCACCCAAGATTTTCTTCTATACTTCCCGTAAAAAGAATAGATTGTTGAGGAACAAGTCCAATTATCTTTCTTAACTCTTTAAGTGGCCATTCTTTAACATCGATTCCGTCTATTAATATAGTTCCTTCTGTTGTATCGAAAAACCTCGGGATTAAATTGAGAAGCGTTGATTTTCCAGAACCAGTAGCTCCCATAATCGCAAGCTTGGATCCTGGTTGCACTTTAAAGGAGACGTCTTTTAATACAGGTAAATCTGTCGTTGGGTAATGAAATGACACATGCTGAAACTCAATTTCTCCTATTCCCGGGGTCGTCCCTTCTGAGTCTTCATTAATAATTTCAATGCCCTCCTCGACCTTGAGCACTTCCTCCATCCGTTCCGATGATGCTTTTGCTCTAGAGAAGAAAATAATAATGAAAGCAAACATAGAAAAGGCACCTGTCATACGCATCGCATAGTTAATAATAGCTACTAGCTCCCCTAATTCCACGTCACCCGTTTGAATTTCTTTTGCTCCAAACCATAATACTGCCAATAAGCTGACATTCATTACAAAGAGCAATACAGGCAGTATTAACTCCATGATACGGAATGCTTTAACATTATCCACTTTTAAGTTATCTGCAACAGATGCAAAACGACTTGACTCAAAATTACCACGCAAATATGCTTTTATTAAACGTACCGCCTGTAAATTTTCTTGTATTTTTCTTGTGACCTGGTCTACCCTTTTTTGAACTTTACTAAATAACTTTAAGCCATTCCTACTCATTATGTATAAGAATACAACTAAAAATGGAGCACCTATTACTAAGAACATAGCCAAGTATGGATTCACTATAAAGGACATAATAATACTTCCCACGACTAGTAAAGGCGCTCGAAGCATAATACGTAATCCCATAAAAATTAAATTTTGTGTAATTGTCACATCAGTAGTTAAACGTGTGATTAAACTAGCTGTTGGAAACTTTAAAAAAGTAGCCATTGTAAAGGCTTGCACTTTTTTAAATAATGCCTGACGTATATCAAACCCATAACTCTGCACAATATGAGAAGCGATATATGTATTAATAATTCCTGCTAAGAATGCCAAAAAAGATATCCCGAGCATGATACTTCCCCAAAGAATAATAGCTTGCTGGTCCTCAGCCAAAATACCATCATCAATAATAATAGCGATTAGCAATGGTTGAACAAGCTCTACGGAAAGCTCTACTAACATCAACACTAAAGCGACAATAACCAATATTTTATATGGAGATAAATAAGAAAGAATTGTCTTCAAAATTAAAACACCCCTAGATTCTTCGATACTCGAATTAATTCTTGTAAAACCTATTATGCCATAAACTCTTCTGAAGACATAGAAAAAGATGACTTAATATTTCGAAAGTCATCCTTTACTTTTACGCATCCATTTAATTTCTCCTGCAATAGAGAGCCAGGTGACAAATAGAAGCATAATAATTACTCCAATATATTGCCATGATCCAAGTATTTGTCCAAACCAGAATACCGATATAATCATTGCGGTTAATGGCTCAATGCTAGAAAGTATACTTGTTTCCACTGCTGTTATGTATTTCATACTAGACAAAAACAAGATAAACGCAATGGTTCCTATTAATATAATAATTACGACGATCAAGTTTATAGGAAATACAGTAAGGTGAGTCCATTCATCTGATTTCCATACTTGGGTAACTCCTGCTAGCACTACCCCTCCTACTAACATTCCCCAACCTACAATAAGAAGAACTCCCCACTCTTTCATTAATCGAGCGGGATAGACGGTATAAATGGAAAAAGCTACACCTACCGCTAAGCCCCAAAGTAAAGCTTCTTTACTTATTAATAATACCTTCACATTTGCATTCGTTAACAACAAAAACAAACCGATTAGCGTACCGATAATACCTATAATCTGATATTTAGGTGGAAATATTTTGTTCTTCCAAGATAAAAATAAAATGATATAGACAGGTCCTAGAAACTGAAGCAGTGTAGCGATTGATGCATTACTTGCTTCAATTGCAGCAACAAATGTGTATTGAACACCTAACATTCCTAGCACGCTGAAAACAACTAATTGTTTAAGCCAACTAATATCTGTCCATATCAGAAAAATTTGCTTACCAGTTATGGCAAGAAAAAATAGTATGCATAAACCGGCCGTTATTAAGCGGACCGTCAAAAAAAAGGAAACAGACAGATTTGTATTATTTAATATCCATTCCATCATGGGTCCGGTTGCCCCCCATAGTATAGACCCAAGAATTATAAGCAGTATACCTTTGGACCTTGTAAAATCATTTTTTATCAATTAAACACACCACTTTCGAAAGTACTTTTTACCCACCTGTTTATAAATAAATGAATATATGGTATTATACTAATGACTTTTAGAAACGAAATAAAAAAAATATTAGACTATTTAAGGAGGCCCTGTATATGTTTCTCAAGGAAGAATCTTTAGACCTAGGCAACACCTTTTTTAAACATTTGCCGACACCCAGTTTTATGACGGACAACAAAGGCAAGATCGTCTGGTGTAGCCAAGAAGCAGTAAAACAATTAGGTTACTCTATTAATGATCTACAAGACATGGATGTACCATTTTTTACAGACTATACACAAGGTCACATAACTGCAAATTGGGAAACTATTTTACAAACAGAGGATCCCTTTGAGATTAGTCCTGTAGTTTTATATTCAAAAGATAGAATAGCTATAAAAACTTCCATCGTCGCAAAGTCTTTTTCATGGCAAGACACGCGCTATGTATTATTTCAGATTAAAACAGATACAAAGGATCTCATGGAAGCATCTTCTTTTCATGAGCTTCAACTCATAAAAAAAGGATTGTCTAATTCCTACATGATCGTCTATATAGATCCCGAGGGACTAATCATGCATGCGAATGATAAGTTTTTGAAAAAGAGTGCCTGGACTCCTAAACGAATTGTCGGAAAATCATTTTGGCAGTTACTCCCGGACACCCCTGAACATATGGCAATTGGGAACCAAATAATTACGCGTCTTCGAGATGGAAAAGTATTTCAAGGATCCGTGGAGAAAATAACAAAAGACGGAACTACTTTTTGGGTGAATTTACTCGCTATTCCAGTCCACAATACTCAAAATAATACTCCTTACTTTTTATTATTGGAAGATGAAATAACAGAAAAAAAATTAATGCAGACTAAACTTGAACAAATAGCTTATGTAGATACAGAAACAGGTTTGCTAAGCAGACATCGTCTAGAAGAAGTAGTAAATGAATATATTAATGAAAAAAAATCATTTTCTTTTGTGTTCATTGGCATTGATCAATTTTATACGTTAAAAGAAATTTTTAATGATCAAACAGAAACAAAAATGTTAAATGAGTTCACTAAACGATTAAAAATTTACTTTGAAGATTCTATTATAGCAAGATCCGGTAGAGATGATTTTGCAATAGTCACTCCTTTAAGTGACTGGTATATCCAAGGATTTGCCAATTATTTAAAGCAAAATCCAATCTATTTAGACAGCAAAATAATCCCGATTACTGTTAGTGGAGCAATTACAAGGTATCCGGAAGATCAGCAATCTTACCTCCATTTGTTAAAAGCAACTACTAATACAATTCAAAAGGTTAAATTAGAGGGAGGCAGTATGATTGCGACTCTTTCCAAATCTGACCATTCAAAACTTTCTCGTAAGGTTCAAATTGAAAAGCGATTATTAGAAGCATTGAATCATCGTGATTTACACGTCATGTTCTTGCCTCAACAAGATGTCAAAACTGGAGCAATAACTTCTGTAGAGGCATTAGTTAGATGGGAAGATAGTGTACTGGGCACGGTCTCACCAGAGGAACTAATTCCTATCGCTGAGGAAACAGGATTGATCAATGAGATTGGTCAGTTTATGTTAGAAAAGTCTTGTGAGCAAGCTGCTATTTGGGCTCAAAAAGGAATGCCTATCAAAGTGAGCTTTAACTCTTCTATTCGCGAATTTAGAGATAAAAATATGGTAAAGACCATTCGAAAAGTACTTGAAAAGTACAAATGTTCTCCAGAACTTATCCAAATCGAATTTACGGAAAAATTTGCACTCGAAGCAGAGGCAGAAAAAGCAATTGTTCAGCAAATACAGAAGCTGCAGCAAGATGGAATCGTCTTTGTGTTAGATGACTTCGGAACAGGCTATGCTTCTTTACGATACTTGCAAATGTTACCAATTGGGAAGTTGAAGATAGACAAATCTTTCATAAATTCTGTAACTAAACAAGAAAAACTGGAGAAGCTTGTTCAAGGTTTGGTGCAATTTGGCCAATCATTAGACCTTCAAGTGGTCGCGGAAGGTGTTGAAAGTGCCGAACAGTTTGCTCTACTTAAACGAGTCGGCTGTGACGCAGTCCAAGGCTATTACATTAGCCCGCCAATTTCCGCAGAAGAAGTAGAAAAAATGCTATAAAATAGGAAACATTTAAAGAGTCTGTCCCCAGGGCAGACTTTTTTTACATTATTTTTTAGGTAATTTACTTGCGGTCGCTGAGCATTTACTCGCTGTATTCATTCGGTTACTCGCTTTCGTTCTTCGATTACCAGCGCTCATTGGTGATATACTCGCGGACTTGAAAATTTAAAAACCGCGGGCAAAGACAAAGTCTCTTTGCTCACGGTTTTGTTTTTAATCTTAGAATTGCTTTCGTCCAAAGCTGTGTAATAATTTCAGCAAATACTAAGCCCATTGCAATCGAACCTGAAATCAGTAAAGCTAGAGAAGCAAATTCAAGAGCTAATGCATAATCTTTTTCCACAACACTTCTCATGGCATTATAAGCCGTGCCTCCAGGGACTAATGGAATGATTCCTGCAACACTAAAAATAATCATCGGCATTTTAAATTTTTTGGACATTATATGGGATACGAATGCAACGGTGAAGGCTCCTGCAAACGATGCACTGACCTGATCCTGATTTAACGAGTTCACATACATATAAACAATCCAACCGGTCATGCCCACTACTCCACAGTAAAACAGCGATTTCTTAGGTGCGTTAAATACTACTCCAAACGCTGCAGCTGCGATAAAACTTAAAATACCTTGAACTACATATATCAATTTGAATCCTCCCTACAGTGATAGTACTAGCGCGACTCCGGCTCCAATTGCAAACGCTGTGAGGAAAGCTTCTGCTCCCTTGGATAGACCGGACACAAAACTACCAGCCATTAAATCGCGGACTGCATTGGTGATGAGTAGACCTGGAACAAGTGGCATAACAGAACCAATAATGATGGTATCTATTTCACTTCCCAAACCAGTGGCAACTGAAATGGTTGCAATGACAGTAACCACAAACGCCGCAAAAAATTCCGCAAAAAATTTAACCCTCGTCCTTATCTCTAACCGATCTGCTATTGCATAACCAATTCCTCCTGCAAGTAAAGCAGTAGGTACATCTATTAGTTTTCCGGAAAATAATAAAAGAAATGCACCTGAAGCAATTGCCGCTGCAACTATTTGAATCCAAAATGGATAGGTTTTATGTTCATCTTCAATCTGTTTAAGCTCGCTATATGCCTCTTCAATTGTAATGTCTCTAAAAGCTAATTTTCTAGATACATTATTAACGGAGGCGATTTTACCTAAATCCGTCGTTCTAGCATTTATTCGTACTAATCTTGTTGGAAGGTTTTTATTCCCACTAAAAATGATCCCTGTTGGAGTGACAAAGCTTTGAGATTGCGTAAGTTCCTGTGAAATAGCCATGCGGTCCATCGTATCTTCTGCTCGATACGTTTCAGCACCACTTTCCATCATTAACCGTCCTGCAAGTAAACAGCTCTCCACTACCAATTCATAATCTGTATCCAATAAGGAACACCTTCTTTCTTCCATTTAAGCTAATCTTATAGAACCAACTATAAAAAAACAAATACTGATGAAACCTTTACTTTATAAAAAAACAAAGAAAGTGACTAAAATAGCCACTTTCAGACTTAATATTTTTCTAATATAGTTTATCAATATATATTCATATTATAACTTTTAAATTCATCCGTAGCAAAAATAGAGGCAATTATTATTCTTGTTCCTCCCGATTAGCACGCTTAGTGTTATAAATTATATAATAAATTAACTCCTATCACTTAGCGGGCTAGTTATAAGTACTGGGTTATATTAAAGTTAAACTCCTGCCGAATAGATTCTTCGGGAGCTTTTGTTTATGGTCATGCTGCTACTAAAGCTTTATTCGTCAAATGGCCACTTCGGCAGCATATTGCTTAGCGTTTTGTCTTCTCGGTAACCGAGGACGTACTCTGCTTGCATAATTGTATGAATCTCTCGCGTTCCTTCATAAATAACTGGAGCCTTAGAATTTCTCAAATATCGAGCTACTGGATATTCATCGGAGTATCCATATGCCCCATGTATTTGCACCGCATCATCTGCTGCCTTATTAGCAAAATCGCATGCCTGCCATTTTGCTAGGGATGTTTCTCTTGTGTTACGCACACCTTTGTTTTTTAGTTCGCCTACACGGTATACGAGAAGGCGACTCATTTGAAGTCCGGCCTCCATCTTAGCAATCATCTGTTGAACAAGCTGATGTCTGCCAATCTCTTTTCCGAACGTTTGACGTTCTTTGCTATACTTCACACTTGCTTCCAAACAAGCTATTGAAAGTCCAACAGCTCCTGCTGCTACTGTGAATCGACCATTATCTAGGGCTGACATGGCAATCTTAAATCCTTCTCCCTCTTTCCCAAGAAGATTTTCTTTTGGCACCCGCATATTATCAAAAAATAGCTCTCCTGTATTTCCTGACTTAATACCATATTTACCTTTAATCGCTTTAGATGAAAATCCGTCCAGTGTACGCTCCACGATAAACGCACTAATACCATGATGCTTTTTAGATTTATCGGTATAAGCAAAAACAATAAAATGATCAGCCACATCACAAAGGGAGATCCATGTCTTTTGGCCATTTAATATATAGTCGTCACCATCAAGTACTGCTACTGTAGACATCGAAGCTACATCTGAACCTGCACCTGGTTCTGTTAAACCAAACGCTCCAATTTTTTCACCAATTGCTTGTGGCAACAAATATTTTACCTTCTGCTCTTCTGTTGCCCATTGCATTAAGGTCATGGAATTTAAACCGGTATGAACTGAAACTGCCGTCCGAAAAGCCGTATCTCCGCGCTCCAATTCCTCACAAACAATAGCAAGAGAATTATAATCCATTCCACTGCCACCATATTTTTCAGGTATACAAACACCCATCAATCCAAGGTCTGCGAGTCTTTTCCAAATGGCAGGATCAAATGCACCATCTAATTCCCATTTTGCCATATGAGGAATTATTTCATGATCTACAAACTGCCGAACTGTTTTGCGCAACAGTACTTGTTCTTCTGAGAAGTCAAAGTTCATCTTTACTCACCTCTAGTACTAGATTCTTTTATTTCTACGCCTCTTGCCGCCATCTCTCTTATATATAATTCGCCAGGAACGATTAATTCAGGTGGATATACTCCACGATTTTTGATGACGTTGTTTCCAATCATTTGCGCAACAATGGAAATCGTATTTGCTGTAGCTCTAGCCATTGCTGTTTCACCTGAAAGGGAGTCTTTTTTGGTCGCCAGTTCGTAAGTGAAGCTTGTAGGCATCCCATCTTTTAAACCTTCTACAATTACCCGCAGCAATACTGCATCCTCTTTATCCCCGAGTAATAACTGAGGTGTTAGGACTTCCTTTAATACATCTCGCGCCTTTACCATATTGCCATTCACATTAACAACTGTATTTTTGTTTGTTAGCCCTAAGTCTACGAGCAGTTTGAATTTTTCTGCATGTCCTTTATATCGAATCGTTTTGTATTCAAGTGTATCCACATTCGGAAAAGATTTAGGTAGAGTTGAAGTCCCACCTGCTGTATGAAATGCCTCCAGTTCACGATACCCTTCAAAAGTAATCGGTTCTACTTCTGAAAGTGAAGGAATTCCCTGAAGTTTCCCTTCTCTCACGACATGTGAAGCATCTGTGTAATGATCGAAGACCCCTTCCAATGAAAAAACAATATTGTAACCAAAAATCCCCTCTGGTTCAACTGGTATTCCACCGACATATAAACGAATAGCATTCACTTCATCAAGTTTGGAAGCTCCGTATCCAGCCAATATATTAATCATTCCAGGAGCAACACCTAAATCCGGAATTAGAGTAATCCCCTTAGCTTTAGCTTTTTCATGAAGCATTAATACGTGATCCGTCGCTCCTCCAATATGTCCTCCCAGATCAATAGAATGGATTCCCTCTTCTACAGCAAGCCGAGCTATTTTTTCGTTAAATGTATAAAATAATGCATTAATAACTACATCCGCTTCTCTCATGATTTTGCGTATGCTATCATCCTCGTTAGCATCTAGTCTCAAAACTTCAATCTTGGAGTTTTGCAATCTTTCCTTAAACATCTTCGCTTGACCTACATCTAGATCACATAAAAGAACCTTATCCACGTTTGGGCTTAACACTAAATCACGAGCTGCTTCTTTCCCCATTAACCCTGCACCTAATACAGCAACTATCATATAATTTTCCCCCTATTATTCTGTGTCTATTTGTGCGCGTTGTAATTTCCCACTGTAGTCGATATATATGCTCTTCCATTCTGTATACACATCTAATGCTGCTACCCCTGAATCGCGATGTCCGTTTCCAGTCCCTTTTGTTCCTCCAAAAGGCAGGTGAATTTCTGCGCCTGTTGTACCTGCGTTAATATATACAATTCCAGTATCTAAATCACGCTGTGCACGGAATACTTTGTTGACATCATTCGAATAAATTGAGCTGGATAATCCAAATTTCACTCCATTATTTACTTCAATCGCTTCTTCTAGAGAACCTACTTCTATCAAGGACACAACCGGACCAAAGATCTCCTCCTGCGCTATTCGCATATTTGGCTTCACGTTTGTAAATAACGTAGGGGCATAATAACTTCCTTTTGCCAACATACCCTCACTTAATATTTCCCCTCCAGTTAGGAGAGTTGCCCCTTCATCTTGTCCAATTTTTATATAGGAATGGATTTTTTCCAGAGCATTTTTATTAATAACCGGACCAATTTTCACCGTTTCATCTAGTCCATCGCCAATCGTTAGTTTTTCCATTTGTTCTAGGAGCATTTTTTCTAAGTCTTCTTTTACATCTTTATGCACAATAACTCGGCTACATGCTGTACATCTTTGTCCCGCTGTTCCAAAGGCACTCCATAAAATACCTTCCACTGCTAATGGTAGGTCTGCATCCTCCATGACGATTACTGCATTCTTTCCACCCATCTCAAGAGAAACTTTCTTTAAGTGACGACCACCAAGCTCGGCTACCTTACTCCCTGTTTCTGTAGAACCAGTAAACGAGATAACCTTTACATCTGGATGTTCGATCATAGCCGTCCCAACTTGAGAACCTGACCCAAAAACGACATTAGCCACTCCAGGTGGAAGTCCGGCTTCCTCAAAGATTTTAGCCATTTCATATGCCATCATCGGAGTTTCCGTTGCCGGTTTCCAAATAAATGCATTTCCTGCCACTATAGCGGGAAAGGATTTCCACGTAGCAATTGCCACTGGAAAATTCCATGGTGTAATGAGCCCCACTACTCCAATAGGTGAACGGACACTCATCGCAAACTTGTCTGCCAATTCCGATGGGGTTGTTTCTCCAAATAATCGGCGCCCTTCTCCTGCCATGTAAAACGCCATATCAATGCCTTCCTGAACTTCTCCGCGTCCCTCTTCAATTACTTTTCCCATTTCTTTTGTTAACACTTGAGCAAGGTGCTCTTTCTTTTCTTTCATTATCCTACCAATTTCATATAAATAATCTGCACGTTTAGGTGCAGGAACGAGTGCCCATTTTTTTTGTGCTTTTACTGCGGCTTCTACCGCAAGATTTACATCTTCTTCCGTAGATAGCCTCACCTCTGATAGCTGTTCACCATTTGCAGGATTTACCACTGGTGTATAATCTGCACCCTCGGAGTCTTGCCAATTGCCATTAATAAAGTTAGTTAATTTCATTTTATTCCCTCTTTTCACTTTTAAATGTAAACGCTTCCATTATTCATATATTCTATAAAATTTCATAAATCCCTTTAAAAATCTTTGGATATTTAGAATGAAACTTTTTCACCCTGCTTTCGTATAAATGGTAGAGAAAAATTTAAGGAGGAATTTGTTCATGAATAATCATGAAATTGACTACAAATTATACGGTGATGATATGCAATTTGTTGAAATCGAATTAGATCCCAAGGAAACAGTTGTTGCCGAAGCAGGAAGTTTAATGATGATGGAAGACGGTATTTCAATGGAAACTATTTTCGGCGATGGCTCATCCGGTTCTGCTGGTAGCGGCGGTGGTCTTATGGGCAAATTAATGGGTGCAGGTAAGCGTATGCTTACAGGAGAGAGTTTATTCATGACAACTTTCACTAATACAGGTAGTGGAAAAAGACATGTCTACTTTGCATCACCTTACCCAGGTAAAATTATTCCATTGGATTTAAGCCAATACCGTGGCAAAATTATTTGTCAAAAGGATGCTTTCTTAGCAGCAGCAAAAGGGGTTACGATTGGCATCGAATTTCAACGTAAGTTAGGAGCAGGCTTTTTTGGTGGTGAAGGTTTCATCATGCAAAAACTAGAAGGTGATGGCCTCGCTTTCGTTCATGCTGGTGGGGCAATTCATAGAAAGTCTCTTCAGCAAGGAGAAGTTTTACGCGTAGATACTGGGTGTCTCGTAGCAATGACTGCCGACGTTGATTACAATATTGAAATGGTAAAAGGAGTTAAAACAGCCTTATTTGGTGGAGAGGGATTATTCTTCGCTACTCTTCGTGGTCCAGGTACTGTATGGATCCAGTCACTTCCGTTTAGTAGATTGGCTAGTAAAGTATTTGCAGCAGCTCCCCAAACACCTGGTGGTGGTTCAAAAGGTGAAGGTAGTATAACTGGTGGATTATTTGATCTGCTAGGTGGGAAATAAATCAGAATCCTTGAGAATGGCTTGCTTTTTAAGCCATTTTTTTTATGAAATTAACACATATAATTTGGAAGCTAGGTGTAGGTATGGTTCTAGCTTCAACCAAATATATAAAAGGAGGAGATGTAAACAATGGAAAATCAATATAATAGTATTATAGTAGCGGTAGATGGTTCAAAAGAGGCTGAATATGCATTCCGCAAATCGATTGATATTGCATATCGAAATGAAGGAGCGCAATTACATATCGTAAACATTATTGATACGCGTTATTTTGGAGCTTTTGATCAAGAAGTTGCGGAGGAAGTTAAAGAACAATCTCGGGAAATCTTAGATCGCTATAAGGCTCGCTCTATAGCGGCTCGTGTTGAAAATGTAAATATCATTATTGAATATGGTTCACCTAAAACAGTAATAACAAAAGAGATTGCTAAATCAGTGGAGGCAGATTTAATTATTTGCGGCGCTACTGGACATACGCCAGTAGAACGCTATTTAATTGGTTCGGTATCTGAAGCAATCGTGCGTTCAGCTAAATGTGATGTATTAGTCATTCGTACACCTGGTTCAACAATATAAAAAAAGCGTCCAGACTTTCAAAAGTCTGGACGCTTTTTTTATAGGATTAACTTATTCACCTTTTAGGGAACCGACATTGGAGGATTACTTAAAAAAGTAGAGAAGCTACGTGACTGTATCTCGTAGCTTCTCCTGATTCATTTACCCTATTACAGAAAGCTTCATCCGATGTGTAAGTGCAATGTCCATGTACCTTACTTTACCTAGATACTTTGTGTATTTGTTTGAACTAATGCTTTTCTATCTTGAGCTTCATGCATTTTAACCATTACAAAACGTGCAATCGGTTGAATAACCAAGCTTTCTAAGAATAGAGCTATTAAAAAGTTACGTGGCCAAATTTGGATAAAGTTAGTAAAGATATCAGTTGTAAATCCATTCCCCATGATATCGCCAACAATAGTCATTGTAAATGACATACCTAAAACTGTGAACAGTGTACGGAACATAATACGAGCAGCAAAACCGTCTGTTGGTGAAATAAATTTAGATGCTAAAAATTCAGCAAAACGACCGATAGCTAACGGTTCAATAATCATCACAATAACCCAAATAATAGGCAACAAGATTAACATATCCATTGCAACCTCACTGTTAAATCCTCCAGCTGCAAGAATTATGTTAATCGATCCTATAAATAGTACTGATAATGTACAAATGATTGCGCCGAATATCGCGCCTTCTTTACCATTCTTTGGTAGTCTTTTATCTTGATGCATATCTTACTTATCTTCCTTTCAAAAAGCTTATTTAGACCTTGGCAATTAATATGAAGCAAAACAGTCGATTTTTATAATAGAGGATAACGTTATAGAGAGAAAAACTCTTTGAAGTGTCCAAAATTTTTTCATTTAAATCCTATATGCAAACCATGTTATTATGGTGGTTTTCGCTTGGATTAAAGATAGTCCACAGATTCCTAAGTGCACTATTAAAAGCTGTTTCATTAAACAGCCGACAATTCCTACAATATTACAGAGTTACTGTACTCTGTTTTAGATATTGGTTTTCCTTTTCAGAAATTCTTTAATAAAGTTGGTAATAGTTTTGAAATTTTTATTAAGGGATTAGTTGATTGCTGAGTTAAACACAGCATCATTGCTCCTTCAATTGAAGCAGTCAATAATAATGAAATGGCAGTAGCCTTTTCAACCGAAAAACCATCCGCTAATAGTTTAATATAATAAATTTGCTCTATATTTTCATACAAATCACTACAAGCGGTTCGGACAGGTTCACTCATTGTCGCCATCTCACTAACGATACTGCTAAATGTATAGCCAGTGATGGTCCCATCCTTTTCAAAACTACGAATTAATTTATCAATCATGGAAACTATGGCATCTTCAGTCGAAGGATGCTTACTGAAAATCACTTTAATATCTGTTGTAATATCTTCTTTTAAAGCATGTAAACAAGTTATTAAGAGTTCGTCTTTGCCATTTGGAAAGTGGTGGTAAAGAGCCCCTTTTGTAACGTTACATGCTTTTAAAATTTCTGTTAGTCCTACAGTTTTGTAGCCTTTTTGTTGAAACAGTGTTGTAGCAGTTTCAATTATGAGTGATTTAGTATCCATATCTGAATTTCCTCCTAACATACCGACGGGTCTGTTTGTTAGTATAACAAATTTTTAACAACATTCTAGTATTTTGTTTATTTAAATAAATAGCAAAGCACCCAATACACCCTCGATTGTTTATCTCCCTTTCCTAAACCTTCATATAATATTACGAGGAGCATTATGCCTTATGTTCCTACAATACAAGATGGGAGGTGGATACGATGGAGTCTTCTACAGGATTATGGGTTGGTTTGTTAGGTATCGTTTTAGGGGTGCTAGGTTTCTTTTATGCTCCGCTTTGGCTAGGTGCTGGAGCAGTTCTTTTGGGGCTAGTAGCTTTAGCTTATTCTCACAAGTTAATAGTAGGTTGGATATCATTAATACTCGGTGTAATTGTTTTAATATGGACATTTTTGTTATGATGTTGAACAAAATGCATCTTGTTAAAAACACATCTACGTGTTAAGCTTATTTAAATTCAAAATTGTGATAATTTAATATATTATTCTTATCCAGAGAGACGGAGGGATTGGCCCGTAGATGTCTCAGCAACCAGCCACGTTTAGGTATGGTGCTAATTCCAAATAGACGTTTGACGTCTTGAAGATAAGAAGACAAACTTCAATATTACTTGAGGATTCTCTTCTTATTAGAGAATCCTCTTTTTTTTATTTTAATTGTAAAGGATGAGCATCTAATGTCAAAGAACAGTATCGATACACAGTTAGTTCAATTGGGCAACCATAGTGATGAGAAAACTGGTGCGGTAAATCCCCCTATTTATCTATCAACAGCTTACAAACATAATGGGATCGGGCAGTCAACAGGATATGACTACACACGAACTAAAAACCCAACTCGCGCTATTTTAGAAGATGGAATTGCAAAGTTAGAAGATGGAGATGCTGGCTTTGCCTGTAGTTCTGGCATGGCCGCTATACAATTGGTTTTGTCCCTTTTTCGCTCAGGGGATGAATTAATTGCTCCTGATGATTTATATGGTGGAACCTACCGGTTATTTAACCAGTATGCAGATTCTTATAATATTCGTACCACTTATGCAAAGTTTGAATCAGCTGAAGAAGTAACAGCATTGATAACCAAAAATACAAAAGCTTTATTTATTGAAACCCCAACAAACCCCTTGATGTTGGAAATTGATATCCAACTATTTGCTGAGGTTGCAAAAGAGCATAATCTACTTTTAATCGTAGACAATACATTCCTTACTCCTTACTTACAGCGACCTATTGAAATGGGTGCTGATATTGTCATTCATAGTGGTACCAAATATATTGGTGGACATAATGACGTTCTTGCGGGACTTGTCGTCTCGAAGGGTGCGGAACTTAGTGAACAGCTGCAAACTAATCATAATGCAGCAGGAGCCGTCCTTTCTCCTTTCGATTCTTGGTTACTCATAAGAGGATTAAAGACGCTTCATCTACGTATGAAGCAACATGATTTAAACGCTAAAAGGATTACAGAGTTTTTAAAGCAAGAGCCTGCAGTTAAAGATGTAATATATCCCGGGGTTGGTGGGATGTTGTCCTTCCGTTTACATAAAAGCGAGTGGGTTGCCCCTTTCCTAGAGAATTTGAAATTAATTGTATTTGCAGAGAGTCTTGGCGGTGTGGAGAGCTTTATTACTTATCCTGCTACACAAACACATGCGGATATACCGGAGATGGAACGAATTGCACGAGGGGTTGATAATAGTCTCCTTCGTTTTTCGGTGGGAATTGAAGAGGTCGAAGATTTAATAACAGATTTACAACAAGTATTTAATACTTTAGAAAGTGAGGTTTTAAAATGAGTGATTTCAAAGAGTCATTGGAAACTAGTCTAGTCGTCGCCTCTACTCGTGGAAATTCAGAAATAAAAACGGGAGCTGTCAATGTTCCTATTTATTTATCCTCCACTTTTCATCAAGAAAACTTTGATAATTTCGGCCCTTATGACTATAGTCGATCGGGAAACCCTACAAGAGAAGCACTTGAAAAAACCATTGCGGAACTAGAGGGAGGAACTAGAGGACTTGCATTTGCTTCGGGAATTGCAGCTATTTCTTCTGCTTTTATGCTTTTGTCTTCTGGCGATCATATCGTTATTACAGAAGATGTATACGGCGGTACCTTTCGCTTTGTTACCGAAGTATTGCCTCGTTTTGGGATTGAGCACAGCTTTGCAGATTTTACTGACATCGATGCAATTACAAGAGCAATACAACCCAATACAAAACTAATATACATTGAGACACCCTCGAACCCTTGCTTGGGTATCACTGATATTCATGCAGTAGTAGAGCTTGCAAAGTCCCATGACTGTTTAACCTTTTTAGACAATACATTTATGACACCATTATACCAACGTCCACTGGACTTGGGAGTAGATGTCGTTTTACATAGTGCCACAAAATTTTTATCCGGACATAGCGATGTTATTGCAGGACTTGCAGTTACAAAAGATGATGATTTAGGTAATCGTTTAGCATTTATCCAGAACTCATTCGGTGCTATTTTAGGTGCACAAGATTCATTTTCTCTCATACAAGGGATAAAAACACTAAGTGTACGATTTGAAAAATCTGCTGAGTCTGCGAGAAAAATTGCCAACTATTTAAGTGGGCATGATTTAGTGGAAAAAGTCTATTTTCCTGGACTGTCCACTCATCCAGGATTTGATACGCATAACAGACAGTCGAGTAGTGCCGGTGCAGTTCTTTCCTTCCGTTTACCAAATAGATCCATTGCTAAGTCATTCGTAGAAAATATTAGGATTCCTGTATTCGCAGTTAGTCTTGGCGGAGTAGAATCCATCCTCTCCCACCCTGCTCAAATGTCGCATGCAGCAATGCCTAAAGCCGAAAGAGAAAAGCGGGGCATAACAGATGGCCTTCTACGTTTTTCCGTTGGATTAGAGAATGTTGATGATTTAATAGCTGACTTTGAACAATCGTTAGAAATAGCATCCAAACAACAGGAGAAAGTAGGAATATAAAATGTCAAAATCACTAGTTGTAAATACACCATTCAAAGCAGATCACGTAGGAAGTTTTTTACGACCAGCTCGCTTAAAAGAAGCTCGTCTACAATTCGAAAATAATGAAATAACTGCAGATCACTTAAAACAAATTGAAGATGAAGAAATTACAAAACTAGTCACCAAACAAAAAGATATAGGACTCCAGTCTATTACGGACGGAGAATTTAGACGTAAATGGTGGCATTTCGATTTTCTTAGTGGATTTGACGGGGTAGAGTTTTATGAAACAGACAAAGGATTAACGTTTAAAGGTGTACAAACAAGAGCACATGGTATTAAAGTAACCGGAAAGATCCGGTTTAGCACGCACTATATGATTGAACACTTTAAGTTTCTTCAAGGAATAGTTGGTGAAGCTGTAGCTAAATTTACTATACCTAGCCCTAATATGTTATTGTACCGTGCTACTATTGAAGAGGGAGTTTATGCGAGCCAAGAAGAATTGTTTGCAGATTTAGTTGTTGCTTATCAAGATGTGATTCAAGCGTTATATGACGAGGGCTGTCGTTACCTTCAAATTGATGATACTTCTTGGGCAACTACTTTTTCTGAGGAAGGCATTATTTCTTTAAAAGAAAAAGGTATGGAATTAGATGAGGCGTTAGCTTTATCGGCACGTGCCATCAATGAATCTATTGCAAAACGTCCTCATGATCTGTTAATTACTATGCATATTTGTCGAGGAAACTTCAAGTCCACATATATTACAAGCGGAAGCTATGAGTTAGTGTCGGAAACTATTTTTGCAAAACTAGATGTAGACGGTCTTTTTCTAGAGTTTGACGATGAGCGCTCAGGTGGATTTGAACCACTTCGTCACGTTACTCGTTCAGACTTATCAATTGTATTAGGATTAATCACATCCAAACATGGAGCTTTAGAGGATACAGAACTTGTCAAAAATAGAATTACTGAAGCCACTAAATATGTTCCTCTAGAACAACTTTGCTTGAGTCCTCAATGCGGGTTTTCTTCAACCGAAGAAGGAAACCTTTTAACGGAGAAAGAGCAATGGTCTAAGATTCATCATGTGATTCAAATTTCTCAGGATGTATGGAAGTAATGAGTTTTTAAACTAAAGGTGTGCATCCAGATAGTATGGATGCACACCTTTATAAATTTCTCGCTTTCTCATACTTCTATCTGCTTTGCTTGTACTACTAAACGATATTTATTAGATCTTGCTGGATAACAAGTCACAAGTGATAATAGGGATATTCCTTCCTGACGCTCCAATACTTCCACATTGTTTGGACTTACTATTTGAATATCAAATACTTCATAGACAAATACATCCTTGCTTGTTTCTAATTCAAAGCTGTCCCCAATTTGCAATTCATTGAGACGATTGAAAAATTGTCCAAACTGATGTGATTGGTGCCCTGCAATTGCTGAACTGCCATTTATAGTGCCTGGTTCATCCATATTCTCTATCATTCCAAGTGCTCGATTTAACTGAACAGAAGTTGCTCCCTCTAAAATCGGAGATTCTAATTGGATGGAAGGTATCCTTAAAATGCTCACAGCCTGGGAGTCCTTTTCGGTTGTTTTTTCTTCCACATTTCCATTTAAAGATAAAGCGGCTTCTGTTTTTATAGCATGAAAAGATTCAATTAACTCATTTTGATGTGTTTTATTTTCAAACATCCCATAGATAACTATGAATAGTAAAACGACTCCAATTGTCATTAATATATTTCCTACATATTTTTTTATCATCTGTAGGTCTCCTCTATGCAATCTTACGTATAGTCCAACCGCCACTCAGTAAACTTAGCGCTATAACTAAAAGCATTATCCCTGTGAAAAAACCACCAGTTTGCGGTAAGGATGAACCGTTGAAAAAATTGCCATCATTATTAAAGAAATTGGCACCCAAGCTAGTTTCATCGTCTTCTGTTATTTTCTCTTCAGTTAAAATTTCATCATCACCATCTGCTATCAAATTGGGATTGGGAATCAACGTATTTGCTGAGGAATCTGAACCCTCTTCCTCTACTACAATAATTCCTTCATCATTCGGTGCATTTTGCTCATCTGCACTATCTTCATCTTCATTTATAACCGGATTATTTTCAGTAACAAGGTCATTCTCTGCAACTGGAATATGGTCCGTGATAATCTCTTCGCTACTACCGTCCTCTCCCTCGTTACCCTCCACTTCTTCTACAACATCTTCCATTGGTGGTATTGGATTAGTCGGAGTTGCCGCTACAGAGTTTTCGGTCGGTAGAATATCTACATTTATTTCTCCGACTAAATCATTCTTTAATCCAATAGAAATAGTTTTTCCATTTTGGTAAGTTCCACTATTATTTGTAAACTCATCATTCGTTAGAACATCAATACTTATTTCATCCGTTAAGTCTGATATTAGATCTAACTGTAATAACCCCTCAGATAAAGAAAAAGCTTTTTCACCCTCATCTACATGTCTATCTAATACACCTAGATGAATATCTTTAAGAAGAAGTAAATCGTCTGTATTAACTTCTAGCAAACCACTATTATTCTTCCTATTTCCTTTGTCCATTGTTGACTCAGATAATAAAACATATGTGGAAAGATCACCTAAACTTGTATCATTTAGTTCAAGCCCTACGACAGCTGACTTTTCTGCTTGAAGATTCTTACTAGAGATTTGACTATTTTCTAGCACATTTAACTCCACTTTATCTATAAGTGAATTTGATAACGATGACTCTTCACCAAGTCCTATAGTAACTAGCGATGAATCTTTCTGTTGGTTTTGGTTCTTTTTAACGAATTGATTTTCTAAAACTCCTACATGTAACGTTCCAAGTAACGGAAGGTTACTTAGTTTTAAATGAACACCTTTTTGAGTTTCTTTTTTGTTTTCGTCCTTCATAAAGTTCTCGCTATCTAACACACTTATTTCTACTCTATCCGTCACGATTAAGTCTTCTATCGCAACATCTACTAAAGTTGATTCATTGGAGAACGAATTAGTTGATGTGTTCTCTACTTGCTTTAGTACTTCCACATCTACGTTTTCCGTCACGATTAAATCTTCTACCGCAACATCTACTAAAGCTGACTCACTTGAAGTAGAATCAGTTGATGTGTTCTCTACTTGTTTTATTACTTCCACATCTACGTTTTCCGTCACGATTAAATCTTCTACCGCAACATCTACTAAAGCTGACTCACTTGAAGTAGAATCAGTTGATGTGTTCTCTACTTGTTTTATTACTTCCACATCTACGTTTTCCGTCACGATTAAATCTTCTACCGCAACATCTACTAAAGCTGACTCACTTGAAGTAGAATCATTTGATGTGTTTTCTACTTGTTTTAGTATTTCCACATCTACTTTATTCACAACAGGTATATCTTGATTTCCTATATCTACAACCGCTTGTTCGTTTGATGCAACTGTTTCTGTTTTCGTTAACACACTTGCTTCAATCGTACCTATCTCCTCATTCGTAATTGAAACGTGCGCTAATTCCTCAGCATTTTCTTCAACGTTTGGAATCTTCACATCGATATTATCAATTATAATCAAGTCACTGACTTTCACATCTAGAATTCCAGCATGTTCATTATCTTGACTCAATAAATTTATGTTAATTGATGGTATCGTGGATTCACTTTCCTCCGCTGCTACTAATGATGGTGCTATCATTAGAAACGTCCCTAGACCAAGTACGGATCCAATTACTTTTAAGCTATTGTTTTTCATCATTTTTTCTCTCCTTTTTTATTATGAATTAAATCACGTATAAAAAAGGAGTTAGTTCTGGCGGTTTCCTCAAAGGAGTATGAATCCATTGAATGATTGCATAGCTATTTTTGTGATACCATTTTTTCTTGGTCATTTCCTTTAACATCTCTTCAGCAGGCAAGAACCCTAGTAAAATGTCATTTCCACTCGATATGAATGATCCACTTGATGAAAATGAATTTCCCTGTCCATTCCATGTAATTCCGGAGGTTAATACCATTTGTGAATCTGGTCCTAATGGAGTAGCGGGATTAACTGGAAGTTGTACATCCTTATTCTGGATTACTTTGGCTTGGATCTTTATTCGATTATCCAGAGCCATTTTTGCGTCAAGCACTTCCATATTATTTGAGTAAATTTCAAAATCTTTTTCAGCTAGTCTCAAATCATCCTCAACAGCTACTTCTGTAAGAGAAGTTTCCTCTTTCACTGTTTCAATTGCAACAGTATCGTCAATAGGAGTCTTTTTTTCTATAATTGGGTAAACACTCTCTTTTTCAAAAGAAAGATTAGTACTGTCTTGGTTTAAATTTTCGATAGGCTGATTGATTGGAATTGTCTCAATAGATGTTTTTGGAGGTGTATCCTCAATTATCGGATCTTTTGAAGAGTCAACAATAGTTTGATCCTTGGGACTTCCCACTATAGCTTGATCTTTTGGAATCTCTACAATAGGATTTCTTTCCTTTTCTTCTACCACTATATCTACTACATTTTTAACTGTTTCTTCGCTCGAATTCACTACTGTTTTAACTTCTGATACTACTCCATTTAACGTATGGGTGGTTGTTGTAAAAATTGGTGTGACAACCGGTACTGTTGGTAATGTGTTTACAGTTTTATCTACACCTTCTACTACTTTAGTGAGTGTAGTTTCAGTCGTATCTGTAACACCTATTACTACATCCTCTATTATTGGCAAAGTAATTTTTTCAACTTCTGAAACAACCTTAGTAACCGGTTTTAAGACAGGAATAACATTCTCTACATCCTGAATTGTTGTTTGCATCGTTTTTACTAGGTTCTCTGTTGTTCCTAATAATTGGTCCGTCGTTTCGCTTAATATACCGCCAGTTTTTTCCTTAGATTCTTCTGCTTGAACCTGATATGGAGCTATAAAAAACATTCCTAATATAATCATAGCTATTATCTTTTTCACCATATTGTCACCTCCCAGCCTTCAGAAATAGCTTCATCTATAGATTACTTCCCCTAAATATCAGAATATTAAACTTATTTAGTTTTACCTGCCATGTTTTAGGTAGGTTGCAATGGGTAAATATAGAGCAGAGGTTATAAACATGAAGGAGGAATTTAACATGGGTAGTCAACAGTACGAGCATGCAACAGATGAAGTAGTAGAAGAAACCGGTGCCTATACATGCGAAGCCGGAACTACTATAAGATTAAATAAGGGTGATAAATTCCCTTCTTGTCCAGAATCAGAAGTAGTTACTTATTGGAAGCATGCTGAAGGTCATCACCATAATTCAGGTGAACCAGTATCAGAAGCAGGCCGATATATAGATGAAGATGGTGATGAGTTAGACCTAGCAGAGGGTTCTACTTTTCCAAATTGCCCTAAGGCAGATACTCCTACACAATGGAGACATGCTGGGAGCTAATTAATAACTAAATTAATTGAAGAAAAACAATAAAGCTCGGCACAATGAAAATTAATTCATGTGCCGAGCTTAACTATTTTAAACTATAAACCTAAGTTTTTTGAGATAATTACCTTCATTATTTCATTTGTTCCAGCGTAAATAGATGCAACTGGAATGTCTCGATATCTTCGTGCAATTTTGTATTCTTCCATATAGCCGTACCCACCATGTAGTTGCATACATTCAATTGAAATTTCTCTGGCAGTTTCGGTTAGCCAATACTTCGCCATCGATACTTTAGTAACTACTTCTTTCCCTGCAATATGATCCTCAATTAGTGATTCCAAAAACGATTTGCCAAGTTCTATTTTGGTAGCCATTTCTACTATTTTGAACTGTGTGTTTTGGAAGGACGCAATTGGTTTTCCAAAAGCTTTACGAGACTTCACATAGTCCATTGTCATTTCTAACATGTCCTCTGATGCAATTTGAGCAGAGATAGCTACTACTAATCTTTCCTGCTGTAGTTTCTCCATCAAGTAACCAAAGCCTTTTCCTTCTACTCCGATTAAATTAGAAACTGGAATACGACAGTCCTCAAAGTACAATTCGGATGTATCCTGTGCATGTAAACCAACCTTGTCTAACTTGCGCCCTTTGGAAAACCCAGGAGCCCCCTCTTCTACAACCACTAAACTTATACCCTGATGCTTCGGTTCTGCTTTTGGATTCGTCTTCACTACTACTAAAAATAGGTTGCCATTAATACCATTAGTGATGAATGTCTTTTGTCCATTTAAAACATAATGGTCTCCATCGCGGATTGCTGTAGTTTGAATATTAGCCAAGTCTGAACCAGCTCCTGGCTCGGTCATCGCAATTGCAGTGATAAAGTCTGCATTTATACAGCCTGGAAGCCAGCGTTCTTTTTGCTCCTGTGAACCATAGGACTCTATATAAGGCACAACAATATCATTATGCAATCCGACCCCCACTAGACTTGAACCAACCCTTTCTAATTCCTCCGAAATAATTACTCCAAAACTAAAGTCTAAACCTAGCCCACCATACTCTTCCTCTACTTGTGGGCATAAATATCCCATCTCGCCTAATTTTCTCCAAAATTGCTTTGGAATTAATCTGTCCTTTTCCCATGAATCATAATGGGGGACAGCTTCTTTCTGTAGGAAATTTTGTAAAGATTTACGGAATATCACATGCTCTTCCGTCTCAAATCTATATCTGCCCATTATTAGACCCCCTATTCAATTCTTTCAATAATCGTTGCATTCGCCATACCCATACCTTCGCAAATAGCTAGTAGACCATAGCGTCCACCAGTGCGTTCTAGCCTATGCAGCATCGTAACTAATAGCTTTGTCCCTGTAGCTCCTAACGGATGACCGAGTGCTATAGCTCCTCCATCTGGATTTAACTTTTCAGGGTTGGCACCCGTTTCATGAAGCCAAACTAGTGGAACTTGCGCAAAAGCTTCGTTCACTTCATAGGTGTCCATGTCTTCAATTGAAAGACCAGCTTTTAAAAGGACTTTTTTGGTCGCTTCAATAGGACCAGTTAACATAAGCGTCGGGTCAGACCCCGTTACACTGCGAGCAATAATACGAGCTTTAGGTTTTAGGCCAAGCTCATCTGCCTTTTTACGAGACATCAGAAGAACTGCAGAAGCTCCATCACTCATTTGACTGGCATTCCCCGCTGTAATTACACCATTTTCATCAAATACTGGTTTCAATCCACTTAATACCTCAACAGTTGAGCCTGCACGGGGACCCTCGTCAATTTTGCAGCTTGTTATTGTTCCATCTGCTTGTAAAACGTCTACTGGAATAATTTCTTTTTCAAAATGACCTTTTTCTATTGCTTCGAAGGCCTTAATATGACTTTCTGATGAATACTTATCCAACTCTTCACGCGTTAAATTCCATTTCTCTACCATTCGCTCTGAAGATAGCCCTTGATTGATAATTTCATATTTCTCGCTAAGCTTAGGACTTACTTTTGTATTTCCTACATTTGAAAACATAGGCTCCCGTGTCATGCTTTCTACGCCTCCAGCTATGACTATGTCCATATCTCCCGAGGCAATTGCTTGCGCCCCAAAATGGACTGCTTGCTGACTCGAACCACATTGACGATCAATAGTAACGCCTGGTACATGTATTGGGAAACCTGCAATTAACGCTGATGTTCGAGCGATATTCCCACTTTGTTCCCCTATTTGTGTCACACACCCTAAAATGACATCATCTACATCTGCTTTATCCACACCTGCACGCTTTACTAACTCATCTAAAACAATAGCTGCAAGTTCATCAGGACGATATTCTGAAAATGCCCCTTTCCTTCTACCTATTGCTGTTCTTACCCCATCTACTATTACAACCTCTGTCATCTCATTTCCACCCTTCGTTTTTCTACTTCAGCACCTTTACTCGAAATCCTTCCAGCGCTTATAGGCCCGCACGATGCGGGTCATGCAGTCGTTGCGACACAATGTCGCGAACTTAGACTGCCTTCCCCATAGGCGCTTTCGCTTTTCTTTTTGTCTAGCTACAGCGCCTAGCCCTTCGAGTCACTTCAGGATTTCGATAAAGGCAAAGGACGCCTTTTCGGAAATCCTTCCAGTGCTTTTAGGCCCGCACGATACGGGTCATGCAGTCATTGCGACACGATGTCGCGAACTTAGACTGCCTTCCCCATAGGCGCTTTCGCTTTTCTTCCTGTCCAGCTCTGGGCACCAGCCTCTCGAGTCGCTTCAGTATTTCGATAAAGGCAAAGGACGCCTTTACTCGAAATCCTTCCAGCGCTTTTAGGCCCGCACGATGCGGGTCATGCAGTCATTGCGACACGATGTCGCGAACTTAGACTGCCTTCCCCACAGGCGCTTTCGCTTTTCTTTTTACCTCGGTTGCATTCGGATTGCTCCGTCTAATCTAATTACTTCTCCATTGATATATTCGTTTTCAATCATAAATACTACTAAATTAGCAAACTCCTCTGGTCTACCTAACCTTTTGGGAAATTCTACTAGAGACTCTAATTTTTCTATTACCTTTTCTCCTAAACTTTCTGCCATCGGTGTATGGAATAATCCTGGGGCAATTGCATTTATACGTATGCCAAATGAAGATAAATCTCTTGCAATTGGAAGTGTCATCCCTACTATTCCGGCTTTGCTAGCACTATAAGCTGCTTGACCCATTTGACCCTCAAATGCCGCAACTGATGCTGTATTGATAATAACGCCTCGTTCAGTGGATTCCTCGTTTATATCATTTTTGGTCATTTCCGCAGCTGCTAACCTTAAGGTATTAAACGTTCCAATTAAATTAATATCTATAACTTTTTTGAAATTTTCTAAAGGCATTACTCCAGATTTTCCAACTACTTTTTGTGGAGGAGCTATACCTGCACAATTCACACAAATATGTATGGATCCTAACTTTTCTACCGTATGCTGTACTGCCTTAATGACAGATTCTTCGTTGGTCACATTAACTATTTGATATGTGACGTTATCTCCGAATTCTTGAGTGGCCTTTTTTGCTAATTCTTCATTTAAATCAAAAATTACTACCCTAGCCCCTTTTTCGAGTAAACGTGTAACAGTAGCAAGCCCCAATCCGGATGCTCCACCTGTTACAATTGCTACTCTGTTATGAATATCCATTGCCACACCCCTTTTATATTATCCGAATATTTTCAATAATACATTTTAATTATAACGTAAAAAGTCCAAGGGAAAAGTATTATTCCCTTGGACTCCATTACCTTTTGTTTACCGTAGTGTTTTTAAAGCACCACTCCACGCTAGTAATTGATCTAGCATTTTATTTGCGTTACCTTCATGATAATCAGCAGGCTTGAATAAGGTCATATTTTGAAAGTCAGTCATTAACGAGAAGTTCACTGCGGTTTGAACATCTGCCACCTGTAGTTCTCCTAAGATTAGACGCATGTTTTCATGTGCACGTGCCCCTCCTAAACTTCCGTATCCTACAAAACTAGCCGCCTTATTGTTTAATTCCGGTTTTAAGTAATCTAATGCATTTTTTAAAGCCCCGCCTACTGAATGGTTATACTCAGGAGTTATAAAAATATAGCCATCGTATGTAGCCATTTTCTGAGACCAATTTCTTATGGCTGAGTTTGCTTCTTCCTGCTGTTCTGCATGTATCTCTTGGCCAAGAAGTGGTAATCTATAATTTATCAAATCTACTAATTCATAGTCAGCATCCTGTCGTTTGCAAGCAAAATTATACATCCATTTCGATACGGCCTCCGCGTTTCTCCCTTTTCTAACGCTTCCTACTACAATGCCAATTTTAAGTTTTTCTATTGCCATAATTTCTTCCTCCTTCAGACTCTTTATCAATTAATGATAGTCTTCTGCACTACTGACATAATATATATCATTTCCATTTGAGTAATTTCTACACCTATCATTCTATATTTTTAAAATATGCTATAGTGGTTTTAATAATTATAAATTGACCATTTAGATTGAAGGTGTTGAATTGGAGCTGGTGTTGATTATTTTGCCGGTTTTTATTATTTTCTTTATCGGATTTGTTGGACAAAAATTTATTGGTTTTGATATTAAATCTATCTCAACTGCCGCACTATACCTAATGTCTCCATTTTTAGCTTTCCGAACATTTTATACAAATGCCTTAACGCTGGAATATTTTTATATCGTAATATTTTGCCTAGTTTTAGCTTTTATATTACTAATAATTACTTGGGTTACTGGAACTCTTATGAAATCATCGCGGTCGCAGCTTTCTGCGATGATTTTAGGTGGCATGTTTATGAATAGTGGAAATTATGGAGCTCCAGTAGTGTTATTTGCTTTAGGGACTACCGGTTTTGACTATGCCGTAATGATTATGGTTTTACATGGTTTGTTTATCAATACATTTGGTATATTTTTTGCGTCTCTTGGTGGAGGGGAGAAAGCAACATGGCAACAATCACTGCACCGAGTTATTAGAATGCCAGTCGTTTATGCAGCTGCACTTGGAATTCTTTTACAAGAAACACAATTGACTGTGCCACAGGCAGTAATGGAAGGAGTCGGGCTTGTAGCAGATGCCTCGATACCAACCGTAATGCTCGTTCTCGGGATGCAATTAGCCGTCATTTCTCGTAAAAAGGTTGCCTATCGGTATGTAGCCGCAGTTTCTGTTATTCGGATAATTATTTCTCCCTTACTTGCTGTTGGAATTTTATACTTCCTGCCAGTTAATGATACGGTTAAGCAAGTTGCGATTATACTAGCAGCTATGCCAACCGCTGCTAATACCACGATGCTCGCATTGCAATTTAATACGGAACCCGATCTCGTTTCATTTACAACTCTTGTTACCACACTTATCAGCATTATTTCTATTCCGCTAGTTCTATTTTTCTTAGGGATATCTTAGAGTGTAATAGAGAATTTATCATTAACGAATCCTTATTAGTTTTTCTAAACTTTTAAGGATTTTTTATATTTAAGAATTAGACAAGCTCTAGCTCCATAGGATGAATAGAAGGAGTGATTGCATTTGCAAAATCCAAGTTACCGAGGAAGTTATAAGCCTTTCGTTTCACCACGAGATCCATGTCCCCCTATTACCATAAAGTATTTTGTGTTACCACCACAAATTTTCACTAACTTCCAACAACCAGGTCTACCTCAAAATTCTCCAGAGGAAGCACTAATGCAAGGTTCTCTTTGGCCCAAATTTGTGGATGGCTTTTCCCGAGAGGAAGGAATTTCATGAATGTTTTTGATGAAAGAATGAGACTGTTAAAAACAGTACAACAAATGGATTTCGTTGTGGTTGAATGGACATTATACACGGATACACATCCTAATGATGAAGATGCTTTAGAAAAATGGAGAGAAGCTATTAAAAATGCTGCAGTCGCACGCAAACAATACGAAAATAAGTTTGGTCCATTATCACTTAAATCCATCCCCTCAAGGCAAGCGCTTGAATTAGGTTGGCGTTGGAACCAAGATCCTTGGCCATGGCAATTATGAGAGAGGAGAAATTAGATGTGGGTTTATGAAAAAAAGTTACTTTATCCAGTTGAGGTAACCACTTGCAATCCGATGCTCGCTAGATATCTGATGGAACAATATGGAGGTGCTGATGGAGAACTAGCGGCTGCTCTTAGATATATGAATCAGCGTTATACCGTTCCGGATAAAGTAATCGGACTCCTTACAGATATTTCCACCGAAGAATTCTCACATCTTGAAATGCTTGCTACGATGATTTATAAATTGACAAAGGATGCTACCCCTGAACAATTAGAAAAAGCTGGTTTAGGTGCACATTTCGTTAATCACGGACACTCCCTATTTTATGAGAATGCTGGGGGTGTTCCTTTTACAGCTACGTATATTCAATCTAAAGGAGACCCTATTGCAGATTTATATGAGGATATTGCTGCAGAAGAAAAAGCACGTGCCACCTATCAATGGTTAATCGATATATCAGATGATCCCGGTATCAATGATGCTTTACGTTTCTTAAGAGAACGAGAAAATATTCATTCACTTCGTTTTCGTGAGGCAGTTGAATTACTAAAAGATGAAAGGGATAGAAAGAAAGTCTTCTAAAAAAAAACCGCATGGTCCTCTTAGAATTATTCTAAAAGACCATGCGGTTATATTATTTTTTATCTTTTTCAAATAGGACAATCAATGCAGGTAATAGAATACCGCGTATTAAGAATGTGTCCAAAATAATTCCTACAGCTACGATAAATCCAAAAACGAATAACAGTTGGATTGGCTGCGTCATCAATACAGCAAACGTTGCTGCAAGTAGTATCCCTGCAGATGAAATAACTCCACCTGTGTGAGATACTGCAATTTCTACAGCCTTTTTCACAGGATGTTTTTCTCGTTCTTCCAAATACCTAGAAATAAGAATAATATTATAATCGATTCCTAGTGCTACTAAGAACACGAACGAATACAACGGAACACGATTACTAATCGTATCGATATCGAAGAATAAATTCGATAAGAACATACCTAGACCAAGTGCTGCCAGGAACGACAATAGAATAGTTCCCATCATGTATATTGGCATTTTGACAGATTTCGTTAACACGATTAATAAAATAAAGATTAATATTGTTTCCAGTACAACGATAAGGATTAGATCGCGACTATTTACTGAACGATCATCTACTTGTGAAGCTGTTTCACCTGCAAAGTATAAATCACCCTCAGCATTGCTATCTTTAACAATACTTTCCTCATCCTCTATCATTTTTTCAAGAGCATCCATCGACTCTGTTGAATATGGACTTTCCTCAAATGTTAATTGGAATTGTGCTGCAAGTCCATCTTCTGAAATCCCCGTACCTCTAACAGTACTAACTAAATCTTGCTGTAATAACTGCTCGATTAGACTAGCTTGTGTTTCTTCCGTAATTTCACTTTCAGATTCAAATAATACCGTTGTAGGAGCTAAATCCCCTTTTGCAAATTCATTCTCTATAATTTCATACCCTTCCCGGGATGGCATATCATCAGGGAAAGATTTCATCGTATCAAATTCATAATTTAAATTGAACAGATTTAATGCCGAAACGATTAAAATAACTAATATAGAAACGGCAGCAACTATAGGTTTATGGACAACAAATGATGCAATTTTGCTCCATAGAGAGTTTGCTTTTACTTCTGTCTCCCCGTACTTTGGAATACGTGGCCAAAATGATTTTCGGCCGAAAAGTGTAAATAATGCTGGGATTAATGTGACAGCGGCAAGCATAATAACAAGCATTGTTGTTCCAAAAATTGGTGCGAAATTACGATAATCTCCGAATGATGCAAAGAATAATACTAGCATTGCAGCTAAAACTGTACCACCTGCAAAAAATACAGGAATTCCTGTCTCACGCATTGCGTACTTCATAGCGTCAAATTTAGTCTCATAATTCTTTAACTCTTCTCTGTAACGAGAAAATACAAACAATGAATAATCAATTGTTGCCGCAAACAATAAGATGGACATGATTGATAATGACTGACTTGCTAAATCTAATCCGTTAGCTCCTAGAATCCCAAGCAACTGGTTTACTACTTGATACACAATACCTGCTGCTAAAAGCGGAATTAGTGCTAATAATGGAGAACGATAGATGACAATTAAAAGAATTAAAATAATGCCTACTGTCGATAATATTAAAACAAGATCAGCACGTTCAAATAGATTTGTGGTATCTACAGCAATTCCAGCTGGTCCAGTCATATATACTGTCGAACCGGTTTCCTCGGTCACAATTTCACTCACCTGATCCAGGCTTTCTTCTAATTCAGAGGTTTCCAAAGAAGTGATAAAACTTAGTGGAATAACAGATGTTTTCTTATCTGCTGAGAAAAATCCTGCGAGTGCTTGAGGTGGCAAACTACTTAAAGGAATCATTTCCTTCAAACCGTTTATATTTGCAGCGGCAACCTTATCTAAAGCTGCTACAAGAACTTCCATGTCTATTTCCTCTTTAGACTGTAGAACTAAAATTCCCGGTAAACTTTCTGCATCTTTAAAATGCTCGTCAATATTTTCCTGTGCAATAACCGACTTGGCATCCTCAGGTAATGAGGCTACACTAGAAACTTTATGATCGCCTGCACCTGGTGCAACTATTGTAAGAACTACAGTAATTGCTATCCAAATACCTAAAGTAATCCACATACCTTTTCGAGTTGCAATAAAATCAGTTACTCTACCTAGTACCTTTTTCAATAAGTCCACTTCTTTCTTTTTAAATTTAAGTGACATCAGTGTCACTTTGGATAAAAAAACATACCTGTCATTTACATTATGTGTAAAAGTGACTTGTATGTCAATCAATCGCGCTGAAACATACCTTCACTTAAAATCTCTTTAATAGAAGCTACCCATTCGTCACGTGGTATACCAAAATGATTGGGAATAGCAATAGTTTGAAATATCATTCCCAGAATTATAGCATCCGATAGATGTCTCTTAATCACCTGCTCATTCTTCCCTTGCTCAATTAAACCTTGAAACTGTTTATACATATCCCTGTAGTATCCAGTTAACTGTGCCTGACTGGATGAAATGACTTGATTGGGAGATTTTTTAGGGATTTGGGTAATAATCTCCAGTATTTGATGAATTTCACTATGCTTAAAAATAAAATCAATAACTATAGAAAACTGTGTTTGGAAATCCCCATTTTTATCAAGTTCATTAAATTCTTGAAGAAATCGATTCATTTCATACATGAGAAACTCTAAGATTAATTCATCTTTGTTTTCATAATATTTATATATACTTCCACGAGAAACTTCCATCATCGAAGCTAGCTTACTAAATGTGAAAGCATCGTAACCATCCCCAATTAGCAATAACTTCGTTGCTTTAAATAACTCTTCATCAGTAAACTTACGTTCACGCGCCACATAACTCACCTCACTACACAAATAGTATAGTACATAGATGTACAAATTTAAACCATACTTACCTTAGTGAACTAAATTTATCTTTTTATTAACTCAGAGTTAAAAATATTTAAAGAACAGTGTGAAATCGAGTTAATTGACAATTTTTGACCACTATACTATCTTGAATGCGAGATGTTTTTATCTCGCATTCAAAGTATTTTATTTAAAAAGGGAGTGTTTTTAATGGGTAAATTTGAAAATAAGGTAATAATCGTAACAGGTGCAGCAGGTGGAATTGGAAAAGTAACGGCTAAAAAATTTGCTGATGAGGGAGCAAAACTTGCTCTTGTCGATTTAAACTTAGAAGCTGTTCAACAAGTAATCGTTGATTTAGGCTTAGATGAAACTCGTGCAATTGCACTTCAAGCCAATGTGGCAAAAGAAGAGGAAGTCAAGGCTTATGTAGATGCCACAGTTCTTAAATTTGGTCAAATTGATGGTTTCTTTAATAACGCAGGTATTGAAGGTACAACTAAACAAATCGAAGACTATCCAATTGAAACATTTGATTTGGTTTACAATGTCAATATAAAAGGAGCCTTCCTAGGCTTGAAATATGTGTTACCAGTGTTGAAAAAACAAGGATTTGGTGCTGTCGTTAACACAGCAAGCGGAGCAGGACTAATGGCTTCTCCAGGTATGGTTGGTTATATCATGTCGAAACATGCATTGATTGGTATCACCCGTGTAGCAGCTCTTGAAGCAGCACCCTTCGGTATACGTGTAAATGCCGTTGCTCCGGGAATCATCAATACACGCATGATGCGTCAAATTGAAGAGAATACTCTACCTGGCCAAGGTGAAGCAGCTACAAAAGCATTCGCTTCAGCCGTTCCAATGGGACGCTACGGCGAAGCTGAAGAAGTTGCAAATGTGGTATCTTTCTTATTATCTGATGAGGCTTCCTATGTTACTCAATCCATCTACACAGTCGACGGTGGACAATTAAATCAATAAGACACATCCCTTAGATGGGAGTTCTAACACCTATTTGGTTTTTTCGTATTAATAATATAATCGGTACCAACCCTACATCTATAAAATATTATTAACCCCATACTAAAAGCGCCACCCTTTATTTTGAAAGGGTGGCGCTTTTATCATTAATAATTAGCAATTGTTGTGGCGATTTGATCGATTACTGGAATTGTACTTGACTTATTTTTTTCTGTTAACACCGTGAATATAAGTGTTTCACCACTTTTAGTTTTTGCATAGCCAGCGAGAGATTTTATGTTTTTTAGACTACCTGTTTTGGCCGTTACATTACCTCTAGCAGGGCTTGCTTTTAATCTGTTTTTAAGCGTACCACCAATTAATCTATCGGAAGATCCCGCCACTGGTAGACTTTTACTATAGATAGGATACCAAGGCTCCAAGCGTACTAAGTACAAAAGTTTCGAAAGTTGGCTAGAAGTAACTTTATTGGAATAGGACATTCCGGAGGCATCTTCAAAAGTCCATTTGGAAGCATCCAGCCCAATCGATAATGCGTATTCATTCATAACAAGAAGGCCTGCCTTCCAGCTTCCTTCATCATGTATTACTTTTCCCATTTCCTTTGCCAATACTTCTGCATGTGTGTTATTACTTAGTTTCATAAATGGAATCATTAAATCCTTTAGTTCCATGGATTTCCTTGAAGCAAGAGCTTTTGCATTTACTGGCACTTTACCCTGCACAACTTTTGAAGCAGCAGTGAATGTAATACCTTTTTCTGCTAATGACTTTTTAAATACATCTAATGAGTAGGCTGTTGGATCCGTAACAGAAATCCATTCTTTTATACCGGAAGTTCCTAATGGAGAGTTTCCAGTAATAATTACTTTATTAGTTCCCACTTTACGAGTTACCTTTAATGTGTTTTTATATCCTTTAGGTACTGTTTTGGAGTTATTGACTACTTGTAAAACACCTGTTGCAGGTGTTAATGTAATACTTGTTGCTCTACCATTCTTACTTGGTTTTGCTGTAACAATAACCGATCCTGCATCATAATCCCCGTTTGGCGAAAGCGTTAACGCCGAGATAGGTGCAGCATAGTAATATGGCTCGTCCTCAGCTAAAATACCTGCAGAAAGTCGAACTTTGTCATACCAAGTATCATCTCCGACTAAATTCCCATTAACCTTTTTGATACCTTGTCTTGCCAATGTTGCTGCAAAATTATCTAAATGTGTTTTTAATAATGTTGGATCCCCTTGACCTTTTAAATAGAGATTTCCTTTTAATATACCCTTTTCTACTTTACCTTCCGTCAAAACCGTCGTAGAGAAACGATACTTCTCACCAAGTGTTTCCAGTGCAGCTGCCCCAGTTAATAATTTCATTGTGGAAGCAGGAGTAATCCTTTTGTCTCCGTAATGTTCATACACAATTTCTCCAGTAGCAGCATTCCTTACCGTGACACTTGTAGAGGCACTTTTCATGCGATTATCAGCCATAATAGTATTGAGTTTAGTTTTTAAACTACTATACGAAGTAGCTGCCTCAACGGTATTATTTTCACTTGTAGAAATAAAAACAGATCCACTAATCATCACAATTGATACAACAGAAACTAATAGCTTTCTCCAAATCCTCACTCTATTCCTCCTAATTCGTCATTTAGTTACTGTTAGTTTAACACGTAATTGTCAGATAATAAGGAACTTTTTTAATCCTTACAAGAAAGTGGACCATTTACCTAGTAGACATTACTACAAATTAATTTTATACTTACCTTAGCTACTTTGCAAAGCAAGGTAGCATTTCTTTATACAACTACTTTGTTATGCAAGTTAGTGGAAGGGAGAAAAAAATGTCCATTAGAAGTCAACTACTCAAAGGAATACTTGATGGCTGTGTACTTGCCGTTATCGAAAAAGAACCAGTCTACGGTTATGAACTTTCTAAAAAACTCCAAAAAGTCGGTTTAGAGGATGTAAGCGAAGGCACGATTTACCCTGTTTTATTAAGACTTCAAAAAAACAAGCTTATTGTTGGTGAAATGAGACCTTCTGAATCTGGACCCAATCGCAAATATTATTCATTGACTTCAGCCGGACAAGAAACTCTTGAAACAATTTCTATAGAATGGAACCAATTATCAGTACCTATTAATGCTCTATTATCGAAAGGGGATGAACCATTTGAAAGCACGTGAGTTAATCGAACAAAATAACAAAAAAAGAGCACTATTGACGGAGGAAAACGAGAAATATTACACGAACTTATTACTTTATATTCGAACGAAGCTAACCTTATCAGAGCAACAATCAGAGGAAGTTTTGATGGAGATGTTAGATCATCTTACGGAAGGTCAACAAGATGGTAAAACAGCGCAAGAAATCTTTGGCAATGATCCTAAGGGTTATGCAGATGAGATTATTAGTCATTTACCGCGTGAAAATAAACGCAAGAGCTTCATATTCGTAAGTGAAATAGCTATAAACTTGGTTGGATGGTTTTTAATAATGAGAAGCATAATTATTCCTATAATTGGTACTAAAGCTTCTGAAGAAGTATATATCATCTCTTCCCTACTTCTCATCCTATTGATAATGGTTATGACAGCTTTAGGAGTAAAAATGATATTCGGTTTAATAAGTCAAAGATCTTTTGATGAAAATGCTACTGATAAAAAGATGATGATTAGGGCTGGTTTATATGGGGCAGGAGGATTCTTAGTTATTTTGATCATCAGTTTTTTTGTAAAAGAGATAGGTCCATCCTTTATATTACCGTGGCAGTCTTCACTTGGTATAGGCGCTATATTGTTACTGACTTCATGGATCATGAAGAAATCTAGAATTTAAGTAACATAGACAGATGGAGAAATTACTCCCTCTCCATCTGCACTCAATATTTAGTCAATGGGTGATATAGCATTCGTTTTATTTATATAAATAAAAGCATCGTATCTGCTCCCAATTCTAGAAGGAACGTAATTTCCATAGGCTTCGAAGTCTGGATTATAGACGACACCAATAGCCCGATGCCCCACCCAATCATTAAAGAATGTTCGATTCACCTCGTCAAAAATCAGAAGCTTATCAGAAGCTTCTACACCATGCAGCATATCTTCCCAGGAATCTTTTCTTGCTGGAGGCACAATCATTCTCTTAGGAGTAGTTCCCCACTCATCTGCCGCAATAACCTCGCCACTATGAGTACCAAATCCAACCGAAAACACATTTTCACGCTTGTTCTGCATACGAAGAATTTCTCCTACGTTTGTCAGACCTTCTTTTTTCATATCTGTTGCCGATGCATCTCCAATATGAGTATTATGTGCCCAAATTATTATTTTCGAATCTTTCCCATGATAATCCATTATTTCGTTAATCGCTTCGACCATATGCTCATCACGAACATTCCATGAAAGTTCATCACTGCGAATCATCGCTCTGTAATATTCTTCTGCATTTTGCGCTACTAATGCATTTATCTTTAAATTTAAATGTGCTTCTTCCTTATCTTCATACTGCTTTTCATTTGTGCGAATAGATGAAACTAACTTCGTTACTTCCTCCACACAAGCATCCGAGATGTGAATAGAGGAAAATGCATACGTTTCGGGATGACGGTTAAAAGGCTCAAAACAGGATATTGCTTTTTTTGCAAAAGCCATATCAGTTCCCTCCGGATTTGTTTTCCGCAAATAGTTTATCACTTCATCTAAAGATTCCCATAAACTATACACATCAATTCCGTAGAATCCTATTTTCCTGTTATCTTTTAGTTGCTTATTATGTTTTTCTAACCACATAATTAATTCCGAAATCTCTTCATTTGCCCACATCCAAGTAGGCCAGCGTTCGAATACATTTAGTACATTTTGTTTGTTGAGGTCTGTATCGTATCCTTTTATAAATCTATTTACTCGCTGAGTAGATGGCCAATCTCCTTCTACCGAAATTAGAGTAAATCCCTTTTCTTCAATCAGTCGCTTTGTTAACTCTGCTCGAACTTTATAAAATTCTGAAGTTCCATGACTAGCTTCTCCGAGTAATACAACTCTAGACTCTCCTATAGCTGTTAAAAGAGGAGTGAAATCCCCTGAAGTATTAAATGGCAATGCAAACTTTTTAATAGCTTCTGTATGTGATGTTATCGTAAACACTCCTTTTCATAGAAGTTTGCGTTACGCCAGTATCCTTTATACTGATAAAAAGTTATTGCAAAAGATAAAAAACAACTAGTATTTAGAAGTGGATATGGTATGATAAGAAAAATTAAAAAGCTATGAAGAGAAGAGTAGGTAATCGAATATCTTCAAAGAGAGCCCTAGTAGCTGTGAATGGGTAAGAATGAAGTTACCGAAACAAGCCTCTGAGCTTCACATAGGACTTGTACAGAACAAGGTATTATGTGACAGTTGCTCCTGTTATCGAGCTAGAGTATAAGCATGTATACATGCCGTACTTGAAAAGGTCACTAATGGCGACATTAGGGCAAACTAGGGTGGTACCACGACATATTAATCTCGTCCCTAAGACAACAGTCTTGGGGGTGGGGTTTTTTTATTGACCAAATTTAAATATGTCGGAGGTTTTAAAATGTACTCATTTAAATGGAAGTTCCCAATTTTATATTTGAGTTCCGTTGGAGTTGCCAATATTGGAGGATGGATATACCTATTAGCAATTAACTTAATGGTATTAGAAATAACAGGATCTGCTTTAGCAGTTGCCACTTTATATATTATCAAACCTATCACACAGTTGTTAGTAGGACCTTGGGCTGGAAGTATAATTGACCGTGTTTCTACTAAACATATTATGGTCTACTTGGACCTATTTAGAGCAATATTAATCTTCTTCATCCCTTTTTCTAATTCCGTCTTCATTATTTTTACACTAGTGTTTTTCATACAAATGGCTGGTGCAATTTTTGAGCCAGCCTCCTTCACTTATATGACGCTTTTACTACCTGAAAGTATAAGACATCGATTTAATGCAATCCTTAGCTTTGTCCATTCTGGTGCATTTGTAACTGGTCCATTAATTGCGGGGATTTTATTTATGATTGGTTCCCTCAAGGAGGCATTATTTGTAAATGTCTTTATTTTTCTATTATGTGCCGCTCTTGCACTTCTTTTGCCTAAGCAAATGTCTTCAGCTTCTCATGAAAATTCAAGAATTACTTGGTTAAATATCCGAAATGACTGGAGTTTAGTTGTACGTTTTAGTAAAAAGGCTATCCCATTTTTCGTCTTATATATGATGTTTCAAATGGTAATGCTACTTACTGCAGCATTAGATTCCATGGAAGTAACATTTGCCAAGAAGATTCTCAATCTCTCCAATACTGCCTATGGTTCCCTTGTCACTATCGCTGGTATCGGATTTTTAACAGGTGCAATCTGCACTAATGTGCTAGTAAGATTCTTTCCCGCTAAACTGTTAATGAGTATAGGAACACTATTTGTCTCCATTGGTTATATAATCTACAGTTTTTCTACAACCTATTTGTTAGCTAGCATCGGATTTTTTGTACTTTCATTTTTTCTATCTATTTCTAATACGGGATTTATGACATACATTCAATCGAATATCCCTACCGATATGATGGGAAGAATCTCAAGTATTTATGAGATGCTTGCGAGTTTTATACAAGTCATCACTATTCTTTTAGTAGGATTAGCCTCTCAGTGGTTTTCTGTAAAAGAGGTTGTGATAGGATGTTCTACTCTAATGTTTACTACAGCTCTTTACTTAACCTTACTTTCAGCTAGTAAAGTTAGGAGTAAATTAGCCTAATAGTATTCAACTTTTTGGTCTTTACAAAATTCATTTGAATATCTTTATAAGAATAGACCTTAAAAGTTTTTTAGTAACCTTAAACCGTGGTACGATTGGACAATAAATGTGTGAAGGACCAGGTGACGTTAACAAATGAAGAATAAAATTCAACATCTTACAAAAAGACAATGGATTATTTGGGGCGCCTTGCTATTAGTTTCAGTTTTCGTCTTATTAAACAAAGATATTGTGACGTCCTTATTACAAGGAGATATAGATGAGGTCCAACTCTTTCTAGAAAGAAATATCGGCTATGCACTATTTTTTATGGCACTAGTCATGATCATACAAAATTCATTTACTATATTTCCACTTATTCTCGTGATTACGATCAATATCACATTGTTCGGATTTATAAATGGCTTTTTGTGGAGTTGGTTTACGAGTATTATTGCATCCGTTATTGTGTTATATGGGGTTCGCTATGTTTTCCAAGAAATTATTATCGAGAAGTTCAACAAAGGTTTAATAGATAAGGTAGATGCAAATGGTTTTGCCTACGTACTTCAAGGTAGGCTCTTTCCATTTATCCCAACTAGTCTTATAAATATTTTGTCTGGACTAAGTACAATTCGTGTAATACCTTTCACAATAGCTACTGCAATTGGGAACTTCTTATATTTCTTTGTTCTTGCATTGATTCCCGCTGGAATACTTTCATCGGATGTAGATGAGTATGTCATTTTCGGTGTTATTTTTGCGACTATCCTTATTTATTATTTAGTGAAATATTTGAAACACCATAAAAAGAAAGAGAAAGAAAAAACGGAGCCGGCAGAATAAGTTATAAGTTGTAGGAGTGATTTTTTGAAAGTAGCTATTTTAACGGATATACATGGAAATGAACTTGCATTACGAGCAGTATTAAACGAACTAGATACTAAAACAGATGTGCAGGAAATATGGTGTCTGGGGGATATGATTGCTATGGGACCAGATACGAACGAAGTTCTAAATATACTATTTGACCGCTCCGATGTTCGAATGATTACCGGAAATCATGATGAAGCAATACTATCCCTTATTTCAGGGGAGGGACATCCCGAGAGCTACAAGCATACACGTGAACATCATGAGTGGATTGCAAATCAACTATCCCATCAAAATGTCCAACGACTAGAGCAACTCCCACGAGTTATAACGAAAGAAGTTAATGGTACACGGCTTTTGGGAATTCACTATCATATCGAGCCACATCTCTTAGAAGCTCATATAAGAGAAGAGCCTTTTCATCCTATTTTAAAACCTACATTAGAAAATACGTGGAGTATGTTCAGTGAATACCCGGCGGATATCATTTGCTTTGGGCATAATCATCCCGAGCATTTATTCCAAATGGACAACAAGATAATGCTGAATCCAGGAGCTCTTGGAGTGTCTAAAGGAAATACCGCACCATATGCAGTATTAGAATTTACTTCAAGCAAACCAATTGTAACCATCCGTCACGTCACTTATGACAAAGAAGCTTTTCTACAAAAGTTTGAAACACTTCAAGTACCACAAAGAGAAATACTGTTTAAGCTTTTTTATATTTGATGTATCCAAATCTCTCCCAAGTACTACACTTTGGAGAGATTTTTTACTTACTCTCTGTCATATACTTACACTACTGATTTCTTTACTTGTATTCACTTGCGTAACGAAATTTGTTAGCTAAATACGATCAATTGATTTTCCATTAGGATTTTTTTAGCCTCTACCTATACCCCCCTTATTAAGATCCCAATATATTTTAACGTTTCTTTTGTCCTTGCACCTTGAATAATGCTTTGTGAAAATTGACAAGACTATTCCCTATAATTCCACCTATAATAGCACCAGTCCCTCCTGTCCCAATAGCAGATAAAATAAATACAACGAGTGGTGGGTTATTCCCTGTTGCGATTAATATATAAATAGCAAATAATATACCGAAAATGCAAAAGAGAATGATCCAAATATAATGGTGTATTGTTAAAGACACCATTGATTCCTTACCCATATAAAATCCCCTTCCATTAAATTAAATGAAAAAGGACAGAAAATGGAACTCTCTGTCCTTCTTTCATCTAAAATCACTCACTGCACTATTTTTACTTAAAAAGGCAGCAGTTAATCTCCTACATCAACTAGTTCTTCGAGAATATAAACAGTCAAATAACGTTACACTATATATCCACCAACAACATTTTCGGAGAATATCCCTTTAAGTAAATACTCTCCATCTGCTCCCAAAACTAAACCTCTAACTACGTGAATATTAGAGATTTCCACCACTATGCAACATTGTACAACCTTTACTTTTACTGACAGCTTCGGGATTTTGCAGGCTAAAGAAGATTCCTAGGAACATTTGTTTTGGACAAAGGCTAAATAACCCCTTCTTGAGCAATAATATTTTTGGATTTTCAAGCTATAACATAAAAAGGACATCCATCTGGATATCCTTTTTGTCTATAATCATTTATAAAATTCTGTCGGTATCGCACCAATATTTCTGCGGTGGTACAGTAAAGGCTCTTTTGCTGCATTTTGAATATGAAGAACCTCGCCTATCATAATTGTATGGTCACCAGCTTCTACTTTGTTAAATACTTTACATTCTAGTGTTGCTAACGAGTTAGAAAGCACGGGCAAATTCAATTCTGATTTGTTCCATTCACACTCTGCAAATCTATCCTCCACTTTACTAGCAAATAAATTACATATATCTCCTTGGTCAGCAGCTAGAATATTTACCGTAAACTTATCTACTTTTAAAAACTCTTCATATGAGTATACTCGCTTATCAATAGACCATAATATTAATAATGGATCTAACGAAACTGAGGCAAAAGAATTTACAGTCAATCCCATTGGCTTCCCATTACTATTAAAAGCTGTCACTACTGTAACTCCTGTAGGATAATTTCCCATTGCTGCTTTAAAGCTAGCTACTTGATCTATTTTATTGTCCATCTTATAACATCCATTCTCTTTTTCTTTTAAGCATATCAAAACCATACATTTCTTTCACACATTTGGATTCATTCTAAGCTATTTTGTTTAAACTCCCTATTATCGGGTAAATATATACTAGAACACATTACTAATAAAAATGGAGGAATTATACATGACAGTCAAACTAACAGTTGAAAATGCAGTTCAAGCAAAACAAGAAATTGAAAAACTTGAAACACAAGGATACGTTCGAGACAATATTCATATTTTCGCCCATTTTAAAGAAAGAGCCGACGATATCAATGATGCGTTAGACACTTCGGATGTTGGGATGAAAGAACAAGGCTTTTTACAATCATTTAAAAACATGTTCACTTCTCGTGGAGACGAGCTTCGTAACAAAATGGAAGCTGCCGGTATTTCTAAACAAGAAGCAGAAGCAGCTGAAAAAGAATTAGATGAAGGTAAACTAGTAATCATTGCTCATAATTAAATAATCGAAGTATATCCCATTCCTTCATAGGAATGGGTTTTTTAATTATTTTATTCACTAATTGGCGTTCTGGTGATGAACACTTGTAAATGGATCAAGCGATATATGCCGTTAATGTATTATGTATCGAATTCATGACTTAAGCTTCAGACTTTCCAATTGACTAATAGAGCAAATATTTTTTCTTACCCAAAGCATGTCGTGCATTTTCAATGAAATTCATAAAGCTTCACTGTAATATCCTTCGGTTTACTCTTCCCTTTTAAAAGACCTCTCATGCTGAAGTAACCAATCTTTTCTCCACAAACCACCTGCATAGCCTGTTAGTCTTCCATTTGATCCGATAATTCGATGGCATGGAATGATAATACTTAATCTATTTTTACCATTGGCGGTTCCTACTGCTCTAACAGCTTTTTCATTTTTAATGGCAGTGGCAATATCTTTATAGGACCCGGTTTCAGCGTATGGAATAGTTGTCAAAGCGTTCCATACCTTTTTTTGAAATTCTGTACCCTCAAAGTTATAAGGAAATGAAAATACATGACGCTCACCCTTAAAGTATTCGTCCAGTTGAATAGAACAATCCACTAAAACCTGTGGGGTTTCAGAGTTTACTGTATTACTCACTTCATCGCCCTCAATAAACATAATAGAACTAACTACTTCCTCTGTTCCCACTATTTCTACTATGCCAATTGGAGATTTGTAATCTAATTTATTCATATAAAGACCTCCATAGATAAAAGGTGGCATACGCTTGCCAACCTTGCCAATTTGTTGCTATGTCTTTAATTTCCTCTATTGTCGGTTTACGATTAAGCCCTAATGGAACCTTTAAAGCATTATGAAGTCCGACATCTGCTATCGGAAAGGCAGATGATTGATGTAAGCATTTCATCAGCGCATAATCCGCTGTCCATGGTCCTACTCCCCTTATCCCCAGTAACGACTTTTTTGCTTGCTCATACGTTGGTTCTTGCAGCAACATTTCTTTTGTTAATTCCCCATTTGTCATAGCTTTTGCAACTCCAATTACATATTCAGCCTTCCGAACAGTAAATTGTAGTGTTATTAACTCCTCTACGCTTAGAGTCGCAATTCTTTCATATGTTGGATATAGCCAAAAAGTATTCCCTTCAAAGGTAAGGCACTCCCCAAAGTGTTCAACAAAACGTTGCTTTAATTTGTACGCAAAGGTCAAATTTATTTGCTGCCCCATTATTGCCCAAGTCAACGCCTCAAATAAGTCTGGTATACATATCATCCGTAACCCGTAATATCTCTTGTGAATTTGTTGTAATATCTTGTCTTGTTTAGCTACCTCATAAAAAAGGCTCAAGTCTTGATCCAAATCAAACCATTCCCAAATATACGATGCTATTTCTTCATGACTGGTGATAGACAATGGTTGTGAGGGAAAATCTACATGAATTACATGTTGAGCGAACCCGATTCTACACAAGATTAATTCTCCATTTACTTTAATCAGCTTATATAGTAACTCATCTCTAATTTGATGTAACACTTCTTCTTGGGACCTACCCAAGAACACTAGGCATTCATCAAAATTGAATTCCTTCGGTGGATATATCTCAATAAACGTTCCGTGATTGCTCCATTGCATTACAGTAGCTCCTTTTTCGCAGGAATTCGATATTCACTTGGTGAACAATTCATCAAACGACGAAACGCTTTATAAAAACTTGAAGGACTTTGAAATCCAACTTTATAGCAAATCTCAAGATTTGATAGATTTGCACTGCAAAGAAGATAGGCTGCTTTATCAATTCTTATTTTCTCCAAGTAAGTACGCGGAGTTTCTAACGTTTCCTGCTTAAACAAACGCTCCAGATAAAAAGGACTAACACCGACGCTATTGGCAATGTCCTGTAATACCAACTTTTCTTTATAATGATTAATTAAAAAGGTGGTTACATTTCTGACTAGTTCAGTACGCGGGGAATGGTCAACTTCTGGCTGACATCTTTTACAAGCACGAAAACCAGCATGTTCAACTTTATTGATGTCATAATAGAAATCTACATTTATTTTTTTCGGCTTTCTAGATTTGCACGATGGCCGACAGTATATTTTAGTGGTTTTTACTGCCGTAAAAAATAATCCATCATACTTTTGATCGCAAGCCATGACCTTATCCCACATTTCATCAAAAGAAAGATTAAGTATATCCTCCATTGAATTCCACACCTTTCTAGGTCAGTAATCATATAACAATGAAGTATCTTGTAGCTCCATTAATTGTGCAGCATTGCTGTCTAAAAAGGAAATGATTTTATCAGATAGGGCATTACCAAAGCTAAAACGTTGCACTCCCAATTCCTGCAGTACATGACAATTTGTAAGTTGCGGTAAAGACAATACATTTATTGGAGCATGTATGGTCATTGTGATTTCTTTAATCTCGTCATAGTCGATCATTCCAGGGACAAATATTCCACTAGCTCCACTCTCAACATAGGCCTTTGCACGATTTACTGTTTCATAGAAAGGGTTTTCTGTTTGAAAGTATGTATCAGTTCTAGCATTAATATAAAAATCTTGATAGCCATGATTATCTAATGCCATTCTGATTGCTGATAAAAGAGTACAATGTTCATTCATTGTTCTGAGCCCCATTTGTTTCTTGAGTGAGTCCTCAATATTAATGCCAGCAACCCCAACATCTGCCGTCCTTAAAACATTTTCAATAATTGTTTCCTTATCTTCTCCATAGCCTGCCTCAATATCTGCAGTAACAGGTATTTTCACATTTGCTGTAATCGTTTTAATAACTCCAAGATGTCTTTCAAAATCAATTAATTCTCCGTCAGCATATCCAAATGAGTTCGCAATTCCCCAACTTGTTGTACCAATTGCTTTAAAACCTACCTTTTCTAAAGTTAAAGCGGATAACAGATCCCATGCATTACCTAAAAATAATATTTCTTCTGATGAATGTAATTTATTAAATTCCTGAATGAGATTCATTCTAACTCCTCCTAATGGTTGTTTACATTCATTTTACAAGGAGTTTGCGCCTACTTCGTCCTCATTCTTGCGCTTATGGTCGACAAAGTAAAAAATGCCAGGACCCATACGATTCTAAATTCGATGGGTACCAGCATTTTAATTTTCTTTTCTTCCAAAACCTGAAAGGACATTTAGGGATTGGACTGAATATATCAATGAAGTTTTTTTCTAACTGTATCGATTTCATTTTTAGTTTGGCTTCTGAAAAATCCAAGGTCATTCATGATAGTAACAAATTGGAAACCTTGTTGAATTCGTTTTACCGCGTCTTCCGCCGTTCCAGCAACGATGCCGGGTACAATATTGTACTTCTTACAGGTATCCAGTACCTTATTGATCACAACTTGTAACTCATTGTTGTTATTGTCACCAAAACAACCCATATCCTGTGACAAATCAGCAGTTCCAATAAAGATACAATCGAGACCTGGTGTCTGACAAATCTCTTCAATATTTCCGACAGCCTTTAGAGTTTCACACTGCATAATGACGTAGGTATTATCGTTCACTTCACCTTTGTTATAATCCTCATACCAACCCCATCTTGGTCCACGCCCGGCGCCTATCCCTCTTTTTCCAAGAGGTGCAAGCTTCATATTTTCAATAATATATTGTGCTTGCTCTTTAGTTTCCACCATGGGGATCATCAGACCATGAATACCCACATCCAGCATTCTGGACATCATAGGACCATCATTTGGATCATAAACGCGAGCGAGCGGTGCCATATCATACAGTTCCGCAGCTCGTATCATATTCACTGTGGTTTCCATATCGGTTTGAGCATGCTCCATATCAATAAGGACAAAATCGAAATCATTAAGTCCTAAAATCTCTACATTAGTCGGTGAGCTTGAAGCAACGAACGCACCTAAAACATGCCCTTTCCCCTCTAGCTTCTCTTTGACCAAATTACGCATCTTCATGAAAACTCTCTCCTTTTAACCACTGTAGATATTCAGCCAAGCATAGATTCGTATTTACTTACGGTAGTTTTCTATGAATTTACCGTAGGATTCATTGTACTCTTCTCTTAAAGGATAGAAAATATCCATGTTGAGCACCGGTACAGGGCTGTCGTAGACAGAAATATAATGCTCCACACCGGCCGGAACTGTAATCCAAGATCCTTTGGTCATGCGGTAAGGCACACCATCTACATAATAGTCACATTCACCTTCTAAAATAAGCGCAATCTGCTCATTTTCTTCATGGGTATGCGGGTTCTTCTCATTCCCATTTTCAACTTTATTGATTGTGGCGTTGATATGTTCTGCACCCATTCCGAATACCTTCCGCGTGATGCCTTCTCTTACAAATTGCCAAGGTAGATTGTCCAGATTACCGTAATCAATTTTTGTCATTTATAGTTCCTCCTGTTTTAAATTATTATTTTACCAAGTTACTTTTTGTCTTTATTGGAAATGGAACAATTTTTTCGGATTCTTTTTAGTCATGATGTTAATTTCTTCTTCGGTGATTCCAAACTGTTTTTCTAAAGCATTGACGAAATTATACATTCCTTCTACCGGCGAGCCATTAGCGGCCTGACCGTAATCTGTATCAATAATTATACTGTCCACACCACAGGCATCTATCATCTCTTTCGCCACGGACAGATCTACTACTGCTTCCACTTTCGATCCACTATCTTTAAACACACAGGCGTTAATCTCAATATAAGCACCCATGTCCGCCCATCTCTTCATATCATCAATGCTTGCTCCAACCTGATAATGCGGGTGTGTTACCAAGACACGTTTCATCCCCAGTTCAAATGCCTTTTTGACTGTAGCTTCCACTTCGATTTCATTGCCATGTCCGGTTGCCAATACCATATCATGCTTAGCCAAGTACTGAATTACTTCTACAACCTTAGGATTAAGAGTTCCATTTTCATCGGCAATAACTATCGGTTCTTCCTCTACATCCGAAGTACCTGCTCCGCCAACAAATCCAGATTCCTTGTGTCCGTCGATATGGGTTTTAGAAGAAACGGTTGGTAGGTAAACCATTGCCGTGCCCATTTGTCTGGCCTTATCCACAGCATCGACATTAAGGCCACCAACTGCATTATTCAGAACAAGGCATCCGTAAACCTTACAGGTGCCATTTCCTAAATGCTTCTCTACCATTTTCGTTCCCAAAAGTGCTGGAATATAGTGATCCTTTACTACGAATCCTGCATAGCCGGCTTCTTCCGCCAACTTCAGCATCTCTGCTGCATCCACTGCTCTGTTTGCTGTGGATGGCCCACAGTGTACATGCACATCATACATACCATTTAATATACTTCTATTCATTTCTATTCCTCCTCGGATTATATAGTTAAGAAAAATCCTTTTTCCTATTGAGCTAACAAGACTACAAGCTAGTAGTTATGCTATATATACCGGCATTTGCCAAGATTCCAGCGATAATAGAAATCACTATTGCCACTAGGAACAACTTATTAAAGACTCTCGTTCTTTCTTCAGCGCTAGGTTTGAATAATGTTCCATAAGCAGCCAGGACCATTGCTCCACCTAGTGACAAAGGACTAATGGCAGCAGTGAATCCACCATTAATAACTGTACTTATCAATTCAATATCCATAAACGAATTACCGGTCGAAAAATTCAACACTTGAATTGAGGGAATTAAAGTCGGAATAGGTCCCGCAATTGCTAGTGAGAAAAAGGACATGATCGACGAAGTGATGCCTAGTAAAGGTGCCACCGTCCATTCTGTAGAAATGGAAGATAACAAACTACTTAAAAGTGTTAAGCCTCCCATCGAATCAATAACACTAAGGAGGTTCCCAATTCCTATACATAGGAATATTGTTTCCCAAGGTACACCGACAAAAGCATCTTTTTCATCGGCAGCCTTAGCCAAAAGCAAGACTATACTAAAAACTAATGCTGTAAGTCCTGCATGGGTATTTAAAAACATAATGGAGAGAATCATCAATATCAGCATCAGTAAGGTTAATTTTTGTTGACCATTGAAAGCTGGAAGGTATATTGGTGCTGCATTATCTTCCAATGACAACATATCCTCAGAGTGTTGTTTTCTCTTCCATCCGCGAAACCCTATATAAACTAAAATCCCGGCGATAGAGAACAGGATTGTACCATTTAGTAGAATTTGAGTTGCATAATTAGGGAAGCCAGCATCATTGACAATCAAGTTCGCAGTATTCCCAAATACCCCGACTGGTGTCATAAGCGTAGCGTTGGCTCCAAAGATGGTCAGAACGCCAATCATAATCGGATTGTAGCCCATCTGGTAACCAACACTCATCGTAATTGCAGGTAACACCACATAACCAGTCAAACCACCTGGATCGACAATTGTTATGAGAGCGCTTACCAAAAAAACTATAAGAGGATACACAATAGCATAACGGTCAAATGATACAAACAATTTCTTGGATAGAAGCTCCAAGGATCCATTATTTTGTGCAATCGCAAAGAAGAAAAACATCCCAAACAAATTCAGAAATAGACTCGTAGGAAAACCGCTGATAACCTCACTGCTAGACAACCCGCCTATCATTCCTAGTACTATTGCAACTGCAAGGGAGATAATTCCTATATTTTTTTTCGTGTATACTCCCACTGCGATTACAATAATTAGGGATAATAAAGAAATTACTGCCATTTGATCCCTTCTTCCTATACTTTTTTAGCAGTTAGCCAATATAAGTGAAGCAACCTTCATTTGCTATCTTCAACTGTTTTAGTAATTATAGATTACCAAAACCGTGAAAGCGTTTTCTATATCATTTGATACATCTGTTTTTTATTAATTCTATAAATTACGAAAGTAAAGAGATATTGGAGAGCAAAATTAGTATAATGAATGAAATGAGTATCGTTTTTATAGGTTCCTTTGTAATAAACAATTGTCATTACTGCAATTTGCATAGAAAAATTTATAGAGGGGGAATTGAACATTGTGGGAAAAAATAATCTTTTTTTCGAGGATCAGTTTACAGAATTTAAGCCTCTCTTATTAGAAATTGGGGAGAAGTACTTACTGGAGAAAGGCAGTGTCATAACGAATAATCTTGATACTTTATACTTGTACTATGTAGAAAGTGGAATCTTTAAATTATCAGTCAACCACATTGAAGGCGACAGCAAGACGATTTGCTTTCACGGGGAAGGTTCCATTTGCCCCTACTCCTTAAGCAGACCTATTAATGGTAAATTCCATATTGATGTTGATTTCTTTATGATAACTGCAATCACCGATATTAATACGATTCGCATCCGACCAAAGGATTTCTATCAAGCACTGAAGGAGAATCCCGATCTTAGCATCACTATGCTAGATTATGTCATTATGCACTCTAATCTATTTATGCATGAGTCGGTTACCCTCAGCTATGATTCAGCCTTTGTTAAGACCTGCAATATCGTTTACATGTACAACCACTACTTAAACAAGATAGGTATAAACCTTACCCAGCGAGAAATAGGTGAGATTATTGGAGAAACAAGGCTAGAGGTTGCCCGTTCCCTAAAAAAATTACGTGACCAGAGAATCATTAAAACATCTCGAAATTGCATTGAAGTATTAGATCCAGAAGCCCTCAAACTCAACTGTAATCTGGATTTTGTTTACTGATTCAGTAACCAAAATTCAGTTTACAAAGCACCATCATATTTTAAGAAGTTCAGTTCTTCATTTCCAGTGAATCCTAATAGTGAGATTGTTCTTCCCTGCGAAAATAATTTCTAAATTAGTTTTCATGTTATCAGTAGTATTCTAATCTTTAAATACATCTTTGAATGTTATATATCTATATCTCCAGGTATCAAATCCACACGTTTACACTTTTTACACTCCTTTTATTTGACTGCAATATAAAATCAGTACCTCCCGCTCATGTTTACATTTCCTGCATAAAAAAAGACTGCGCCCCGTATATATACTCTAAATTACTCGGAAAACAAAGAAAATCCACATAGTTTACATTTACCTTTCATCCTAACCATGGATTAGAAATGCTTCTAAATCTATGCGATAATAGTAGAACTATCATTTTTACCAGTGAAAGAGGTCTTGTCATGAAGCCAGTAATTCTTGCTGAAAAGCCTAGTCAGGCAAAGGCATATGCAGATGCTTTTAAAGTAAAACGTCACGAAGGATACATAGAAATCAATCCATGCCCTATTTTTCCAGAGGGAGCCTATATTACATGGGGAATTGGTCATCTCGTTGAACTTAAAGAACCAAAAGCATATGATCCAAAATGGAATAAATGGTCATTAGCTAGTTTGCCTATTTTGCCAGATAGCTATGAATTTCAAGTTGCCAAAGGGAAATTCAAGCAATTTTCCGTAGTAAAAAAATTACTTAAATCTACTGATACTGTTATTAATGCTTGTGACGTAGACCGTGAAGGGTCCAATATTTTCTATAGTATATACAATCAAAGTGGTGCCCGTGGACAATTGATTAAACGCTTATGGATTAATTCATTGGAAGTAGATGAAGTACTGAAGGGTTTTAGTAATTTACAAGATAATCGTAAAGATCTTTTATTATACGATGAGGCCAAGGCTCGTCAAATTAGTGACTGGTTAGTAGGCATGAATGGATCCAGATTATATTCACTTCTGTTGCAGCAACAAGGTATTAAAGAGGTATTTCCTATAGGACGGGTTCAATCACCGACTATATTTTTGATATATCAACGTCAAAGAGAAATCGAACAATTTGTATCGGAGCCTTTTTATGAGATAGAGGCAACTTTCCAGGCAGAAAAGGGGGAATATAAAGGGAAAGCAAAAGCGAAAGATTCCAACAGAGAAAAGATTCGAGAACTCCTTTCCCAACATAATATTCAACCTAACTCTCCTGGAGTAATTAGTTCAATAGAAAAAGTCGATAAGCGGATACCACCACCTCAGCTTCATTCATTGTCGACACTACAGGCTACCGCCAATCGATTATGGAAAACGAGTCCTGCAGATGTACTGAAGACAATGCAGGGTCTTTATGAGAAAAAGTTAGTTTCTTATCCGAGAACTGATGCAAGACATATTACGCCAAACGAATTTTCCTATATAGCGGCTCAGGTTTCTGCTTATCAACAAATCATTGGACATCCTTTTGAAGTAGCTTCACTAGCTCCTAAAAAACGATATGTCGATAGCTCGAAAGTTCAGGAGCATTATGCTATTATTCCAACGAAGAAGCTCCCGACACCTGCAAAATTAGCAGGACTTTCAAATATTGAGCGAAATCTCTATGAAGAGATTGTCCGTACTACATTGGGTATGTTTCATACCGATTACTTATATACAGAAACAAAGGTTACAACAGAGGTGAATGGTTTAGCCTTTTTCACAACTGGAAAAACGGAACGAGATCAAGGATGGAAAGCATTATTCTCTCGCTCAACTAAGGATAAAGAAGAACAACCTCTCCCACCTCTACAGGTACAGGAAAAGGTAGAAAGTAATATTGGTATAAAAGAAGGGAAAACGCTGCCTCCGAAGCCATATACGGAAGGCCAGCTTATTGCCATGATGAAAACCTGTGGGAAGCTTGTAGAGGATAAAATGGAAACTGAAATCTTAAAAGAAGTGGAAGGTCTCGGTACAGAAGCAACTCGAAGCGGAATTATAGAAACGATAAAACGCCATGGCTATATTAGTGTAACGAAAAATATAGTTTCTATAACCGATAAAGGACGCGTCCTCTGTCAGGCTATTGAAGGTAATCTTCTCGCTAGTCCATCTATGACCGCTAAATGGGAAACCTATTTACGTAAAATTGGAAACGGAGAAGGCTCGATGGATCGTTTTCTAGGTAGTATCGCTAAGTTTATCCAAAGCTTGATGGACGAGGTTCCAAACCAATTAAAAACAAAGCAGATTAATATAAAGCTAGCGCCTCGGGCTTCAAAGTATGACTCTAAATTTAAGAGAGATCCAATAGTAACATGTCCTAAATGTCAAAAAGGGTCCATCATTGCACATAAGAGCTTTTACGGATGTACAGAATACAAAAATGGTTGCACCCAGACCTTTAATGGCTACTTTTTAAAGAAAAAAATAACCGCTAGCCAAATAAAACTGCTTTGCACTAAAGGAAAAACAAACGTGATCAAGGGATTTGAAGCTGAAAACGGTCAAAAGTTTGATGCGAGCTTAACTTTTGTTGAAGGTAAGATAAAATTAGAGTTTAAAAAAGACTAATTTTTAGTGGTCGATCGATTTTTCGGAGGCATCAATAGATTATCGGCGTTGATCGATCGATTATTTAGGGACATCAATCGATTTTGACCTGTGGTCGATCGATTATTATCAAATACCTGGTTTGAGAAGTCACTACTATTGAAAAGGCTGATCTTCATAACGAAGATCAGCCTTTATTCATTCAAACGGGTACGGATATACGACAGTTCCATTTCTCCCTGTTGTGGTTTCGGCCTGTGACAAAGAATTTAAAATCGCCTCTTCCGTAACCTCTGCCACTCCTTGGAATAAGTCATTCATAATGGGATGATCATCTCTTAATTGCTGCCTTGTCTCCACACTTTCTTCCAAACTGTGTTGAATTTTATGAGCAGTCGAAAAAGCTATGACGATATCACCACTACCATTACTAAAATGACTACCAGTTCTACCAAGCCCTACCCCACATCGCTTAGCAAGTCGAGTAAGTTGTCTATTGCTTAAAGGTGCGTCTGTTGCCAATACAATCATGATTGAACCATCAGCAGGCTCAGGAAAGTTTGGAACATTCACATTTTCATTCACCAAATACCGTGAAGCTTGGAATTCCTCTTTTCTTCCGAAGTTACTAAGGACCATACAACCGATAGTATAGACTGTATCACTAACTTGAACAATACGTGAAGAGGAACCAATGCCCCCTTTATAACCAAAGCAAATCATCCCTTTACCTGCACCAACAGCTCCTTCAGGTGAAGTTTCTGACGAAGCATTTTGAATACACTCAATCGCATGCTTCGGTTCAATAGGTAGCTTTCGAATTGAATTTAACCTACTGTCATTGCACTCTCCTACCACTATATTAATAGTCCCAGTAGAATCCCCTATTGTAGGATTTCTTTCTAGCATATACTCTAAAGTTCCCTGCGCAACCGCTGGAATACCAAATGTATTCGTCAGCATGATAGGTGATTCAATTAAGCCAAGTTCGTTCACTTGTATAAGTCCTGTGGTTTTTCCAAAACCATTTAGAATGTAACTCGCCCCAACTACTTTCTGTTGAAATAAATTACCCCCATGAGGCAAGATTGCTGTGACTCCTGTACAGGCATATTCTCCTCCTCCAAGTGAGCTATCTAATGTAATATGTCCGACTTTAACATCTTGTACATCTGTTATGCAGTTCTTTTTCCCAACAGGGAGTCTTCCTATTGTCACTCCCATTTGTCTAATTTTTTTAGGCTCCACGTTTTCTATCCCCTTATTTTAGAGACTTCTTTCCATTTATGACTAAAAGACTCCTCGCAAAAGTCTAATTTTTCACCATATAAACGAAGAACATCTTTTATTTCTTCTGCTAAGTATTTTTCATTTCGATTGTTCGCAAGACAGGGATATCCAGAACCTCTTTGTAAATAATCAGAGCTACCTACTAAATACCATTTATCATCTTCTAATATTTCGTCATTTACATAGATTGAATGAATTTGCTCCCCATCATGTTCTATTTGAAGTCCTGATGCATGCAGCCTCCCGACAAATCGTCCTCTAAATCCTGGACCTCTTCCATCTGCCAGACATACTTGAGAATCTAACGATTGCTCTAAAGCTTCTTTTAGATACTTACCTTGAATTTCAAAGGAAGTTGGATTTAACGGAGAAGGACATATCTCTATAAGTTTTTTTTCTGTCATTTCATGAAATATTCCCGCATTACAAATACCACTATTAATAAGACCAATTTCTGTACCTAACATATCCTTCAATCCGTCAGCTATTAGGTTAGAAATAGGGTTCTCTTCCACTACGTCATGCCATAAAGAATGTTCTAGTGAATACAAAGGTTCACTTAAAACTTTTACAGCTCTTTCTTTATTTAACCTTAAAATAGAGTCTATCTGTTCACTCTCTTGTATATCCTTTGTAGAGATAGTCTGTGAATGGAGAAGATGTACTGTTCCACCGTCTATTTCTATTTCCATAATACCTATATGTTCTCCATAATTCCCTGCACTATTCATAAATGTCTTATTAATAACCTGTGCCTGTTCAAATAATTTATGATCATGTGCAGAAACAATAATATCAATCTCTTTAATCTCTTTAGCAAGCAGTTCATCTGCAAAAGTACCTACATGGCTGAGTAATATACATATGTCATAATTACCTTCATTATTGGTTATTTCTTCTTTTATAGCATTCGTGTAATCAGTCATATAAATACCTAATCCTTCATTAAATACTCCCATATCGGGAGAAGATCCCGTAAGGAGAATTCGAAGCCTGTTTTTTTCTAAAATAATACTAGATTTAACACCACTTATATGAGAACGATCTTTTTTATACAAGTTATTACTTATAAAAGGAATAGGACTATTACTCGCCATATTCTCTAGAGTATCTATTCCATTGAACATCTCATTGTTACCTATTGTAATCGCATCGTAGCTACCAGCTTCTAATAACTCTATAGCTGCCATACCTTTAGTTCCTTGGAGCTCAATGCTTTTAAAATCAGCAAAATCTCCGCCATCTAAAACAATTGTATTCTCATCTTTATGTTGATTTATTAACGTAACTACTTTTTTATAGTTCTCGAAATTACTATGTACATCATTAGTATGAATAATTTTAAGTCTCATTTATACACCCCTAGTCAGATTTCCCTTGATAATTATACCATATTCTAATTTTTCTAATTATTTATTTTTACCAATATAGATTATTCCGGAGTGTTTAGGGAATGAAATAATAAATAGAACTAGGAGGTTGTAAAATGGAATTACTACAAGTGAATGGTCGGATAAACAAAAAGAAATTAGCACTTAGTATTCTTATACCGGTGGTTGGTGGCTCTATCACAGGTTGGATTGCCAATAAAAATGCCCAAGAAAAATATAAAAAACTAAAACAGCCATCATTTTCACCCCCTGGGGCAGTCTTTCCGATTGTATGGACCACTCTTTACGCAACAATGGGAATTGCTAAATATCGTGTAGACCAAAAGGTGAAAGATATGAGAACGGACACACCAGCTATCCCCCTATACGACTTACAATTAGGTTTAAATTTTTTATGGTCATTCCTATTTTTCCGTTGGGGCTTACGAGGAACTGCACTTGTAGAAATCAGCCTTATGCTAGCATCCATTGCGTTAACTGCGTATGAGTTTCAGAAATTGGACAATACTGCAGGAGTTTTAATGATGCCTTATGTAGGATGGGTTACCTTTGCACTTGGTCTGAATTATTCCGTATGGAAATTGAATAAATAAATTCTTTAGTATGCATGAATTCTATGTATGGGTCCCGGCTAAAATCAGGACCCTTACCTTCTTCCCCTCAATATTTCTGTACTACTTAAATAGTCTAAGAACTAATATGATAAATTTTAATTCTTTACAGTAAATGAACAAATTCACACAATAATCTAGCTGTAAATTTACCGATGAAAGAATTACAAATGAGAGTAATTAATGTATTATATGATTATTATAGGTTTTAAATTATTTAGGAGGAGAGTCCCATTTATCTTCAACATACTATTGGAAAAAAGGTTAAGGAAGCTAGGTTAAATAATACTTTAACTCAACAAGAACTAGCCGAAAGATGCAGTCTTACGAAAAGTCATATTTCAAAAATAGAAAATGGACAAGCCGCCCCTGCTGTGGCAACTCTATCAAAAATAGCACAAGAGCTAGATACTCCCTTGTCTTGGTTCTTAGAGTCCAATCTTCACAATAAATTATCCATAGTGAAAAGCAAGGATAAAAAATTAAAAATCGGAAATAAAGACATTGGCTATACTTATGAAGCGCTCGCAAATCGTCCTCGCTTTAGTAAAGTAGAACCAGTAATAGTCACCGTCCTACCTGAAGCTGAATATGTAACGCCATTTACCCATAGTGAAGACGAGTTTATTTATATTCTAAACGGATCGATCAACCTTTATTATGATGGGGAGTTACATTACTTGGAACAGGGTGATAGTGCTTATTTCGAAGGAAACACTCCTCATATTTTTATTTCTGCAGATAAGAACAAGGAAGCAAAAGTACTGACATTTTTTATACAAAATACCCCACTTTAATTTATGGAACTGCCCGTATTTTTACCTTTCTCATACTTACTAGTCCTCATTAATAATTATTTCTCTATTTTTTGAATTTACTTCGATTTCTGAATAAATTTTAGATTTGGTATTTACAAGTAATAATTATTAATGTATTTTTGTGTAATAGCATTCAACTAGGTTGAATGCTATTACACAAAAATAAGGGGTGTATGTCATGTCAAACACAAGAGTTCCAGGATTTTATCGTTTATCACCTAAAGAAAGATTTGATATTGTTACGGAAGGTCGCAATTTAACAGATGATCAGTTAAAGCATTTATCTGGGGAGAATCCACTTTCGATGGATTTAGCAGACTCAATGATAGAAAACGTAATTGGACAAATAGGAATTCCACTTGGGATTGCAACCAACTTTAAAATTAATGGAAAAGATATGTTTATCCCAATGGCTACGGAAGAACCTTCTGTTGTAGCTGCTGCTAGTAATGCAGCAAAAGCAAGTTATGACCATGGTGGTTTTTTCACGTCAATGAGTGGAACAATCATGCGTGGTCAAATTCAGGTATTAAATGTAGCAGATCCTTATGCTGCAAAAGCCAAAATCTTTGAACATAAAGATGAAATTTTAGCTTATTGTAATGTCCAAGATCCAACATTGGTTTCATTGGGTGGAGGGGCTAAGGATATAGAAGTTCATATTATTCCAACCAACTCTCAAATAATGTTAGTAATTCATCTAATTGTAGATACAAAAGATGCAATGGGTGCAAATGCTGTTAACACAATGGCAGAAGCAGTCTCTCCAACTATTGAGACAATTACTGGTGGTAAGGTTGTATTAAAAATAATATCTAATTTAGCAGACCTTAGACTTGTTCGCGCAAGAGCAATTTTTTCAACAGAGGCACTTGGTGGCAAAGAGGTTGTGGATAACATTGTAAGCGCTTTCGAATTTGCAGATTATGATCCTTATCGAGCAACTACACACAACAAAGGAATAATGAATGGAATTTCTGCTGTAGTCTTGGCAACTGGAAACGATACTCGTGCAGTAGAAGCTGGAGCACATGCCTATGCTTCTATATCTGGACAATATAAATCTTTAACAAAATGGGAAATAAATGCGGATGGCAACTTATCCGGTTCTATTGAGTTACCAATGGCTGTTGGGATTGTTGGTGGTGCAACGAAAACACATCCGGTGGCACAAGCTGCCCTTAAAGTAATGGGAGCTAGCTCTGCTGAAGAACTTGCAGGTTGTATAGCAGCTGCAGGACTAGCACAGAATGCTGCAGCATTACGGGCCTTATCTGCTGAAGGTATTCAAAGAGGTCACATGTCTTTACATGCTAGAAACTTAGCGGTAATGGCTGGCGCAAAAAAATCAGATATAGATAGAATCGTCGCACAAGCTGTCAAAGAGAAAGACCTTAGATATGACCGTATCTTAGAAATAACGAAAGCAACTCAAAGAGGTGAATAGGATGGCAGATAACCATAAATCACCAACTACTGATTTGAATAAAAAAACAAAAACATATTTAGAAATACTTGGAGATACAATTCTACCAAATCAATTACTTTTTGCGGTTTTAATAAGCGTAGGCATTAGTTTAGGAGGTTACAATATTGGCCTTTGGTTACTCCCTTCTATCGCTAGTGAAAGTATGGTAGCTTCTTACTCATTGCTTATTGGGATTTTAGGTAGTGTTTTCTCTTTAGTACTTTGTTCCATTCTTTTTAAACCAAAAAGAATATTAGTTGAAGAAGAAACTTCTTCTGAAAGTATGAAACAAGTTTTTGAAGATTTACAATTAGATCCTCTAGAAGAATTAGAACTAATCGAAAATGATCCAATCACTAAGAAAGAATTGGAAGAATTCGGAGTTTTAAATAGTTTTCTTGCACTTAGAGAGGAGCAGAAGAAATGAGTTTACTAATTACAGCTATTTTATTTGCATTACTTGGTGCAATTGTCTTCTCTTTAATAGGATTGATATCTGGTACTGATGAGACAGCTATTATGGTCCCACTTACTTTGTTAGTAATCCTTCTTGGTGCACCTCCAGCTGCAGTTTTTTCATTTTTTATGGCAGCAGTTCTAGCAAAACATCTTACACATGCCGTACCAACTGCATTAATGGGTATACCCGGTGATACTACAGCTGTTCCATTAATAGATCATGCGAACACTTTAAGAAGAATGGGTATGCCACATATAGCACTTAGGAAAATGATTTCAGGTGGAATTATTGGTGCATTCATTGCTTTACCAACTGCTGTTCTATTAGGCCAGTTTTTGGGTCAATTCGCTGACTTCTTCAAGTCATCAACAGGAATAATTTTTACACTAGCTGCTATTCTAATCGCCTTTTTCTCTAAAGGTAAATGGGTAAGTATTTTAATGATTATTCCATTCGCTTTCTTTATTAAAAGTTTAGATTTAGTGAGTTTTAGCATACTCGATAAGCATTTATCTATCAGTTTCTTTTTAGGAATTGCTATAGGTCCAATTTTTTGTGATCTTTTATTCGCGACCTCCTCTAGCGCTAGAAAGACTATTGAAAGAGATAAAGCTAAAGAATATCATCTGGCTCCTGAAACAAAAACGTGGAAAGGATACTTTCCGAACCCTTTAAAAATTTTAACTGGAAGACAACAAGTATTCACTTCCATTACAACTTTTATTTCTTCTCTTACTTTTGTTTTTAGTCCTGTAGGAATGACTTCCCTAATGGGTGAAATTGTCGGTTCCCGTACAAAAGGTGCCTATAAGAAGTCTACTACTAGTTTAGCAGTAATGAATGGGGTAACAGAGTCTACGTATATCGCAGAAGTAATCATCCCATTAATAGCTTTTGGGATTCCACTAAGTCCTGTTGCTCTTGGTCCAGGGTCACCATTATTTAATGCACCACCAGTATTCACTGTTGACCCTATAAATAATTTGCATACCTACCTAACTTCATGGGAGTTTTTCCTTTACGGTGCAATTGGACTCATTATCGCTTCGTTAATCGCCTATCCTTTTTCTATGAACTATGCAAGAAAAGCTTCTGTACTAGTGATGAAGCTTGTAAGTCAAGAAGCTATTGTTGCTATGTTCATTGGACTTGCTTGTTTACTTGCCTTCCACGAAGCACAACTTGTTGGTATTGTACTTACGTTCACAGTGGCAGCAGTTGGTGGTCTTCTAAATCGCATTCTTGGAATTGGCGCTGGTGTACAATTTATGATTTTCTATGCGTCAACTTGGATTATGATGACGCTCTTCGGAATATAAGTAAAAGGAGTTTTTAATATGACAACACCCAGGTTTCCTAAAAGTGTAAGCATTAGAGAAGTAGGACCACGTGATGGATTACAAAATGAAAGCAAATTTATTCCAACAGATGAGAAAATACAATGGATAGATCACTTATCTAATTCAGGTTTAAATTATATAGAAGTAACTTCTTTTGTAAATCCTACTTGGATTCCTGCACTTTCGGATGCAGAGTATGTTGCAAAACATATTAAGAAAAATCCAGACGTCACTTATGCTGCCCTTGTTCCAAATACAAAAGGGTTATTCCGCGCCTTAGAGAGTGGTATTGATGAAGTCGCTGTTTTCATCTCTGCAAGTGAGACTCATAATAAGAAAAATATTAATAAAACTATTTCAGAAACAGAGATTGTCTTATCGGAAGTTGTTAAAGAAAGTATTTCCAATAAGAAAACAATTCGAGGATATATTTCCACAGTTTTCGGTTGCCCTTATGAAGGAAATATAGAAACTGATCAGGTAATACGATTAGCAGATTCCCTATTTGAAATGGGTATAAATGAATTATCATTAGGTGACACAATTGGGATTGCTAATCCCGTTCAAGTGAAGCAAGTTTTAGAGCAACTTCTTAAACGATACCCCGCAGATAGTATTGCAATGCATTTTCATAATACCCGAGGAACTGCTTTAGCAAATGCACTGGCTTCATTGGAAATGGGTATTTCTAAATTCGATAGCTCTCTGGGTGGTTTAGGTGGATGTCCTTATGCTCCAGGAGCATCAGGCAACTTGGCAACTGATGACTTAAATTATATGCTCACAAATATGGGTATTGAAACAAATATAGATCAAAAAAAACTCAACGCAGCCGCACTGTATATACAAAGTAAACTTCAAAAACCTTTAGATAGCTATAGTGTGAAATACTATGAATCTCAACATAAATAATGAAAAGAGAATAAATTGACTAATTTCTAGTACCAAGTATCAAATGGCTGATACTTGGTACTTTTTTCTTCCTTACTAATACCTGCTACACTCCCCTTAACTTTCATCATTTTTCTAGTTTATAGCAATTATATAATTACCAAACACCTTAAATTTACACGCAACTTTGCAACGACATAAATTTTATTTTTCCAGTTCTTTATATTCAATAGTTATTAGTTATTTTTTATCAGAGAATAAATTACTCCAACTACTTCTTACCTGTTTTTAAGGAGATATTCTAATTTTTACAATTTTCCCTCAAACCTGTCATTTTCTTTTGCTATAATCTATCCGAAATATAAATTTGTTTAGGAGTGGATAAAATGATAAAAAAGAGTCTTTGGAATCATGCTTGTAATAAGGTTGCCGTTTCCCTCATATTATTAGTTTCCATGTTTGTCCCATTTATAATTGCACCTAGTGTTCAAGCTGCAGAACCTATTAGCGTCTCAGAAGCAATTTCAAATAACACAGGGACCGCGACAGTTCAAGGATATATCGTGGGAACTGCTAATTCTGGAACTTCCTATGATCAGGAAGCTCCTTTTACAGTAGCTACAAATATTGGATTAGCAGATTCACCAAATGAAACAAATCCATCTAATATTTTACCGGTTCAATTACCGACTGGAGCACTTCGAACAGCACTGAATCTAAAAGATCATCCTGAAAACTTAAAAGCAGAAGTAACGGTAACTGGATCATTAGAAGCTTACTTTTCTGTTCCAGGTCTAAAAAGTCCAACTGCTTACACGATAATCTCTGATGGAGAAACTCCACCTGAATCTCCAGAAGTAGAGGTGTTGGAAAATATTGCTGCAGCTCGAGTAATTACTAACCCGGACAAATTAGTTAAAATCACCGGAACTGTCACTACTGGGATGGGGTATTGGGGCGGCAATGCCTTCTATCTTCAAGACACGTCGGCAGGTATTTATGTATTTACCTCTTCGGCAGATGTAAATCCTGGTGATGTCATTGAGCTGGAAGGTAAAGTTAGTCCATACAGTGGAGAATTACAAATTCAACCTACTAAAATATCAAAAGTTTCCTCAAGCAATGAATTACCACTAGAACAAATGATTACACCAGCGGGAGTCAATGAAGAGACTCAAGGTGAACGAGTAAATTTGAATAATGTAATAATTAATAATTTGACTAAAATCAATGACTATGGAACATTCGAATTTACTGCAACACACGAAAATGGAGAGTCTGTTGTTATTCGAAATGACAATAGAAATGGTCTTGACTACAATACGTTTGTTCAACGCTATAAAGCAGGCGATTTAGTTAATGTTTCTGGTATCGCGTCTAAATTCAATACAACTTATCAAGTAAAAACACTCGGTTTAGACAGCTTTAACTTAGTGAATAAACCTGCAGTCTACACGGATATATTCCCTGGGACAATATCAGAAGGAACTGAAATTTCTTTATTTACTCCAATCGATGGTGCAGCCATCTATTACACACTAGATGGGTCAACACCTTCTACTGAAAGCATGCTATATACTGGACCAATTACTTTATTAACGAATACGACGATTAAGGCCATAGCTGTTACCGATACAACATCAGAAGTATTTTCTTTTACATTTGATGTGTTAAAAACAAATAACCTATCAATTCGTGATATTCAGGGACTATCCCACTTCTCAAATTATGAAGGTGCAACAGTTCAAGAGATTACTGGTGTTGTAACTCATCTCTACAATTCAGCAAACTTTGTCATTCAAGATGTTAATGCCGATGATGACAATACTACATCAGAAGCATTAATCGTCAATAAGGCTTCTAATGGTTTAGCAGTTGGAGACTTAGTTACAGTAGCAGGATCCGTGGAGGAATGGTACTACGAGGGCTATTCAGATATGAAAGCAAATGATCTTCCTATTACTAGAATTCGTGCAACTTCGGCTACCAAATCTGGAACAGCAGAATTACCCGAACCTTTAGTAATTGGTGAAGATATTTTTCCTCCAACCGAAATAATTGATAATGATAGTTTAACTACGTTCGATCCATTAGAAGATGGAATAGATTTTTGGGAATCCATTGAATTGATGCGTATAGCTGTACCAGATGCAAAAGTTATTGGACCGCAAGAATATGGAGAAATACCTGTAATTGCAGGAAATTCTACGAACACACAGTTCAATGTATTAGGCGGAGTAAACATTTCTGCAAATGACTATAATCCTGAGAGAATATTAGTATTAACAGGAAATGAAAAATATGATGCTAAATCAGGTGATTATTATACTGGGGACATTGTGGGAGTGATGGGCTTCGGCTTTGGTAATTTCAAGCTTTGGGCTGAGGAGTCTACTCTACCTCCAATTACTCGAGTTGAAAAACCAAATGTAGTGACAAATATCGAACCTAACGAAGATAAATTAACTGTTGCAGCATACAATGTTGAAAACTTTTCAACAAACACTGAAAACACCCCTGATGAAAAAGTAGCGAGAATTGCCAAGTCTTTTGTGGAGAACATGAAATCACCTGATATTATCACTCTTGTAGAAGTTCAAGATAACGATGGCCCTACCGCATCTGGAAATACAGATGCCTCGGCAAGCTATCAAAGGTTAATCACAGCAATTGTAGCTGCTGGTGGACCAGCTTACGCTTGGACCGATATAGCACCGGAGTACGACCAAGATGGTGGACAACCTGGTGGGAATATTCGTGTTGGTTACTTGTACAACCCTAATCGCGTATCCCTTTCCGAAGGAGTAAAAGGAGGTTCCACTGATAAAGTAGCATGGGACGAAGCTGGAAACCTCACTTTGAATCCTGGCAGAATTCTTGACTTACCACAAAAAAATACACGTAAGCCATTAGCTGCACAATTTGAGTTCCAAGGAGAGAAAGTAGTAGTAATTGGTGCTCATTTAAATTCTAAAGGTGGAGACCAGCCATTATACGGAAAAAACCAACCTCCATTCCTTGGCTCTGAGGCAGAAAGAATTGAGTTAGCTACGATGATTAACCAATTTATCCAATCTGGTATAGAAAAGAATCCAGATTTAAATGTAATCGTTGCTGGAGATATGAATGATTTCGAATTCACCCCAACACTTGCTGCACTAAAAGGTGACATCTTAACAAATATGGTAGAAAAAGTACCTGTGGGTGAGCGTTTCTCCTATTTCTACCAAGGGAATAACCAAGTACTTGACCATGTTCTAGTTACAAATAATCTAGCAAATAAAACTGAAGTAGATATGATTCACATTAATGCTAACTATATGGACATTCATGGACGTGCTTCCGACCATGACCCAGTTCTTATTCAAGTGGATTTGAACGAGCCGGTTACTAAGACTCTTACAGCAAATAAAACAGCATTTGAATTAGAAAAAGGCAAAAAAGCTAATATTAAGCTAACTGAAACAACTGAGGGCTCAAATACAACTGAGGATGTTACACAAAAAGCTAACTATAGCGGTTTTAATAGCAAAATTATTTCCGTAAACAAAGGTGAAATTACCGCTAAGTCAAGTGGGACAACAATTATTACAGCAACGTATGGTGACAATTCAGTAACGATTAAAGTAACTGTCCATACGGCAAATAATGGAGAAACTATTATTACTGAAGATAAAGTAGATACTTCAAAAAGTATTATTACGGTGGATGGCTCTGTGATGCATAATGCTGGAGATGTTAAAATCCGTTTTACAGAAGCAGCTTCAAGCAAGATTAACGCTACAAATAAAGACGTTGTTATTAATCTTATGAATGGGACATTCTCGATAACTGCAAAGAACTTTGATGTACTTGCAGCAAGTGGGCAATTTACTTTGCACTTGGATTACCATGTACCACCAGGGTTACTAAAGGAAAAAAATAATCATAAAGTTAAGGACGACTTGAAACTTAAAGATATGAATTTCCTTGATAGCAGTAACCAAAAAATCACAAAAGGATTTACTGATTATTTTATCATCACTACTGAAGGGAAAAAAGGAACTAAGGAAGCCGCTTACTACGACCAAAAGTCTAAAAAGTGGAAGTTCAAAAAGATTAAGTAGATATTAAATAACGAGGGTCATAACAAACGTTATGACCCTCGTTTTCTTTTTCAAATTATATAAGGTTTGATAGTCTTTTTACACCACCATTTTTGTATTCCTACTTATTAATACGCATGAATTCTATAACTTTAGTATCGATATAACCTCTTTCTTGCACTCGTTCATCAAAATTTTCAATTAGGTGATAAGAATGAATAGCATCCAATAAGTCATCCATTTCCGTAAGATCCCTGTCTAAAAAACCATTTTCATATAACATATTTTGAATCTCATTTGCTAACATTCCTTCAATAGCCACAATATCCTCTGGAACTGTTTCTGTAAAATATAGTTGATGTAGCTTTAAGAGCCTTGCTAATTCTTTCACGGGATCAGCATGATCATCCACTCGAAGATCGATATACCGGTCCGTGTAGCCTCCATAACTACCATTTTCTTTTACTATTAACAAAGCAGCAGACTGTTTACCTCTTTTATCTCCTCCTGCACTTTCTCCAGCTTGTAATGCAGCTAATAGGCGTTCCGCAAAAGCTCCCTCATGTTGGAGGAAAACTGTCTTCATCGCCTGAACTGTATCTTCATTGACCAATATGTTCCCTTGAATTGCAAAGTGTGTTCCTGCAAATCCTCCTGCCCATTCAATACAATCTTCTCCAGTATATATGGCACTACGACCACTTGCATCCACTATACCAACTTGTCTAGCGCCTGACTTTTCATCATTCGCTACCAACTCTTTTAGAACTTCTTCCGGTGACATGCCATCTTGTAGCATGTCCAAGCCATCGATGCCATAATCTAAATTAGCCCAAGACTGGGTCGCAATTGCTCCTACACCCGCTTTTGCAAATGGGACAACTGCTCCCACACACAAAAACTTGGAAGCAACGGCAACTCCTAATTCTTTTGTTTGCGGATCGAAGCCAACAATGGAAAATGTCATTTGCATACCCCTTTTCACTCAATCTATTTATATTTTAACTTTTTATTCTGACAATTAAAAGAGATCCCATTATATGAATGAGATCTTCTATTTTCACTGTCATTATTCTTTTACATATTTTCCATGGCGCGGCAATGCTATCGAGTCAAAATCCGTGACTAGCAAGTGTAAATTGCTAGTAAGTAAATCTCCCTTCATAGGTAAACCATGTCCAGTTATTGCTACTTTAGGTTTTAAGTTCGAAAGCTTGATTACCGATTCCCTAGCTTTTTCCCAGTCAGGCGTGAGATATCTTGGAGGACCACTTATTTCCTGTTCCTGCGTGAACACCTTATACAAATACTCTTGTTTCACTGTAACAAATGCATCTCCCACTATTAATACCCCGTCTTTCTCTCTAAATAAGGAGATGTGACCCGGGGTATGACCTGGCGTATGAATCCATTGAAAATCATCCATAAAAGGAACTGTTCCATCTGCTGGAAGCACTTCAACATGGTCTCCTAGATTTATAGCATCCACAGGGAATAGGAAAGACATTTTGGCTACAGATCCTCCTTCTACTGTTGGATCAGGTTTTGGATAGCTTTCTTTACCTGTTAAAAAAGGTAATTCTAGTTCATGAGCATAGACAGGGACATTCCACTTATTTACTAATTCAACTATTGCCCCAACATGATCAAAATGTCCATGGGTTAAGATAATTGCTTTTGGCTTTTTGTTAACACCATATCGTTCTTCTACTGCAGAAATAATTTCATCCGATGAGTAAGGCATACCTGCATCTACTAATACAAAGTCCTCAGAATTAGGTTCGCCAACTAAACAAATATTAACGATTTGAATGGTATGGCAATAAATGTCCGGTAATATCTCGATTCCTATACCACTTCCTACCGAAGTTGCTGGTATATATTTGTAATCGTCACCGTATGATATTGAATTGTCCAAGTAATTCACCCTTTCCTTAACTGCCATTAGCATTTCACCGGAATAGCTTATTTATACTTTTAGCCAGCTCTTTAAACTGAATACCTAACTAATCTTAAAAAATCTTGTTCTCCAACTATTTCAATTGGAAGTCCTTGTTGAATCATCCCTTCTACCTTTTGCATTTTGGTGCTTTTTATACCCTGTAAGTATTTGGCTAAGTCATTATCTCCCACTACTAAGTAATTTGTTTGATGATCCACCGCCCCTTTACAAACTGCTCCACAATTCACTGCAAGTTGTGCTGCTTTCGTTCTGGTCATAGAGTGCATTCTTCCGGTGAAAACAATTTGCGCTTCGTAAAATGGATGCTTAGAATTTAGTTCTGCATCTTCCGATTCTAAAAACTCGATTGTCATGTCTGCTTTATTTTTGCGTTGGGCCGGTTGCTTTTTAGCTTGAATGGATGACTTTATCGTCACATTATGTAGTTTGGCCAGTTGTTTCACTGTACTTGTCTGAGTTCTCTGCAGGGCTTCTAATGTAATAATAGCAGCAGCGCGAGCATCCTCTAAAGCATCGTGATGTCTCAAACTAATACCCAAATAATTCGATACAGTCGATAGCTTATGATTGTATAATTGCGGCCACACTTTTTTGGCAATTCGAAAAGAACATCCATATTCAAAATGTGGAGATGGTTCATGGAATTGACGCAAACATTCTTGTAAAACACCCATATCAAAACTTGCATTGTGTGCAATAATAACTTGACCTTCAATAAGATCTTTCATGTTCGGCCAAAATTCCTCAAAGGTTGGTGCTCCATGCACCATATGTTCAGTAATTCCATGAATTTTTGTATTATAATAATGGAATTCACTTAACGGATTTATTAAGGATTGTATTTCTCTATATATTTTCCCGTTCTTTACTTGTACGATTCCTACTGAACATACACTAGAACGAAGATTATTGGCTGTTTCAAAATCGATAGCTATAAAGTCCATTTACTTCACCTCATTTAGTTAGATCGTCTCTCATTATCTCATAATAGAATACAAAGAAGAACCTCTCCAATTAGAGAGGCTCTATCCGTTATCTTAAAATTAATACAGTCTATTAGTTGGAGGGATATCATCTAGTTTCTTTTGAAATTCCAACTTTTCTTCGTGTTGATCATGAGAAAGTCTTTCCTCTTCTTCCTCTTCCACTAATTCACTCCCATAAGCCGCTGGACCTAGATTCGGATCTGCTCCTGGTGAGTGAGCACCGTATGATTTTTCTTCGATTGTAATGCTCTCGTCAATAGTCGGACGAGACTCTCTTACTTCTTTATCTTCCTGCATAGAGTGACCAATATGATTTTCTTCTCTTGCTAAGTATGGGTCAGTGGCAAAAGTTTCTCCACGTGCAAAGCGGTCCTGTGGTTCATCAAAGCGCCCATCAGTTTCGTTTACAAAATCATTGTTAGAAGGTGTAAAACCTTGCTCTTTAGCATATTCACTAATCGGCTCTTCGTTTTCCATGAAACGGTTTTGTACAACATCTGTACCTACTGTATCTGTATACTCTTGCTCAAATTCATTCTCATGAGTACCGTATACCATTGGTTCATCATTATGTGTTAAAACATCTGTGTAGAGAACAATACTTCCTCTTGCCACTTCTTCAGCATATTTTGTTCTTTCTTCTTCACTTAGATCTAATTTACGTAAACCTTCCGCTACTGCATCTTCTCCAGTAAACCAAGATTTGAACTTATCCATAAATGTTCCAGCCTCATGTGTAGAAACTTCTGAGTGACGACTAAGTGTATTTAAATGAGCATTTTCAGTTGAAATTACATGTATATCGCTTTCTGCATAACCTTGATTTTGTAGGGCTTCCAATTTATCATACATTTCTTCTTCGGTACGAGCAATTTCAATTCGTCTATTCGATTCAATGTTCATGGTGTTGCCTCCTCAAAATTTATTGTGTTATTCTTTCCTTACCCTTCTTAAGTTATAACTTAAACACAATGCAGCTAATGTTAATCGATTTGTAATGTAACAGTAATTATTCAAGTACATAAAGTTATTGATAGAAGTGATAAATATTATAGGAAAAACCGAGCAAAATATGAGGCCCTTGTACGTCAAAACCTGTTTATATCGTTTTCAAAGAGCGTTGGACAGCCGTATTGCTATAAGATTACCCGTTTGATTTTTAAAGAGGCTAGTCATGACTAGCCTCTTTTTCTCGGTATTTTTATGGCTTTTAACTGCCCATCTTCCTTATACAACTTAAAAACAGGTTAGTTCGTTTTTGGATAACTAGAAAAAAGAAAATCTCCTATTTCTGTAGAAGCTCACGAAGATGCAATTTCTTTCGCTCGTTCGCTTCTTTATTTAGGTATGACTTACTATTTCTCTTTAACTCCACTGGATTATAGCGAATCCTTTTTCTTCCTCCCTCTTTGCAGAATAGTATCGCTAATTAAAAAGACAATCTTATCGTGCAGTAGTACTCACTTAATTGATTGTAGTGAAATAGGCGACATCGATGGGAACAACGCGAGCTGAAAGCACCGCAGGAGCATATGTTTTTGTAGTGACGAGGAGATTGAAGCCGTGCCCACGGAGACTTGGTCACAAAGGCATTGCCACAAGACGTGGCGCTCTAAGCCTTTGTTCTCCACATGTAGAGGAAATCAGTAGTATTATTCATTCTTAAATGTTCTGCAAATCCAGTGTTCATGCTGTTTTTTTTATATACTTTCTAATCTTGTCAAAAAAAGCCTTGAGGAACGATATTCATCGTCGCTCAAGGCTTTTAAATTCTATTTTATATCGCTAAACTCTTGTGTATCTCCATCAGAGAATTCTATTTCTAGCTCAAACTCTTTATAATCCTCTACTCCAAATGCTTTAGTAACCTTTTCAATCACTTCTTCTTTGCTCATATCTTTTGTTAGTGCAAGTTCTTTAAAGATTGGCTCTAACTCTGCATAAGCCTCGTCACCAGAAAGTTTTTTTGACTCTATTTGGTTTGTATACTCCGCTTCTGTTTCGGAGACATCAATATCAAAAGAAGCATCAACGGCATCCTTCTGATCTACCGTGTCTATATCTAAATCAAATGACTGAAAACCAAATTCACTTTGAGCGGTCTCTTTGTCAGGTGCTTCACTAACTTCTTCCTTGTCCCCACAAGCCCCTAATATTAATACAGATGACATAATTACACTACCAAGTAATGAATATTTTTTTACTTTCATTTTAAGCACTCCTTCATTTTCGTATGAAATTGGTTTCTATTTAGAGTTATCTCCATTTTCCTAAGAAATAAACTACTCACGAGTAATTATCCAGGAAAACGTTCCTCACTGGCCGATGTTGATTTAGTATTTCGTTTATTTTTTTCATCTTTTACCTTTTCATTCAACTCTTCTACCGGTATAGGATCCACTGTTTTCATATCTTCATCTGTATCGAATATACTTTCTTTTTCGGTATTTAATAGATCCGGATTATCCATAATACGTCCGGAAATATCTTGTTTCTCTTTATCTGTTGGATGCTTTTTCGTCATTTCTTCCACTCCTCTTTAATGTGTTTTAAATTGTTTATCCTTATTTTCAATTACTAAACATCTTACCTTGTTTGTTTAACTTCAAAAAATATGGGAAAACAATTTATAACAAAATAATTTGAGGAGGAAACGAACTTATGAATAAAAACAAAATGGCAATCACCGCTTTAGGTCTTGGAGCTGCATTTTTGATGAGAAATAAAGGATCACGGGACAAAATAGCAAAACAATTCGAAAGTTTTACGAATACTCCTATTCGAGGAACCAAAACAAATCAAACAACTAGTAACTCTTCCAAAGACAAGGGTATTTTAGGTGGACTATTTAGTTAGACCTTTAATAGAAATCTTACGTTCGCTACAATTAAATTTGATGCTGAAAGCCGACCTTCCAATAGAAAGTCGGCTTTCAATTTGTCCTTCTTTTGCAAATTCCACACATAGCTGTTGTGCACTAAGATTGTATAACTTCATAAACAATAAAAAGAGTAGACATTTTCTCTGTACCCCTATATCGTGTTCTATAATTTAAATCGATTTACTACTTCTTGTAATTCCTCAACGATCGTATTCATATGAGTAATAGAGTTTCCTACTCTCTCTAACTCCGTTTGTTGATCATTTGCAGATGCACTTACTTGTTCCGCTGAGGCTGCAGTTTCCTCAGATACAGCCGATATATTTTGTATTGCCATAATCACATTATTTTTGTTTTCTAACATACTACTGATTTCTTCTACTAATTGCTTGATCCCTAACTCAATCTCTGCAGTTAATACTTTATTATTATTAAATGCTTTTTCGGTACTACGTACTGATTGATTTTGTGCTTGCATCATCTTCGCATTTTCAGAAATAATTGAAACGGTTTGCTTAGATTCTAGCATAATTCCTTGCACAATCTGATTAATCACTTCTGTTTCTCGCTTAGATTGCTCTGCAAGTTTTCTAACTTCCTCTGCAACTACTGCAAACCCCTTTCCATGTTCACCGGCACGAGCCGCTTCAATACTTGCATTTAAAGCAAGTAGATTCGTTTGCTCCGTTAAACCTTGAATAGATCCAATCACTTGGTTGATATTGCTAATATTCGAGACCAATGTTTCGATTTGAGATTGCACCTTACTATTAATTTCATTTGTCTGTGCATTCTGTTCTCCTAGTCTGACCACTTCTTTTATACCATTTTCGGTTGATACTTTATTTTTCAAAGATAATTCATCCATTTGAGAGGAAATCATTTTTAATGATTCTATTTTATCTGAAAGCTGTATCATCAGATCATTTGTTTCTTCTGTATCTTCTGATTGCATAGCAGCTCCTTCTGCAATTTCATTAGTAGCTAAAGTAATTTCATCACTAGAAGCTACTACTTCATCAAACACCTCATGTACATTATTAGAAGTTTTATATAAAAGTGTAGAGGAATCTAATACCGTGTGTATCGCATCGTTCGTTTTAACTAACATATTATTATAAGCCGATGCAACAGCTCCTATTTCATCTGGTTTAATATATACACTGTCTACTTTTTTTGTTAAATCCCCAACTGCAGCCAGTTCGATAGACTCTCGTAGAAATTTCAATGGTCTTAACTGTCTAAAGATAAACCAAACGGACACTGCCGCCATCAATACGACCATAATAATGGCACCTATTATATTAACAAGCAATATTTCAGTGAAGGTTTCTAGTATTTTAGACTTTGGTAAAACCAATTGAACAGACCAAATTTCATCTGCACCTTCTAAGAGCATTGGAGCAAAAGCGTTAAAAGCTTCTTCCTTTAATGATTTTGAGTCTACATACAAACTTCCTTCATGTTCACTAACGATATTCTTCTTTACTCCTGACCAATCTATTGCATCTTGCATATTAGACCAATTCATCTTGTCATTAATACTATTTACTATTAATGTACCTTCATCTGTAATAATACCTGCATAACCACCTGGTGGAGCAATCGTTGCCACTACCTCTTCTAAGAATTCGATTGTTATGTCTGCTGTTATCACACCAAAGAAAGTACCCTCCTTTGTTAGTAAAGGCATGGCTATAGTAGTCATCGGGACCGATTTTCCTGCTGTTTCGTACATATATGGCTCTGATAAGATAGCACGTTTTTCATTTTTAGGAACAGTGTACCAAGCTGCATCTTTGTCTTCATAATTCATAAGTTTCTCCGTCACAATAGATGTTCCACTTCTAAATAAATAGGGAATAAATCGATTTGAACTATCCATGAGATCAGCTTGGTATGTCTCGCCTTTGGCAACTCCGCTCTCTAATAGTAATGAAACACCAAAAACATTATCATTACTTTCTAAATTTGTTTGTAGAATTTGTACTAATTCTTCTCCCTCAAGTCGGTTGTTTCTTTCTGATAGTTCTATTAAATTTTTCGTATTATATAACATTTCATTTATTTCTTGAAAACGATCACCTATTAAAGAGGCCGCAAGTTTAGCATCTACTAAAGTCGAACTTTCCGCATCTTTTATACTTTGGTTATATAGAATCGTACTTGTAACTGTTGAATAAATTAGGAATAACACTAAAAAAAGTCCAACTATTATAACGGACAATTTTTTCGAAATACTTTTCACTTCTTCATCTCTCCTTGTTAATTTATATATTAAGTCGTAAGTAGCATACCTTTAAAACGAACCAAAAGACCCAATATTAAATATAGCACAAGAGACCTATAAAAATTAATAATCAGAATTTCCTGAGAATGTTAAAAGATCACCGCTTATTAAAATTCAATAGACGGTGACCTTTTATTTTTAAACTATTTTGCTTGATAATACGCTGTTAAATCATTATAGTACTTGTTTAAAGAAGAGGTGGAAACATCAAAAGCCTCTGCAATCTCTTTAATCGTCATATCAAACGGTTCAAATAACCCATTTTCCTGACCAAATCGAATGGCTCCAGCAGCAATCGCTACTTCTTTACGTGCATTTGGCTGTTGCTCCACTAAATAGTCCTCAACTATTTCAATAAAGTTACCATACTCTCGATTATTTTTCTCTAAGAAATCGATTGCAACCTGTAATACTCCCACTTCAAAGTTTGTATACTCTCCGCCTTCATAGCCATTTTGTCCAAGTAGTTTCCACAGAGTTGCTCCCAGTTCCTTTAAAAAGGCCGAGGCAGAAAGTTTTTCTTGTTTTTCAAATTGTTTTTCTACACTATCAAAAACGTTCTGGTGATCGACAGGGAAGAAAACTAAGCTAGAAATAGCTAAATAATGATTTTCTTCGGCAGAGCTATCCGGCAAGATGAAGCAGTACACATGAACTCCAACAGGCACCGGCTTATCACTTTCTCGTCTAAGTTGAATGCTTTCTTTTGTGAGTATGTGTGAAACCGTCATATAGTGCTCTTTTACTTCAATCACTTTCCCTACAAAAACCTGCGGCTCGTTCCACTGGTTTAATACACTTAGTGTAGAAGGTCGTACCATTATTTTCTTCTGCTTTTTAAGATAATCTAACCATATTTCCTGCTTGTAATGGAAAAAGAACTCGTCCATTACAATAGCTTCAATCATTTCTAAGTCTAAATAATCACCTATTACTTTGCTCCAAGCACTCACAAGATCCGCATAATCTTCCATATCCTTACGTTCTGGATAGTGATCATAAAAGGATTGTAATATTCTTTCCAATTCCTCTGTTTGTACCTCTTCTATAGAATCATTCTGCTTCGACTCGCAGCACTTTTTATATTTTTTTCCACTACCACATGGACAAGGATCATTTCGACCTACCATATATAACACTTCCTTCTCTTTTGGTAAGTGCTTATTTTAACATGAAATCAAGCAAAATTTAAGGTTTAGTCTAAAATAGATAGGAAAACAAATAACATTTTTATAAATATTTCAAAAAATATCTAGCAAATCTGTGTGTAACTAAGATTTCCTCCGCAAAATAGGGTATACTTAACATAGGAGTCTGTAAATGTCGAGGAGGTATGGAATATGTCAGTTGCTAGTGAAGCGTCTCAAGTGAACTTAGATTTTCTTATTAACGATTTAGGTCTCAAGCAAGTGTCGAATACAGCATTGTTCCGTAAAGGGAATATTTTAGTTCTATCACCATCTGTTCAAAACAAATCGAATACGTTTGAGTTAGGTGAATCCCTAATGAAAAAGTTCAATCCTGAAACAGACGAGGGATACTTATTAATCCGTATAAAAGAAAAGTTTTTGATGGCTAAGTTGCACCCGTTTCAACGTAAAATGATGACAAAGGATACGGAAAAGAGTACAAAAAGTAAACCGTCTTTTTGGAAATTTAATGTAATAGAGTCCATCATTCCGCGTATAGAAAATAGCGGTGATCGTGAGTTAACTTATAAAATTCAAGCCCCAACGAAGCAACAACTAACTACCTTTTTCAATAAAAAGTAAAAAAACTCAAGTACTTGGAGAATTCAGTCCATGTACTTGAGTTTTTTGTTTTGCTATCGAGCTTACGATACTTTTTCGTGTATAACTAACAACGTTTTTTAATGAAGTTCTTTCTGTATACTAAACTAATATTTTTCCAACTCCCGTGTAAATCGTTTGAAATTAGCCATATTAAGTTAGATCGAACAAATGGAGAGGAGTTTTTACATGGGAAGAGACGATAAAAAAGGTAGAAGTAACAACAAAGATTCATTACCTCAAACGCCTAAAAACCTTAAAATCAAACCAAACGAAATTCAAGAAGAATTTGCCAAGGAATTTGAAGAACTAAATAAAACTGCTCCGAAGGTCAAAAGAAAATAAGCACCAGGAAACCCACTTCTATAGGTGGGTTTCCTAGTGCTTTTATTTGAAAATACTAAAACTTCAAGGTTTCTTTTACATATTGCTTCACTTGCTCGGAAGTTTGCATAGATAGTGCCTTTTCCGTTATCTGTTTCATCTCTAGCTGTGTAAGCTGATTGATCTGATTTCTTGCTTTTAGCATGGAAGGAGCACTCATGGAGAACTCATCTAACCCTAAACCAATCAATAATGGAATGGCAATTGTATCTCCTGCCATTTCACCACACATACCTGTCCACTTTCCTTGAGCATGCGAAGCATCGATTACCATTTTAACTAAACGTAAAATAGCTGGATGATAAGGTTGGTATAAATAAGCAACAGACTCGTTCATTCGGTCTGCAGCCATTGTATATTGGATTAAATCATTGGTTCCGATACTGAAAAAGTCCACTTCTTTAGCAAATTGATCTGCTAATATGGCAGTCGAAGGTATTTCTACCATAATACCAATTTCTATTTGCTCTGATACAAGTGTACCTTCCTGTTGAAGCTGTTCTTTCTCTTCTAGTAATAATTTTTTTGCTTCTCTAAACTCTTCTAGAGTCGCAATCATTGGAAACATTATTTTAAGATTACCAAAGGTACTTGCCCGTAATAATGCACGTAGTTGAGTTCTAAAAATTGTTTGTTCCTCTAAGCACAGTCGAATTGCTCGGAAGCCAAGGAATGGATTCATCTCTTCTGGAAGATTTAAATATGGAAGTTGCTTGTCTCCTCCAATATCTAATGTTCGAACAACAACGGGCTTATCACCCATTTTTTCAAGCACTTGCTTATATGCTTGGAATTGTTCTTCCTCTGTTGGTAAAGTATCTCGTTCCATATACAAAAACTCGGTACGATATAGCCCTACTCCTTCACCACCGTTTTCAAGGACGCTTTCGACGTCTTTGGGAGTTCCGATGTTTGCAGCAACTTCCACTTGTATACCATCTAATGTGATAGTTTTCTTATTCTTTAGCAAGGAGAGTTGCTTCTTCTCTGCTTCTTGTTCATTTCTTTTTTCTACATAGCTCTCTACAACATCGGTAGGAGGATTTATAAGGACTTCCCCATTATCTCCGTCCACAACGATTAAATCACCTTGTTTAATTGCAGATGTAGCGTTTTTTGTACCAACAACGGCAGGAATCTCTAATGACCGAGCCATAATGGCTGAGTGAGAAGTGCGACCTCCCATGTCAGTTGTAAATCCTTTAGCAAATGCTCTATTCAGTTGAGCAGTATCTGAAGGTGCCAAATCTTTGGAAATGATAATAACTTCTTCATCTATTAATCCAATATTCGGGACCTCAACCTCTAATAACCTTGCAATTACTCGTTTCGTTACATCCCGTATATCCGCTGCTCGCTCACGCATATATTCGTTATCCAGCTGTTCAAACATGACAATTAATGTATCTGCCGTTTCTTGTAAAGCAGTTTCTGCATTTACTGCTTCGTCATTTACTTTACTTTCTACTGCACCTAGTAACTCTGGGTCACTTAGTACAAGTAAATGCGCATCAAAAATTGCGGCGTTTTCTGTCCCTAAGTCAACCTCAGCACGGTCACGTATCTTTTGAAGCTCTAATTTGGCAGCATTTACAGCCTCATGAAATCGAGTAATTTCTTCTTCTTTATTCGTTACTGTACTTTTTGTCACCGTTAAATCTGGTTCTGTCATCAGGAATGCTTTTCCAATGGCTATACCACTGGATGCAGCAATTCCTTTTAATATTTCTGTCATGATTAAATAATCCCTTCAGTTTTTAGAAAGCTTTCAATTGCTTCTAGTGCTTCTTGTTGATCAGTACCTTCTGCAAATATAGAAATACTTCCGCCTTGACCAACACCAAGTGACATAACGCCAAGAATCGATTTAAGGTTAACCTTTTTCCCTTTATACTCCATAAATACATCTGAAACAAATTTTGAAGCTGTTTGAACAAGTCCTGTTGCTGGTCTTGCATGAATTCCTGATTCTGCCACTACTGTATACGTATGATTTGTCATAATAATCTTCTCCCTTTAATTGTTTTATTTTTTGCTTTTCTTTATTGCAATTTCTTCATATTGCTTTTGAATCTTTTCAAATAAACCTGTACCTGGTTCAATACCTGTCGTTCTTTCAATCGTAAACTGTAATCCTTTTTGTTCAATCATCAATTGTATTTCGTTTGCTTCTGGATCTTCTTTAAAGTCATAGTGTAAAGCTGCTGCTATTCCTCTAGTTAAGTATAAAGGATTCTCACTAAACATTTCTACATATTTGGTCGCAGGACGGACAAGTCGATCATTTTTTTTAAGTTTACGCATCGGTGAGCGTCCTACTCTTGTAGTATCATCTGAAATATATGGATTAGCAAAACGATTTATGATTTTTTGTACGTAGTCAGCATGTATTTTTTCATCAAACGAGTAAGTTGCAGTCAGATATCGACCAGTCTCCTTTAGTACTTGCTCAACCATTTCTCTAATTTCACTATTTTCAAGAGCTTCATGCATGTTACGAATCCCTGCCAAATAACCAAAATAGGCAACAACTGCGTGACCTGTATTAACAGTAAACAATTTACGTTCTATAAAAGGTTCTAAATCTTGAACAAATGTTACTCCATGTATTGGGGGAGTAGCTCCTTTAATCTCAGACTCATCTACAACCCACTCGTAAAACGGTTCCACTGTTACTGCTAATTTATCAATATTAGTCTGGTTGGGGACAATTCGATCTACCGCTGCATTTGGAAAGCTATAATACATGTCAAATTGAGTTTTCTCCTCATTCGTCAGCTCTTCGTATATCTTTTCTTTTAAAAAGGCACTTCCACCAATCATATTTTCGCATGCAATAATCGTTAGTGGCTTTTTCGATTGTTCTAGACGTTTTTTCAATCCAGTAGCTAATAATCCCGCGATTAGGGGAAGTATATTTGGTCCTACTGCAGCGGTAATAACATCTGCATTTGCTACCTCGTCTACGACAAGTTCTGGATCCTTTAAACTGTTAATCGCATATACATTTTCAACGGTTAACTCTTTCCCAGATGCCTCCGCAAGCTTTACAGTATACTGTTTCTTCTCATTCAATAAATTAACGATTTCTGCATTTACATCTACAAAACATGTTTTATATCCCGATTGGTGCAATAATAAACCGATAAATCCTCTACCAATATTACCTGCTCCAAAATGAACAGCATTCATATTAGTTCACTCCTTCAAAAAAGGACAAAATATCGTTAGGTGAAGTTGCTTTAACTATCTTCTCTACATTCTCTTCTTCTGATACAGTAATTGCAATATTAGATAGTATATCCAAGTGATCATTGCCTTTACCAGCAATACCAAAAATCAATTTCACAATATTACCATCTCCAAAATCTACTCCATTTGGAACTTGAATAATAGTAATGCCGGTTTCCTTCACTTCTTTTTTTGCATCATCAGTACCATGTGGAATTGCTACGAAATTGCCCATAAAAGTGGAGGTCATTTCTTCTCTTTCTAACATTTTTTCTATATAACCAGACTCCACATAACCTTTGTCTACTAACATTTGACCCGCTAGTCGGATTGCTTCTTCCTTAGTAGCTATTTGTTGATTAAGTAAAATATTTTCTGCTGATAAAATTGGTAATGTCATTGTATTACGCCTCCATTAGTTTATATTTTCTTTAATAAATACTTCAAATTCTTCTGCTAAAAATGAATGAATTTGAGCTTCTTCCCCTGTTTCAAACAAGTGGATATTTTGTTCATTCTGAATGATTAAAGTACTGATCAAACTTAGAACCTCTAACCCTGCTGTGAGAAATGATTTAGGTGCTAATAATACAAGTAGTGTGTCCACTTCTACATCACTACCATCCATGCCTTTTATACAAATAACGTGGTCAAGTTTGTGAATAGTGAACGATGGCTTTTGTACGTTCTCATGGCGCGTATGATAGAGTGCAAGTTTAGTTCCTGGAATCCCAATACCACCATTTTTTTCTCTCTCGAGTAAAGCTTCTACTACTATTTCTGTTTCTGTAATGACTTGTCTAGACTCCAAGTTCTCACATATCTGCTGCATGTATTGCTTTACGGTAGTTTGGTCTTTTAGCAAAGTAAGTTGAAAATTAGTTAATACGTTTAACATTACACCTGAGTATTCGTGTACCTTTGCTATTTTTTCTGTTAGTACATCTGCATTTGGATTACTTTCTTTTGCGAGTGGAGAAGGTTTTTGTATGAGCATTTTCCTTCTTGCATATAGCTGGACTTGGTTAATCTCTTCTGTTGTTAAAAAAGGGTTAACCATAATATACTCCCTTTGAAAATCCTGCAAGTAGATGGTGGAAACGATAAGATCCCTATCCGTTATAGTAGTGGCAAGCTTGTTTAGGTCAAATACAGAAATATTAGCTACCTCTGAAATTTCTTGAATTTCTCGAAGTAATCGTGAAGCTAGTAATTTAGAGGTTCCAATTCCACTAGAACAAATAATATATGCCTTTAGGTCTCCCTTTCCTAATACCCCAATTAAGGCAGATCCAAAATGCATTACTAAGTATCCAATTTCTTCGTTTGGAACTTGGAGCTTTGGAAAAACTTTACGAGTAGCCGTTTTTACTTGCTCAAACAAATCCTTATAATTCGTTTGTATTTCATCTAGTAAGGGATTAGCTATGCCCATATTTTGCTCTATACGATAGATTGCAGGCTTTAAATGAGTAACGAGACCTTCCAGAAGGGAAGCATTGTCAGATAAAGAAAAGCTAGTTTGCTTTTCCACCTCCCTGACCAAACTCTTAGCCTGTCTATATAACTCTAAATTGGAAGACTCCACTAAAACCCCTTCTTGTTGACGAAGTTTGGAGCCTTGAAGATGCATTGTTATATAGCCTACTTCTGCTTCTGGGATATCCACTTGGAAACGGTCCATTAACATACTGATAATTTTTTGGGCTATAGGATATTCTGGCTCAAGCGAAATCTGCTTTAAATACGCTTCATCGATCGTAATGTTTTCTCCTTGCAAAATACGTTCAATAGCGAGTGCAAGGTGAACGATTAACGCAACATACGCACTATCTGTCATCGACAAAGAGAAGTCTGGATAAAGGTCCTTCATCGCCTCTTCAATCATCCCTAACTTTTCTCGGTCGACAAGGTGCATTAGTCTTTCAGAAATTGGATCTTCATACTTGCTTGATTTTTGATGAATCTTTTCTTTTATTAATGAAAATAATCCCTCTTCCTTCAAGGTTTTCGAAAGTGCATAACTAATTGCTCTACGTTTTGCCTTTTCCGTTCCTGATAGTTCAACTCCATATCCTCTTTTCTTCAAGATTGAAAGTTGAATAGGCTGTAATTGTTCCTCTAGTTTCATCAGATCGGCACTGACTGTTGAAATGGAAACGCCCAAATCTTTTGAGAGTGAATAGAGCTTTACAGGCTCAGTTGATTCATACAAAATACATAGGATTAATGTCAGTCTTTCCTCCAGTGTATATTCTCTTTGTGTGAACTTTTTAAGCTGTTGAACCAATTCATGCTTTCTTTGTTCATCCCCTATAATCTGTACACCGACTCCTGATTTTCTAACTAGTTCAAGTTGATAGGAGTCTAAAATAGTTTGGATATTATTTAAATCTCGTTGAATAGTTCGAGAACTCACATCTATTCTTTTAGATAATTCTTTAATCGTTATTTCTTCCTTTTCTATTATCAAAGCTTCCATAATCATCTTTTCTCTGCTCGAAATAAATATTGTCAACACCTCATTCCTAACGATCCAAATCATTGGCAAAACTCAGCCTATGAAATAGGCCGAGTCTCGGATGTGTCTCTATTTTAACAAGAAAGTATATGCATTACTTAGAATCTGTTTAGGACTCTAGCACTTTCGCTTTTCTTATTTTAGTTGTTCAATTAGTTCATCATATTTTGGACTATTTAAGAAATTTTCTACAGAAATATGGTATGCATTTGGCACTTGATCTTTTGCACGACTCGTCAAATCCTTATGCGTAATAACTACTTTTGCATCTGCTGGAAGGTTGCTAATAGCAGTATTTGTTACCGATACATCAAGTCCCTCTTTTTTCATTTTATTTCTTAAGATAGATGCTCCCATTGCACTGGAGCCCATTCCCGCATCACACGCAAATATAATATGTTTTACATTTGCAAGGGAAGTTTCTTGCATAGAGTCAACTGTTGTCGTTGGTTTTATAAATTCTGCTGCTCTACTTTCTGACCCTTTTAGTGAAGAAGTTTTTTCTGTTGCTTTAACTAAATCTTCCTCCGCTATATCTTTAGACGTTTTAAGAATAAGAGATGCGATTAGGAAGGATACGGCAGTTGCGACTACTACGGCTAATATAACTCCTATATGACTTCCTTTTGGAGTTAACGCTAATATAGAGAATATACTTCCTGGTGAAGGTGCTGCCACTAGACCTGCATTGAATAATTGCAGTGTAAAGATACCAGAAGCTCCACCGGCAATAGCTGCTACAAGTAGGAATGGCTTCATCAAAATATAAGGGAAGTAAATTTCATGAATTCCACCTAGGAAGTGAATAATTACTGCTCCAGGTGCAGTTTGTTTCGCTGCTCCTTTTCCAAAGAACATGAAAGCAAGTAAAATTCCAAGACCAGGTCCTGGATTTGACTCCAATAAGAATAGAATTGACTTACCTGCATCTGCAGCCTGCTCAATTCCTAAAGGACCTAATATCCCATGATTAATTGCATTATTTAAGAATAATACTTTGGCTGGTTCTATGAAAATACTTGCAAGTGGTAAGAGACCTGCATCAAATATGAATTGAACTCCAGCTGCAAGAAAATCTGTTAATGCATTAACTGCTGGCCCTATCAATTTGTATGCAACTAATGTTAGGAATCCACCAATAATACCTGCTGAAAAGTTATTTACGAGCATTTCAAAACCAGCTTTTATTTTACCCTCTACTAGTTTATCAAACTGCTTGATAACCCAACCACCTAGTGGACCAACTATCATCGCACCAAGGAACATTGGGATTTCTGCTCCAACGATTACTCCCATCGTTACAGTTGCACCAACTACACCACCTCGAATACCGTGAACGAGACGACCACCCGTAAACCCAATTAAGATTGGTAATAAGTAATTGATCATAGGACCGACTAGCTCTGCAAAATCTTCACGAGGCCACCATCCTGTTGGTATAAATAATGCTGTTATAAGACCCCATGCGATGAATGCGCCGATATTCGGCATAATCATCCCACTTAAAAAACTACCAAAACGCTGGACTTTAACCTTGAATCCTGTCTGTTCTGTGTTCATTTTAGCAATCCTCCCCTTGATTTTATTAAAGTTTCTTGTTGTCTCTCATATTAAAGCGTTTACATTTAATATTCAATAAAATGAAAACGCTATCATGTCGTCTTTAATGATGCCAAAATCGAAGTTGATTGGTTGTCATATTATCTAAAACCACTGATTTCTCTAAAGACTGTTTTGTTTTTCCTATATTAAAACCTAAACTACCTTGAATTGAAACTATTTTGTTGAACGGACGTATTATAAACGAGGTGATAGTAATGATAGATTCAAAGGATTGGTTACAATCTGAGCTTTTAAGAATAGAGGCCTGGGAAAAGGATCAAGGCGATTTATGGTTTTGGGAAAAAATTGGACGATTACCTTTTAAAATAATGGACAAGTGGACTCCAAAATTTATACAAACAAAAATGGGTACTTTACTTGATGAGCTTGGCCAATATATCCAAACGGGCGGCAGTTATTTGAGTTCAACTTCCAAGATCAAGTCCTATTATCCAAATATGGGTATTGATAGCGTTGAGGACGTAAACAGATTGCCTGTTTCAACAATGGACAAGGCTGTAAAAGGTATAACAAAAAACAGAAAAAATATAGCTGCCATTCAAGGTGCTGGAACAGGTATTGGAGGTATTTTTACATTGTCACTTGATATTCCTTTCCTGTTAGGTTTACAACTAAAAACATTGCAGGATATTGCCATTTGTTATGGCTATGACCCGAATGATAAGAAGGAACGGTTGTTCATTATTAAATCACTTCAATTTATTTCTTCCGACATTGTTGGCAAACAAGTTATCTTGGCTCAGCTTTCTAAGTTTGATAGTCAAGACGAAGAAACAAAACGGGAGGTTTTATCGGAGGTGCAAGGCTGGCGTGAGGTTGTATTATCCTATAGAGATCAATTCGGATGGAAAAAAATGTTTCAGATGATTCCAATTGCTGGCTTAGTTTTTGGAGCATTTATTAATCGTTCCGCGATAAATGATATAGGTGAAGCTGGAATGATGCTTTATCGAAAACGAAGAATTGTGGAAAGATTAAACAAAGATAATACTAGCAACTTATTAAGCTAAACTTTTGTTACTACTATTTTACCCATCAGTTTAAATCGCATAAAAAGAGACCTTTTTTAACATCAAAAAGGTCTCCGTGAAAATAAAGAGGAACATTAAAGTTCGATAACTTGAGGTTCTTCTCCTCTTGTATTCATTAATCGCATTTGGGTAGGTGTAACTTTTAAGATTAAAAGGTCCGGATCCTCTGGGCCTTCGAACCAGCCTTTAAGAGCTTTGTTCCACACTTTTTCTTTCATCGCTTCATCATCTGATTCGATAACCGTTCCTTCAATTTCTAAAAAGCTATCTCCTAATCCATGCCCATCATAACCTAACAAGATATGCGTATTCGGGTTTTGCTGTAGTTCCTCTGCTTTATGTGTTTTTTTACTTGTTGCTGCATAGAGAGTGAATTCCTCGTTAAAAAATGTCATGTAACGAGAATGTGGTTTGTTGTGTTGAACTGTTGCCATTGTACCAATCATATTTTTATCTAAGATTTTTAGTGCTTCCTCTTTTGCGTTCTTTGCCATGAATATCCTCTCCTTCAGTGTATTCTCTGTTCTATTATTCCTTTGACTGATGGAATTAAACATTCACCCCGAAATTACCTACCACATTTTCAAAAATTGATTGGCACGGCTTCTGCCCTTTTCCAGTAACTCGTTTTTCATATCTTCGCTCAGATCAAACTGTGTTGCTTTATAATCCTCTACCGGAATAAATATTATGTTTTTCTCAATTTTTCTGGAGATATATCTTTCATCATGGGCATTTTTCATAGTAGAAAATAATGCTTCAAATAAGTTTAAGCCGTTTGTTATTTTATGAGGTTCCATCTCTTCTGAATTACTACTAAGTTTTAAGCCCAAAATCGGTCTCTCTTTGTTTCCATTATCAAAAATCCACATAGGAAAATTACTTAATACACCACCGTCCACAATTATCGTATCAGTCGACGTCACTTTTAATTTGACGGGTTCAAAGAAAAATGGAATTCCACAGCTCATGCGTAGGGCCCGTGCTATTGGAAAACTAGCTGCTGATATCCCGTAACTCTCTAAATCATCAGGAAGTACCATTATTTTGCCGTTCGTAAGATCAGAGGCAACTAACTTCAGCGAACCTGCCTCAATATCAGAAAAAGTATATACTCCCTTTAAAGCCAGCTTTTCTAAAAACCAGTTTTCAAGCGCTTTCCCTTGATATAATCCCAGTCTCCAGTAGAGATTTATCCACTTCATGAAGGGAATTGGTAGAATAGTTTTTCGAGGATCTAAAAGGGTTAATGTGTCTAGTTCACTTAATAACTCTTCTATTTCTTTGCTTGTAAAACCAGCAGCAATAAAACAAGCAAGGATAGCACCTGCACTCGTACCGGCTACTCGCTTAAATTGATATCCTTTTTCTTCTATTACTTGGTAAGCACCAACTAGTGCATATCCCTTTAATCCACCTCCTGAAAAAACACCATCTATTAACAATGAACGTCCTCCTTTTTCTACCCATTGTTACAATGTAAGAAAAAAAGGAGAGAATTAGAACCTCCGAGCATTTTATGGCGAAAGTAGGTGTTGAAACTTCAAAAAAAAGCCCATTCCAAAACAATAACTGTCTTGTAAATGGGTATGTTGATTAGTAATATGTTATTTATTCTCTTGCTTGTTATTAGCTTGATCTTTGATTTCATTGTTTTTCTTTTTCTGTCTATTATTATTTTGTACGTATACCTCTAAATCATCTGGACTGACGTCATAACCGAAACCATATTCTTCTCGGTCTAATGAATTACTCTTGTTGTTTTTATTATTTTTCTTCGTCATGAAATTTCACCTCCATGAAAATAACTTGTGTAAGTTAGGAGGTTTTATTCATTTATTCGGTCAGCTTAACTTGTAGGGATTGAAATGCTTTCTGTACTTTATCTTTTGGGATGGAGTTGTATTGATCTCCGACACTAACCTCGAAACTAACGCTTGATTGGTTTTCTTCTCTGAGATAGCTAGTCAACCCTATACCTGTTTCATAGTAAACCTCTTTAAATATTGCCTCTACTTGTTCTTTTGATCTAGTAATGTGAACATGAAACATATTAGATTGGGGAACAGCTGGTTTAGTTTGTATGAAAGGGCATGAGTTAAATAGTCTTGCTAACTCTTTTGCATTTTCATAATACTGCTCCATTTTTGATATTCTCTGATCAAAATAGTGATTTGCACTTATAATGTACGGATATAAACTTATTAAGTCTCCACCATGTCGTCGTTTCCAGACTTTCGATTGTTGGGTAAACTCCTGATTTCCAGCAAGGATAGCTCCAGCTATTCCTCCAATTCCTTTATAAAATGAAATATATACACTATCAAAAAGTCCACAAACCTCTGCCGCAGATTTCTGATAGTACGGGAGGATTTCAAAAAGTCTTGCTCCATCTAAATGCAATCGAATTCCCTTTGCTTGGCAATACTCGGAGATTTCAACAATGGTTTGGTAGTCAGGAAGCTGACCCCCAATCTCTCGTTGGGGAAGTTCTAATAATAGACAAGCTATTTCTTGATCTAAATTTAGAACATCTTCTAATTCCATTAAGCCAGATTCATCACCTAATAATAATGTATCAATATGATGCATTTCCTTTAGTCCATCTGCTTCATGAATTTCTAAATGACTTAGTGGATGGTATGCTACTCTCTTAATACCCTTTTCATCGCACCAAATTCGTAGAGCTACTTGTTGAGCCATTGTGCCACTTGGGAAGAATACGGCTGACTCTTTCCCTAAATATGTAGCCATTTTCTTTTGAAACATCTCAATAATTTCACCATTTCCGTACATATCACTGTCTTGTTGGTCATCTATGTGTTCAAAGGCTTCTTTTAGAATTTGTATATTTCTTCTTCCATTTCCGGCTATTTGATACTGCGTTTGCTTAAATGCTTCCACTAACGACATGCTTTCAGTCATATTTCCCCTCCTGAAACTCAATTGTCTATTTATTTTAGCACTACAGCAGGAATATTATTAGCATTACTTATTCTGTGTTCAATCGCTGCATTTATATACGCTTTAAAAATGCGTTTTGATGGCTCGTCCCCGTCAACCGCAAACTCTTCTGGATGCCATTGGAAGCCAAATACGAAACTATGATTCTTACTTTCTACACATTCAACAATCCCGTCCGTTGCTCTCGCAATAACTTCCAATCCTTGACCCACTTTGTTGACTGCTTGATGATGGAACGAATTCACTCTAAATTCTTCTTCCTGTAATAAGTCATATATTCGACTATCTTTTTTCAGTGTTACAGGATGTGATCTATGCGTCCGAACTGCCTTTTGTAAATGCTGCATGACCGGCTCTTCTCGCTGTGAATGAATGGACTGATACAGTGAACCACCTTGGACAATATTCAACATATGCAAACCGCGACATACCCCAATATAAGGTTTGTCTAAATCCAACATTTTTTTAATAAGTTTATACTCCATTTCATCCAATTCAGGTGTAATTTGTTTTAAATGTACATGAGGATTTTCATTATAATAACTTGGATCAATATCCTCGCCTCCTGTAACAAAAAGGCCATCTAATCTTCTACTAAGTTCTTCTATATCATCCTCCGGTACTAAAGGAATAAGTATAGGTATCCCACCAGCTTGTATAATTGCATTTGCATAGACTGGAGGCATATAATAACAGCCATCTTCTAGTACTTCTGTTGTAATTCCTATTATTGGTTTCATATATATTCTCTCTTCTCTTTTTAAGTGTTTTCTTTTTACATACCCGTTTATTAATCCGGAAAAACGTAACCGACTATTCCGACAAATATTTAGTTTATACGTTTGTTTTTATTTATCTAGGGAATAAATAAATCAACCAAGTTTAAGGAGGAAATTTTCATGGCAGATAAATACGAAAAAATAGACAAAGAAGTTAAAGGACAAACACAACAACAGCAACCAGGTATTGAAGAAGAAATGACTCCTGAACCTATTTATGATGACCAAAATTATAAAGGATCCGGGAAATTGACCGGGAAGGTTGCCTTAGTTACAGGTGGGGATAGTGGAATAGGACGTGCAGCTTCTATTGCATTTGCCAAAGAAGGCGCGAATGTCGCTATCGTCTATTTAGATGCAGATGAGCAACCAGATGCAGAAAAAACAATAAAACTTATAGAAAAGTACGGCGGAAAAGCATTAGCGATCAAAACGGACTTAAGTGATGATGAAAACTGTCAACAGGCAGTGGAGCAAGTGATTCAGGAATTCGGACAACTGAATGTACTAGTTAATAATGCAGGTAAGCAATTCCCTACAAAGGATTTTCTAGCTATTACACCAGATCAATTACAGGAAACTTTTTCTACTAATATATACTCGATGTTTTATTTATCTCAGGCTGCGCTACCGCATATGAAGAAAGGCGATACGATTATTAATACCTCCTCTATCACAGCCTACAACGGTTCCCCTGAGTTAATCGATTATTCTTCTACTAAGGGGGCTATTACATCCTTTACTCGTTCGTTGGCATTGAACTTAATCGAAAAAGGAATTAGGGTAAACGCCGTGGCACCTGGTCCAATTTGGACACCACTTATTCCCGCAACATTTGATAAAGAAAAAGTGAAACAGCATGGAGCTAGTACGCCAATCGGTCGTCGTGGACAACCTTCTGAAAACGCACCAGCGTATGTATTTTTAGCTTCCACTGATTCCAGTTATATGACTGGTCAAACGATTCACGTAGATGGTGGGGACTTTGTAGGTTCTTAATTGCAAAATCATTAAACTCGGCAATGCCCACCACTTCGCTTTCCGTGGGCTTGGCTTCAGCCTCCTCGTCACTACTAAAAACATATGCTCCTGCGGTTACTCGTCGCAAAGACATTGGTCAAACAAAGTTCGACCAATGTCTTTCCTGCGAGGTCTTCAGCTCAAGCTATTCCCACAGGAGTCTTCGTGGTGGACCTTGCCTTATAAACAGTTCCAATAGAGTATGCAATATCTTACTTTTAATAGGATGAATAAAACCCTTATGAATATTTATTACTATTCATAAGGGTTTATAAAAATACCTTTGTCGTCAAACTGAAATGCTCAGAGTTTTCTCTGAGCATTTTTCATATCCTAAACAATTATTTTTGATTTATTTTATTTGCACCAATTATTTTTACCTTGTTGCCCTGTTCATGTTAAGACTTATTAATACTCTAATAGTATTACTAGGAAAAGAGGAATGAATATATGTCTGGAAATGATAGTGCTGGAGGATATGGATACGGTTCTGGTTTTACACTGATTGTTGTTTTATTTATTTTACTTATTATTGTTGGCGCTGCTTTTGTTGATGGCGGTTACTAATTTAAAATACCGGTAATCATACCCGGCAATCTTAGTAAATTGTAAATCAGATTCTTAAACAATCTGTGCAGTCTAAATATTGCATTTATAAATAACCGAGATTCTTCAAGAATCTCGGTTATTTTTTGTGAGTTTAGTTTTTATAGTAATTAAAAATCAAAGTTATCTGGATCTGGTCCAACACGGTGATTTTTATTCAATAGATCAATCTGCTTCATGTCCTCTTTTGTTAATTTAAAGTCAAATACATTCGCATTGTCTATTATGCGTTGTTCTTTCGTAGACTTTGGAATTGTAATTACATTATTTTGAAGGTCCCAGCGCACGATAATTTGTGCTACTGATTTCCCATATTTAGATGCTATTTCTTGAAGTTCTTCATTGTCGAGTAACTGCCCTGCCATTAGTGGTGACCACGCCTCTAATTGAATCTGATGCTCCCTACAGAAATTGTGTAATTCTTTTTGTGTTAAACGCGGATGATATTCTACTTGGTTAATCATTGGATTAATTTCCGCATCCTTCATTAACTCTTCTAGGTGATGGATTTGAAAATTACTTACACCAATCGCTTTCACACGTCCCTCTTTGTAGAGTGTTTCTAGAGCTTTCCAAGCCGCTTTATACTTCCCTTCCACTGGCCAATGAATTAAGTATAAATCTAAATATTCTAGTCCAAGTTTAGTTAAACTATCTTCATAGGCTGCAATTGTTTCCTCATAGCCCAGCTCAGAATTCCATACTTTTGAAGTAATAAAAAGATCCTCTCTAGCAATATTTCCATCTTCTATCCCTTTTCGGATTCCTTTACCTACTCCTACTTCATTTCCATAGATGGCTGCTGTATCGATGCTACGGTACCCATTTTTTATAGCGATTTTCACTGCATCTATTAACTCCTGTCCATCCTCTACTCTAAATACGCCAAGCCCTAATAGTGGCATTTCTACCCCATTGTGTAATGTTTTTATAGATTGTAAATTTTCCATTTTGAATTCCTCCGTCTGTTAATTATTATATTTGCTCTTTTCTCTCCAACATTCTACTAATACCAGTTAATATTGCTGCAATCATAACCATTATCGATCCAATCCAAGCAGTATGGATAAGGCCAATAGAATCTGCGACAATTCCCCCTAAATAAGACCCAATTGCAATGCCGGCATTAAAAGCAGCAATATTCATAGCTGAAGCAACATCAACTGCACTAGGAACATAGCGCTCAGCTAACATGACAACATACACCTGCAGGCCTGGAACATTCATAAATGCAAAAACTCCCATTAAAATAATCGTTATTAATCCTACAACCTTAAAAGGGGCTGTAAATGTTAATAGAAGTAGTATAATCGCTTGAATAATAAACATATAAAAGAGTGAGCCGATTGGGTTTTTATTGGCTAGTTTTCCGCCAATCATATTCCCAACTGCGATTGCAACCCCGTAAACAAGTAATATTACGGCGATTGTCCCTTGTTTAAATCCTGTTACAGACTGAAGCAATGGAGATAAATACGTGAATACGACAAATGTCCCCCCATAACCAAGTGCTGTAATTAGAAAGATTAATAATAATCTACTATTTGTTATTAGCTTTACATGATCTTGTATTGATGTTCTTGTACCTTTTCGTAAATCAGAAGGAATAAGTATACTATTTGCTATAAACCCAATGATTCCTATTACGACAATTGCTATAAAGGCAAAGCGCCAACCTAACTGCTGTCCAAGAAATGTACCAAAAGGCACTCCTGTAATGGTTGCGACTGTTAATCCTGTAAACATAATAGAAATTGCACTAGCTCTCTTATCCTCTGGTACTAGATCGGCAGCTATCGTTGAGCCGATGGACATAAAAACACCATGTGAAAATGCAGATATGATACGTGCAATTAATAGCACTGTTACACTTGTAGCACTAGCGGCTATTCCATTACCTATAATGAACACAATCATTATCCAAAGAAGTAAGGATTTGCGAGGCATCCTTGAAGTAAGTGCTGTTAAAACTGGTGCACCCACTGTTACTCCGAGGGCATACAGTGAAACTGTCAGCCCCGCAGTTGTCAAAGATATATCCAAGTCTTTAGATATTAATGGCAATAACCCGACACTGATAAATTCAGTCGTTCCTATTGCAAATGCACTTACTGCTAATGCCAATAATGCAAACATACTTCTGTTTTTATCTAAAGTCATTATTTCTCAACCTTTCTTCATGCGGAATAAATAAATTCCGCGAGACCAAACTATATTGTAAATCTACCGGCAAATGTTATTATGATTCATAGAGTTTTAAAAGGAAAGTACGCACTTTAAAGTAATATAGGCACTATAAAGTACTATAGGAACTTTTTTGTTCCTATCTAAAGGAGAAATAGTATGAAACAAAAAAAATATAATATATCAGTGGAAGCTACATTGGAGGTCATTGGCGGCAAGTGGAAATGCGTCATATTGTGTCATTTAACCCACGGAAAAAAGCGGACAAGTGAATTAAAGCGGCTTATGCCTGATATAACTCAAAAAATGTTAACGCAGCAACTTAGAGAGTTAGAGAGTGATGGCGTTATTAATAGAATCGTCTATAACCAAGTCCCTCCAAAAGTAGAATATGAATTGAGCGAGTATGGTACAAGTCTTGAAAGTATACTCAGTGCCCTTTGTTCATGGGGAGAAGAACATATTACAAAAGTATACGGGGATAAATTTTCCGTTTTAGAAGATAGCATCTTGAACGAAAGCTTAAAATAAAAGACTATGTAAAAGTAGAAAGACCAATTTAAAATTCAAAGAAAAAAATGGGCCGGAGTGTTTCTCCAGGCTCATTTTTTGATGTCTATTTTTTACTAGTCGAGCAGAACGGAATCTCTCTACACTAAGCTGAATTGAGTTTCTCTCCAACGACAGGAATTCGCCCAGACCTAGGATCAACTGCACACGCACCTTGGTATTGGAAGAGATACTGCCTTGGTACTTTTGCGCAGTCTATTTGAGTGCTTACATTTTATATTTTCTCGTGCCATAAAAAACGAGATCCTATGTCAATAGGACCTCGTTTTATCACATGTTCATTTTCGAAACTTTTTTCCCATCAAAAGTATACAATACCTGTTTTTCATCTACTACTGTTTCCATATGAATTGTTCGCCCCCATAATTGGTAAATATATGGCAGAACGTTTTCTAAATAATGTGGATCGAGTTCCGTCCCTTCAAATCCATGACGCAAATACAACTCTCCTAGCCTCATATAGTCCCCATTTTCTACTACGATATATGGAAAGCTTCCATTCACTCGCATGGAGACAAGCTGATCACGTACATTTTCATAATCCTTATCCGTTATTTCATAGTTCCCATTCTTTTTTTCAAATAAATATAAATCTTCCTGCTTCACTAAATCCTTCGTTAAGTAATTTCGGATAAAAGATATGTCCGATTCTATTTCTCTTACTTCAAACATTTTCTCCCTACCCGAATTAGCTTTAATTCCTAAATCTTTCATTTCTGCTGTTGGATTATTATATCTATTTTCTATATCTTCAAAAATTTTCACACCTAAATAATATGGGTTAATGCCGGTTTTGGAAGGTTGCACTACATTTGCATTTAACTTTGCGAACTCTATTGTTTCATCGCTCGTTAAATCCATTTCTCTTAATATCCGTTGATGCCAATAGGAAGCCCAGCCTTCGTTCATAATCTTTGTTTCTAGTTGCGGCCAGAAGTAGAGCATTTCCTCCCGCATCATCGTTAAAATATCTCGTTGCCAATCTTCTAACTCACTGCTATATTCCTCAATAAACAACAGCAAGTCTTTTTCAGGTTTCGGAGGGAACTTTTTACGATACGGAAGTACCAATTTTGATTTATCTTCTCTATGATCCAACTTCCACAAATCATCATAATCTGTTTTTCGTATGACATCGACTTCTTCTTCATCCTCATAAACTGGCAATTTAGGTCTCATAATAGAAGGGTCAATATGCTCCTGAATTGCTAATACCGCATCTAAAAAACTTTCTACTTCATCTTTTCCATACAGTCTCTCATACTCAGCAATACGTTCCGCAGTTGCCGTCATGCTCTCTACCATGTCTCTTCGTGTATTAGAAAAACGTACATTATGTTTAAAAAAGTCACAGTGAGCAAGTACATGTGCAATGATGAGCTTATTTTGTATGAGGCTATTTGTGTCCAATAAGAACGCATAGCAAGGATCCGAATTAATGACTAACTCATAAATTTGGCTAAGCCCAAAATCATATTGCATTTTCATCTTATGAAATTGTTTACCAAAACTCCAATGGGCAAAACGTGTGGGCATGCCGTACGCGCCGAAAGTATAAATAATATCTGCTGGGCAAATCTCATATCTCATTGGATACGTATCAAGGCCAAATGCAGTGGCAATTTCGGTAATTTCCGCAATAGCATGTTGTAGTTTTTTCTCCATTACTTGGCTCCCTTTTGAAAAATATGCTTCAGCGCTTCGTAAACATCTTGATTTTCCTTCAACACATAGTATCTAAACTTAGGACTTTCAATCTTTTTATAGGTGTTCATTAACGTAGAATATCTGCTATGCGCATTTACTTCGCCATAGCCAAAGATACTAGAAACCTCCATCAGTTCATTCACTAGTTCAATGCATCTCATATTATCACTTGTCATATTTTCTCCATCAGAAAAATGGACAGGGTAAATATTATATTTAGATGGACTATACTTCTCTTTTATAAGCTCTAGTGCCTTCATATAAGCAGAAGAGCAAATTGTCCCTCCGCTTTCTCCTTTAGAAAAAAATGCTTCCTCTGTTACAACCTTTGCTTCTGTATGATGGGCAATAAATTCAATTTCCACTGTTTCATATTGGGAGCGTAAAAACCTTGTCATCCAGAAAAAAAAGCTTCTAGCACAATACTTTTCAAAGTTGCCCATCGATCCACTTGTATCCATCATTGCTAATACAACTGCTTTCGACTCAGGTTTTACTACTTCATCCCAAGTTTTAAAACGCAAGTCATCTTGATGAATAGGCATTATTTCTGCCTTCCCTTTCATTGCATTTCGCTTAATAGCAGATATAATCGTTCGCTTTTTGTCTATATTCCCCATTAGGCCTTTTTTTCGTATATCGTTAAATGTAATATGTTCTGTTGTTATTTCTGTCTGTTCCTTTTGTTCTAAATTAGGTAGCTCCATTTGGTTGAAAAGTTCCTGCTCTATTTCTGCAATGGATATCTCTGCTTCATAATAGTCTTGACCTGCCTGGTCACCAGCTTGTTTCCCTTGACCTGCTTTTCCCTCTTCATCACCTGAACCTTTAGCAATAACGTCTCCTACTTGGCTTTCCCCATCACCTTGCCCCACATGCTTCGATGAATCATAGTTATAGCGGATTTTATATTCATCTAGTGAGCGAATCGGAATTTTGATGACTTCTCGTCCATTAGACATGATGATATTTTCTTCACTGATCAGATCAGGCAAATTGTTTTGAATTGCTTCCTTCACTTTCTCCATATGGCGTTGTTGGTCTTGGTGTCCTTTTCGATGTAAAGACCAGTTTTCCTGAGAGACGACAAATTGTTTAGTTTCTTTGTTCTCCATTTTTCTCAACACCTACCTATTTTTTATCATATGCCCGTTTGTCATTCTTATTGCAGATGAAAACGAAAAATGTAGCAGTTTAAGTTAGTTTTTGAGAGATAAGAAAAAAGGCATCCATATACCGAAAAGCCGGTGATGGAATTGCCTCTTTCAAAAGATAAGAAATTGGGTAGAAGACGTCCGATTCTTTAATAACAGCAACGTAGATATGCCGTTGATTTCTGCTCCGAGCGGACGCTTTCCGTGGGCACGACTTCAGCCGCTTCCCTCGCTTACGCTCAGTCCAGGGTCTTCAGCTCGCGCTGTCCCACTGGAGTCGCCGCTCTGCGCTCCAATCAACTACGTCCACTTTATATAATAGGATAGTTCGATATAAAACCACCTATATATATGTTTTCGCTTCAAATAAGTAAGGATAAAATGGACTCAGAAAAAAGAAAATCCAATTTCATCTTTCATTATAAAATAGTATTCCTAATTGGGCAGACAGTTTTTATCCCTATAATAATTTTGATTAATCTTGTTATCTCAGCGATATGCTTTGCTAAATCTTAAAGTGTAGTACTACACTTTATATTGATTGTAGTGGAAGGTGGGGACTCCAGCGGGATAAGCTTGAGCTGAAGACCCCGCAGGAGCTTGCGACGAGGAGGCTGAAGCCAAGCCCGCGGAAAGCGTCCACCTGAAACGGAAATCAGTAGTATCACTAGAAAGAGAAAAATCCTATTCTTTTAAAAACTATTTTCTTATTAATTTTAGTTATATTATTCGTCCTTCACCTGCGCCTATCGATTAAGCAAACTACCAACATATTTCAATAGCTCATTAGCTGAATTGGAATTGTATCCATGTTCATCTATTAATCTTGCCACTACTTCATTTACTTTCTTTAGATGGGCTTCATCTGGTGTTTTTGATGAAGTAGTAATTTTTACAACATCCTTTAAATCCGCAAATAATTTCTTTTGAATAGCTTCACGTAGACGCTCGTGCGAATTATATTCAAAACGCTTCCCTTTTCTTGCGTATGCCGATAATCGGATAAGGATTTCTTCGCGGAATGCTTTTTTCGCATTTTCGGAAATGCCGATTTGTTCCTCAATGGAGCGCATCAGCTTCTCATCCGGGTTCATCTCTTCCCCTGTCAATGGATCTCTCATTTTGTTTTTATTGCAAAATGCTTCTACGTTATCTAAATAATTATTCATCAGTGTAATGGCAGACTCTTCATACGAGTACACAAATGCTTTCTGTACTTCTTTCTTAGCAATTTCATCGTATTCTTTTCGAGCAATTGCTATATAATTCATATATTTTTCTTTGTCTTCATCAGAGATCGATGCATGTTGATCAAGCCCCTCTTTTAAAGAACGCAACACATCTAGCGCATTAATCGATGGAATTTCTTTTCGTATTATGGCAGATGAAATACGGTTGATCACGTACCGTGGATCAATACCGTTCATCCCTTCATTTTGCGATTCTTTCTTCAATTCTTCCACATCAATGTCGTTAAATCCTTCCACATTTTCTCCATCATATAGACGCATTTTTTTGACTATATCTATTCCTGTTTTTTTCGGAATCTCCAGTCTCGTCAGTATAGAAAAAATTGCTGCTGCTCTTAATGCATGTGGCGCAATATGAACATGTGTCATATCGCTTTCTCTAATCATCTTTTCATATATGCGCTCTTCCTGGCTGACCTTTAGGTTATAAGGAATCGGCATGACAATAATTCTTGAATGCAATGCTTCATTCTTTTTATTGGCTATAAATGAACGGTACTCCGTTTCATTCGTATGGGCTACGATCAATTCATCTGCACTGATTAACGCAAAACGTCCTGCCTTAAAATTTCCTTCTTGTGTTAATGATAATAAGTGCCATAGAAATTTTTCGTCCAATTTGAGCATTTCTTGAAATTCCATCATTCCACGGTTCGCCTTATTCAACTCTCCGTCAAAGCGGTATGCACGAGGATCTGATTCTGAGCCATATTCTGCTATTGTTGAAAAATCAATCGATCCCGTTAAATCCGCTATATCTTGAGATTTAGGATCGGAAGGAGTGAACGTACCAATTCCTACTCGTTTATCCTCAGAGAAGAAAATGCGCTCCACCAGGACATCTTCTACACGCCCGCCGTACTCACTTTCGAGCCTCATGGAGTTTAATGGTGACAAACTACCTTCAATACGTATTCCATATTCATCAAAAAAGTCTTTTCGTAAATGCTGCGGGATTAAATGCAATGGATCCTCATGCATTGGACAGCCTTTTATAGCGTAAACCGCACCTTCATCAGTACGAGAGTATTGTTCAAATCCTCTTTTTAGAAGCGTTACAATAGTAGATTTCCCACCACTTACTGGACCCATTAATAATAAAATTCGTTTTCTAACATCTAGTCTTTTGGCAGCGGGATGAAAGTATTCTTCTACTAATCGCTCTAGTGAATCTTCTACTCCAAATATTTCATTTCCAAAAAAATTGAATTCTTTTTTGTTATCTAGTTCCGTTACACCTGCATTTTTAATCATGCTATAAACTCGTGCATGCGCCGTTTGGGCAACCTCTGGACGTTCCTTCACAATCGCTAAAAATTCTTTAAACGTACCTTCCCACTTGAGCTGGTTCTCTTCTTCTCGATAATTTCTTACCTTGTTTAAAATGTCCATGTTTCCCTCCATTCATGGGAGTTATTTATACATAGTATGAAGTTTTAGAAATTATGATACCTTTTTCTTTACACGAATAAAGCATCTCTTTGAAAATCAAGAGATGCTTTGTTCATTGTTTTACGATATGCTCACCGTTAGAATAGCGATTAAAATTATTATTCTTTTATTTTCCTTTTCTTAATAATCCAAAAAACTGCAACTGCAATAATTGTTACAAGTATTAACACTGGTAAGTTACCTACTATAAATACGATTATTCCTGAGCCTATTGATAACAGTGCATTGGTACTTGTTATAAATTGTTTTTTCGTTTTTTCCCATGTGTTCAGATCTTTGTTTTCTATTTCTGGAATGATGACTCGATTTTCAAACATAGTTAGTTCGATAGTGGAAAAAGATGTTTGGTTCTCCAAATATTTTATTTTCCCTACTAATACCTCTATTTCTTCTTGGACCTTTGCAAGGTCGCTAGAAATTTTTAGTAAATCCTCTGTTTTTTCTGCATCTTTCATAAATGCTAGTAAACGTTCTTCCACTGCACGTTTCGATTTCACGCGAGAACTTAGATCTACATATTGCTCAGTTACATCCTGACCAGTGACGTTTTTTTCTAAAACTTTAGATGCCTCTACTTCCGCTTCAGACAAAAACGTTTCAAAATGCTTCTCTGGAATTCGCACTATCATTTTCCCTGAACTTGTTTCATCCGATTCCAAATACACGTTGGACTCTACAATATAGCCTCCATAATCCTTCACCCTTTGCTCCATATTATGCTGAGCCTTCTTTAAATCCTTTACATTCGTGCTAATTCTAGCCTGATGGATAATCATTCGAGTGCTAGGTGCCGCAGTTTCTTCAGCTACACTTTCCTGTTCCCTCTCCGCATCAACACTTTGCTCTTCTTTAGTTTCAAATTCTGCCGAATCCGATGCTCTATCTTCTGTACTCATTTTAGCTAACTCTTCATCGCTACTACTACAGGCTGTTAATATAACGAAAAGACTTATGGTAACCAACAATAACCAAGCTTTTTTCAATATAATTACCCCCTTATATATATCTGAATAATCAGACGAATTATGTGTAAAAGAGTTTCATACCAACTTCTCAATACACTAGCACACTAGTAAAGTACCCAGTTAGCAGAGGAGAAATTTTCGATTTTTTCACAAAACCCCTTAAATAGTTTAAATATTTAGATAGAATAGGAGTAAGAATTGAGGAGGTATTTAAATGGGTACAGCAAACGATAAGGTAATTCGTTATAGAGGAACCAAGTTGAATACGAAAGGTTGGCTGCAAGAAGCAGCTCTTCGCATGCTTATGAACAATTTAGATGCAGAGGTAGCAGAGCATCCTGATGACTTAGTTGTTTATGGTGGGATCGGAAAGGCAGCTCGGAATTGGGAAGCTTTTGACGCAATAGTTCACTCGTTAAAGGAATTAGAAAATGATGAAACTTTGCTTGTCCAGTCTGGGAAACCAGTAGCGGTTTTTAAATCTCACATGGATGCACCACGTGTATTAATAGCCAACTCCAACTTAGTGCCAGCATACGCTACATGGGAGCATTTCCATGAGCTCGATAAAAAAGGGTTAATGATGTATGGACAGATGACTGCCGGCAGTTGGATTTATATTGGTTCTCAAGGAATCGTACAAGGGACTTACGAAACGTTTGCTGAACTTGCTAAACAACATTTTAATGGAACGTTAAAAAATACGATTACACTTACTGCTGGGTTAGGCGGTATGGGTGCTGCACAGCCATTAGCAGTTACGATGAATGGTGGCGTATGCATTGCAATAGAAGTAGATGAAACAAGAATAGATAGACGCATTGAAACTCATTACACAGATTTGAAAGCGCATACATTAGACGAGGCTATTCAGTTAGCGGAAGAAGCAAAAATGGCTGGGAAACCTCTTTCTATAGGGTTGGTTGGAAATGCAGCCGATATTTTACCTGAACTGATAGCTCGTGGTTTTACACCAGATATTTTGACTGATCAAACTTCAGCTCATGATCCTTTAAATGGCTACATCCCTTCTCAAACTTCTCTAGAGGAAGCAAGGGATTTACGCCAGAATAATCCTAACGAATATATAAGCCTCTCCAAAACTTCTATGACTACGCATGTACGTGCAATGGTCGAGTTAATGGATAAAGGTGCAGTTACATTCGATTATGGAAATAACATACGACAAGTTGCGAAGGATGAAGGCTTTGATCGGGCTTTTTGCTTCCCAGGATTTGTTCCTGCATACATCCGACCACAGTTTTGTGAAGGCAAAGGCCCATTTAGATGGGTCGCATTATCTGGGGATCCTGAAGACATATATAAAACAGACGAAGTAATCTTACGTGAGTTTAGCTATAATACTCACTTATGCAATTGGATTAAAATGGCGCGTGAAAAAATTCAATTCCAAGGCTTACCTTCTCGTATATGTTGGTTAGGCTACGGCGAACGCGCTCGCTTCGGTAAAATCATCAATGATATGGTCGCTTCTGGTGAATTAAGTGCACCAATTGTAATAGGAAGAGATCATCTAGATTCAGGATCTGTTGCCTCCCCAAATCGTGAAACTGAAGCGATGAAAGATGGATCAGATGCAGTTGCCGACTGGCCAATACTAAATGCGATGATCAATGCAGTCGGTGGAGCAACATGGGTTTCCGTGCATCATGGAGGTGGTGTTGGAATGGGGTATTCCATTCATGCTGGTATGGTCATAGTTGCCGACGGAACAAAGGAAGCGGAAGCAAGATTAGAACGTGTACTCACTTCAGATCCAGGTATGGGTATAGTTCGTCATTTTGACGCTGGCTATGAGCTTGCAGAAAAAACAGCTCGTGCTAAAGACATCCATATTCCAATGATGAAAAAGGAGGACTAAAACAAATGAGTAAAGCAGTTTGGATAAAACACGCCTCTCAGTTAGTTACTCTGGCTAGTGAACATAGAGGTCCAAGAACCAAAGAGGCTATGAGTGAGCTCTCCATCATTGAGGATGGAAGTATATGGTTGGAAAATGAAATAATTCAAGCTATTGGCACAACAGATGAGCTTCAAATAAAATACGCAGATCGAATAGATTCAGCAGAAATTATTGATGCATCCGGAAAGCTTGTCACACCTGGGCTCGTTGATCCGCATACACATGTCGTTTATGGAGGAAGTCGTGAGCGGGAGTTTGAGTTGCGTTTAGAAGGCGCAACGTATATGGACATTATGAATGCTGGTGGAGGTATTCATGCGACTAGCCGCATGACTAGAGAAGCAACGGAAGAAAAGATTTTTGTACAAACAGAGAAAAGATTAGACTCCTTTTTAGCTCATGGCGTTACTTCTATAGAAGGAAAAAGTGGTTATGGATTGAATCTAGAGACAGAGATAAAACAACTTCGTGTTATGCGTAGATTACAACAAGAACACCCAATAGATATTGTTCCCACTTTTATGGGAGCGCATGCTGTCCCTTCTGACTTTAAAGGAAAGGAAGACCAATATGTCGACTTAGTTGTCAATGAAATGCTCCCTAGAGTAGCCCATGACAAACTCGCTAAATTTAATGATGTCTTCTGTGAAGTAGGTGTCTTTACCCCGGAGCAATCAAAACGAATTTTAGAGGCGGGGAAAACTCTCGGGTTAACCCCTAAGATTCATGCAGATGAGATTGAATCATATGGTGGAGCCGAACTTGCAGCTGAGGTGGGTGCTATTTCAGCAGAGCACTTATTGAAAGTATCGGATATGGGAATTGCTGCAATGGCTAAAAAAGGAGTTATCGCCTGTCTATTGCCTGCAACAGCATTATATTTACGAGAGACTGCTGCAAGGGGCCGAGAAATGATTGATGCTGGCGTACCTGTAGCGATTTCAACAGACTGCAATCCTGGATCATCTCCTACCACGTCCATGCCCCTTGTAATGAACTTAGCTTGCATTTCGATGCGGCTTACTCCTGCAGAGAGCTTGTGTGCAGCCACCTATAATGCGGCCTGCGCTATAGAAATAGAAGATAAAGTTGGCTCGTTAGAAGTAGGAAAACAAGCCGACATTGTGCTCTGGAACGTGTCAAATTATCAGCAATTACAGTATTTATTTGGGGTAAATCATGTAAATAGTGTTTGGAAAAAAGGAGTGAAAGTGGTCGGTTAAGGATGACACAAATTCAACTTGGAAAGAACGTGATGAGTCTTGATAAACTTAAAAGGAAATGGTCTTACTCTAGAACATATGAGAGCAATTTTATATCAAAATGAACAAATTATAATAGATAATAGTGCAAAAGAAAATGTTGTGAAAAGCCGAAAAGTTGTTGAACGGATTGTAGAAACTGGCCAAACTGTATATGGCATAAACACCGGTTTTGGTAAATTTAGTGATGTAAGTATAAACGATTCTGATGTTCATGCCCTGCAACTTCATCTTATTCGTTCTCATGCGTGTGGAATGGGAGAACCATTTGAAGAAATAGTTTCACGCGCAATGGTAGTACTTCGCTTAAATGCATTACTAAAAGGCTTTTCAGGTATTCGTTTAGAAGTATTAGAACGACTAGCATACATGGTTAACTATCAAATACATCCTGTAATTCCTCAACAAGGTTCACTTGGGGCATCTGGTGATTTAGCTCCCCTTTCGCACCTAGCACTTGTTTTAATAGGAGAAGGCTTTGTCTGGGATGGTAACAATCATATCCCCTCTCATCTAGTTTGGGAAAAGCATGGTTTATCACCCATTGTACTAGAAGCTAAAGAAGGTCTTGCGTTGATCAATGGAACGCAAGCAATGACTGCCCAGGGCGTTATCAATTGGTTAGAATCGGAAACACTTGCCTATCAGAGCGAATGGATTGCTGCTATGACAATGGAAGCTTTATACGGCATTACAGATGCTTTTCACCCAGATATCCATGAAGCGCGAGGTTATCCAGAACAGGTGGAAGTTGCTAAAAGAATGCTCCAGTGGCTCAAAGGCAGCCAACTTGTAACTAAACAAGGAGAAAAACGTGTGCAAGATGCTTACTCCATAAGATGTATACCTCAAATTCATGGAGCTAGCTGGCAGGTCCTTGCTTATGTAAAAGAAAAACTTGAAATAGAAATGAACGCAGCTACTGATAACCCGTTAATCCTAGAGGATGGAGAAGTAATTATTTCCGGAGGGAACTTCCACGGCCAACCTATTGCATTTGCCATGGATTTCTTAAAAGTAGCAATGGCTGAACTTGCAAATGTATCTGAACGTAGAATCGAACGCTTAGTAAATCCCTATTTAAACGAAGGACTACCACCTTTTTTAAGTCCAGAACCTGGATTACAATCTGGGGCCATGATTTTGCAATATGCAGCAGCAAGTCTCGTTTCTGAAAACAAAACCCTGGCTCATCCTGCCTCCGTCGATTCTATTCCCTCTTCCGCAAATCAGGAAGATCATGTAAGTATGGGAACTATTGGGGCAAGACACGCTCATCAAATTATCCAGAATTGCCGTAGGGTCATAGCAATTGAGGCAATTTGTGCGGCACAAGGAGTGGAATATAGAGGAAATATCCTCATGTCCCCTGCTTTACAAAACAAATGGCAATCAATACGTAGTATTGTTCCCTCCATTACAGAAGATCGTATTTTTAGTGTGGATATAGAAACAATGCATATGTATTTAAAAAAGGAAACTTCTCGTGCGTTTACTACCTCTTCTTAACACGAAGAGGTAGTTTTTTTTATAAAATGTAAAAACACCTCTTATAAAATGTTTATAACAGAATACTTTTGGGGTAAGTACTTATTAATAAACAAATAATCAGAAAATGGAGGAGTTTAACATGACTGAACAATCTATAGCAGGACAAAAATGGTGGAAGATAGGTGCAGCAGCATTCCTATCTGTTGGTTTATTAGCTGGATGTGGTGATGGAGATAATGAATCCGATGTAGATGACAATATGGAAGAAGATGTAGAACAAGAACTAGAAGAGGAAGATAAAGACGGTGAGTAAATATTATTAGGAAAAATCATGACCCCCACAATTATTGTGGGGGCCATGACCTTTTTATTTACACGGACAAGTTCCTTTCCCATTTAGTTTGTTACATTTTTTACACTTTTTATTGGATATCCTGTTCACTTCCTTTTATTGATTTACACCAAAATATGTCGCTATTGGATTGTCCTATTACACCTATTATTCGACATCAGTTCGAAAAAGTGACTGTGGATAAAGTTATGCACAACCAATAGGTTGTTATAACAACAATTTTGACATTAATTTGTTAGTAACTCACAACTTATCCACTGTAAGATGTGGATAAAATTTAAATAATTAATATTTTTGCCTCTTTTATATACTAACGGTACCCGAACTTGGATTTATTTAGACAAAACATAAAATAATTCGATTTTTTTCATAGAAAAATGTTTTAGAACCTCGTTTCTAATGATTTTTAAGGAAAATGTTTCGACAAAATTCGATTTTTTCAAAATTGTGCATAACTTTATACACAAAATTCACACTGGTATATATAGGTTTTTTAACATTACTAACAACTTACTAACATATTACCCACTTTTCGTTGTGGATAACAGAACAGTTGTTCTCAAGTGAAATGTTTGTTAAATTAGTCTTGTGAAAGATAAAAGCTTAATCGCTTTGACGGATTAATAAATGATGGTGTTAATCTCTAATTGTTGTTAAGCAAATTACATAATAAATATAAAACGGAGGTGCGAGGGGTTATGAGTAAAATGTCTGATGATCTTCTAATCGAGTCTTATTTAACAGCAAAAAAACTAAAACTAAATCCAGATTTTCTGGAACTGTTAGAATCCGAAATAGCTCGCCGTTGTTTGTCCATACAAAATGCTAGTTAATTACAGGTAAAGTGTTCATCGTTAAAAACTTCGGAATCCCTTAGCTTTAATGATCAACAAAAAAGTCGGTGGATTTCTCCACCGACCTAATTGTTATTATTTGCTAAATTGATTTCCACTCATTTGTGATTGGGCTTGAGCTACTAAACGCTTAGTTATTTCTCCGCCAACGGAACCGTTAGCACGCGCTGAAGCTTCTCCTCCAAGTTGAACACCGAATTCTTGTGCGATCTCATATTTCATTTGATCAAGGGCTTGTTTTACGCCGGGTACTAGAAGTTGATTTGAATTACTGTTTGGCATGTTGTTCACCTCCTTGTAAGCTTATATTGTGTTTTTTTTCATCATTTATACTAGAAAATTCAACAGGATATTTTGGTAATATCTTTCAATTGTTGTTGGCTACTTTTCAAGGATTTGATTGATCACTTCGTTTGCTTTACTATTATTTAAATTTTTGTAAACGCAACTTGCTGGAGAATCCCTTAGTGTATCTGTAAATGCATTCGCCATTTCTGCTTCTCCCGCTACATGATATTCTCGCCAACCTCTTTTTTTCCTTAACTGTTCAACGGTTGTCCTCATCCCTTTATAAAATGTACTTGCATTAACTCTGTAATGTGTATCTAATACAGCAGTTTTGCTATCAGCAACGGCTCGCCTTCCTCTACTATCTATTTTGACCTTTTCATTCCATGTTTCGGAAACTGGGTCATATTTGAACGTTACATCATCACGAACAAATCCCAATGCTGTGTCTAAAATTCGAACTTCCCCAAAGCTTGGCATGATTATACCCGCTTCTGGATATGCTTTGTACATATACTCCAATTGCTCTGTAACAGGATGGTCTTCCCAATAGAAATTTGTTTTTACAGGTACCTGCACATAATGAACAGACCATAAATCCTCATTTGCACTGGCAAAAATGACGGCGCCTTTACGTAACTCTAGTGAGTTTTTTTCCATCTCATTTTTTACTTTTTCCTTTACCTTATTAAATGCTTTTAGTTCTTTTTCATCACCTGAAGCTTCTATATACTCTCCGATACGCTTTAAGCCACTTTTCAGATGAATTGCCCAAGCACCATTTAGTTGTTCAGGATCAGCAGGATTGGTATTCAAATAAATACTTAAAACACTTCGATCCATACTGGTGTATGCTTTCAACGCTTCAATTTCTTTGTTTATCGTCATTCTACCTTCCTCCTTCGTCTTACTCTTCGTAGTATCACCTTTCAAGAAAGGATTACACGGGAAAAATAATGATTAAATTTTGTTAAATAAATTTACTTCTGTAACAAAAAAACGCACCGACTATGTTTAGTCAGTACGTTTTTCATTAATGCGTATGAATACTATTTTCTTCCATCCAATAGGCTTCACGTATATTGATATGTCTTCGCATTTTCCTAGTTATTTCTAAAGTTATTTCACCACTTTGATATAAGCGTTGAATTTCATCTCGTTCCGCCTGAAAAGCTTTATCACGCAGCTCTCTTTGTACACTTATATAATGACCAGAATCAGTCAATTTATTGGCTAGCTTAAATTTAACTATCATTTCATTATACTCTCCAATAAGTTGTACATGAACTACCTCGTTTTCTGGGGTCATGGTTTCTCTCAAGTACTTAATAGCAGCTTTTGCCATTTTCACTTTAAAACTTACTACTTCATGTCCTTTTTCTAAACGAATTTTAATGGAATCACGTTTTTTATTAGTGAATATCTTTAAAATGTTATAATATCCTCTTTTAATCACGGTCCAAACAAGTAACCCACGATATAATAAGCGATTAGTCACAGCCACCCGCATACGATGAATATGCTCTTCTATTAAGTTTAGTGATTCACGATCAATTTTATTATTTGTTTTTAACTTTTCGATAAAATCACTTTCGACTTCTAACACTTTCATTCGAGTGTATGTTTCTAGTTCTTTTATACGGTCTGCTTCATCTTCACTTACAAACAAAAGCTGATTTCTTATTTCATTGTATTGAGCAATAATCGAGACTGCTGCTCCATGATTTTCTTCGGTTGTCAGATCACGCAATGTATCAATCGCTCTCTCAGCTGTTTGAAGTATAGCCAATCTTTCCATCTCTTCTTTAGCTTCCTCCGTACCAGCTTTTTCTGACTTCGCTAGTAAAGGAAGGACAATACTTGCCAGTACTAGTGTTACTAAAATGACTCCTGCTGCTATGAAAATGATCAATGCACGCTGTGGAAAAACATCACCATTGGCTAGGAAATACGGAATTGTAAAAGCTCCGGCCAAAGTAACTGCACCTCGTACTCCTGCAATAGTTGTAATAGCTACGTAACGAAGAGAAGGTTTAGTTAGATTTTTCTCCTTCATAAACCAACCAATCCACCAAGCTATATAAATCCAAAGCCAACGAAGTATTAGAAGAGCCGCAGTTATAATGAAGATATACATAATTACCTGATAATTATCAAATAACGGGCTATCAAATATTTCTTGAGAAACACTTGGAATTTGTAATCCAAGTAGCACGAATACAAGTCCATTTAATATAAATATAAGAATCGTCCAAGTACTTTTCGAGACTAATTGTAATTGTATAGCTGGTGACTGTTCACGATCTTTGAATATGGCATGTACAATACCAGCTGCTACAACTGAAAGAATTCCTGAAAGATTAACATGCTCTATTATATAAAAAATAACGAAAGGCGTTAACAGTTGAATAAGCATATGCAGCGTTACATCTTCCATACCCAAACGTCGTATAAACACTTTCAAACGAATGATTATATAGGCTAGTAGTGCACCTCCAAGAAATCCACCTAATGCTATTACCACAAAACTCACACTTGCTTCTGCTAGCGAGAAAACGCCTGTTACAGTAGCTGCGACCGCAAATTTAAATGCTACTAGTCCAGATGCATCATTCATAAGGCCTTCGCCTTCAAGGATATGCGTAATTGTTTTTGGAATTTTCACCCGACTAGAAATGGCGCCTACTGCCACAACATCTGTTGGAGATAAAATAGCTGCTAATGCAAATGCCGCAGATAATGGAATCGATGGTATAAGCCAGTGTATTAAATACCCTATGACTAACACAGTTAAGAACACAAGTCCAAGCGCCAACATGAAAATTGGTTTGCGTAACTTCCATAACTCATGTCTCGATACATTTTTTCCATCATAGAACAGTAATGGAGCAATAAATAGAACAAAAAATAGCTCCGGTTCTAACTCAATATGTATGCCTAAAGGAACAGCAGCAAGCGAAACTCCAAGCGCAATTTGAATTAGTGGTACCGGTATAAATGGAAAAAAGTGATTAATAAAATTGGATAATCCAATAATGCCTAACAACAATAAGATAATTAAAAAAAATTCCACCAAATGTCCCCTTTTTCTTTATATATATCAATTCTATAGGGATTATTCCGTAAATACAAATTCAATAATCGGCTTTAGCCTTATCTTGTTTCGTCAAATAATCAATTATTCCCATGGAACTTACTTCCAGATCTAATTGAATTAATCTAAATACTTCATGATTTTCAGAAATTCCTTCATTGCCTAGATGCTTTTTTACTAACTTTTCTAATCTACTCGCTAGTTCTTCATATCCTTTATCTTCCTCATAGACAGTTTCTGCTTCTGCCATAAATATATTTAACCACATCGATACTTGAGAAAGTGCTTCTTCAGGAGAATTAGTCATTCCATAATGCCCATAATAAATAGATTGAAGATTCATTTGTGCAAAAAGCTCTATTGCTCTTTGCATAGCGACTGGATTAAATTGGTTTGGTGAAGTCGATGGCAAGAAGAAGTCAACTCCATCTGATACCAATTGCTCATAGCGAACGCCAACTGTGTCCCCCGTAAACATTCCATTGCTAACAGGATCATAGATAGAGAAATGATGATTTGCATGTCCAGGAGTATCAAAAAATTTCAATATACACGTATCTCCTATTTTCAATATATCCCCATCATTTTTTATAACCATACGCTCTTGGGGAATTGGAATAATTGGATTGAATAATTCCTCAAATTTAGTCCCATATACGGCCTTTGCTCCAGCTATTAGCCTCGTTGGTTCTGCCAGATGTCTTACTCCTTTTGGGTGAACCACAAGTTGAGCATTTGGACATTCCTCCATTAAAAGGCCTGCTCCTCCAGCATGATCCAGATGGATATGTGTAACGATTATGTATTTCACTTGGTCTAATGAAAATCCTAATAACTCTAAGCCACTTTTCACATACTTTACAGATGGGCTTGGTCCAGTTTCTACAATAGTAAGTTCCAGTTCATCGATGACATATGTACCGGTACGTTCTGACTCTCCCATATCAAATCCATCGATTAAATAGATTCTCTCATTTAACTTTTTCGGATAATTATTTGTCATTGTATTCTCCCCTTTAATTACATGAATATTTAGAATATAACTTCCTTCTATTATATTAACATTTATCTGTCAGATTAATGACTTTAATACTTCGACAATATAACATCAACATGGTCTTAAGAAAAAAACCTACTGCCTGGATAAGACGGTAGGTTAGCATTTAAAAAATCCCACTTATTAGTGTAACGTATGGAGTTTCTCTACATTTTGATGTAGCTGTTCCTGAAGCGTACTGATTGGCTCTAAATTCCCTCTACTTTCTAATGCCATTGCAATCGACTTATTGGCACGTTCAATCATGTCCTCCGCATTTTGGATAGACCGATCTGTAGGATTAGTCAAAGCTTGACCAACAGCAAGCGTCACATTATCCACAGAATTGTGTAAACGTGCAATAACATTATCTTCTTTCCAACTCATTTGCGTGTGATCCATTTAAAGTCCTCCTTCATTTGCCTTAAGGATTACTATGGCAACTTCAACCTGTATTTATTCACTCGTGGATTAACTTGGTAGTTCATAGTCTTGTTAGGTTCGGGAACACTATCTTTTGATAGCATCAATTTAAAGGAGGAAAAGATATGCCTAAAACCAAACGTGGTCCTAATGATCGGGCGAATAGTGAAGAAAGGCTTAAGAAAACAATCAGACATATGGAAGCAGCCGAAATAGCAATGGAATATGCACCGAAGGAAGATGTGGCTGCCATTAAAAAGAAAAATGAACATCGTGCTGAAAGCATAGAAGAATTGGAAAAAGAAATAAAATCAGCAGAAAAAACAGGCTTAAAAGGTTACCTATGACACAGTGTAACCAACTAGATATGGAATATATATAGCAGTTGGCATCGGTTTCATACATCCATTATTTTCGATGGCTTTGGACAGAACAGAGTGAAAGGGAGACGGTGAATGTCATAGCCCTCTCCCCTTTTTCTTTGAACGTCTACTTTAGCCTGTCCCTTAAAGTATCTCATTTAGGAGTGGAGTCACGCTCTTCCCCCTATTGACGTTACGGTACTCACTTCAAAATATGAAAGTGCGGCCGAATGGCAATAGTATTACTCATTCTTTTCAGTAACATTAACCCAGTATACGGTCCATTCTAATATGCTTTCTTTAAGAAGAACCGAAAATAAACACGCTTTTTCTATCGTTTACATAAATTGTAGAGATAGTAAAAGGAGGACTGCTTAGTTCATGATTAACCTAGAACCAATTAATATCGAGGGACACACGTTTCTATCGATTTCTGTGGAACTGCCGAAAACCAACTTACTCGTTGTCACGAATGACAAAGGATATATAATGTGTGGCGCCTTAGACGTTGCACTGCTAAATGAAAAGTTAAAGGATAGAAAGGTTATTGCCGGAAGAGCTGTTGGAGTAAAAACAATTACCCAGCTTCTAGATGCACCACTCGAATCCATTACCTATGAAGCAGAAGAACTCGGTATTACTCCGGGCATGATTGGAAGAGAAGCCCTTTTAAAAATGATAGAGTAAAAAGTAAAGGCGACAGAACAACATATAGTTGTTCTGTCGCCTTTTAGTATGCTCACTTTTCCTCTATTTCCTTATATCTCCGCACACTTCACAATTACGTTACCAATTTACTTTAATTTGTTCACATCTTAATGAACGTTTTGTGAAGTTGGATTTTATCATTTTGTTTTTAGCAGTACTGGTAATAAGATAGAGGCATACAGAGACCATATCTGTTTTCTATTCGTTTATATAAATATTTTTGGAAGGGGTAGAAGAATGAAATTAAAAATGAAATGGCTTCTTTTAACCATGGTTATCACTATTACCACCGTGCTAACAGGTTGTGAACCATTATTAGTCTTAGATCCAAAAGGTCCTCAAGCAAAAACACAGGCTGACGATATTATGCTATCAATTTGGCTTATGTTAGGCATCGTCATTGTGGTCTTAGCTATTCTAGTTTTTGTCTTACTGAAATACCGCGCTTCTAAACAACCAAAAGATTACGAGCCACCACATATCGAAGGAAGCCCAATAGTCGAAGCAATTTGTATTGGTATTCCTATTATTATCGTTATCTTCCTTTCTATTGTTTCTGTGAAAAGTAACTATGAAGTCGAAGCAACTCCAGCGGGATACGAAGATCAAGAGCCTTTAGTTATTTATGCTTCTTCATCTAACTGGAAATGGCATTTTAGTTATCCAGAAGAAAATATTGAAACAGTTAACTATTTATATATTCCTGAAGATCGTGCTATTGAATTTAAACTATATTCATATGGCCCAATCACAAGCTTTTGGATTCCACAGCTAGGCGGTCAAAAATACGCTATGTCTGACATGGTTACAACTTTACACTTAGCTGCAGATCAACCTGGTGAATTTATGGGTAGAAATGCAAACTTTAGTGGAGCTGGATTTGCAGAAAATACATTTGAAGTTACTGCAATGTCCCCTAAAGAGTATATGGAATGGGTAGAAGAAGTACACGCAACGGCTTCACCTCTTACAGAAGAAAAATTTGAAGAGTTATTAGAACCCGGGCATCTTGGACGTTCTACTTATACGGGAACACATTTAGAATTTGCTCCTCCTCCAGAACATAATCACGGTTCTACTGATACGGATGCAGAAGAAGATGTAGATTCCGAACACCATGAGGAACACGAAACACAAGATCATTCAAATCATTAATGCTCGATGAATACACACTATTTTTTTGAAAGGAGTTACAAAAAGTATGGATTTCTTTGATCGTTTTGCAGTACCACATCCAAGCTTTTTAATATACGCTTCCATGGTTGGTATCGGACTAACTATGCTTGCGATTGTTGTAGGAATAACCTACTTCAAGAAATGGGGATACCTATGGCGTGAATGGATAACTACTGTTGACCATAAACGAATTGGTATCATGTATTTATTAACCGCATTACTTATGCTATTCCGCGGTGGCGTAGATGGAATTATGATGCGTTATCAACTTTCTATGCCTGAAAATACATTTTTAGATTCACAACATTATAATGAGGTCTTCACAACGCACGGAATTGTAATGATCCTATTTATGGCTATGCCGTTCATTATATTTTTCTTTAACTTTCTTGTTCCACTACAAATTGGAGCACGAGATGTTGCATTTCCACGCTTAAATGCGTTAAGTTTTTGGTTATTCTTTATGGGTATGGGATTATTCAACCTGTCATTTATAATAGGTGGTTCACCTGATGCAGGATGGACATCCTACTTCCCACTAGCAGGTAATGAGTTTAGTACGTCTGTTGGGACGAACTATTACATGATTGCTATTCAAATAGCTGGTATCGGTACACTAATGACTGGTATTAACTTTATAACAACGATATTAAAAATGAGAGCACCCGGCATGACTCTTATGAAGATGCCAATGTTCACATGGTCAGCTTTCATAGCAAACGTTATTATCGTTTTTGCTTTCCCTGTCTTAACAGTATTATTAGCAATGGGAACGATGGATAGATTGTTTGGCACAAATTTCTTCACTACCGATAATGGTGGTATGGATATGCTTTGGGCTAACCTATTCTGGGTTTGGGGTCATCCGGAGGTATACATTTTAATATTGCCTGCATTTGGTCTTTACAGTGAAATCATTCCAACATTTGCACGACGTAACCTGTACGGATATAAATCGATGGTTGCATCAATGGTCGTTATTTCAGTCCTTTCTTTCGTCGTTTGGGCTCACCATTTCTTTACAATGGGTCAAGGACCATTTGCAAACAGTATATTCTCTATTACAACGATGGCGATTGCTATTCCAACCGGTGTTAAAATATTTAACTGGTTATTCACCTTATGGAAAGGGAAAATCGAATTTACAACACCAATGCTCTATTCGGTGCTCTTTATTCCACTCTTCACATTAGGGGGAGTTACCGGTGTAATGCTTGCGATGTCAGCAGCTGACTATCAATATCACAATACGATGTTCTTAGTGGCCCACTTCCATAACGTAATTATTCCTGGAGTAGTTTACGCTATGCTGGCTGGTATGACATTCTATTGGCCAAAAATCTTTGGCTTTATGTTGAATGAGAGACTTGGTAAATGGACTGCTTGGTTACTTACAATTGGCTTTGTATTAGCCTTTATACCAATGTATATTACTGGCTTAGATGGTCAGGCACGTCGTATGTATACGTACTCTGAATCGACTGGTTTTAGTCTACTGAACATGGTTTCATTTGGCGGTGCTGCAATTATGGCAATTGCCTTTGTTCTACTTGTTTATAATATTTACTATAGTATTCGTTATTCACCTAGAGATATCGGTAATGATCCTTGGGATGCACGTTCACTTGAATGGTCGACGCATACCCCAATACCAGAGTATAACTTTGCAATTACACCACAGGTTGCTTCTACACAAGCATTCTGGGATTCTAAGAAAAACGGTCATGAGTTATTTAAAGGCGAGATAGAAAAGATTCATATGCCAAATAATAGTGGTTTACCATTTATCATGAGTTGTATGTTCTTTGTATTTGGGTTCGCTATGGTATTTAGTATATGGCCAGTGGTAATTGTCTCCTTAATCGGTATATTAGCTTGTTTAGTTTACCGTTCATTCGAGCAAGATCACGGAAGATATATATCTGTAGAAGAAATTAAAGAAACGGAAACAAGATTGCGAGGTGCTAAAAAATGAAGGTAGATAACTCGCTTCCACTTGAATATAGTACGGAAGAAAATAACCTGAAAATACTAGGATTTTGGATCTTCATCGGTGCTGAAATTATGCTATTCGCAACACTCTTCACTGCATATTTCACATTAGAAAATCGTATTGGTAATGGACCATCCGGTGCTGAAATTTTTGAAATTACACCAGTATTAATCGAAACTATTTTACTTTTGACTAGTAGTTTTACTATTGGTCTTGGTATTCACGCTATGCGGTTAAATAAGAAAAAAGCAACAATGGGATTCTTTATCATTACATTGATATTAGGAGCTGCTTTCCTAGGAGTAGAGATTTATGAGTTCACCCATTATGTACATGTTGGGGCTGGGCTTCAAACTAGTGCATTCACTGCAGCTCTACTAACAACTCTGGGAACACATGGTTTACATGTAACTTTGGGATTATTCTGGGGATTATTTATACTAATCCAGATTAAAAAACGTGGCTTAACTCCCGAAACAGCCAACAAATCATTTATTTTCTCTCTATACTGGCATTTCCTTGATATCATTTGGATCTTCATCTTCAGCTTCATCTACTTGAAAGGAATGATGTAATATGAAAGAATTATTCCCTGTTAAACAAGTAATGGGCTTTGCATTTTCAATCGTACTGACTGCAGTTGCACTTTTGGTTTACTTTACTGACATGTCCTACACTATGGGCATGACTGTGCTACTAATAACTGCTTTCGTTCAAGCAGGATTACAGGTCGTTGTCTTCATGCATGCTGGAGAAACCAAGGATAAAGGATCAATTTACATTAATATTTACTATGCTTTGATCATCGCTTTATTCACTATCTTCGGTACGCTACTTGTATTGGTTTGGGATATGTAAGTATTTGAAAAGTAAAAAGGAGGATCTAGACTCTAGAGTCTGGATCCCCCTTTTTTGTAGCTTACTAATTAAAACAAAAGAGAGCGTTATACTAAACGCTCTCTTTTTTATATTTACTCGAATTCAAAATCATTTCTTCAGAAGCCACTAATATCATTCCGATTAAAAAGATAAAAACTGCTCCCATGACAACGCCAATTCCAATGCCCATAACTGTACTAAACTCACTTATTAATGATCCATATATAAAAATAGCAATTCCGATTGTAAGTAAAGTAGCTCCGACCAATTTAGTAGCGTGCAACATTTTTACGTAAGATTCCATATTGTAACACCCCTTTATACTTATATTATCCAATACGTTCACAAAGTTGTCAATTATTTTTGTCATTTTTGTGAACGGAAAATAAGTATAAAGAATTCACTTTAAAAAAGCTATGGGCGGATAGGACCCAGGGATGGGCGTATGTACCTCGCTTGCGAGCGGATAGACCACTTGCTCGGGCTCATAACTCTAAACTTCTGGTGTTCACCAGTGTGGCGAGAAGAACGCTCACCGGCATAACTAATTATTCACTTTTAATATAAATGGCTAACTCAGATTATTTAGATGTGTCTATTTATCGAAAATTGAAAAAGAGGCTCTTAAAAAAATATAGTAGTATACTAATATAGTAGTGAATTTCTTTTAGCTAACTACGTGTTAATTACATGACAAAAACACATCTTAGGAGGCACTATATTATGATATATGCAAATCCAAATACTGAAGGTTCTTTAGTAAACTTTAAAGAACAATATCAAAATTTCATTGGTGGAGAATGGGTTGCTCCAGTTAAAGGACAATACCTTGAAGTTATATCTCCAGTAACGGGCAAAGTATTTACATCAGTACCACGCTCTACTGCAGAGGATGTTGAGCTAGCACTAGATGCTGCACACGCTGCAAAAGATGCTTGGGGTAAAACTACTGTTTCTTACCGTTCACAAATTTTAAATAAAATTGCAGATCGTATTGAAGCAAACCTTGAAACAATTGCTGTTGCTGAAACTTGGGACAATGGTAAAGCTGTACGTGAAACATTAAATGCTGACGTTCCTTTAATAGTTGATCACTTCCGTTATTTCGCAGGAGTTATTCGTGCACAAGAAGGCGGTATTAGTGAAATCGACGGCGATACTGTAGCATATCACTACAGCGAACCACTAGGAGTAGTTGGTCAAATTATTCCTTGGAACTTCCCATTACTTATGGCTGCATGGAAAATCGCACCGGCTTTAGCTGCAGGGAACTGTATCGTAATGAAGCCTGCTGAACAAACACCAGCTTCTATGTGTGTATTAATCGAGTTAATCCAAGATCTTTTACCAAAAGGTGTATTCAACATCGTTCAAGGAACAGGTTTAGAAGTTGGGAAACCACTTGCATCAAATCCACGTATTGCTAAAATTGCATTCACTGGCTCAACTGCTGTAGGACGCTCTATTATGCAATATGCAACAGAAAATATCATTCCTGTAACGTTAGAGCTTGGTGGTAAATCACCAAATATCTTCTTCCAAGACGTAATGGATGCAGATGATGAGTACTTAGACAAAGCAATTGAAGGCTTCGTATTATTCGCTCTTAACTCAGGTGAAATTTGTACAGCTCCTTCACGTGCATTAATACATGAATCCATCTACGAAAAATTCATGGAAAAAGTATTAGAACGCGTAAAAGCAATCAAAATTGGTAACCCACTAGACACTGAAACAATGATGGGTGCACAAGCTTCTAAACAACAAATGGATAAAATCCTTTCTTATATTGAAATTGGTCAACAAGAAGGCGCAGAATTACTAATCGGCGGTTACCAAAACAAATTAGACGGCGATCAAGCAGAAGGTTACTATGTAGCACCGACTGTATTCAAAGGTAATAACAAAATGCGTATCTTCCAAGAAGAAATATTTGGTCCAGTTCTAGCTGTGACAACATTCAAAGACTTTGACGATGCAATGGAAATTGCAAATGATACAGTATACGGCTTAGGCGCTGGTGTATGGTCACGTAGTGGCGAAACTGCTTATCGTGCAGGTCGCGCTGTACAGGCTGGTCGCGTTTGGACTAACACATACCACCAATACCCTGCACATGCTGCATTCGGTGGTTACAAACAATCCGGTATCGGCCGTGAAAACCACTTAATGATGCTATCTCATTACCAACAAACTAAATGTATTTTAGTTGGTTACAATAAAGGATCAATGGGCTTCTTCTAAAATGGAAAAAGTCATTGCGACAACTGCAGCTCAAGACTTAATTACGCAACTACAGAAACAACATGGCAAACTTATATTTGTTCATTCAGAAGGTTGCTGTGATGGGACTTCACCAATCTGTATGACAGAGGGTGACTTTTATCTTGGTAGCCGAGATGAAAAAATAGGTGAAGTTATGAACGTACCATATTTTATGCATGCTTCAAACTCTTCTTACTGGCAACATCTCCAAATTGTCATTGACGTGCAAAATGGTATGGGAAATTCGTTTTCACTAGAAAGCTCAAATGATATGTCCTTCATTATTCGCTCTAAAATAATGGAAAATAAATAAGAGAGTACTATCTCTAAGAAAAAACACACCGCCATGCGGTGTGTTTTTCTTATGAAAGGATATATTTCACCTGAATTGCATAAGTGTATTTTAAATGTTTCTAAAAGGTCCATGTCTTTACTACAAGTTCATCACTTAACGATGCTTTAGTTCGTAGCTCCTGCTACTTTTGTTACCGCCAAGTAACTTCATTATGCCCCACGTTCAATGACACAAAAAAATATCCACGTATTAACGATGAAGAAATATCATAATATCAAGAAAAAAGTATTAGGAAGTGGTTGCTTGAGTCTTTTTAACCCCGATAAACTTTATGTTGAGTTCAGAGATGGAGTTACCTCTACAGGTCCCATAAATCTTAGGAGGCACACACTGACATATTCTGATATAACTGCGGACCTTTTTTTAACAATTGGATTAAAATTTTCCCGCGATAAAATTACCTTTATGAGAGATGAAGTACTCGGTAAATGGACTAAACATGGAGGTTCCTATGTATATAATGTATATGTGGATTTGGATATAGATGGACAATTTACTCAGACTGTTGCAGCAAAACGAAATGACATATACAGACGTGAATTACCATTCGCCATTCAAGCAATCAGATATGGAGATAGGAGGCTTTTCCATTCATATCCTACGTTAAATAATTCCTCCATAATAGTTCACTTCCAATCCATATTCCCTCCCTTAAACAAGGTAGAAAATTGGGGTACTTTTGCAAACCAATTTTAATGAATAATTGAAATAAAAAGAGGAGATGACCAAATTTTATAGGCACCTCCTCTCTTATTCATTTATATAAACTTCCCCTATTTGTAATACTGTTTGCCATTGAATACATAAATGATATATTTCAATCAATGTAACAAACTTCCTTCATATAGTATTATCCAAAGTTTTAGGCTATAAAAAATCCAATATTAATGACTGCATTTCAGCAATTTCTTGATGCTATACTACGATACGAATATAAGTTGATAGCTATCAAACATGTTACAATCAATGGATGAAGAACAGGTGGAGTGACGAATATGAGTAAACGAGAACAACAGAAACAACAACGCCGTCAAAACATTATTCAGATTGCAAAGGAATTATTTTTGGAACACGGTGTAAAAACAATACAAATGCAAGATGTGGCTACAGCCGCTAATATAGGGATTGCGACGTTATTTCGCTATTTTCCCAAAAAAGAGTATTTAATGATTGCGGCAACGAATGCGATTACAGATGAAATGGCCTCGGATATTGGAAAGATTATCGAGCAGACTGTGACGGCATATGAAAAGATCGATCAAATTTTGGATTATTATATTGAAATGACAAACGACCCACAATTGCGCTTAGCAAAATTTTTCGAGTCCTATGATTTATATGAGAAAATTGCAGAGGAATCGCCAGAGCAATACGCGGAGTACTTATCTGCAAGAGGCAGATTAGCCGGCATTTTATTCACATTAGGTGAACAGGGGCAGCGAGATGGCTCATTAAGATCGGACGTGGATTTGGATGTATTTATCTTGACAATGGTGCAAAATTTCAGCTTATTTTCGTTTAAATCTAGCTTAACGAAGCATGGTACCAGTCTTTCGTCATTGCTTTCTTCGGACAAGCAGCTTGCAATGATGAAGGATGTATTTTTACGCTATATTGAGGCATAACTAAAACGGACGGATTGATTGACATTGTCATAAAAAAACTGTTTACTAGAAAGTGTAAAACATGATAGTCAACTATCACATTATATCAATCTATCTTAGGAGGCATTTTATATGAGTCGTTTATCAGGTAAAGTAGCAGTTATTACAGGAGCAGCACAAGGCATGGGTGCAGCACATGCAAAATTATTCATTGAGCATGGTGCAAAGGTTGTTTTAACAGATTTAAATGAGGAAAAAGGAAATGCACTTGCTACCGAATTAGGTGAAAATGCCCTTTTCATTAAACATAATGTAACATCAGAAGAAGATTGGACAACAGTTATTGCAAAAACGGAAGAAGCTTTCGGTCCAGTAAACGTATTAGTAAACAACGCTGGTATTACAATGGCGAAAAATATGCTTGATATTACAGTTGAGGAATATCGTCGTATCGTAGACATTAACCAAGTCTCAGTATTCTTGGGTATGAAAACTGCAGCAACTTCAATGATGAAAACTGGTGGAGGTTCAATCATCAACATATCTTCAATGAATGGTTTAGTTGCCGGTGCTGTAGGTTACACTGATACAAAATTTGCAGTTCGTGGTATGACGAAAGCAGCTGCGATAAACTTAGCCCCAATGGGAATCCGCGTAAACTCTGTACATCCAGGAGTTATCGCTACACCTATGGTTGTTCAAGAAGATACAAAAGCAGCTGTAGAAGAATTTGCTAAACACATTCCTTTAAAACGCGTGGCGCAACCAGAAGAAGTTTCAAACATGGTACTATTCTTAGCTTCTGATGAGTCTAGCTACTCAACAGGGTCAGAATTCATTATTGACGGCGGATTAACTGCACAATAATATTAGCATCTGAAAAATTCATATAAATTTTGTAAAGGTCGATTTTCTATTAACTTAGAAAATCGACCTTTATTATATTTACTTTCACTATTTGATAGACAAGTTCTCTCCAAAGATGGCAACATTCTGCCTCTCCACTATAAATTTTTGTCCATCCCATTTTAATACTGTTTGAACATATCCAATTGCATCAGCATGGTATCTTCCTGCAATTTCTTGAAAAGCCATCAGTTCATACGTACCGTCCCTGGCAAAGTCGATCGGGTACAATCCACCAACAGGGTCAACCCACCCCTCAATTGGTTCCTTTAAAATTCCATTTCCATCATAGATTTCCGATAAATATTCTTCTCCTTTATATGCTAAATCTAATACGTATTGCTTGTTTGGATTAGAGCTAATTACTTTAACTTTGTAGTAATTTTCATAAAGCACTTGAAACTTGGAGGTTTCGTTAAAATCTTCTACGTCAAATACTTGTTGCATACTCCCATCCGTAAAAGAAAAGACATATGCATAAATTGTCCCTCCACTTCCTCCAGTATCAATAACAACTAAAATGTCATCCACTTGATCACCAGTAAAATCTCCAAGAAAAATGGTGGGGTTATACCCAACATTTTGATTTAAATAAATTCTTTCTAACGTATTTTCATGTTGATACAAAACGTTCAAAGTGATGTTCTGCCAAAAGGGGCTTCCTTCCGTTTTTTCTCCAGTTAAGTAAACAGTGTCCAAAAATCCATTCCCAGTTAAGTCCCCTCTAGAATACACAATAATTTCATCATTATTATTCCTACTATTTTGCATATGCTCTAACACTTGCTTCCTCATATTTAACAAAGACTCGAGTGAAGGGTACGGCTCACTGAAAGATAGAGCCTTATCAATAGAAATCATAAACTGCTCGAAATCCCCTGACTTCTTTTGAGCTTCCGCTAAATAATACCAATAGTAGGAGAAATCATTAGATTTTAGTAGTCTTTCATAATAACTTTCTACCCTTTTAAAATAATATGGATATACATCCTTAGCTAAAACTAGTTGGTTTTCTTCAAAACGATATACATCTACTTTGTAGGCTTCGCCTGTATCATGTATCCATATCGCAAGTTCATATTGACCATCAGGACCGTATAGACCAGGCATGTCTTCTACTTCTAACTTACTATAAGCTATATTCGAAGTGGGCAATTGAATAATGCCTCCATCCATCCATTGTAGTAAATCTAACTTGGACCATTCGCTACCTATTTGCCAGCCAACAATAAGTGTATTCACCCAATTAGTTGTAATCGGTGCCGCCATTAAACTTGAAATACCATATCCACTTCCTTTTATATGTATTAAAGGTAGCCACTGGTTATCCACATTTTTTAAAATCACTAAGTAATTTTGATCTTTATACTTATAGGCACCAATTAATTCATTGATTTGGTCATTATCGATATCAGCCAACAACACCGCGGGACTATTAGGCAGTCCGGACAACTCAAGGATAGATGCGGTGGGTGGTAGAAAATTTAACAACACATTAACAAAATCCTTCACTTTTACACCCCTTTAAGCCATCATATGCAAAAGAAAAGTAAAACCTTCCATCAGTGAAAAGACAAGTATCTTTTACTAAGCAAAAAGATGCCAAAGAGGAACTTTCCCCTTTGGCACCTTTGCTAAATTTATTCTTTTGAATCTTGAACCGGTTCATCTTTCTTTACTTCTGTCTCAGTTTCTTGGGACTGTCCCGCAGGTGCAGGAACATTGACAAATAGTTTACCTGTCGCTTTTTGTCTTGTTTCATTTGCGAATTCATCTACCACTTTCACTTCGACAACTGCTCCATTCGCAACAGTATCCGCAGGCACTGTCCAATATCCAACGTAATGTCCATTGCCTTGCTCCATCATAGGTAGCTCAGTTGCATTAGTCACTTGTCCTACATTAGTTAATGGCATATGGATCACAAACGAAGGTTTTAATCCAGGGCTGCTGTCAAATTCAATTTTAACGCTTCTACCTGTTGCCAAATAAAGATCATTTTCTGGCTTCAGATTTGTAATTTCTGGGGCATTATAGTCTGCTGTAACAGTGACTTTTTTCTTTTCACTATTCCCCGCTTTGTCACTAGCCTCTACTAGAATTTCATTGACACCTTCATCTAGAAGAATCCGTTTAGAGTATTTTCCATTCGAAACCGCCGCAGCTTGACCGTTAACATGAACGAAATCTAGGTTCTCATCCGCAATAGTACCTTGTACTGTTACAGTTTCACGATTCGTTTTTTCTCCGTCAATCGGGCTATCGATAGTCAATACAGGTTTTAGTGTATCAAGAACAACAGTGGCAGGCTCAGATTGACCAGTTACTCGACCATCTAGTACTGAAACTGCTACAAATTCATTTGATCCTTCCGTCAGTTCCGTTTCTATAGAGAATTTACCAGCCTCGTCAACAATTACTGAGCCTGCATCTTCTCCGTTTTGTGTTAACTCAATTGTAGTTGTTGGTGAAGCAGTTCCTTGTACAGTAAACTGCGTTTCATTTGTTACTAAACCAGTCTCTGGTGATGTAATAATTGGACCAACAACTTCATAACTAACACGGGCACGAATCATATAATTCCCTTCTTCTGCTGGAGAAGGGGACCATGCTCCAGATACTCCTTGATAACTTCTTCCTGCATTTACTCCATTTTCGTCTGTTGCAAGACCAGGTGTATTTGGATTTGCAAAAGTTTGAACGTACACCATGAAGAAGTCACCATTTACCGTAATATTATGTTCTGTAAGATCTACTACAGTCCACTCACCATTACGAAGTGCTGTTGCATCTATAGGACCTGCTAGTTTTTTCCCTGGTGTACCATCTACCCCAGTAGCATCCCAAACTTCTACTGCAAATGCCGTTCCACCTGGGTTTGGCCATGCTGTATCCCAGAATCGGAAAACACCATCTGTCACAATCCCGTTCTCTTTCCCTTCAGGCATTGACATCTTCACAGCCCAAGCATTTCCTGCTGCATTGAAAGCGCGGGCATTTTCTGCTGTTCCGTCATCATATCCAATTTCTCCACCAGGATATGTGTAGAAGGGTTCTAGAGCCACATTTTGTGTAGTTGCATCAGGACCAATTGTAATTGAAACTTCTTGGCTATGGTACCCACGAGCAATTATCTTTATTGTGTAGTCTCCTTCGTAAGCAGTTAGAGAGTAATTACCAGATGCATCTGTTACTACTGGAGTTACGTTTGCATCTTCTACAAGGATAATCGTTGCTCCTTCAATTCCCTCTCCCGTCGATTGATCAGTGATTACGCCACTTATCGTATTTTCTTCAATTTCCGATAAAGTAAAGTTAGCAGTTGAAGTGCCATCTGCTTCGATCGTTACAGATTTTTCTTCAGATTCAAATCCGTAAGACTCTGCTTTAGCTGTAAATGTCCCTGCGCCATGCATAAGCGAATACGTACCATCTGCCGGGTTCGAATAAACCGAGCGACCAGATTCTAAGACGCTTACTTGAGCACCTAATGGTAGAAGTGTCGGATTAACAATTGTCTCTACTACTGGTGGTGCTATTTTAGTAGGCACTATAGGTTTAATCGTTTTAGGGTCAATTGCTTCTTTCAAAGATTTTTTATCCGTTTCTTTATTATTATCTTTGTTTGCTTTATTTCCACTATTACCTGCTTTATTGCCGTTATTACCTTTATTTGCACCTTTTGATACTTTTCCTGTTTGAGAAGTATCCTGTAAAACAACATCATCTAAATACCAACCATTTTTTACAACACTTCCGTCTGAGAAAGCGTTAAAACCAATGTATACTCGCTGACCTGCATAGTCTGTCAAGTCAACCTCTGCGTCGATCCAACCATTAGATGTACCTTGGATCATTAAAAGTTGTGTCCATTCAACTTGATCTGTAGAGATAAACACATGACCATAATCCCAAGCTCTTCCTGCTGAAGATTGTTCAAACTCGTGCCATTGTTTGAATTGTAGGTATGAGTTTCCTTCTGGTAAATCTACTGGAGGCATAACGAGTGTAGCATTCATAGAACTCTCATATGCTCCGTCTAAGTTAGTAGCGTACACTTTTTCTCCCGATGAAGCTCCATCAGGACCTACTGTTGGAATACCCCATTCCCAGCTATTCTTCTCCCCAAAAGAAGTCCAACCAACAGGTGTAGCTTCAAAATCTTGGGAATAACCAACTGTTATACCAGGGTTAACTTGGATTCCATATTCTTCACTAACTACCTCATTGTTACCGAAATCATTTATCGTCCATTTGTACGTAAATGTTTCCCCTGTTATAACTTCTCCAGGTACTACTACAGTGTATTCACCATCCGTATAGTCTCCAGATGTGCGCCCCGCTTCAATTGATTGCCATGCGCCGCTTCCATCTTTATAGTTTAAGTTAACTGATGAAACACTGATATTATCAGTAACTGATATTGTTAGAGGTAAAGCCATTCCCTCATACGTCTCAGCCGGAGCAGTATGTTCAAATACTGGACCCTCTGTATCATCGCCTTCTTTTGAAACCTGTCCTTTTAATGTTCCAAGACCTGTAATAATAGATCCTACTGCTTCATATGCATCTACTAATCCATATCCGTATCCATGATTCGGAACTGCTGTATATACAGAATCTGTTAATGGGTTTGCTGTATTAAGCAGAATCTCTTCCATCTCATTCACAGTTATGTCAGCATCCACTTGTCTAAGCAAAGCTGCTACACCGGCTACTGCTGGTCCTGCCATCGATGTACCATTCCATCCACCTTCATAAACCCCACCTGGTACAGATGAACGAATATTTACACCAGGTGCAGAGACATCTGGTTTAATCTCTGCATACGGAGAAGGTCCACGTAACGAGAAATTTGCTACTGCATTATTAATATCAGTCGCTCCTGTTGCAAATGATTCTGGATAGTTTGCAGGTGCTGCTACAGAACCTGCTCCACCAGGATTTGTTAGAGTAGTATTACCCGCAGAAAATTCCGGGAAAATTTCTGCTGCACGCCAATTGATCACGACATCACGGTACCATTCATCAAGTCCTGCTCCGCCACCCCATGAGTTATTCACTACATCTGGAGCCATATCCACTCGTGTATTGCCTGCTGCATCTGTTGGAGCTAGAATCCACTCCGCTGCTTCGAGTAAATCAGTATCTGATCCACCACTTGCAGTAAATGCTTTAACAGCGATATATTTTGCTCCTGGAGCTACCCCAATTTGGTTCGCACCATTAGGTTCACTACCAACCATAGTTCCTGTCACATGAGTCCCATGCCCTTGGTCATCATATGGAGTAGCGCGACCTGCTGTTGCATCAAACCAGTTGAAGTCATGAGAAACTGCTCCACTTGCCTTGTTGAAGCCACGATATTTTTCTTTCAACGCAGGATGGTCCCATTGCACACCTGTATCAATACTAGCTACAACAGTTCCTGCTCCGTCTATGCCCATCTCCCAAACTTCTGGAGCTTTAACACGCTCTACATTCCACTCTATATTAGCCGTTTCTGCCTTTGGAACGACTGCGTTCTCTGTTTTTGTAGTAAATAACTGACGAGTTTCATTTGGTAAGATTTTTTCTACTTCTTGGAATGTAGCCAATTTTTCAGCAACTTCCTGAGTTGCTGTAACAGACATTCCGTTTACTATATAGTATGACTCAACATCCTTTGCATTTCCCTTAGCAACTTCTTGCTCCAGAAATTCTGTAACAGTTTGCTGAGATTCTAAGGAAGTAGACTTCAATTCTGATACAACTGCCGATCGTTGAATAAGCTTGGTATTATGTGATGATAAATTTGCTTTTTCCGCTCTTTCCTTAGCTTCCCTAGCAACTTGTAAAGAATCTGATTTTTCCTTGAATTTTATTAGAAATGTAACTTTGTCATCGCTTTTGAAACTTTCAAGTAATCGACTGTTTAGCTTGTCCTTCGCAGAAATAGAATTGGAATTTGAATCCCTGAACGATTGATGAAGTTTGCTTGCCGTTTCAGCACTAACTACATTTGGTGCAACAAGTGAAAACGTCATTAGTACACTAGCAACAACACTAAGAACTTTAGTTTGACTCTTTTTCTTCCTCAACTTCATTCCTCCCTGAATTTTATTAAGATTTTTTTACCAACTGAACTAACAAAAGCCCACAAAAAAACACCCTCTCCTCCTTCCCAATAAATTTTGGTAAATAGAATCAATGGTGACAATATAAATTTCTCTTGGTGTATATACAACAATAAAGTAATACAAACTTAAATAATGTCGAATTCTGACATAAATAATCCGAATATTGCAAAATGATAAAAATAAACTATTTTTAGTATTTTTTCACTAGGCTAATAGTAATTACTTTGCAAGTTTAATATTCTAAAAAACACTTTTATAATCCACTTTTAACCATATGGCGATTGAATTGGTAACTTTTTGTTTTTTTACGCCACTTTTTTTTCATTTTAAATAAATAAACAATTGTACCCGGTCGCAAAAAATGGGCAAGTCCCCTCATTTCTAACATTGTTTAATAATAGGTCTTTATTATCATTATTATTTTATATAACCGTCATTTAAACCAACATCTACAGTGTTTTTCGTTTTTTATTGAATACATTTAATTTGAAAGTACAATATACTCATAAACCACTATAAACTAGTAGTCCTTAAGTTATAACACTAATTAAAGTTGCCAAATTGTCGAATAACTATGAGGTTATTTCAGCTCAAAATGAACGATATTATTCTATTAAATTTATTGGTATGGTTAAGGAAGATGATATTAAATGGAGGAGTTTTGAATTTGCAAAGTTTACAATTTGAGGCATCATGGGAGAAGGCCATTGCTATCAATGATAGAAAACTGATAACCGATATTTTTCAAGTTAGCAGTAAAATAGGTGAAGAGAGTATACAATTGGTACCCATTTGGGAAGCCATGAATTATAAAGGTGAGGTATTGATCACTGTTCTTATTCACAACTTTACAGATACACCACATACTTTTCGACATCAAAAACTTACCTACCAGGAAAACGAAACAGTTGTTGCAGAACATATTTTCACTATTCCTCAGGTAGTTATTAAACCAAGAAACAGCATGCCTTGGACATTTATCTTTCCTATTGAAAGTTTACTACTGAAAAAAATCCATGGAAATGGAAAGTTAGAATGTAAACTAAACGATTGAGTATATTAAAAAATAGCGAAACGCCTAACGAATTGTACGTTAGGCGTTTTCTAGTTAATGCTTTTTGTAACAAAAACTTATACTATCTTCATCAATTCTCTATCTTTTCTTCCGTGTAATAAATAGTAAACGGGAATACAAATAACAATCACCGCAACCATTGCTACAAAGATTGTACGGTATCCAGTGTTAGGTACAATAAAACCTAAAATATATGGTCCTACCCCTAAACCAATATCAAATAAAATAAAATAAGTTGCAGTAGCCAAACCAAAACGATGGGGCTCTGTTACTTTAACCGCTATTGTTTGCGCCACAGAATTAAAGTTACCATAACCAATACCTATAAATGCGGCTGCAAGGAGTAACATCCACCCTGCTGAAGCCTGGCTAAACAACAGCATGCCAATAGCAAATAGAACAATACATGGGTATACGATTATGTTCGCACCTTTAGTATCCATTAGTTTACCTGTAAAGGGACGAGAAATAATTATAACAATTGCATACACTAAAAAGAAATAACTAGCAACACTAACTAGATTAATGGACTCTGCATAGAATGACAAAAATGTCATAACCCCCGAATAACTAAACCCAATAATTAATGCCACAAATGAAATAGGCACTGCCTTCGGTTCTATAAATTGAGATAAAATGGAGCTTTTAACTTCTGTTTTCTCTGGTTGTTTAATTGGAGCTAATTTTAGTTTCACAGCTGCCAAAAATAATATACAGAGGATAGACAAAGCAAGGTTCATCGTGAACATGATTGTGAATCCATTTTCCATCTTCAATAGTAGAATCCCTATAAAAGGACCAATCGCAGTAGCTAGTACAGCGCTTAGACTAAAATAGCCAATTCCTTCTCCTTTACGGGCTCTCGGCAATATATGAGCCACAATGGTACCGGTAGCTGTACCTATAATTCCAACGGCAACCCCTTGTGCTAAACGGTTAACTAATAGTAGCGGGATACTGTTTGCTAAAAAGTAAAATAAGGAAGTAATAGTAAAGAAAGATAGACCTACCCACAATATATTAGTCGGTCCTTTTATTCCGATGAAACGTCCAGCACCAAGTCTCCCTATTAATGAACCTATAATAAAAATACTAGATACTAAGCCTGCCGTACTGGTGGATGCCTCAAATTCCGATTTTGCATAAGATGCGATTGTTACAAGTAGTAAAAAATATACTAATGTCGCTAAAAAATTTATAGTTGAAACGATTATAAAATCCTTTGTCCAAAGTTTTTCCTTGTTCATAAACTACCACTACTTCCTAAAATTTTGCTGCAATTTTTCTAATACCTTTTCCACTACCTCACACTCTTCCTCCGTGATATCTACTAAAAGGGAAGCTTGAAAAGCATGTACTACTTTCTTTAATTGCTGATATTTAACTATGCCTTCCTCTGTTAAATGCATCACTTTTTTTCGTTTATCGGTACCGTAAACAACATATATTAGATGTTGGTCAATAAGTTTCTGAGCAAGCGCTGTTACAGATGGCTTCTCGACACTCCAGTAGAGGGCGATTTCTGAATTTGTCGCAGGTCCAACCTCAGAAATATATCTTATTAATCCCCATTGGGCTTCCGACATTTGATATGGGCCTAACACTTGCTGTAAACCATTCGCATAGGGTCTTTGCAGTATTTTAAATTTAGCAAACATCGAGTTCAGATGAGTATCCTCCTTCATATTATAAAACTAGTTAGTTAGCCTAATTAATTAAATATCATTTTACTGCATTTGTAAAGTATTTAATAATTCATTCAACAGCTGGTCGATTCATATAAAAAACACTCTCACCATCATTGGCAAGAGTGTTATTACAGTACATAAGGAAATTCACTATTTAGGTCTTTCAAGAGAAAATATTTTACCAATTGTCGCATAGTTAGTTCCTGCTAAACGACTGACAGCATTTAAACTTTTGGGATCTACCTTTCCATCTTCATATATTCCTTCATCAATATGAAACTGAACTACTTCCCCTATGAATAAATCACTACTAGGTTCTTCTCCACCTAGAGGAATTGCTTGTATTAGCCTGCACTCCATTCGAACCTTTGCTTCCATTATGCCCGGTACCTTAACATTATCGCTTGCTACCAAAGTTAGATTCGCTAATTCAATTTCACTTTCTGAAGCAGGCAATGAAGCTGCTGTTTCATTGATTTTCGCTACATTCTCATCATCGACAATATGGACAACAAATTGTTGGTTATCATAAATATTGCGAGCAGTATCTTTTACTCGACCACTTGGTCTTTGGATAGCTAATGACACCATCGGCGGGTTGGACGAAACAATATTGAAATAACTAAATGGTGCTCCATTAACAATTCCACCACCAGATTGTGTAGTAACGAAAGCAATGGGCCTAGGAATAATAGAACCTATTAAAAGTTTATAATTCTCTCGCTCACTATTTTGTTTGGGATCAATCGAAATCAATAGTTTCAACTCCTCTATTAGCTGGTTGCAAGCACTTAATGGGAATAAGTTCTGAGCAAAACTTTCAATCTATTTGATATCGTTTTGCACAAAATTTATTTGGTAAATTATAAAATGCACATGCGAACATGTACATTTTATGATTTATCGTTTTACAATAATTATTTACGAATTGTATTTAATGCTGTTGTCCAAGGGATAACTTGATCTAGCATTTGGTTTACTGAATCTGCTTGTACCGCAGCTGGTTTGAAGTCTGTACCATTTTCAAAATCTGTAAATAATGATAATGCTGGATGTACACGTACATGCGCTACTAATAATTCACTTAAAATGCCACGTAAATGTTCAGTTGCACGAGCTCCCCCAACTGAACCATAAGATACGATCCCTGCTGCTTTGTTATTCCACTCTTCACGTAAATAATCTAAAGCATTTTTAAGTGCTCCTGTGATTGAGTGATTGTATTCTTGAACGATAAATACGAATCCGTCTTGTTTTGCAATAATTTCTGACCATGCTGCTGCACCTGATGCATCGCCGCCTGCTTCACCTAAAAGTGGTAGTTTATATTCTGCAATATCAATAATTGTATAGTTTGCATCTCCACGTTTATCAGCTAATTCTTTTACCCATGCCCCTACTTGTGGACTAACGCGTCCCTCACGTGTTGATCCTAAAATGATACCTATATTTAATTTTGTCATTGTTTTTTCCTCCTCTTGTTGTGGTTCCTGCGTTCCAAATAGTTTACTTAAAAAACCCAATTTATTTTTCACCACCTTAGTAGCAAGTATTACTAAACTAATACCGTTTTTATTCACCATATATTTAGTGAATATTTTTCTAAGTAATAGCTTTACTTTTCCCTATAGTTTCTTAAAATAATCAAAAGTAGAGATAATTAAGAAAAAGATCCTCTATTTGATTTTGACTTTTATATCTCTAATTAATAAATCTTTAATTCGAGATAATGATATCATAAATCGAAAATTATTGTCAAATGAAGTGTTTTGAACTGCTCATTAAGGTTTGTTAAAGTTTTCCCAACCTACCTAAACGTACCGCTCTGTGCAAGGTTTCTTTTGGCTATGATAGGAGCTTTCAAGCACACTTGCGTGGGTTTAGATGCTTATAGTTGCTATCCTTCTATAAAAAACACTCCTCCGTGATTGTCGAATGAGTGTTTTAGCGTTATTTTAGTAAGTCCATATATCGACTGGACACATATCTACCAATCCTGCGTAAAACCGCTTTTCTTCTTCCCTTAACTTGATGGTTTATTTGAATTTTCAACCCCAGAACAACCCCATTTTAAAATCCACAAAAAAACACCCTTACCATTCCTGGCAAGGGTGCTCTATTAGTGTTGCTATATTAGACTTTTTAAGTAAGCCGCCTTTGCCGTACATTCATTAGAAAGTTTTAAACCACCACTCCTCAAAGTGGGTGTTCGCAGATACTATCCTGCATGTCCTTATTGTCTAAAAGAGAACAAGGCGTGTCATTCCAGCTCTATATAAAACTCCCTATTACAGCTTAAAGGTTAAAACTTAATATCCATACGTACAATGCAGCTTATGTTTATATAATATACTCTTCTCGATTAAATTTCAATGGAAATGATTTGGTATAATGTAAAAAGAGCTACAGAGGATGTGATGATGTGGACAAGGAATCAATTGAGAAAGAATTCGAAGACATTACTGATGAAGAATTACAGATACTAGTTCTAGAAGCACAAAGAGAAGCATTAGAAAAAGAAGCGTTACAAAAAACAAGACCAAAACCGAAGCGACCTTTTCCAAAATGGATATTCTGGACAATGGCTGTTGTCTTATTCGTCAATACATTTGCAATCATTTTTCAGATCTATTCCATTCCAGCCATTGAATTTATCAAAACTTCCGCTAAGTTATCAGCACAGGAAGATATTGCACGATATAAGGAAGCCGTTGTTGTTGTTTTAACGAATGATAGCAAGGGAACTGGATTCTCTATTTCAAAGGAAGGACAAATTCTCACCAATTATCATGTAGTCGATGACAATAAAAGCGTAATAGTCGGGTTTCCAGAAGCGGGACGTTTTAAAGCAGATGTTATACAAACCTATCCATCTATAGATCTCGCAATTCTACAAGTAGATGAAAAAGACCTCCCTTATTTAGAGCTTGCAGAAAAACCATCTTACTCATTTGGTGATCCTATTACCTTTATCGGCAATCCACTTAAATTTACAGGTATTGCGAATGAAGGAACATTAATCGATTTTTATCAGTTAAGTGATTGGGAAGTCCCTGTAATGATGATGGAAGCTCCAGTGTATAGAGGAAATAGTGGCAGCCCTGTATTGGATGACAAAGGGAAAGTAATTGGCGTTGTATTTGCTACACTAGATCATGATGAGTATGGTAAAGTCGGACTTTTTATACCGATTAAAGAGTATTATAATACCCAGAAATGATTACAGAAAGCCCGATTAGCATTGGTTCGCTAATCGGGCTTTTCCTGTTGCTCTCGTATAGGAATAAATGCCTCTTGTTCGTGCTAATTTCTCTCTTGTATAGCAATGAATCTCTCTCACATAAAAATAATCACGTACCCACATTTAAAAATTTCTCTCGCCAAATAACTCGTTCTTTTTCATTCAGCTCATTTTCGAGTGTTTCATCCCATTGTTCAAGAAATGTATTCCAGACTCTCGCGTATAGAAGATCCTCTGATGGATTGTATAAAATAAATTCAAAGCAAGGAACATCATCTACATATAGTTCCGTGTTGGATACAATTTCAGATACAACGGTTTGAAGATCTCCATCCACTTTTTCCATTCCATTTGCTTGAAGTGCATCAACTAGTACGTCTTCTGCCCATTTAAATCTTACTTTTTCCTCCGAGGCATATCGGAAAAGATTCAACGTTTCTTCGCCGTCCAATGCCGGTTTTATTTCTCCCTGTAAAAAAGTAGAGTGGCTTGGGCTATAAAGTAAATTCTGGCTTTGGGCATCTAGTTCTTCTTCAAATATTCCATCGTTGAGTTGTTTAATCCCTTTTTCAGTTAACGTATAAACTTGATTTTTTATTTCTATTAATTGAGTTCTCTTCATAATGTTGATCAAATCTTCCATAAATAACTGCTCCACAAGTAGTAACTCACTAATTTGCATAGCACTTGTTACTTTTGCTTTTTGACATGTTATCAACATCATTTTCATTAGAACATCCATTTTTATACGTTTTACAGGTTTATATTCCACTTCAATTGTATGAAGTGGAATCGTCCACGCTGTGGATGAAACTACTTTAGCTTGAACATTTTGTAGTAACTCTTTTTTGAGGCGTTTTTCTAGTTCAATCATTTTAATATACTCCTATAACCTAAACATTATTTCTTTCTGGCACCTTGAAAGTTAGTCCATCCGTTCTTATCTTTTACAATTTGAAGCAAGCGACCATACATTTCTCTAGAAGTTTTTTGTTTTGCTCGTTTAGTGAACATATCGGAGCTTCCTACTAAAACAAGCAGCTCTCTTGCTCTTGATAATGCCACATTTAAGCGACGGTAGTCATTAGCAAATCCAATGTCTCCACTCTTTTCTTGATTGTTCCTTACCATACTTAGTAAGATGACATCCATCTCCATCCCTTGAAACTTATCTACAGTTCCAGTTCGAAAGGTCAAATGAGTTAAGTTAACCTGCTGTTGAATAAGTCGATCAATTCGCTTGACCTGCTCTCCGTAAAAACTAATGACCCCAATACTTTTACGTTCATCAGGATTCATTCTTCCTTCTTTTTTAGCAATTGCCGTAGCCTCATTTAAATCTATTAGTACGTCACGAATAGTATCTAACTCCGCTTGGTTAAAACGACTTTTCCCATCCTTCATACGCTCTTCAAAATACGGTTTTTGGTTGGGCATATCTATCCATAACAGATGGTCTTTTCTATTCACGTAGCGCGATTCAAGTAGGTGGTCTCGGGCAGAATCTGAATCAACCAACCCACATTGGAGTCGATAATTCTCTTCCTCATAAAACGGAGTGATTGTCTGCATTATACTTTCATGCATTCTATACTGGATTGCTAGCATCGTTTTACTCGTCTTAGGTAAATTTTTGAATAACCGTTCAAATAATGATTCCTTTAAAAGTTTTTTTAACTCATCCTTTTCCTCTAGATTTTCACTTTCTTCTAGTATAGCCTGTAGTGTTTCATCTAGAGTATCCTCTCCAACAAGAGGTGGTAGCTGATGATGATCACCAACTAGAATAACTTTCTTGCCTTTTAACATTGGTAAAAGCAATTCAGGTGGAGTTGCTTTAGAAACTTCATCTATTATAACTACATCAAAAACAGGGTAGTTTTCCATAAATTCTTTACGCGCAGATGCAACACATGTTGTTCCAATAACATTGGCATGACGAACATATAACTTACGAATTTCATCTAAATCGTGGTCATTTGCATCCTTTAATAGTGAGTGCCAGTCTTTTTGCACTGTTTGCGTAATTGGAAGGCGATCCTTCTCTAGTTGAAGCTTTACTATTTCTTCTTTAGTTTCTTTTATCGTTTCCCCTACTTTGTCGAATGCATGTTCAGGGTTTTGAAGTATAATTTCATCTAAAGCTTTTAGTTTGCGCTCTTGCTCTAAACCATCTGCATTCACTTGTTTAATTTTTTGATCGTTGTCTTGGAGAATAGCTTGTTTTCCCTCTAGTTCCTTGGTTAGCTGTTGAAAATGATTCTTTTTCATTTCCAGTTGTTCCATATAACTTATAACCGTTTCTTTCGTTTTCTTCAATTTGGCAAGAGAGACCTCGATTTCCGATTTCCTGCCTCTTAAATCCGAGTGTATCAAGAGTAGATTGGTTGTATCGATCTCCGTCTTTAGCTCATTCACTGTCTTTTGAAGAAACTCTAGTTGTTTCTTTTCATTTATGGTCTTATTAGCTATATCAGTTTGAAGATGTTGAAGTGATATAAACTCTCTATTGCTATCACTGAGCACTTGTGACTTAATCGTTTGAAACTTAGTAATGGAACTATTTTTTACTAACTGAATCATTGATTTCTGCTTTATCACAAATTTTTCTCTTACATATAATCCTTCCAGTAATATAGCTAACTTTTCGGTTGTTAGTTCATCATCACCCGTCATAATGTGCTTCATCCGATTCATAAACTGATGAATTTCTTTTACCGTATATTCAGTATCAAACAAAATACCGCTTCTTCCCATGTTATTTTTTACATTTTCAACAGGGAATTTATACTTGAGAAGTAACTTTTCTACATAATCTATAGCAGCGTGTAAGCGAGAGTTTAAATCTTGCCAATCATTGAATGCTTTAATTTTGTCTATTAGCTCATCTAATTCAGCCATCTGTTGCTGTAGTTGCGAAGAAAGTTCTATTCCATACTCTTTCATTGTACTTTTTAGCTGATCTATCTTCTTGATAGAATCTATATCAGTCTTTAACGTTTCAAGATGATTTAACTTTGTCAGTACGGTTTGATACTTCTCTCTATATGTTTCTACATTTGTTTCTGTTTGTTGCAGGGACGCTATCGTGTCCTTATATACAAGGTGATTTTGAATTCCCTTTATCTCTACCATAAGAGAGTCTATTTCGGTGACAAGTTCTTGCTTTGTCGGATTAGACACAAGGAATTGCTCCATAGTATTTACTTCATGCGCTAAAGCTTCCGACTTTACTCGTACTTCATATAATCTCGATTCTAGCTCTTCATGATCTTTTTTTAATAAAACCAATGCTTTTTTTAACTTTTTAATCTCTTCTATTCCTAACTCATACTCCACTTTTGCTTCTGCTTTATGTTCAATAGCTTTTTTCAATAAAATTTGTTCTTTACTAAGTTCCTCAATTTGAAGCTTACATCCAGCTATTTGTTTAAGGAGCTGACCTTCTCTTAAAGAGTGTTCATCCAACTCTTTTTGTAAGGCAGATAAAGTTTGTTCTTTCCAATACTGCCCCACGTTTTCTTCGATAAACCTTTTGCCCTCTTCTTCAATACTTTCTGTCCTACCGAATCGCAGAATACGAATTTCTTTGTTTGAAAGTAATCTACTAAGTGCATTGTCTACTGCTAAATTAGATTGAGACGCTACAAGAGTACGTAACCCGGCCTTTGCATTTTGTTGACATATTTCAGAGATGACCGTTGTTTTTCCAGTGCCAGGCGGACCTTGAATCACATATAAATCTTCCGCTGACATCGCACCAATTACCGCTTCTTGTTGGAATTCGTTTAGCTGGTTATGGAATTCTAATTCTTTACGCTTTGCATTCACACGAATGGTTGGCCGATCTTCGAATAAAATTTTCTCGAGATTTGGATTGGCAGCTAACCCATTTTGTAAATCTTCAAATCCCTTCCGTAGACGTCTAATTTGACTGAGTGAGGCGAAATTACTAAAAACTGCCTCTTTCGATTTGGGATTCCATTGATTTTTCCTTGCAAGTTCTCTATATTTTGGCTTGATTTCTATTTCAATTGTTTGTTTTGCTCGATCTGATTTCAATATATCGCCTACGTCATTTTGGAAACCTTTTAACGTTACACTAAGACCTCTTAAGTTTTTCCATTCGTTCGCATTCATCGTACAGCCTTGCAAGCTCATACGACTAAAATCTGCATTGAAGATAAGTTTAGAGTATGGACTAGTTATATCCGCAATATCTGCATTACGCTCTTGAATCTTCAAATAACCTTCCCAACTAGAAATTCGTTTTTTTACATACTCTGAACGCTCTTCTGCTACAGGGAGTTCTTGAATTTTTGTATGCAATGCTAGCGGCATGCCTGCACCATTATTTTTAGCAGTAACAAATGTTAAATTGACCGGGAGACGGCGATTAGTACGAACAGGAACCTTCGGACCTCTCACATAAAGACCCGTTGCAAGTAAACCGTCTTTTTGCAGGATACACTCCATCACTACTACACGGTTATCCATTTTTTCAGCGAGCTTATTGTTTGCTACATTATCAAAATATATGGACAGTGATGTATTTCCATGATTATTTACTGGGCGCTTTTCAATATGTACTTCAAAAGAACTCTGTATGTTAAAAAAGGCATGTTCATCAGTTGACCATTCCTGAATTCCTTTGCGCGCTTTATTAGTAATCATTAAATTACAGCGCAATGTCTTAACTAAGGTTGCTGATTGGCTCATGAACAAACCTCCTTCTTTATCGTAAGTAAATACGTAATTTATTCAACTTATCTATGTTATCATTTTTAGCTGAGAAATTGCATAATCCGACTTATCTATCTTTCGCTAATACTATTTTTAAATAATATCAATAGGAGTTACGGCATAAATATGAATATTTTGTGAATTAATAATTGCTTACTCTATTAATCTTTATTATGATAGATTTACAGTTTTTAGATAGAAAATTCTAAAAATTGAATATAATTTAGGAGGAACGTGCATGGCGATTAAGACCGAAACTGCTTTAAATAAGACGAAACCTCTAGATAAAAAGAAAACAACACCCCAAAAAGGGGGTCCGCCTAATTATTCTGCGATTGCAGAAAGTACAGAGTTCAAATCCCTGAAAAGAAAGAAAAACAAATTTATTTTACCAATAACAATATTTTTCTTACTGAGTTATATTTTGCTTCCCATTTTGACTTCTTATACGACTATTTTAAATAATAATGCATTTGGTGATATCGCTTGGGTTTGGATTTATGCCCTTTCACTCTTTGTAATGACATGGGTATTATGCATGGTTTATGTCCGCCGTGCCAATGATTTTGATAAAGAAGCAGAGATTATTTTTGAAAAAGAAAAGGCTGGTGACTATAAATGAATGTAATAGGATTGGCATTTTTTGTAGCAATAGTTGGACTAACTTTATTTGTTACATATATAGCCTCCAAGCGTACAAACTCAGCCAGTGAATTTTATACAGCTGGTGGCGGATTAACTGGCTGGCAAAATGGAATTGCGATTGCTGGAGATTACTTATCCGCTGCTTCTTTCTTAGGTATCGCAGGCGCAATCGCACTTTTCGGTTTTGATGGTTTCTTTTACAGCATTGGTTATTTAGTAGCTTACTTGGTTGTGTTATATATTGTAGCTGAGCCACTACGAAATCTCGGGAAATATACTCTTGCAGATATGATTACTGCTAGGTTCGATCAAAAGAAAATTCGTGCAGCGGCTGCTATAAGTACATTAACTATTGTTTTGTTTTATATGATTGCACAGCTTGTAGGTGCAGGTGCACTTATTCAATTATTATTAGGAATCGATTATTGGGTTGCTGTTCTTTTAGTCGGTGTCATGATGACTATTTATGTACTATGGGGTGGAATGGCTGCAACTAGCTGGGTACAAATCATAAAAGCTGCCTTGTTGATGGTCGGTACTGTGCTTATTTCCGTCCTAGTATTGTGGAAATTCAACTTTAATATTCTAGGCATGTTTACAGAAATGAAATCCATAACCGCTAATGGTGAAGCATATTTACATCCTGGTGTGAAATATACAAACGGACTAGATACGATATCTATGATGATTGCATTAGTGCTAGGAACTGCTGGTTTACCACATATTCTAATGCGTTTCTTTACTGTAAAAGATGCAAAAACGGCTCGTAGCTCCGTTGTTTACGCTACTTGGATTGTAGGGATCTTCTATGTATTAACTATTTTCTTAGGATTTGGTGCTGCTGCATTTGTAGGTTCTGATGCAATCATAGCAGCTAATCCGGCTGGAAATATGGCTGCTCCTTTATTAGCACAGGCTTTAGGTGGAGATATTCTAATGTCGTTTGTCTCAGCAGTTGCATTTGCTACAATCTTAGCCGTTGTAGCTGGCTTGGTGCTTTCAGGAGCATCCGCTTTTGCACATGATTTATATGGACAAATTTTCAAAAAAGGTAAAGCAACAGAAAAACAACAAATGAACGCTGCGCGTCTTGCTTCTGTTGGGGTTTCTGCTTTCTCTATACTGCTAGCACTCGGTGCACAGTCTATGAACGTGGCATTCCTAGTTTCTCTTGCATTTTGTATTGCAGCAAGTGCAAACCTGCCAGTAATCATTTATACAATTTACTGGAAAAACTTTAATACCACTGGTGCTTTGACCGCTATAATCACTGGTCTCTTTTCTGCTCTTATACTTGTGGCAATAAGCCCTAACTTGTGGGCTGCGGACGGTTCAATGGCCTTTACTGGGGAAGCTCTTTTCCCACTCACCAATCCTGCTTTAGTTTCAGTTCCTCTCGGATTCTTAGGTGGATGGATCGGCACACTTTTTGGGGCTCGAGCAGATCAACGAAAATATGCAGAAGTAGATGTAAAAGCAAATATTGGATTAAAATAACTTGTGTTCCGTAAAAAAACCGATTCCTTTGGGAATCGGTTTTTTCCTTTATAATTACTCTGCTCGGTCCGGGAATACTCTATCCACTGTATCTGTGAATTCATTAAAGAACCCTTCTACTGGCTCATCTGCTCTTATTCTGTCTCCATAATCTTTAAACTGTTGCGATAAATCTGGATTGGCTGATACATACACATTTTTGAAGTCAGCATTTTCTTTCTTAGCAGCATCTGAAATTTTAGTTTTTATTTCTTCTGTCTCTTCCGTACCTTCTTTTAGTTCTACTGCCACGTATGCATTATTGTCTGTTACTAATACACTTGCCGATTCTACTTCTTCTAACTCTGTAATTTTATCTGCTACTTGATCGGCTACTTCTACATCTTGTGCATTAGTATCGTTTGTTGTACCGCCATTTGTAGCATTGCCATCTGTAGTACCTGCATCTGTTCCATTCATGTCTTCATCTACCATATCGGTGTTTTCTGTTGTTTTATCTGTCCCGTTGTCTTTCGCTTCATCATCATTATTATTACCACATGCAGTCAGTAATCCGATGAGAAGCATCATAAATACTAGTTTGAGTAATCTATTCACTTTTTCTTTCCTCCTTTTGATTTGCTATAAAAATAGCTTGGTCTATTTAATGGGAAATATGCGTAAGTTCATAAAAATGACTTCAATCTCTGATATACTTTGTTTATTGAAAAATCAGATAAGGGGAGAATATTAAAAATGAGTATGGATATTATTAAACAGCTTGAGGCATCATACGATGAAATGGTCAGTATTCGGCGATATTTACATATGCATCCGGAAGTTTCGTTTCAAGAAGTCGAAACAGCAAAATATATACAAAAATTCTATACAGAATTAGAAATACCTTTCCAAGCAAATGTGGGAGGCAATGGGGTTGTTGCAAGAGTAAAAGGAACTTTACCAGGCAAAACTGTTGCATTGCGAGCAGACTTCGATGCTCTTCCCATCCAAGACGAAAAAAATGTCCCTTATAAATCAACCGTTCCAGGAGTCATGCATGCTTGTGGTCACGATGGACATACCGCTGCATTACTAATACTTGCTCGGACGATAAATGAATTTAAAAATCAATTAGCAGGTGAATATGTATTTATCCATCAGCATGCGGAAGAATATGCTCCTGGTGGCGCTAAACCAATGATCGAGGCTGGTTGTTTGGAAGGTGTAGATGTTATATTTGGCACCCATTTATGGTCTCAAACGCCCCTCGGTACCATTGAATATAAAAGTGGCCCCATTATGGCAGCAGCAGATCGTTTTTCAATCACTATCCAAGGAAAAGGCGGCCATGGTGCAAATCCACACGACACAAAGGATTCTATCGTAGTTGCCTCACAGTTAGTTGTAAACTTACAGCAATTAGTTTCTAGACGAGTAAATCCTACTGAATCCGCAGTGCTTTCTGTAGGATCTTTCATCGCTGATAACGCATTCAATATTATTGCAGATACGGTGAAAATGACCGGTACCGTTCGCACATTTAAACCTGACGTTAGAGATTTAATGGAAAATGAATTAAAACGCGTCTTAGAAGGCAACTGCTATACAGCGGATTGCTCTTATTCTTTCCTATATGAAAGAGGCTATCCTCCTGTAATTAATCATGTAGAAGAAACAGACTATGTTGCAGAAATAGCTAGAACTGTTCCAGGAGTGAGCGAAGTGATTGAATCTGAGTTATTGATGATCGGTGAGGACTTTGGTTATTACCTAGAAGAAATTCCAGGTACTTTCTTCTTTACGGGGGCCATGCCGGAAGGAGATGTTTTCCCACATCATAGTCCCAAGTTCGATTTTGATGAACGTGCAATGTTAGTAGCTGCAAAAACGTTAGGAATTGCTGCGATTAACTACCATCTGAAGTGAAACAAGACCTGAGAATCGGCTAGATTCTCAGGTCTTGTTTTCGCTTGTTGATAGCACCTATTGTACGAATGATAAAATTATTGTAGGATTAGTTGTTTGCAGGATTAAAGATTTTTTAAACCGTTTAGGAAGTTTGGTGAAATATTTGAATACAAAAGCGTTAATACTGGCATTATTTTCAGTAACTATTTGGGGTTCTTCGTTTGCCTCCATTAGTGCTAGCTTGCAGGGAGGATATACTGCAGGGCATTTAATATTAGTTCGATTTTTGATTGCTTCTATTATATTCTTTATTATTGCCTTGTGGCCTGGAGTCCAATTTCGATTACCTCACAAGGAAGATCTATTTAAAATAGTCATTCTCGGCTTGATCGGGATTAGTGTATACCATCTATGTGTTACATTTGGGCAACTATCGATATCTGCAGGAACCGCAGGTATGCTAATTGGTTCCGCCCCTATCTTCACAACTATTATTGCGATCATCGTATTAAAAGAACGACTCGGCAGAATTGGTTGGTTTGGATTAGCATTTGGATTTGTCGGCATTCTAATGATTGCTTTAGGGACAGGTGGAGGATCTTTAGGTATCTCACCAGGAGTATTTCTCGTTATTATGGCAGCCTTTTCTACCGCAATATTTTTTGTTTATCAGAAACCTTTATATAAAAAGTATACTGCCATTGAATTGACTGCCTACTTTACTTGGGTAGGTACGATACCTTTTTTATTCTTTGCACCTGGACTTCTCGAGGGAATACAACACGCAACGTTAGAGGCTAATATCTCTGCAGTCTATATAGGGATATTCCCAACTGCAATTGCTTATTTAACATGGGCCATGGCGCTGTCTTATAGTGAGGCAAGCTCCGTTTCAAACTCATTGTATTTGGAGCCAGTCGTTGCAATTATTGTGACGTGGATTTGGTTGCAGGAGCTACCTTCTGCCCTATCTATTGGTGGAGGATTCGTTGCTATTGCAAGTGTCATTCTTGTAAATATGTACGGCAAAAAACATCAGTTAAAGCTCTCACCACAAGCTTCGCCCCCTACCTATGATAAGATAGACATACTCTAATTGAAGGGAAGTATAATATATGAAATCTCCTTTTACATTTAACCATACGGCACCTAACAATGCTGATCAAAAACAACCAGCCTTATTTTTACTACACGGTATGGGGAGTAATGAAGAAGATTTACCTCAGCTAGTAAAGGATTTTGAAAATACGCATCATATTTTTAGCTTACGGGGTCCTATCGTACATAAACCTGGCTATTCATTCTTCCTGATTGAAGAAATAGGAAAGCCTATAAGAGATGTATTTGATAAGGTTGTCACGCATCTTCAAGCTTTCATTCGAAAAGCAATAGTTGAGTACAACTTAGATCCTAAGGACATTACAATACTAGGCTTTAGTCAAGGTGCTATCCTTGCTCAAACAGTAGCACTAACAATGGGACCTGAAATCAGTAAAGTGGTCGCATTAAGTGGGTATATACCTGATTTTGTAAAAACAGAATATAGTAAGCAAAGCACTACTCACTTATCCATCTTTATATCTCATGGGGACTATGATTACGTAATTCCATCACAATGGGGACAAGGTAGTAAGGAGTATTTCGAAACTACGGGAGCCAATGTGACTTTTAAAACGTATACTGATGGGCACGGAGTAACACCAGAGAATCATCAAGACTTACTAGAGTTTTTAAATAAGAACTAATAATAATAGAGGAGAAGCGATATGTTGCCAGAAACATATTGCTTCTCCTCTACTTTTATTACGAATGCCTCTTTCCATTTATATTAACTAGATGTATATCATTCAACTTAATAGCTAAAGGTGAAAAATTCTGATAAAATTACACTATCCTCTGCTAATAAAAGCTTTGGTTTTTTGAAACTTATTACAGCATTTCGTCGTATATATTATATGACTAGAAAATGGAGGTAAAGAAATGGGTATTAATTTAGTTAAAGGTCAAAAAATTGACTTAACAAAAGGCAGATCTTCCTTATCTGGTGTTATGGTCGGATTAGGTTGGGATCCAGTTGTAAAAGAAAAGAAAAAAAGCGGATTTTTAGGTGGACTATTGGGTGGTGGCGGCAGTGCTGCTGGCGCTGAAATAGATTGCGATGCCTCCGTAATACTTCTAGATGAAAAAGGCAAATTATTATCTAAAGAAAACTTAGTCTATTTTGGAAACAAAACTAGTAAAGATGGCAGTGTTGTCCATTCTGGCGATAACCGTACGGGTGATGGCGATGGTGACGATGAAGTAATAAATGTAAACTTAAGTGCTATTTCACCTTCTGTACATAAGTTGGTGTTTGTAGTTAATATTTATCAAGCAAAACAAAGAAAACAAGATTTTGGGCTTATCCAAAATGCCTTCATCCGCTTAGTAGATAGCGGGAGTAAAGAAGAGTTAATACATTATAACTTGACGGAAAGCTACGCTGGGAAGACTTCCTTGTTCCCTGGTGAACTATATCGTCATGGATCAGAATGGAAGTTCTCTGCAATTGGCGAAGGTACAGCAGATTTAGATATCGGTTCTATAGCAAACAAATACTTATAAGGAGTGGTTATTAATGGGTATTAACTTATCAAAAGGACAAAAGGTAGATTTAACAAAATCGAACCCAGGCTTAGTCAATGTAACAGTTGGATTAGGTTGGGACACTAATAAATACGATGGCGGGAAAGACTTTGACTTAGACTCTTCCGTATTCCTTCTAGGCAGTAATGGAAAATGTGCTACTGAAGCAGACTTCATCTTCTATAATAATGCGACTGGTGGTAATGGTTCTGTCGTTCATACAGGAGATAACCGTACAGGTGATGGAGATGGCGATGACGAGCAAGTGAACATAAACTTATCCACTGTACCATCATCTGTTGATAAAATTGCTTTTAGTATCACTATTCACGATGCAGAAGATAGAGGTCAAAACTTTGGTCAAGTAAGTAATTCATATGTACGTATTTTAAATGCAGATACACAAGAAGAGATAATTCGCTATGATCTTGGGGAAGATTTCTCCATTGAAACTGCAGTTGTTGTCGGTGAATTATATCGCCATAATAACGAATGGAAATTCAACGCAATCGGAAGTGGATACCAAGGCGGTCTTGGAGCATTAGTTTCAGATTTCGGCTTGAATTAATAACTTCTCTCAAAAAGCAAGGGCATGCTACCTTGCTTTTTGTTTTAGGTTTTAGTATCTGAAGAATGCCGAGGTATTTGGGTATACCTAATAACTCCCCTTCTTCATTCTTAGGAGTGGAAAATATGAGACAATTCAGAGGGGTTAGTGAGAAAGAGATACGTCAATTCTTTCATATACCACCTAGCGACTTCTCCAGCAATATGGAGAGAAAAAAATTAGGGATGGCTATGGGAGCAGCTTTATACTTACCAGGTTCAATGCCCAATTTCACCTATAAACTATCGAATAATAATTTAAAGAACTTAACTAGCGCGATCATTTGTTTAGAAGATGCTGTTTCCGATTCAGAGCTTTTAGACGCAGAACTAAATGTTGTAAGTGAATTAAAGTCAATGGAACAGAAAGTACAAAATGGCTCACTAGATACACATGAGATTCCTCTCTTATTTATCCGAGTAAGAACCGTTCAACATTTAGACAAAATAGCTTCTTTACTAGGGAGTACCATTCGCTTTATTACAGGAATTGTCCTTCCAAAATGTACTGCTTCTAATGCAACAAACTTTTTTTTATGTCTACAAAGTTTAAACAATCAACACTCTATTCATTTATATGCACTACCTATTTTAGAAACAAAAGAAATTATTTACACGGAGACTAGAGAACAAGAACTTTCCAACCTATATACAGTTTTCAAGCAATTCGAGGAACTTATACTGACTATACGGGTTGGTGCGACGGATTTTACTAGCCTATTCAGTCTACGACGACCAGGAAACAGAACAATATATGAGTTGCTACTCATCACAAACTGTTTGACCGATATACTTAATAAATTCAATCGCAAAGAGGATAACTTTGTTGTTTCTGGTCCAGTTTATGAATACTTTGAATCTCAGGATTCTTTTCGTCTATTCAATGATCCAAATAGTATAGAGTCTATTCTCTGGGCTGAGGTTCAGCAAGACCTTTTAAATGGCTTTTACGGTAAAACCTGTATTCATCCTTCACAGGTTAATATTGTAAATAGTGGATATATAGTACCTAAAGAGTTATTTGAAGATGCGTGTTTAATCGTAGAAAATGAATCCAGAACAAACGGAGTTTTGCGAAGTTCTGCTAGAAACAAAATGAATGAGGTAAAACCTCACTATAGCTGGGCTAAGAAGATTATTGCCCAAGCAGAAATCTATGGGGTGTTAAAAGAACATGTTACATCACTCGACTTCCTTCAATACATTAAAAACTTATAATTTACACGGAGATTTGAAACTAGAAATCGACATTAAAGATAATCCATATAATTTCTCTCCGGAATCTCTTTTCCAAATGGCTGTGAGAATAAACAAAAAACGACAATTTTTATTCGTAAGTCGACTCCTTGGAAAACACTTAGCAGTGGATCCAGCCATTTCACTTGGAACAGGCACTATTTTGGCTTCTATGCTTATGGAGGATGAAGGTTTAGACGGTCATCCATTAGTAAATGAAATTATTCAGATGATTAATTCAGAAATTCCAAATCGACAACTGAGCTTGGACTCTCTCGCATATAAAACTGAATTACCAAACAAGACCGTATTCATTGGATTTGCTGAAACGGCAACTGGCCTTGGCCATGCAGTATTTCATCACTTTGAAAATGCTCATTACATCCATACTACTAGAGAAGAAATCCTACATATGGAACCTTCCTTTTACTTTGAAGAAGAACATTCCCATGCAACATCTCACAGTGTTTATGCACCTGAACAGACATTAAAGGAAGCAGAAACTATTGTGTTAATAGATGATGAAATAACGACTGGTCTTACACTGTCCAATTTAATCGTTGCGTTAAATGTCTCTTTTCCTGGTAAACGGTATAAAATCCTCTCTATTTTGGACTGGAGAACCGAAGTGCATCAACAAGATTTTATCCACCTCATGAACAAACATAATATTTCTGCAGAAGTTATTACTATTATGGGTGGTCAATTTAAACTGCTCAATGAAGCAACGATTGAAGAAAAAGAAATTCCCTTTTTAGATGATAAGCAATCACATACAGTGTTTGCTGATGAAGAATTAGCTTTAGAAATTACTTCTAAATATCAGAGTGAACATGGTAGCTACTGCAACTTCACGGGAAGATTTGGTTTAGCAAGTGATCTTCATGTAGAAATGGATGGTTGGATAGAAAGATTTATCAATAAGCTCCCGAATCTAGACAGGGATAAATCTACTTTAGTTATAGGTATTGGCGAAAACATCTATTTCCCACTTAGATTTGCACTCACCTTTGGTAATAACACTAAAGTACAAACTACGACACGAAGTCCAATCTTAGCAAAAACCGATGAATTATACCCTATCCAGCATAAGTGCAAATTTATTTTGCCGGATTCCAATGGTATTGATCAATATCTATATAATCTGTCCGAAACAAATTGGGAACAAATTATTGTTATTTCTGAATCAGTTCAGGACCCTGCTACTTGGTTCCCTCTTCTCTCCCATTTAGAGACGTTAGCACCTGTTTCATGGTTGTCTCTCACTATGCCAGTTAGAGGTGAAATATAATGGTTTTTAATACAGATGGATTGGTTAAATCGAGCTACCCTTCAGAAGATATAACTTTTTTACTGAAGGATTTATCAAATGTTCAAATTGAGTCTTCCGTAGAATCTAGAGAACAATTATTCCAAAGAGGTAGTCACTACTCCGAATCTTTACCTATTGAAAATCGACCGACATCTGAATATACAGAGCTATACCAACAAGCTTTGCATGATTCGGCAGATCATATCGCACAATTAGTAGGGGTTTTAAGTAGACGGGTTAGAAAATTTGCAGGTACAGATGACGTAGTAATCGTTTCCCTTGCAAGAGCAGGAAGTCCAATCGGGATTTTAATGAAACGATATGCGGAAAAGTATTTGAAACTTAAGTGGCCCCACTTTAGTATATCTATACTAAGAGGAAGAGGAATCGATGAGCAGGCTGTTCGCACTATTAGAGAGCTTCACCCAAAAAGTCATATACAATTCGTCGATGGTTGGACAGGGAAAGGCGCTATTCAAAATGAGCTAACAAAGTCCATTCAAAAGTTAAATGCAACCTATAACCTTAATTTAAATGATGACCTGGCGGTTTTAACAGACCCTGGCGAATGTGCTACCTTATTCGGTACTAGAGAAGACTTTCTAATCCCAAACGCTTGTTTGAACTCAACAGTCTCTGGATTAGTTAGTCGAACTGTACTAAATAATGCTTTTCAAGCAGCAGACGATTATCACGGAGCAAAGTATTACGCTAACTTGGAAGAAGTGGATGTATCCAATGAATTCATCGCTAATATCTCCAGTCGATTCCAAGAGCAAGAACTTACTATTAAAGAACTCAGCAAAGAGTTTCCCATTAAAAACGAACGAACTTGGAGAGGCATGCAAGAAGTAGAAGCGATTGCTCACAAGTTCTATAGAAATGCTGATATTAGTAAAGTAAAGCCAAGTGTAGGAGAAACGACTAGAGTGTTATTAAGAAGGAAGCCTTTTAAAATATTACTTAGTGATGATAAACACCCATCTCTACGTCATATCCTTCTATTATGTAAGGAAAAAAATATTCCTACAGAAATTGTACCTGGGCTTTTTTACCTTGCCATCGGACTGATAGAATCGGAGGATCGGCTATGACAATCCTATTTGCTAGTGATTTAGATCGAACACTTATATATAGTAAAAATTCACGTGGTCAAGAAGTTAGCGAACAAGATTTTACAGCTGTAGAATGGGTAGAAGAAAAAGCCACTGCATTTATGACCAATAAAGGGCTTCAGCTATTTAAGGATATTTCCCCCTCTATTACCTTTTTGCCCGTAACAACTAGAACAGCTGAACAATACAATCGAATTACTGGATTATTTCATACAGTAGAAAAACCCAAATATGCAATTGTATCCAACGGAGCAGTCATATTAGAGGACGGTAAACCCCTTAAAGAATGGTCAGATAAAGTTATTGCTCAAATGCAGCATAATCGTACCTCCATAGAAGACGTACTACCCCAACTCGATACCTATACAAAAAACAAATTTGTTCTTAAAGTGATGCAAGCAGAATCATGGTTTGTGTACTTAATTATTGATGAACAAGCATTTTCAATCGAAGATTTTGAAAGTCTTTCGCAAATCTTCTATCAGCAAGGTTTCACTCTTTCCCACCAGGGGAGAAAAGTATATATCATGCCAACCTGCATAAACAAATCTACAGCTCTTCAATTTGTAAAAGAGCGAATTGCTGCAAAAACAGTCATTGCCGCCGGAGATTCCATGCTCGACTTCGATATGGTTTTAAATGCCGATTATGGCTTTATCCCCTCTCACGGCGAAGCAATTCATAAAGGCGGACATCTCCCCTCTCACGTTTCTATAACAAATCATGCAGGGGTATTAGCTGGAGAAGAAATATTAAAAAAGGTAAGCGATTATTTGTTATAATATGTATGAATAGGAGGGAAAGCCCATGGTTAATTTAAATCCCATTAGGATGAAGTCGTGGGATTCATCTAATATAGGAGGATGGTTGAAAGATTCTTTAGGAGACTCTTCGCAAGTAACAGTGGACGGAGAGAACTTAACGTATCCTCAACTAGTTTGCCAATATATTGGCATGTCCCTAGATGAAGATGAATATTTCTCGATTCTGCATACACAAGTCAATGATTCCTTAGGAAAACTAAGCATTTTGACTGGTGCACTTAACAAAAAAATTTCTGCCGAGAAGTTAAGATCCCTCAATCAGTTATTTGACTTGCACAAAAAAGAAAAAGGACTCTCCCCCAATCGTATGGTCGCCTTTCTGGATGGTTATTCTTTACTACCAGATTCAAAAGATCCTGGTTTAAATAGACGAATTAAAACAGTTTTAATTGATTTATTGAAAAAGTTACAAAAAAGCTACACAGAAGGTACTCTCCATCATGAATATCGTCGGATAACTACAGATCTTGTGAAATGGATATCCAATCATGTAGAGCCTGCACTAAAAGAAATAGATTTCGTACAGGGGATGCCAGCTTTTCTTTGGTATGGTACTGCAACCCCTAGTGAAAAATGGTTTCTTACATATTTAGCTGACTTTGGATTCCATGTGGTTATTTTCAACCCAACTAACGAGCCTTGGCCAAAAACCTTACTCTCCATTGAGGATGACCTAAGTTATCGTTTTCCAAAGGTTTCTCAAGATGTTAAACTATTGCCAGTAGAGATGCCAAAAATTGCAGGAACCGTTGCATTTAAAGCAACTCAAGAGATTAACGAGCTATTACATCATGATGATTCGGGTCTTTACAAGCCATTCCAATTTAAATCGTATTCCATCAATTCTATCCGTTTGAAAACAACTGAAGATGAAGCTTTCTTAATATCTAAAGAAAGAGCAATGATTCGTCCCCATTTCCAGGTTAGTAACCAACAAGTTACAATTCCTGTAGTTTTCGCGAAACTGTTAGGAATAGACAAAAATAGAAAACGTTTTTGGAATAATGTTCACTCGTTAACAGAACGAGATGATACGCATGTTATTCGTCAGTTCCCTTTCACGAAGGAACAAAAAACCAATCAGCTTTTCCATTACCGAGATGCATTAAAAGCAGATGGTATGTTAGATCCTGAGAAAATGAAAGCTGCCAATTGGTGGACATACGACAAACTTCCACTTGGCACGCAAACCGCCATTGGAGAGACTATCGCCAAACATGTGAACGAACCAATACTTAATCGACAGTCCAATGAAACAACGGAAGACTTGCAATTATATGCTTTTGCTCAATCCATGGTACTACCTGATTTTGTTATCCGGCTATTACAAACATTCGATTATCCTCAATTTGTGCCTACTATATTCATCTACAATGAGGAGAAAGGTCCTGAACTTTCCAGATCTGACGCCAACGCCTTATGTATGATGCATCATTTAGGGCTAGATATTATTATCGTAAATCCGAAAGGACATCTTGATATCGAAAAATGGGTTCAGGAAGGTACCTTTGATATACACTGGATGGACGACCGAAGTTTTAACGATCCTTTTAAGGAGCCAAGTGTAGTTCATAAAATTTTCAAGAAGTTTCTATAGAAATAGGGGGAAAAAATATGGAATTACAAAAGTTAGAAATTGAACAACAAGAACAAATGATGGAAGAAAGTAATGATTTAAAAGCCAAGTTGAAACGTGACCCACAAGTATTACAGCTTGTTGCAAAAATAGACCCTAAAAATCAGATTGGACTATTAGAATTCGGTCGTGAGCCGGCAGATGAAATCTCCAAATTTACAGGACAAATTTTAAGCACGATTAAGTCTAGTAGTATGGAAGAATCTAGTGAACTTTTAAAACAACTCGGCAAAATTATGGATAAGTTCGACAAAAAAGATTTTGTTCAAAAGCCCTCTCTTTTCGGTAAAATCTTTAAACAAGGCGAGAAAATAATCGAAAAGCTATTCAACAAGTATCAAACAATGGGCGGCGAAATCGATAAGGTATTTGTTGAGATAACGAAGTATGAGACAGAAATGAAAAAATCTACTGTAACACTAGAGGACTTGTACGACAAAAATTTCAACTATTTTATGGAATTGGAAAAGTATATTGTAGCTGGAGAATTAAAAGTAAACCAATTAAGACAGTTGGTGCCTAACCTACAGCAAAAAGCTGAAAATGGTGATCAGCTAGTATTAATGGAACTGAATTCTTTACAAAATGCAATTGAACTTCTAGATCAACGTATTTATGATTTGGAAATGGCTAAACAGGTCTCCTATCAATCAGCACCACAGATTAGAATGCTTCAGCGAGGCAATACGAAGCTGATCGGCAAGATAAATTCAGCATTCGTAACAACTATACCAATTTTTAAAACAGGACTTATTAATGCCATTTCTGCGAAAAGACAAAATCTAGTGGCCCAATCTATGAGTGAGCTAGATCGTAGAACAAATGAAATGTTACTTCGTAATGCTAATGATATATCCAAGCAAAGTGTGGATATCGCTAGAATGTCCGGGCAGCCTAGTATTAAAATCGAAACAATTGAGCAAACATGGGATACTATTATGCGTGGGATGAACGAAACTAAAGCAATCGAAGAAGAAAATCGTAAAATGAGAGAAGAAGGTCGTCTTCGCCTAGAAGAATTACAAAAGAAGTATGAAAACGGACAAAGAAAATAACTTTAAAATTGGATGAGGGGGAAACAAAATGTCAGTTATTAACCTTTCAAAGGGACAAAAAATTGATTTAACGAAAACGAATCCAGGATTAACGAATGTCTTAGTTGGACTAGGCTGGGATACAAATAGATATAGTGGTGGAGAGGATTTCGACTTAGATGCTTCCGCGTTTATCGTAGACGGAAATGGTAAAGCCTTTAACGAAAAAAGCTTTATCTTTTATAATAACCTCCAAAGTGAAGAAGGTTCAGTTATCCACACTGGGGATAACCGTACTGGGGACGGTGACGGGGACGATGAGCAACTACTAGTTAAACTACCACTTGTTCCTAGTATTGTGCAAAAAGTCGTTTTTACTGTAACTATTCATGATGCAGACCAACGCAAACAAAATTTCGGCCAAGTTTCAAACGCTTTTATACGAATTGTCAATGAAGATACGAACGAAGAAATTGTTCGCTATGACCTAGGTGAAGACTTTTCAATTGAAACAGCACTTGTCGTAGGAGAAATATATCGCCACAATAATGAGTGGAAATTCAATGCAATTGGAAGCGGATTCCAAGGCGGCTTAGCATCACTAATTAATGAATTTGGTTTGAGCTAATATTTCCAGTAATCTTCCATTGGTTCCCGAGTGTATATTAAACACTCGGGATTTTTTTATAACAAAGTATCTTTTTACCTGTTACTAAGAGGATCACTATGGAAATAAGTATGTCCAGAGCATTCTCGAAAATATAAAATTAGGTTTAAGAACGAGTGTTTGTTAGCCCGTTTTTTATAGAGCGCGATTACTTCATTTTACTCGAACACTTTTCATGATAATCCCGCTTTTGGGGATACTAGGCATACTAACTAGGCTATAACTCAAATCTTGTTCTGGAAGTTGGTAAGTTAGATGATTAACTAAATAATTTAGGGATACTTCCATTATTTCAATAGTCACAAATTCCCCTGCACAACGGTGTCCCATCATATAATCTCCCCCACCTTGCGGTATAAAATCGAATGGGCTTTTATCCCATCCAGAAAACCGATATGGATTAAATACATCTGGATTTTCCCACAATTCTGCATCATGATTTGTTCCATACAAGTCAAGTAACGTCAATGTTCCTTCCTTAAATGAATACCCTTCCCAAACAAAGTTTTTTCTAACTTTAGCTGCAGCCATCGGAAAGAATGGATAAAAACGTCTTACTTCTTGAACAAACATTTGAAAATACTGAGCACCTGCTGTTTCCAGTTTTTCTTTTTGTTCTGGGTAATGGTGAATTGCTAATGCAGTAAAGTTAATATAAATGGCAATTGCCACAATTGGCCTTAATATGTTTGCTACCTCAACAGCAGCAACTTTTTCATCTAACCATTTACCTTCTAAGTCTTTGTGCAAAGAGATTTCACGTAGAGCAGTACCTTCGGGCGGATTAAGACTTCCATCGCGAACTTGTTTAACTAACCCACCTAACCACTGTTCTATCTGTTTACGGGCATGTCTTCCCTTCCAATGCTGAGGGCCAAGAGCGGTTGGAGATTCAAATAAGGCAGCTAGCTGTTCCGCTTTTTCTTTAAATTCCTCTTCTTTAATCGAGACTCCTCCCCATTCACATGCTACTCTACACATGATTTCTTTTGCCTCATCATATAAGATGATCTGTTCCACTTGCTCCCATTTCTTTGCAGCAAGTTGCCATTGTACTTCAGTAATCTCATGTAATACTTCAAGGCGGCCCTTTGTCATCAATGACATAAACATCGACTTACGATGTCGATGTGTTTCATCATCTAATGTTTGTACCCCTTCTTCGCCAAACAGTGTCTTTTGCAAACGTTTCGGTGCTACACCATTTCTCATAAATTTTTCTTCATCATAAAATAATTCTGCTGCTTTTTCTCCACTCATACAAATTGCACTTTGTCCCAATAATCGTGTTTCAAATATGTTGGAAGCGAAACTTTTCTTTCTATTTGGAATGTACATATATCCTTCTCTTAACAAACTCAGACTGTGGTCCATTCCTTCTTCACGTGGAAAACTATTATTCATGACCAATCATCCTCTCTTCTAGAACTTTCCTCCTCATCTTTTCCCTATTGGACCTGATTAAAACTTATACATATAAAAACCCCTCCGTTTGAAGCGGAAGGGGTTGAATACTATGTTTATGCAGTCATTTGACGACAAGCTTCAGCACATGTTCGGCAAGCCTCTGCACAGCTTTTACAATGTTCATGGTCGTGTTTTGCACACTCTTCTTGCACAATCCTCACAAATTTTAGCACATAGAGTACAAATCTCCTGGACGAATGGGCTATTACGAGTCATTGCCTGAACAGCATAACTGCAAATATCCGCACATTCGCGATCTAGCTTAATACAATCCACCATCATTTGTACGTGATCTTCACCTAGGCAGGCTTGAAAACAATTATTACATGCCTCTAAAGACTCCTGGCATGCCTTGATGCACTCTTCATAAGACATTTGCAAAATAATTCTCCTCACTTTCCATAGACTTATTCTTAACTAATTATTCCCTTAAACTTTGGGTCTAAACTGTTTATAGATAGATGAAAACTTATAATTACATAAGTGCAAATGATGAATAGGCAACAATTCATTTAAGCTTTTGGCCTATATATGAACCTGCTTGTACTGCTTCCCTCCATGGAACACGGATGGCAAAAACCAATGGGAAGAAAATAAACCATAAAACCCTTCAGGTGATTGAAACCAAACACCTATTACCCAAGTAAACCATTAAGCAACGATAAAGATAAAAAGTGAAAAGCTATTCATACTTCTAGTTTAAGGATGCGCAATCCCTTACGTTCTCACTAGTCAACCATTATTGATATAATGGGATTACATAAATATTCGAAAGGTGGGATTATTTTGTCTAAAGAATCTATTCTAATTGTAGAAGATGAAGAAAAAATTGTTAGGCTACTCGAAATTGAATTAGAATATGAAGGCTATGAAACAGGTAAGGCATTGGATGGAATTGAAGCTTTTGAAATGTTCCTTTCCCAAAAATGGGATTTGATATTATTAGATATAATGTTGCCAGGTATGAGCGGAATTGAATTACTTCGACGCATTCGAGGGAAAAATTCATCTGTCCCAATTATATTATTGACGGCCAAGGACTCTATTGAGGACAAGGTTTCCGGTCTTGACCTTGGTGCCAGTGACTACATAACAAAACCTTTTAGAATGGAAGAATTACTTGCTAGAATACGTGCTGTGCTTAGGATGAGCCAAGCAACACCCGCTTCAAGTCCGCTTGATGAAGAGTGGCTTCAAGTTAGTGATTTACGATTAAATGATAAAACAAGGGAAGTTATTAGAAATGATTTAAACGTCAGTTTGACACCAAAGGAATATGATTTACTTCTATATTTATTGAAAAACCAAAGACAAGTGTTAGAACGTGGACAAATTCTAGAGGCTGTCTGGGGCTATGACTATTATGGTGATACAAAAATCGTCGACGTTTATATCCGATATTTGCGTAAAAAAATTGATACAGATTTTGATGCTTCACTCATTCATACAGTTAGAGGCGTAGGATATGTCCTGAAGGAAGCCACATGAAGCTACGCAATAAAATAAACTTATACACGTCGGTATTATTTATCGTGCTGCTCCTAATTATGAACACTTCTATCTATTTTGTGTTCAGTCATTTGATAAAAGAAAATGAACTCGAGCGTACGCACGCCGAGGTTGAAAGGGTCGTCACCGATATTAGAGGTGCAGTTGACCGTATTGCGCCGAGAGAGCTTTTACGCGCTAACGTACCCGTAGACGGAATGATTCAATTGTTAAAAGAGGATTTAACAAGTGATGGTAAATTCACCTCCCCTACTGAAGAAAAACTAGGTGCGCGGGTAAGTAGCTTTTACACAGGAGAAGTTAGTAAGTTGATAACGTATGAGGGTTCACCGTATGTTTTCGTATCAGTACCTATTGTTTGGATTGACGGGTCCGTCGTGAATATACAAGTGACAACAAGCATAGCTGCTACTAATGAGATGATCCACCTCTTAGCTATTATTTTAATCGTTGTTACAGTTATCGCAATTGTACCGACCCTTATTTCTAGCCGAATTTTAAGCAATTTAATTATTCAACCTATCCGTACAATGATTAACACAATGAAGGAAATTCAAAAAAGTGGCCAATTTCAGCAACTGAAGTTAGAGGATACTAACGAAGGTGAGCTAGTCGAGATGGGTAAAACGTTCAATCACATGATGGAGTTGCTCCAAACGAACTACGAAAAGCAGGAGCAATTTGTCTCCAATGCATCTCATGAACTTCGGACTCCCCTAACTATTATCGAAAATTATGCAGACTTACTGAAGCGTCGAGGTTTAGAACGTCCTGACTTATTTGAAGAATCCATTGATGCTATCCACTCTGAAGCTATACGAATGCGAGAAATGACAGAACAGCTATTGTCGATAGCAAAGCAGGAGCCATGGAATATTCAATTAGAGCAGATTAATATTACCCAGCTTGTCCAAGAGACAGTAACCACGTTCCAAACTACTTATCAGCGAGAAGTAGAGATGGAAGGTAACCATCAAACAGTCGGTTACACAGATATTCAAAAACTAAAGCAATTACTGTTTATCTTCTTAGACAATGCACGTAAATACAGTGATGGTAAGATTACTGTTCGTATAGGTCAAACAGATAAAGATTTGACTATTCAAATTCAGGATAGAGGAGTTGGCATTCCTTATGAGGATTTACCTAAAGTGTTTGATCGATTTTATCGCGTTGATCAGGCACGAAGTCGTAAGCAAGGTGGTTCCGGTCTCGGCTTAACTATGGCAAAAGATATTACCGATGCACTCGGTGCCCGAATTGAAATAAACAGTAAAGAAAAACAAGGAACAACTGTGACGCTGTTTCTGCCAAAAGAAAAATAGCTGCTCTCCCCAAATTCTTACTTTTGCGTTATATACTATAGCCAACAAACTTAACCATGAGGTGAGACACGATGAAAATAAGTAAGAACGGTTATATAATCGGAGGAGTAACGCTAATCATTTTGATAGTAGTTGGAGTGCTTTGGCTTTCCCCTTTTTCTTCTAAGCCACTTACAGAAGAGGAATTGAAATCCGCAGCACTTACAAAATACCCTGGCGAAATAATTCGTACGACTAAATCGGAGAACGAATATGAAATTGACATGCAAATGGAAAACGGAGTTTATGCTATTAGCATGGATACCAACAATGGAACTATTCTTTCCCTCAAACAAATTGCTACTGAGGAAGTGCCCCTAGCTGTTGAAACACTTACGGAAGCGCAGATCAAAAAGAAAATTGCTACTCAAGGTGAGATTCAATCCGTACTTTTTATAAATGAAAAGAATCCTTACTATGAAGTCGTTGTGCACAAGGAAAATGTTGAATTTAATCTAAAAGTGGATCCGTATAATGGTGCCATAATAGATTCTTCACAGGCTCCAGTAGCTCCTGTTTCAACTGAAAATATCCTCATCACTGAGAAAGAAGCACTTACTATAGCTGCTGATCATTTAAAAGGTACCGCCGATGATGAAGCAGAACTTCATCAACCTACTGGTCAACCACCTTATTATTTAGTAGAAGTTGAGATTGAAAATGGAGAAGAAGAAGATCGTGAAGCAGTTGTCGAAGTCGACGCATATACGGGTAAGGTAAAATCCGTAAATTGGGAGAACTAGTTAGACAAGGTTGGTGTGGCTACAGCCGCTACCAGCCTTTCTTTTTTGTTAAATTTACTACACAAAATTATTTTATTGCGATGCCGTCGTTCAGCAGATGTTTAGTTTAGTGAATGTTGGTGATTACTCGCGAAATCGGAATTTCATCCAAACCTTTTATGAGTATAATGTTAAATTCTATCCAAATTTTAACCTTCCGCTCCCCGTCCTTTCTTTTTTGCTGTATATAGTAATACATGTAAGGCAAACAAAACATAGGAGGACAATAAAATGAAAAAATTAGTAATTGGTTCATTAGCAGCTGTACTTATAATTAGTGGTGGAATTGGGATTAATGCTTTGGCAGATGACGACAATCTAAATCTTAGTAAAACGCAAAGTGAAAAATTAATAGGTTTCGAAAAAGCTAAAGAAGTAGCACTGAACGAAGCTAAAGGCACAATTGAAAGTATAGATCTTGAAAAAAATAATGGAAAAACATTTTATGAAGTAGATATAAATGGAGAAAAGTCAAAAGAAATCGAAGTACGAATAGATGCCTATAACGCAAAGGTCTTAAATGTAAGAGAAGATAACGACAACCAAGATGATGCCGACGATGTTCAGCATAATATAACAGCAAATACTAAACTTATTACAGAAGCTGAAGCAATTGAAATTGCTCAAAAACAATTCGAAGGTACATTAGTAGAAATCGGTTTAGAATCTGATGATGGTCGATATGAATATGAATTAGAACTTCGTACTGCTAAAGGAAATGCTGAGTTTACAATCGATGCTAGCTCTGGAGAAATTCTAGAGTCGGAGCTTGATAATGACGACGATCGTTTTGACGATTAATAATAATATTAGTTACCGCTTGATGGATATCCATCAAGCTTTTTTTATGACTGTTATAAATGGGTATAGTAAAGTTAAAGTTAGAATCATGAGATCTATAAGGATTAACTACAGAAAGTAGAATTTTGAAAGGATGATTCGATGAAAAAGCAATATTATGTGAATGGTAAATGGGTATCTTCAAATAAATATAAGGAGCTTCACTCTCCTCACACGAAGGAAGTAATAGCACAGATTCCACAAGCAACTCTGCAGGAAGTAGATATAGCAATTGACATAGCAGATGAAGCAAGAAAACAAATGACTGCCTTAACTGCATATGAACGAGCTGCAGTTTTAGAGCATATTGCACAATTGTTTATTGATCATCGTCAAAAGGCTGCGGAAATTATTTCCTTAGAGGCTTCAAAACCGATTAAGTATGCTTTAGGGGAAATTGACCGAACTATAGAAACTTATAAATTTGCCGCGGAGGAAGCTAAGCGACTAACTGGAGAAATGATTCCTATGGATGCTGCTCAAAATGGAGCGAACCGTTTTGGCTATACTATTGAGCAGCCAATTGGAGTAGTTGGTGCGATTACACCATTTAATTTTCCTCAAAATTTAGTGGCACATAAAGTCGGGCCTGCCATTGCTGCGGGTAATACAATTGTTCTGAAACCTGCCTCACAGACTCCCCTTTCTGCACTCTTTTTAGCGGAGTTAATCGATCAAACAGCATTGCCAAAGGGGGCCTTTAATGTAGTGACAGGTAGCGGAAAAACAATTGGAGATGCCCTAATAAAAAGTGATAAAGTAAAAATGATTACTTTTACTGGTAGTCCTGCAGTCGGAAAAGGGATTCGGGATAGAGCAGGATTGAAGAAAGTAGCACTTGAACTAGGCTCTAATTCCGGATTGATAATCGACAAAAATGTAGACTTAGCCCAAATTGTTCCAAAATGTGTGATGGGTGCATTCTCTAACCAAGGTCAGGTTTGTATTTCTTTACAACGCACATATGTAATGGATGAAGTATATGATGAATTTATCGAGCAATTTTCTACTTTAACGAACAAGTTGGTAATTGGAAATCCAGAAGATGAGTCAACAGATATTTCTGCTATGATTCACCCGGACGAACAAGAACGAGCGCTAAGTTGGGTACAAGAAGCAGTGGAACAAGGATCTAAGGTTATTTCTGGAGGCATGATAGAAAATGGTATTTTCTTGCCTACAATTTTAACTAATGTAGGTGCAGACTCTAAGGTATCTTGCCAAGAAGTTTTTGCTCCAATCGTTTTAGTAAACCGCATCTCTTCTATAGATGAGGGTATTGATGCTATTAACAATTCCAACTTTGGCCTTCAGGCTGGTATTTTCACAAATGATATTTCGACTGCTTTTAAAGCCTCCAAAGAGCTACAAGTTGGGGGTGTCATGATTAATGATATCCCTACCTACCGTGTCGACCAAATGCCATATGGTGGTGTGAAAGATAGCGGTACTGGTAAAGAGGGCATAAAATATGCAATTCAGGAAATGACAGAGACAAAACTTGTTGTTTGGAATCAACAATAAAAACAAATTTATACTTTCTCAAAAAAGGAGCCAAATGGCTCTTTTTTTATTGGTCTACCCTCAATTTCTGAATTATTAATGTACATAAAACGGCTTAAGTATCTTGATTATGAGACGATATTAGTCAAGAATATCAATTATTTATCATTAGGAGTGTCTGTATGAACAAAGGTCTTATTATTTTATTATTATTTATCTCTTTATTAATTATTACGGGATGCACGGAGAAGGAACCCACTTTAGAGGATCAGCAATTAAAAATTGGGATTATGCTTTCGAATGCAGGGCTTGGAGATCAATCATTCTCTGATTTAGGGTTTGCGGGCTTAGAAAAAGCACGGGATGAGCTGAATATCTCATTTGAGTATAAAGAAATCCAAGAAACAGAGACATATGCAAAAGGAATAGAGCAGCTAGTGAAATCTGGTAACGATCTAATTATTGGCCTTGGATTTTCCGTCCAAGAAGACCTTGAAATGATTGCAAAGAAATATCCAGAAACATCATTTTTACTAATAGATGCTCAATCTGACCTACCCAATGTCAACAACGTAACATTTAAAGAAGAGGAAGCCTCGTTTTTGTTAGGAGCAATAGCTGGTATGAAAACAACAAGTAATGTTGTTGGATTTGTTGGAGGTGAGGATGTTCCGCTCATCCATAAATTTGAAAAAGGCTTTACAGCAGGTGTAAAATCTGAAAATCCAGAGGCAGTAGTGTTATCCGAATACGCGAATGACTTCGGCAATGATAAATTGGGTGAAGGCATTGCAAAAGAAATGATTTCAGCCAAAGCTGACTATATCTACCCTGCTGCAGGCTTTACAGGAGTTGGCGTTATAAAGGAATCTGAACGCTTAGGCATCTATACATTTGGAGTAGACAGCGATCAGTTTTACTTGGCGGAGAATTCGATTGTCTCTTCTATGCTAAAACAAGTGGACATTGCTATTTTCAATACCATACAAGAACTAGTCGAAGATGGTAAAATATCTGAGAAAAATCAAATACTAGGCATAAAGGAAAATGGTGTAAGTATTGCACCTATTCGTGTAATCGAATTATCGGCCGCTGAGAAAAATCGGATAGCTAAACTACAAGAAGATATCGCAAATGGTTCTATAACAATACTACAATAGAAATAAGGTGACTAGAATATGAAGCTTAAACAGAAGATATTAATGATATCTATTATCCCGTTGCTACTATCCGCCTGTATTATCGGCTATAACATAATTCAACTATCGGCATTAAAATCGTCGACAGAAGAAATTGTAAAAGCTTTAGTGAAAGTCGAAGAGTTAAATAGTTCAGCAAAAAGCTTACAAAAATCGTTAAGTGTATACTCGTTAAATATATCAGAAAGCAATAAAAATGATATAGAGGTCGATTTAGCTTCTACTCAATCCATCAATGATGAACTATCATCTTCCCTAACAACATCGGAACAGAAACAATTGAATACTAATATCTCTAAAAAGTATGAAGAAATATTAAGTTATTCCAATCAAGCAATTACGGAACAAAACCTTGCCGAGATTAAGCGGCAATCCACGCGCACAAAAGGACTTATAAATGACGTGATCCAATTAAAAAGAAATATTACTACAGAATATTCGATTATGCAGAGCAATTTGCAAACCAAAATTGATGGTATTATTTCTATTTCCATTATTTTAGTAGTGCTGTTGTTAGTTAGTAGTATCACTTTGGTGATTATCTTTACCAATAGAATTGTTCGGCCAATCCGTGACATTACTAAGAATGCAGAGGAAATTGCCAACGGGAATCTCGCTGTCGATATTGTACAAGTAAAAACTCGGGATGAAGTGGCAACACTGCAAAAGTCCTTTGAACAAATGACTATGAATTTAAGAGAAGTCATTACGCACGTCTCTGATAGCTCCAATCAAGTAGCCGCTTCTGCAGAAGAACTAATGGCAAGTGCAGATGAGACGATGAAGGGTACTGAATTGATATCCTCTTCTATCCAACAAGTTTCTGAAGGAGCAGAGTATCAAACAAATATGGCAAAAGAATCTGCTCGCTCTGCAGTGGAAAGCGCAAATGCAATTACTCAAATTGCAGAAAAAGCAAAAGATACAATGAAGATAACGATTGCAACTAATGAGAAAACCTTGCAAGGTTCTGCATTCGTTCAAGATACAGTAGCACAGATGAGATTAATAAATGATGCTGTATTAGAAACAGATCAGGCGCTTGTCACACTCAATGACCGTTCTAAAGACATTGTGCACATCCTCAAACTTATTACAGACATCGCGGACCAAACGAATTTGCTTGCTCTAAATGCAGCCATTGAAGCAGCACGTGCTGGTGAAGCGGGTAAAGGCTTTGCAGTAGTTGCAGATGAAGTGAGGAAACTGTCCGAACAAACGAGAAAATCGGTCTCTGATATTTCCGAAATTGCTACCGAAATTGAAAGTGAGACAAAGAAAACAGTAACATCCATTAATGGAGTAAAGGAAAAAGTTGACTCTGGGCTTACAATTGCCCATCACACGGAAGTAACGTTCCATGATATCCTGACATCGGTAGAACAAGTAAAAGAACAAGTTGGAGATATATCATCCATCACAAATAACATTCATATAATTGTTAAAGATGTTGCTAACCATGCTAATAATATGTCTACAGTAGCAAGTGAAACATTTGATAGTTCATCTTCTGTTGCTGCGGCTTCAGAAGAGCAGCTAGCCTCAATGGAAGAAGTAACAGCAGCAGCTGTCTCTCTAGCAAATCTTGCCGAGGACTTACAAATTAGGGTTTCCAAATTTAATATTTAGTACGACCAAAAATCCCCGTGTATAAACTAACATACGGGGATTTTTGGTCTTTCATTTATTAATACTGAAATTTGACAGTAACGGTTGCACTTACAGAAATTTTTCCTTGCTCAATAGGTGTTCCCATCTGCGAACTAGCTATCGAGAGTGTTTTATACAGTTCTGGCCCATTTTGCTGGTGCTCCTCCACGATAGAAATTGGTTGTGGATATAATGTGAGCTTCATCGTCTGAGCAATTGTTTGCGCATTAATTTGAGCATGTTGAAGCGCTTTCTGAAGCGCCTGTTGGTAAACAACTTCGGGGTTATCTAAACCAAACTGAATAGAAGAAACACTATTCGCCCCATTTGCCACCGCAGTATCGATTACACTGCCGACTTTTTCAATATCCTCTAATTTTACTGTAATAGCATTCGTCACCTCATATCCTCTGAATACCTGTTTTCCGTCTATAAAATCATATTGTGGAAAGATATTAAAAGCTGCTGTTTGTATGTTTTCCCTTGGAATATTTAACGCCAATAAGGATTGTATTACCCGGTTCATTACTTGTGCATTTTCTTCCTGGGGTTGTTGTACCTCTTTACCTTGCGTTCTTACTTCTATTTGAAGTTGAGCATAGTTTGGTCCAACCTCTATTACCCCCCTGCCAGTTACGGTGATTATTCTCACCATAGGAACTGAAAGAGATGGAATACCTGCATACAACATTCAATTACCACCTTTTATATGTTTATACCAACACAACCTAATTCATCACATATAACAATAATGTTCATAAAATAAGGCATAATGACTTTCTGTATAAAGGAGTATGAAGAAGTGAAAGAATCGAAGGTCCATTTAGTTTCTGATGCCTTGGCAAAAAGTAACAGCCAAAAACATTTTTATACCAATCACCATGCAGAATTTCTAGAAGAACAAATAGTCGTAAATCGTCGTTTAATGAAATCTATTTCACAGTTGGACCAATCGAGTAAAACCATATTACGTGAATTACGTGATCAAAGCACAGTCCTTAATAAGTTAAATACTAATCACAGATATGATTATGGCAATATCAAAAAGATACTGTTCAATTTTGCGCAAACTTCAAAAGAATCCAAGTACCAATTACAAAACCTAGGGCAATCACTTCAATCCATCAATGTACTTTTAAATAACCATTCTGAACTTAACGAAGTAAATAACGAGAAAACAAACAATTTCGAGAGAGCACTAACAAAACTACAAGCAAGTGTGAATAGGCAAAGAAATTTTCTTAACAACTTTGCTATTAGACAGAACGGTTCTTTAGAAGATATTAAAGGCCAACTACATCAACATGGAAGTAAGACAGATACGCAATTGGAAATCATTCAAAGTGTGCTAACAGAACAAAAGCGGTTTTTTACTATAGTATCGAAAAATTTGGAAGAACAGAACCTTTTGCATAAAATATATTCTGCTAAAGAAGAACAGTTAACATCTCCAACTCATCTGGAAGAAATGGTAAAACAAATAAACGAGCAATTTAATAAACAAAAAGAAATTCTAAATAATTTATCTGAAACTCAAAACAATCAGTATCAGCTTTTTTCAAGTCAATTTAAAGAGCAAAACCATTTTAATAATCAGGTAAATGAGAAACTGGAGCTTTCTGAGGAGATGGATGAATTAATATTTGAGGAAATTAAACATCAAATAACACAGCAGGACGATATATATAATTATCTACAAGATAGCTTAAATAGACAGCAAGGTTTTTTACTGCAGTTATCAGACAATCAAGATCGACAACTTGAAAAAGTTAAAGTTAGCCTGGAAAGTATTAAAGAAGTAGATGCTCAACAGATTGAAGTTCTATCAGATGTAAAGGATTCCATAGAAAGACTTCTAAATATAAAGGGGAACTTAGGTATATTGTTATCTAAGCTTCCACCAGATTATCCTCTTAAACAAATTATTGTTGGGGGTGTGCCAATCGCAGTAGAAAAACTAATTTCAATCAATAAAAAAACAGGTATCGCTTTTTTTTCAAATGGCATAGAAACGATCTCTTTTGATCTTGAAAAAATAGAAGCAATTCATTGGGATTAAAAATAAAATTTAAAATCTCTTACGTACTTATCCTATATAATGGTTGGTCGTGACTTACGTCATGTCCAACCATTTTTACTGTAAAATAGATTTCTTCGCTACATAGTTTCTGTTTCCAATGATTAAATCTCTCTTAACGAGATATTAACCTATCGATAGATTATAACAATACATAAAATATAATATCCCCTCTTGTGAGAGGGGAAGTCCTTTTAGATGGAGGTGTTTTGTGGTTTATTAGCGACTTTACCCCCAAACTATCGAGTAAATGAGATTGTTGTAGACGGTTTTAATGAAGATGTTTTTCGTTTTATCAACCTAGAAGAAGACACTCACCTTGCTTACTTTAGAGAAGAAGACGGAGGTTTGGTAGTTGGAGACTGCCGTAGAATTTCCTTAGTTGATTTCCCGGCCTAACTTAAACATTATGCTGGAATTCAAATTTGTAGAGAATAACTTCATTAGCAAATTATCTGGGTACACTTTATATTTTTACTAATGAAGTTTTTCACATAGTGTAGAGTGGAATACTAACGATAGAACTCTGTAAAACTGATTTTCCACAAAGCCAAAGAGACCTAGTGGAATTAACTCCATTAGGTCTCTCCATTAAAACAAATTAATTTAGAACTTTTACCTTCACTGTTTTACGTCCCCAATTTAGTGCTTCTTGTTTCGTTGGGATGAAAATATCTATTTTATTTCCTTTGATGGCTCCGCCAGTATCACCAGCTATCGCTTCTCCATAGCCCTCTACCCATACTTTTGAACCTAATGGAATTACAGTTGGGTCGACAGAAATAACTTTTTGGTTTGGATTAGCTTTTAAGTTAATACCAGTAGCTGTGATTCCCGAGCAACCAGCACATGACGCAGTATAAGCTGTTGCTGTCATCGTTAACTCTTTTTCAACAGAAGCCGTCGTTTTAGTCTCTGAAGTTGGAGCATTAGAAGTAACAGAAGTTGTCGTCGTAGCTGCACTTACCTTAGGTTGTATCACCTTTGCTCCATCTAGTACTAATTTATCTCCCGGTTTGATTAAATCACTAGTTAACTGATTGTTTGTCATTAATTGATTTACAGTCATATTATATTTTTCAGCTATATTAAATAATGTATCACCTGTAACAACAACATACGTTTGCACAGCTTCCTCCACTTTTAATTGTTGAGATGGATATATAACTGTTGAATTGAGATCGTTCCATGTTTGTAAATCTTGTACACTTACATTCTCCGCTTGAGAAATAGACCAAAGTGTATCACCTTTTTCTACCGTATGAACGCTTGATGCAGACGCTTGACCTGCCGTTCCTACTGATAGTGTTACAATTGCGGTTAGTGCAATAATGTGTTTTTTCATAAAATGAATTTCCTCCTTTTCACTAACGAGATTCATCATACCACCTATATATGACAGAACCATTGCATTCTCATTAGGATGAAATATCATTTAAGTGACAGGATTCTACAAAATGCAACAATTGTAATATTACTTCTTTAATATCCGATCATGCCATTTTGATAAGATGAGCAAAGCTAATAGGCAACCAGCTAAAGCTAAACTCATATCCCACTGAGCATCCCACTTATCTCCTTGCATACCTAGAAAGTCTTTAGCAGCCTTACTTCCTTTTGTAAGTTTCGTACTCAACCATTCAATAATTTCGTATAAAGCTGCAATGGATAAAATAATACTGGTCGTGCATACAAATAACCAAGCACCTTTTGTTAACGGGCTAAGGCGTATGAATAATTCTCTCACTACGATTGCAGCAAAACCTTTAAAAAAGTGCCCCATGCGATCGTAATTGTTTCGCTTTAAGTCAAATTCGTCCTTCACCCAATTAAACAACGGAACCTCAGAATATGTAAAATGCCCCCCTATAAATGTAAGAATACATAAAAAGGCTATGATGAAGTAGGAAAGCGTGGTAAATCGAAACTTCCTATAAGTTATGACCAGTAAAATTATAGCAATCACACCTGGGCTTACTTCCGCTATCCAGTCAGCATAATCGAATGGTTTAATAGCTGACCATATTAAAACGACAAGAACAATAACAAATAGGCTAATGTGTATTTTAGAGATAGCTTGAAATCTCAACTTCCTCCCTCCTTTCAAATCCTAGCCTGTCCAAAAATGCATTTGATGATTCAAATACGTTTCAGTCCCTAAGAAACGGGAAAACGAATGCTAAGGAGGCGTTAAAAATGCCATGGAATAAAGACGATTATCCCGATTCTATGAAAAATCTAGAAACCGATGTAAGAGAGAAAGCTATTGAGATTGCCAATGCCTTGTTAGAAGATAATTACGAGGAGGGACGAGCAATTTCTATCGCTACTTCTCAGGCAAGAATAGCCATCCACGGCGATGAAGAGGAACGTGTTACATATGAAGTTATTTCGCGTGAAACCGACTGGGTTTTGAGGAAAGCAGACGGTAAACGTTCTATTTTTGTGGAGAAAACGAAAGCAGAATTACTTCAAAAAGCAAAACCATATGTAAATGATCAAAACGGTATTCTTACTATTTATGAGGAAGATGGATCAATAGAAGATACTCTATATGAATAAATTAAGTATGTAAGAACAATAAATAATCAAGATATAGTTTCTAGAAAATTAATCTATGCTGTATTAAAGAGAGTAATTTACAGTCTCCTGAAATCTCAATTTCGGGAGTTTTTTTTATGAGAGATTCCATGTAATACTCGAGTTAAACTGAATAGCCCTCTTCTATCTTATTAATTTTCATTTGCACCATCAAAATTCTTCATTTTATCTATGAAAATAATTTTCTCCTCCAAAATTACTATTGAAATCAATAATAGAATAATATATTATAACCCTATTAGTTTAGTCGGATTTAAAGGGAGGGTATTTATTTGGTACAAATGATTATTACTGGTTTGTTGTGTGGCGCTTTGTTAGGGTTTGTTATGCAACGAGGAAGATTTTGTTTGACTGGTGGCTTTCGTGATATGTATTTAACGAAAGACAATCGTATGTTCTATGCTTTACTAATTGCCATTGCCGTACAAAGTGTAGGTGTTTATACACTTGTCGCACTAGAAGTCATTCAAATTAGCACAGGTACTTTACCGTTATTTGCAATTATTTTGGGATCATTTATATTTGGTATCGGTATTGTGCTAGCCGGTGGTTGCGCTACTGGAACCTGGTACCGTGCTGGAGAAGGTTTAATAGGCAGTTGGATTGCATTAGCTGGTTATATACTTATGAGCACAATTATGAAAACAGGCCCACTCAGTCCGTTAAATCAAAAAATCCAACAGCCTCAATTACCAACGAATTCTATGGCAGATACTCTCGGAATAAACGTTTGGTTTTTAATTGCACTATTACTAGCTGTGGTAGGTTGGATTATTTATAAAGAAGTTACAAAACCAAAAGTAGTTATCCCAACACTTAAACCAAAAAAAACAGGGTTGGCACACATTTTATTTGAAAAGCGCTGGCATCCATTTTTGACTGCATTATTAGTTGGACTTATTGCAATTCTCGCTTGGCCATTAAGCTCAGCAACTGGTCGAATCGCAGGTTTAGGCATTACTACTCCTTCCGCAAATATCCTACAATATTTAACTACAGGAGATTTGGCATTCATTAACTGGGGAGTATTTTTAGTTCTTGGTATTTTGGTAGGGTCATTTGTTGCCGCTAAAGCCAGCAATGAGTTCCGCTTTAGAATGCCTGATGTAAAAACAGGATTAACTAGTTTTACTGGCGGTAACTTAATGGGATTTGGAGCAAGCTTGGCAGGTGGTTGTTCCATTGGGAACGGGTTGGTTATGACGGCTCTAATGACCTGGCAGGGTTGGATCGCATTGATCTTCATGATTCTTGGTACATGGACAGCTGTTTACTTCGTCTTCATTCGTGGAAGAAAGGAAAAGAAAAGTAAAGCCACTGTTCAAACAAGCATAACAACAGCATAAAGAAGGAGTGTCATACATGAAAAAAGTATTAGGTGTCATGGGAATGGTTTGTCCCTTCCCTTTAGTAGAAGCAAAAGAAGCAATCGCAGAGTTAAGCTCAGGAGATGAACTAGTAATAGAATTTGATTGTACACAAGCTACAGATACAATTCCTCGTTGGGCTGCGGAAGAAGGGCATAACGTTACTAACTATGAACAGGTTGGCGATGCCGCATGGACAATAACTGTTCAAAAGAAATAATAAACCGAACAATAAGACATTCGGTTCAGTAATTTCAAAATCTGTTTCTATCGTATCGAAGTGAAGTGTTACGAACAGACGTTTGGATCTATTAATACCGATAATTTTTTGAGAGGCTAGACGTGACTAACATCATGTCCAGCCTCTCTTTTCTCGGTGATATTATGGACTTTTACAGGAAGTCTATTTTAAATAAAAGATACCTCCGTTTATAACTTCGATCTTTATCCGCGCTTCATACTGTTGTTCCAGTGCTGTTTTTTCCATCTCGTAGCTCTCAGGTCTTACCTCCACACCTTCATAGAAGAATTCTAGCACCCGCATATCTCGTTGCCATCTTTTTTTCGCTTGCTCAGCCCACGAATGGTCGTCCTGCTGAATCGCATTTTCAACTACTCCATCTAAACGCTCTAAACCGCGATTTGGTTTAATAACATAAGGTAGTAAAAAGGCATTTGGTGGCATAGAAGGAGCAATATTCATCTCGTTTAAAGAAGTATGAAAGTTGGATATTATATTGCCATTCATCAAGTTAATACCAAGGGAATGAAGTAATTCTTTTGTTTGATTGCTGTAATAGGATACTTTATAATTCACTCCTAGCCATGGAGTAAGTATTGGTCGGTTAATGGTTCCCTCTACCTGCTCAAACATTTGGATAAAAGAACCCATATCATGCGTCACTTGAAAAAGTTGACTCAAACGCGGTGATCCAAAATGCACTAACTCGCCCTTAATATTCTCAGTCAACTTTGTTTGATCCGTTATTAATGTAAGCTGTGCCGGACAAGGTACTCCACCAGTAGTTTCTACATATTGCCAATAGTAAGGCCTATTCATAATGCGTTTATCCATATCTATTGTCAGCTGAACTGTGAGATAATGATCCGTATCATTTACAAACTGACAATTATTTTCCAAGAAAAAAGTTCTTAAATATTGCTGAACCTGTTGTGGGTACATATATATCCTCCTTTACATGTCCCCGTTTAAATCGTCTGTTTGAAAGCGGACAATATATCATCTAAATCACCTACGACCTTTTCGAAAACATCAATTTTTTTGTAAAGTAGTTGCAATATATCTATCTCAATCGTGTTATCAATAGCTAAATTGTAAATATGAACATCATGTTCTTGCCCTAGCCGGTGCACACGCCCAATACGTTGTTCCAATTTCATTGGATTCCATGGTAGATCATAATTTATCACATGGTGACAAAACTGGAGGTTTATCCCCTCTCCACCTGATTCCGTTGCTATTAATACTTGCGCGTGTTCCTTGAATAAATGCTTCATATAATCTCGTTTATTTTTATTGAATTTCCCATTAAAAAGCACGCTTGTAATACCTTTTGTGTGTAAAAACCACTGCAAGTATGCTTGACTTGCTTTATATTCCGTAAAAATAATTACTTTATCCTGAGCTTTAGATACTATCTCCAATGCTTTCTCTGCTTTTGAGTTTATATCTAATGCCATTAACTTTTGCATAACATATTCTACAGAATTATTTTCCTCTAAACTTGTACAATTTTGCCGCATTTTATTTAATGTAAGAAATGTCGCCTCCTTGCTGCTACACATTTCCTTCTGTAGTGTAATCATCGAAAAAGCTCCTGAAAAAACAGGAGAAATATTCTTCAAGTCTAAGATTAGTTCATACACTTCTTTTTCTTCCGCTGTAAACTGTATGGGAATAATATTCACTTGACGATTCGTCCATTCTATCCCCGTGTCTTGTCTTCGGTTTCGGACCATCACTTGGTTTACCAGCTCTTTCAGGTAGTCATCATGCTCTAAATCATGCTTGCTTGCAGAGAACGCTGATTGAAACGTCTCATAATTTCCTAGGTGTCCAGGTTTTAATAGTGAAATAAGATTAAATAGTTCAAACACATCATTTTGAACAGGAGTAGCAGTTAACAATAAGCAAAATTTCTTCTTTAAACTTTGCACAAACTCGTAGATTTTAGTTTTGTGGTTTTTTAACTTATGTGCTTCATCAATAATGATCATGTCATAATCCTGTGCAAAGATAAGTTCTCTATGAGGACTTTTTTTGGCGGTATCCATACTCAGAACAACAACTTCACAATGTTCTAAAGGAGTATTTTTCTTATAAGCTACAGCGGGTATATAAAACTTATAATGCAGCTCCTCCACCCATTGATTGATAAGTGAAGCGGGAGCCAATATTAAAGCCTTCTTTACTAGCCCACGAACTAAATACTCTTTCAATATCAAGCCAGCTTCTATGGTTTTACCAAGTCCCACCTCATCAGCCAAAATTGCTTTTCCATTCATTCTTTCAATAACTGTTTCTGCAACCTTTAATTGATGTTCAAGTGGCTTTAAATTAGTTAAATACTTCGGAGATTGAAGTCCTGTGAACTCCGTGATTAAGTTATTTTGCGCAATATGATAGCTCATATTATAAAATGTCCAATTATCCCACGGTTCAATACCTTCTAATCGTTTAGTCAAACCATCTGCCCATTCCGATGACTTTTCTATAATCATTTCCATCACCTCAGAATACTTTTCCTTAGGATGTCCCAAAATTAGAAGTGTATGATTAAGTTTCTAAATAAAGAGAAAATGACTTAACAACCCTTTAGACACGCGATGTTTCTGGAAATCTAATTGAAAAAATAACCTAGAAAATCTACTGTTTTAGAAACTAATTTATTTTTTTCATAAAAAACTATTGCCTTTCTAGTTAATAATGCTATATAATATAAAAGTCGCAAATGATTTGGAACTTATCCAGTCAATTGTTAATCACGGAGGAATACCCAAGTTCGGCTGAAGGGATCGGTCTTGAAAACCGACAGGCGGGTCATACCGCGCGGGGGTTCGAATCCCTCTTCCTCCTCCATTTTTATTTTATTGTTGGTAGTTGTAATTTTTTATTGTCGCGGGTGGAGCGAATCGCTTTACGAAGAAAGCGATTAACACCGATGCAGGCGTCAGCCGAAGCAGGTGTCCTACTTTTCTTGAGCGCAGTATCATGGTGTTTGTAAGTATATTATTGTCGCGGGGTGGAGCAGTGGTAGCTCGTCGGGCTCATAACCCGAAGGTCGCAGGTTCAAATCCTGTCCCCGCAACCAAATGGTCCCGTGGTGTAGCGGTTAACATGCCTGCCTGTCACGCAGGAGATCGCCGGTTCGATCCCGGTCGGGACCGCCATTTTTTAATTTTGAGATTTTGAGATTGGTGATAAGCAAGAAGGTCGAGGAAGCGATTGAGTGATGGAAGGAGCGTACTAAAGTACGTGACTAACTGAACGAATGAAGCTGACAAAGAGATTCGCAGCTTAGCACAATCGAAGTTGGCTCAGTAGCTCAGTCGGTAGAGCAAAGGACTGAAAATCCTTGTGTCGGCGGTTCGATTCCGTCCTGAGCCACCATATTATGCGGGTGTAGTTTAGTGGTAAAACCTCAGCCTTCCAAGCTGATGATGAGAGTTCGATTCTCTTCACCCGCTTCTTAATTGCAGAAGACCTATTGATCATTTGATCAATAGGTCTTCTTTTATTATTTATTTCTATTTTCTGCTTCATCTAATATTTCTTTTCGGAAACCTTCGATACTTTCTTTTCGACGCTCATTCTTCTCCCGGATGGCTTCCTGATTATTTCCAATGGTGTGTTCCATTGTCTCTTCGGCAGCCTCCATATTTTCAATTGTATTCTTCACCATTTTTTTCAGTTTTTTCGCATTATCTGATCGGTCATCTGGGTTAGGTTTATTGGTATTAGTCACTTCAATTCCTCCTTGTTATTTCACACATAATTTATCGTCTCCTATATTTCTAAAATTATTCAGAGGTGGGTAAATCATAGGTAATTTTGTTAAAAATCAAAAAAAGCTTGGAGGAGCACTTCCAGGCTTTTTCCTATCTTCGTTAACTACATGGGGAACAAAGTACATATGCAGTTAAATGTCGCTAAAGGCTTCAGGAGTTGGAGATATTGACTTTAAATGAGCTCCTGGAATTTATGTGCACGGTCATCAAGAGCCTCAGCAGACGAAGAAATTTCAGCAAAATCTTGTATAGCTAAATGAATTTGCTGATGCGTTTTTTCTACGTTATCAGATACACGTGTGATATTCTCAGTCACTTGCTCGATTTCTCGTACAATCCCTTCAATATTTTCTTTTACTTCTGAAATAGATTGCTCCACTTGAACGGAGAGTTTTCTTACTTCCTTTGCTACTACTTCAAACCCTCGGCCAAATTCCCCTGCTCTTGCAGCTTCAATAGCAGCATTCAACGCCAATAGATTAGTTTGCGAAGCAATTTGTCGAATCGTCTTAACAATTCCTTTTATTGAATCAGTCTGGTTATGTAATCCTACCAAGTTATCTAGATTCCCTTGAGAATCCGCCGCAATTCGCTTGATCGTATCTCCTAATTCTTCACTTCTTGTTATACCAACTTCCGAGCGATTGAATAACTCCGCTGACATTTGTTTCAAGTCATCTGCAACTTGTACAATTGAATTTTGTCGGTTAGTAATATCGGTCGCTATTTTTAAAACTCCAATGACTTTTCTTCTAGTTCCTTCTGCAAAGACAGGCATATAAGTAGCTTCTAACCAAACACGATTTCCTGAAGCATCCATTCTCTCCACTTTGTCCTGAAAACTTTTTCCGGATAACAGATTCCTCCAAAACTTTTCGTAATCGGTGCTCTTCGCAAAAGCTGGAAAACAAAATTCTTCATGACTCTTCTCATACAGTTCTTCTATTGTATAATCTAAGGTTTGCGCAAACAGATCATTGACATATGCGACCTTCCTATTCATATCAAACCTAATAATAGCTAGATTATTTTTAATCGCATTCATTACAAGCTCGTCCGTCACATTATTATTTACTGTTATCATATTCGTCTATTCCCCATCCCATTTACTTTATCTATTTCTATCAACACTTGTAGAATATTTCTTTGTTTATCAGTTATTAACGATTTCAATACAATCCGTTCATCCACAAAACGTTTTCCTCATTCTAAAGGAGCAATAATTTTATCTTACAGTCTATAATTTGCTCTTTTATAGAACTTAGGAATCACGTCATGGCCTAGTTACTATTTAACATAAAAAAACAATAAATGTCAAAGTTTATTTAAAATAATTATACAAACGTTATACAAAAGTATTAGTAGATGTTTAATTCATACCAACAGGTAAATGATAAATAGCCTCAATGTGCTTTACTCTCTCTTGAAGAAAGGTCCTTCAAATGACAATTTGAACTTACAGAATAGCCAATATTTCCTTTAATCTTCGTAGAACTTTCATTAAGGATTTCTAATGTTCTTTCATTTGTCTCATACCTCTCTAAAATTTTACTCCACTAACTTTTCTTATAATGAATGGAATAATCTTGTCCATTTAGGACAAGATAAATAGGAATAAAAGAAGAAGGGCGGTAATGACTATTACTACAGAATGGTTTGACAGAGTAACAGAGGAGCTACAGGACCACTTAAATTCGATTTGTGAGGAGTATGACCAAATTGGGCATATGAATATTAATCGTGCTTCTAAGCATCCAAGAATTGAATTTTTTGTTAGTACTGAAGATGAGGATCGAGATTATTTTTGTACCATTCTGTTTGATCCATATAACGAAGAGTTCTATGTAGAAAGCTTCGATGTCGAACTTCTTCAACCTACCAGAATTATATTGCACGATATTACGGATATTATAGAAGCTGTTCATGAAAGCTTTCACGAGTTTCTTACACACGATAGTGATAGTGAGTTAGTTTATTTGGATGATGATAGTGATGACGAGGATGATGAAATTACTATTGAGGAAATCGATGTAGAATGGGAAACTCCTGAGGTTACCGCTTTTCTAATTGAAGATAACGTTGAAGTTACCTATCAGTTCGGGGTAGATAACGCTAATGGCGATGGTGTTCTTCGAAGAGTAAATCGACTTTGGACAGACGATGACGTCCTTGAGGACGAAAGCACCTTCACTTTTAAGAAGGATGAAGCCAGTACTATTATAGCTATGATTGCTAGTCATATGGATAGAATGGTCGGATACGATGAAATTATAGATTTATGATTTTTACCCTTAAATGGTCAAGTTGCCATTTGAGGGTTTTTTATTATGCTCAAAAGACATTAATAAAAGACGATATTCTGATAAAATGAAAGGAAACAGAAATGAAATGGAGAACATACCTTGAAAACCTTCAAAAAAATGTATATTGAAATTACGAGTGTTTGTAATCTTGCTTGTAGTTTCTGTCCACCGACAAGTAGAGCAAAGAATATCCTTAAACTAGATGCATTTAATAAAACATTAGATCAGATACGACCACACACAAAATATATTTACCTTCATGTTAAAGGAGAGCCACTTTTACATCCAAGAGTCGATCAGTTATTAGAAGCTAGTCATGCCAAGGGTTTTAGAGTTAATATTACAACCAATGGTACGCTTATCAATAAAAATCGACATAAACTATTAGGTAAACCAGCACTTCGTCAAATCAATTTCTCTTTACATAGTTTCGATGGTCATGAGGGATCCGAAAATCGAGAAAAATATTTAGGTGATATTCTAGATTTTGTTCGAGAAGCCAAGGAACATAATATCATTATTTCCTTCCGATTATGGAACTTACAGAGAGAACAGGTTTCAGAAATTGCACAACGTAGAAATCGCGAAACGTTGGAAATACTTGAGAAAGAATATAACTTAGACTATAAAATTGAAGAAAAAGTTCAACCCGGCAAAGGCATCAAAATTGCACATAATATATATTTGAACCAGGATCATGAGTTTCAATGGCCAAGTTTACTTGCACCGGAGGATGATGGAAAAGGATTCTGCCACGCTCTTCGAAACCAAGCAGCTATTCTTGTAGATGGAACCGTTGTACCATGCTGTCTAGATGGTGAAGGTGTGATTGACTTAGGTAATATTCATAACAATTCTTTCTCTGATATTATTGAGAGTGAACGAGCAAATAATTTGTATGATGGATTTACTAGAAGAGAAGCAGTTGAAGAAATGTGCAGAAAATGTGGATATAGACAGAGATTTGGTGTTTGATGCACTTATTGTTGGATACAAAGGAATCCGAATGGTAATATTATATTTTTAGAGAGGAGAGATATATACATGGAATTTCTAACACTTAGTAATGGATTGAAAATCCCTCAAATTGGTTTTGGTGTTTGGCAAGTTGATAACGAAACAGAAGCTCCAGCTGCTGTAGAAGAGGCTCTTCGCGTCGGCTATCGTCATATTGATACCGCAGCTACTTACGGTAACGAAGAAGGAGTGGCAAAAGGAATTGCTGCTTCTGGTGTTGCTCGTGAAGATATCTTCCTAACTTCAAAAATTTGGAACGATGACGTTCGTGCAGGCCGTACAAAAGAAGCATTTCAAGAGTCCCTTAACCGTTTAAACACGGACTATCTAGATTTATGCTTAATCCATTGGCCAGTTGACGGTATTGTAGAAGCTTGGCGTGCGCTGGTTGAGCTGTACAATGAAGGAAAAATAAAGTCAATTGGTGTGTCTAACTTCAAAGAACATCACTTGGAGCAATTAGAGGCAGCTGGATTGATGACGCCTATGATCAATCAAATCGAGCTACACCCCCAATTACCACAGCAGAACTTTGTGAATTATTTATCCGACAAAGGTATTCATGTAGAAGCTTGGAGTCCCCTTATGCAAGGGAAATTCTTAGATTTTGATTTATTCCACCAGTTGGCTGAAAAGTATGGGAAGTCTCCATCACAAATTGTGCTTCGCTGGCACTTACAATTAGGACGAGTTGCTTTACCAAAATCGATTACTCCTAGTCGTATTCAAGAAAACTTTAATGTCTTTGACTTCAAATTATCGTCTGAAGATATGGACGCAATTGCTAAACTAGCTACAAATGTTCGCATGGGTCCTGACCCAGACGAAATTCAATTCTAATAAAAAAAGCCGGAAGAAGTGTCTTAAACTTCTCTCGGCTTTTTTCATGTATTATTCTTCTGCTATAACTCCGAAAGAATAAATTGTTGTAGTCATGTACTCATCCCCTGCTCGTAGAATAGACGAAAGGAAATGAGGATGATGAATTGAATCAGGTGGGCCTTGCGTTTCCAGGCATAAACCTAAATAATCTCTTAGCTCTTCGCCTCTCATAATTTCCGTATTGCCCATGTTATTTCCTGTATAGAAAACGACTGCAGACTCTGTCGTTTCTACTACTAGTTTACGACCACTTTCTGATTCTGTTAATAACATTGCATTAAGTTCGTTTTCAGTAAATAAAAATGGATGGTCGTAACCGTTTCCGACTAATACATTTTGTGGATGAACAGAGGCCACTCCATCCATTATTTTACGACCTTCTCTAAAATCAAATACAGAGTTCTCAACCGGCACTATATTTCCGGTCGGAAGAAACTCCTCATTTAACTCTAAATACAAAGGACTATCCATCGTTAGTGCATGGCCTAATACATCCCTTTTCAAATTCCCACTAAGATTAAAATATGAGTGATTCGTTACATTTACTAATGTGTCTTTATCAGAAATACCAGTGTATGTAATTAATAGCGTGTCTTCCTCGTGTAAAATGGTGTAATTTACTTTCATTTCTAGATTACCAGGGTATCCTTCTTCCCCATCTGCGCTTAAATAGGTAAACTCAATTGTAGTATCTTGGTCTCCTTCCAACACAGTAGCATTCCATATTGTATGACTAAATCCATTGAGACCTCCATGTATATGATTATTTTTATCGTTTTTTTGGAGATTGTAGATATCCTCTCCTATACAAAAAGAGTCTCCACTGATGCGACCAGCAACTCGACCTACAACTGCTCCTAAGTACTTTGGATTATGATCGTATTCCTCTAACGTATCATATCCGAGAACAACATTTTCATATTGCCCTGTTCTGTCAGAAGCTAAAACTTTTGTAATTACACATCCATAATTCATACAGGATACTTCAAAACCATTATTATTTCTAACTGTAAATAAAGTAACTGGTAGTCCATTTATATACCCAAATAGCTTTTCTGTCACTGACACTTAGCAACCCAATCCTTTCTTATTATTACTTCATCTCTATAAGTTCTCCGGTTTGTATAGAATGATAACATGCTTCTATCACTTGCATATTATTAATAGTAGAAACTCCTGTAATTTCTGGATTACTATTCATTTGTATTACTTTCGAAAAGTGTTCCACTTCTAGCCGGTATAGATCCCCGTATATATTCTCTTCACGCACTATGTCTGCCACTTGTGTTATTACCTTCCCTACTCCACCGTTATTATCTGGTCGAAAGGCAAAAGGCACTTTGATCGTTCCTTTTGTACCTATTACTTCATATTCATTTCTTCCAGTCATATCAAAACTGCAGTCGAATATGGCACGTACTCCCCCGCCCATGTTCAAATATCCAAAGGTGCTCAAATCTATACCTGTTTCAGGGTCAAGTTCCGCAAAGCATTGCACAGAAACTGGTTCGGCATCTAACAAATAACGAATCGCATGAATGCTATAACAACCCACATCATAAAGAGAGCCTCCCCCCTTTGCTTTGTCCATTCTAAATTTATCTACACGGGATTGTAAGTGAAAGGAGTGACTCGATTTTATAAGCTTTATGTCCCCAATTTCACCCGATGCCATTATTTCTTTTACGCGCTGATGCTGTGGATGTAGCTGGTACATGAAGGCTTCCATAAACTTTACATTGCTCTCTCGACATACTTCCACCATTTCTTCTGCTTCTTGGGCTGTTAAAGCTACTGGCTTTTCGCATAGTATATGCTTACCTTGCTTAGCTGCTTTAAATACCCATTCCTTATGTAAATGATTAGGAAGCGGGATGTAAACAGCTTCAATATCGGAATCGTTAAGAAGTTCTTCATAGCTTTCATAAGCTTTAGGGATACCTAGCTTAGAAGCTACTGGATGCACTTGACTTCCCCTACTCGAGATAGCTATTAACTCCGCATTATCTGCTCGGCCAATTGCCGGTATTAGTTGTTGCTGCGCAATATTTGCCGTACTTAATACTCCCCATCTAATGTTCTCCATTCAGTCATCTCCCTTTACCTTCAGACTCCAATTATTAACAAAAGTAATACTAGTAAACTCCTTTAATTTCACTATGGACTTCTTGCATATAAAACTTTGCTAGTTTTTGCATTTCCTCTCCTGTATAAGCACTAACATTAACTGCCTGTAGGTTATCCTTTACTTGAGCAACTGTTTTAAAACCAGGTATGACACATGAAATCTCTTCATACTCCAGTATCCACTTTAATGCAGCTCGAGTCATATTTTCTCTACCTTCCGCAATCCATTCTAGTTTACCCGCTAACTCCACACCCTTTTCTAGCCCTAATCCTGCAAAAGTTTCACCCACATTAAACGCAGATCCGTCTTGGTTAAAGTTACGATGGTCATCCGATTCAAATTTAGTACCTATATTAAATTTTCCAGTTAGTAGTCCACTTGCAAGCGGAACACGCGCAAGGATTCCGACACCCTTTTCCTTAGCCTTTGGAAATAATTGATCCAATGGTTTTTGGCGGAAGATGTTGAATATTACTTGTAGGCTATCAACATTTGGTTGTTCTAAGCATAGTAGCCCTTCTTCAACCGTCTCCACACTAACACCATAATAACGAATTTTACCTTGTTTCTTTAAGTGATCCAGCACTTCAAATACTTGACCATCTTTTAAAATTTCTAGAGGTGGACAATGAATTTGCAACAAATCAATTTGATCTCTACCAAGACGTCTTAAGCTATCATCACAGTACTTCGTAACACTTTCCATGGAATATGTTTTAGGATCATAAACATCACCCGCTCTGCAAAATTTCGTAGCTATATGAATCTCTCCATGTTTTCCTTTCGTTGCTTTGGCTAAAAGCTCCTCACTATGACCATCCCCATATACATCGGCTGTATCAAAAAAGTTAACCCCGTTGCCAATTGCATAATCTAATGCTTTTAAAGACTCCTCGTCATTTGTTTTTCCCCATGCTCCACCTATTGCCCAAGTTCCAAAGCTAAGTTCACTTACCTTTAAATCTGTGCTACCAATTTGACGATAATTCATTTCGCCACTCCTCTCCCTTTGTAAATAAGAGCCTCAACTATGTAGTTGAGACTCGTTATAACACTTACTTGCGGAATTCCAAAAGTGCTTTATTTAGAACTTTTGTTTGACCATAAACCTGTTGATAAATAAGAAATAACTTTTTATATTTTTCCACATTTACGGGAATAGGATTAAACTGTTTATCTTCATTTAAAAAGTTAGCTGCACAATCTTTTAATGAATTAAACCACCCACACCCATAAGCTGCTAGCATCGCTGCTCCCATTCCTGGTCCCTGTTCGCTAGTTAGTCGGACAATTTTCGCATCGAAAATATCTGCTTGCATTTGAAGCCAATCATCATTTTGAGCTCCACCACCAATTGATACAATAGTATCTATCAACTTCCCGTTTTTCCGAAAGATTTCAATAGATTCATGTAAAGAGAATGTTATTCCTTCTAAAACAGAACGAACAAAATCCTTGCGCTGATGCGAACTATCTATTCCTATGAAACTAGCACGAATTATTGCATCTGCATGAGGCGTTCTTTCTCCAACTAAATAGGGGGTAAACAACAATCCATTTGAACCTACCGGAACAGTATTTACCTCGGACAATAATTGTTGGAAAGATTCTTCACTTGCGAAAACCTCTTTAAACCACGTCAAGCTATGACCCGCAGAAAGCGTTACACCCATTGTATAAAAAGCATCCGAGACCCCGTGATTAAAATAATGAACCTTCCCATTAAAATTCTTATCTGGGGTTGCCTCATAAGATAATACAACACCCGATGTCCCTATGCTACAAAGCGTTTTTCCATCCTCTAAAATACCAGAGCCAATTGCACCACAAGCATTATCCGCACCACCTGCAAACACTCGAGTTGTAGCTGATAGACCAGTTGCTTGTGCAATATCTAAAGAAATAGTACCAACTTCGTCATGGGAATCTAACAATGGCGGACAAATACTTGGGTTGATATCCAATAAAGCACATATAGTTGTGCTCCATTCTTTTCTACCAACATCTAATAAAAGAGTTCCCGCAGCATCCGAATAATCTATATGAAGCTGACCTGTTAATCTGTACCGTAAATAATCCTTAGGAAGTACAAAAGTCTTTACCCGCTCAAATACTTGCGGCTCATGTTCTTTCACCCATAATATTTTGGGTAACGTAAAACCTTCCAAAGCGGGGTTTTTTGTTATTTGAAGCAGTTTATCTTCACCAATTACATTATAGATTTGCTGACACTGAGCTGTAGTGCGTGTATCATTCCAAAGAATTGCAGGACGTAATACCTCATTTTGTTCATCTAACAGAACAAGGCCATGCATTTGTCCCGAAAAACTCATCCCTTCAATATTCGCTATATCGGTTGGAAAATCCTTTAATAGCTCTTTTAAACCTACTATTGTTTGTTCCACCCAGCGCTCGGGATTTTGTTCGCTATAACCCGTTTTTTCCTGTATTAAAGGATAGGGTTTCGATACACTTTGAATGACTTCCCCACTAGTATCGACTAGCAATATCTTCACAGCGCTAGTTCCTAAATCTACCCCAATAACATATTTCATCACTTCAGCTCCTACCAAATGCATTCCTATTATTTGTTGAATGACTGCAATAAATACTGATTGATCGTCGCCTTGATCTGCTCCAAACGGCCAGAAGTCTGTTTAATATCTTGAAGTCCAAAGGCATACGCTTCTAGCTTATGGAAATCAGTATTACCTTCTACAATATCTAATCCAATACCTTCTTTGTACGTCTTGTAGCGATCGTCCACCACATTTTCAAGCACTTTATCATCAATCAAGTTTTGTGCAACTCGTAAACCTACGGCAAAAGCATCCATTCCAGCAATATGTGCGTGGAACAGGTCCTCTGGTTCAAATGATGCTCTTCTAACCTTCGCGTCAAAGTTTAAACCACCTTTGCCTAATCCACCATTTTGTAAAATCTCATACATCGCAAGAGTTGTAGTCCATAAATCTGTTGGGAATTCATCTGTATCCCAGCCAAGAAGTGGATTACCTTGGTTTGCATCCACAGATCCTAACATATTATTAATCCTCGCATAATGCAGTTCGTGTTCAAACGTATGACCAGCAAGTGTAGCGTGGTTTGCTTCGATATTAAATTTAAACGAATTTTCCAGGCCATAGCTTTGTAAAAATGCATGAGCTGTTGCAACATCATAATCATATTGGTGTGTGGAAGGCTCTTTTGGTTTTGGCTCGATTAAGAACTGTGCTTCGAAACCAATTTCTTTCGCATAATCTACAGCCATATGATAGAAACGAGATAAGTTATCCAATTCTAGTTTCATATTTGTATTTAGTAAAGTGTCGTAACCTTCACGTCCACCCCAGAATACATAGTTTAGAGCACCAAGCTCTTTACCAATTTCTAATCCTTTTTTTACTTTAGCCGCCGAGTAGGCAAAAACATCTGCATTACTTGAAGTTGCTGCCCCGTGCACAAAGCGTGGATGCGTAAAGTTATTCGCGGTATTCCAAAGCAATTTAGCTTTACTATTTTTCATATAATCTTTTATCATGCTAACAATTACGTCTAAGTTTTGATTACTTTCTTTAAGGTTGCTTCCCTCTGGAGCAATATCAATATCATGGAAACAGAAGAACGGGACATCCATCTTTTCATAAAATTCAAATGAGGCCTCTACTCTTGCTTTTGCTAGATCCAATCCACTAAATTTATCCCAAGGTCGGTTCATACTCCCTGCGCCGAAAGGATCTGATCCATCCATCGTAAACGTATGCCAATAGGAAACGGCATATCTCAAAATCTCTTCCATCGTTTTACCGCCAATTTTTTCTTGTGGATTATAAAATTTAAACGCATAAGGATTTTTGGAAGCTGCACCTTCAAATTTAATTTTCTCGACATTTTGGAAATAGACCATTATTTTGACCTCCTGAATTTTATCTCTACAAATTGGCCAATGGCTTTTGCATGAGATTTAACTGTTTAATTTGTTTGTTAATTAACCGAACAAAGTTGTATTATCATAATTAAAAAGTGTATGCTATTAATAATTCTCTAATTCTTTCAAATAAATTGAAAACAAAGGATGGTTCTTCATGAATGCAATAAGTAGTTTTATATATAATGCACTTGAATGGATTACAAGACTTGCCTATTTAAATTTGCTATGGATCTTCTTTACATTGCTAGGTGGAGTAATCTTCGGATTTTTCCCCTCTACTACTTCAATGTTCGCCATAGTGAGAGAATGGTTGAAAGGTGAAACAGAAATACCATTGTTTAGTACCTTCTGGAAACATTTTAAAGAGGAATTCATGAAAAGTAATTTGTTAGGAGTCCTTGTTACGCTCATTATAGTCATTATTGGATTAGATATTATTTACATACAATCTACTAATAGTGATTTGTTAACTTGGACATACCTACCATTATTTGCTTTTATGTTATTATTCATCATGTTCCTGTTTTATTTGTTTCCGTCCTTCGTCCACTTTAATTTAAAATTAGGACAGATTATAAAAAATTCCTTTTTCATTATGCTTATTAATCCAATTACAACTCTATTAATCTTCCTATGCCTGTTGCCATTCTTTTACTTAATAAGCCTACTTCCAGCCATTGGAATTATATTTGGCGGAAGTGTCTACGCTTTTATATCGATGAGGTTTAGCCTACATGCATTTCAGAAAGTGAGCGTCAAGCAAGAAGCCTTAAAAGTGAGCAGTGAATTATAGCTTCCCATTGTGGAAGCTATTTTTATTGTCTAACTCCATGGCCTAACTTTCCACTTACCCCAATCTTCTTAGCCTTTTACCGCACTTGCAGAGATACCTTCCACTACTTTGTTGCTAAAGAAAATGAAAGCAATAATAATTGGTAGAACGCTAATGATTAGAGTTGCCCCTATTGCACCCCAATCGGTCATATATTGACCAATGAAATTTTGGATGCCAACTGTTAATGTTTTATATTTCTCAGAGCTGATAAACGTATTAACAAACACAAACTCATTCCAGTTATAAATCATATTAATCACTACAGTGGTAGCCATTACTGGTGTTGTCATCGGAAGAATAACTTGGAAAAACATTCGATTGACCGAACAACCATCGATAACAGCAGCTTCCTCAATTTCTTTTGGTAGCGTGTAATAGAATCCAAGCAAAATCATCATCGTTATGGGTAAATTATAGGCTGTATATGTAATAACTACTCCGAGTGGATTATCGATTAGATTCACACTTAAAAACATACTGTACAGTGGAATCAATGCTGAATGAATAGGAATCATAAGCCCAATGATGAACAGGCTAAGAACGGCCCCACTTAGTCTCCATCTCATTCGCGTAATTGCAAAAGTAGCCATACTTGCGAAAAGAACGGTTAATACGATCGCTAGCGTGGTAATCCAAACACTATTAAAAAAGTAAATACCTATACCTCCATCCCATACTTTTAAATAGTTTTCCCATCTAAACTCCGAAGGCAATGCGAACGGTGAACCCGCAAATATTTCTCTATTGTCTTTTAAGGAGAAGATGAATAACCATAATAGCGGGACGATTTGAAACAATGCTACAACCAATAGACTAAAATATAGAAAAAAGTAGCCTACACGCTTCATATACAAACCTCCTTTAATATTCTATTCTCTCTTTTGGTGTAGTTAGTTTACGAACGATAAAAGTTACGATTAATGTAATGATTAATAGAAGGAACCCAATCGCACTTCCGTACCCAAAGTTATAGCTTGAAAAGGCTAACTTATACATATAAGACGCCATTACTTCACTTGCACCATTCGGTCCACCAGAAGTCATCACATAGATTAGATCAAAGTATTTTAACGACCCAACTATTGCTAATACGACAGTTACACTTACGACTTCCTTGATCAAAGGCAACTTAATCTTCGTAGCAATTTGGAATGCAGAAGCACCATCGATTCTTGCAGCTTCGATTAATGACTCTGGAATATTCTTTAATGCAGCATAGTAAATCAAAATATAAAAGCCCGCATATTGCCACAAAATTGGAATGAAAATTGCAAATAAAACTAAGGATGGATCCGCTAACCAAGCAGGAGGATTTTCCACTCCTATTTGTTTCAGAAATACATTTAAAATACCATTCGACGGGTTATACACTTTAATCCATAGCTGTGCAATCGCAACGGATGACAGTAACATCGGTATTAAGTATATCTTTCTCAGTAGATCTGATCCTTTTATCTTGGATGCTAATATAAAGGATATTACCAAATAAATACCTAAGCTCAGTGTCGAGAATATAGCCAGTAAAAACGAATGATAGGCACTACTCCAAAACTTCATATCCTGAAGCCCATTTATATAATTCTCTAATCCAATGAATGTTTTATCTCCTATTCCATCCCACTCCATTAAGCCATAATAGCCTGATAGAATTAGTGGTATGAATACTAATACTAGAACTAGTAACAGCGCAGGTGAAATATATAATGCTATTAGTAGTTTGTTAGACATTACCTTGTTCATAACATTCAACTCCTTCCTTACCAGGTAGAGAAGGGCTATCCAACTAGGCAGGATAACCCTCTGTTTTTCATTACATTCCTTCTATTTAAGCCAATTTCATAAAGAAGCTAATAACAGTAAAATTCGAACAAAGTTGATTTTCGCTCCAGGCGGATGCTTTACGTGGGTACGGCTTCAATCAACGAAGTCTACTTTATAATAAATTAATTATGAAATTGACTCGTTCATTTCTATTTTGAAAGAGCTTCCTCATGCGCTTTTGCAAATTCTTCTGGAGTCATTTCTTTTCCAAAAAGAGCCTGAATCGAATCTAAGTGCACTTGTGCGACATCTGGACTCATTTGAACGTCAGCAAATAACGTAATATTACTTGCTTCATTTAATTCATTTAAAATATCAATATACATTTCTGGAAGATCTAAAGAATCAGCATCCACTTTAGTAGCAGGTATTACGCCGGCTTGAGTAACCGCTTTTTCACCCCACTGTTTCACAAAGTATGCAGCAAAATCTTTCGCTTCTTCTTTTACTTTAGAATTCTCTGCTACGAATAGTCCAACTCCAGGACCTCCAACAAAACTATTCATGTCGCCGTTTCCATCAACTGTTGGGAATTTTAAGTATTCAACTGAATCTCTAAATTCCTGTGGTACAGTTTCGTTTGTTGTGTAGTTCGGTAAATCCCAAGTTGCGATTAAATACATCGGCACTTGCTCACTCATGAACATACTCTTTGCTTCTTCATCTGCTAATCCATTAAATCCGTTTACAAAAGCACCCATATCAACAAGGTCTTGAACCTTTTGCGCTGCCTCTACTAATGCAGGATCTTCAAATGTTCCCGAACGATCGATTGCCTTATTTAGAACATCTGCTCCACCCAAACGGTCTGCTAAATACATATACCAAAGTGATCCCGTCCAAGCATCTTTGTTTCCTAAAGCGATCGGATCAATTCCATCTTCTTTAAAAGCTTTTACAACACTTTCTAATTCTTCAAAAGTCTTTGGTGCTTCTAAACCTTGTTCATCAAACATTGCTTTATTATAGTAAAGTGTCACAATGTTAAGCTCTAATGGTAACCCGTATGTCTTACCGTCTAGTGCATAAGCTTCTGCAGTTCCTGATACAAAACTATCACTAAGTTCTTCTTCAATAACATCGTCTAATGGAGCGAACATGTTACCACCAACATAAGGCTCTAAAAACCCTGCTGCCCAAGTCATACCTACATCTGGAAGTTCTTTAGATGTTGATAAAACTCTTAGTTTGTCTTTATATTGTTCATTACTCAACACTTCCAAATCTACTTTAACTCCATCATGTTCTTTTTCGTAATCAGCAATAATTTCATTTACAACATCATAATGCTGTTTGGAGCTTCCTTCTGGCCATAAATGCATAAACTTAATTTCTTTGTCACCGCTTGAACTTGATGACGAGTCACCTGAATCTGAACACCCTGCCAATAAATAAAATACAGAAGCAAATAGTAGAATTTTAATCATTTTGTTGATTTTCATTCTTATTTCCCCCACCCCAATTATTTTACAACAATATTCTGAATATTGTATGCGTTTTCATTGTAGCAAACAAAACTAAGTTAGTCTAGTGGATGAACAAAGTTTTTTTATTCATGTTTTATATGTTAGAATGATGAAAAAGAGAGAAAGAGCTGAAGAAGGATGAAAATGAGTACCCATCAAACATGGAATCACCATGTTGTAAAAAAAGGCAATAAATCATTAGTTCTCGATAAAATAAAATACAACTCCCCTATCTCCAGAGCTTCAGTCGCAAGCCAAGTCGGATTAAACAAAGGAACTGTCTCCTCTTTAGTAAATGATCTACTAGAGGAACATCTCATCTATGAATCTGGACCGGGTGAATCTAGTGGAGGAAGAAGACCAGTTATGTTGCTGTTCAATGAAAAAGCTGGCTACTCCATTGGAATAGATCTAGGCGTAAACTATTTACTCGGAGTACTAACAGACCTTAACGGAAATATTCACACTGAGAAGCAAATAACATTTAAAAATTTAAATTATGAAGAGATTGAGATTAAGTTATTTGAGACAATAGAATATCTTCTGAAGTCCACTCCTGAATCTCCACATGGTGTAATAGGAATTGGTGTTGGAGTACCCGGTATTGTCGATAAGGATGATAATATTCTGTTAGCACCGAACCTAAACTGGAGAAATATAAACCTAAAAGAAGTTCTGGAAGAAAGGTATAATATTCCAATAATTATAGAAAACGAAGCTAATGCTGGTGCATATGGCGAAAAAAACTTTGGTGCAGGAAAAGATTTTGAAAATGTTATTTACGTGAGTGCAGGTATTGGTATAGGTGTTGGATTGATACTTAATGACTCTCTTTATAAAGGTTCTAATGGATTTTCTGGAGAACTAGGTCATATGACGATACAAGCAGGAGGCGCTAAATGTCGCTGTGGAAACGAAGGTTGTTGGGAGTTATATGCGTCAGAGCAAGCGCTTGTTAGACAGGCTGAAAAGCTAGATATCCCTTCGGATATGCAAGATTTAGAAGGTCTTGTGACACTCGCAGAGAGTGGAAATGATGAAATCATTGCGTTATTTGAACAAACTGGAGACTATTTAGGCATCGGGATTAATAACATCATAAATATATTTAATCCGCAACAAGTTATTATCGGTAACAGATTAGCTTACTCTGAAAAATGGTTAAAAGATTCGTTAAACAAAAGAATTTCAAATCAAGCTCTTTGGTTCCAACAAAATGATCTTCAAATCGATTTTTCCGAATTATCGACAAGATCTACAGCATTAGGTGTTGCTGCTTTTTCCATCGAAAACTTTTTGTCCGTCAGTATACAGCAAGATACTGCAACGGAATAGAATATACGAAATTATCTAAAAATTATAACTTGCCATTTTATTTAATCTAGTGTTATATGTATTAACATATTGAAAAAAATTCTATTTTAGGAATTATTAGGTGCATTAATAATACTGTGAAATCTATTATTTAACTTGTATTGTTAGCAACTACATAACCTAAAATGGGCAAAAACTAGATGCAAAGGATGATGACAATTGACGATTATACGAAATCCAATATTACCTGGCTTTAACCCCGATCCGAGTATTTGCAGAGTTGGGGAAGACTATTATATTGCCGTTTCCACTTTTGAATGGTTCCCCGGTGTTGGTATTTATCATTCCAAGGATTTAAAAAACTGGCGGTTAGTTTCTCGCCCACTTAATCGTATTAGTCAATTGAACATGATGGGAAATCCTAACTCAGGTGGGGTTTGGGCACCTGCCTTGTCCTACAGTGATGGACAGTTTTGGTTAATATTCACCGATGTAAAGGTTACTGAGGGGCAGTGGAAGGATTGTCATAATTACCTAGTAACCTGCGATACCATTGATGGGGAATGGTCAGAGCCAATCTATTTAAACAGCTCTGGTTTTGACCCATCCTTGTATCATGATGAATCGGGTAAGAAGTATTTAGTGAATATGAAGTGGGATCATCGTCTCCACCATCATAATTTTTATGGTATTGCACTTCAGGAATATGATGTGGAACAGCAGAAATTAGTTGGGGACTCTACTATTATCTTTAAAGGTACAGATATTAAATTAGTGGAAGCTCCTCATCTATATAAAATAAATGACTATTACTATTTGCTAACTGCTGAAGGTGGCACAAAATACGACCACGCTGCTACTATTGCACGCTCCAGAAACTTAGAGGGTCCCTACGAGGTACATCCGGATAATCCGTTAATCACGTCTTTTCCCTATCCGAGAAACCCTTTACAAAAGGCAGGTCATGCTTCTATCGTCCAAACACATACAAATGAATGGTTTTTAGTTCATTTAACTGGTCGTCCACTACCTAAAGACAACCAAGCGTTATTGGATCCACGAGGATATTGTCCACTTGGACGAGAGACTGCTATCCAAAGAGTCGAATGGGAAAATGACTGGCCATATGTTGTAAACGGGAATGGCCCATCACTTGAAATCGAAGGACCTTCTATGGAGGAAGTTGTTTGGGAAAAGGAGTTTGAAGAGAAGGATGATTTTAATGAAGAACGATTAAACAATCATTTCCAATCATTGCGTATACCTCTTGGTGAACAGATTGTTTCGCTAAAAGACAAGCCTGGTCATTTACGACTATATGGGAAAGAATCTCTTACTTCTAAATTTACTCAAGCATTTATAGCAAGACGTTGGCAGCATTTCAACTTTACTGCAGAAACAAAAGTAGCTTTTAATCCAAATACATTTCAACAATCTGCTGGCCTGGTCAACTATTATAATACCGAAAACTGGACAGCACTTCAGATTTCCTGGCATGAGGAAAAAGGAAAAATTCTTGAGTTAAGCACATGTGATAACTTCACCTTTGACCAACCACTTAAAGGAAATGAAATTGTAATTCCAGCTGAGCAGGAATATGTTTATCTTAGAGTAGATGTCCAAACATCTATTTATGAATATTCCTATTCATTTGATGGTGAAAATTGGACACTAATTCCTATTAAACTCGCATCACATAAATTATCAGATGATTATATTCAGGGCGGTGGTTTCTTCACGGGGGCATTCGTCGGCATGCAATGTCAGGATACTTCCGGTCAAAGTATCCCTGCTGATTTTGATTACTTTATATATAAAGAATCAGAATAACTATATTTATTCATATCGTAAAAATTGTATTTTCCCTGTATTTCAGACCATATTAAGTAGGCATCAAAAAACGTCGAGAGGGGTTTTCTTATGAGAAATGGTACTCATCTAGGGGCTAATAAAAGAGGTTCTATGGCGAGACGACCTGCAACTAGTAAGAAAGAAGAGATTTCTCTAGAGTTGGCTGAACTTGGTTATTTAACACCAAAGCAAGGTTCAATGTCTCCAAATCGACGTGATATGAGTGAGAGGGATAGATCTTACTAATTGAAGGATGCCAAAAAGGGACACAACGTTTAGTTGTGTCCCTTTTTTCACTATATATACTTTAATTTATTTTAAAATGACTTACTTCATTTAGAGAATTACTTTTTCATTTTGACTTACCCACTGTTGCAGAGGTTCTTGAAAGCGTGATATCATCCACCCCAATATTTTTCCGATAAAATAAGCGGCAACTATAGTACCGATACCAATTGCTCCAAAGGACTGTATAAAAACTAAACCCATTATAGCTGCGACAAAAACATTTATTAAATCACCCGTAATCTTTGCTTTACTAAACTTGATTTTAAACTGTTCGCTAATAACATACGTTAACGCATCGTAGGGCATTAGAGGTAGTTTTGCGGTGAAATATCCGATTAATCCTGCTGATACGACAAATAAACTAATAATCAAATATACACAACGCAATACTATAGATTCAGGTGTAGGCAGTAATTGCACGAGGAATAATGTAGCATCCATAAAGAAACCAAATACAACCGAAATAATTAATTGAAGCATTAAATCTTTTATATCCATACGTTTGCTTAAAATGATTTGAACAAGTATAAATAATATATTTGCAAGGACTGTGGTAATACCGATTGATAAGCCTGACGTTAAGACAAGTGCATATGCCAGAGAAGAAACAGGTGATACACCAAGTCCTGCTTGAATCGATAAACTAACACCAAGTGTCAAAAAAAATAAGCCACCTATATATAAAGTAAGGCGCTTCATCGTAACATTCTTATGATTCATAAGTAATTTCGCTTCCTTTATTAATCTCCTATCCATCATATCATCCAATTCAATATACTAAAAATATATATATGATAAACTATTCATATGAAAATACATATAATGAGGTGTACGGATGGATATTCGACAATTACATTACTTTAGAGAAATCGTAAAGCATTCCAGTATTTCTAAAGCTGCAGAAGCCCTACATATAGCACAGCCACCACTCAGTCAACTTTTAAAGAAACTAGAAAATGACCTTGGCACAACTTTAATCCATCGATATCGAAAAAAATGGGAACTGACTGAAACAGGAGAAATATTGTATCAATATGCGGAGCAAACACTAATGCAAAGACAGGATGTTGAGCGACGAATTCAAGAAGTAGAACAAGGAAAAGCCGGAACGATTCGTATCGGTGTTTCTTCCGCATGCTCGAATATGATGATTGATTACGTAAGAACATTTAGAACACAATCTCCTAACGTTAAAATTAGTATTGTTAACGGTAACTCCGATGAATTATTAAAACGACTCGAACAAAGAGAAATAGACTTGGCATTTCTTTTACGTCTGAGCACCAGTGAACAATATGAGATAAAAGTATTAAAAAAACAACCTTATGTTGTAATTGTCCCAACTAACTGGTCGACATCATTTTTAGATTCACATATAACTTTTAATCAGATAGCTAAATTACCTTTTATCATGTTGGGTGCAATAGAAGGACATTCTTTTCATGGAGAAATACATAGAGCGTTTGAAGAACATCATGTAGAACCAAATATTATAATTGAGTGTAAAGATATTGCTATGGTAGCCTCACTTGTTAGTAAAGGTTTAGGAGTATCGATTATTCCAAATATGGATTATGCATCTACCTTTCTAGAAAATCTCACCCTTTTCGAATTGAAACAGTTTAACCATAGTGTGGAACCTATCATCTTAAAACTAAAAAATGCACCTACCTCAAAAGTGGCCGCTCAATTTTGGGATATAGTAGATTAAAAAACATTGGTAAAGAAAAATAGACCCGGAAATACTTTTCCGAGCCTACTTTCTTATACAAGCTAACTATTAAAATCAGCATATATTTCATTATTTATTTTGATCCAATTTCCTTTTACGAATTTTTCCATCCATATAATTCATTTTCTTTAATGTACTTATAGCAACTTGTAGGCAAGAGGTATTTTGCTTCTCCCCCAATTGCAAATTCATCACGAATATAAGTAGAGCTAATTTCCATGGCAATACCCTTATCGATTAAGTGGAAAGTGCTCCCATCGTCGTTATTTCGCAGTAAAGGAGAACCACTTATCGCTTTCAGCATATCAATACCATCTCTAGCCATGACAATAAATTTATTTTCACTCACTAGTTTATCTGCACTTCCCCACTTACCATCTCCGATATCCACTAATAAGTCTGCTCCCATAATGAAATATAAATCATCCTCTGGGTATACTGTCTTTAAGTGCTTCATTGTGTCATAGGTGGAGATTTTCCAGGCATCTTGCTTCATTTCAAAATTATCTAAAGTGAATTTTTCATCCGATTTAATCGCCATTTCTAGCATATTCCAGCGATGTTCGTCTTCTGTATTCATCGTTTTATCTTTTCTTTTGTTGGAGCAAGGTAAAAAGATGACCTTATCTAACTTGCAACGATTTGCTATTGTACTTGCTGTAAAAAGATGGACATTGGTAATGGGATCAAAGGACGAACCATAAATTCCTATCTTAGCCATTAGATTACCTCCACATATTCAATAGTAGTTAAACTGTCTTAACATAATTTTATTTAGCGTGCCTCTACTTTTTCTTTCACCTGTTGAATATTAACCATTTTGTTATCCCAACATTTTTGACTTAAGTCAACGGGGTATTCTTCGGGATTCAGAAGTCTTTTATATTCATCCCATAGGAACAACAAGTTTTCTTTCACATCTTGTTGGATTTCTAATATTCCTGGTAATTCGTATACCTGTTTACCATCCACAAATATGTCATGATGAAGTTCTTTAGCCTCGTAATTTGTTACGAACTTACTGATATACGTATGAACCGGATGGAACATTTTCAACTTTTCTTGTTGTTCTGGTTTTTCATCATCCATTGCGATGTAATCACCTTCTGACTTATTACTCGTCAGGTTAATAATACGGTAGACTTTTTTAAGTCCAGGTGTAGTAACCTTCTCTGGGTTTCCAGAAATCTTAATGGTATCTACCATATTTCCATGATCATCTTCAATAGATACCAATTTGTAAACTGCTCCTAATGCCGCTTGGTCATAAGCAGTAATTAGCTTAGTGCCGATTCCCCAAGCATCAATTTTAGCTCCTTGATGTTTTAATTGAGAAATAGTATATTCATCCAAATCATTAGATGCAACAATTTTCGTCTGTTTGAAACCGGCTTCGTCTAGCATCTTTCTCGCTTCTTTGGATAGATAAGCTAAATCACCACTGTCCAAGCGAATGGCTTTGAAGTTAATCTTATCGCCTAGCTCTTTTGCTACTTTGATAGCAGTAGGAACGCCAGACTTTAAAGTGTCATACGTATCTACTAAGAAAGTACAATCTTTATGTCTTTTCGCATACTTATGAAATGCGGTATACTCGTCACGATACGCTTGAACCATAGAATGGGCGTGCGTACCAGATACAGGTATACCAAATAATTTCCCAGCTCGCACATTACTAGTTGCTTCAAATCCTCCGATAAAAGCTGCTCTTGTTCCCCAAATAGCTGCATCCATTTCTTGTGCGCGCCTCGTACCAAATTCAATAGCGGTTTGATCACCAATTACTTGTTTCATTCTAGAAGCTTTTGTCGCTATTAACGTTTGATAATTGACGATATTCAGTATAGCCGTCTCTATCAATTGTCCTTCCGCTAAAGGAGCTTCAATACGTAACATAGGTTCGTTATGGAAGACCAATTCTCCTTCTTTCATCGAACGAATTGTTCCAGTGAATCTCAGCGTTTGAAGATATGCTAAAAAGTCTTCTTCGTAACCTAGTTCGTTTTGAAGATATTCTATATCACTCTTTGTGAATTGAAAGTTAGAAATATATTCAACAATTCTTTCTAACCCGGCATACACTGCATACCCATTACCGAATGGTAACTTTCGAAAATATACTTCAAAAACAGCTTTACGGTTGTGTATATTATCTTCCCAGTATGTTTCTGCCATATTGATTTGGTAAAGATCTGTGTGTAACGCAAAACCATCGTCTTTGTAATTTGTTTTCATGCGTACCCCTCCGTCTCATTTTAATACCCACTTACTAGTTTATAGATGGTTTTATCGGACTTCTGCACCTATGCTGTTTTGGAAATGACCTAGAGCCCATTCATGACCTAGTTGGTTGAAGCTCGCGACAGCATCCTTATAAACGACTACTTTAAAGCCCTTGTTATACGCGTCCACTGCTGTATGAAGTACGCAAATATCGGTACATACACCGACTAAGTGAACTTCTGTAATTTGTCTTTCTCTTAGCTTTAACTCTAAGTCTGTACCGGCAAACGCCGAATACCTAGTTTTGTTCATCCAATAGACTTGTTCACTATTCTTATTATTTTCATATACATCTTTGAGTTTTCCAAACAAATCTCTTCCTTCGGTTCCCTCTATATTGTGAGGGGGAAATAGCTTAGATTCAGGGTGGTACTGGTCATCCTTTTGATGAGTATCAATCGCAAAAACGACCAAGTCGCCAGCAGCTATAAATTCTTCCGTTACATGTAAAATGGCTCCCTCGATATCCTGTCCTGGTTTACCACATGTTAATGCTCCATTGTCCGCCACAAAATCTACCGTGTAATCAATATTCAACAATGCTTTGTTCATCATTCATCCGCTCCTTTATATTAAATAAATCATCAATTGTTAAATTGTTAATTAATACATAGAAAAAAATTAATAATTTGCATTATAGATAGAAACAAAAGGCTCGTAATCGGTAAATCTATATAATTGTGCTTTGTTTTTAGACCATTTATTAGATTTTTTTAACTCCCCTTCATCCATTACTTTTTCAATGAATGGCAAGGATGGTGCTTTTCTAAAAAACTGTGAATCAAGTTTAATCCAGGAATCATCCAATACGGTTAATAGTACGCCTTGTAATTCCGACAATACGAATTCTTTCGGTAAAAAGTTTTTTGCTAATGTAGTAAGAGCCATATCTTTCTTTATAATCCAAATGGCATCTGAAATTATTTGTTGGTGGTCGAAAGCGAGCTCTAACTGACTGATTTCTTCTAAGTTGAATAGCTGTACATCCGAAGCATCATCAGCTGCTTTGCGTTTGACTAACTGGTTTTCTGGCACAATCGCATAATGGGCGTTGGAGATAATCCAAGCACGTTTGTCACGTCCAGGTTTATCGTAAGTGCCAAAGTGTTTCATCTTGAGATTGGTTACCCCTGTCTCCTCTTCAAGTTCTCTCGAAGCTGCTTCAAATGCTGTTTCATCTGGCTGAACAAAACCACCTGGCAATGCCCATTTACTACCTTCTACATTTGGCTCGCCCTCTGCATCCTTCGCTGCTCGTTGTATCAACATCAACTTCAATTCTTTTACAGGTGGTTTATGCTTTTCTACCTCAGTTGAAATGATGGTAAATACGGCAATATCACTTGTATATCCGTCGGGCGTTTTATATTTATTTGCATCGTAATTCTCTAACATTTCTTCTTCGGACTTATATTTCCCCATCATAGTACCTGCCTTTCTATTATAGTACTCGCTCTTTATTTTAATTAACAGTTTGTTATTTGTTAATTGTATTTTACGCTATAACATTTATTTTTGCAAGGCATATGTCATGAAAAAGACAAAATAAAAAGAAATTTCCTTTTGTGTGACGGAGTATTTATTGACCACCATTTTAAATTGGTCTATTTAACACCCACATCTTCAAGGAAATTTCAGATGGGACTTAATATTAAGCTTCTAATTTATGATGGAAAGGACACTTTCCTTGAATGGGTTCAATATCATCCCCAATAAAGGATTGCTTCCATTCATTATGTGTTGGATCTCCGAAGTGGCCGATATCTGGATGCTTAGGAAGTTGGTCCCAAACCTCTACTCGTTTACGAACCTTTTCACGCGACATAATACCACCCTTTTCAGTTCCTTCTAGTCCTTCGAAGATTTTGCGAGGCTGAAATCCAAGAACCATTGCATTCCCTAAGTGACGTGTCTTTCTCTTCTTATATGCAGGAGCATTTCCAAACACGAAGATTGGCTCTCCATTGAATCGAAAATCCCATAAATGATGATCAGGGTCGCGTGGACTGTCTTCTGGCCATTCAACTTCATCCATTTCATGTAAGTATTGAAGGATATCCCAGAATTGCTTACGATAATCCTCGATAGAACCCTCTTGCTCAAAAGGCTCTACAAATACAAAGAGACCATGTCTTTTGTAATTTGGTAATTTAAACAGATCTAGAAAGCCTTCCACTGCAGAAGGTAGATTACTCCAGTCTTCTTGGCTAATATATGCATAACGAAGCTCCCCTTTCAATTCTCCACTCATTCCAAAAAAACAAGGAAACGTCTTATCCGTTACTGTGTTGTGGAAAGTTTCATATTCCTTATACAGCCAATTTGGTAAGTCGGTTCTAGTATGAAAATCTTCTTTTGTCAATAATGCCTGTTCCTTTGTAATCATACAATCGCCTCCACAATCATTATTCATACATCTCTTAGTCTTGTCTTTACCCAATCTTAAATTCCCTAAAACAATGATATTAAAATTCAAATAAACTTCACTGAAAAAGGTTATACAATGAAAAATATAGGGAATAGAAAAGAAGAATGAATTAAAAAAGTGGAGGATTCCTTATGGTAAAAATAATTCAAGATCAATCTCAAATACATTGTCAAAGTGAATATGAAACACTAAAAAAAGTCGTCTTATGCGAACCTCAATATATGGAAATTAAAGAAGTAATTAATGATGTTCAGAAACAATATGTAAATGATAATATTGACCGTTCACTTGCTATTTCACAACATCAACAATTTGAAAAAGCCTTAGAGAATGCCGGTGTGGAAGTAATTAAATTAACACCAAGCAAAGACCATCCCGAACAAGTTTTCACAAGAGATATAGGCTTTACCTTGGGCAATCATTTGTTTATTTCCGAAATGGCAAATCCGATTCGTCAGGGTGAAGAGAAAGTGTTAGCTCATTGGATGAATGAACATGACATCTTTTACAAAAAGCTTTCTGAACACTCCATAGAAGGTGGCGATGTTATCGTGGATGGCCATCGAGTGTTTATCGGGATTGGCCATCGTACATCTATGGACGCTATTAAAGTTTTACAAAAAGAGCTAACAGATTTCGATATCCTACCTATTGTTTTTAACCCAAAATACTTGCACCTTGACTGTGTATTCAATATTCTCTCTGCAAAAGATGCATTGATTTTTCCTGATGCGCTCGACAAAAATATGGTGGAGCTATTATCGAGTATGTATAATTTAATCGAAGTGAGCGAAAGTGAGCAGTTCTCAATGGGTACCAATGTATTATCTATTGGACAAAATCGAGTAATCAGTTTACCAATTAATCATGACGTTAATCTTCAAATGAGGCAGCATGGCTATCAAGTGATAGAGGTCGATTTCTCGGAAATCATAAAATCAGGTGGTTCCTTCCGCTGTTGCTCTATGCCAATAGAACGACGCTAATAAAGTTACACACAAAAGACCCATTCCTCTAGGAATGGGTCTTTTTAAAGTGACTTATTTAGAAAGGATTTGTTGCTAATAAGCTAGCTGTTTTCACATAAATTCTCGGATCTAATTTTAGTTGTGACACAATGAACTCAGCTATATCTTCTGGTTGCATAAATTGGTCGATTTTATCTTTATCCACTAAAGAAGAATTGGTAGCTAGCTCTGTTACGACTGTACTTGGAGTTAATGCGGTCACGCGTATATTATTACGGCGGACTTCTTGAGCTAATGATTCTGTCAGCCCAATAACCCCAAATTTAGATGCACTATATGCACTTGAACCAGGCGCACCATTTAATCCATTTGTTGAAGAGATGTTAATAATATCTCCTCCATTTTTTTCAATCAGTTGTGGAAGTACTGTATGTGTTACATAATAAGTACCCATTAAGTTAACATCAATAATCTTTTTCCACTCTACAGGATCTGTGTCTACTAGTTTCTCAAAGCCACCAATTCCTGCATTATTTATTAATATATCGGCAGTTCCTAATTCACTAGTTAGTTCTTCTATTGCTTGTTTCACTTCTTCTAATGAAGAAACGTCTGCTGGCGCATAAGCTACTTTAACATTTAAGGTACCAATTTCTTCAGCTACACCCTTTAATGCTTCCTCTGTTCTTGCAAGTAATCCAACGTTTACTCCTTCTTTTGCTAAAGCAATAGCTATCGCTTCGCCAATCCCTCTTCCTGCTCCCGTTACAAATGCCACTTTTCCTTTTAATGATTGTCCCATTTTTAGCAACTCCTTTTTCATGATAATCTACTCTAATCATAGTCCTGTAAAATGAAAAACTCCATTTAAACACCTTCACTATGTGAAATACTCCATCATGATATACAGAGGAAAGAAGCCGAGAGAAGTGTTTAATCACTTTTCACGGCTCTTTTTCATCCTCAATAGGTAACTATAACGCCTATCAGTTGGACCCTAAATATAGAGCACATTACCAATTTTAATTACGGGAAATGCTCCTTATTTGGAATTTACGGGCATATTTATTCATCAAAATTTATCCTACAGAATGGGCATTACGTAGGAATATTATTTAATTCAAAACATCAAGAAGGTCTGTTAGATGTTAGTGGAATCTTCTCATAATCTTCCGGATTCAATGTTTCTACAGAACCATCTGCGACGCCTTTAATAATTGCTTCTAGTCCACGTTCAACCGATTTAACAAGTTGTCCTTTTTGCTTCTGCCCCATCGTTTGTGTCTGACCTTTCACCTCAAAAAGCACAGTTCCACTACCATTCAGCGCATAGCTTCCAAGAGCTGTGCCCGGGAGATCAAGCCCTTGAGAATAGAGTGAAATATTCTTGAACTTTGAGTTACCATAAGATTGAAGTTCGTTATAAGCTGCAACGTTCAATTGTCTTGAAAAATCATAGTTGTAGTTATCAGCATATTGGGCGTATTTCGCTCCTTCAGGTGTGTTCGGATCTGGAACAAACTGTGCGGATAGTGACAGCGTTACTTCATCCGAGGTGCCATCCACATAGTATATCCCTTGATGATGTAAATCCACAAAGACATCTACATTTCCATACTCCTCTTTTAATGCCTTATATACATCACGAGAAGTTTGTGATTCAGGTGTGATAAACCAACCTGGCTTGTTAGATGCTCCTGGGAAGTCTTGCGCCTCTGGGACATAGTTTAAGTTTGGATTAAAATCCCTATTCACATCGAAACCTGGATTCTCGCCATAGTTATAACTTTGACTAATCCCTCGGTCTAAATAGTTCCAAGAAGGTTTAGCGCTTGCCAGTTGCGGGAAATCTCTCACTGCTTCATCCCATGTCATACTATTACGTCGTTTGTCCGCTTCAGATGCATCTGGATTCATCATGGGCATGAAAACAATCGTAACTTCTTCACGGATTTTCTTTGCTTCTTTTGAATTTGTGGAAAGGGTTTTTAAGAGATTTAAAAGAGCGACTGTACCAGTTTTTTCGTTACCATGAATTTCACTTTGAAGAAGAATAACTTTGTCACCTGTTCCAACTTTGGCAGTGTATATATCTAACCCTTTATGGGATTGACCAACGACCTCTACCTGTACAACTCCATTACTTGTCTTCTCAAGTTGTTGGAGTTTTTTTTGGAGCTCACCATGACTGATAAAACCAGAGATAGAGTATTCATGATGATGTGTTTCTTGTTTAACCATATCCGCAGCATAAACAGGAAAAGCCAAGCTTGTACATAGCCCTAAAATACCTATTGTACTAACCATTTTTTTCTTCAATACATATCACTCCTTCTTCTAATTCTTAGAACTGTTACTAGAATAACAAACGAAATTTAAATAGTAAATTTATTATGAATATTTGATTAATTAGTATTATAATAGAGTTATATAGCTCAATTTATGTATACCTTTAGTGACACGAAGGACTAATTATTTCGACTACCAAAGTTAATCACCTTATAAGATAATTGAACTACATTGAATTTTATGTTATTCCTTTTACCAATCTAATTCCCTTACTAAAAAAGAGTCGAGAAAAGTGATTATCACTTTTCTCGACTCTTTTAATCTTCTACTGGTAACCAACCTTTTACATTTACTAGTCTATCCCATAATGGATCAGGGATAACTAACTCTTCTTGCGCTTGTCTCGAAAGAGTTTTACGTATTTGATCTTCCTGGCCTGCTTGAACTTTATCCATCCACTTTGGTTCCATTAATAGTTCTCGACCCAATGCAATGAAAGGCACTCCCGTTTCTAACGCTTCGACTACCTCATCCGGTGTATGCAATGAACCTACTCCAACTACCGGAGTCCGATCCCCTATTTTTTCATGTATCTTAATAATTCTTGACTCTGTTTTATCTTCTTCACGGAAGGAACCATTCCAGAAATGATTCACAGACACATGTAGATAATCTAAGCCCTGATCAGCTAGCTTATCTACGAATTGAAGAGTATCCTCCAATTGAATCCCAGGGTTACTGCCCTCTTCTGGAGAAATTCGATAACCAACAATAAATGGTGTTTTTGCATGTTCCCTTACTGCTTGTTTAACAGAATCTACGATTGCCATGGGAAACTTCATACGATTCTCAAGGGAACCTCCCCATTGATCTTCTCTTCTATTTGAATGCGGCGAGAAGAACTGCTGTAACAGGTAAGTGTTAGCTCCGTGGATTTCTACTCCATCAAAGCCTGCATCTATTGCTCTTCTTGTAGCATCTCCAAAAGCCTGGATTGTCTGCTTAATTTCATCCTCTGTCATCTCTCGCGGAACTATTGCACCTTCACGTTCCGCAGCAACAGCACTTGCTGAAACGGGTTGCTGATCTGGTAATAACTGGGCCGGCGACTGTCTGCCCCCATGATAAATTTGAATAATAGCTTTTGTTCCATTCGATTGAATACTCTGAGCTAGTTTTTTCAATCCTGGAAGGAATTTATCATCATCTATGCTAAATTGCCCTGGAAATCCTTTACCACCCTTGATCACATATGCACAAGCAGTGATAAATGTACCGACACCACCAGAGCGCTCCTTATAATAGGCTAACTCTCTTTCCGATACTTCCCCGCTTTCTTCCGAGGAATAGTGAGTCATTGGAGCTACCATAATTCGATTTTTTACTTTTACACCTGATGAAAACGTAAATTCTTGAAAAATCTTTTCGTATTTTTGTTTCATTTTATTAACCCCTTTACTAGTCTTCCTAAGAAGGACAATGTATCTTCTTTGTTAATACTACAGAAGTTAACGTTAATGTTCCAACAATCTGCCACATGAAATCCCTATGCTGCACACTATGTAAAATAGTATACGTCATAGGGATTTGTTTATTGCTCAACTCTAATTTTTTCTATTTCTTTCACCCAAGCGGTAATGTTTTGATGTATACGTTCATACTCTTGATCATTCCAGTATGTCCATACACATTAAGAGAGAATTCTTTTACTATATTCAGAGAGTTTTGTACAAATCTGTTGCTATATTATTCTCAAATTTATAGAGCCGACGTATTTTTGTAGTCAGATCATATACATATTTACACAAAAAAACTCCTGACCGCAAATTAAATTCCGGTCAAGAGTTCTTTTATAGAATAACTAGTTGTCATTTATGCTTTAACTAGTAATCCGCCTTCTTTTAAATATTTTTGAATGCCTTCAGCAGCACGATAAGAAAGTGCACCCAGTGTTCCAGTTGGATTAAAGCAACTATTATGTGGGAATGCAGATGCACCTAAAACAAACACGTTTTCAGCTTCCCACATTTGTAGGTAAGTATTTAGCGCTGATTTCTCAGGGTCTGTCCCCATAATTACTCCACCTGTATTATGAGTATTTGAATCTTTATTTACGTTAAATGGACCTTGCTCTTCATTTGTGTCAATAATATCTGCACCAATTTCTTCTGCAAATTTACGCGTAATCTTAGACATGTATTTCCCCAACGCGCGGTCATTGTCTGTATATTCATATGTCATGCGTAATAATGGATATCCAAATTCGTCTTTAAATTCTGGGTCAAGGTCTAGATAATTTTCTTTATGTGGTAAAGAAGCACCTTGCGTTTTAACTGGGAAGTTTGAATTAGCATATTTAATAGATTTCTCTTTGAACTCAGCACCCCAGTTTGGCGTTCCTGCAGGTACACGGTTTACTGCAATCGGACGGTCACCATATTGTGTTGAACGAATACCAGCACCATGTATGAAATCTACTTCCGCATGGTCAAAGTTATCCCCCATGTATTCAGCAATCTCAATACCTAATGCTCCAGCGCCACCATATAGGTTAAACTCTTTGTCCTCGAAGAATAGCTGAGAACCTCCAGCTGTTACCTGATAACAGTAGTTTTTACCGATTGTCCCTTTACCTGTTTTTGGATCATAAGGAGTACCAATACCAGAGTTTAGAAGTAAACGTGAATTATTGAATACATAACTCGCAACTACAACTACATCTGCAGGTTGCTCAAATTTTTCTCCAGTTAGCATATCTACGTAAATAACCCCGTTTGCTTTACCACCACTTTTAGTTAATTCCACTACATTAGAATGTGTACGAAGATCTAGCTTACCTGTTTGTTTTGCAACCGGAATTACCGTTACTGCTGGGTCACCTTTCGCTCCATATTCACAACCAAAGTTTTCACAATACGCACAGTATTGACATGCTCCACGAGAGATGCCGTCAGGGTTTGTATATGCTTCAGAAAGGTTTGCTGCAGGAATAACGAAAGGTTTGTATCCAAAGCTTGTTGCCGCTTTTTCGAATTCTTTCATTAATGGTGTTTTCACTAAAGGAGGCGTTGGATATGGATTCGTACGTTTCCCCCAAAGTTCTACTGTTTCCCCTGAAATACCAGCCATTTTTTCGAATGTATCATAGTATGGTTCCATCTCATCATAGGTTATACCCCAGTCTTCAAGACCTTCCATCCAAGCAGGGATTTTTTCGATTCCGTAACGCTCAATTGTTTTTGTACGTATTTCGAAGTCATAAGGTAAGAAACGATAAGTTTGTCCATTCCAGTGACTCCCTGCACCACCTACTCCGTCACCTACTATGAATGTACCGTAGTGACGCATTGGTAAAGCCTTACCGGATAATGTATTTCTATAAGTAATAGTTTCCTTCGAAAGATCTTGCATTAATTCTTGACGATGTTGATAACGAAGCTCATCATGTCCCATTGTATAGTCAGCTGTTGTCCGGTCTTTACCTCGTTCTAACCCAACAACACTTATGCCTGCTTTTGTTAGTTCAGCTGAAACGATCCCACCAGCCCAACCCATTCCTACTACTACAACAGGTACTTTAGGTAATTTTGTAACCATTTATATGTCAGTCCTCTCTATTATTAATGTCCCATATGAGAATTTAAACTTTGTGGTTCCAGTTGGATAAATTTCTCATCTTGTATTTCAGCTACATATTGCATACGAGAACCTGGATACTTACGCATACTCCAACCTAACATTTCATTGTTACCACCATACATTGGGTCTGCATATACACCTTCAATAGTTAATGTGCGTAGTAAATTGAAAAATTGAGAAGAGGAAATTTTTCCATATAATTCAACTTTACCTTCACTAAAAGAAAGTAGAACTTCATCTTGTTTAGCAGCTTCTAACTCTTTAAAATCAACTTCATATTGTTCATTACTATACTTGTCTATACTAACTAAACCAGCTAGAAACAAATCTTTTCTAAGTATTTTCGTTTGTGGACCTTGGTTTTCTTCTGCTTTATAAAATGCACCTAAACGGTAGTCTTTAACGTTAGAACCCCATGGACCAGCCAACTGATGATCAATATAAATAGCTGCATTAAGTTCTTTTGCACCAGGGCCATTTGCATCTTCTGGGAAAATACGTTCCACTGCGGCTTGAGTAACTTGATATTGGTTTGGTGTGAAGAACATTAAAGCTACATTTGGGTTAGCCTTAGGTGTTGCCGCGTGATTGTGAGTTTTAGTAGTGGTCGCTGATTTGTCATCTTTTATTAGAAGACTTCCTAAAGCTCCCCCTAAAACAACTCCCCCTACTGTCAAACCAGAATTTTTGATAAACGTCCGTCTAGACGATCGTTTGTCTAAAACAGTGTTATTCTTTTCTTGTTCTGACATAATAAAACCTCCTATAAATTTAATAGTTTTCTATTTAATCGCTTAATAAATATTCTTCATTTTTTCTTTTAATGCACAATAGAGCTCCAATTGTAAACAATCGTATGCAGAACTGAAAAAGCAAGCAATGAAGCTATAAAAATAGTGTGTTTTCTTCCTGTCCAACAAAGAACAATGATAGCTAAACCAATCCCAGAACCTAATAGGGCAAACCAAGGGAATGGACTATTATAAAAAAAGAGTAAAAGTGCAAAATCAGCTACGATGAAAAGGGCCAGTAGCACTTGATTGAGCATCCTCAGTTCTTCTAAATTGTATTGCGTCATACTTATTCTCCTTTTTATGCAATAGTAAAAACACGTTTCAAAAGATTATTTTATTTTGTATACAAAATATATGTTTTTGTATACAAAAACAACATTATCTATTCTACTATATTCTTTTGTTGTTTGTACACCTTAAAAATTTTAGGAAATAATCATGAACAAGAACTTTTCACTCAGTTTGATATAACTTATTAAGTTAGTGAAACGAGGATCAGTTTTCTTTATGACAAGACAATATTAGTACCTAAGAAGATGGTACTTCCCAAGTATGAACTGTAGCTTTTACAAGATAGTGCGACTATTTTTAACAGATCTTAGATTGAAATTAGATATATTTATAGTGAAGTTTAGAAAACGAGGACTATGTAGAAAAGTATTCCAAATAAAAAAACACCCAAAAAAGGTGCAATGGAGGTACTATAAGTATTTAGGCTGTCCGTGGTGAGTTTTTAGCACTAATTCATATGCTAACTAGATAAATTAGTGCTCTGTATAATCTGGGAAATTTTAACATCTTACTTCAGATAGGTTTGAATGCAATTTAATCATCACTTTTGGTGACTAAACAATAAATAATTTAAAACTGTCCATTCCTTCCGATAAGCTCCAGAGTAAAATTCATGTCTTTATATAAATGTTCTGCTATGAGTTCTCCAGCAAGTTGTTCATCCTTGCTCTTAATGGCTTTGTAAATTTCTTCATGCTCATCTATTATATTTGGACGACTATATATATCAAGCCTTAGACTAAACAAATAGAAAATTGTCTGAGCTTGTGCTAATCTTTCAATCATTATTGGATTTTGACATTCATTTATAATTAAATCATGAAAACGTTGGTTTGCATTATATGTATTTTTGGACTGTCCTTCCATAAGCGAATTACGAGATGCCTGTATGGTATTCTCAAGTTCTTTAACCTTCTCCGCTGTCATATTTTTCGCTGCTCTTTTCGCTGCAAAGCTTTCTAGTACTATGCGCATCTCATATATGTATATCAAATCCTGTGCTGTCGGATTATAAATATGCTTGTTCTTAATTAATCCCTCTTGCTCTAACCTTTTAATTGCTTCTCGAATTGGTGTACGACTAACACCAATCTCATCTGCAAGACGCTCCTCTACTAACTTCATTCCGCCTTTGTAAGTTCCATCAAGCATAGATTCCCTAATGTATTCATAAGCCAATTTTTGTGCGTTCATCTTGTTTGAAACCATATCTTAACCCCCCGGAATTATTTTAAGTAAATACTTCCTTATTATACTTTACAAAGTATTATTTTAAAGAATAAAACATCCTCTTTAAAGGTAGAGGTTTATTTAAGATATACATAAAAATGGAGCTAGGATATGTTCTCCAGCCCATTTTATTTTGGTATTCTTTTTTACTAAATTACCTGTTGGTCTCATCAAGCAATTAATGTAATGTTATGTGCTTTTCTTATATTTTATAAAAGGAACCAGAACTATCAAGAAAACAAGCAAAAACAGAGATACAATGATTTTATTTCCTTTATCTGGCTCACCAAACAAATAAACTAATATGTTTGCAAATGACGGCATACCAAGCCATTCTAAAATTGGAACCACAAGAAACATGCCAATTTAAAAATATAAAATAAAAATAATTTTTTTACTCATATAGTTTTGCCGCTCCCTCATACTGTTAGATGAATTCCTCATATGTTCAAGTACTTCGACATTCTTCCAGTAATACCTGCTTATTGAACTAATCCGCGAGTTTAGTTCAATAAAAAAAGCTTTACTCCTTCTTGAAGTAAAGCAGTAAAGTACATTAGAAGAAAATTAGAAGTAATGCTCCTACGATGAAACAATAATATGTAAAATAAACCAGCTTCCCATTTTTCATAATTCCCATAAACCACTTCATCGCAAAATAGGTCATTAATAGTGTTGCTATAAAAGCAGCTAAATACGGAATTGCTAAGTCTGCTTTATTCGGTTCATTCAGAAAATCAGAAAGACCTAATATAACTCCTCCGAGGCTAACGGGAATATACAACATAAATGAAAATCGAAGTGCCGTATCTTGTTTCATTCCAACAGCAACTGCGGAAATAATAGTTGCACCTGAACGACTAATCCCGGGTGTTAATGCGACAGCCTGCCCTAATCCCACAATAAAAGCATCCTTAATTGTAATATCACTTTCGTCTTTTTTACCTTTCAGATTGCGAATTACCCACAAGGCAATCCCTGTTACGAAAAGCATCACCGCAATCGTTGTCATGCTAACACTTTCTGCTATATAGTCACTTAACAATATTCCTAGAACACCCGCTGGAATAGAGCCAATGATGATAAAGAAAACAAAACGAAAGTCACTCTTATAACGACGATTTTTCGTTTTCAAATAAAGAAATGAATTTACTGCAAGCCTTGCGATATCTTTTCTATAAATATAAAGTATCGCAAATAGTGAAGCTGTGTTTGTTAATATAGCAAATGTAAATCCTTGTTCACCTAGCCCCAAGATTTCACTAGCAATCATTACGTGTCCACTAGATGACACTGGAATTGGTTCTGTAAAGCCTTGCACTAGCCCAATAATAATCATTTTTATTATTAAGATAACATCTAATTCTCCCATTTTACCTCCCTATGAATTCTCGTTTTAAGGAACAATTATTTTTACGGACCAAAACAATATTGATCCTCATCAATCTCTTTTAACCTTATCGTCGCTATTTTTTCTTTTAGGTTGAACAAGCCAAATTACGAATAGAAAAAATAATGCAAAGCACACTCTAAATAACGTATTTAGAACTCTGTCGTCATATAAATCTGTTAATAAAATAAAACTTAAAGCATATCCAATTATAAAAACAAGGAACAAGCGAAATTTCATTTTTGCACCCCCAATAAATCACCAGTTGCAATAGTGATGCTTTTTTGATTGTTGATTCAAGGGTAATCTCCATATAAATAAGAGGAACGATACTACAACTAAAAAGATACGACCTAGTAAATCATGTCTTCCACATTAAACACTACCATACTTCTTACATTTTACTATTTCCAGTTGATAATTAGACTTTTTTTAGTCATTTCTTTAAGAAAATAGGAAACTTGGCATATCTCCATATCCTTTTTCTAGCCATTTTATCAAAACTGCATTCAACGACTAATACTATATATAAAAAAACCAGCCCCTAATACAAATCAAGATTTGTATAGAAACTGGCGCTTATAGTTATTATTTACTTGAATTATAAGCCTCTAAGAATTCTTTCACTTTCGCTGGATCTGCAACTACTTCATTTCCAGTATCCACAAGTGGACTTACAGTAGAAACTGCTTTGTTTTTATTTCCTTGATAATAATTTAAAATTTCATCTTGGTTAATCGAATACAGAATAGCTTTTCTTAGATCTTCGCTATCTGATACTGCACGGTTTTTGGTATTGAACAATAGATAAGACACAGCGTTACTGTCACTTTTTTGAAGTGTTAACTTGCTATCGCCTTCTACTAAGTCATATTTTGTTTCTGGCACTCCGTTGAATATGTGAATTTCTCCATTACGTAATGCTGAAAGTGTGCTATCTGGATCTTGTATAAAACGTACAGTTACATTAGAGATTTTAGCTTCATTTTCCGTTCCTGTCATATATGCAGGGTTTTTCAAGAATATAGCTTCATAATCATTTTTGTGTGACAAAATGTAAGGTCCGCTTGCATATAACGTATTGTTATATTTGGCACCTTCTGTAACGGTGTTTTGGTCCCCATAAGGGATATCTTTGTTAACATCGAATGATTCTACATCGTATGTGTTAATGCTTTCTACTTGTTTCTTAGACACGATACCTGCAGATTGGTGAGCTAAATAATTTAGTACTTGTGGGAATGGATTTACTGTTGTAATTTTCACTACCTGATATTTACCAGCTGCATTATCAGCTGCATTTTTGTCTTCTACTAATTCTGATATTTTGGCATCTAGGCCCTCTTCAAGTGCTTCTTTTACAGTAACTTCGCTACCAGACTGGTTTACATCAAGCTCTGCCAGATCCGTTACTACTTCTATTTCTTCCATACTTTCATGTAAGCTATATGTGCGGTGATCTGGTACAGATTTTTCATCTTTAGCTCGGTTTAATGAGAATACTACATCGTCTGCTCCAACACGTTCCCCAGTATCCACTGCTTTTTCATCTGTAACTGCAGTAAAGTTGATATCATCACGAAGAAGGAAATAATAAGATTGGTTTCCTTCCGCAATGACATGGTTAAGTGATAAAGAACCATCTGAGACTACTTTATCGTCATCTGTTAAATTTACAAGTCTTACATACATATTTGTATTTAACGTATTTATAGAACCGTCATTTCCTTTAATCGGGTCTAAAGATGTTAGTGCTCCGATTGGTTGTTGCATTATTAATGGTTGTGTCGCTCTTTTCGAAGTATCTACAAAGTCGATAGATTCCCATGCAATTGCACGTGATTTCGCAAGTCTTACTGTATCTGCATTTACAATTTCTTTATTTACACCTTGTGCTTTGAACGAATTATATAAAGGGGCAATATATGCTTTATCAAGCACAAGACGTTGTTCTAATTGCTTATAAGTCTTCGTAAATTCTTCTTCCGTTTCTGTACTTGCTTGCTCTATTAACTTATCTACTTCTTCATCAGACATAATACTGTTATCACCATCTGATTTGAATAGTGAACGTACCGCATAATCAGGATTTCCAGTAACTGTTGTCCAGCTAGATAGTGCTAAGTCATAGTTTCCTGCATCTTTTTGTGCTGTAAAGCTACCGTAATCTGGTTGGATATTCAACTTCACATCAAAACCATTTTTAATCAGTTGGTCACGTACGATATTCATGTCCGCTTCCCCAGTACTCATACCTAACAGTTCAATAGCTACTGCACTATCATCTGTTTTTACATCTTTGTTATCATTTCCTTTATCCGCAACGTCCGACTTCGTATTTACACATCCTGCTAATATCACTACCAGAGTGATCAGGATTGCCAATAAACTTTTTTTCATATTCATTTCCCCCTAAATAATTGTTTAATCCATTCTTGGATCAAAAGCATCTCTTAACCCATCTCCTAAGAAATTGAAAGATAATACAAGACCTATAATTGCTAGCCCCGGTATAATCGCTAGATAGGAATGCGATTCAAGATAAGTACTACCTATTTTTAAAATATTTCCCCACTCCGGAATATGTGGTTCAACCCCTAGTCCAAGAAAACTTAAACTACTCGTTGCAATTACAGCTCCTCCAATTGTTAAAGTGGCTTTTACAATCATCGGAGCGAGTGAGTTAGGTACAATCTGCTTAAAAATAATCGAGAAGTCAGAAGCACCTAAAGCTCGTGCAGAATCGACATACTCATAGTTCGATACCATGAGTACGTTTGCTCTCATCGTTCGCGCATAGCTTGGAATTGCACCAACACTAAGTGCTAATATCAGGTTCATCGTGTTAGCTCCGAACGCAGCTATAATAGCAATCGCAAGCAAAATTCCAGGAATTGCATACAGGATATCTAGCAATCGCATAATAATATTATCCGCACGTTTTGTATAATATCCTGCTATTGCTCCAAGAACCCCCCCTATTATTAGAGGAATAATTGTTGAAGCAAACCCTACCAGTAGAGATATTCTTGCTCCAAAGATAATTCTAGAAAATAGATCCCTTCCAAAATCGTCTGTTCCAAAGGGATGCTCTAGGCTAGGTTGTTGAAGCAAGCTTCCATAATCATTTTCTACCGCCATATCATAATCGAATGTATACTTGCTACAAACTGATAGAGAAAGCATAAGTATGATGAAGAACATTCCTAATATCGCAGTGGAATTGCGAGTGATTTTACCCCAAATCGTGTTCCACTTTATAATTCTTGAACGATCGTGGCTCCGTATCTTTACTATTAAACTTATACCAAGTAACAGGTTAAACAAATTACCAGTTACAGATGAAGCAATCAATACAATAGCAATGACCAAAAACCAAGATGGTGCAGATTCATCCTGTACATATTTTGATACAAGAACTAAAGTTACTACTTGAAAAACCAGTATTCCCACCAGAATTCCCATTGCGGGTAAAAAAGTATCTGTCACATACGGCTTAAACATATTAAAAGCAGAGATTGCAATTACGAAAAGCTGTGTAAATAACATGTATACAGCAAATGTGTAATCTGGTGTTTTTTTGTTTTTTATCAAGTTAAAAGCAAATGATGCCGTAAAAACATTTGCACTCAATATACTTAAGAGTTGAATATATCCTAGCTTTCTTGTAATTGGCTGTATGGCACCAAATTTTAAAAGATCTTTTTTAATTTTCCATGTTAGGAAAAATTGATACAAAGTGAATAATGCATAAACTAAAAATATCGTAAAAACAAGAGACTTTATCTTTCCTTCTTTATAGTTAAAACTATTTATAAGGAAAACTAGGCTGACTACAATAGAAAGAACCAATGCAAAGTTTGCTTGCGTATACTCTCGAGACAATTTCAAAGCATGTTTTTTAAACGAGTTCACCCTCTACACCTACTTCTATATTACAGTTGCTTCATCTTAGATCGAATGCGAGGGTCAAAAAACGCATACAAAATATCGATGAGCACGTTTACTAATGAAATTGTTATAGCAATATATATGACCCCACCCATGATGGCAGGAATGTCGGGGATAAACTGTTTATCTACAATATAACTACCTATACCGCTAATATTGAATACTTTCTCTGTAACAGCTGCTCCCCCGAGCATATCTCCAAACAACAATCCAATTACTGTAATAATGGGAATCATTGCGTTACCAATAGCATGCTTCCATAGAACTTGACGTTCATTTAGCCCCTTCGCCTTTGCCGTAATAATATAATCCTCATTTATTATTTCTAGCATAGAGGAGCGAGTCATTCTTGCAACAGAAGCTGTAAGCCCTGTACCTAAAACTATTACTGGCATAATAATCGACAACATATTCTGAGGGTTATAAGTGGCAGGTAACCACTGCAGTTTAATAGAGAAATTTAATATAAATATTAAGCCCTGCCAGAAATTCGGAATAGATAATCCAATTAATGCGATAAACATAAAGGAATAATCTAGAAATGTATTTTGTCTAGTAGCTGATATGATTCCAACTGGAATGGCAATAACAATAGCCATTAATAGTGAGAAAATCGCAATTGTTAAAGTAATCGGGAACTTATTAGCAATACTAGCTGCTACGTCTTCATTCCCAGTAAAGGAAGCACCTAAGTCAAATGTGAAAATCCCTTTAACGGCATTCCATAATTGCATCAAGTAAGGCAGATCCAGACCATACGTATGATTAAAAGAAGCAATTTGCTCTTTCGTTGCAGATTCACCTAAAAGATTTGCAGCAGGATCAAAAGGCGACAAATATAAAATAGTAAATACTAGCACCGAGACACCTGCAATGACAAAAACACTCATAATTAGGCGTTCGAAGATAAATTTGATAAAGAAATTACTAAACAACAACAGCAATATATACATCAGTACTCCAGGTATAAAAGAAACAATTAAAAAGAGCGGATTTTTTAATAAACGTTGAAAATAGGAGATATAATTTAGCTTTGTTAAACCCTGACGTTCATACTCGTCATTTATTTTTTCTGCGAGTATTTTCGAGTAGCGTTCCTCTGCTAGCCTATCTACTTCCCGATTCATTTGCTGTTCATCCACTTTTTCCTGAAAGAAAGCATGTTTTCGAACGTATTGTTCCTTGAAATCACTTAATAACTTTTCTTTAAGCCCTGCTGTTTGTAATGACTCATTTATTATTTTATGAATAGTAAAATATGTATCACTTTTTCTTTTAGATTGGTAAAAGAAAAAAATAATAAGATGTAAGGGTAATCCTAATACTAACAACAAATATTTGTAGGAAGGTCGTTTCATCATTTTCTCAAAAACATATGAAAGATGAGCAGAAAAACCAAAATTGAGCGATGGTTCTTTGTGTAATTCCATCGACTATTTACCTCCTTTCTGATATTGTATAATTCCTAGTGGTATTGTAAAGTATAGATAGGAAATTTTATTTAGTCAATGATATTTGTTTAATATTATATATAGGAATAGGTAGGTGTTTTACGTTGGAGACGGTTCTAAAGGTTAAAGATTTACATATCTCGTTTCTGACCAGCGACAAAGAATTTGAAGCTGTGCGAGGTGTCAGTTTTGAAGTGAAAAAAGGAGAAACTATTGGGATTGTTGGAGAATCAGGTAGCGGCAAGAGTGTTACCGCTCGTTCAATTATGAGATTACTTCCTTCCCCTCCTTCCTTGTTAAAAAACGGCGAGATTGAATTTCTCGGAGAAAATCTTATAAATAAGTCAGAAAAAGAGATGGAAAGTATCCGAGGGCAAGATATTAGTATGATCTTCCAAGACCCTATGAGCTCCCTTAATCCTACTATTCGAATCGGCAAACAAATAGCTGAAAGTTTGATCAAACACCAAAAGTTATCCAAAAAGGAAGCAAAAAAACAAGCGCTTGACCTACTCAAGTTAGTAGGAATTAAAAATAGCGAAGAACGCTTCAATCAGTATCCGCATGAGTTTTCTGGTGGAATGCGTCAAAGAGTCATGATTGCAATAGCATTGGCTTGTCGTCCTACTCTTCTGATTGCAGATGAACCTACAACTGCACTTGATGTTACCATTCAAGCGCAAATATTAAACCTCATGAAAGACATGCAAGCACGTTTTGGAACATCTATTATTTTAATCACCCATGATTTGGGTGTAGTGGCCGGAATGTGTGACCGAGTAGCAGTCATGAAGGATGGAGAAATTGTTGAAACTGGGACAACGGAAGAAATCTTTGAAAATCCTCAACATGACTATACAAAAAAACTACTTAACGCTCTTCCAAGATTAGATCAGAAAAAAAAAGCTAAACGTCCTTCTCTCCATTCCATTGGGACAGAAGACGGAAAACCTCTACTAGATGTACGTTCCCTTAAAATGAATTTCGATGTTGGAAAAGGCAATGTACTAAAAGCAGTTGACGATATTAGCTTTTTCATAAAACCTGGAGAAACATTAGGGTTAGTCGGAGAATCTGGTTCAGGTAAGTCTACAACTGGTAGAGCAATACTTCGACTTCATGAACCAACAGACGGAGATGTATTATATCAAGGTTTAGCGATAAATAGACTTAGTAAAGATGAAATGAAAACAATGCGTCGACATATGCAAATGATCTTTCAAGATCCCTACTCTTCATTAAATCCACGCTTTAAAGTATTGGATATAATCGGGCAAGCATTAGATATACACCGTTTAAGTAAAAACAACGAGGAAAGAAAACAGCGCGTGGAAGAATTACTCCTAATGGTGGGACTAAAACCTGAACACGCCATGCGGTACCCACATGAGTTTTCTGGTGGGCAACGCCAAAGAATCGGAATCGCTCGGGCACTTGCTGTTGAGCCTGACTTTATCGTTTGCGATGAACCCTTATCCGCTTTAGATGTCTCTATACAATCTCAGATTGTCGACTTGCTAGAGGATCTCCAACATCGTCTGGGGCTTACCTATTTGTTTATTGCGCATGACTTATCAATGGTCAAGCATATTAGTGATAGAGTGGCAGTTATGTACGCTGGGAAAATTGTAGAGCTTGCAGAAAGCGAGGAGCTCTATTCTAACCCTCAGCACCCTTATACAAAATCATTACTAGCCGCAATTCCAATTCCCGATCCTAAAGTAGAGGCCAAGAAAAAACGGTCTCTAATGGAAGACAACTTAGAAATAGATAAATACCAATTGAGTCAATCCGAGTTAATAGAGGTATCCCCGGAGCATTGGGTAGCTATTCCTAAACAACATGCTCTAATCTAGCAACGCATATTAACGCATACAAAAAGCCACCTAAATAGGTGGCTTTTTGCATTAGATATTTTTTTTAGTTTCTGTTTCTTTGTCTTCTATTCTAAATTCTTCTGCAACATCGTCCACTATATCTTTAGTTGAGTTTTTGAATTCTTTTAACGTCTCTCCCACTGCTCTACCCAATTGAGGTAACTTTTTCGGACCGAAAACGATTAAAGCAATGATTAATATAATGATTAAACCTGGTATTCCGATATTTGGCATTATAATCTCTCCTATACTTTTTCTATATAATTTTCACGTGGTTTTTTGCAATAGTTGTTTATCTGACAAAAAATATTGGTTGTTTTGTATCAATTACACATTATACTCCTACGTTTAAATTTGTAAATACCTAGGTACTCAATATGAATTGTGTGAGCATGAAATGTCTCCTTGATACAAAATCTACTTTTTTCACTTCGCTAACTTTCTTGAGCTTTGTTTATCCAACTAGTTCTTTAGCTTTTTTACCTTTAAAACACTAGTTACTTTATACCAATAACACAGGCGTTTTTACTATAAATTTGCAATATTTATGCGAATTTAATGTTTTTTCAGAATAAAATTATATTTTCTAATCCGAAATAAATATGTAGTATTGAAGAAATAAAAGGAGTAGACTGGTAAACGGTTGTTTTGTTATGTATAAAAATTACATTTTCATAGTTTTGTGAACTATGTTAAAGGAGAATAAAAGTGACGCAATATAACTTAGAAGAATTAAAACTGTTGAATCAAGTAATTTTTGCTTTATTTATAGTAGCAGATTTAGCACTTGGTCTCTTTTACTATAATAATGAGTTCCCTTGGTTCGCGTTAATAGGTTCAAGTATTGGACTAGCTATTATTGTTCTTTGCTGGACTGGAAAAAAATATATATACTTTATCGCTTTTTTATTGGTTTATACGATCCTATTTTCATTAGTTTATAACTGGCATTCATTTTTTCATTAATTAGATTATTTTTTTAATTCATTGTTTACCTGAATAAACAATTTAAGCTATTTTTCTACTAATTTACGTTGGAGGTTATATTATGTCAGAACAGAAAAAAAAGGCTCCATACTTAGATAAACGTTCATCTAGACGTACTTTTATCAAAAATTCTGGATTAACAGTTGGTGGGGTTGTACTAGGTGGAGCACTTGGTTCTTTACTAGGCAAAGACTCATCTGAAACTAACGAGACTGGAGTCCATTCAGCAGCTGCTGGGGTTAACTTCAACCAAGCACTGATGTATTTTGACAAAGCACAATTCGATACGATAGATGCGGCAACAGAACAAATTTTCCCTAAAACTGAAGTAGGACCCGGTGCGAAAGAATTACTTGTTGCATATTATATCGATCATCAACTTGCAGGAAGCTTCGGCCTTAACTCAAGAGAATATATGACTGGTCCTTTCTTCCCTGCAGAAGCAGTTCCACAACAAGGGTACCAAACCCATTTAAATCGTCAGCAAGTTTTTAACCTTGGAATTACAGCTTTAAATACAGAGGCTGCGAAGAAATCCGATGAGAAGCCTAAATTTGCTAATTTAACAGAAGAACAACAAATCGAAATCTTAAAAGATTTCGAAGCTGATAAAGTTAAATTAAGCGGAGCTGTTAGTTCATCCTTTTTCTTTACTTTGCTTAGAAAAGTAACGATTGAAGGAGTATATGCTGATCCAATGTATGGCGGTAATAAAGATATGGCTGGTTGGAAAATGAAAAATTTCCCTGGACATCAAACGAATTATATGAACGTATTAGAAAAAGATGAATTCGTGAAAATCGCTCCTATGAGCTTAAACTCGCAACATCAACATTAATATCTACCAATAGAAAGGGTGAAAAACTTTGGCAACTAAATTACCAAAAACAGATATAGTTTTAGTAGGGGTAGGTTGGGTAGGCGGTATTATTGCAGCTGAACTTACAAAAAAAGGATATAAAGTGGTAGGTATTGAACGTGGTAAAGAACGTTCTACTGAAGATTATTTTATGGCTCACGACGAATTACGATACGCAGATCGTAAAGAAATGATGCAGGATCTTTCAAAAGAAACACTTACATTCCGTCATAATACGACACAACGAGCATTACCTTATCGTGAATGGGGTAGCTTCTTAATTGGAGAAGGAACAGGTGGTTCAGGAGAGCATTGGAATGGACAAACTTTCCGCTTCTTACCATACGATTTCGAGATCTATTCAGAAACTGTTAAACGTTACGGAAAAGGTAAAATCCCTAAAGGGATGATGCTTCAAGACTGGGGTATAACTTACAAAGAGTTAGAACCTTACTTTGATAAATTCGATGCTATGACTGGTATTGGCGGCGAACCAAATCCATTGCCTGGTTCTCCACAAGTTAAATATCCTAACCCACCAATGTTGGAAACACCTGTTACAGCATTATTCAAAAGTGCAACTAAAGATCTTGGATATCATCCATACCATATGCCATCTAACAATTTAACACAACCATATACAAATCCAGATGGTATTGCTCGTAGTGCTTGCCAATATTGTGGTTTCTGTGAACGTTTTGGTTGTGAATATGGAGCGAAAGCATCACCAGTAGTTACAGTATTACCTGTAGCTAAGGAAACAGGGAACTTCGAAGTTCGGCCTCATTGTGTAGTACGTAAAGTTCTACACACGAACGGAAAAGCTACAGGTGTACTTTATGTAGACACACGTACTGGTGAAGAGTTTATTCAAGAGGCAGATGTAGTTGTAGTTTCAGCCTATCAAATGAATAATATTAAACTTCTATTAAATTCTCAACTTGGCCGCCCATATGATCCAGTTACTGGTACAGGAGTTATTGGTAGAAACTATGCATATCAAACATATTTGGGTACTGCTGTTGGTTTCTTCGATAAAGATTTTAATATGTATGCTGGAGCAGGTGCTCTAGGAGCTCAAATTGATGACTTCAATGGAGACTTCTTTGATCACACTGACTTAGATTTCTTACATGGTGCTACAATTCATATTACACAACTAGGGGATCGCCCTATTGCGAATAATCACGTACCACCAAACGTTCCAAGTTGGGGCAAAGAGTTTAAAGACGCTTCTGTCCAAAACGCAAACCGAGCTCTTATCATTAAAGCACAAGGAGCTTCCCTTCCTTGGCAAGATAATTACATCGATCAAGATCCAACGTATAAAGATGCATTCGGTGACCCATTACTTAGAATGACGTTCAATTGGAAAGACCAAGACCGTCAACTAATGAAATTTATGGGCGAAAAATGTGCTGAGATCATGAAGCAAATGGGTGCAAAAGAAGTTAAAATGACTGGTGATGAAATCGGCGATTACGATATTCGTAACTATCAGTCTACTCATAATACTGGTGGAGTAATTATGGGTGCTGACCCAGAAACAAGTGCTTTAAACAGTTACCTACAAATGTGGGATTGTGAAAACGTATTCGTACCAGGTGCAAGTGCCTTTGCACAAAACTCAGGATACAACCCAACGAACACTGTTGGCGCATTAGCATATCGTGCTGCAGAAGGTATTGAAAAATACTTGAAAACTGGCGGATCTTTAGTTTAAAACTAGACGCTTCTAAATGAACAAATAATATTTGCTTAACTATAACAATTAATTTCTACTCATAGAATTAGCCAACAACTTAAAAACTGCTACCTTCTTTCCATCAAAGAAGGTAGCAGTTTTTTAATATATGGATTCATCCTCAAACTTCCAACTACTCTTTTGATTTCTAAGAAACTTACACAGTCTTTATAAATACTTCTAATATCTTTGTGTAAATTTCAGGCTGTTCATCATGAACCAAATGCCCTGCAAACGGAACAATTGCAATACGTACATTTGAATTTATCTCAGGATAAATGGATGCACCGATAGTTTCATTCCGCTTTTTCTCCCCTACGATGAATAGTACTGGGAATTCAAATTTTGTTACTGCCTTTACATCTTCAAATGGATACCAGTTTTCATTTTTTCCAAAATGAATGAACTGTCGCCAATCAGATTCATGTAGGTGATCAAAGTAATTAGCGAATTCTTTGTTTTGTAATAAATTATTTTGCCCATTAACATCTTCCTGATGGATTTCCAACCAGTTGTCCGGCTTTACTGGTGTAACTCCTGAAATAGCTAACGTAATAACCCTTTCTGGAAACATGTGTGCAAATTTAATCGCTACAAGTGCACCCAACGAACACCCTACGAGATGAACAGCAGAAACTTTTAAATAATCCAGCGTTTCCAATAAATCCTTTGCAGAATCCTCAAAGAAATTTTGTATATTTTCTGTTTTAGATCGACCATGACCTCTCAAGTCTGGAGAAATCACTTGGTAATTATGGCTAAAATACTCTCTTTGAAACTCAAAATCTAATAATCCAGTTTGCAAACCAGTATGTACAAAAACGATAGGTTTCCCATTACCCATAACATTTGTATGCAATATCAATCTATCTCACCTTTTAAATGTTCCTGTTTATTTAGAAACCTAATAATCCTAGCCTTCTCTTTTATTTCTAATAGATGGAGTCCGGTATCACTTGTCGCAAACCCAAATTCACTTTCATTAGGCTGCTTTAAAAATGCTTTGATGAATTGAGAGATAAACCCACCATGAGAGACAATTGCCACCCGATTATATCCCTGATAATCTTGCATGATTTTGTGAAAAATTCTTTCTGCACGAAAGCGAAACTCTAATTCTGATTCACCCTTTTCAATAGGAATATGTAATGGTCTTCCTGCTAGAGGTAGTGGATACTTCACCCGAGCTACCTCCTTAGAAAGTCCCGCTAGCACACCATTATTAAATTCCATTAAATCAGTTTCAATGAGCAAGTTGCAGCCGACGAATTTTTGTAGTATTTCGGCAGTGCCCTTTGCTCTTAATAAAGGACTTGCTAAGATAATATCAGGTGGTAGATGTTCTGCTACGTATGCCCCCATTGTATTTGCTTGCAGCTCCCCTAATTTAGTCAAGGCGAAGTCTGCTCTTCCTTCATGCACTCCCAGTAAATCTGCCTCCGATTGTCCATGTCGTATAATAAGTAACTCCACCTGCACATCTCCCTTTTAACGCATTACATATTCTGCTAATACACTTTGTACCTTATATATATTTAGGGTTTTATTGAATTTCTTTTGTATAGGAACTGAGCTTCCCGATAACCAAATTTTTAGTTCCGCGTCCAGATCAAAGGTGCCAGCAGTTTCAATTGAAAAATGAACGATACTTCTATATGGAATAGAATGATACTCTACCTTTTTTCCACTCATACCTTGTTTATCAATAAGCAATAACCGCTTGTTTGTAAAAACGATTAAATCCCGGATAAGTTTATACGCATGTTCTACCTTTTCAGAAGAGGCTAGTAAATCCTTTAACTCACTTTCAACCTGGCTATTTTCTATCTCCGACACATTCCCCATTAGCCCATCTAAAAATCCCATCTCTATTCCCCCTAATACATTTTAGTAACTATTCCATAGTTGTATCCCAATCTCCTGCTAGGATATGAAAAAAGCCTACTCCCAATTACAATATATTGATATCGCATAGGAACATTTTTATTATCTGAATATTTTTTTATTTAATTTTTGCAAATATTATCTAGAAACCAAGATAAAAATAGGATACACTGAGTACGATTTGTTTTGTATTATTACTCTTTAATAATTAGTATAAATAAAATTTACTAAACAAATAGTATAAGTCAAAGGAGAAATAAAGTGACGCAATATAATTTGGAAGAATTAAAAATTTTGAATCAAGTATTATTGGCATTATTTATAGTAGCTGATTTTGCTCTAGCTCTTTTCTTCTATAATAGTGCATTCCCATGGTTTGCTTTAGTAGGCTCGGGTCTTGGTCTAGCCATTATCGTTCTTTGTTGGACAGGAAAACAACATTTGTACTTTATAAGCTCTTTAATTGTATTTACTGTACTGTTTTCTATCGTCTATAACTGGCATTCCATTATCCATTAATTTTTTTGCATAAATATTTACCTAGTTAAAATTCTCAACTACTTATATAGGAGGTTATATTATGACTGAACAGAAAAAAAATACACCTGTTTTAGACAAACGTTCATCGAGACGTACTTTCATCAAAAACTCAGGTTTAACAGTTGGTGGAGTCGTTTTAGGGGGAGCCCTAGGGAGTCTTCTCCTAAAGGATGGAAAGACTACAACGAATGAAACAAATGTGCACTCAAGTACTGCTCCTTCTAATCCAAATGTTGCTTTAATGTACTTTACACCCGAACAATATCGTATAACGGAAGCTGCTTCTGAGAGAATTTTCCCGAAAGATGAAAACGGTCCTGGTGCAAAAGAATTACTTGTTGCCTACTATATTGACCATCAACTTTCAGGTGCTTGGGGCATGGGATCAAAAGAATATACATCTGGACCATTCTTCCCTGGAGAAGATACCCAAGGTTATCAAGGTCGCCAAAATCGTCAACAAATCTTTGAAATTGGTTTAAAAGGAATCCAAGATCACAGCTTAAAAACATATGATAAATCTTTCATAGAACTTTCGGAAGATGAACAAGACGCAATATTAACCGAGTTCGCTGATGGAAATGTGGAGCTTAAAGGTGTATCCTCTGCTCATTTCTTTGGTGTCCTAAGAACAGCAACAATTGAAGGCGCTTACGCTGATCCTCTATATGGTGGTAATGCAAATATGGAAGGCTGGAAGATGAAGAATTTCCCAGGACATCAGATGAGCTTCCTGGATATTATTGAAAAAGAATTTACGAAGATTGAACCGATGGCGTTAAATTCTCAGCACAAACATTAATAGAATCATAGCTATATAGAAATTGACGATTGAGGGGGAAATAATAATGGTAACAAAATTACCTAAAGTAGATGTTGTCACAATAGGTGTTGGTTGGTCCGCTGGTATCATCGCGGCTGAGCTGACAAAACAAGGTAAAAAGGTTGTTGGATTAGAGCGCGGTAAAGAGAGAAAAACAGAAGATTATTTTATGGCCCATGATGAGCTTAGATATGCAGTTCGACATGAAATGATGCAAGATCTTTCAAAAGAAACAATTACTTTCCGTAATAACGACAAAATGCGCTCTCTTCCTATGAGATCTTATGGTTCATTTTTACTCGGTGTTGGTGTTGGTGGTTCTGGTGCCCACTGGAACGGTCAAAACTTCCGTTTCCTTCCATATGATTTTGAACTGCGTAGTAAAACAATTGAAAAATATGGTTTAGATAAAATACCTGCTGATATGACTATCCAAGACTGGGGTATTACATATGATGAGATTGAACCTTATTATGATCAATACGAAAAAATGGCAGGTATTTCTGGCGAAGACAATCCACTAGGTGGAAGACGCTCTAACCCATTCCCTACTCCGGCGATGAAAAAAACAGAGGCAATGCGCTTATTTGATGAGGCTACAAAAAAAATGGGTTATCATCCGTATGTGCAACCTTCTGCCAATCTATCGGAAAATTATACAAACCCAGATGGAATTTCTCGAGTTGCTTGCCAATATTGTGGATTTTGTGAGCGTTTTGGCTGTGAATATGGTGCCAAAGCAGAGCCTGGTGTAACTGTACTGCCAGTTGCAAAAGCTACTGGGAACTTTGAAGTTCGTCCACATTCTGAAGTACGTCGTATTTTATACTCAAACGGAAAAGCTACCGGAGTTCTTTACACAGATTTAACTACTGGGGAAGAATTTGAACAATCAGCTGATGTTGTCGTATTATCAGGATATGTATTTACAAACGTTCGTCTTCTATTACTTTCTGGAATTGGAAGACCTTATGACCCAACTACTGGTACTGGCGTTATTGGGAAAAACTATGCCTATCAAATTCGTAAAGGTAGAGCAACTGGATTCTTCGATGATCATAAATTCAACAACTTTGCTGGTGCCGGCGGTTTAGGTATGATTATTGATGATTTTAACGGAGATAACTTTGATCACACTGATTTAGATTTTATTCACGGTGGGATGATTATCCTTGGTCAAACAGGACAAAGACCTATCGCTAACAACCAAGTTCCATCTGGCACAAAATCTTGGGGTAAAGATTTTAAAGATGCTTCCCTAAAATATACAAATGCTTCCTTAACGGTAAGTGGTGAGGGTGCTTCGATGGCTTATAAGCAACATTTCCTAGACTTAGACCCTACTTATAACGATGCATTTGGAGATCCATTAGTTCGAATCACTTTTGACTTCGAAGAACAAGATCGTCAATTGACGAAGTACTTGGCTGAAAAGTGTGAAGGAATTCTGAAAGAAATGGGTGCGAATCATGTGGATGTTAGTGGAGATCTAGGGCCTTACAATGTAGCTGAATATCAATCCACTCATAATACTGGTGGTGTAATTATGGGTGCGGATCCTGAGACGTCTGCAGTCAACAACTACTCACAAATGTGGGATGTTGAAAATCTATTTGTTGTAGGGGCTTCTTCATTCCCGCAAAATGCTGGATACAACCCAACTGGTACTGTAGGTGCATTATCTTACCGTGCGGCTGAAGGTATTCTTAAGTATATGGAAAAAGGCGGATCGTTAATTTAGTATTAATTTCATAGAATTAGTCAACAACAAAAAGCTACTCACTTCTTTCTATTAAAGAAGTGAGTAGCTTTTTTCTTACTAACCCCCAATTTTAGGAGGGTATTTAAAAAATAACGGAGAAACTATTTCGTTTCTCCGTTATTTAGTTCATGCAAGCCTATTTACTGTTATTCAGTCACATTATCCACTACTACATCCGTTTCAATCTGGTTTGCTCTATTATTTTTTGCTTTAATAAAGAACATGATTGTCAAAATAATTGTTAATACTATTCCAATATAGAAGGATAGTTCCAAGTCTAACCTAAATCCAATCTTTGCGTTTAAGATATAGACAAAAACCATATAAGTGATAAACAGTGCTGGTATTAGCGACACAATGTAGTTCTTTCCTTTAATGAACAAATACATTGTCGCAATCCATAAGGCGATTGCCGCTGTTGCTTGGTTTGCCCAAGAGAAATATCTCCACAAGATGTTGAAATCAATTTGCGTTAACATCGCCGATATAGCAAACAATGGAACAGCAATCATCAAACGTTTCGCCACTTTTTTCTGATCAATTTTCAAATAATCTGCAATGATTGAACGTGCAGCACGGAACGCTGTGTCACCTGATGTAATTGGTAGTACAACAGCACCCAGTACCGCAATTGTTCCACCAATAGCTCCTAATAAAGTCATGGATACTTCATTAACTACTGCAGAAGGTGTCCCTGTTGCGATAAATTCACTTAATGTTTGTCCGTCTAGCATACTCATTGCCGCTGCAGCCCAGATCATCGCTATGACTGCTTCCGTAATCATCATGCCATAGAATACATAACGACCTTGTGATTCTTTTTCGACAGTTCTCGAAATAATTGGTGATTGTGTCGCATGAAAGCCAGAAAGTGCACCACAAGTAATCGTAAAGAACAGAATCGGGAAAATTGGTACATTATCTGGGTGCATGTTTGTTAACGACAATTCTGGAATTGTATAATCAGAGACTAGTAAAGCAACTCCAACCCCCACGGTACCAATCAGTAGTACTGCGCCAAAGTATGGGTACAGTCTCCCGATAATTTTATCTATTGGAAGAATTGTAGATAAGAAATAATAAATAAAAATAACAACAATCAATATCCATAATGCTACTTTACCATCCATTAATAGCGCTAATAAAGAGGCAGGTGTCGTTACAAATACTGTCCCGACTAATAAAAGAAGCAGTAATGCGAAAACGTTTACAATATGTTTCGAAACGTTACCTAAGAACTTTCCAGCTAACTCTGGAATATGTGCACCTTTGTTTCGAATGGAGATCATACCCGTTAAATAGTCGTGTACAGCCCCTGCAAAAATGGCTCCTAAAACAATCCATAAGAAGGCGACTGGTCCGAATAACGCACCCATAATTGGTCCAAATATTGGACCTGTTCCTGCTATATTTAGCAGCTGGATGAGCGCATTTTTTTGTTTATTCATCGGTACGAAGTCAACGCCGTCTGCATTTGCATATGCAGGTGTTTTTCGAGCATCTGTAGGATCAAAAATCTTTTCAATGAATTTCCCATAAGTAAAATACGCGACAATTAATAGTGCAATTGCACAAAAAAATGTAATCATGTGAGCCCTCCTATTTCCTTCTATTTCTGAATTTAGTTTTTCTTGCGATAAGGTATATTTAGTTTATGGCAAATTTTCAAAAATAGGAGTATTTCGGTGCAACATGCAAGTTTAAGAGTTTAACATGCAAATAGTGAGAGATAACACGTTATTACAGTTCTAAACGCTGGCGTAATTCTTTAACGTAATTCCTACTGACAGAAAGCTTCTGTTCTAATCCTTCCAACTCTAGCTGATACGCACCATTAAACCACGGTGTTAAGCGGCTGACGTATTTCAAATTAACGAGATATCCTTTATGAATTCGAAAAAATGAAAATGGTACTAAACGACTTTCAAGCTCTTTCAAAGTTGTCCGCACATCATATCCATCGGTTTGCGTAATAATTTTCGTTACTTTGTCATCTCGATAGATATACAAAATATTCTGCGGTAGAATATAATCGATGTCACCGCCAGTTTCTATCGCCAATTTCCCAAGCTTCTCCATACTGTCAGCCGTTGGTGCGGGAGATAACGTCTTTTCTATTCGCTCTATCGTTTGCTCTAGTAGTCTTTCATCGTACGGTTTCAATAAATAATCGACGGCATTAATCCGAAAGGCCTCTGCCGCAAATTGTGGATAAGCCGTTGCAAAAATGATGAGTGGCACTTTTTTAAACCCCGACAAGGTTTTAGCTACTTCTATTCCATTCATTTTAGGCATCTCGACATCTAGAAAAACAACATCCGGATGGATCTGTAATGCCTTTAAAATTGCAGCCTCTCCACTCTCTGCCTCCCCTACCACTTGAACTCTTGGAAACTTACCTAGTAAATACGTTAATTCCTCTCGTGCATAGCGTTCATCATCTACAACCAATATAGTAATCGATCCCATCAGGCATCCCCCCCCAATTTAGGAATTCTAAAGGAAATAGCTGTTCCTTCATTCTCTTTACTTACAATCTTTAAACCCGCCTGGTCTCCAAACGTCATTAGTAGTCTACTATTAATATTGAATAATCCTACTCCAGTTCCTGATTCGGACTCGAGCGGCATTGTGCCCAGAACAGAGAGTCGTTCAGGTAATATCCCTTTCCCATTGTCTTTCACCATAATCTCAATTTCTGCATCAAAGTCACGTACCGTCATCTTAACCACACTATTATTTTCCATATCCTTAATGCCGTGGTGAATAGCATTTTCAACAATGGGCTGTAATGTGAAAGGAGGAATCTTTTCATTTAGCAAATGTTCATCCACGTCATATAAAATGGTCAGTCGATCTATAAATCTAGCTTCAGTTATTTCCAAATAAGCTTTAACATGCAATAGCTCTTGCTCAAGTGTTATTTGAGACGCAGTTGTCCCTGTGACATTTTGTCGCAAAAAATAGGATAATGACGTCAGTAGTTTCCTTGCCCGATCAGGATCTGTGCGAATCAACGACACAATAATATTCATAGAATTAAATAAAAAGTGGGGATTGATTTGCGCCTGTAACGCTTTGATTTCAGCCTCTTTTGCCAACTGATAAGCATGATCAGTTTCAGCAATTTCTAGCTGGTTACTTAATAGGGAGCTCAATCCGACAATTAGTTCAATATTATCTACAGTTATGACTTTTTCAGATGGATAGTATAGTTTCAGTGTGCCAATGGTTTCTCCACGCTGTATAAGTGGGACAATGACTGCTGCTCCTAATTGACAGCCAGGATAATTGCAGTGAATGGTGCCATCATTGACAACAACTACCTCTCCATGTTGTATGACATTTCTGGTTTCATCTGTCCGAATCGGACTACCCCCCTTATGATGATCACTGGCAATTCCAACATGCGCAAGAATGTCCGTTTGGTTGGTCATAGCAACAGCACTTGGTTGTAATTCACGGAATAGAATATTACAAACGGCTTGTGCAGTGACAGTGTTCATGCCGGTGCGTAGGTAGCTTAGTGTTTGATTTGCAATACGCAGCATTTTCTGTGCTTGCAATGCCAATACTTTCTCTTGTTGGCTGATCACATTATAGACAATCAGTATAAATAGTGCAGTTCCTACACCATTAGCTAAAATCATCGGTATACCAATGATCTTAACCAATGTAAGTGATTGCTCAAATGGTTTTGATATCAGTAAAATCATAGACATTTGCATCGCTTCAGTAAATGCCCCTATAGCAAACACAGTAAGCGGTTTAAGTGCCCTTTCTTTTCGATAAAAAATTCCTGCAACGGCTCCCGCTATGATAGTTGACAGACCACAAGACACAGCTGTAAATCCACCCAATGTCATACGATGAATACCAGCAATCAATCCCGCACCAATCCCCACACGGTAGCCGCCTAACAGACCTGCAACGACCACACCTATAACACGCGAATTTGCAATCGCCTCTTCTGAACTCAAAACTGTTGCGACACTATTAAAATGCAGTGAATTCGTATCGAGCGCAACTCCAAAATACGTTCCCACAATACCAAAAAAGCCAAAAAATAAGATCGCCGCAATCTCCTGCTTGCGATTCAATTTATCACGATACACTAAGTTTTTAAAAAACTGAAAACGAGTCAAAATAAAGGCAACAGCAACAATCATGCCAACCCTCTCAAGCATTATAGCAAGCAAGTCCAACAACAGAATCCCACCTTACAAAACAAACAGATTATTTAAATTATACTGTATAAAGAGGATGATACATATCTTATTTCGGAAGAAGTGCACCAAATTCTTACAGCTGGGAATTATCAAAGTGGCTGAATCCATTTCATAATTACATATTTTGGCTGACCTCTTTTAGGGTGTTTCGTTTGCTCAGGATAGCCCTTGGCACGTATAGAAATTTATTCACGTGCAAGTAATTTTCTGTTTTTTAAAGAAAAATAGACACCTCTATTTGGGTAGGGTATCTATTTTTTATAGTAGGTATATCAACGAAGTGGAAAATTACTTTAGAGGGATTTCCACGATGGCAGTTGTTTTTAAATCGGCTGATGATTCAATAGAAATATTTCCGTTGTAACCAGTTACAACTTCCTTCACAATAAACAAGCCCTGCCCCCTTATTTTTCCTTGTTCTTCTTTTTTGGTAGAATGCCCTTGTTTAAAGATTAGTTCTTTATCGCAAATTTCAGTTCCTGTATTAGTGACTATAAATACATAATGAGTATTATTGGATGAACACTCTATGAGTATGCTACGTTCTCCCTCAGGTAGCTCCATTGTTGCATCCATCGCATTATCGATTAAATTAGACAATATAATAATTAAATCAGTTGTTTTTATACAGTCAAAGGAAACAGGAGAAATCACAATATCCATTTTAATACGATTATTTTGAGCAGCAATTTTCTTCGTTTGCAACAAAATGGAAAGCCCAGGATGAGCTATATCTATTTTTATAGATTCTATTGCTTCTACTTCCTTAAAAAGAGAGGAAGCATATTGTAATGCCTTATCCGACTGCCCTATTTTTAAGAGTCCATGCAAAACTAAAATATGATTTGAAAAATCATGTTGTAATGAAGAAACAGAGGTTATTAGCGTTTTCATCTCTGTTTGATATGTATCCTCTGTATACCCAACTTCCTTATCAACCTCTCTTCTGTACCATCTTTGCATAAACAAAAAGGAGACAATCACGATAAAAACAAAGAGTCCGTTGAATATTAAGGCTAGTATATTCCTTTCTAGTGCAGCACCTTTAATCTGGTTGATGGTAGCTGCACTAGTATCGATACCTAAATACCCCAGTATCTTTCCTTCTTCGTTCTTAATAGGAGCACCAACAGATAAATAATCTCCATAACCTGGATCCTTCAGCACACCGGTTATATAAGTTTGTCCTTCATAAGCTTTTTTAACTTGCTCTTTTGGTACCGTACATGCAAACCCTATCGGATAATCATCTAAGCTCTCAATCTCACCAGAATGACCTAATATCATTGTTTTAGAAACCTTAGGATTATCGACCTCTAATGTGTAAACATATAAGGAGCCCAACTTTTCTCGAGCATCACTTAAATAGATTTGAATTTCTCGAAAGTGTTCATTTTTCTCTGGCTTATCCAAAAATTTCTGATACGTTTCTACATCTATTGAGGATGCAATGGACTTGGCAGCCTCTAAACTTTGGTTTGCAACTGACTCTTCAATTGTATGTTTCATCCTCACATATGATATATACACATTTAAAGCAGAAAAAAAGAGTAATAATACAATAGACAAGAAGAAAATTACTTTTACTTTATGACTTTTCATATATTTAGTACTTCCTTAGTTTATTTCTATTAAAAACAAGATTATTCGACAAATATATTGTAAATAATGTAATTATACTATAAATCCCCAACAATAACCTTGAATGTCCACATATCCCATTTTTGTATTCCTACTTTTAGAGTGTATACTACATTTGTACTGTTTTTTTAAGCACCATTTCAAGGAGGAATTATGATGCACAACATGGAAAACATTTTAGAAACTAGAGATTATATTGTGAGTAAGACAGGTCATCGTCCTGTAATCGGAATGATTCTTGGCTCAGGCTTAGGTTCGCTTGCCGATGAAATTAAGAACCCCACCAAAATTCCATATAGCGAAATCCCCCATTTTGCGAAATCTGAAGCAATTGGACATGCGAACGAACTAGTTATCGGAGAATTAAACGGAAAAATAGTTGCTGCTATGAAAGGACGCTTTCACTATTATGAAGGCTACACGTTAGATGAAGTAACCTTCCCAGTACGTGTTATGAAAGCACTTGGTATAGAAAAAGTAATTATTACGAATGCATGTGGTGCAGTAAATACTAGCTTTAACCCAGGTGACTTAATGTTAATTACAGACCACATTAACTTAGTCGGGGCCAATCCTTTAATGGGACCAAATAATGACGAATTAGGCACCCGTTTCCCGGATTTATCAGAAGTATATAACAAAGAGCTACGTAGTATTGCAGCTAAAGTAGCAAATGATCAAAATATTCATTTGCAAGAAGGTGTATATGCTTGGTGGAGTGGACCAACTTATGAAACTCCTGCAGAAATTCGTATGTTCCGCACTCTAGGAGCTGACGCAGCTGGTATGTCTACCGTTCCCGAAGCAATTGTAGCTACTCACAGCAGTATGAAAGTACTTGGTATTTCTTGCATTACGAATATGGCAAGTGGAATATTAGATCAGCCACTAAATCATGAGGAAGTAATTGACGTTGCTGGAAAAGTAAGAGTTAAATTCGTTGGATTAGTTAAAGGAATTTTGGAAGAGATCTAAGTTAAATAGTTAAAACTAAAACATAAATATTTTTTATTTCCCTCATTAAAAAACGAGATTCTCGAACAATGAAGAAATTTGTTCTCAGAATCTCGTTTTATTATTTGACCTCTATCTCGACGTCCTCTTCTATCCAAGATGGGTAAGAAACTATATCGAATCGCAAGGGACTTTGAATAGATTCCATTGGAAGTTCAAATTCAATTTTTAAGCTTCTCTCATCTGTTTTCTCATAAAATCCCTTTACATACTTTTTCCCTGGAATAGGATTAGTAAAGTCATATTTTATAAAAAATTCATTTCCGTCATTATCTACAAAACTTGAAGATACTAACATAGTATCTTCTCCATTTACGTCCATTGTAAAACTAACTTTACGGTTCTCAATTTCTAAATCAGAGAAGATAGACCCAGAAGGCTGCCTCAAAAACTTCTTTGATTCAGTATCGATTAAAATAAAAGCATCGTCTTTGTCAATAGCTCCTACTTTTCCAAATACTAATTTTAGATTATCAGAGTCATTAAAGTAAGGACTTTGAAATTTTATAGTCCATTCAGTTTCATCTAAACTTCTAAACGTAGTCCCAATATTATTAATGCTCCATTCATTACCGATATCATTCGTAAACTTGATATTATCAAATGAAAATATTTTTTTGGAGTTGTTCGGATCAACTTTTAATTTAACTTCTGCACGAATTGGATCAATTGTAATTTTTTGCACTATAATTCGTTGACCTTCAATTGAAACTTCTTTATTTAAAGCGATTGTTTTACTTACTAAGCTAGACTTTTTAAACTTAAATGGAATTTGAAAATGCTCCAATTTATCTGCTTTCTTCAAACCAATCGTCCATAAAATATTACCATCACCTACTATTTGATTTTCTACAGATTCAAGTGTCATCATAGAGCTAAATACCTTTTCTTCAATTATTGGTTTTTCCGAAGCCCAAAAAGTAGTGTCATTTACAGGCAAATTACTGTAATTTTCATTCACTAGCTTCAAATATTCTATTTCTAAAGGCTGATTCTTCTCCTTAGATTGGACAGAGTAAAAAACAACTATTCCTTTCTTGTCTGCGATTACTCCATCGAGTGTCACCATGATGCCGTTCTTTTCTTGAGAGAGATTCAATGGTTGATAAAAGTCATTTTCAACGGCAGCTATTAAACCTCTGTCTTGCTGAATAAGTGCAATAATTCGTTCCATCCCTGGAATAGATGCAACCTTACTTGCGAAAACAGGAGATATGGAGATGGATGTGAAAAAAGAAATGAGAAGGATGGCAGCAATTACTACCGACCATGAACTCCGTTTTATCAACTTGGTTCTTTTTAACATTCTTTCTTTTTTTGCTTTCTCGAATCCAATTTGCACGGCGGAATATAGCTTATCTTTAGATACTTGAACCTGATAAATCGACTTCTTTCTCTGCTCCAATTTCTTCTTTTCCTCCTCAAACACGTTTAACCTCTCCTCTCTCTTCAAATCCCGTCCTAAGTTTTCGTAATGCTTTATGTAGCCTTGTTTTAATTGTTCCTTCTGGTGTATCCCACATAACAGCAATGTCCTTTATTTTGACATCTTCAAAGTATTTTAAATGTAATAACTCTCTTTCATAATCAGATAAACTTAATAGAGCCTCTTCAACCTCTAAAAAGTTATAGTCCTCTCTTATTCCTTGTATGTAAAATATCCTATCATCTGGTACTTCCCTCTTGCTCTTCTTAAGGATATCTTGACAGTAATTCATCATAATCCGAATTAGCCATGTTTTAAAATAGGCTGGCTCTCTTACTGTTTTTATACCTATATAAGCTCTATATGTCACTTCCTGAAGGGCTTCTAGTGCATCTCCTTCATTTTTTAAATAAGAAATAGCCGTTCGATATAATGCCTCTTCATATGAATGGATTAACGCTAAAAAAGCTTCTTCATCCCCTTTAATCGCTTTCCTTACTAACATCTTTTCACTCAAAATATCACCTCATTTCAATCGTCCCTATTTATTAGACTTACAACTGCGAAAAAAGTTTTTAAAAAATTGGGTAATTAACTAATATTCTAAATTATTACTCAGGAATCTGCAGGATGGTGCAGGAAGAAAAAAATGCAAACAAAAAGAGCGATCCTGAAGGACCACTCTTTTTGTGCTGTCATAGCTGCTCGGAGGCGAAGAAAGGAAGTTTCAAGTCCTACGGCACCTGTTATCCGAGATTTTATAGATTTTTTATCGCTAAATATTGAGCGTTAGAATATAAGAGCTTTGATGGTTAACCTTTTAGCTTTAAGGGTTGAGCTTTAAGCTTTATAGCTTTCGTAAATACTATAGTTGGGAGCAGGGATTTACCCAGACCCTGCAAACGGGGAAACTTTCTTCTTTTTCGCTATAACAGCAAATTCCAAGCTTACTTATTGTTTAATAGTGATTAGTGTACGAGCATTAATTTCACTTAGCGCTACATCTACGTCATCTTCAAAGGATTCAATATCTAAAGTCATCTTAGTGGTGATTTCTTTTATGTGGATCGGGTCAATTAATTTTGTTTCCTCAGATTCCCAAAACAACTTTTTGTAGCCTTCCACCGCTGTTAAATCTGTTTTACCATCTTTAGAAATCATATTATTTAACTGTGTGTCTAATCTATCTTGGGCAAGTTCATTATTCACTTCTACTTTTTCCTGAGACTGAGCATAATCGTTATTCATCTTACGAAGGAGAGTTTTTTCAATTTCAATAAAGTTTTTACGCTCAATTGCATCAGCCACCGTCATTTTGACTCCGGAAACCTCTACTAAAGTTGTAGCGTTAGATTCTACAATCGATTTTTTGATTTGTTTTCTGCGATCCATCAAATCTTTTATGGATTGTATACTTTCTTTCGCTTCCTTTTCAAACTCCTCAACGGTCTTAAATCCACGAATATTCTCTTTCGGTTTTTTAGAGGCTGCGAAAGTTGTCTCATTAATCTTTTTTAAAATGCGCGCATCCAATGTTTTTAACTCACGTAAAGCTTTTGTTATAGAAATCTCCATCGGCATTTCTCTCCTCAGTTGTCAATTATGGTAATTATTAGTCTACTGGAGATTACTAGGGTATTCAAGTAATTACCTTGTTACAACCATATCATTCGTAAATGTCTATATTCGTAATTTGATAATAACCCGAACTATTGATTACTACCGTGTATACTTTATTCCGATTGTAATACGTGTATTCACCAGCCGCATTTATAAAATCAAATTCCTCGTTAGTAGAAACTAGTGCATAATCATCATACATCTCTACACCAGTAACAGTATTATTAGTGAAGTCAAAGGTCATTCCCTGCCCAGCAATTTCTTGTATATATACTTCTAAGTCCTGGTAGGCAATACTATCCGGTTGTAGCATATCATTAATCCAATAAAAATCCTCGGCATCGAGAGCCATCTCGTAATATTCTCTAAATGTAATGATGAAATTAGTTAAAGTCTCCTCTTCAAAGGCAAAATAATTCCATTCATCTTCGGTATACTCTTCTTCATAAGTATCTTCTGAAATATTTTCATCACTATATGTATATTCTTCATAAATGCCAAAAAGAGATGCAACCTGTTGACCACTCATAGGATTGGAAACCCAGCTGTCTACTAGAGCTGTCACGCTGTTCATAGGAATGGAAAATCCAAACAAATTATTTTCTTTGTAGATAAGCGAGTTAATCCCTATGACCTTTCCTGTCTTTGCATCTACTAGAGGGCCGCCACTGCTTCCTTTGTCAATTTGGGCATCAATTTGATATAAATGTTCATATACAAAACCGAGTTCCATATCACGATTGATACCTGTCAAGTATCCAATGGAAGCAGAGTTTTCAAACCCTTGAGGACTCCCAAGTGCGATGACTTCAGTGCCAATAATTGAATCTTCAGCCTCGGTGAAGAGTGGTTTTACTTGTGCATAATCATTAGATAAAAGGAGAGCAACATCAGATCTATCCGAAATACCTATTACTTGAGCCTCGGATTCTTTCCCAGCAGAGTTCCGTATTATTACATTTGTGTGCCCCGCTACAACATGTGCATTCGTTACAATGTAACCGCCTTGGCCATAAAGAAATCCAGAACCTAGGCCCCCGTCGTCGGTCAGAATCGTGAACACTTTTGGCATAGTTTCCTGTATTACCTGTGTTTTATCTTTTGCTATTCCTTTCACTTGTTCATTTTTCTTTGCTTCCGTCTTAATTGTTAATGGAGCTGTAGCAGTTTCATTGGGAGGTCTTTCCTTTTCAACTCTCCCAAACTCTTCTTTCTCTGTAAAGACAATTTCCTTAAACCCATAACCAACCCCACCAAGTGCCAGCAAAAAAAAGATGATTCCAGCAATCAGTATACCTTTAACGCCACTTTTAGTAGGATTTAAAATTTCGCCACAGCCTGCGCAAAAATTTGCTTTCTCATCGTTTTTTACCCCGCATTTGGAACAATACATATTCCCGCCTCCATCTATATCCTTTACCTTATCCATGCTTTTTAAATCTCAATATCAACTGGTAATAATTCTTGGAATATTCCATACCTCTGACCTTTTCCTCTTGTTTTCTCTTGAAAATATTCTTTGTTCCTTCTTCATGCAATTTCCCAATAAATACATTTTCTTAAATGCACTAACAAACCTTTTACAACTTTGAAGATATTACTGTTAGTTAAAATAGGATTATCGATAAATACACAAACTATATACTATATTTTTTGGAACTTTAAGGATTTTTATTAAACTATTTTTATTATAAGGCATCTGCATATAATAACCAATACTTGTAAACAACGATTTTTAATTGTTATATCCTACTTGTTTGTATTCAATAACCTCTACATAATCTGTAAAATCATAAATAGCCTTCCAAGTCTACTGGAAGGCTAAATTATAATATTTTAATTTTTATATAATCATTCAGAAAGAAGACGTTTTTCCTTCATTACATAAACCCGACTCAAAATAAGCGCTCCGATTGTCTGAATAACGGTTTTCACGATAATTTGCCCTACAATAGCTGCTGGCACGGCTTCCCATGGAAGAATATTTGCTCCCAGAGGACTCAAGCCTATTATGACAAAAATGACTGAATCCAGGAATCCACCAACAATCCCACTATAGAATACACGCCAAGCCATTGGTAGTTTCAATCTTGTATAAATCTCTGTATCTGCTGTTTCAGCAACAACAAATGAAATTGCCGATGCAAATACAATTAATAATGTATCTCCCAACATAAATGACACTAATGCTGATAATGCTAAAGCTATGAAAATGAATAAGTACGTCTTTGCTCTACCATATTTGTTTTGTACAAGATCTCTAAAAATGAAGGTAGCACCCACGAACAATGTTCCCATAGGGACGATAAACATCCCGAACTGTAAAGGTGCAAAAGCTGCTGTTACGACATTAGCAATCACAATCGATACTAAATAAAATAAAATTCTCATAATGTTACTCCTTCAATAGATTTAGAAGAAGTTAAATAATCTTCTAATCCTTTATTTCTCAGCTTACATGCTGGGCATTCCCCACAGCCATCTGCTATTACACCGTTATAACAAGTCAACGTTTTCTCTCGAACAAATTCGAGCGCTCCAAGCTGATCTGCAAGTTCCCATGTTTGCGCCTTGTCCAACCACATGAGTGGTGTATCGATCACAAAAGTAGTATCCATAGAAAGATTTAATGTGACGTTTAAGGATTTCACGAAAATATCACGACAATCTGGATAGCCACTAAAATCAGTTTCACACACGCCAGTTACGATATGCTTTGCACCTACCTGGCTCGCTAAGACCCCAGCAAAAGATAAAAAGAGCAGATTTCGACCAGGTACAAAAGTCGACGGCAATCCCCCATCTTCCCCGTCCTCTACCTTTATGTCATCTCGTGTCAAAGCATTCGGTGCCAACTGATTTAAAAGCGACATATCCAGAATGTGATGCTTTACACCAAGCTCCTTAGCTATTTCCATTGCACATTCGATTTCAAGACTATGTCTTTGCCCATAATCAAAAGTCACTGCCTCAATCTCTTTAAAACGTTCTTTTGCCCAAAACAGACAGGTCGTGCTATCCTGTCCTCCACTAAACACAATAATTGCCTTTTCCTGCTTCACCCGTTTAAACTCCCTTATATCGACAAAACAGCACCGTAAGGAAGAATGCTGTCATCTTCTGAATTTTTTAGATTGTCTATCTCTAGCGCCTAGCCCCTAGTTTCAGGATTTTAGCACTTCTGCCTTACATATGATTATTCCATTAACGATTATCAATTTTCTCTGGATATAAATCATGGTTCATCAAACGAAAATCTGCTATTTCTACATATTTCGTTCCAGGTCTTCCATAATTACACCAAGGATCAATAGAAATACCTCCACGTGGAGTGAATTTACCCCATACTTCGATATATCTTGGATCTAGCAATTCGATTAAATCGTTCATGATGATGTTCACACAGTCCTCATGGAAATCCCCGTGATTCCTGAAACTAAATAAATATAATTTTAACGATTTACTTTCTACAATTTTTTTATCCGGTATATACGAGATGTACATCGTTGCAAAATCCGGCTGATTGGTAATTGGGCACAAACTTGTGAATTCTGGGCAGTTAAACTTCACAAAATAATCCCGAGTAGAATGTAAATTATCTACCGACTCCAATACCTCAGGTGCATAATCAAATGAATATTTTGTGCCTTGGTTCCCTAACAGTGTTAAATCCTTCAAACCTTCATCATGACTTCTTCCAGACATAATAAAAAAACCTCCTATAAAAAATGTTTCCCAACACTTTCAAAAGAGGCTTCACAGACCAATCTATACAAACAAAAGGATAAAAACAAAAAAGCCACGTCCAAATTATATGGACATGGCGAATAGTCATGTATCCATAGTTTTTTATAGAGGGTATAAGCTATGAACCTCTCCCGGTCAAGTACGGGTATGCAATCATAATATAGAATATTGACCAAGACGTCAAATAGGCATTCTAGTCAAATGAATTTCCAAATCTCCATTTAAGAGATTCAAAACTTTTTTATAATATCATGCATAAATTTGAACTAGATTGCCTATATTGATAATAGAATACGAGATTAAAGGAGGAATAGAGATGAAACATCCATTAAGCTTACCCGAACAATTACCCGAAACAACAGAAGAGCTATTAAAGCTTATATTACAAACTATCTTAGCCTAGGAGAGATTTAGATTATCAAAGAGACTCAGAAACATAGAAAAGTAGATACCTCTACTATGTGGAGTATCTACTTTTTGTTATACGTATTCCCGACTTGTCCAATAAATTCCCCATTGCCTTCACCGTATATCTCTCCATACTCTTCCCACGTAATTACTTTCTCCAAACAGCCCCTACTACAATACTGCGTTCCACCAGATTTAAAATAAAATAAAACAATTCCTTCACCATTTGCCGATACTCCGAGCATTGTACTAATTATTAATAGAATTACTCAATTCAAACTTCTCCAGAAATTCATTAACTTTTTCTTTTCCTCATCCGTACACTTTACAATTGATTCTAGAAATTTTATCCAATCTTTATTATAATCATTTTCATCAAAACATATATCTTTTTTATTTTCTCCTTTCACTAAATAATCTATTGTAACACCATAGTAATCTGATATTTTAATTAAAATACTTATATTAGGTTCCCTTCTATTTTTTTCATAATGAGCATAACTCGCCCTAGTAATTTTTAAAAAACCAGCAACTTCTTCTTGGGTTTTTGTACCTCTTAATACTTGTAATCTTTCTCCAATCATATTATTCCCTTTCTCACAAAATATCCATTTGACAATACAGGAAATTCATTATAAAATGATACAAATTGTATCATTGGATTGTAACTTTTATACTTTGTAATTTTTCTATGTATATTTCGTCCTCAATTACACATAGACAGCTTGTTTTCATTTTTTGTTTTCCAGTTTTGTTCAATGATGTATTACTAGTTTTCTTCCCTAAAGAAGACCCCGTGGAAACTTTGTTCCAATCAGTTTGTACCAATTCTGAATTAAAAACAGCTAGGATTTGTGGTAGATTATTAGACTTAGAATAGTAATCATAGTAAAGACCCAGAAGGTTTGATGAATGTGTGTGATGGGCCCACCAGTTTAAATCCTTTAAATATTTTACACGAGGCATGTATAATTCAAAATTTTCCTTTACATTATTATATTCTTCTCTTATTGTTTTCCGATATTCTTTAATAGGATCTCCAATGGTACATTTGACTTCTATTCCTCCATAGAGATAAGGTGCTAAGGCACTTTTCAAAGGGAACTTACGATCTCCAACATCAATAAAACAACCCTTTGTGAAATAATCCAGTTCTACATCATTTCTACAAAAAATTATATCTGGTCTACCATCAGGGTGAGGATTATTTAATAAAAAATTTGATTTTTTAGCTAGAAAAACCGAGAAAATCTCTCCAATCAGTCCACTTAAATTTCGTTGTCCTAGAACTTCAAATAAATCAAAATCTAATTCAATGAATAATTCACTTAAAGTCAGTAGATAGTTATTTGTTTCACTTACAGCATCTATAACATCTTGTATTTCAATATCAGGCTTTCCATCACCAATAGGTAATGATTTATTAGTGATTACTCGATAGGTTGTCAATCTACACGTACCTCCTGGTGAAAGAATTTTAAATATTTGGGATCATCGATACAAATTTTTATTCCCTTTACCATTTTTTTGTATCCTGTCTGACCAATCGTTGAGAATGATGTCATTGTACTTCCTTCTTTAGGTTTCTGAACTTTCCCCCAATCTTCTGGGTTCAACTGATCACTGTAGCATATAGCTACTATTTGCGGCATATCGTCAATATAATCTGACATTAACCCAATTAAGTTATTGGTTTGCTGATGATGAGCTTTCCAATCTAATTTTTCTTTAATCAACTCTATTCGTTGATCACCCATTAGTAGACTTCCTTTTTTTGTACCAAAGGTATTTTTTATCTCCAGACCACCATCTTTGTATTTAATTAAATCTCTATATACACATTGTTGATAATAATCTAACATTTCAGTTGTGGATACTTGAAGTAAGTCTGGATAACCATCTTGATTTGGATTTTTTATTAATGATTTATTTATTTTAGCCAGCTCACTTGAAAATGTTTCGCCAATCACTCCACTAAAATTTCTAAAATCCAAAACTTCAAAAATATTTAAGTCCATTAATCTAGTCTTATTAGTGATTTTTGCAAATTTATCATTAGTATTTATTAATGCACTCTTCAGTTCTTCAACACTAATATTTAAATGGCTTAGCATTATATCATTTGAATCGATAACTTTTAGACCCATTTTAATCGCCCCTTCTATTAATATATGATAAGATTAAACCGAACTTAGGTTCTTCTTTTACAAACATTTACAGTACTTATATTAACATAAAATTTTTACAACCTATCCATAGTCTTTAATAAATATATATAAAAAGGTGAGCAATTTTGAGAGAAATTAATATACTAGATTTATTTAGCGGAACTGGTGGATTTTCACATGGCTTCACTTCATATTCTAATAATTTTAAAGTAGTCGGTGCAGTTGAACTCGATAAAGACGCTGCTAAAACCACCCAATTAAATCATCCTGATTGTTTAGTTATCAATGATGATATAAGAAAAGCAAAGCCATCATTATTTAAAGAACACTTACATTCTAGAAAAATCGATGTTATTATTGGTGGTCCTCCTTGTCAGGGATTTTCATCAATTCGCCCATTTCGTTCTTCAGATGAAGAAGATATGAGAAATAGTTTATTTGAACAATTTGCTTTATATGTAAATTATTTTAAACCTAAAGTTTTTGTCATGGAGAATGTTGTGGGACTAGTTACACATAACAATGGATTAACACTTAAATTAATTGAAGAAGTTTTTTCTAGTTTAGGGTACAAATTTGAATGGAAAATTTTAAATTCTGCTAATTTTGGCGTCCCTCAAAAAAGGGAACGATTCATCATGATTGGTGTATTAAAGGACCTAAAATTAAGTTTCCCTGAACCAACACATTCATTTGAAGGAAAAACAATTGGAATTAAAGATAAAAAGAAAATGATTATAGTTAGGGATAACTTACCACAGGCTTTAAGCGTAATGGATGCAATTGGAGATTTACCTCCAGTCACTAGTGGGGAAGAAAAAATTATCTACGAAAGTAATCCATTAAATGATTATCAAAGAGCTAGAAGATGTAAAAGCTCAAAGTTGGAATTACACAAAGCAACAAAACACCCCCCAAAAATGTTAGAAATTATTAAGTATGCAGGGGATAATATTAATTGCATACCCAAACATTTAATTAGCAGCGGGTTTAGCAATTGTTATTCTAGATTATCCCCTAACGAGCCAGCACCTACTATTACAGTTAAGTTTGTTAATCCTGCATCTAGTAAATGTATTCACCCTTTACAAAATAGAGCCTTAACTCCTAGGGAGGGAGCTAGGATCCAAAGTTTTGATGATAACTATAAATTTTATGGCTCAAGAGTACAGATAATAAAACAAATAGGAAATGCTGTGCCACCCTTATTAGGGAAAGCAATTGCCAGAACAATATTTGATATATTGAATTAAATTAAGGAGCTAAAAAATGAATAAAAATGCAGTTTGTCTTTTTTCATCAGCTGGCTTAGGTGAATTAGGTTTGAAGTCTAACAATATAGAAACAGTTATAAGTAATGAAATATTAGAAAATCGCCATCAATTGTACCAAAGAAATTATCCAAACACCAAGTTATTTACAGGAGATATATGGAGATACAAGGACGAAATTATTGAATATTATAAAAAAAATTATAAAGAAGATCTTTTTTTATTATATGCAACTCCCCCCTGTCAGGGTATGTCCTCTAATGGTGCAGGAAAGTTATTAAGTGAAATAAGAAAAGGTAATCGTCCACAAATAGATGAACGAAATAGACTAATTATACCAACTTTAGATATTATTGAAGCTTTACAACCAGAATGGATTATTCTCGAGAATGTCCCCAATATGCAACATACCGTTATTAAGGATGAATTTAATAATTATATAAACATTATGGATTATATCGACCGTAGATTGGGTCATATCTACAAAGGAAGCTATCAAGTAATTAGTTGTTCTGATTATGGAGTACCACAATTACGTAAACGATTACTAACAGTTTATACTAGAAACTCTGCTGGTATAGAATACTTTAATCAAAAGGCTAACTTTTTCTTAGAAGAGGAAAAGACTGAAATAAAAACTTTAAGAGATGCCATCGGAAACTTACCACCTTTAGATGCTAAAAAAGGTTTGAATACCCGATATGATTTTCATCCATTACATTATGTATCAGTTATGAATGAAGAAAAGTATTGGTGGGTATCTCATACTAAAGAAGGTGAACAAGCTTATAACAACCAATGTGTAAATATAGACTGTCTAGATTCTACAAACCCCTTACATAAAGATGTGATTATTAATGGAATTGCACAGTCCAATAAAACAACTCCAATTTATTGTCAATCTTGCGGGTCCTTGTTACCTAGACCTTCCATTATAGATAAAATTACAGGAGAACGTCGGTTAATTAAAGGATTTCATTCTGCATATAGACGTATGGAATGGGATAAACCAGCTGCAGCTCTGACTAAAAATTTCCCATTTGAAGCTTCTGATAAAAAAATCCATCCAACTCAAAATCGGGTATTATCTATTTATGAAGCATTAATAATTCAATCGATTTCAGAATATGATTATAATTTCAAAACAGATGAAAAATATATTTCCAAAACATTATTAGCAGAAATTATAGGTGAAAGTGTACCTCCCAAAATAATTGACTTTATGTGTGCAAAAATCTTATCAATTCACAATCGAACATACCAAAGTAATTCACCTATTCAGCTGTCCCTGGAGTTATAATAAGAAAAAACTATATTTACCCTTAAAATAGTAACGCACCGTAAATTCTTACTTCATTTTTTATTGATGAATTTAGATGTTTCAATTATTATTTAGTAAGTAAACTAAAAAGGCTTGAGGTGGAAATATTGGAAATAGATAAATTCAAAGAGTACTTAGAAAAAACTAATAATAAGGAAAGAGTTATAACAGATATTATTTCAAGATGTAAACGTGTAGAAAAATTTGAAGGTAATCTTGATGAGCATTTCCAACAAGATGCCGGTAAGTCTCTGTTGGATAAACTTACATATAATAGTAAGCAAGCTTCTAACCAAGAACCACCTAAACACTCAATCAAGTTTAATGGAAATATGGGTTATGATTCAATTTATCAAGGTACTAGATCATTATATTATGCTATAAAGATGTATTTTTCCTATAAAAAAGAACAATTAAATCAATAAATTAAATATCAAAGATAACACTACGATTCATGTTGTTGTTTTTCATTATTACTATGAAATTCTATATTTTGCACCTAATTGCTTATTGCCACTGCGATTACTTCTTGCATATACTAGGTCCTAATACATTTCAGAATTTTTTTGCTGTAGTGTAGACATCAAGTCGCCCTTGTCAATTCCATGCTAACCTATGTATTTATTATATTGAAAGCACATTTAGATATTATATTCGGAAAAAATCGCACATGGTTGCACTAGCTCCTACAATTTCTATTCTCAAAATCATCTACTGAGTATCCAATTGAATACTTAGATAAACCCTTTTTCTGAATAAGTTCCTTTGTCTACTAAAGGTAGGAAGTCTTCTGGACTCAAATATTCCACCAATATATTCCATATACTATTTCTAAACCAGTAAAAAAAGCGTTGATAAATTGCCCCCCCCTTAGAACAAGCTCTACTTGCTTTAGGGGGTTTCGTTTATTATTGTTCTTTCCGATTTTTAATAGAGATGATTTCCATGTAAATCAGGACAATTATTCAATGTATTCAAATTCACCAATAGTAAAAGGCAACAGTTCTAATACAATACAGAATTGTTTTAGTAACTGGTGCCCTACACTCGTAATGGTGGAATTATTGCATTGGATAGCTTTGGTTGATGAAATGATTTGGATAGTATTGCTGATTATCTGTTGTAGTTTTGTTGCAGTTTTTTGGTGGACCAATATAGGTAGACGGCATAACTGGAGCTATCGCTTTTTTCCACTCGTTCTCGTTCATACAATAGGTATGCGCCATAATATTCGAAGGTGTCAATTTTAAAATATCGGAACCTAGAATTACTTCAGGCGTGGAAGCATTAAAAATAGCTAATATATGCGTTCGATCTTCAGTAGCCATTTGGTAATGCCACCAACCTTGTGGGATATTTGCCACTTGACCTGGTGTAATCGTGTAGTGTTTATATTGCTTAGTAAATGGATTGAGTATAGAAACAACGATTTCTCCTGAAATACAGTATACTAACTCTGCTGCATTCGGATGGTAATGTGGCTCTATGTTATTGTTGGCACTAAGAAAAATATCGAGCAAAGATATATTATCCAGTGTATTTAATTGTTGAACACCTAAAATATTCATAAAGTTATAACTATCTTTTTTAAAGAAGGGGCTTTTATTTACATCAAAAGCGAACTGAGTGGACGGTGCTGTGTAATCAATAGAAGAATCCATAACTTGACCTGCCTTTTTAGCATTTGTAATGTGTTTACAAAGCACATTCCTTCCATGATATGTAATTAGCCTATTTATTGTGCAATAGGCAGACTGCACAGACTGGATAGAATAATATACCTTCTGTATTTTAAAGACAGGTACTATGCATTTATTCAATCATTTCTAAACGCTTCGGTAAATTCATTAACGTATTCACTCATTTGCTGATATTGAGTCCAGTGCAGATAATGATGCCCTTCTAAAGGAACAAGTTTTTGTAATGGCGAATTTCCTATTTCTGACTGATAAAAGGTTATATTCGATTTGCCTTCCTCATTCTCTTCTTTTTCGTTTGTCGTGAAAATCATCACAGGCATATCTGGAGGAAACGACAAATTACGTGTTTTTCCAATGTTATTATTTATTTCATTTGCTTCATTTACTATATTTTTGTTATACCCCCTCTGCGCAGAAAGGATTTTGGTCATTTTTAAATTTTTTTCTGAATAAATACCTTCGTCTGCCAAAGGGAGGAACTCTTCTGAACTTAAATATAATGCCAATCTTGCAATTCCCGTAGGGGCTATGTAACTCATATATTTTGGCATTGTAGGAACAGATTCATCAAAATACTCTAAGGCATTAGGTAATGTGGGATCGATTCCTATAATAGCTTTAATTTCCTCTGGATATTTACTCGCATAATACATACTATAAATTCCAGAAATAGAATGGGGCATCAATATATATGGCCCTTCGATATTCGATTTTATTAAAGCTGTTCGTAATTCCTCAACTAAATTCTCTACTGTTCGATCCTCATCCGTTAGGTCGCTCCAGCCATAACCAAAAGGCTCTACCACAACAACTTCATTACTTTTTGACATCTCGTTAATTAAAGGTTCAAAATCCAACACTGGCGCTGTCGTACCTAAACCACTCAACAAAATAATTGTATTTGGCCCCTCACCTTTTGTATACACATGCATATTCTTTCCATCCACTTCAACTAATTCACCTAATGCTGGATACTTCTTTTGTTCATATGCAACCATAACCTGATGGAAAGCAATCCAGACAAGGAATAGTGCAGCTAACGCTAAAATTAAGTTTCTAATTATTACCCGAAATTTAAACCTCTTTTTTTTCACTTTCTCCACTGCTTTCTGATATAAAGTTGTACTCGATAATGGAATGTCAAAATCTTTCTATCTTTATATTACGATAAATAACTTTTTTAGTTTCAATAACGCTTTTTACATAAAAAAACGAGGGATTTCCCCTCGCTTCCACTTTATAAAATTAAGAACGTAGAGCTTTGTCTATTTTCCTAATTGTCTCTTTTTACCTAATTTTCTTTCCGAGCTTTTACAATCATAAAGTGAGCATTTTTCATAAGATTTTTATACTTCTCTGGTTTTTTCTCTTCAAAAGCTTTTGTAGGTTGTGGTTCGATTAACTTTTCCAATGTAAAATATGCTGCCGTTACATTTACTATTTCATTTAGTGGACGACGATAAAACGGAACCTCTATCAGCTTTCCTTCTCTCTTCCATTGATCGATAATAAGCTCTTTGGAAAAATAGTCACCATTCACGGACAATTTTATATCCATAAATGGGTGGTGTACGGAATAAAGTAATTTCCCATTAGGTTTCAATATTCTTTGGAATTCGCTAAAAGTTTTGCTCCAATCCTTTATATAATGAAGAACTAAAGAGCTTATAATCACATCGAATGTTTCATCTTCAAAAGGTAGTTTTTCTCCTAAATCCAAACATAATACCTTTGCGTTTTCTCCGACTCTTCTTTTAGTAGCCTCTACCATTTTTGGACTAATATCAGTCGCTGTAACTTCAGCACCAAAATTCACTAATTGCTCTGTATACCAACCTGCTGCACAACCAGCGTCCAAAATCTGCTTGTTTTTTAAATCAGTTGGCAATAACTTCATCATTGCTGGTCGTTCATATTCTGTATTAAATAGACTTCCTTTATCCACATTATGCTCGTAATCATTGGCAAGTTGGTTATAAGTTTCTATCACCCTGTTATTCATGTCCCACCTCAAAGGTTAGTATTATATATCCTCCTGTATTCAACAAATAATTTCGAATACCTCCTTGTAACAAAACACAATATTTAGCCCCTGCATTAAGAAAAAAAACACAGGGTTAGGGATACTTTATCAAAAATCCCTATAAATCGTCTGAATATTCTTTTAAGGATATTGTATATTCTGCATTCTTTAGTTACTATTAATTTATAAAAATTATTAGAAGAGGTATATATTGGGAGTTATAACAATACACTTTTTATTTAATCTGACCTTATTAACGATTCTATTTTTTGCTTTCTTTCTATTAAGTAAGAGAGTCGGTAGTATCCATATACACAAACGAACAGGCTTATTATACTTTGTTCTTTCATTAATACTTTGTTCTCTATTTTCTTATCCCATACAAAGTGAGTATGTTCTAGATTTGAGGATAATTCCTTTTTTATTGGGTGGTCTTTATTTGAGGCTCAGTCCTATACTAGGATTTTTGGTTATTTTCTTTCGTGCATTCCATGGAATAGACCTTGGATTCTTTATAGCAATTGCATTTTATAGCGTGTTTAGTTTCTTTATATGGCGTATTTCTCCTTGGTTTTTAAAACTCACTTCTACTACACGAATACTGTTTTCCACCGGTATTACTTTACTATTAAGTGTAGGTATCCTACTTACCATAGCATTAAACACAGTATCTGCTGACCAATTGCTAGACATAATCATTGCTTATGTAGTAGTCCCACCACTTGGAGTTGCCCTGCTTTCTTCTCTCATTGAAATAAGAGAAAAAAATCAGCAGTTGCAGCAACAGTTAATAATTGAAGAAAAGTTGGCTGCAGTCGAACAAATGGGTGCTGCAATATCTCACGAAATACGAAATCCATTAACTACAGCAATTGGATTTATCGATCTCCTCGATCAAGTTTATCTTGATAATAATAGAAGAACAAAATATCTCTCCATTATAAAAAATGAGTTAGATTCTGCAGAAGGTATCATACAAGATTACTTAACCTTTTCTAAACCAGTTGTTGAATCAGTAGAGGAACTGGATATTCAAGAAGAACTAACGCATATTTTAAAATTACTACACCCTCTTGCTAATTATCATTCAGTGAAGGTTTCAACTGACTTTTCTACCTATGGAACAATCCAAGGAGACAAGTCGAAATTCCACCAATGTTTTATAAATATTATGAGAAATTCGATTGAATCTATGTCTTATGGCGGTGCATTATTGATCAAAACGGTGGCTACTCAGAACAAGATAATTATTTCTATACAAGATACAGGAACAGGGTTGAATAAAGAACAAATTCAACGTATAGGAGAACCACATTATTCTACGAAGGGACCCCAGGGAACTGGTCTCAGCATGATGGTTTCTTACAGTATATTACGTGCTATGAGAGCGAGAATTGAAGTTCAAAGTGAGATTGGCAAAGGCACCACTTTTCAATTTCATTTTAAGATTAACAAAACTTAGATGAAGTGAAGATATAGATGAATCCTTTTAGGAATAAATAGTATTGGAGGAATAATACCTTGGAGTTAACAGTATACTTCTTTTTCAACTTATCCTTGTTAATCGTATTACTACTTTCAGGTTTTTTATGTGGAGAGAAGCTGAGAAGGTATTGGTCTTATCAAGCTATTTGCAACATCTATTTAATAATTAGTTTAGTAATCTGTTTTATTTTTACTTATGAAATTGAAGGTATTGAGGTTGTTTTTGATTTACGGAAAGTTCCGTTCATTATCGGTGGTTTGTATATGGGAATAGGACCTTTTTTGGCTACATTCATTGTATTCGTAAGAGGTCTTTTGGGAATTGATTTTGGATTTTGGATGACTGTCCTTTATTATGGAGGACTAGCCATTCTTTTTTGGCGAATTGCCTCCTGGTTTTTAAAACGCTCTCCCATGCAGCGAATTCTTTTTACTGGATGCGTAACTTTTCTGTTCAGTTTTGCCCAAACTTTTACGATGGGAATTTGGCACTTACCTCACAGTAGTGCTGAAGTTTTGTTTGCTTACTTAGTCATCCAACCAATTGGAGCCGTAATTATTTCTTATATTATTGAAGAAATTATTATGACTATTCAATTGCGCCAACGCACTATAAAATCCAAAAGGATAGAGGCTGTTGAACGAATGGGTGCAGCTATTAGTCATGAAATTCGTAACCCATTGACAGCAGCAATTGGTTTTGTTCAACTTTTGCAAAGTAATGCTATTTCAAAAGAGAACCATACCCACTACATCTCCATTATTAAAAACGAACTGAAATCTGCTGAAAGAGTCATTCAAGATTATTTGAATTTCTCTAATCCTGAAATTAAATCGATGGAACCCCTACTTCTTCAGGAAGAGCTAGAACAAGTAGTTCAATTGCTACAACCATTGGCAAAGCGAAATTCGGTTAAAATAGTTTCTATTTTTTCACCGGGAGAGGGGATTGAAGGAGACAAACAAAAATTTCATCAATGCTTTGTAAATATTATGAAAAATGCAATAGAATCAATGCCTGAGGGAGGAATATTAACGGTTGAAACGGAGCGTACAACAACTGTAAGCATTCTCATTAAAGATACTGGTTCAGGTATGACACTTGAACAAATGACCCGTCTAGGTGAACCTTATTATTCAACCAAAGGAAGCAAGGGAACAGGTCTCGGTATTATGGTAGTGTATAGTATCGTACGTGCTATGAATGGTACAATTCATGTAGAAAGTGAAATTGGAAAAGGAACGACATTTAAAATTACATTTCCTTCCTTATTATCTAATTCGTTAGAAACAAAGAAAACTGAGAAAGAACTTGTTATGAGTTGATAAGTGCTAAGAAATTATACTAAAAATAGACTTGTCTCATTTTCAATCACAAGTCTATTTTTATTGGGTCTTAACTATTTTCATCTCATTTAGATTATTTGCTTTTCTGTTCCTTCTTTTTACAAGGATTAATCCGATTTGCAAACAAATATTTAACGCCGAGAACTATTTTCTTTTTTGATCCTTGAAATTTTATAAATTTGATTGCTTACAGGCATCGCTTTAAAACGATTATAAAACATAGGAAGAACGAGTCCCACATAATCATCTAAAAACTTGTTTTCCATTCTTTCTTCTATGAGAACTCTATACTTCACCAAAGCGCTTACGATCAGTTTTTCATTTGGTTTCGACATATTAATCGTCTCTATATGTTGAATCGACCGAGTCTTATACTGCAAAATCTTTTTTACTTTTTTTTCATAATCTTTCGTATTTTTTACTTCTACCAACATATTTACTACCGTTATTACTTCAATCATTTGAAATCCTCCATGCGTGAATAGCAGTTATTGTCTACATGGTAGCATAGAAAAACGGATGGAGAAAACTCCAAGTTTTATGTACTAATGACCCTCTGTGAAAAACAAACATGAATATTTAAAACACAGAGTCGAATTTAAGAAAAAATTCAGACATGATTCGAAATAATTCCTGGGGAATGACAATTTTCATAAAAACGGATTTTGGTGTAGCTGGATATATATTTGCCACTTTATTCGCTAAAATTAGCTAATGATGCGGAGGCATTATCTACAACTCCAACTACTTTGGAACAACTGCCTTAGTAGAGTTGTAAAAGGTAGCAGATTCTAAGCAATTCAAAATTTTTTTTGAACCTGGCACCCTACACTAACTAATGAAAAAAATAACCTTAAAGAATATCTCTAAGGTTTTATAATTTTTATTCCTTTGTTAGTGGTGTATATAGCTATTATCTATCGAAACTCTCTTAATAAAATCCAATGCCTTTTGGTGATAAACAGAAATAATGTCCTGTCCAATTTTTGAATTTTCACCTTCTACTTCAATTTTACCTAGTGGAATAAATCTAGTATATGAAGGTATTTCGTTATCTGGAATGAGGCAATGGAGTGTTAAGTTGGTCCAAAAATTTAAGCAGGTATAGAAAAATGCATCTTTTTCTACACCTGTTTTTTTCCATTTCATATAATCTGATTGTGACCCTTTATCTTTGTCAGTGCCCTTGTCTCGCTGCACCAACGTATATATTTAGAGCTCGTTGTTCCTTAAAAAACCAAAAGCACTCTCCAAGCGATTCGCCATTTCCATAAATCCTAAGTCGTTCGGATGGATTCCATCGACTGTACATTCGTGCCATAATTCGCCTAACAAAGTAGAACCATCTATAAATGAAATATTCCTATCGCCTTGTTGCTTTAACTTTTCCACAGTCAATTTCGAGTATTCTCTACGGTTTTGATAATCCTCGTACTCTCCTATTGCTTTGTCCTGTACAAATGGAATTCTTGATATGATGATAATAGGGATATGCAGATGATATTCCCGATAGGTTTCGATAAAGGGAATTAGTGTATCTTGATATTCCTCGTATGAAACATTTGCCTCATAGTCAAGAACAAAACAAGCTGGCCGTTCGATTTCTCTGATCGTTAATGCCACCCCATGTTCACCTTTGCCACTTCCAGAAAATCCTAAATTAATAAATTCTAAATTAAATCTCCTGCTGAGGATATTTGTGTACGACATACCAGGCCTACTTGCACAAGCACCTTGCGTTATGGAAGTACCGTAGAAAATTACTCGTTTATCTGATAAATACGGAGTAGGCTGTTCTATGATTGCTTCTGGGTTTGTTCCTATCTGTAATTCTTCTACCCCCTGATACAAGGGGAAATTCAATGTCACTTCTCTAAGTTGTTCCGCACTGTATTGATTACTACTGTTAAAATCCCAAATCGTTTTCTCGTATGATTGTTCAAGAAGAGATGGAAAGGCTGTTGCATAATACATTTGCCTTCCTGGTCCTCCCACGTATACATCAAATCCACATTGACCTGAAGCAGCCATATGCCCCATACTTGCAGAATCAGTTAACTTAACTTTTAATTTAAGCTTGGAAGCATTTGTTCGAAAACTAATATGTCCACCTGAAGTATTAGTCGCTAGTTCATCCACGCGTGGGGGTATATCATAATGAGAGTGAGCCGGAAGTCGCCGATACCGTTCCTCCTTGTCAATCCATGCAAAGCCACTAATACGAAACGGTTTTTCCTTTGGGTCGTACCATTTTATCTCTTCTTTCACTTTCCATCCCTCCTTCTGGGTTAAGGGGACAGATTCCCCGTCCCTCCGTCCGCTAAATGCTCCCTGCTGTTACGATCCGATTGTACGTTTCACCTCTGCCTAATGTTACATTATCAGGGAATTGTTCGGGGCCATCATAACGAAGGCGCTTTTCTTCTAGTTCCTCTAGTTTTGATACTTTACCGTCTATCCAAACATGTAGTCGATACTCTGCTGTTTCTATTCTAGTCAATAAACCTCCATATCGAATATCTAGAACTTCCCATCCGAACGCTTTATTAATGGAAAACCAAACATCTCTATGTGCCTTTCGTAAAGAATCAACCTCTACTTTAAGAATTTCAAGCTTTTTAAGACAAACCTTAACTCCTACTTTATTCCGTTTATCATAGGCTGACTTCAAATCAATACCAAGTTCCGCCTTCACACTTAATACACTTGCTAGCTGCTCATAAAAGCTAAACAACAAAACCATACCCTGATTACGTAATTTAGCTGCCCCTAGCTGCTCCACTAAGCCACTGTAATGCTCAGCAATCGGAAGTCCTTTTATATTTTCATCAAACAGCCCCACTAACACATCCTGCCAAAGTAGAAATTTAGACGGGTTTGAGGAATATAAGTTATCCTCCATGACTCCAGGTATTTCATCAAATTGATTCAATAAAAGAAAATCATGTAGCTTGTAACCTGTACAGTAGGTGAACCGTTCTTCCAAATGCTCTCTACTTACCTCTTGATGATACGTATGTTCAGCAAATAGTTGTAATCCAGGAAGAGCGCTTTGGATTGGAGTTTCTGCTCCGTTATCCCCCCACATTGTTGCAAATACCTCTTTAACTCCTATTTTTTTGCAGGCATTTAAAGCAGCCTCCGAGTTCTTAAATGCCCTCGCGTAATTTGGAGAGATACCATTCCAGGTCCACAGCCCTCCAGCAAAAATTGGTTGTGATACGATCTGTTTATGAGTATTCAGCATTTCCTCATAAAAGCTTTCATCGGAATGATAGTAATCCCAGTACACCATTTTTACGTTTGGAATGGATTGTTTAACTTGATCCAACAACGATGAATCAAAATCATAATAGTTTCCGTTCTGAGAAGCCAACCTGAAATACATGTCACTCCAAATCATCGGCTGCAACCCGTATTCCTCTGTGATTGATACTACTTCCTGAAGATGCTGATTCATTATTTCAAATCTATTCTGATACCCTTTTTTTTCCATGTACTTTCCACGGCCTAACTGCAGAGCTTCATCCATTCCAATATGAATCCTTTTTGTACGATACGGCCTCGACGCTGCCTCAATCAGTCTCTTTAACAATTCATAGGTTTTAAGTTCTCCGACGAGTAGAATATCTTCTGTATCCTTTATATCATTCGCATAACCCCATTTTAAGGCTTCCTTTAAATGAGCCAATGTTTGAATACATGGAATCATTTCAATCCCTAATTGGAAGGCATAGTCGTCACATTCTTGAATTTCAGTCTCAGTGTATCTTCCACGCATATATCCAAAATAAGGTATTCCCGGAACCTCATACGTTTCCTCTGTATAAACCATTACCATGTTTAAGCCCATCACGGCCATTTTACGCAATAACATTTTTATGCCATCGACCTTTAATACTGCGTTTCTCGAAACATCAATCATCGCGCCACTTGTTTCAAATTGAGGTTCTTCAGTTAGATGGAATTCTTCTCTTTTTTCAATGTGTTGAAGCCATAGACCTAACCCTCTAAAAAAATGAATCTTGTTTTCAAAGATGATCTGCCCTTTACCATCATTATTTTGTACAACTAAAGGTCCTTGACAATTTATCACTTCAATCGGATATCCATCTTCAGCACGTTGTATTCCCAAATCGTCACTAAGGATCGTAATCCCTTCACTGATCTCTGTTAGATCACCTGTAAAATGTATCTTCATGTTAAACCTCCTTCACAAAAAACTGCAATGCGGCTGGTAAATCCCTTTCCCAAACCTTCCACAGATGTTCGTCCTCAGATTCTATATATTTTACATTTACGTTTTTTAAAAGAAAGCTTTTATACAATTGGCGATTCCTTGTCAAAATATATAATTTTTCCTTAGATATCGCAGATACAAACTCATCCTCATAGATTCCTACAGTTTGATAGACATTCCAGGTAGATAAATCCATGGCCTCCAACTGTCTAATATCTCCATTAGAAACAGCCGGAGACTGAAGCAATACATGCGTCCATATTTCCGGCTTTTCTAATGCGATATTTAAGCTAATATTACCTGCTAAAGAACCCCCCAGAATACCTCTTTTACTAATTCTCGCAACTCCTAAGTTACTTTCAATTTCAGGAATAAATTCATCATTTATAAAACGCAGATAATCGTGAAAGGAAGCTCCTTTTCTACTAAATGATTCCCATCTTTCCATCGAATCGCCAGGATCAATCAGAACTATTACGAGATGGTCAGCCAGTTCAGGATGTAGATGTACTACATCCCGGATAGCTTTCTCTAGTCCTCCCAGCTCTATATAGTCCTTGCCATCCTGGACATATAAGAGATAAGCATCCTCAATATTCTCGCTAGTATTTACAACCATGTAATCTAGTGTCTTCTTTAAATGAGAACTATAAAATGTACGATTACATTTATTCAATGTATTTAGCCCCTTTTCTAGCTAAATTTATGCAATGAGATTGCACCATAGAGTCCAGCTTTATTGCCAAATTGTGATTTCAAAATTTTGACATCTGAATAACTATCCATTATGTGTTGATGAACTTTTTCAGAAACGAGTTTGATAGACATATCTTGTTCCATAATACCCCCACCTAAAATGACACAGGGAGGGTTGAAGATATGAATTAAACTGGCAATACCAATTGCCACTTCATTTGTCCAAGTATCAAATACCTCAAACAACCTCTTGTCGCCACCTTGGATCATTTCAAGCAACTGTCTACCATTTGTGCAGTTTGGATTTACTTTTTTTGCTTCTCTAACCAAGGCCGTTGTGGAACCATATTGCTCATAGCATCCTCGTTTTCCACAACCACAATGGATACCGTTAGGATAGTGGTTCATATGACCAAATTCTCCCGCAGTACCAGTATCACCTCGATGCAGCTTTGAGTCTATTACAATAGCTCCACCTATGCCTGTTCCGAAAGTTAAAAAGAGAAAGTCGCCATACTGCTTACCCACTCCATAAAATTTTTCACCAAGAGCCGCTGCATTTACGTCGTTTTCTACCTTAACATGCACATTAAATTTCGTTTCTAAGCGATCCTTTATTCTTGTACCAGTGTAGTTTGGTATATTGTCATTTGCATAGATAATATAACCTTCCTCACTGTTTACCTGTCCAGCAGTACTAATACTGATTGCATCTATTTCAGGGTACTCAGAGATTATATCCTCCAATTTTTTAAAGATAGAAGGCCCACCCTTTTTACTTTCTGTTTCAACTTCTTTAAAGAACACTATATTTCCATTCTCATCGGTTACGCATATTTTTATCGATGTTCCACCGATATCAGCAGCAAATATTTTCATTTCACTCTCACCTCAATGGAACTTAGTCCTCTAAGACTTGTAAAAATCGTTTTGTAATTTCTTGCGGTCGTGTAATAGCAGACCCTACTACAGCTGAGTGAACCCCAGTTGCAAAGACTTCCTTTAATTCCTCTGGTGACGAAATTCCGCCCTCAGCAATTACCGGTATCGTTAAATGATTAACAAATTGCTTAATCAAATCTATGTTAGGTAATTTTACGCCCTTTGTATAATCTGTATAGCCGCATAATGTTGTTCCTGCAGCATCAAATCCCAATTTTTCTGCTTGAATGCCTTCTTCTAGTGTCGAGCAGTCCGCCATAAACAATTGATGCGGATATTTCCTTCTGATTCTTGGAAAAATCTCTGTAATTGTATAACCATCTGGTCGCACTCGATTGGTGGCATCTAATGCAATCATATCTACCCCTTCTCTCACAAGAAGATCAATCTCCCTCATTGTTGGAGTGATAAATACATCAGAAGTGTCATAGTCCTGTTTAATAATTCCGATAATTGGCAAGTCAGTTACTTTTTTAATCTCATGAATATCTTCTACACTGTTAGCCCGTATGCCATTTGCACCCGCCTGGGTTGCAGCTATCGCCATCTTTCCCATGATAAAGGAGCTATGAAGGGGCTCATGAGGCAATGCTTGACAAGACACGACTAACTTTTTATAAATTTTGTCAAAAAAATCTTGGTTGTTATCCATTTCATACACTCCAGTTACCTACTACTCACTAGGATAATTATTTAAAGGTCTAAATCGTTCCACCATTTGTATTCCTCTAAATACACCGTATCAAAAAGCATTACTCCGTTTGACCGTTCTTTACATAGCTGAACAGCCTTTTTAAATTGGTCTACATTGTTGGTATAATCCTTCAAATATAAACTACCAATCACCGGTACTTTGCCATTGATAGCTTCCTTGCTCATATTCATCGCACCTTCGACACTATACCAACTAGCAGGTCTCCCATTACTCTCTGCTTCTTCGATCGTGACATCTTTGTAGTAACAGCCTGTCATGATAAAATCAAATTCTTCTGCATAGCCAGATGTATGATAATTATCAGAAGCCCATTCTAACGAAGGATGATAGGTTTCACTGCCCCAGTTGACACCTTCGTTATAATATAGCGGATACCATGAACCCACATATATCGAAAAAATTAAATCTGAATTCTTCGTTTTAACAACACTTTTTGCTTTTTGAACAAAGTTCTTAATATTTTTAGCACGGAACTCTGCCCATTTCGGAAAGAGCGGACCAAACGTGGGATTCCTTTCCTCAACAGTCATAATATCCTCTGGCCAGTTATTCAGTTCTTGGCCGATATATGCTTCGAATTTCTCTCTACTTAAATTACTAAAATCTCCATAGATATTTGGATATCGACATCTATCTAAGACAACTCCATCAATATCATAGGTACGTACGATTTCTTGAATAATGTTTAACTCATATGCCTCAACCTCTGGATGAATTGGATTAACGAAAACAGTCGGATCATGGCGATTTTCCGCAGCTGTTGGTGTATTAGAAAGTGCCTCGTTATAATGAACAACTTGCCACTCGGGCCTGTCATATACCATTCCTTCTTTTTCTAATCCATTTCCTTCAGCGAATATATCGACATTCGCTATAATTTTCAGACCAGAACCTTTTGCGTAATGTATCATTTCTTGAAGAAAATCTCGACCTTTCCAAGCATGATACTGTTTATCCTTCATTTCACTAACATGATAAGCAAATTCACTTGGAAAAGTTGTAAATCCATATGGAATTTTTGCATCAATTACAAGATGTGTAATCTTACTTTTTAGGGCTTTGTGAATTAGCTCTTTCATTTTTTCCGGCTCTAACAATCGAGTACCGTTCGCTAAAAAATCAACCCATAATATGTTTGATTGGTCCATTTTTTTCCTCCTTCTTATAGGTCAATATCTTCTGGCCAATGAAGCTGAACTCCATTATTCACTAGAAGCTTTTGATACGCCTGTAGGTGCTCTTCCTCTTGTCTTACCTGGCGAGGAATAACATTGTTTAATAACGAATACGCGACTAAGTAACCTGCTGATTCTCCAATATTCCACTCTGTTGGGTGAAGTCTGTAACATCCATTTGTAATCTGAGTAGTCCCGATATTTTTACATGCAGGGAGTAAATTCTTTACACGGATTGGCAACAAAGCACCTAGTGGAATTTCATAAGGATAATTTGGAATATAAAAGCTTCGTTTCGAAACAGTTGTATGGTGTAAATCCAAATGATAACTTCCCAAACCTACACTATCAAAGTACTCACAAATCCCTTGATCTCCTCTTATCTCTTTACTGACATCTTTTTCTGTAATGGTGTATAAAGCCTTAATTCTTCTTGATTCCCTAATATATGGATATTTAGCAAGGCCATCTTCCGTACCCAACACATCTTTACGGAGCCTTAAGCCAGGGTAGCCTTTTCCATCATCAAGTCTTGATGCTTCTGTTTGTAGCCAGTACAAGAGCGATAAGCTTTGTTGTTTCGCATTGTATATATTCTTTTCAACTTCCTCTTCTGATACTCCATAGATGGGACCATGAAAATAATCATTCTGCGCCCAATTTATGAGGGAAATATCGCCTTCGTATAAATCCCCTTCGATATTCTCTGTATCTAATATTCTTCGATAAGTAAATAATGAAGGAATTCCTTCATTATTTGGGAATAACGTAAATTCTTTTAACTTGGATGTATCATCAGCATCCGTTGCATACCAGCTAAAAAGAGGCATATGTGAGAAACTAGGCATATACTCGCGCCAAAAATCATACTGCTCGGGTTTATCGATGGTAAAATTGCTACCTTCAACATAATCAACTGCAAACACATATGTAAAAGACTGCATATCGATTGGATTTGCTTCCTCTAAAGCATGCGGTTCCCCAGTTTCGTTTCTGGACTCCGCACCTGACACATATTCAACCCCGGCAATCGGTAAAACATCCCCACATTCTGTAGCATCTAAAAAGTATTCACCAATTAATTCAATTGTTTGAGATTTTTCGATATGAGTAACAGTGACAGATTTTACGAGATCATCCTCTGTCTTCGCATTTAATGGCTTATAGTTGCATAAAACTTTTATTTTCCCGCTGTTTAGGTATGGGGCAAGCATATCTTCGATTACCTTTAAAGCTACTTTGGGTTCATGCGCTAACCGACTTACCCAACCATTTCCCGGGTTTAATAGTTCATTTTCTCTCGCTTCTTTTGTAAGTGGATAGTTATCGCGATAATACTGACGTACTCTATTTCTAAATTCTCGATATGTGTCAGTACTACCGTATTTTTCAATCCATTTATGCTCATCTGGTGGTACCGCCTGACTTGTAAGCTGGCCGCCTAGCCAATCAGTTTCTTCCGTCATAATGACCTGTAAACCCATTTTTGCAACAGCTAATGCAGCCATACAACCACCTAAACCTCCACCTATTACGACCACATCTGTAGATTCTTGCTTCCCCATTACCAGCAACTCCTTTGTGGGTCACAGGGACAAGCCCGTCTTCCCACCATATTTAGACTGAGACAAGGATTCTATCCCATTATCTTCACCGTAGATATATGCTCAACTTCAAGACCGACTTCAAACATACGACTCCAAGGCATGTAACACTTGTTAATCAGAATCTCATTATCTTTATCATTGAGATTCTCCTTAATAAACTCATTCAATTGTTCCTGAACGATTTCAGAAACCCGACCATTCCTTCCGTCAACTAGGAAATAGTCATAACCTAAATGAGGTAAGTGGGTATTCGTAACAATATTTCTGACATAACTACAATATCCTGCATCTTCTACATAACGCAGTGCAAGGAAATTAGTATGTTGTTGCGTATTACCATATATATTGTGAAGCATTCCTTGTGCAATGCATGTTCCCAACGTATTTGAGCTTGTATTCCAGCCGGCGTAACCAGCTAATTGGAAAAGAAGATCTTTTCTTTTCAATAGTTTCAACAACGCCAAATCTGAACCATTCGCAAACGCGACATCGCCCACCACACATGGGATGTTTCTTTCAATCATTATAAATTCAAGCTGCTCCACAAAATCTATTAGATTCCGATTTACTTGATATATTGTACTTAGATTGTCTTGGTAGGCTGCTTCCATCATTGGCTCTACAGGTGAATTCACAAATAATGAAAAATCAGCTTCTGAGCGATTTGAGGTGATGAGTCCACCTGCAGCTAAAATTTGGTACTTAATAGTTTCCAGTAAAGGACGATCCTCATACAACGGGGTGACAGATGGACCTTGTGTACTTGAGAAAACTGGATATACCAAAGGTCTCTTCCCTTTAAAGCTATTAATCATTCTCGCCAACAATGTACAGCCGACTTCATCTGCCCCAGGATACATATACACATCTAGCTCAAGATTATAGGAGGCAATCGCTCCTCTGACTTCCTGTTGATCTATCGCAGTCCATCCGTAAGGTGCAGAATCATCTTGGGGAATAATCAAGAAATCTATCAAGCCTTTATTCACATACTCCAGGACAAGTTTATTGACCTCCACATTGATTTTTCTTCGAGATAAATAATCATCGACAATTCTTTGTGGTAGTTGTAGCTTTAGTTTTTCGTACTGCTTGTAATCTTCCTCTGATGCTAGATTGGCTGAAATCAGATGATGCAATTTCCCATACTGAAAAATCTCACTTCCCCAGTCTGCGTAATAATCCGGTTCTTCGTCACTACTTGAATACTTGGGACATCTCATGATTAAGTTGAATGCGTATATTTTTACGTCTGGATTTATTTCCTTAATCCTAGAAAGCCTTGCGAGCACCTTCCTGCACTCATTCAATGTTAGATGATGCAATCGGGAAGGAATGATTCCTCCGAATAACAATGTATCCAATGAAAGAATTAATCCGTTTGAATCTACCGCTTCCTCATATAGCCATTCCCATATCTTTTCTGTGTCACCTGAAACTTTTTTATTCCCCATTAGACCCAAATCTGGTCTTACAATCTCCACTTCTCCCTGAGAAGAGGAATCTGTCCCTCTGTCCCCAATAAAGTTTGGGTATGAGTAGTTACAAGGGCGTTCATCTAGCGGGACATAAGCAATTTTGTACATTTGAAATCTCCCTTTTTCTTAGCAATTTTCAATTCAGTTGCATTATCCTTTTACTGCTCCTGAAATTCCCTCCATATAGTATTTTTGTGTAAATAAGAATACGAAGATGATTGGTAAAACCGAGATTACCGTGCCAGCAGCAATCCACCCAAAGTTATATGAAAATTGGCCATTTAAGAAGCTTAGTGCAGATGCCAATGGGTATTTTTCTGTATTTAATACAATAATTGGCCATAAAAAGCTATTCCAGTTCGCCATAAACTCAAATAGACCAACAACTGCGACGGCTGGTTTAATCATGGGCATCATTAATTGAGCCCAAATTCGAAATTCCGAAGCACCGTCCATTTTACCGGAGTCCCTTATATCCGTTGGAATTCCCATGAATGCTTGTCTGAAAAGGAAAACATTAAATACAGATACAAGTGTTGGAAGCACAACCCCAGTAAAGGTATTAATTAATCCCATCGAATTAATTGTTAAATAGTTAACTACAAGTCCTGCAGCTGCTGGAATAATCATCGTTGAAACGAGCAACAGGAAGACTAAGTTTCTACCCTTAAATTTAAAAATAGCTAACGGATATGCCGTTAATGCACTGAATAAAATACTAAAAGTCACTCCCAAGAATGTGATAATAACCGTATTCCAAATATATTTAAGAAAGTCCATATACTCCCATACTTCCAAATAGTTTCTGAAATCAATGAAGGTTGGAAGTATTGCAGGTGGAAATGCAAAAATGTTTTTACCAGGCATGAGAGATACACTGATTAACCAAAGGAATGGTCCCATCATGAAGATGGCAAATATGATTAACAGTACATAAACAAAGAATTTACTGATAATTTTTTTTGCTTTATTTGTATTTTTCATTGGCTTATCCATATTAATATGGATTTACACCACCCTTCCTATTAAACAAGAAGATGAAAATACTAAAGAACATAATAATGAAACTAACAATTAATCCTAGTGCGGATGAATATCCAAATTCAAACTGTTCAAACCCCTGTTGGTAGATATAAACACTACTTGTTAATGTAGTATTACCAGGACCACCGGACGTTAAAACGAATACTTCATCGAATACACGAATAGCTGCCATTAAAGAGATTAATGTACATAAGAACACATATGGCTTTAACAAAGGAATAGTAATCCTAGTAATGAGTTGGAAGTTACTTGCACCATCAATTTTTGCAGCCTCGATACAATCATTTGGAACAGATTGTAGTCCTGCAAGATAGATCATCATATAGTAACCTAAGCCTTTCCATAAGGTAATAAACATCAAGGCCCAAAGTGCTGTATCTTTATCAGATAACCAGTTTATCTTCTCATCTAATAAACCGATAGACATTAAGAGGTAGTTAAGTACTCCATTCGAGCTCATTAACCAACCCCATATTATCGCAACAGCAACCATAGAGGTAACAACAGGAATATAATAGGCAGCCCTAAAAAACTTTATACCCGCTATATTTCTATTCACAAGAATAGCCATTAAAATAGAGATAATTTGAATAAAAGGTACAATAATCATATATAGTAGAGAGTTTTTAATCGAAGCAATAAAATCAACGTCAGAAAGTGCACGCTTAAAGTTATCAAGTCCTACAAACGACGTTTCCCCAATAACAGAATAGTTCGTAAATGCCAAAGGTACACTGAAAATAATTGGCCAAAAGGTAAACAAAGCCAGTAATACTAAACCTGGCGCCATAAATAACCAGGCAGTTTGAACTTCGGAAAACCTGCTAAAACCGACAGTTCTTTTCTTTCCCATAGGGTTTTCCTCCTAATCGAAAATGGGCAGAAATTCATCTGCCCATTCTGTTTTCATATATTAACGAGCTAAAATAGCATTAACTTCTTTCTCAGCTGCTTCAAGCTCAGCATCAAGATCTTGATCATTGATATATATGTTTTGTAAATGTTTATTTATGGTACTATCTACGTCACCTGCATTTTCAATACCAAGGTAAAAGTCTGTTGCTTTATCTAAACTTTCAACAGAAGCAGTTAGAGCTTGACCTTCTAATGTTCCATCATTTTTATAGAAATGCTCATCCTTCGCTGCTTCTTTAGTAGAAGGCAGTGTGTTTGCAGCTTTCGAGAATGCTAATTGATTCGCATCATTTGTTACATAATGTGCAAATGCAGTTGCAGCATCTACATTCTTAGATTCCTTTGGAACAGCTAGATTCATAGTGTTTGTAAAACGAATGCCTGCTTTTCCAAACGGTGCTGGAACAGCGATTGTATTTTCATATACATCTGGTGAAGCTGTTTTTAATTGGTTGATAAACGAAGAACTCGAGATAATCATACCTACTTGTTCACTACCAAATAGTTGAACTTGTTTATCAAATGCTGGAATATCCTTTGGAATAACACCAGCTTTGATTAAATCAATATTGCCTTGGATATATTCTTTTACTTCATCATTATTGAATATCGCTTTATCACCTTCTACAATTTTGAAGCCCTCTTCAAGGATAGATCGAGTTTCCATAGTGAATACGTATCCAAAAGAATCTGTTTTATCTGCAATTTGTTTACCCCAGTTTGCTAGATCTTCTTTTGTTTGTGGAGGATTATTTATATCAATACCTGCTTTTTCAGCTAATGACTTATTGATATAAAGAACCGGAATACCTGTATACCATGGAAGTGCATATGCACCTTCATCTTGCAAAGTAGAATTATAGATTCCTTCAAAATAAATCCCTTTTTGCTCGTCAGTTAACTGTTGATTGAAATCAACTAATGCATCTTTTGAAGCCAATTGGTTCGCCATTACAGTATTTAAGTTAACTACGTCAGGAGCTTTTTTACTTGCAATACTTGTCATTAATTTGTTCTGAACTGCATCATATGGGAAGTCTTTCCAGTCAATTTTCACACCCGGGTTTTCTTCCTCATATTTTGCAATCAGATCATTGAAATAATCATTAAATGTTGGTTGAAGCGAAATTGTCCAAAATTCAACAGACGTTTGCTTATCTTTCCCCTTCGATGCATCTGCATCATCTGACTCTTCAGAGCTACATGCTGCTAGAACCCCCAAAACTAGTAAAAACACCATAGCCAATGATAGTAATTTTTTGTACCCTTTAATCAATTCATTTCCCCCCATTTTTTAATTGATCTAGACTTCTTCGTGAAATCGTTTTCAAAAGGTGTTTCACAAGAGAATTATCTGTCTATTTTGAAATATATCACTTTTTGGAGATTAAATCCACCTTTTTTTAAATAAAACAAAAAAATATCCATTTATAATTCATTTAACTATTATTAATTTCATGTTCCTTAGCAAACATAATAAAATAACAGGTAAAGGCCAGAAAACTAAAAGCAATAATAAAAGGAACAAATCTAAGGTAGACGGATAATGAGATAATAATTGAATAGATAAAAATGATAAGTAAAGGCTTCAGAGGCTGTCTAAATAATAGAATATAGCTTCGAATGAACAATACTTTAATACGATATTCACCCATTATAATTAGTTTGGTGAGATGGCTAAATATCCCTAAAAATAAAAAAGCTACAATTATATTAAAGGGGAGAAGAAAATTCTGTAATGAATTTGGCAAATAATTAACCGCCATCATATCCCCTATTATGATGATTGAAATAACCACAAGAATAAGCCAGATTTTTATACCTTTTTTAAGATATGTAAAAAAATTCTTAAAAAATTGTTTCCAAGCTGGTATTTGATTACCTTCAGACATATCTTTAATGGCTCCTACTAGTGCTACAAAGGCAGGGTAAGCGGTTACTAATGGAAGTGAACATATTATGAACAAAAAGTTTAATAGAACCAAATCTACTATATATTCAAGAACCTCAAATAATCTATTATTTGAAGAAACCATGATTTTCACCTTTTTTCTATTTGTTTGTTAGTACAATTTATCAAGAACAGACTCTGCTGTACTTTTTATTGCTTTGGACGCTTGTTCCTTATTGCAAAGGGCTGCGTTCGTTGCAAGAATATCTAATAGTAGAAGCTGAGCAATCTTGGAGGAAAAAATTCCGCCTTCAAATGGCGATTCCTTGTTTGCAGCCAGAAGGATTAAATCTGCATATTTTGTAATAGGTGACCTAGCTTGATTTGTAATACAAATAATACAAGCATTATTTTCCTTCGCAATTTCAATTGCATCCACAACATCTTTTGTGCTCCCTGATGAGGAAATAGCAATAAGTAAATCCTCTTCACCTAATAATGAAGCAGTCATTGACATGATATGTGAATCAGAAACATGTTCCGTATTATAGCCCAATCTCATTAATCTATGTTTGCCATCCAATGCAGTAACTCCAGATGAACCCACACCAAAGAAATAGATTTTCTTTGCACTATTAATCTTGTCTACCGCAGCTTGCAAAGTACTTTCTCGGAGTAAAGCCACAGTATCGTTTAATGCACTTACATTTTGAGTAGCTATTTTTTTAGCAACAATACCAACTGAATCTTGCTCATCAATTTTTCCATAAACTTGTTCATCAACTTCCATTAGATTTTGTGCAACCGCTAATTTAAATTCTTGAAATCCTCTATATCCTAATTTCCTACAAAAACGCAGTACTGTTGTTTCACCAACCCCAACCACTTCCGCTAAATCAGTTACAGAGGAATATACCGCTTCTTCATGATGGATCATTATATAATCCGCCACCTTTTGCTCTGTTTTAGTAAGCGAGTTATAAACTGATTTAATAATTAACAGAGGGTTCACTTTCTCAGTCTTCGGCATATGAATTCTCCTTTATGTTTGGTTCTTTATCAACTTGAAGAAATATTCCTCCATTTGAATATAAAGAGGATTTCTCCTCCGACTATAGAATACAAAATCCCTCTCTATTCGTCAACGTTTTGAGTACTTTGTGGTGAGTAACGTGAAACTTCTGGATTCACCTTTTCCTGTATGCACATGTGCCTCTTTCAACATTTAGGAGAGAAAGAAAATCTATCCACTTATTTTGTATAAATAGGGGGAAAAGGAATGAAAAAGAAGTATGCTTTAGTTTTAGGTACTGTTCTATTAGCATTTCTTCTGCTTAACCAGTCATTTGCCAATGAGAATTATGTACCAATTGAAACACTTAAGCCTGCATCCAGTTGTTCGGAGTGATGGTTGCGAGTCCCAGAGGACAAGCGCGTGGGAGAGACTACAGGCTCGACCCGTGCCTCCAGGAAAGCGTCCGCCTTAACAAAGAACAACGGCTACGAAGTAGAGACATAAAATAAAGCAGTTCCCATTTTACTCCAACGTAAAATAGGAACTGCCTTTAATTTTGAAGAGATTTTTGTCGCAGTCTCTTTATTTCCTTATACTATTCCTTTAAAATCTACCCGAATTACTGGTGCTATTGGGCCTCTCGTGTTTTTGTAAATGTATCAATATATAAGACTAGCTCCTCGGCAACCTCAACTGGAATATGCTTGCCTGCGTGTTTTCGAACAAAGCTTTGAAGTTCTTTTAGTTTTTGAATTTCTGTTAATCTCGCTTCTTCTGCTTGTTCATCTAATCCTTTTTCCTTAAGCTCTTCTGCTGAAGCAAAGTCTTTTTGTGCATTTACTAACCTGACAAGTACAGCTTGTTTAATCCCCTTATTAGTGAAAGAAGCCTTTTTAACAAACTCAATAACTTGAGCTAGAGTTGGTTCTTCAGCAAAAACGGTTACTACTTGTTGATGAGTTGTAAAACCATCGACAGAAACAACGATTTCAATCTGATTTTCACCAGACTGAAGTGAAAGCTCTGTAGAGAATTCACCATTTGATTGTACAGGAGCTGCTATACCATTCACGGTCACCTCAGCATTGCCTGGCCCCACTACTTGTACTACACCTTTATATTCGAATTCAACAGGAGAGAAAGTTTTTCTCTCATAGTTCAAGGAACCTTTTACAATTGCAGAACGAACATTATCTCCAATATTAAAGTTAGTACCAACAAGAACTCTTCTTTCACGGATTCCGGAACTATCAAGCGCTGAAATGACAAAGCCACCCTCTGGGATTAGACTATTGTTATCCTCTACCACGTTCCAGTTCCAGTTCATCGCTTGTTTCTTATTTACCATCTTCACCACTTCACCGTCGGCGTCCACCACTGCTTCTACTCCCCATTTATTGGTGGCTGTAGAAAGTCCAAATCTGTCAGAGTATACATTTAAGTTATCTTCATTGCGATTGATATTCAAAAAATCACCAACAAACGGATTTTCTGGATCGGTTGGATTACTGATCCCTAGAACATAATCCTTCACATATTCCTCATCTGCAATAGAAGCTTTAATGACAGGGAAGTTTGCTTGAGAATAGTCAAACAGCATAAGTCCACTTGTATTATTAAGACCGGCTTGGAAAACTTCTCTTTGCAAGGATGGGTCTTGTAGATTTGCTAAAGCCATACTTGCATAAAGAGGTAATTGTCCATCTGTTAAAATATTTCCAAGTGTAATATATTTATTGATTTCCTGTGCGGTTGTTTGGTACGTGCCAATCATGAGAAAATCGAGGTTATCAGAATAAGCTGCCTGCTGGTAACCTTCCCCGTATAAGCTTTCTTGCGGGAATTGTAATCTTGAATCATAGGTAAAGGTAGGACTTGACCAGTTTACTCCGTTTAAATAATAAGATTCAAACCAAGAACCAACATATGCGGATAACTCAATATCACGATTATCACTTACATTATATCGGTCTACTAATTCCCTTGATTCTTCTACGAAACTATTAATTATGCTAGACCTAAATGTAAACCATTCATTGATAAGTGGGCCATCTACACGATTACTGCCTTCATAATAAAAGACATCCTGTGGCCAATTTGTTAATGTTTTCCCTCTTTCAGCAAGGAACTCTATAAATTGGGTTCTTGAGAGATCGCTGAAATCCGCAAAATAATTGTCATATCTGCCACGATCCAATGTGATACCGTCAATATCATAGTTTTTCATTACTTCTTCAAACGTTTTTAATTGATAGTCTCGAACTTCTGGGTTTGAAGGATTTACAAAAGTAACTAAAGCTCCTTTTTTACCATATGCACTTTCCCTTAATGGTAAAATTTCTCCATTATCTTCAGATCGGTAAACCATTTCTTCCCACTCTGGATGGTCATTTAAAACTGCAGATTCATTATGGGCAATAGAGCCTTCCGCAAACACATTAAAGGAGGTATGAACTTTCATATCTAATTGGTGACCATGTTCAATAAATTCTTGTAACAAGTCTAGATCTGGGTTTGAGCCACTTCTACCTTCCGCTGTCATTTCACTTATATAAGGACGATTTGTTAAATCATTCTTTTGATAGGAAGCGAAACCTTCAACACCTTTCACATCAAATATAATTGCTGTCACACCTGCATCTTTAGCTGCAAGGAGCATGTTACGAACATCTTCACTGGATTGGAATCTTCTTACGTTTGGACCTTGCTCAACCCAAAGAAAGACTTCCTTCTCAACAGTTAGCGTGTCTTGATGGTAAACAATTAAAGACTTTTTATCATGAATTACTTCATTCTTGTATATTTCTACATCGATATAATTGGTGCCTGGAGTTAGTTCATACACATATTCGAAGGAGCCATCTTCTCGAAGTTCTACCTCTTGTCCATTTATTAATAATTGATAGCTTTGACCACTTTCAAAGTTCTGGATGGAACCAGAGATATTAGCTTGTGGTTCTGTAAGTGTATACATTAACTCGTTTTGTAAAATAATGCTCGCCTTCATTCCATTACCTGTCATAAATTCTGTAATTGGAACCACATTACCATTCTTTCTCAACTTAATAATGTCACCTTTCTTAAAATTTGTAGCTAAGTATTTACGGAAATTTTTCGTACCCCAGGAGTCGTCTTGTGCTAGAAGAACATATCCACCTTCAGGAATTTTCAAATATTGTTCATCCTCCCAGATAGGTATCGCACCATTAACTGATTGACTGACTACCTCTGTAACCGTATTGTTTGCATCAACTTGAACTGCTACCCAGTGCTTCTTCACTAAAATCTCTTTTGCAAATTCTGATGTATAAAGCATGATAAAATCCGCTTTGCCATCCAAATTTTCATCAATATAACTTATCGGATGCTTAAGCCCCACCGGATCGATAGTAGGGTCTAATGGAGCTGCCTCTACCTCAATCAAATCTTCGTTGTTCGTTTCTGTATATGAAGAGACCGGAAATAGAGAAACCATTAATAATAAAGCTAAAAAGACCCTAAAAAACCTTCTAATTTTCAAAACTTTCACTCCCTTGTTATAGTATTGTGACTTTGGTCAACCTACAAGATCAATTTCCACCTCCATTATTTAGAGAAGATTTCATTAAGGTACATACTTTAAAGGCGATAACCTCCAAAAAATAATATAAATCAGGAATAATCCTCCCTTCAACAATATACCGAAGCACAAATAAGCAGTCAAATATAAAATTGAATTTTCTGATAATTAAGGAAATAGTAGTAGAACTAAAGACTAGTGTTTATAATACTTAAAATAATGGGATACTTTTTTTAAAATTATTATCTTTTACAATTCTTAAATCCAAGTTCATTAAGCAAATCTCTAATTAAAAAACCTTGAAAGGCATATAGCCCATCAAGATTCGTGCCGACTAACCTTATTCCGACTACAGAGATGATAGATTTGTCTCCATTTCGATTTACAAGTCTATTTTTATTGAGTCATAACTATTGCACCTAATAATAACCAATATAACACCGTGACATATTTTCTTTTTTGATTCTTGAAATCTTATAGATTAGATTGCTGACAGGCATTGCTTTAAAACGATTATAAAACATCGGGAGAACGAGACCCACATAATCATCTAAAAACTTGTTCTCCATTCTTTCTTCTATGAGAACTCTATACTTCACCAAAGCGCTTACGATCAGTTTTTCATTTGGTTTCGACATATTAATCGTCTCTATATGTTGAATCGACCGAGTCTTGGACTGCAAAATCTTTTCTACTTTTTTTTCATAATCTTTCGTATTTTTTACTTCTACCAACATATTTACTACCGTTATTACTTCAATCATTTGAAATCCTCCATGCGTGAATAGCTGATACTCTTTACTAATGACAGCAATTATATCATTTGTAAAACATATAGAGAATACTTCAGAATTTAGCAGCACTTAATCATTTATAACTGCCATCTTCACAAATAATTAGCTATAGTACCGTCCCCTTCAATTTCATCGCATTTAAATCTACCTTATCTATGAATCCCATAAAGCATTCCATGTCTGTTACTTGTTTTTAACAGCATATATATTATTTCCTTTTATATTTTATGCTACCAGGTAGTCAACTTCCAACTTCCGATAGAGGATTATAAATAATTAGATAGGTAAATCATAATTGGAAATCTCCGTTCTTTCTCAAAAAGTTCATCTTATAGTCACTTCTCGAATGCTCAATTTATTCGCGAAGCCTCGAAGAAAGTGAAGTCCAATTTTTTCTGATACAATGGTTATTACCTCATTACACTTATGACAAAAATGAGTAGCAAACTTAATACCAACAATAATATATACAATGAGGTGAAATAGATGGATTACATTTATAACCAGCTATTAGAATTTAATATGGATATAACCTGGGCGGGTTATCTTTCACTAATTATTATGGTGCTATTTATACTGTTTGTCTGTATAATCGCTAATTTTATCAGTAAAAAAGTAGTTATCAGGGTCATCACTAAAATCGTACAAAACACAAAATTCCGATGGGATGATATGCTTTTGGAACGAAAGGTTTTTCATAAGCTATCGCATATTGTTCCAGCGATTATTATTTATTTCTTTGCTTTCGCGTTCCCTGAATCCTTTCAAAATTTGATCCAAAAAGTTTCCATAGCATATTTAATAATTATGGGGTTAGTAATTATCAATAGTGCTTTAAATGCAATGAATGATATTTATCAAACCTATGAAGTATCTAGGACCAAACCTATTAAAGGGTATATACAAGTTGTTAAAATTATTATCATAACTCTTGGGATTATTATGGTGATAGCTAACCTGATTGGAAAGAGCCCACTTCTTCTTCTGAGTGGTATTGGTGCTCTATCCGCCGTATTCATGTTGGTTTTTAGAGATTCATTATTAGGTCTCGTTGCTGGAATTCAATTGTCCACTAATGATATGGTCCAGGTTGGTGACTGGATTGAAATGCCGAAATACGGGGCAGATGGAGACATTATTGATATCTCCTTAAATACTGTAAAGGTCCAAAACTTTGATAAAACGATTACGATGATTCCAAGCTATGCCCTAATATCCGATTCTTTTATAAATTGGCGAGGGATGCAAACCTCTGGAGGACGACGGATTAAGCGTTCGTTATTTATTGATAAGAACAGTATTTCATTTTGTACGGAAGAAATGATTAATAACTTTAAAAATATCCACTATCTTTCAGACTATGTGACCCTTAGGGAAAGTGAAATTGCTGAGTACAATACAAGAAATAAAATTAATCACAGTAATCGAGTGAATGGAAGAACTCTTACAAATATTGGTGTGTTTAGAGCATATATTAGCAACTATCTTCGACATCATCCTGGAATCAATCAGGACATGACCTTAATGGTTAGACAGTTAGCTCCAACCGAGAACGGATTACCGCTAGAAATATATGCATTTACTAACGACACACAGTGGGCTGTCTATGAAACGGTTCAAGCAGATATATTCGATCACCTTTTTGCCGTAGCCGCGGAATTTGGAATACAATTATTCCAGAACCCAACCGGGAATGATTTTAAAAAAATTGTTGATGTATGAGTTAATTAAGTTTATTAATTGAAAAAGGTATGGAAACTTTTACGTTTCTATACCTTTTTTGTTTTCCTGAGGTTTGGTAAAAGCACTCAGATTCCCAGTAAACGTTATATTCTTGACTACCAATGGAGTTTACTTTTTAATGAAGAGAAAAAAGGAAGCAGAGAAAGGAAAATTCAAATGAAATTTATAACACCAATTTCCACCACTGCCCTTACCGTAATTTTACTTAGTGCTTGTTCCACTAGCGATGATGTAAATAAAATGACGAATAATAGCAAAGAACAGATTTCGGAAGTACAGTCGGACAAAAACCTTCCACAGAATGACGAAACCAATCAAACTGAACAAACTATGACACAAGCAGAAGTATTAGATGCAGTAAAAACTGACTTGAAAACTGATCTAACTAAAATGCTGCCAAGTGAATTACCATTAGAAGAAGGAAAATATTTAACCGCAACGACAAAATCAGATACAAACAATTATGAAGTTATTTTTTACGAAAGCGATGAGCCCATTGCTGTTAATCATGAAATGTTAGCAGATGATCAAATTATTGCTCGTCTTAAAGCACAAAAATATGAGAGCATACAGGAAGCAAATGAACAAGTAGGATTTGAAAACTTTAGTGAGTTTGGAGGACAACCAATTGATCTTGGGTTTGGCATTACCGGCTATCAGGATGCTGGCGCTGGCTCCATGTGGACAAGTTGGAATGAAGGTCGTTGGGCAATCGCTGCACACACACATACTTCAGAAGGTGAAAAAGGAGAAAAACTTGCAAAAGAAGCCACTGAGTTTTTAGAAACTCATACATTACCTATTCCGAAACCGAACGGATTTGCTCATATTGACGTGTATCAATCAGATAATCGCATTATTTGGCAAAAGGAAAGTACAGTTTATATGATAGACGAAGTAAAGGATCCAATAATTGCTTTGGAGATTGCAACTCATATTGAAGAAAAAGAGTAAAGGAGTAAAAGATAGCAGGCTCTATTCAAATTCAGAACTGTTATAGAACCTGGTACTCCTTTTACTTAACTATCGATAAGAACTGTCTCGTTCTTTCCTCTTTTGGTTTCAGGAAGATCTCTTCTGATGTTCCTTGTTCCACTATTACTCCTTTGTCCATAAAAATAACTCGATCTGCGACGTCTTTTGCAAAGCTCATTTCATGTGTCACGATAATCATCGTCATTCCTTCTCGTGCCAAATCTTTTATCACCTGTAGAACTTCTTTTACAAGCTCAGGATCTAGTGCAGAAGTAGGCTCGTCATAGAGCATTACCATAGGGTTTAAGGCTAACGACCTTGCAATTGCTACCCTTTGCTGCTGTCCGCCTGACAACTGTGCTGGGTAGTAATCACATCTATCTCCAAGACCGACTTTTGTAAGTAGTGCCTTCGCTAATATTCTAGCTTCTTCTACTTTGGTTCCATGTATTATGATTGGCCCTTCCATCACATTTTCAATGGCCGTTTTATGGGGAAATAGATTGAACGATTGAAATACAAACCCGGTTCTCTTCCTTAGTTCTCTAATTTCTTTTTTTCGTTTACTATTTGCTTTGCCGCCTGTAACTACTTGGAATTCACCAATACGAATAACACCCTCCGTTGGCTCTTCTAAGAAATTTAGACAGCGTAGTAGGGTTGATTTCCCTGAACCGCTTGGTCCCATAATAACAACCACTTCACTTTTAGTAATTGTTAAATCTATTCCTTTCAATACCTCATTCGTACCGAAGCTTTTTCTCAAATTATTAACTTGAATGATACTCATGAACATCTCCTATCATTCGTATTTAAAATGCTGCACGTACTTAGCGAACCAAGTATTTTGATGTACGAACTTCTAGTTTATCTAAAATAGTTGTGAAGAAAGTTATTAATATCCAATAAATAGCCGCAGCTAGTAAATAGATGGTGAGTGGTTCAAATGTTTTTGCGATGATTAAACTCGACATTTGCAGTAGTTCAGTTACCGTTATAACGGAGACTAGAGAGGTATCCTTGATAAGCACAATAAATGTGTTAGATAAGGTAGGAATAGCTATTCGAAGGCTTTGCGGAAGAATAATTCTCCTTAATGCTTGCGAATACGTCATTCCCATGGATAATGATGCTTCCATTTGACCATTGTCCACAGCAAGAATTGCTGCCCTAAAGGACTCTGAAAGGTAAGCCCCAGCATTTAAGCTTAATGCCACTACTCCTGAAGATATTGGGTCTAGCGAAATACCAATCTGCGGCAACCCATAGTAAATGACAAAAATCTGAACAAGAAGAGGAGTTCCACGGATAATCGAAACATACGCTGTGGCAATTCCGTTTAATATTCTTACTTTTAGGATTCTTACAATTGCAGCAAAAAATCCAAGAACGAGCGCTATTATGATGGATATCGCTGCCAGTAAAATAGTCATTAAAGTTGCCTTAAGCAAAGATGGCAATGAATCAATAATTATCGTAACATCCATACATCAACCTCCTTTCCGACGAATTACAAGGTTGATAATCACTTAGAGTAAAATATCTTCTTTAAAATCTATTTGAATTCCAAGATTGTTCAGCTCCTCCATAAATGGTTGGAACCTTTCCTTAACGATTAAGCTCTCTATTGGTACAACACCTGTCTCTATGATTTTTTTACAAGCAATCCATTTCGCCATGATCGCTGCAGGGATTGCCGTAGTTTTAGCCATAGAGGTAATCTTTCGTTCATGATCGTATAAGTCGACCATTTCCCATGTAAATTTAGTTGGCTTTCCATCCTTAACTCCACTAACTTCCACTCGGAGCACTGTCACATCTTCATGAGAGGCACCTAGCATTTTAGGTGCCAAGATTCGCTCTGCAAATGCTCGTGGCGTGATTGTAACTCCTGCTACTGTAATAGGAATATTATCAAGAAATCCTAATTCTCCTAATACATTCATCTTGTCCCAGTGCCCAGGGTATCTAACTGTTTTTTCATATAGGTTTTTCACTTTATCCTTTAGAATATAAGCTGTGCTATGCGCATCCGTAATAACAGCTTCACAGTCACCTACGGGTTGAGGGAATGTCATCTTTTCTAATCCTGATAAAGGAGATAGTTCTACAAGTTGTCCGTTTTCCACTGCAATAGCCGGTTTTGTATAAAGGCCTAGCACACTCTCTAATCGAAAAACAACCTGGTACCATAATGGAGGAACTGGATGTCTCGGAATCCCCCCACAAATCATAATCGCTTCCTCTGCTTCCTCTAGCATCTCAATTCCTTGTGCTGCCAAAAAGTTCGTAATTCCAGGAGCTACTCCACAGCCTGGTACGATAATTACCCCTGCATCCATTGCCGCCTCATGTAATTCTATTTTTTCATTGAACATAGATCCTACTAAATCTACTAAATGACATTTCGATTCTATTGCTGCTTTTATAGCTACGAGACTCAAAGAATGAGGAAGACATGCAACAGCCACATCTGCATACTTTAATACTTCAGCTATGTCTTCTTTTGTTTCTAATGAAGCAACTTTTCCCTCAACTTTATGACTATTTGAGATTTCTAAACATTTATCTATACTCTCTTGCCTAACATCAACAGCAGTAATTAGATCTATATCAGTAAAATTGGCAAGTTCACTTACGACCGTTGTCCCGATCATCCCTGTTCCTAAAACTACGATATGCAAGGTTTTCTTTCCTCCTTATCATGTTTGTACTTTTGTTATTTATTGTTCAACAGGATCGGAACCAAACCACTTTTTATATATTTCCTTATACGTCCCATCCTCTTTCATCTCACTTAGAGCCTCATTCACCTTCTCAACAAAATCTTCATTACCTTTATTGACTGCCATTCCAACTTCGTCCACTTTGAGAATATCGCTCGCAACTTTGATCGGCAGATTATTTTCTTTGATGTTATAGCTCACTAGCAGTTGGTCATTAATAATGACATCTAATCTTTCATTTTTAAGATCCTCTAAATAATCGCTAAACGCTTTATATAGCTTGACGTCTGCACCTTCTACACTATTTGCAATTTCTTCAAACGTAGTTCCCCCACCTACACCAACTTTTTTACCTTTAATATCTTCTAGTTTACTAATATCGTTTGTTTCTTCACGAGTGATTAACACCGAGCCTGTTATAACATATGGATCAGTAAAATCTACACTTTTTTTCCTTTCCTCTGTTACAGTCATCTGCCCAATGATAATATCGAACTTATCTGCCTTTAAACCACCTATTAAGCCTTCCCATTTTGAAGTTACAAAGTTAGCTTTCACGCCTAATCTTTTCGCAATTTCATTTGAAATGTCTACATCAAAACCTGTTAGTTCGCCATTGTCATCTAAATAGTTAAATGGTGGATACGTACCCTCAAATGCCACATTCAGCACTTCGTCTTTTTCCATTCGATCTAGTACCTTTCCTCCCCCAAACCCACACCCCGCAACAATACTCATGACTATTAAAGTAATGATGCTCAAAATTAGTTTCTTTTTCAATGCTTGTCCCCCTTTATAATGTAAAACATTGTGAAATCGCCCAAATTCATTTTGGAAAACCAACTCCCTTTCAAACAATGTATTCTTTAGGACTGGCTTTTATAATCAGATAATCTAATAAATCAACATCGCTCAAAAAACAAAATCCCGTAGGAACAAGTATTACTCGTTCCTACGGGATTTTATGTGTTTGAATTGTATTTAGAAAAATAGTTTAGAGTCTTACTCGAATGTGGTTGACTCCCAATACAGATAAACAGCCATAGACTCCTGTCGTCCATGACTGTTTTACTTTTATATGTGTAAATTTATTAGTCTATTACTAACTAAATAGATTAATAATATAACCAATGATAATACCTACTACACCGAAATCAGAATCACCAAACGTTGTGCCTTCAAATCCTAGCGAACCAAGGACTGGTAATAACATTGCTGGTAGGAAACTGATTAAGATCCCTTGTACAAAAGCACCAATTATAGCACCTCTACGTCCACCTACTGCATTACCGAATACTCCAGCGGCTGCTCCACAGAAAAAGTGAGGAACAAGTCCTGGTACGATTACTGCCAATCCAGCGAGTGGAAGTAAAAACATACTTAGTAATCCAGCTACGAAACTTGATAAGAACCCAATAATAACTGCATTAGGTGCAAATGGGAACACGATTGGTACATCTAGTGCAGGTTTTGCATTTGGAACAATTTTGTCTGCAATCCCTTTAAATGCGGGAACAATTTCAGCGATCAACATACGAACACCAGCTAAGATGATGAACACCCCAGCAGCAAAAGTAATGGCCTGAAGTAATGAGAATACTAAGAAGTTTGTACCATCACTAAGGTTTTCCTCTATGTAAGTCGGCCCAACAAATAATGAAACTACAAAGAACATAATAGTCATTGTTAACGCTAATGCTACGGATGAATCACGTAAGAAACCAAGTGATTTTGGCACTTTAACCTCTTCTGTTGATTTCGTTTTATCTCCTGTCAGTTTAGCAACTTTAGCAGCAACGAAATAACCGAAAGAACCAAAATGTCCTACAGCAATATCATCTGAACCCGTAATCTCTCTTACCGTAGGTTGTAGCATTGCAGGTAGTAGAACCATCAATCCACCTAAAATTAGAGACCCAAGAATTACAAGAGGAACACTCCCCATCCCTGATGTGGAAAGCACAGCAGCAAGTAAACAAGCCATGAACATAGTGTGATGTCCTGTTAAAAAGATATATTTGAACTTTGTATATCGTGCTAAGACGATATTCACTATCATACCTATTAACATAATCATAGCGGTCTCCGTACCAAAAGCATTTTGTGATAACGCCACAATTGCTTCATTGTTTGGAATAACGCCTTCAATATTAAATGCTTTTTCGAACATTTCTCCGAAGATAGTAAGAGAACCCGTTAATACTGTCGCACCTGCATTAAGAATAATGAAGCCCATAATCGTTTTTAATGTACCGGAAACAACATCGGTAATGGCTTTCTTCTGCAAAAGTAAGCCAAACAAAGCGAACAACCCTACCAATATAGCTGGAGTACCTAAAATATCCTTCATGATAAAATCAAACATACTATTTTTCCCCCACGATATGAGTAGTTAACGCTTTCTGAATTTCATCTGCACTGACCATATTGACAATACTAATCGTTTTTTTGTTGCCATCTTGCAATTGCTCCATAATTTCAGGAGTACCAATAAAGTAATCAGCTACTTCTGTCTTTGCACTAGCCAAATCCATATTCTTGCATTCTCCGTCTATATTCAATACTTTTAGTGCCTTATTTACATTCATCGACAATATAAAACTCGTACCTAAACCGTTCCCACATACTGCTAAAATTTTCATTTTTACTTCCTCCTATTAATAGTTAGTTTCGATTGTATTTTTCATTTTTGTAAGCTTATAGTTCAGAAAACTCTACAACTAAGTTTAGAATATCTTCTTTTTTCTCAGCCTTCTTTAAAAGTTCTAGTTTTTCAGGATCACTCAACAAGGTAGTTAATTGAGCCAATGCTTTTAAATGTGTTTGGTTATCAATAGCAGCTAAACAAATGAATATTTCTACTTTGTTTTGCTCTTCCCCTAACAAGTAAGTTGGTTCTGATAATTTCAACAAGCTCATGCCTAATTTCTTCACACCGAATTCTGGGCGTGCATGCGGTATCGCGACTTGTTCACCGATAATAATATACGGTCCCATTGTCACTACGTTCTCAATCATGACATCTACATACTGATTTGTAATGGAATCATTTAATAACAGTGGTTCCGCTACGGCCTTGATTGCATCTTTCCAATCTCTTATTTCATCTATAAATTGGATATTCTCTTCGATTAATAAATCCTTTAACACTGGTTGTTTCCTCCCTATATTCAAGTAATCATTTTTAAACAAAGCCTGTTGTAATGCGTTTTTTAGCAGCTCAGGTTGTTTAATATCCGCGTACTGACGAATAATCTTTATTAATTCATCTGAGGTTGGATTATGGTATGACTGTTGGAGCGTGAGTCCTTCTACTGTTTGTATTAGTTCCTTCTTTTCCATTTCACTCATAATTGGTCTAATGATAAATAACGGCTTTTTTGTTTCAAGTACCACAGTGGAAAATACAAGATCGTACTCCGTATCTGCAAGATGTTGAAAATCATAGGATGAAAACGATGAAGTCCATTTAAACTGTGGAAAAAGTGACTTTAATTGGTTTTCCAGCATTAAACTTGAACTAATACCATTTGGACAAACGATTAAAGCTCTAAACAACTTTAGTGAGCTGTCACTATCCATTTTAAGCAATCCACCAAAATGAAGGGTTAGAAATCCTACCTCATCTTCTGGTACCTTAATGTTTAACATTTGCTCAATTGGCTTGAGTACTTCTTTTACGACGATAAACAAGTCTCGATGCTCTTCCTTAATATCATTAAGTAATACATTTGTAATTGGTATTTTAAAGAGCATCCGGTAGTAGGCAGGCTTAAAATGTAAATACAACGTTTCCATTGCTTTGTTTCTATCTAATAATTGGATACATGCATAACGTTCAAAATTAACAATAATTTGTTCTGTAATCGCAAATAGTGCATCCGTTCTAACAGGGCTAACCTCCCCTTGGCAAATGCCAAGCAGTTGAATTGTCAAAAAGGCAACTTCTTCCCGATTAGTTGTATATCCCAAGCGCCGCTGTATCAATGTAGATACTAGAAAAGCTTGTTGATTTTCTAAAAAACTCACTGTATCTGGATAGATTTGCACCCGTTTATGTTGTTGTTGACGAATATGAACCATTTGAAGTAAGTAGATAAATTCATCCAATCTATCTTCCGTGAATGCAAATGAATACTGCTGTTCAAAATCCTTCAAAACTTGTTGGTAGTTATCGTACTGATTCTGTAATTGTTGCTGCTGAAATATAAATGTGAACTTTTCATGAGCATATGATTTAATCTTCAATGTAGAAATTGCTTTGAGCATTAAGTTTCGCTTATCTTCTTCTGTCCCTTTTAAATGGTATCCATGTACACGCGAATAGCGCACTTCTACACGGAAATCAGCACAAAAATTATTAACTCGCTTCACATCTGAACTGACGGTATTTTTACTAACGCCAAACAAGTGTTGAAAGTGAAAATTGGAGAGAGGTTCATGTCGGATAAAGGTATATAACAAGAATATAATTACACGCTCTTCCTGCTCAAAAGAAAATTGATTTGCTACAAAGCCTGCTCCATTTTCCTTCCAGTAATCGATTACTTCTTGCCCTATTATGATTCGGTCACCCGAAATGTTAATGGGCGTTACCCCTACTTTATATAAGAAGCTATTAACTTTTTCTACATCATATTGAAACTGATGTTCAGTTAGGTTTATCTTGTCCATAAAAGAGGTTAGTTGCGTCGGTTGCAATTTCATCAATTGATAAAAAGTATTCAGACTTCGTTTTTCCAACATCCCTAGCTCCCCCTTAATATAAATTATAACGGAAATCGCTTTCACTTCAGATGACATTTGGTCACAAAAGTTACTTTCAATTTCTTACCTCATTGGTATATACATTTTAGCTCAATTAAACTCATTATCATAAATGCCGGATATATATTTAATCCTAAAATATTTTGCTCACTACTATTGCCTTATTATATAGAGAACATAAAGATTCACTAAAGGTAAATTCCTAAGCGTATAATCATTATTCTTTTGAAGATAGAAATAAAAAGAAAAATCTCCTCAGAATATCTACTCTGAGGAGATTTGTTTCGTTTCTAATTATTTTTTTAAGTCTTCAATAGATGTGATGTCCATATATGCTGGTACAACTAATCCAATTTTCACACCTGTCATGCTTGTACCAAGATCTTCGAATTTGCCATCGAATTTCTCAGCATACGTAGCATGTGTTAATGGTAACCAACCTGCAAGCGATGCATCTGCACTACCGTCTGCAACAGCAGTCCACATTGGACCAGCTTCCACTTGAAGCATTGTTACGTCATAGCCCAAACTTGTTAATACGATGCTCATAACGTTCGTGCTGGCAATTTCACTATCCCATGCAACATATGCAAGTTTAATCTTGTCACCATCCACTTTTTCAATACCTTCTGTCCATTCTGCAACTTTCTCAGGATTTGTATCAATCCATGTTTGTGCAGCTACTTCAGGTTTTTCACCGTCTTTGATAGCAATCATTACTTCACCCATTTCATCCTCTGTCCAGTTGAAATTAGAAAGGACTTGGTGAGCTTCTGGCATATCTTCTTGTAATCCAGTACGACCAATTGTGTGAATTTCTTCTTCTCCACCATATGAACCTTTTGGATCTTCAAGGTATTTTAAATCATATTCAGCAAATTTCCAGTGAGGAGTCCAACCAGTTACCACAATTGGCTCTTCCGCATCATATGCTTTTTTTAAAGAGGCTGTCATTGCAGCACTTGAACCACTTACAAGGTCCCACTCATCTAGTTCATAGTCTGTAATAGCTCGTTCTGTTGCTTCCATAATTCCAGCTCCAGGATCGATACCCGTAATTTTGTAATTAAGGGATTCTCCTACTGTGGAGTCTGTAGATGTTGAATCGTTTTTCTCATCTGCATCACCACATGCTGCTAATCCAAGTGAAAGTAATGCAATTGCGCCAATACCTGTTATCTTTTTTGTTAATGTCATAATGAATGTCCCCCTAATTTTTTCTTTCTATTTCCAGCGTATTGCGTGACTCTATCTAAAATAATCGCAACGATTACAATAGATAATCCCGTTTCTACACCAACTCCTGTTTTCAATTGCGTAACAGAGCGGTATACCTCTTCCCCTAAGCCTGGCGCACCTACCATTGATGCGATTACTACCATCGATAGTGCTAACATAATACTTTGGTTTATCCCTGCCATAATTGTAGGTTTCGCTAGAGGAATTTGGATTTTAAATAAACGCTGCCATGTTGTTGAACCAAATGCTTCTGTTGCCTCTATTAAATCTTTTGGAACTTGCTGAATGCCTAACATCGTTAAACGTATTGTAGGAGGCATTGCGAAAATTACCGATGCTACAACTCCCGGTACTACTCCAATGTTGAAAAAGAAAATCGCTGGTATTAAATATACGAATGCAGGCATTGTTTGCATTAAATCTAATATTGGATTTACTACCTTTCGCACACCTGCTTTTTGTGAACCAAGAATCCCGACAGGAATACCAATTACTAATGCAAAAATAACGGAAGTAAGTACTAGCGTTAACATTTGAAGCATAGGGAACCAATATCCTAAGTAATCAATGAATAAGAGTCCAATCAATGAAAAGAAGGCAATCTTTCTTGTAGATATAATTCCAGCTATCAAAGCAAAGATAAAAGCTAGTAATATAGAAGGAACTAAATCCAATATATCTACTGAACCTTCTACTACCCCTTCTAATACATCGGCAAATCCGTCCAGACCAGTCCCGAATGTATCTACTAACCAGTCAACACCAGTATCAATCCAATCAGCAAAAGGTAAACGAGGTAATAATTTATCCATCTTACTTCACCCCCGTAATAGTTTGCTCTTCGGAATCCACTGTTCCATCTTTGTTTATAAAATCATTATCCCCAGATAATGCACCTATAAGGGCACCACGAATGATAATCCCTTGCAGCTTTTGTTCCTCATTGATAACAGCAACAGGAATGCTCGCGGTTGACACTACATCAAATAGTTCCGTAAGCACTGTATCAGGTGAAATCATCGGAAGGTCAGAAATAAGCACATCATTCAAAGACTTCTCCGATTCAATAGCTTCTAGAGTATCTTGCGCAGTTACAGCTCCTAGTAAGCGATTCGCATTATCCACTACATATATAGAAGAAATACCCAGTTGTTTCATCAGTCGAAGTGCTACACGCGGACCACGATCAACTTTTACTGTGTCGGCTTTTTTCATGATGTGACCAGCAGTTAGTACTTTAGACAAATCGACGTCTTCTACAAACCTTTCGACATATTCATTGGATGGACTCATCAAAATTTCTTCAGGTGATCCAATCTGAACAATTTCTCCGTCTTTCATCAGTGCTATACGATCACCGATACGAAGTGCTTCATCTAAATCATGTGTAATGAAAATAATTGTTTTTTGCATATCGTGATGAAGCTGAAGCAACTCATTTTGCATATCTTTTCGTATCAGTGGATCTAATGCACTAAACGCTTCATCCATAAGCAAGATGTCGGGGTTATTTGCCAGTGCTCTAGCAAGTCCGACACGCTGTTGCATACCCCCACTTAGTTGTTTCGGGTATTGGTCTTCATATCCCGCCAAACCAACAAGTCTTAATGACTCTGTTGCTTTTTCGTTCCGTTCTTTTTTAGATATCCCTTGGATTTCTAGACCATATTCTGTATTTTCAACAATTGTTTTATGTGGGAAGAGCGCAAAGTTTTGGAAAACCATACCAATTTTCTTCCGTCTTACATTACGAAGCTGCTCTTTATTCATCTGTACAATATCTTTACCGTCCAGTAATATTTGCCCCATCGTTGGATCTATTAATCTATTAAGTAGTCTAACTAATGTTGATTTACCACTTCCAGATAGACCCATTATGACGAAAATTTCACCTTCATTTACATCAAAGGATACTTGTTTTACCCCCACAGTTGCCCCCGTGGCTTTCAATATTTCACTTTTTGTTTTGCCATCTTTCAGCATCTGTATAGCACGGCCACTACTTTTACCAAATATCTTAGTAGCGTCTTTTACCACTATTTTTTTATTTATGTATTCCTCAGTCATATCTTCACTCCTTACCGTCCGAAAAATCCGAACCCAATTCATTATAGTGGTTTTTTCGTATAATTTCAACAGTATTAACTATATTAATTGTTTGTACAGTTAAAACTGTACGAAAAATATTTAAAAAAATTGCTTTTTGGGTAAGGATATAATACATTTAAATTTAGTTAGCAGATGATTTGAATGAAGCTAATTTCAGTGGAGGGAACGTATATGGAGGACCATGAAAAAATAGATAAAGCACGGGAAAGAATTATAGAAGCAATTGCCCAAAATATACATTTATACGGCTTGGTGCCTTCTGCAGGTAGACAATTCGGCACAATGTTTTTTCAAAATGAACCTTTAACATTAGATGATATGACAGAAAAATTAGGCATGAGTAAAACAAGTATGAGTACTTCTGTCCGGGCACTGTCTGAACTAAAATTAGTTGAGCGTGCATGGAAAAAAGGAGTTCGAAAAGATTTATATAAAGTAACCGATGATTGGCATCAAAGCTTCATCGATTTATTTTCTATTAAATGGCAGAGATCGGTTACTCTTCATTCAGCAGCTATTAAAAAGTCACTAGCAGAGTATGAGGAGTTATTGCAAAATCCAACACTTAGTGATGAATTGCGTGAAGTGGTTGAAATAGATATTAGTAAGCTTAAGTATATGAAAGATTACTACAACTGGCTTGAACGCCTCATAGATGCATTTGAGGACCAACGAATTTTCGATTTGGTTCCTAAGTTCGAGAGAGACTCTAAAAATTAGAGATTTCAAGATAAACCCCAAATAATCAGCACTTTTCATAGTGCCAATTATTTGGGGTTTTTGTAACTCTAACCAAGACATCTCCAATTATTTTACCCTTAACTCGCTTCAAAAAATCCAATTACTGGAATAATAATATCTTATAAAAATTGTTTCAAGTGCTTTAAACCCTTATTTTATAAGCAACTGGCAGTTTCTTTAATTTTTTGTTTTGAACTTTATCCTATTCAAAAATGAAGTTGCTTTTGTTTAATTTAAAACATTGCTGGGTATTTTATTAAACATGCACGATATTAATATCTAATTTTTTAGGAGGAGATTAATAATGGCAAACAAAAAATATATTGGATCTTTTAGAACAGAACAGGAAGTAATCGATAAGATTAACGAGTTAAAACTTGAAGGCTATGTGGAAGAAGATATATATGTAGTGTCTAACGATAAAGAGTCGCTCTCTATTGTTCGCGGTCAGACGGACGTAGATCTATCTACAGTAGAAGGTAACTGGCTCGATAAGTTTATGGCTTTCATGAGTGGAGATGAACCAGTTCGAGCAGCGTTTCTAAATATGGGTTTCACTGATGAAGAGTCCGATCGGTATTATAATGAAGTTAAAAGCGGTAGCATCCTTCTCTATGTAGATAAAGAGTACGGAACTATTTACGATGAGAATGATAAAGATCTAGGCACTACGCAAACAGGTACAAATTTCTCTACAACAGACAACTTCATTGATGGTCATACACAAGAAGAACGGATGCGCCTTCATGAGGAAAGACTGTCCATTGACAAGGAACAACAACTAGCTGGTGAAGTGAACGTTGAGAAACACGTTGTAAAAACGCAAGAAAGAGTTGAAGTTCCAGTAGAGCACGAAGAAGTTTATATTGAAAGACGTGCAGTAGTTGATGAAAACGCCACTGGAGAAATTGTAGATGATGGTGAAAAAATTCATATTCCAGTTATGGAAGATAGAGTAGAAGTAACCAAACGTCCTGTCGTAAGTGAAGAAATTGTTGTAGGCAAGAGAAAAGTAACGGACACCGAGTTTGTAAACGAGACAGTTCGTCGCGAAGAAGCAAATATCCATCGTACAGATGATATCGAAGCTAAGGCTCTAGATAATGATCCGTTGGAAGAAAACCGTTTGGACAATGATCCTTTGAATAAACGTGATAGATTATAACCACAAAATTCCACTAGGACTAATACCCCCAACCAATATTAATGGTTGGGGGTATTAGTTTACCTATTTATACTTCAACTTTTATTTATTCATCCTGGAAAGAAAGTCACCAAGCAAATCATCCAAGCTTTCCATCTCGGTACTTTCCTCTGAATCTTCTTCTGTGGTGGCATGCTCTTGTTTTGCTTGCTCCCAGTCAAAGTTCATTAAATCATCTTCGATTTCATCATCGGGTAATTCTGGGGGATTATTCTCTTGTTCCGTCAAAATGCTAGTATTAGTACTAATATCTAATTCATCATCTATTTCTTCAGTAAGCTCAGCTTGTAAGTATAAGGCTTGGTCAATATCTAAGGCATTACTATTAAGGGAAGCAAGAATAGACATTGCACGAACTGGATCAGACAACAAATGATAGACAATATTTCCTAGCATAGCTTCGGAATGTGCATGCTTGAGCCAGTTACGCTGTTCCTTACTTAACTGCTTAGGCATCGGGATAGTTATAGTTTCTCTATCCTTAGATAAGGAGGTACTTACTCCCTCCAAAACAAACTCTGCTATTTTACTTGAAAAGTTTCTTCTCTCAGTCTCTTTTAACTTTTGCATTTGCTTTAAAATGTGATCAGGAGTGTCAGAAGGCAGACGAAAAGTAATTGCTTGTCCCCTTTGAATACCAGAGTTCCTCGCTTTTTCCATGAAATCACCTTATTTTTCTACTTTTTGTTTCACTACTTCATTACTTTTTATATCTTTCTTATTCTTTCTCACAAAATCAGAGATTAATTTATGATAGGCATTTGCCATCATCCAAATGCTCTCTTTTTCATCTTCAAAGAATTCGATGTTATATCCATTTAGATTGTTGTTTAGTGTTTTGATATACTCTTTTAATACAATTGCTCCACCACCAACAAAGTAGCATATCTCTGTTTGCGAATTTTTTTGCCAAACATTACGTAAGTGACGATATTCTTTTTTCGCCAAGTCTAGCAGAATTCGGTCAGTAATATCATGAACGCTTGTACGGCTACCATTCACCATAATATGATTTCGATCATTTTTTCTAGTGATAATATCTACCACATCTCTACGGCTATCCAGTTCTACACCATGTTTTAATCTAATCTCTTCTCGAATAGACTCTAGAGCTTCAGAAACACCTAAATTGAACCCCTGCGCTTTATCATCATCTACATTACGATTTTTAATAACTGCTACATCCGTTGATAGTCCACCAATATCTTGAATCAGGATACTTTTGTCTACCAAATCTCTATTAATAATGTTTAGATCATTATCCATTATTAAGTTTATATATGCAGCAAATCCTTCAGGATAGATTTTAACTTCTTCAAACTTAATATTCACTTTTAATCCTTGATATTTAGGTGTCACTAAAAATTCCACTTGGTGAACAGATCCTAAAAGTTGTGAACGATAACCTACATCCTTACCTTCTTTTACTTCACGTAAAGGTAAACCTGTACCCAATGTGTAGTTAGCATCTATTATATTATTATTCTTTTTGAATAGTTCTGAGTTTTCTTCTCTCACTGCATCTAAAGCTAAAGTAGCAAATAACATTACTAATGTTTGATCTTCTTCTGATTTGTTGCTACCAGGGTCTAATTCAGTTGCATTATCACTTTTTGTTGCTAAACTACCCACTCTGTAAATTATATTATTATCATTTAGGGCAGGGGAGTGAACTCTAATATGAATTCCTTCAATTGGATCCTTATCATTCAATTCCTCTATTCCTATAACAGGTCTGTCTTCTGTGGATACGGCTATTACGTTAGGAATATTGAGTTCATAATCTAACTTACCAAATAAAGCTTTAACTGAGTCATTTCCTACATCGATTGCACAAATTCTTGAAGTATTCATCAAATCATCCCTTCATCTATATGTTCTACCAATTTAAGGTTATCTTATAGAGTAAACACGGTCAATCCAACAAAAGATGTATTCAAATTGTAAACATTTAATCTCTCTTTGTATACAACTCTACTCATTTCGTATACTTGTATACACAATTGCACACATACTGTTAAATCAACATGTACACTTCTTTGTGTACATGTTTACTATTATGTATACACTATGTTTTCTTTTTGTGTACTTGTATACATTTATGAATACATCAATAAAATTCAATTTGGGGAGGATTTTTTAATACTTTCTTTGGTACTTTTACTACAATAAAGTAATAAAAGAAAGAATAACTTTTAGCCTATTTATAGTTCACAATTTAGAATTTGAATTATCCAATTCCGTTAATTAAGCACTTATCGGCCATTTAAGGCGTTTAATCTATTTAACAAACTTTCCTATTAGGAATCAAAAATAAGGTGCTAAAAACGATTATAAAGAGCACCATTTTCTGAATAAGAGCAAATAAAAAAACCAAGTAAAGCTTTTATGCTTCACTTGGACTATTCTTTAAAAACTCCCTATTCAATCATTAAAATCTCTTTAATATCCTGTTCTGTCATTGCAGACAAAGTATCCTCCCCTGAGTGAATGACCTCATCAATGAGGCCTTGTTTTTTATGTTGTAACTGAGTAATTTTTTCCTCTATCGTACCCTTAGCTATTAAACGTATGACATGAACTTCGTTTACTTGACCCATTCGATGAGCACGATCAGCGGCCTGCTGCTCCACTGCTGGATTCCACCAGAGGTCATATAGAATAACTGTATCAGCTCCAGTTAAATTTAACCCAGTGCCTCCTGCTTTTAACGAAATGAGAAATAGATTCCCTTCTCCGTTGTTAAAGCGATCACATAATTCTACCCGTTCTTCAGATGGGGTTTGTCCATCTAAATAGAAGTAAGGAGTCCCCTCTCGTATAAGTCTCCCTCTAATAATTCCTAGCATCTGTGTAAACTGCGAAAAAATGAGCACTCTTCTCCCTGATATTCTGCACTCTTCTAGAAGCTCCATCAATTGTTCAAATTTAGCTGAACTTCCCTTGTAACCATCTACAAATAGAGCTGGATGACAACAAAGCTGTCGAAGCCTTGTTAAACCTGCTAATATTCTAATACGATTCCTTTGAAGATTCCCTTTTTTTAAATGCTTCAGTGCATCCTGTTTAAGTTCAGCCAAATAAGCGGCATATAATGTCTTTTGTTCGACTTGTAATTCAGAGTAGAGCATTGTTTCTGTTTTCTTTGGTAATTCCTTCAATACATCCTGTTTCATCCGACGCAAAATAAATGGTCGGACCCGTTTTGCAATATTTTCACGACTTAATTCACTAAAGGCTCTTCTTCCAGGTAATAGTTCGGGAAATACAACATGGAATATAGACCAGAGCTCGTCTAATGTATTCTCGATTGGTGTTCCCGTTAGGGCAAATCGGAAATCTGCTTTGATCATTTTTACTGCTTTCGCTGTTTTGGTTACCGGATTTTTGAAGGCTTGGGCCTCATCTAAGAACAATGTATGAAAAAATCGTTCCCGGTACAGATCTGTATCCGATCGTAGCGTTGGATAAGAAGTAATTATTACATCAGTATGTAAAGTGTGTCGCCACAAATCACTTCTTTTTGTCTTATTACCATCTATCACCTGCACCTGGATATGTGGAGTAAATTTTTTTAGCTCGTTCCTCCAATTGTATAATAGCGATGCAGGGCACACGATTAACACCGGTAAATTTCTCGCACGAATATCTGGAAGAACGGATTCAATAAAGGCAATACTTTGAAGGGTTTTTCCAAGTCCCATATCATCGGCGAGTATACCACCAAATTTGTATTTTGCCAGCAGCTGAAACCAACGAAAACCTACTTTTTGATAGTCTCTAAGTATCGTTTCCAGAGGTATAGCGCCATCCAATTCTGAGTTTTCAGGGTCATGTAAGTTTTTCATGAGCTTTGCAAATTTCTCACCAGGTTCTAATAGATCACTTTGATCTAAAGCATCAATCATTTGCATCCCTTTTATTAACGGTATATGGATTTCATCGTCAAATGAATCCGACGTGATTCCCATATCAATAATAAAGCTTGATAATGCTTGATATTCAGGGGTTTCAAGTGAAACTAAGTTACCTCCTGGAATACGGTAAAATTTCCGTTTTTCTTCTATGGAGATCATCAATCGCTGAATTTCCTTCTCTGAAATATCTTTTAAATCGAATTTAAACTCTAACCAATCTGTTCGCTCTTTTACTTCTACTTTAATCCTCGGACCAATATATCCTCTTTGTACACGCAATTTAACTGCTGTCGAGGCATATATTTGGACCCACTTTTCCATACCAGATAGGACATGATATAAAAAGTGATACTCTGCCTCTTCATCAAACAAGTAGAATCCCCCCGAGGTTTGAGAAAATCCACTTTCCATTAGCACATCGATAATCTTTTGTTCTTTATCCAACTGCCGTCTAATACCCGGATAATGCATAACATCTGACTCTATCTCCTCACAAGGATTTATAACCAGGTGTCCATAATGAAATTCAAGTCCTGCAAGTATTCGATGCTTGACTCGGTCTAAAAACAGCTTTACCCGGAGTGGGGTTTCTCCCATTCTTTTAGAAATAGATTCTGCAATATGTACATACCCCAGCTTCATAAGCCCTGGTATGGTTTTCTCCATAAAATAATCGATTTGGCTCTCTGATATGACTAATTCATGTTTTCCAGACTGATCAAGCATCTCTTTTAGTTCGGCAAGTCTTATACATTCTTCTGGAAGAAGCTTATACAAAATTCCCTGTGAGAATGCATATCCATAGCCTTTCAACACAACAATTTGATCAAGTCCCTCCACATTCAGTTGGTAATTGGTCCTCTTCGTTTCATCAAAGGCAAAACGGAGTGGAAGATCTCTTCCAAACTTCACCCCACTATATTTCCTTTCCCCGTGAACGAATCGAACTAATGGCGCTTCTGTTAACAACGGGACTAACTGATCCCAGTCGGATGCTGAGATGAGTAAGGTATCTGCGTGGAGGGATTGCTCATGCTGCCCTTTTAATAACAGCTGAAGCACGGCATCTGATTCTTTTGGAAAGCTATATATCTCGGGAGCATAGTATTGTTCTGAGGCATATTCAAATGGCTCTTGTCTCTCCAAATTACGAAGAAAATCTTTCATGTTAGAAATACTATATAAACTATTTGTACCCACCTTTACCTGAATGCCAATTCCGTTATCCCAGCCATCAACTAGTGGTAATAGATGACATATAAATTCAATATGTAATGTTTGTCTTTTATCAAAATGTAGCTGTTTTGCTGTAGGGTGCACAGATCTGTTTTCAAACAAATCAAGCATTCTTGATGCCAGACGCTCTTCTGTTTCCTTTTCCTCTACTACAAAGAGCACTGCTGCAATATGCTGACAATATGTTTTAACAAATCCTATAGGCGGACAAGTACAAGTACCTCCAACCTTCCCCTCAATATCTGCTACTACCATAACTTCCACATCATCGACTGCATGTACAGTCGCTTTTATGATATCTGGTTGAAAAGAATGCACATGTACTTTTCCAGCTTGATAATAAGATTTACCCTTTTTAAAAGCGGTAACCCCACATAATTGCTTTATCTTTGCTTCATTCATCGAAAAATTCATTGTGTATCCTTTCTCGATCTTCCCTAAATTATTTCTGTTGATCGGATAGTTGTTGGCTTTTTACTTTATATTAACATATCCCTCCTGCCTACTCTGAAAATCGACTAGTAAAGTGCTATATAAAAAAACCTTCTAGATTTGAGCTCTAGAAGGTTCAATATTATTCACTTGCATGGTATTAAGAAGGTATTTTTATCGCTTCAATAAAATGTATTTGATGACCATCTTTTTCGTAAATAGAGAATTTATAGCCATTATACTCAACCTGTTTATCCATTAACAGGTCCATATTTTGCGTGTAATACCAACCACCAAATGTATCAACATCTGGATTTTCTAACTCAATTTTCAAAAGTTTCGCTACATCGTCTAGTAGTACTTTTGAGTGTATTAGATAATGATCATCTTTTAGTTTGCGGATGTCCGCTATTTCATCTTCATCAAATTCATCACGAATCTCTCCAACTATTTCTTCAAGAATATCTTCTACTGTGACAAGACCAGAAGTACCACCATACTCATCTAAAAGAATAGCAATATGCGTACGCTCTTTCTGCATTTTCAATAATAGGGAATTTATCGGTATAGTATCCATTGTATTTATGACAGGGTTTGTAAACCTTTCCATCGTAAATGTCTCCGCAGTAACCCGATTACTCATTCCCTGCGTCAAAAAGTCTTTAATATTTATAAAGCCGATTATATTATCATGGTCTCCATCATAAACAGGATAACGGGTGTAGCGCTCTTCGGAAATTAATGTAAGTACTTCATGGAATGTTGCATTCTTTTCAAAACCAATAATTTCAGTACGTGGCACCATAATCTCGCGAGCAATTCGATCATCAAATTCAAAGACATTATTCACATATTTCAATTCATTTTGGTTTATCTCACCACTTTTAAAGCTCTCTGCTAACAATAATCGCAGTTCCTCTTCGGTATGAGATAATTCATGTTCAGAAGCTGGCTTCATACCAAATAGACCTACTAAAATACGTGCGGAACCATTTAAGAACCAAATAAACGGGTATAAAATTCTATAAAAAATCATAATGGGCTTTGCAAAAAGAAGGGATACAGCTTCCGCCTTTTGAATTGCAACCGTTTTGGGCGCTAACTCCCCAACTACTACGTGTAAAAATGTTGCAATGGCAAACGCACCACCGATTGTAAAGTAATGAATATATTCAGTACTAATACCGATACCATTAAACAAAGGATGTAGGATGAATTCAAATGTCGATTCACCCACCATCCCAATACCAAGTGCTGTAACAGTAATTCCTAACTGACAGGCCGATAAGTATTCATCTAGATGTGTGGTAACATGTTTTGCTGCAAGCGATCCTTTACGGCCCTCAGCCACAAGCTGATCTATTCTCGAATGCCTTACCTTAACGATTGCAAACTCTGTTGCAACAAAAAATCCTGTTAATGCTAATAAAATAATGAATATAGTTAAGTTTAATACGGTCAATAAGTTGTCTTACTATAATAGTAAGACTTCACCTCCTAAGTGATAAGTAAAAGTAAAGATTGCATTAGCGCAACGCTTTCTGATGAAACTTTTTGTTTTATATTGTGTTGAGTAGCTTTTTCCTCTGAATTAATCTGTTCTATTAAATGAGTAACTTCTTTTTCTAAATATTGCATTTGTAAACGTAACTCCTGAATATCAACCTCTTCAACTTGAACCTCTTCAAATTGTTTTTTGATAGCTTCCAAAGACATTCCAGAAGCTTTTTTCTCCTCAATTAATCGTAGTTTCTCGATCATTTCTATAGAGTAATAACGATAATTAGAAGCGGAACGTTCAGCTTGTAGTAGGCCAAGCGTTGTATAATAATCTATTGTCCGTCTAGTTATACCTGTTTTTTCTGCTAATTCACCAATTCTTAGTTTTTCGATCCCAATTAGATCACTCCAAACCATCACGTTATGGTTTAAGTATAATAGTAGTTAAGTATATAAGCAATTATTTAGTGTAGAAAATTACACAACCTATGTGTTCTTAAAAGAAAATATATTTTTCTACCCTTTAAACTTTGAAGAGAAATGTCTTTGTTTATGACAGGCTCTAATGGGTAAATTAATAGCAATACTAAAAAATATGGAGGTCTTTTAAAATGGCAGATAAAAAATTTGTGGGATCATTTCTAACAGAACAGGAAGTATTAGACAAAATCAATGAACTAAAATTAGAAGGATATGTGGATGACGATATTTATGTCGTAACAGATGACAAGGAATCACTTTCAATCGTGCGAGGACAAACAGCTGTAGAGTTAGAATCTGTAGAAGGTAACTGGTTAGATAAATTCAAAGCATTTTTGATGGGTGATGAGCCAGTTCGTGCTGCCTTTAGTCAAATGGGATTTACTGATGAAGAGTCTGAACGTTATTATAGTGAAGTGAAAAATGGAGGAATTCTCCTGTATGTAGACAAGAACTATGGCGCTGTTTATGATAACTATATTAAAAATCAATCGGACTCTTCTTATGATGGAGATGAATTAGAAGGTCCTGGAGAACCCATCCGTGCAAAAGATGTAGAGAACCGTTTAAACCAATACCCGCTAAGTGACCGAGGAGAACGTTAATTTTTATATCGCGTTAGAAACTATCTGTTCTATCCCTAAACTTTACATACTCGTTTAGGGATTTTTTGTATAGTATACGAACAAAATCTTCTTGTATCATATGCTCGTTTTTATATCTGTTTAATGATAAAATTAGTAGTAATAAATGCAGTATTACAAAGGGGATTCGTATGAATATTAATGTAAATTATTCGGGGGATTATTCACAATTGGTTACACCTGAAGTGAAGAATCGACTAAACGCAATACATGAAGGGATACATACAAAATCAGCTGCTGGAGCTGACTTTTTAGGATGGGTTGATTGGCCAGGCAATATGAGTAATGAATTTCTTCAAGATATTCAAAATACAGCTGAACAAGTTCGTTCTACATCGGATGTCCTTGTCGTTATCGGAATTGGCGGATCTTATCTAGGTTCTAAAGCGGTAATTGAAGCACTTTCGACACCATTTGAAACAAAAGAAGGTCTGGAAGTAATTTTTGCCGGTCAAATGGTCAGTGGAGAGTACCTGAAACAATTGATGTCGTACTTAGATGGAAAAGAAGTGTCTTTAAATGTAATATCCAAGTCTGGTAAAACGACCGAACCAGCATTAGCATTCCGTTTTTTACAGCAATACATGGAAAAACGCTACGGTGAACAGGCAACATCTCGTATTATCGTCACTACAGATGAAGAAAAAGGTGCCCTTTTATCACTTGCAATTGAAAAGGGATATAAACGTTATGTCGTGCCAAATGATATTGGAGGTAGATATTCGGTATTTACGGCAGTTGGCTTACTTCCAATCGCGGCCGCAGGATATGATATTGCAAAACTAATGGGCGGTGCTACAAAAGCACAAGAGGAATTCAATCTTGTTGATCCAACAACAAACAGTGCTATTCAGTATGCTATTATTCGTAAGCATTTGTATGATGCTGGTTATCCGGTCGAAATTATGGCAACCTTTGATGAAAAACTTCGCTATATTCAAGAATGGTGGAAGCAACTGTTTGGGGAAAGTGAAGGTAAAGAAGGTAAAGGTATCTTCCCTGCTTCCGTTGTCTATTCAACAGACCTGCACTCATTAGGCCAATACATTCAAGATGGAAAACGCATGTTATTTGAAACGTTTTTGACAGTTGAAAAAGCTAATGATGATTTAACTGTATTCGAGGCAGAAAATGATGGAGATGAACTAAACTATTTAAGTGGATTAACGCTTCATGAATTCAACCATGCTTGCCACGAAGCAACTGCTAGCGCTCACTTAGATGGCGGTGTACCACAAGTTTCCTTAACCATTGAGCAAATTGACGAGGAACATATCGGACATTTGTTGTATTTCTATATGATTTCATGTGCTTATAGCGCATACTTACTAGATATTAATCCCTTTGACCAACCTGGTGTGGAAGACTATAAGAATAATATCTTTAAAATTCTAAAAAAACCAGGTTACTAATGGACTGAAGCTCTCTTTGTGAGAGCTTCTTTTTTGATAAATGCAGTTATATGGCTCCACATATGAAATATTTGTAACGAAACTGTAACCTTCACGTACAACTCTTCTAGTACAGGGAATCGCATCTGTAATATATAGATGAGGAATATATTGCCACTAAGCCCCCTAACTTTTGCATGCTAAAATCAAGTTGCTCAAAAAACTAGGAGGTACACGATGAAAAAGCAATTTGTTGCAACGACATTAATAGCGATTATCGGTTTAAGTACAATTGGCGGCTTTGCCCCTGTTAATATACAAAACATGCAAGTTTCGGCTGCTACAATAAACCCGCAGAACAATCAAGCAGCTGTGGAAGCGAAGGCGAACCAATTAATACAAACTGCAAAAAGTTTAATCGGTAAGGCTACTTATAGTAATACAGTTTATAAGCCAACATATCCATATAAATTCTCATGTGCGAGTTTCCTTATGTACATATTCGAGAAAAATGGAGTCGACCTTGCCACTTATAACGAAGACTATATGATGAAGCAAGGTACTTATGTTGCTAAAAGTCAGTTACAAAAAGGCGATCTTCTTTTCTTTGATAGCAGAGGAGGAAAGGTTCCAAATCACGTAGGTATGTATATAGGGGACAATAAAATAATTCAAATGGCAGACCCTACTCAAAAAATAGTTATTACAGATCTAGATAGCAAACCATATTATACGGATAGTTATATTACTGCCCGAAGAGTCCTACCTACACTACTTCCTTCTAATCCTGCAACCAAAGGAGATAGTATTGTAAGTAAAGCTTATATCTTAAAGGATAAAGTGACTATGGGTACTACTAATAATGCATCCTCGTTACGCTTTACTGCGACTGGATTTGTTGACCACATATATAAATCAAATGGCGTAACTTTAGGTACTACGAACTTAAAGGAGTTAATGAAAAAAGGTACGACAGTATCTAAAGCCAACTTAAAGAAAGGTGATTTAGTCTTCTTTAATGGGGTTACAGGATCTAGTACACCAACAATGGTAGGGATTTATGCGGGAGATCACCGTATCATCGTTCCTAATTCAGATGGTGTTTTAACAAGAGTTCTATTTGTAGATTATTATGCTAAGCACTATATTACTGCAAAACGTGTTATCTCAGGAGGCACAACTACTAGTGTAGCTGCTTCGGCTCCGACATCATCTACTACTCAGGTTGCTGATAAGGTTGTGAATTTCGCAACTAATCTAATGAGTAAAGCTAAATTTGGCTATTCATATAATGAAAGCACGTTAACTTTTACAAGTGCTGGATTTACGTATTATGTGTTTAAAGAACATGGAATAGACCTAAAGGATAAACTTGCTAGCGGACAAGCACAAGCAGGAACAGCCGTATCAAAAGCCAATCTTCAAAAGGGAGATCTTTTGTTCTTCTCTACCAATAATGGTGGTACTAAGATTACACAAACAGGTATCTATGTTGGAAATAACGAATATTTAAGCCTTACTACTAAAGGTATTGTCATGAAAGATAAATTAGATTCTACTTTTGCTAAGCAAAATTACGTTTCTGCACGCCGAGTTTTAAAATAAGCCAAAATTCAAGCATTCATCGCAAACTGCGATGAATGCTTTTTTGATTAGAATATCCAATGTGTGCACTTTCACATTTCTAAAAGAATAAGAAAGTGCCCTGAACTGAACAGTGAAACAGGTGTTTTGAAGAATAAAATCTATATAGGAAAGGATTACTTACCTTCTTCCCAAAAAGATTTTGAACCTGTTTCCAAAAGTTGATGGAGAGCGACGGATAGATAACCAGTATAATTACCTCGCTAAAATCAATCGGTGATAATATAGCAACAAGTCTGTCCAATATACCGAAAACTAATAAAAACAGGTTTACCCTTAAAGTCAGCTTTCGCTTTTCTTATTCATCATTCTTTTTTAGTTGATTTGCAAAGTCAATCATGGAACGGCTTGACATGGGCCCTTTTATTAACAGGATCGCTTGGTCATTTAGCTTTGGTTTTATGACTTTCATAACACCTTGTATATCCTTAAATATATGCACGTCAGCTTTCGTTCCATCCGTTAACGCTTTCCGAGCTATTTCTTCTGCCTTGCTTCCAATGGTAATTAGCGTATGAATATTTTTTTGGGCAACTAGACTTCCAATTTCCGCATGGTATTTCTTTTCAAAGTTCCCTAATCTATTAATATCTCCTAGTACTAAAATAATGTTTTTATCTGCTCCAATGGATTCTAATACATTTAATGCTGCTTTTACGGAAGTAGGATTATTCGTCCATGTATCATCAATAATTGTACTTCCACCAATCCCCTTCGAAAACTCAAGATGTCTGGACATATTTTTGAACGTTGCTAGCCGAGCTATTGCCACATCTAAATCCAGACCCATTTCATGTACAGCCGCAATTGCAGCAAGCGCGTTATACACTTGGTGCTCCCCATATCCTGGAATGAAGGCTTTATATGTTTTGTTTAAATAATTTACGGAGAAATTCATGCCATTATTCGCAAATTCTATACTGGATGCTCTAAAATCAGCTTTCTTGCTAACACCGAAGTAGATTATCTTTCCTTTAAAATTACGCAAAGAAACCTGTTTCGTGTTAAGATCTTCAGCATTAAGGATTAATGTACCTCCCTTTTCGATTCCGCTAACTATCTCTGACTTAGCTTTAATATATCCTTCCAGACTGCCACAGCCATCTAAATGATGTACTCCAATATTTGTAATTATCCCAATGGTGGGCTGATATATTAAGCATTGATGTTTGATATTACCCGAATTTCCCAAGCCAAGCTCGAATACTGCAGCGTCTGTATGGTCAGAGATACCAGTTAAGTATGGTAATGATTGTCGCGGCTCATTCTTACTGCTGATAGAAGCCTGGACATTCCTATCTATACTCAAAATATGCTTCATCATTTCCTTGGTAGTTGTTTTACCACAAGTACCTGTTATAGCCACTACCGGTATTTGAAATAGTTTTCGATAATAATCCATGAAGCTCCAGTATGCTTGCACTAGACTACTAACCTTCATAATAGTTGTATTGGACATTGCATCTTTTAGTTCTGCATACGGCTTATCAGTTATTACAAGCGCTGGCCCCTTATTATTTACTTCCTGCCAATTAATAGAATCACCCCTGCTAACAAACAAAAGCGTATTTCGTTTAGTCAGGTCATGCCGTTTATAATAAATAGCATTTCTGACATACCAAGTGTCAGAACCACTAATTAGTTCCCCTTGTAGTAAATTTCGTATGTCTTTTACAAGTATAGGCTTCATACAAAATCCCCCTCTCCTTCGTATTGTATGAAACATTATTCTTCATTTTGTAGCTTCCTAATTTCAACGATTCTTCTCCATATGGATTTATTCTCTAGCTTTGCAAATCCACCTATACCAGGAGTATTGTTCACTTCAAATATGATTGGTTTCAGTTCTGCGTTTAGTCCTAAATCTATTCCATATTCCCTCGAAGGGATCTGTTTAGCTATTACTTTTGCTGCTGAAGTAGCAAGCGTCTCTATACGTCTAATTAATTGATGTCGTTCGGATTCACCCATTTGCCAATGAGACGACAATAATTCATTAACTGTTATTATCGCACTCCCACGATGAGAGTTCAGAATACCATTTTCCAAATTACCCTCTGTTCCAATATTTGCGTTCATTCCCCCAATAAGCCACTTCCCTTTTAGAAGTTGAATATGAACTCGAACACTCACTGGCAGTCCTTGTGGCGTAAAACTCTGGATACCCTCCTGAATAATATAATTACCCATTCGACCCATACGCTCAAATGGGTGCAGGGTTTGGTGGAAATCCGTTAATACTTTAACACATTTACTAATTGGTTCACCTTGAATAGAGTAGCCATTGTAACAATAGCGTCCATCCTCCTGTTTATATACTTTATATATCGCTCTTCCCTGCCCGGTTGTATCGTGTTTAACGTACGCGTAATCAAAGCGACTGATGAAATCCTTTAAATCAGTCATACTGTATAAAGCTGTCCTTGGAATACTTTTAGCTGTTAAGGGGTTTTGACTCAACAATAGATGCTGTTTCCACTTTCCAAGTTGTAGTTTCAAGTAATATACCTCCTTTATTTTCTTCTATTTTTAATTTTGAGCTCTTTAATATTTTTGTATTGTTCTTCAAAATTCTTGAACATTTTAAGGTCAGGAACATAATTCCCTTCAATAATCCATATGTTTCCTTCGTTTGTAATACCAACATCAAAGCCAATAATTTTAATGTCGACATTTTTTTCATCGAGTATTCTGGATGCCGATAGACAAAGTTCATCTATTTTGGTGTTTAAGGGTTCACTGCTTTTAGAAAATATAGTGGAATCCCGAATAGCATCTTCTAAAGTGAGTAGCTTCTGAGCCGCATTTGTCACGATGAATTGTTTTCCTGCAAGTTTGACTATTTTCCCCGTTACCTTCCAAGTAGATTCATCCTTCTGTGTTATTACCCTGACGTCCAAAGGACATTTATCAATTGTAGCCAGTGGCACTCTCTGTTGGATTATAAAATCCTTTTTGGATAGATAGGTGTCTACAATATATCTATAAGCTTCATCTAAATTAGACTTCATAATAGTCCTTATTCCAGAATGGATTTCATAGAAATGTGACCGTTTTCTTTTGATTTGCACGACCCCAATACCATTTTGGCCATAACAAGGCTTTATAATGGCTTCACTAAATTTGTTTAAATAGTCTCTAAACGTGACACTTGTAAGTAAATCCGTCTTAGGAACAAGGGAGTTTCTAAGATATTGATATTGATCCCACTTACTTATTGAAAAATGGAGAGTCGAATCATAAATCCAAATACCTGTCTTATAATCGAAGATGACTTCCACTACAATCGTGTTGCAGCTCGGAAAGGAATTTCCAATTTTTTTAGCAACTAGAACAGATAGACCTTTGGATTTGTTTAAAAAAATATTTTGGAATAATTTTATGAAAAGCGAGGAATCTTTACTATTCGTTACAGAAACTGTACGCCATTTAGAAGTGGAGTTTTTTCGATGGACAGTAACAAAAAAACGATAAGGGATTTGTGATAGAGGTGTAGTAAATTTTAGAGGCTGAACTACGTAATATTTTTGTGTTAATTCACATTGGTTTAGATAATCAAACATTTCTTCTCTATTATTTACACTCACCACTTTCTGCTGCGATTTTATCTTAAACTTGTGATTCTCCAAGGAAACGATTATTTTTCCAGGACCAAAAGAAGGTTTTATCACAACAGTATTGTACTGATCTAAAAGAGAAAACAATGATTGTTTGGATAATAAAACAGTTTCCACAAGATGATTTCGCAACTTTTTTTCTTCATGTAATAGTTGATATTGACTAAGTCTACCCCTACCAATTGCCATTTTGTACACCTCCTTTAAATTCATGGATTTCCATTTCAAACTATAAGATTCTACCAGGTTTCATTGATAGGTCGATTTAACTTAAACTAGTGGAAAATTTCGCTGGAAAGAAAACTCTTACTGGAAAAGTAGCTACCCTTTAGTTTTTTTCAAACTTCATCCAAACCCAGAAAAGCGTTGGAAAGATTTCGCTTAAAGGCCTCCTTTACCTTTGCTGAAGACTGGGTTTGTACTGAAGTATGACCACGGTGCCTTACGAAAGCTGGTCCACAGGATGTGATCATTCTGTTGTTGCGACGAGCTTTGCGCAGGAGCACCACGATACCTCGAATAGACTGACTCCCTAAAATTAGGCATCTTCACGCCTATTTATCACAGTTCCTGACAGCCTAAAGCTACAATTGAACCTTGTTCAACTGGAGCTGCGCCACTTTGGTCAAAGAATCCAGTTATTTCGAAGCTTTGCACAATATCAACGTTCGCTGTCGCAACTTGATCTCTAAAAACAGCTTCAAACGGAAATTCCATTCCATTCACAAGCCCTGTACCAGTTACAGTCACAACACAGTTTTGACCTTCTCTGTTACATACAACTGAAGTAATTTCGTTTGCAGTAAATGTGAAGTTGTTTTCATCTGGTGTTTCTGTATCCTCAAAATCTAATGACAGAGTAGAAGTAGCAAGCGTCGTAACACATACTTCCGCCAGGTACGTTAAGTTTCCTTCAATAGTACCCATCTGACCTTCAAACCGAACATTATTATCATCAGAAAAAGCATCTACAGATACTCCACATGGACAAATATTCCCCATTGTTATCCCTCCTTTCAAGTAGAATACTGTAGCATATTAAGAATCTACTATTTTTGGCAAGGCAGTTTGTCCATACAGAGCATATTAATATTTGTTAGACTTTTAAATTCCAAATCTAATTTGACTTATTTCGTAGTTTAAAAGCCAATTCTTTAATGGATTGGGAATACATATCACCTTTAATAAGAATAATTGTTTCATCATCCACAATCTCCTTTAACAAATCATAGACAAGGGTACCATTATTAAATTTATATACAGGTGATTTAAACCCTAACTCTACTAAATGGTCAGCAATTATTTTGGCATGAAATCCTATCGTTATTAATACATCAACCCCATTTTGATAAACTATATTTCCAGCTTCTTTATGGATAATGTAACCCCAGGATCCTAAATCCGTAATCGTCCCAATAATTGCTATCTTTTTTTTATCTAAACCCACTTCGTTAAGCACCTTTAATGCTGCTTCCAACGATGTCGTCGTCATACTCCAAGTATCATCCAGAACGATTGAACCATTGATACCATCTAAGACTTGAAGCTGCTTTTCATATTTTATAAACGACTTCAAACGTCTTGCAGCCTCCGTCACACTTACTCCCATTTCATAAACTGCCGCAATAGCATATAGAGCGTTGTACACTTGATGCTCTCCAAAACCTGGTACAAATACTTGATAGTTTTTATTTTTATGCTGAACACTAAACTGCATACCGTCTTTTCTGTAATGAATATTTGTAGCTTTAAAATGAGAATTTCTTTTCTTTCCAATTTTGACGATTTTCCCAGGGAAACGTCTTACATTAATTTTCCTTGTATTAAAATCATCTCCATTAATAATTATTACACCTGCAGGATCAATAATTTCGACCATTTCTCCCTTTGCAGCAATATAACCTTCAAGAGTTTTGCAATAATTAAGGTGATGAGCACCTATATTTGTAATAATTCCGATTGTTGGCTTGAAATATTCTCCTGCCTTTAAAACATCACCAGGTGCACCTACAGCGGTCTCAAATACCGCTACTTCAGTGTCTTCTTCAATTTTTAACAGATACTGTAAATAGGCTGTCCGTGAATTACTCGTGAGATTTGTGGCAGTGACCTTATGATCAATGGATAGAATATGTCTAATCATTTCTTTTGTTGTTGTTTTACCTGAGGTTCCTGTAATTGCGACTACTGGAATATCAAATAAACTTCGATAATAGTGGATAAATTTCCAATATGCTTGTTCCGAATTGATCACATTGATGACCGTTATATTGTCAGGAATCTCGTTTTCTTTATACTTCCACTCTGTTGCCAGCACTAATGGAAAAAATTCCTCAAGACTTTTCCAGTTAACAATTCTTTTACTTGTAAATAGGATTGTATTTTTGTTTTTAATTTGCTTTAAACGGTAGGCACCAAAATAGACTTTCGTTTCATCCGTTCCTTGTACTAATTCACCAGCAATAATTCCTCTAATTTCGCCTACAGTATGGGCTTTCATTGTTCTCCCCCCCCTCACTCTCATCATATGTTGTTATCAATAAGTGGATTGGATAAATTTCAAATAATTTACGTGATATATAACCATTCAAATAATTGAACTCTGTCATACATATAAGGAGAGTCTGTATAAATAAGGGAGTGAAATGTTTGAAAGCAATTATTTTTATAAGTACAAATAAGTCAGGCTCCAGTAGAGAAGCTATTAAAGCAGCTGAAAAATTGGGGTACTATACAATTCTTTTCACAAATAATGAAAAACAACTTCAGCAAAGAAAAGAGTATATTGAGGTTCATAAAATGATTTCTGTGAACACAAATAACTTAGAGGAGATGAGAGAGGAAATTTCTAAACTGTTGCTCAAAGGCATTGATATAAAGACAATTGTGAGTTTTATTGACCCATATGTTCATGTAGCATCCATTCTTTGTGATGAATTTTGTCATAACTATAATTCATCCATTGCTATTAAAATTATGGAAGACAAAGAGGAAACTCGGAAGTTTCTAAAAGACAAAGCTTACACACCGAAATTTTTATCTATTAATCCAAGTGATGTAGTTTCCACAAAGTCACTTATTGAACAGTTAAATTTACCCATCATCGTAAAGTCACCAAAATCCACGGGCTCTAAGGACGTGCTATTAGCTCGGGGGAAGGCACAATTAGAAAAATATATACAAATCCTTCGCAGTAAAAACCCTGAAGAAACTATTATGGTGGAAGAGTATATTGAAGGTGAACAATGCTTAGTAGAAGCAGTTATTTATAATAAACGAGCACATATTGTTGGAATTATTGAGCAGGAAATTACTAAAGGTAAACGATTTATCATTACAGGCTATGGAGTACTTCTAGACGTTCCAGACAATTTTAAAAAGGAATTAGAAGATGTTCTTCATTCGATTATTACTGCATTTGAGATTGAAAACGGCGCATTACATCTTGAAATTCGTTTATCTAAAAATGGCTGGAAGCTTATCGAGATTAACCCACGGATATCTGGTGGAGCAATGAATAAGATGATCCAGGCAGCATATGGATTTAGTTTAGTTGAAGAAACGCTTAAAATATTTGTAGGAGAACAACCAAACCTTACACCGAAACATAAGCAGCATGTATTCACGAAATACATTATTTCCAACCAAAAAGGCATACTGGAGAAAGTGACTGGAAAAGGAAGAGCAAGTAAATCTCCTGGAGTAGTAGAGGTCTATATAAAGCCTAAAAAAGGAACACTTATAGTGCCACCACTATCCATGGGACATCGATATGCGTATGTAATTGCCACTGGAAGTAGCTTAGTAGAGGCCAAAACGAATGCAAATACCGCAGCAGCAGAAATTGAATTCCATCTAAAAGCATACGAAAATTAGAACACCTAAAAGGTGCTCTTTTTTTTTGCTTAGTTTAAACACGGTCGATGGGTCAAAACCTGTTTCTATCGTTTCCGAAGTACTTTGGACAGACTTGTAGCTATATTATTACCGGTTAATTTTTGAAAGGCTGGTCGTGACTAACGTCACGACCAACCTTTCTTTTTTCGGTAATCTTATCGCATTTATCTGTCCATTGCCCTTCTTCAACTATAAGAAACAGGTAAGTGCGTTTTTACATAACTAAAGAAGACATCCCTTTCTATTCGTAGAGTAAGCTCTCGAAGATACAATTTCGTTCGCTATTTTGCTTCTTTATTTAGTAACTACTTACTATTTCTCTTTATTTCCACTAGTAAAAAAGGAAATCTACTTGCTTCATCCTTCTTTACAGAATAGTATCCCTAATGAGGCAGACAGCTTTTTCACTATATTAACTTTGACTACTCATATCATCTAAGCGATAGACTATGCTATATCGTACTTTTCACTTAGTTGATTGAAGTGAAAGGTGGCGAGGATGCTGAGGCAACGCCCGCGGAAAGCATCCACCTGAAACGGAAATCACTAGTATTATTCATTCTTTCAAGTTCCATTAACCCAGTGTTCACGTACATTTTTATATAATTTCTTATTCTTTAATAAAAACCGAGCAAAACGCCCGGCACTTTAAAGCCATAACCTGTTTCTGTTATTCCTTAAAGAATTTATCCAAAAAATGAACAGTATCAAACATATTCGTTTTACTTGCTCCTTTTACTAAAATAGTATCATTCTTTTTCACTATCTCTTTTAAAAGCTCATGCATTTTATCCTTATCGGTAAAATGATACGTATTTTGTGTAGGAAAGCCCCTTGCGTTTGCTTGAGCTCCAATTTCTTCTGTCCGATATCCGTAAGTGATTAACACATCAATGCCCTGCTCGTATACATAATCTCCAACTTTACGATATTCCTGCTCTCTTAAATCTCCCAATTCTCGCATTTGTCCGATAATAGCTATGTTTCGATTCTTCCCTACATTTGTAAGTACATCAATGGCGGCCTTTACGCCTTGGGGATGTGAGTGAACCGTGTCATCAATTACGGTTATGTTATCTTTGCAATCATAAACTGTTAATCTTCTTGGCGGCTTTCTAAAAATTAGACCCGCTTTTATTTCCATTGGTGTAAATCCTAAATAATCGGCAACCGCAATTGCGTTCAACGCGTTATAAACATGATGCTCCCCTAAAATAGGTATAAACATTTCAATTTCTTGGCGCTGTAGCTTTATCTTAAAGTTCATGCCGTTGTCTACATATTTAATACCGTATGCTCTATAATTGGCGAGTGATTTTATGCCAACGGTCATAATCTTGCCTTTAAATTGACTCGTCTCCAAATGTTGCGAATTATCATCATCTTTATTGATAATTAAAATACCTGTTTGATCCATGCCGTGAATTAGCTCAGACTTCGCCCGTGCAACTCCTTTAATATCTCCATCAAAGTTTCCAACATGAGCAAGACCAATATTTGTTACAACACTAATCGTTGGTTGGATAATACTACAATGCTCCGTAATAACACCTGGGTAGGCCATTCCGTATTCGAGTACAACCGCTTCATGTGTTTCATTAATTTCCTCTGCATGTTTTTTTGTATGCTCCGTTGTATTCCAATAATCCTTTGACTCAAAAATGGTCCATTTTTTAGCCAATATAGATGCAAGAAATGCTTTAGATGTCGTTTTCCCAGCACTCCCTGTTATAGCGATAATCGGTATCTCCTTTTTGACCTTTCTATTTCTCTTTTGTGCTGCAACTATTTCCTTTTTTATTTTCACTTGATTTTCTGCTACATACTTAGCGTATTTTATCGAATTTATCACTACGTCTAATTCTAAATAGAAAGCCGGTGGACATCCGGGACGCCAGTTCACCTCGTAAATCCAAATTTTCATGTTTTCATCTAATCCAATATCTATTCCTATTTCGTCAATTATTTCCCCGTATTTTACCATTTGAATTTGATCTAGATGATCAGCTAATGACAAGGAAAAATGCTCCAGCAATCGTCTAATATTAAATGCCTCTTCCTCAAATTCTTGCTGTAAAAATGGATCTAAGTAATTCGTAAATCCTCCATTATTTATATTTGCAATAATTGATCCACTAGGTGCAATTCTTGGATAAATAGTGGTGACTACCCATATACCCTCTCCGTTTTTTTGAACATGTAGCCTGAAGTCAAATACCTGACCAGATTTGGTAGTTGAATTTATATATGGCTGGACTATAAAGGTTCCTGCTGACAACTTTCCTTCCAAGAAGTTATTTAAGCTCTGCTTCGTATACGTTTGATCTTCGGAGTCCTTTCTTACTACATAGCTTTCCCCCACTTTACTGATGAAATAGATTCCTTTCCCCTTTCTTCCGTCAATTGGTTTAAAGACAACCTTATGAAAAGAGGAGATGAATTTATAGAAACCCTCCACATTCTTTACAATTTCTGCGGGAATTAAGTAGCTAGAAAATTCCTTTGCATCTTTAAGACGTTCATTGATATTCCACTTGTTACCTATCGAATTTGTTGTAAATGGTATTTCACTTTTCAATTTGTTAATAATTTCTCTAGATTTCACTAGTTTTTCAGGACTTCCGGCATTATAAATTACGTCTGGAAAAGGCATAAGTCTTTCATGCCAGTTTCCATTTTCATACACTTGACCTCGGATTGTACGGTTCACAAAATTAACTGTACCTGGTGAAAAGAAAAAAAAATTAACTCCCTCCGCTCTAGCAACGGCCGCATAAGCATAAGACTTAATAACAGTCGTGGGATTTCTGCGATGATGTAGCATTCCTATAGTTATCATTGAATTTCTCCTTTAATAATTGAGTCTTTATGGAACGTTCGTTTTATAATTTTTTACATAGCTATATATGTATTAAATTCAACAACAAAGCTTTGTATATGGACAAACGTTCAGTTTATATAAATTATCAACTAAAAATCCCTAAGAATTTTTCCTAGGGATAAGCTTGAGCATTACCATTTTGGCTCAATAATAATTTTTCTTTTGAGCATTTCAGTGTCTAACGGTTGTATAGCACATATACAAGTTACATCTACGGTCTTGCAGATGGACGTTTTCTCTAATCTAACTACGTCACAAGGAGAGGTAGTTAGATTACCTTCAATATCTAATGGACGTAGTAATGAAAGGGTTGCACTGGAATTTTCTAAGTCCACAGATTCAATTCGAAAATAGTTTGTTTCAATGTCCTCCATGGCACTATGCAAGCTCAAGAGGTCTCCCTTTTGTGTAACCAGGAGAAAGGGAATTGTATCGGTTCCTACTATTTTCGCAAGGAGGCTTCCAAAAAATTTTGTTTGTGAATTCTGCAGTAAATCCTGAAGTATTTTTAATTCTAAAAGTGCATCACAAATACAATGATTACTTTTTCTTTCATTGTTCAATTCCTTACTCACTCCCTCCCTACCTTGTTATTCTTATCATATTAAGAAGTTAACAATAGGGACGGGTAAAAGCATCTACTTTTTAAAAGGGCTCGAGATAAAATTTTATTTCCTTAGCAGCACATAAAGCAATTTCTTCCGCTTGGCCTTCTGATTCAGAAACTGCAATGATACAAGCATATCTGTCTCCCATGGAATGAGGTTTCTTGAGAACTGCCCCTACCACTGGCTTTATATAAACGTATTTGACTCCTTCATGCTCTAACGCCCGTTCCTTTCCTTTAACTTTCAGTAGTCTCCCTCTTGATTGAATAGTTATATATCTCGCGTTTACATATTTGCTCCTTGTTTTCGTGAATTCTGGTTCTTCTCCTAAATAAATAGTTAAAATTTCTTTCAGAAGATTAATACCTGTACCTTCTTCTATAATTTGGTTCATGACACCTCCGGACATTCTTGGATTTATTTCAATTAGCATCCATTCATTTTGAGCTAGCTTCATCTCCATATGACAGGAGCCGTTTGAAAATCCTAGTTCCCCCATGACGGTTGAAATATGAGATATAAGGCTTTTATATAAAGTTTCTTCTAATATTGCTGGGTACTTATAAGCACCAACAATAAACTTGCCATTGTAGATGACGTCCTGCTCCATTACCTCCATAAATTTTAGTTCATCGTTTTGGATGACCAATTCAACGAGATACTGTGACCCTTCTAAAAATTCTTCTATTAGTAAGCTATTATTAGGATATTTATCCCTCAAATATTGGATGGCATTCGTCAACTTGGCTGGTGTTTTAACCATTAACACATCCTTGGAGCCGTTTGAAACAGGTGCTTTTATGATTAAAGGAAGATGGGATATACACTTTAATTTTTGAAGGGAGTCCTCTGGACGGATTATCCAATATGCAGGAGTTATAGGGAGATGCTTTAATGTTTCTCTTAGAGTTATTTTGTTTTCCATTAAGCTTAATGGTTGGAAGGAAACTACCTTCAAACCCAGTAGTGTCGAAAGACGAGCCGCATAAGAAACATATGGATCAATGAAACTAACACATGCACATATTTGTTTACCTATTTTCTGTAGCACTAAGATTTCATTCATGACATGTTGCTCGTTCAATAAGTTGTCTATGAAAATAACTTGGTCTACTTCTAAGAAATCAAGATGACTATGTTTATCAGTGAATAAAATAACCGCGTATCCCATTCCCTTAGCAATCGTTAATGCCTCTTTACTCGTACCAAATTTATAGGCTCCAATAAATACAATCGACTTCATCACGTTAACCACCATTTCATCCATATTCTTTGTGTAATAGGATATGATGGGAAAGGTCTTATGGTCAGGAAAATATCTTCCCTCCGTTATATAAGAAAGTAACGGGATTAGACAGATGATAAGTGATAAGTAGTTTAAGAAAAACGCTGGTGTCTTTATGAAAAATCACTTGTAGAAATTGAGCCACTTGCCTTAAAATTTATAATTTCCTAAAAAAGCACAAAAAAATGTCTCGCCCGCATTGGACAAGACGTTTTTTTACACTTGATAAATTCTCGCTTCATAAGGTGCTAGCTGTAAGGTAGTTACCTTTTCATGAACCCCTACTTCTAAGTTAGCTAACAAGAGGTTCTCATGCTTATACGTAATACCTTCTATGTCCGTTACTGTAAGTGTCTCATCTGATAAATTAGAAAGAATAATTACCTTTTGTTGTCCCATTGTACGGGTATAAGCATACAACGTTGGATGACTTTCTAACACTAAATCGTATATACCGTAAGTGAAAATTCTTTCTTTTTTGCGTAATTGTATCATTTGTTTGTAGAAGTTTAAAATTGACTTAGGATCTTGCTCTTGAGCCTCTACATTAATTGCTTTATAGTTTGGATTTAGACCAAGCCATGGTGTTCCACTGGAGAACCCTGCAGATTCGTCCGAGGACCACTGCATTGGTGTTCTTGAATTATCACGACTTGTAGCTCGAATAATTCCCATCACTTGTTCATGTGATTCACCTTGACCAGTTCGGTAGTTGTATAAATTCTTGGTTGCAACGTCATTATAATCTGTGATAGAAGAGAAATCGACATTGGTCATTCCCAACTCCTGACCTTGATAAATAAATGGAGTTCCTTGCATAAAAAAGTACATTGCCGCTAATGCTGTTGCACTTTCTCTCCAAAATTCTGTGTCGCTCCCCCAAGTGGAAACAGATCGCGCCTTATCATGATTTTCTATGAATAGAGCGTTCCAGCCACTTCCCTCTAAAGCCTTTTGCCACCTAGTTAATACCTGTTTAAGACCGGGGATATCTAACTTAGTTGTTTCAGCATCCCATAGACTTAAATGTTCGAATTGGAAAATCATATTAAACTTTCCTTCTGATTCGTCTACCCATTCGGATATCTCATCAATTCCTACACCATTTGCTTCACCGACTGTCATAATATCGTATTTAGCGAAAGTTTCCTTCTTCAACTCATCTAAGAACGGCATAATTCCCGGCACATTCATATACTTTTCCCATGCTGGAACATATGGGATATCTGATACAGGGGCCATGTCACTAAATGTTATGTCTTTCTTAATATGACTGATTGCATCTACACGGAAGCCGTCAATACCCTTATCTAACCACCAGTTGACCATTGAATACAAGGCATTACGAACGTCACTGTTTTCCCAGTTCAAATCTGGTTGCTTCTTGGAAAACAAATGCAAATAATATTGTTGGGTCTCTTCATCAAGCTCCCAAGCAGGTCCATTGAATATACTAGCCCAATTGTTTGGTTCTTTTCCCTCTACACCGTCGCGCCAAATATACCAGTCTCTTTTTTCACTTAATTTTGAAGAACGTGATTCGATAAACCAAGGGTGTTCATCACTCGTATGATTGATCACTAAATCCATGATTAATTTCATGCCACGTCTATGAACTTCCTCTAACAAGGCATCAAAGTCTTCCATTGTTCCAAACTCAGCCATGATTGCTTGATAATTGCTTATATCATAGCCATTATCATCATTGGGTGATTGATACATAGGACAAATCCAGATAACATCAATTCCTAAATCTTGTAGATAATCCAGCCTAGACATTATTCCCTGTAAGTCCCCTACTCCATCACCATTTGAATCTTGAAAGCTACGTGGATATATCTGATACGCCACAGCTTCTTTCCACCAATTTTCTTTCATAATCTACCTCTTTTATTTTAATTGGTCTAGCCAATATTTTTACATGATTCTCGTTCAATTAAATTTGTTTCTACTAGATGGTGCACGACAGGGGCTTCTGTATTCTGAACTTTTTCCAATAAAAATTTTGTTGCTTCAAAACCAAGATCAAATATTGAAATATCGAGTGAAGTTAATGGAGGACTCACATAAGCAGATAAGGCATGGTTATTAAAGCTAACAATAGAAATATCCGCTGGAACTCGGATGGATAGTTCTTCTAAATAGCGAACAATTTCATATGCAACTAGGTCATCATGGGCCACGATAGCCGTAGGTGGTGCTGCTAACTGCATTAACTCATGAATACTTTTATTTCCTTTTTCTTTAAAAGCCTGATCCTGTATAAAATAATCATCTGAGTTGGGTAATTCAGCATCGATTAACGCCTGTCGATATCCCTCGAGACGGTCGGTGGATACGACAAAGTTAAGATCTCCTCCGATAAATGCAATTTGACGATGCCCGCGTTGATACAAATAATCTACCATATCATGAGCAATTTTTTTATTGTCATTATCTACATATGTAATTTCATCATCAAATTGATAAGGACGTCCCACCATCGTGAATGGGAATCTCGTTTCCTTTAAATAATTCATTGTTCGGTCATTTACACGGGAATAGAGAAGGATAATTCCATCCACTTTTCTTCCTTGTACCATCGAGACAACTTCCTCGAATATTTCATCCTCCGTGCCACCAGTGGACAGATAGATTCCATACATACTGGCATGAGCTCTAGAGCAAATCCCTCGAATAACTTCAGGAAAGAAAGGATTTTGAAACGCAAGCGTAGTCGAATGGGCCATAATCACTCCAATAGTTTTTGTACTTTTAGAAGCTAGGTTTCTCGCTTGAAAGTTAGGGTGATATTCTAGTCTTTCCATCACTTCTCTAACTCTTCGTTTCGTTTGTTCGCTGATTCGTGGATTGTCTGCAATTACACGGGAAACTGTAGATGGAGACACATTTGCCTCTCTTGCTACATCGATAATTGTAACAGTCATATGGAACTCCCTCCTTTCCTAAATTATTTTATAGCACCATCAGATACACCTTTTATAATTTCGCGTTGTGCAAAGAAGTATGCAATGATTACTGGAATAATTGCTAATGTTAGACCTGCTAAAGCAAGATGCCATTGTTTTGTATATTCTCCAAAGAAAAAGAACATTTTAAGCGGAATTGTTTCTTTTCCTTCCTGGTTAATAACCAACGAAGGAAGTAAGTAGTCATTCCAAATCCAAATGGTATTTAGAATTCCAACTGTTACTGTTATCGGTTTTAACAACGGTAGTATTATATGCCAAAAAACTTGGAATTTATTTGCACCATCTATTGTAGCTGCTTCGTCCAAAGATCGCGGAATAGAATTTAGGGCTCCGTGATAAAGGAATATCGATAAACTTGCACCAAAACCTATATACATGAATATTAAACCAGCACGATTTAGCATTTCAAACTTCCCGAAAATCGTTACAAGTGGAATCATAACTGATTGGAACGGGATTAGCATAGCTGCTACGAATACGAAAAAGATTATCGTACTAAATCTACTTTTTGCACGTGAAAGAGCATATGCTGCCATTGCAGAAAAGACAATGATAAGTGCAACACTAACTACTGTGATTAATAGGGAATTCCCAAATGTTCTAAGAAAGTCTAATTCATTAAATGCTTGCACGTAGTTATCAAATGTTGCTGAACTAGGTGGTTTTAGTGTATCTTCAAAAATTTCACGTTTCGTTTTTAACGAGTTTACGATCATTAGATAAAAAGGAGCTAGCCAGATAAGGGCTAAGAAAATCCCTAATACTTCAAGGGGAATTAAATACTTTTTACGCATTACATTTCCACCTCACGTTTCTTGCTAATATACACTTGCAATAAAGCAATTGCTGCCACAATCAAGAAAAATATAACTGCTTTCGATTGTGCGTAGGCCATTTCATAGCGACCAAAAGCTGTATTAAAAATTTCCATCGCAACCATTTGCGTTGAGTTATATGGACCTCCACCTGTTAACGACAAGTTTTGATCGTATAGCTTGAATGTATTGGAAAGTGTTAAAAACATACTAACTGTAAAAGCCGGAGCTACTAATGGGAATACAACTAGACGGAAACGTTGGAAAGGACTTGCTCCATCTATTTCAGCTGCCTCTAGCAGTTCATTTGAAATTCCTTCTAAGTAAGCAATATATATAACCATGATATACCCTGACATTTGCCAGCTCATTAAAATAACTAATGCCCAAAAACCAGTGGTAGATGTTGATAACCACCCTTGTAAACTTTCTATTCCTAACAGGGAACCAAATCCATCAAATGCCTTAGTAAATATAAACTGCCAGATAAATCCTAAGATTAATCCGCCGATTAAGTTTGGCATAAAGAAAATCGTTCTCAATAATTTATTAGATTTTAAATTGGCAGTCACAAGCAGCGCCAATGACAACCCAATCGCGTTAATAAGGAATATAGATACGACCGAAAACTTAACCGTGAACCATAGAGAATCTAGAAAACGTTCATCCTGGAACAAGGCAACATAGTTATCAAATCCGACAAAATTGTTTGTCTGAATTCCATTCCAATCAGTGAAAGAATAATATACCCCTAAAAATAATGGAGCAACTACTACTATCGTTAATGCTACTAAAACCGGCAATAAAAACAACCAATACGCTAAGTCTTTTGTGCGCATGCGCTCACCTCCAAAGTTACAACGATGCTCTTCCTCTAAACAATTTTGAAAGTAGCACCATTTTTTATCCTTTTGACAAAACAAAGTAGCACAAGTGCTACTTTGTTTAAACCAATTATTTATTATTTACGTGAAGATTCCCACGATTCTTTAGTTGCTTCTATAACTTCTTCCCAACTTGCTTCGTCGCTAAGGTACTTCTGTATTTGTACGCCCAACTCATCTTGACCCCATCCAGTTGGATAACCCATGAATGTCCAACCAATTGTTTTTCCTTGCTCCGCATATTCATACACAGCTTTTGAAAGCGGATCAGAGATTTTAGATGAATCGTACCCTTCATATGCAGGTATAAATTTAAAGTCATTTAATACTGTTTCTTTTCCAGCATCAGACGTGTATAACCAGTCTATGAATTTTTTTGATTCTTCCACTACTGCTTCGTCTGCATTGCTATTTACACCCCAGTACATTGGAATTCCTACTGGAATACTATCTCCTTCATATCCTTCAACAGGAATAGGAAGAAGTCCGATATCGTTTGCTGCGAAGTCTTCATCAATTCCTGCTATTGATCCATATACCCAGTTACCTTGCTGAATCATAGCTACTTTTTGTAGAGAGAATAATTCCTCAACTTGTTTAGAGTAATCTAAACTAACAGTTGGTTGTGCAGAGTAATCGTTTTGAAGGTCAAGAATTTTTTTGAATGCGTCGCCATATTTATAATCGATTGTTTTCGATTCATATGCTGTTAACACATTATTATCAAATTCTGGTGCAATGAAAGTGTTAGATAAATGTAAACCAGTTACCCAAGTTTCTTTCCCTGGTAATGCAAATACAGATTCTAAGCCTAGGTCTGCTTTTTGGCTATCAAGCTCTTTTACTGCAGCTTCTAAAGAAGCAAAGTCTATGATAGAAGCAGGGTCAATACCCGCTTTTTCAAATACATTTTTGTTATAAATAAAGCCATATCCCTCTTGGTTAAATGGTAGTCCTAAAACCTTCCCATCCACAGAAACTCCATCTAAAGAACCCTTTTGAGCTGCGTCTGCTGCTGCAGTGCCTGATAGATCAGCTAATTTGTCTGACCAATCTGATACATCCTGGGGTCCTCCGATATTATAAATAGCTGGTTCGTTTCCTGAGGCAAATTTCGAACGAAGAGCAGCACCGTAGTCCTCTCCACCACCGACAGTAGTAATATTAATGTCGACTCCTTCATTTTCTTTTTCATATGCTTTTGCTACCGCTTCAAATTGATCTTTAAATTCCACTTTAAATTGGAAAATGTCTATTTTTACATCTTTACTAGAATCACCACTTGAAGAATTTTCCCCATCCGAGCTACATCCTGCTAATACCCCTGCAATACCTAATGAAGCTGCTAGAAAACCTGCACGCCATTTATTCTTCATACTTTCTCCCACCCTTTTTTGTATTTGCGAAAACGTTTGCACAAAAGATTAAAAATAATAACAAAGCTTGCGAAAGCGTTTGCACAAGTTGTTAAAACAATCCTACCATATTCATAATAAGATGACAATAGTGATTTAAATATGAATTCTGTCTTTTATTTCACATAAATATTGTCATCCTATTATCTAGACGGTATCGTTTCAATACTTATTACTTCTACTAGTTTAGCAAGCTCTTCTATTGATAGAACATTTTTTTCATGTTTACAAAGTTGACCAGAAAAAGTTGAGTACGACTATGACAGATTCAGCCACTCAAAAAGGGTCTGGCCCACATTGGACAAGACCTTTTTTGAATTTAAATTATACAAAAATGTTTGTATATCTTTAGATTACTTGTTTGAATCTATTACAAGCATAGCTGCTCCCAACATTCCCGCTTCATTGCCGAAGGTTGCTCTTTTCACTTGAACTGGCTTCAGTTTTAAAGGTTCTACTTTTGCTAGAAGTTCTTCCCACCAGAAATCAGCAGAGTCAGATACTCCGCCCCCTATAACAACACAGTCCATATCTAGCACCGCTTGAAGACTAGAGATAACGATGGCAAAGTCAGATAGGAAGCGATCACGAACTGCTATTGCACCCGCATGACCATTCGCAGCTAAACGGAATACATCATGAGGTTTCGCCAATTCGTTCGTTTCTGCATTGATCACATTCTGCTCCTGAATAAGTCTCTTAATAGCTGTTCCGGATACATACTCTTCACTACAGCCAGGTCTTCCACATCCACATACTATACCGTTTGGATATAAGATTAAGTGACCAACCTCACCACCGCCACCATTTATCCCGTTCATCACTTTACCGTCAAGTACAATGCCCCCACCCAACTTTGTTCCCACTGTTAGGCAAACGACCTGTTTGTACTCTGCTGCTGCACCCAGTCTCGCTTCAGCTAGCGCAGCACAATTGGCATCATTGTTGATCTCTACAGGAAGTCCTGTTGCAGCTTCTAGTAATGCTTTGACAGGGGTGCCTTGCCAGCCTGGCATTTCTGTTTCAAATGTAATGACACCAGTTTCTGCATCTACCATCCCTCTTGTTCCAATGCCTATACCCGATATATCTGGCACATCGTTCATTATCGCAAGAATTTGCTCTTCTAAATAGGGGTATAGCGGCAATATAGTTGGTATCGTCTTATCTATCAGAACTTCACCCTGTTCGTTTACAACACCCATCCGGATTTTCGTTCCACCAATATCTACTCCCAGAACCTTCTTCAATTCCCTATCTCCTTTTCAAATGCGACCACAAACGCTTCATATGGACGGATTTCTACTATTTTTTCAGTTGTTTGAACCGTATTATAGTTTGATATTATTAGCCTATGTGATTTTGATGGCAGGTCACAAGTTTCCCACTCTAGCCGCTCTATTTGATCGGAGAAATTTGCTACTACGAGCCATTCTTCATCTGCCGACATCCGTTTATAAACAAATAAGTTAGGATGATTAGCAAGTGCTAGCTGGAAGCTTCCATCTGTAATAATATTATGCTGTTTTCTAAGCTGGATTAGCTTTTGATACGTATAAAAAATAGAATTGGAATCATTTATAGCTTGTTCCACGTTTATTTCCTCCGTATTAGGATTCATTTGAATCCAAGGAATACCTGTAGTGAAACCACCATCTGATGTCCATTGCATAGGTGTTCTTGCATTGTCTCGACCTTTAGCATAAATACCCCTCATAATGTCTTTATGCGAAGTCCCCTGCTCTATTTTTTCTTTATACATATTCAACGTCTCAATATCGCGGTAATCCTCCATACTCTGGAATTTTACATTCGTCATTCCCAGCTCTTCCCCTTGGTAAATATAAGGGGTGCCTTGTAGCATATGCAGACAGATGGCTAACATTTTAGCAGATAGCTCTCGGTATTCTCCATCGTTACCAAAACGGGATACTACCCGTGGTTGATCATGGTTGTTCCAATATAAGCTATTCCAACCCACATTATGAAGTCCATGTTGCCATTTTTCGAAATTTCTCTTCAGGTCAATTAGCTTCAATGGCTGTACATCCCACTTTCCACTAGGCCCACTATCTAAGTCCATATGTTCAAATGTAAATACCATATTCACTTCGTTATTGTCGGGGTTCGTGTAAAGACGGGCATCATCGGTTGTCGCCCCAGGCATTTCTCCTACTGTAACTACGTCATATTTACTCAACACTTTGTCATTCATCTCTTTCAAGTGTGAGTGAATTTTAGGGCCATTCATAAAATACGGGCTTCCATCTCCATATAACTTATTCGGTTGTACTTCACCATCCGGTAAGTTCATATCCTTCGAGATAAAGTTAATGACATCCATTCGGAAGCCACCAATCCCTTTTTCCAACCAATAAGTCATTAGCTGGTACACGTCCTCTCTTAGAGGCTCATGCTCCCAATTTAAATCGGGTTGTTTCTTGGAGAACAGATGTAAATAATATGAATTGGTAAGTTCATCTTTTTCCCAAGCAGACCCTGAAAATACAGACTCCCAGTTATTAGGGGGACGTCCATCCTTCCCGTCTCTCCAAATATAGTAGTCTCGATACTTAGAATCTTTTGAGGCTCTCGACTCCACAAACCATTCGTGCTCATCTGAACTATGATTAACAACTAAATCCATCACAATACGAATACCACGTTTTTTGGCTTCCTCTATAAGCTTTTCCATATCTTCCATTGTTCCAAACTCCTGCATTATGGTCCGATAGTTTCTAATATCGTAGCCATTGTCATCATTTGGAGAATCATAGACAGGACTTAACCAAAGAACATCAATCCCTAATTTTTGAATATAGTCTAGCTTGGAAATAATCCCTTGGATATCTCCAACACCATCCCCATTTGAATCCATAAAACTTCTTGGATATATTTGATATACAACACTTTTTTTCCACCAAGAATCCACTTTTTGCCCCATTTTTTTCACCATCCCAAAAGTAACTTAATAGAGTTATTCTAATCTTCTAGCATCTATTATGCAAGCGCTTGCACTAATAATTTCTTAAAGTACACCTACTCTAATACTGATTCCTCAAAGTAAATAGGGAAGTCAATAAATGTATCTCCGCCCCCGGAAGAATTTCCATTTTCATTTCTTTCAGGATATGTCGACTTATCTGAGCTATCATATGTATTCCAACCAAAATAATACGATGGAATTATTGGAGAATCATTAAATGATTGGAGTACTGGTATCCACTCCTGTGATAGTTTTATACTTCCATAAAGATTCTCTGACAACCTAATTGTTTGCTCAAGCTGCACAGCTGGTTTGTAGTGTTCTTCATATATCCATTAATTCAACAAAGCTTCCAATATTCCCTTCTAAGAGTTATCTACTAATATTTTGCATGATACCTCTATAATAGTTCGAACTTTATATTTTTCAGTCCTATGGAGTACATTAAAATCATCTCTATTAAAACACTACAACCAAATATAATAGCCAACTTACCTTTTGCTGCTGCAAATAATGCAGTTATAGCAAGTACAAATACGATTATTTGAAGTAGTATTCGAAAAGGAATAGTTACTGGGAAAGTAGCTTTTGGAGCGATAAAAGTTACCCAAAATATTGCCACGGGCTCCTATTGACCCCCTAGCTTCCTCTCCATGTTTCTTCTATATTCCTCTAATTGATCGGAAGGTTGAAACACTGTATTTCCTTGTTTAGCCACTAAACAAGCTTTCCGTTAAAAAAACGCACTCCCTATCAAAACACCTCCAACCATTTTAAAATAGTTGAAGGTGCTTATTATTTTATATGCATTGTGAATGAATTATGCCCTAGATCCCTATTGCTCTCTTTAGTTTGTCTTTAATAGTTGGAATATCTTGTGCATTAATAGTCAATCGAATGAATTTCTCGTCCATTTCAAAAGCCTCTGCAAGTAGTCCCCCAAAACCTCTTGCTCTTCGGTCAACCTGCATTAAAATTTCAGCTGATTGTGCGGACTGAGACAAAAATAGGATTTCTAGTTCATCAAGTTTCGCTTTATAGGAGCTGCTAACCGGCACAAATTCAAATTCTTGTACAAACGGATATCGACTACCTAATTTATGAGAGGCTTTCTCACATTCAACTTTTCTTATTTTAAATCCTAGCTGTTCAATTGCCTCTAAAATATGAGCCGCTATTCTTGTTGGTCGTACGTTTATATAATCTTTATCTGTAGGATCTATACTATTTTTGATATCTAACCCTGTGCTAATCCATACACGCGTGCTTCCATAAGTGACTGGCGCATCTTCAGGAAGTGTTAGTGAAAAGGGAATTGCTTTCTTTTCATTTGCCCCAATTGTAAAAGGTTCAGTGACTTTATATTTTTGAAAAGCTGCTACGTCCGTGTATTTTCGATCATTCGATTCACGAATGTATGTTGTATTTACCGTTAAGTAGATCGCATCAATCTGTTGTTCTAAGTTTCCGCCAACCACTTCTACTACACCTTGCATAATTTCACCAGCAGTAAACTCTGACTTTTCTAGTTTAGTATCTACCTTAGCTCCACCAACCCCGACACTTGCCAATACTTTATTGAAAAATGACATATACATTTCTCCTTTGATTTTAATAACATTTTTACGCTATCACATCGCAATAGGTTTCACTTTTTTTAGAAAAATACTCTGCTTCTTACTCGTCAGCTGTCCACCAACGTTCAAGGCTAGTATAAGCGCATAAGCTTTTCTTATTAGCGATAAGGAATATGCGATAGTTTAATAGGAACAGTTGGGTATCCTACATTTTTCAAATAATAATTAATACTTCTTGCCGTAAATTCATTTGTTCCTGAAGGTCCTATAATGATTTGATTGACTGGCAGTCTATTGTCATTTTGAAGTACTTTGTTATGTGTTTCTAACTCAATATATGGAAGAATAATATTATCGCGCGCGCGGAATTTCAGCTCATGCTGATATGACATGCTCCTAGAGTTGGTCACAATAATCCGCCATTCCTTTTCTTCTGAAAAAGTAGCATGTTTAAAAAGTGGTAGAAAGTATCCAATCGTTCTTGCTACTTCCTTAGGAGAGAACTGTGGCTTTACTTCACTTAGCTCTAAACTAATGAGTGAAACATTTATAATCCTACGAATAATTCTCTCTTGCAACTTATGATCGTATATCACCTTCCGTGGAAAAAAGTTTTCTTCACTTAGATGAAAAGAAACATCAAATAACGATGAAAAGTCAAAACCAATAGAAATCCCATGCTGACTTCGACTATATCCTCTCCATTGACTTAATAGGTCTCCACTTTCACAAAAGGACACGACAAAAATATCTGTGTCTTGTTCCTCTAAAATCGTAAAAACCTCTTCCAAATATGCTCTTCTGGGATTTTCTAGAGGTAACTCTTGAATAAGCTTTTGGACGATACTTTCGCATACCTCTAACCCATGACTATATTCTTTGGAATCATTCATAAATTTAATATGCGAGGCCCAAAAGGTTTTATCGCTAATAATTCCTTGTGCTCCTTCTAAATTTGTATAGTGATATAACGCCTTAATATTTTTTGTGAAGTATTTTTTAAATTCTTTACTTATTAAAGGAATAAGAGCCTTCATATCAATATTTAAAAGGTTTTTCTCTACCTCAGATTTAGACATCCCATAGCACCTCCTATACTTTTATAGTATTACTTCCCTCTTTTTATGTCCAAAAGCTATTGATTTTTAAGACAAAAAAACCAGAGCTAGAAAGAAATTATCCTTCCACTCTGGCTTGATACCACTTAACAAGATCATGGGGCTTCATCGGTTTTGCAAAATAAAATCCTTGAAAAATCGGGTTTTTACTTGTGTCCTTTAAGAAATCCACCTGCTCTTTTGTTTCTACTCCTTCTATAACAACATTTAAGTCTAATGATTCTCCTAAAGCAATAATAGCGGTAATAATAGATGAATCTTTAGAGGATTTCGGTACATCATCTATAAAAGACTTATCAATTTTCAAGGTTGATATCGGCATTTCTTTTAAATAAGATAGCGACGATACCCCAGTACCAAAGTCATCCAATGCGACAGAGAAACCTTCTTCCCTAAATTTACTTACCGCCCTCATAGCTTCTTCCACATTTTTCACAAAACTATTCTCAGTTATTTCTAATTCTATTTGCGACGGTTCCAACCCATATTCGCTTAACTTTTCTGTGAATACCCTTAATAACAATGGGGAAGTTATATACTCGCCTGGAATATTAATAGCTACTTGTTTGAATGAAATATCCTCCAATTTCCAATATGCTATTTGTTTACAAACCCCATCTATTATCCAGTCAGTCACTTTAACCATACGGTCATATTCCTCTAAAATTGGAACAAAAACAGCAGGTGATAGATTACCGTATTTAGGATGATTCCATCTTAATAATGTCTCGAGCCCATCAATACCCTGTGAGTACGAACTAAATTTCGGTTGATAAACAAGATATAACTCGTTTTCTTTCATAGCTCGATTTACATCTTCAGCTATTTCAAGATTAAATGTATACCTATGAATACTAGAATCATAGTAAATAATATCATGATCATACATAATAGAAGGATAGTTTAAAACGGCAAGGACATTTCTATAGATATCAGTGTCCTTCTCATCGTAATCGGCTTGAGATATAGCACATACTCCAAACAGCATTACTTCTCTATCTTGGACTCGAATAGGCTCACGAAGTGACTCTGCTAGCTTCTTCAACACCTCTTTTAACTGCTTTGCACTATCCACATCCCTAGTTAGCAAAGCAATACGATTCCCTCCTATCCGATAAAGCTCTGTTTTGGAAGGTGATATAGATTTGAACATATGTACTAGTTCTCGAATCACTTCATCACCGAAAGCATAATTGAACTCTCTGTTTATATGCTCTAAATCATGTATATGCCAAATAGCTAAAACTTTAGGTGACTGAATTTTCTTTTCAAACAACCGTCGATTAGGTAATTGTGTTAATGCATCGTAGTAATTCCCACGATACTCAATATACCGGTCTAACAAACTTGAAAGTAATAATACTCCCAAAAGTATAGCCATTCCTAAACCTACAATAACTGCTAATCCATACATTTCGGTCATATGAGAAGCCTCATGATTCAATTCATACCCCTTGGGAATATAAAAGTTCATAGCTGCCATACCGGTGTAATGCATACTAGAAATAGCCAACCCCATGATTAAAGAGATTAAAATCAGAAGTATATTTTTCGACTGATAGGTATGAACCTTCGCAAGAATGTAAACTGCTATAATAGAAACAAAAATTGAAATACAAATAGAAACTAAAAAAAGTAGAAGGTCATAAGTGTAAATAACGTCCATTTCCATCGAATACATTCCTATATAATGCATGGAGGAAATTCCTATCCCCATCGCTATCCCCGCGAATACATACGACCAATAGTTTCGTCTTGGAAGGTCTGCCAAATAGAAAGCTATAAATGAAGCTAACATAGCAGGAATAATTGATATAAGCGTAATAGTTTTGTTGTAGCTCATATTTACTGGCAATGAAAATGCACCCATTCCTATAAAATGCATAGACCATATACCAAATCCTAAGCATAGCGAGGCAAGCAGTAACCAGAAGCTTTTATGAAAAAAACTATTTTCTTTTGCTCTTCTTTTCAAGGAAATTGCCGTGTAAGATGCTACAATCGCTATAATAATTGAAAATACCACTATTGTCATAGAGTATTCACCGCTAATTTCCAAATATGCATCTTTTGAAGGACTAGTATTATTAAAATTAAATATATTCTCCACCTCACTATACCAATTAGACTATAACATACTTAATTCAAAGTAATAAATAAGTAAAAATTTAAAAGTACCATTAATTTTATATTAACACTATATAGTGAGGATAAAATTTCAGGAAAAGAATATTTGTTACTTGAAAAAAACACAGAAACTAGTTATAGTTTCTGTGTCTCTTTTTGTTCGTCCATACTCTCGCTGATTAAGCTTGCTAATACATGAACCCTTAGTATGATTCCTTTAATCATTAGCTCTTCATCCGTAACGACGATGGGGTATTTTGAATCTAATACATACGGAATAATATCTTGTACATATTCATCCGCCTTTACTGTTTTCACTTCTGTAGACATTACTTCTTGTAAGGTATTTTTCTCTTTGAGACCATTAATCGCTTGGTCAATAGTAACTATTCCTTGTAGCTGGCGCTTACGATCCGTAACGAATGCACTAGAAATACCATTTTCTCTCATTACTTGAATAGCGACATTCAGCCCATCTTTTAAGGAAACTAACCCATATGGCTTAGACATAATATGTTCCGCCTGCAAAATTTTAGAACGATCAATATCTCGGATAAATTCTGAAATGTAATTACTTGCCGGTTTTTCAAGAATTTCTTCTGGAGTACCGATTTGTTCAACTTTGCCATCCTTCATCACCGCTACACGGTCACCAATTTTAAAAGCTTCGTTAACATCATGTGTGATGAAAATAATAGTCTTTTGTAGTTTATTTTGTATATCTAGTAATTCTAATTGCATTTCACGTCGGATCAACGGATCAAGCGCACTAAATGGTTCATCCATAAGTAAAATGTCCGGATCATTCGCAAGTGCTCTAGCAATTCCTACACGTTGGCGCATCCCTCCAGATAATTCATCCGGAAATTGGTTTTCGTATCCTTTTAGCCCTACTGTTTCTAAATGTTTCCCGGCAATCTCCCGACGCTCTGCTTTAGACATCCCTCGTATTTCTAGGCCATATTCAATATTTTCTAGTACCGTTCTATGGCTGAATAAACCAAAATGTTGAAACACCATTGCAATTTTTTTCTGACGGAAATACTTTAACTGGTTTTTGTTATATCCAACTACATTTTCGCCATCGACGTAAATTGCCCCAGAGGTAGGCTTGTTCAATAAATTTAAGCAACGAATGAGCGTAGATTTTCCACTACCAGATAGTCCCATGATGACAAATGTCTCGCCTTCCATAATTTCCATAGATGCATTATATACACCTACCGTATGGCCCGTTTTCGCAAGAATTTCATCTTTTGGAACACCTTTTTCAACCATTGAAATGACCTTTTTAGGTCTTGGTCCAAATATTTTAGATACATTTTCTACCTTAAGTTTAACTGTCATGCTACATCCCTCCTATGTTTCTGAAGGCGATTTGCAATTCCTCCGGTAATTCGGTCAATTATTATTGCTAAGAATACAATACTAATCCCCGCTTCAAAACCAAGTGAAATATCAATACGATTTATCGCATACAGTACGCGCTCTCCAAGTCCTTGAGCACCTACCATCGATCCAACAACTGCCATTGATAGCGCCATCATTGTTGTTTGGTTAACACCCGCCATAATAGTTGGCAATGCTTGAGGTAATTGTACTTTCATAAGCATTTGAGAAGTGGAAGAACCAAATGATTGTGCTGATTCTACTACTTCCTTATCTACATTACGAATTCCTAGCTCGGTCAGTCGGATAACTGGGGGCAGTGCATAAATAATAGTAGCAATAACGGCTGGAACATTCCCTAATGGGAAGAAAAATATAACAGGTATTAAATAAACAAAGCTTGGCATAGTTTGCATGGCATCTAAAACTGGTCTCATAATAGTAGACAATGATTTACTAAATGCCGTCGCAACACCTAGTGGAATCCCGATTAATAAAGACAATATAACAGAGATTAATACTATTGAAATAGTAGTCATTGTTTCTGGCCATAAATCGAATGTACCTATCAGAAATATAAAGAAACCAAAAAGAAGTCCTCCATACAAATTAGTAAAATACCATCCTAGTAAAAAAATAATAATAATAAAAATCCACCAAGGGATTGCTAGAAGACCCGCCTCTAGACCCTTGATCATGGAAGAAGAAATAACAAAAATAAAATCAAAGAATGCATCAAAATTCATCGCCAAAAAATCAATGAAATTTTCTACTACATCCCCTATTGGTATTCGTACATCAGGAAATTCTGTCATAGACTATGGACTGTTTCAAAGAACAGTCGCATTCACCTCATTTTTTATAGGATAGATTACTTTTTATCATGAATTATTAGTTCAAAGCTGCTTTTACTTTTTCTGCAACTTCTTCAGACACCCACGTCGTCCAAATATCTTCATGCTCTTTCATCCACCACTGTGCGGCTTCATCTGGTTCCACTTCATTTTCGTTCATATAATCTAACGCTTCTTCTGTTAAAGCGTTACTAGTTTCATATTTACTAAGGAATTCCGTAACATCTTTTGCCTGTGTTGGTAAATCTTTATGAACAGCAATTACAACATCATTTGGAGGGAATTCAGTTCCTTTGGATTCTTCCCAAGTTGCTGCGTCGTATGGAACATCTTCAAGTAATGTTAAGTCATAACTAGCTGTTACCCATGTTGGTGACCAGTAATACCCTACCCAAGGTTCACCTTTTTTATATGCTCCCGCTAGATCTGCAACGATTGCAGAGTCTGATCCTGGTGCTAAATAGTTGAATTTTGCATCTAGACCATATGTTTCAAGTTTCGACTCCAAGTGTTCACTTACCGCCCAACTAGATGGCGCTCCAATTATTCTTCCTTTAGTGCTATCTTCAGGATCTTGGAAAAGCTCTGGATACTTCTCTAGGTCTTGTACAGTTTTCAAGTCAGGTGCAACCGCTTCAATCCCTTTTTCCGCATCTCCTTCTATAACATAGGTTGGAACATATAGTCCTTGCGAATTATCATTGAAATTAGTTGCTAGTTTCACAATACTTCCACTTTCAATTGCTTTTTCATAAACTTCTTTTGTATTATCCGTCCATATTTCCATATAGACATTTATGTCACCTTTTTCTAATGATTGCAAAGTAGCTGCCGTGGTTCCGCTTGTAACCTCAGTGTCATAACCGTAACCTTCTTCCACAATCAATTGAGCTATACTATTATGTACACGGATACTATCCCATCCTGCATCTGCAAATTTAATCACTTCAATACTGTCTGTGCTCGTTTCACTACTACATGCACCAAGTACTAAAAGTGCACACAAAGAAGTAAACAACATCATTTTCCTCATAATTTATCCCCGTTTCTCTATTTATTAAATTAGACATATAGCCCTAACCCCCTATTACATACCCTATTTCCTAAAGTTTAATCATGTTATTTTTTATGTACCCACAATTATCAAAAATTTGATGCGCTTTTCTAAGAGTTTTCATGTTAGTAGAGTTTAAAGCGAGAGGGAAATAGATGGAGGTAAACAAAGGTATTTTAGCAGAAGATAGCTAGTTTGACTTATTCGATTAAATACAAAATTTAAGGAGGAATTTTTGGCGGATTACTATAATCTAAGAGTTACCTCTTTGAAGGGCATGCCTACGATCATTGTTTCCTTGATTTTCATTGCGATGTCGAATAGCTTCCCTAGTTTAGTTCTCAGATCTCCAGGGAAGCATTTGACACCGGTCTACAAGCGACTTCATTAGTAACTTGAACTAAACTTATTTCAGTTTTGTTACTTCTACTAACTCGTTAATCGGTAATTGTAACGCTCGGTTACCAAGATTCTGTTTTAATTGTTCATTGTATAAGTATTCTTCAGGTGTAAATGAGTCTTCACGGCCTTTTTTCAAAAGTTCATAAAAAATAGGAGGTAAGAAGTTCTCCTTTAATACCACCTCTACTGCTTCTCCGGTTTCACGTGTAAAAATATACGCATAGGATGTTGGACGATATGGATCGTATTGAGCTTTTGGATAAGTTGTATCGACTATATATGTGTCTCTTGATTGAGCACGGGTAACAAATTCGAAAACATCGCGAAAACCAGGACCTCCATGACCAGATAGGATGGAAATATCTTTACGATTTGGAACGTCCTCACCATATAAAGCTTCAAAAGCGGCTTGAATAACTCGGAAGCCTACACCTATCGCCATATAAGCAAGTGTCCCATGATATTTGTAAATGTCCTCAAAGCTAATTTCTATTAAATCATTACGATCATAGATCTTGATTGTTTGCATGCGTTTTATCCCCTAATTTTTTTTTGAGCTTTACCCTTTTTCTGAGCCTGCGCGTCTTATGAGAAAAACAAATTCTCCAGAAACTATATCGAGGCAATATCTATAGCTTTCCTTCCACCAGCCACGGTAAAAAGCCTCTTAAAAATCGTTCCGTTGCAGGCATGAAATAGGAACCGTAGTGGAAATCCGGATCCAGTGTTGTATTTAACCAAGTACCCTTTGTGCTTACTTTATCTATATAAAGAACTGCCCCACCGTCATCTGTTGAAACGAGCACTTCACAGTTATCTGGCGGCCAATATACGCCGTGTTGGTGCCATGTTGCATCAGAAAGAGTTAAGTAATTTTTAAATAAATCATGCTCAGGAGCAGATAATACTAGACCACTTTTCGGATCTTTATCTAGCCACCACCAAAAGTTCGTAGGACGGAATTCCCATTTGTGACTAGGTAACCAATCAAATCCCTGTGGACCTAACGTAACGACTGTTCCCCCACCATTTGCAAACGCATAAATCTTCTCTACATTTTTCTTAAGTAATCCCAAATGTGTTTGAGAAGGAACAAGTAATACATCGACCCCTTCCAAAGAAGCAGTTTCTAATTCGCGTATGGGAATAAGTCGATTAATGTACTTGGCAAACTCAGATGTTTTATATGTACGATGATGGTGTGAGCTACCACCATAAACAACTGCTATTTTTTTCATCATCTAGTCACCTCTTCTTGTAGCATCGCAATCTCTTCATGTACCCATTTTACTAACTGTGGACCAATTCGGTCGGTTGTTTTGTTGATCTCAGGTTTCATATAACCAAACAAGTCCGAACCCGCATGGACTAAAATGGTTCCTTTTGTGCTCACACGGTCAATATACGTTATTGGAGTATCCCCTGGTAAAGTTAAGAGAACTTCGGCGCCCTCTGGAGTAGGATGATGCCCTCGCGCAAAAAATCCAGAAACCCCTTTGTTATAGGTCATATCGTCCTCCAATACACCTTCAAATATTGGATGCTGTTTATGAATCGACACCTCATAGTCTTTATAACTATTAATCTCTTTTGGCACAAATAACTGACCACCAGGCAACCAATCTGTTACTAAGTTACCTGAAAATATGAGTATTTTTCTCGCATTCACAAAATCTAGAATGATTTGACGGTGTTCATATAAAAAGTCTTGATCGGCAAATCCACTTATAACTAAACAGTTATAAGCTGTTAAATCGATGTTGGATAGGTTATAAATATCGACATTCGTAAAATTTTCTCTTGTTTTATTTTTACCACGTTGTGCAAAAATTGCTCCTGGATTTAGTTCTATAAAGTTAGCTTTCATTATTGATCTCCTTTATGATTTTCTAATACGAGCAATGCCTCGATGAGTGATTTTGTATAAGGATGTTGCGGATTTTGAATAATATCATTTGTTTTACCTTCCTCTACAATTTCACCTTGTTGTAACACGATTAATCGATCGCAAAACCCTTTTGTCAAAGCAATATCATGTGTAACAAATAAGTAAGAGACTTGATTGTATTCATTCATTTTTTTCATTAATTCCAGTAGTTCTAAACGTAGTGAAGTATCTAACATGGACGTTGGTTCATCTGCAATAATAAGCTTCGGTTCACATACGAAAGCACGCGCAAGACCAACCCGTTGTCGCTCTCCTCCAGATAATTCATGTGGATAACGATTTATATATTTATCAGGATCTAATGACACACTATTTAACGCATATCGTACCTTTTCTAAACGTTTTTCTTTGTTTCCTTTATCAATTCCCTGAATCACAAGTGGCTCTACTACAAGCTGACCAATTTTCATACGTGATGAGAGGGCTTCGTATGGATCTTGAAACACCATTTGAATATACTTAGCAAGGGAACGACGTTTTTTTCCAGTAAGAGATAAAACTTCTTGGCCTTCGAAAAAAACCTCTCCTCCGTTCGACGTCTCGAGACCAGCAATTATACGACCAATCGTACTCTTCCCTGCGCCACTGGCCCCGATTAGCCCAATAATTTCACCGTGTTTTAATGAAAATGAAACAGATTTCAGCACATTTACTTGTACCTCTTTTGTGCGACCAAATGTTTTTTGTAATTCCTTTACCTCCACTAAAGATGTCATGAAATCAGCACCGTCTCTCTCTCTTTTTTCGGTTTCAATAACGGGATTGAATCGACTAAACGTCTCGTATATGGATGACTTGAGTTTTCAGCGACTTCAATCGACTCACCTCTATCTACGATATGACCATATTTCATAATAATTATCTGATCCGTAACCGATAGTACAGCTGGTAAATCATGCGATATAAAAATCATTGAAATATTTAACTCACGTTGCAATTTTCGTAGTAACTGAACAATTTCAACTTGAACAATTACATCAAGTCCGGTTGTCGGCTCATCAGCTATAATAAGTTTCGGTCGATTTATTAAGGCCATCGCAATAATTACGCGCTGACGCATACCACCAGATAATTCATGAGAGAAAGAAAATCTCCATTTAGTATCGAGTCCGACTTGTGTCATTACTTCTATTACACGTTGGTCCATACTAGATTCGTCTAATTTTTTATGTACTTTGATTGCTTCTTTTAACTGTTTTTCAATAGTAATAACAGGATTAAGCGCATTCATCGCAGCTTGTGCAATATATCCAATGTCCCGCCCGCGAAGTTGACGTATTTGCTCATCATCCAATGTTTCTAGTGCTTGTCCTTCAAAATAAATTGAGCCTTTGCTTCTTCCCGGTAACTTCAGCTGTTGGATAATACTCGCAGCTACTGTTGATTTACCGCTTCCTGACTCTCCCACAATTCCTAGCACATCCCCTCGTTGTATTTCGAAAGAAACATTAGATACTACTTCTTGATAACTGCCCTTTTTAGGGTATTCCACAGTCAAATTTTGAACAGACAGCATAATATCTCGCTCAACTAGCGTTAAATCCTCTACTATCTCCTGTTTTTGACGTTTCGGTGTGACCGCGTATGAACTTAGTCTTGGATTCACTTTTTCTTCTAAAAAATAGCCCATTAAAGAAAAGGCTAAGACCACTAGGACAATACAAATACCAGGAGGAATAATCCACCAAACCCATGCTTCTGTTAAAAATGCACTTCGACTATTGGCGTAATATAATATACTTCCCCAGCTCTTAACTAATGGATTTCCCATCCCTAAAAAACTAAGAGAAGATTCCAATAAGATGGCTGTATTTACAGCGCCAACAAATTGTGGGATGAATAGGGGAAAAACGCTCGGAAAAATATGTTTATTGAAAATATACCAATGGTTTGCTCCCATCGTCCTAGCTGCTAGCACTGGTCCTGTTGTTTTAATGAATAAAGTTTGTGCGCGAATTTGCCTTGCCTTTCCAGCCCACATAACTAAAGTAATAACAAATACTTGTGTAAATATTCCTGGTCCCATATATACGGCAATAACAATCATCAGAGGTAGAAATGGCAGTGTTAATACGACATCAATAACACGCATCACAATTACCTCAAACCAACCTCCGATATAACCCGCTAGAATACCAACACTACCTCCAATGAGTGTGGCAAATAGAGCTGTCAAAATTCCAATCGTTAATGAAGTTCGTGCCCCCTCCGCAAGCTCCGCTAAAATATCCTGTCCCATATCATTCGTTCCAAGAAAGTGGTCACTATTAGGAGCCAGAAAGGAAGGGCCAGATTGCTTATATGCGTCATATGGGATGATAAAAGGTCCAAGTACAGCAAAGAGTACAACAGCAATAAATAAAATGAATCCTACAGTACCGATGACTTTTGTTGATTTACGCATGATTCATATCCGCTCCCTTTGTCTTTTTAAGCGTACGTGCACGAGGATCAATAAGTGGATACGTTAAATCAGCAAATAAGTTTGCTCCAATCACACCAAGTGTAATAATTAAAAATATGCCTTGCATCATTGGAAAGTCTCTTGCAATAACACTTTCATATAACAATCGACCAATTCCTGGATAAGAAAAGACAGATTCCACTACCACTGCTCCACCCACTAAAGTGCCTAATGTCATCGTAAAATGCGTAAAAATGGGTAGCAAAGCATTGCGTAAGGCATGATTAAAAATCAATTCTTTTTTATGTACACCTTTTGCCTCTGCCATTGTTATATAATCTTGCCCAAGAGATTCAAGCATTGAAGAACGTGTTAGCAAATAGTTCGATCCTACTGTTGCTAATGTGATCGTAGCAAGCGGCAGGATCGCATGCACTGCAACGTCCTTTATATACCCCCAAGTTGTTCCATCTTGCATCATTGAAAAAGCCCCATATGTAGGAAACCAACCTAATTGAACCGCTAAAACAGCTAAAAATAATAGTCCTACCCAAAAACCTGGAACAGCTTGTAAGGTCAGCATTCCTATTAATAGTGAGACATCACGACCTTTCCCACGATTCCAAGCAGAATAAGCACCCAATATAACGCCAATTACAGCACTTAATAACATAGCTGGCCCCACTAATAACAATGTCCATGGCAATCTATCGCCTATTATTGTCATCACAGGCTCTGCATATTTAATTGACACCCCAAAATCAAATGTCACAATCCCTTGTAAATATACAATATACTGTTCCCATAAAGACCCATCGAGACCTATCGATTCAAGAGCCTGCTGCTTTTGTACTTCTGTTAGTTCATTTATCGTATCTCCGAAAAAATATAACAGCGGATCACCTGGGGCTAATCGGGGCAAAGCGAAATTAATCGTCAATGCTACGAGGAACACCAGTCCATATTGAATTAGCTTTTTTCCAATTGACGATAGAGTCCTATTCATTTCTTACAACTCTCCTTATTCCACAAATTTTGGAGCTGTTGCCGAAACAGCTTGACGCGTTTCTTCTGGTAAGAATGAATATTTGTGCACAATCCCGTAACCTAAAGACTCTACATATTGGTCATACACCGTAGCGTTATAAGCGAAAACTTCCTCCGGATAATAAAGGGCAATTGCAGTAGGTTGGTTATTGTATAACTCCTGCATATCAAATGAAATTGCTTTACGATCTTCAATTGTGGATGCCGCCATCCAATCTTCAATCAATGTATCCATAGCAGGATAGGCTATATCTTTCGTCCATAGATATGATGCACGATGAGACATAATGAATTGATCTGGATCTGCTACACCATGCGGACCTATTAAACTAACATACGTATCAAAATTATCCTCTGAATTGGCAGCTGCATAAGTCGTAGCATCCATTGCTTCTACTTCAAACTGTAACCCTATATCTTTTAATTGCTCCTTCAGCATTTCTGCTACACGCACATAAACAGGTTCACTTGCAGAAACAATTGTATTCATCCGTAACGTTTCACCTTCTGGTGTTTCACGAAAACCATCATTATTCGTATCTTTGTAGCCAAGTGAGTCTAGAATTTCTGTTGCTTTCGCTGTATCATATGGTGTCGATAAATCTGGATTTGTCCAAGGAGAATCCGGGTGAGGATATCCAGTTAAACCAGCACGTCCTTGACCTAATAACACAGTATCAACAATGCTTTGACGATCTATCGCTAGAGATACCGCTCGGCGTACCTCTTCTGTATTAAATGGCTTTCGTTCATAATTTAAGCCGAATTGGACAATAGATAGTGGAGATACTTTTGCTAACTTCATCGCATCGGTATTTTTAAATGAATCTTGTAATTCAGCTGGTACTGTACGCGTAGATGCATCAATCTCACCTGCTCGTAATGCGTTAAACATAGCTGTTGCATCCTTTATAATCGGCATATTTATGGAAGCAACTGTTGGTTCACCCATGAAGTATTCATTATTCGCTTTAAATTTGTAATACTGGTCTGCTTCATATTCTTTTAAAACAAAAGGACCTGTTCCTACAGCTAACTTATTATATTGACGTGGATTTTCAACATCTTTCCAAATGTGCTCTGGTAAAATCGGCAAATCGGCAAAGGTAATACTCGCTAGTGATGGACAAGCATAGGCGCACTCAAAACGAACCGTTTTCCCATCCTCTTCAACTTCAATTTCATCAATTTTCGGTACTTCGCTAACATGATGTGTATGGCGGTTGGCTGAACCATCGCGGAAGTATTCATATGTAAATTTGACATCTTCTGCCGTAAAGTCTTCCCCGTCATGCCACTTTATACCATCACGTACTTTTACAATCCAAGTTGTATCATCAAGTTGCTCTGCAGACTCTGCTAACCATGGAATCGGTTCATCTACATATGGCGATGGTGAAAATAATTTGTCATATACTAAATCAGTTAACCAGTCGACGTTTCCGGTATATATATTTAATGGACCAACATCTGATGGAATCCCCACTTTTAACTCTGCTACTTGTTCCGTTACTGCTCCTTCACCTTCTAAATTTGTTTCATCAGCTTGTCCTTTAGCTTCATTTGATGAACAACCTGCTACTAAAAACACTAATAGTATAAGCGGTAAGCCCCATAATTTTTTAATCCCTTTATACACTATGCTTTCTCCTTTTTATTAAATAATTGATTTTTTATTCCTGCCTTCGTACTTTAACACCAACGATAATGATTCTCAATATCATTTATAATTCACAAATCGACTTTTCACCTAGCTCCATGGAAGTAAGCGCTATCAATAAAATAAATAAATACTAGTATTCATTTTATTAATAGTTGCAAACTAGATTTCAAAATATAGAAAAACCCAAGCTATAAGAAGCTTGGGTTAGTTCATTCTATTGGCATTTAACAAAGGCTTTCCATAGTGAATAAATTGATTTTTGACGTATTTGCAGAAATTTAACTCTCTTTGGGTTAGCATTTTTTGTGGATTAGATACAATTGCATTTTGACGTTTAATACAAAGTCCATGAATCGACTTCGCCATAATCTTGTTCTGACCTAAAAGAGGCTCTATTATTTTTAAGGGCAAAAAAGAAATACCCATACCAGACAAGACAGCTTGTTTTATAATTTCAAAATTCGTCATCTGCATATATTGGACTTGTGCATTCTTTTGATCGATTTTATCTTTGATTAGTTGTTGCAAATACAAGTTTTCTGGTAGTAAGAGAGTTTGGTTTTTTAAATCTCGTGTGTAAATCACTTTTCTTCCTGCCAGCGGATGACTGCAATGCATTATTAAAAATAATTCCTCTTCAAATAATAAGTCCACTTTATATGCTTGTTGAAATTCTGAGTCATTCTCATAGATTGGCATAATTGCAAAATTTGTTTTCTCAAGAAGTAACTTTTCCTTAAGGCTTTCATAACAATTGCTTTTAATGGAGAATGATTGCTGTTCAAATTCATCTATATGGAGAGGTAAAATAGTCGCAAAATATTTTTCAGCTATGTAATGACTTATGTGTACGGACAGTGGAGAATTTACTTGGTGCAATTCTTGTTCCATTTGCTTATCTAGTAATAATATTTTCCTAGCATATTGTAAAAAAACTTCCCCTTGCTCTGTTAATTCAATTTGTCTATTTTTACGTTGAATTAATATGGTCTTATATTTTTCTTCTAGCTGTTGAATTTGATGACTAATTGTCGGTTGAGAACAAAACATTCTACGAGCCGTCTCTGTAAATGAACGACATTCAGCTAGAACGATAAACATTTGCATTTTATCTAGCATGCAACTGACTCCCTTTTATATGAATATCACTACTGATAATGATAATCGTTTTCATTATAGTTTATCATTTGCACTTACTGATGTCGATCATCATTTCAAGTAAACAAAAAGAGTGGCCCTGCATATGAGGACCACTACTTAAGTATTAGAGAATTCTATTTTGAGGTTCTCTATTTTCTAAAACTGCTTCTATATCTTTTGCATTCATTTGCATCATCGCTTGGCGAGTGCGGATACTGGCACTACCGATATGGGGAGACACCGTTACATTAGGTAAAGTTAGTAGAGGATGATCCACCGGTACAGGCTCTTGCTCAAATACATCTAGTCCTGCAGCCCATATCTTTTTCGACGCCAGTGCTTCATAAAGAGCTTGTTCATCTACTATGCCACCTCGTGCGACATTAATAATTGCTGCAGTTTCTTTCATCATATTAAGTTCACGTTCCCCTATAAGTCCCTTTGTTTCAGGTGTAAGTGGAGTTAATAGAATGACAAAATCAGATTGCTTAAGTAATTCGTCTAATTCCGCGTAAGTAAAGCCGTACGTTTCTTCTGCATCTAGTTTTCTAGAGCGATTATGATATAACACATTCATATCAAAGCCTTTCGCACGTCTAGCAACCGCTTCCCCTATACGTCCCATTCCTACAATACCGAGCGTTGCACCGAAAATGTCCATTCCTGTATATTGCATTGGTGACCAGGAATCCCAGTTACCCGAACGAATTTCTTGTTCTACTTCTGTTATTCTTCGAGCAGTTGCTAATAGTAAAGCAAATGCTAAGTCTGCCGTTGTCTCTGTTAATACTCCCGGAGTATTTGTTACGACAATACTACGGTCTTTTGCCGCCTCTATGTCTATATTGTTATAGCCAACTGCAAAATTACTAATTACTTTTAAATTTGGAAGGCCTTCAATTAGTGTACGATCGATATTATCGGATAACATCGTCCATAGAGCGTACGCGTCTTTAGCATTTGTTATTATTTCTTCATTTGTCATTCCAATAGTTTCGCTATGCCACATTTGTACATCAAACTTTTTTCTTAAAGGCTCAATGATTTCTTCGGGTAGTTTACGAGTTATGTATATTTTCTTCAAAACTTTATCCTCCCTCGAGTTATGTATTCTTGTGTTTCTCTGGTGCTTTCGGGTGACTCTTTGTTCTATTGCGGTGATTCTCTTTTACATTCGGGTGATTATTCTCACCATTCCGGTGTTTCTCCAAATATCCATTATGATTCACCCAGCCCACAAACAATCGGGTTAGATAAAGCATGGACGAAAGTACGAAATTTTGCAAACATATTTACAACTTCAAATAGCTACGTTATACTTTGGGCATATTAAAAAACTACATACCGTTTTGCGCACTAGGGGTGCCCACTTTGGCTGAGATGCGAGCATTTTGCTCCGATCCCTTAAAACTCGATCAGGATAATACCTGCGTGAGGAAGTGCGGTGACTTCCCTAATATTTTTGTATTGGATAAGTGGCTGCATCTTCACGGATGTGGTCTTTTTTTATGAAAAAAATACAGGGAGGTTTTTTAAATGGAATGTGGATTGAGCCCAATTATCGGATTTCGTTTTTCGTTACATCCGATGACAAATGATTTTATCAAAGTGATTAAAGGTGCTTTGAAGGAGACGGATACGACGAATGTGTGGATGCACACAGATGATGTGTCGACGGTTATTCGTGGCAAACAAGTACATGTATTTAATGTGGCAAAAGCAATTACATTGCATGCTGCTAAGACAGGAGAACATATTGCACTGTCCGGTACTTTTTCCGCTGGTTGCCCCGGTGATTCTGCAGGAGATGTCTATCTAGACAAAGGCGATATAATTGCCAACACAGATATAACAAAACAATATGTATCTTCTCAATTTGCTCTATACCCGATGAATAACCCGAGTTATATGAACATTATTTATCGTGAAGTGGATCGTGCTAAAGCACAAGGTGTGTTTAATGATTCCATGCATTATGCGAGTGGTATTCATGGAGATATTCATGAGGTGTTTGCGTTTTATGAAGAAGCATTCACGAATGCCCGCTCAGATGAGCATAAGCATTTGGTTATGACCGTTTCTATGAGTATTAACAGCCCCTCTCATGGAGGTCGTTAACATGCTGAAATCATGGAAGCTAAAAGAAATCGTGTTAATGTCTTTACTTGCCGTTGTATTTGGCATTGTGTATTTATTGTTCTTGCATGTCGGTAATATTTGGGCTGGATTTATAGGTCCGATTGCATATGAATGGATTTTTGGGATTTGGTTTATCGTGTCTATTATTAGTATGTATATTATTCGAAAGCCAGGTGCTGCAGTTATTTCAGAAACAATCGCCGCTGCCATTGAGGTGTTGTTAGGAAATGCCGTTGGACCCCGACTAATTCTATCAGGTGTTATTCAGGGCTTAGGGGCAGAAGCAGTATTTGCTGCAACTAGATACAAACGCTTTGATATTTGGATTCTAATCCTAGCGGGTGTGGGATCTTCGGTATTTAGTTTTGCCTACGGGTATTTGTTAGGTGGCTTTACGGTATTCAGTACTGGTTATGTTGCACTGATGCTTGGCATTCGCATATTGAGTGGAGCTCTCCTTGCTGGTGTTGGAGGTAAAGCGGTTGCCGATGGCTTACTAGCAACAGGCTCTCTTCGAGGATACGCTATTTCACGACCGAAAAAAGGTGATGCTCGTGCATGACGTCATTTCGTTTGAGAAGGTCAGCTTTCGATATCCAGATGAGGAAAATTGGACTTTGAATGACTTTTCATTTGCAGTACAAAAAGGTTCCAGGGTTGTGGTAACTGGTCCTAGCGGCTGTGGAAAAACGACACTACTTTACTTGTGCAATCGATTATATCCCGATAATTGCGATGGTATTTTAACGGGCAATATTGAGCTATTTGGGAAGGATAGTCGGACATTCATTGCCGGGGAAATAAATCATCGAATTGCTACCGTTTTTCAGGATCCAGATGCGCAATTTTGTATGCAAACAGTGGAAGAGGAGCTTGCTTTTACGCTAGAAAATTTGCAGGTGAAACGTGAAGAGATGGAGAATCGAATAAAAGAGGTACTTGCTCTCACAAATTTAACTGACTTTCGATATTCTATTATTCAACAGCTTTCAGGTGGGCAGAAGCAACAAATCGCTACTGCGTGTGCACTTATTATGGAGCCAGAGATTTTGTTGTTAGACGAACCAATCGCTCATTTGGACCCTTATACCGCTAAACGATATATAGAATGGTTGGATCAGCTACAGCAAAATCGGCAAATGACAATTGTTGCAATTGAACACCGCTTGGACTTATGGGGAGATTTTTTTGACAGGATCATTCCTTTGAGCGAAAGCGATGAACCATCCATACTTCCTAAAAGAATGACTTCTATAAAACCGGAGATTTCCATTCAAGCAACAAAAATAGAGACAAAAACTTTTTTGAAGCCCGCCTCATTTTCTTTACAGCGCGGAGAAATTACCATTCTTGCTGGACCTAACGGTAGTGGTAAATCAACTTTATTAAAGGCCTTATGTCATTTGATTCCTAGAAATGGATTAATAGAACCGACGTTTTTAGGCTATGTTCCGCAATCACCTGAGTTTTTATTTCTTACTAAGACTGTTCAAGATGAAGTGGCATATGGCGGTGGATATGGTGTGGATAACATGTTGCAGCGATTAAAACTAATGGACATTGCTGCTTCACATCCTTTTTCTATTAGTCATGGTCAAAAACGAAGGGTAGCCATTGCCGCAATGCTTTGTGATGGGAGAGAAGTAATTTTAATGGATGAACCTACCTCAGGTCAGGATGCTGCCGCATTGTCAGAGTTATACCAACTAATAGATGAGCGTGCTCATGATGGCACTACATTTTTAATCGTTACGCACGATATGGAGTTCGCCTATTGTCTAGCAGATTCTATTATATTGATGGAGGATGGTAGTTTAACTGGGAAGTTTCCTGCGTTAGCCGTTTGGGAGAACGAAAAGTTATTACTGGAGCATCATTTACTCCCACCGAAAGGACTGATGCAATGTGAGAAGTCTTTTGCATAGAATGAATCCTTCTGTGAAGTTTGTTTTAATCACTGTGTGCATGTTCACGATGGCTTTTTTCTTTGATCCAGTGACCCCCCTTCTATTTTGGGCTGGTGTACTTTTAATGCAAATATTGTTCAGTCAAACTGATTGGAAGAAGTGGCTATTCTTTATGATTCCATTTTTTATAATGGCTTTTGGTTATTTTTGGACGACACTTGTATTTGCTAAGGAAACGGTCGGTCCTATCATTTGGTCAATCAGGTCTGTTCATGTGACAGAACTCCAGCTACACCATGCACTTTCTTTGAGCTTCCGTGTTTTAGCTTTTTCGAGTTTGTCTCTATTGTTTGCTTTAACAACTAATCCCGTTACGTTCATATTAAGTTTAATGCAACAATTAAAACTATCCCCTAAAATAGCTTATGGCATTTTAGTAGGCTTTCAGTTTTTACCTGTTATAAAAGACGAATTTATACAAATTCAGCAGGCACAACGGTTGAGAGGAATTGTTCAGAAAAAAAATACCTTACAGCGTTTGTTGGATACTCGCCTAGTCCTTATCCCCTTACTTGCGGGTGCTGTCCGTAAAGCCGAGCGATCAGCATTTGCCATGGAAGCAAGGGGTTTTACAGGAGAACGGAGAGGTGGTTTCTTTCATGAGATCTTAGTTGATAAAGTAGATGCTTTTTTAGGAGTACTATTTTTATTTGTATTAGTTTTAAGCTGTACGAACTCCTTCTGGCTTGGTTAAAATAGAAGTAGAATATCTTAAAACAGTTGGGAGTGTTGTTGGATGCCATCAGTAATATTGCTACGAGGGATCAATCTCGGTGCTAAAAATAAGGTAGATATGAAATCCTTAAAATCTCTTTTTGAAGAGATGAGTTATGAAAATGTACAAACCTATATTCAGACTGGAAACGTAATAGTGGAACAGTCTGTTATTGATGGCCCCTCTTTAGAGGTTGCTCTTCTAGAAGCTTATGGATTTGAAATACCTGTAACAATCCGTTCAAAAGAAGAGTTGGAAGAGATTCAGCAGCATCCTATCTTTTACAAAGACCAAGTGTATGTAATGTTTTTAACACAGGAAATTTGTAAGGAGCAACAAGAAATGCTTGTAGGTTTAATAGATGATGAATTTGTTGTTTGGAAAAACCGAAACGTGATTATTAGTCTTTCTAAAACCTATCATCAAACAAAGTTTACGAATGCTTATTTTGAGCGTAAACTCGGGATTCCCTCCACAGCTCGCAATAAAAATACGGTTAACAAAATAATTGCAAAAATGTCATAAGTATTCTTTATGTATAATGATGAATTTTATAAATTATTCTTATAACCATCTTTCCCATACAATGATAGTATAAGGAGGGATTAACGATGTCATTTGTATTTCAATCAATCGATCACGTTCAATTAGCAGCTCCAAAGGGTTCTGAATCTATCGCAAGAAAATTTTACGGGGAAATTTTAGGTTTTACGGAAGTAGAAAAACCAGCACTTCTAAAAAAACGAGGTGGCGTTTGGTTTGGTTTCGGCTCTTATCAAATCCATATCGGTATTGAAGAGCCATTTGCACCAGCTAAAAAAGCTCACCCTGCTTTTCAAGTAGAAAATTTAGATGCTTTAAAGGGACATTTAGCTGAATGTGATGTGAATTTTATAGTCGATGTCGACTTACCCGGAGCCAATCGGATATATATACACGATCCATTTGGCAATCGCATCGAAATATTAGAGTGGATTTCCTGATTTAATATAATAATAGCCCATATTTCTTAATGAAATATGGGCTATTTGTAATTCATTTATAAAGTCAAATAAACATCTTTATAAAAAAGCTCAGAATAAGTTTATTGTTGCGAAATAAGGGGATTTTATCTATATATTATTAAGGAGGAATTTCTCATGACAAATACACCAGAAACTTTAGATGCACTAAAATCAATTATCAAAAGTGCCAAGGTCGCGATGCTTGTAACACACAGTCCGGAAAACCGCTTAGTAGCACGTCCGATGCAATTACAAGAGGTAGAATTTGACGGTGATTTATGGTTTTTAACACGTACGGATACCGATAAATATGAAGAAATCAAAACAAATGATGACGTCAACGTTATCATTTCGGAAAAATCGTATGCGTCGATTAGTGGAACAGCTGAAATTGTCGATGACCTTAATAAGAAAAAAGAGTTTTGGAATAAAGCCTATGAAGTGATGTTTGATATGGATTATACGGACCCTCGACTGATACTGATTAAAGTAAAATCTGAAACAGCCGAATATTGGGAGACAGGATCAATGATCAAGTCTGCATATAATTTCATGAAAAAAGTAGTAGGCAAAGAAGAGCCTGTTGAACCTGGTAAGAGTACAAATGAAACTTTAAAACTTTAAAATTTCTAGGCCGCTATGTTAACGGTCTATCTCATGAAAAATAGCAATTGCTTTATTGAACGTATGTAATAGTTCAATAAAGCAATTTTTTGTTATCCTTATTTTAATCCATTAATAGTTTCCAATATTATATTAAAGATCATCAAATCCATTATCAATAGCATTTACTTTTACATATTGACGGGATTTTTGTTCAAAGAAATCTGTTTTTGTTCCATCAATATTATCTGCATAGGCACGTATCCATTTCATTGGGTTTTCTACATATTCAGGATATATTTCCTCCAAACCGATTAAACGTAACATTTTGTTAGCACGGTATTTAATATACCCATGCATTTCTTCTAATTCAATTCCCTCGATATCAGCCAATACATACTCCGACCATTCTATTTCTAACTCTACGGATTCTTTAAATTGTTCGTATACCCATTCAATTAGCTCTTCGTTATTCAGTTCAGGGTTTTCAGAAAGAGTCGCTCTAAACAGTTCCGATATAAATCGTCCGTGCTCTAGCTCGTCTCGGTTTATATAGCTAATCATTGTAGAAGTCCCAACCATCTTGTTATAGCGAGCAAGATTATAGAAATAGGCAAAGCCTGAATAGAAAAACAGTCCTTCTAATAAGGTAGTGTATGTTAACGTTTTTAATATATTTTCTGTCGTCGGGTTTTCTACAAAGTCATTATAATACTTCGCGATGTTTTTATTTCGCTTGAGTAAAATTTCGTCTGTTCTCCCAAATTCAAATGCCTTATTTTGCTGATCAAGCGATACGATAGAAGATAATACATACGAATAACTTTCATTATGCACCGCTTCTTGCTGTGCAATTACCGCCATGATTGATTGGACTGACGGGTCGGTTGCGTAAAGCGATAATAACAGTGCTGTACGTGTTTGAGGTGCATCCAATGTCGCAAGCAAGCCAATAATTTTCAAATAGGCATCCTGCTCCGACTGACTAAGGCTTGCAAACTGCTTTATATCATTGGACATATTGATCTCATCTGCCTGCCAGTAATTACCTAGCAAGCGCTTGTACATCTTATGCCAGTGTGGGTACGCAATATCATTCCAATTTAATATTCCACTTGACTGGCCGTTGAAAATCCCAGTCGATTTGTTTGGATTTCTAGGTTCTAATGTTTTTGCCTTCTGCATGTTCCAAAACTCCTTCTAACCATTTACTTACCAGCCTCTCCTGGCTGCCTCTCGGTGATTGCTCAATTTTCAAACCCGGATAATCACTGTTATAGAAACGAGCTAATTTGTTTACAGCATTACAAAACAAATCATCTCCACCAAACTGTGTGTCCCCAGTCCCAAAGATATAGACATTGTTAGGCTTGTCACCAACTTCTCTTGCAAAGTCCTTCATTTCCTCGGGCGTGCTTCCTTTATCCCAAGTAAAAGTTCCAAGAAAAATAAGGTTATATTCAAACAAATTTGGTACTGCTCCATAGCCAATACTATACATATCTATTTCAAAGTTGCCGGCTTCCAATTGCTTCTTCAATAGATCCGCTACTTCCTCGGTATTACCGCTATAGCTTAAATAGCAAATGATCACTTTCATTAGCTTGAACAAGAGTCACAATCTACTAATTCAACTGAAGTGGAACGCACATAATAAGTTGTTTTCAACCCGCTATTCCATGCATCTAGATGTAAATCTAATAATTCTCTTGCTTTGATTGTGTTTTGCACATATAGGTTTAATGAAACTCCTTGGTCGATATGACGCCCGCGTGCAGCGTTTTGTTTAAGCGTCCAATGCTGATCGATGAAATACGCTGATTTGTAATACCATGTAGTCTCAGAATTCAAATCTGGTACAGTGACCGGAATTTTATAATCCTTCTTCTCTTCCGAGTATGACTTCTGGAATATAGGATCTATGCTTGCAGTACTTCCAGCTATGATCGATGTTGAAGAGTTTGGAGCAACTGCCATTAAATATCCGTTCCGTATCCCACTTTCCCCTACAATATCCCGTAATTCATTCCACTCTTTACTATCGTATTGACGATTGTCAAAATAAACTCCTGTTTGCCAATCTGACCCTTCAAATAATGGATATGCTCCTTTTTCCTTCGCAAGCTCCGCAGAAGCTTTAATCGTTAAGTATGCAATTTTTTCATACAATGAATCCGCAAGCTCAACCGCTTCATCCGATTCCCAGCGAATACTCTTTAGTGCAAGTAAATGATGCCATCCAAATGTCCCAAGCCCAATCCCTCTGTACCTAGAATTTGTACGTTCCGCCTGAGGAACTGGAATCATATTAAGATCAATCACATTGTCGAGCATCCGAACCTGAATTTTTATAAGCTTTTCTAATACATCTGCCGGAACTGCATTTCCTAAGTTTATAGACGACAGATTACATACGACAAAATCCCCTGGTTTACGACGAGTGACAATGATATCGTCTTCAATTTGAATCGACTCAAATGTAGTTGCACTTTGGTTTTGGAAAATTTCCGTACAAAGATTACTACTATAAATCATCCCTGCATGCTTGTTAGGGTTGCTGCGATTGACTTCATCGCGGTAAAACATAAACGGTACTCCTGTCTCTAGCTGAGAACGCATAATTCGCTTCATCAAGTCGATAGCGGGAACAGTTTCACGAGACAAGCGATGATCGCTAACGCATTCCTCGTACTTTTGGCGGAATGATCCATCGCCACGTTTTTCATCATAAAAGTCCTCCAAAGAGTAGCCTTTAAGCTGACGGACTTCATGCGGGTCAAATAAATGCCATTCCTCTCTAGCATCGACTTTCTCCATGAATAAATCGGGCAAACATACACCAGTAAAAATATCGTGCGCTCGTAGTCGTTCATCACCGTTATTTAAACGTAAATCTAAAAATGTAAATATATCTTTATGCCAAACATCTAAATACACAGCTACTGCCCCCTGGCGTTGCCCAAGCTGATCAACACTTACTGCTGTATTATTAAGTTGTTTAATCCAAGGAAGCACACCACTGGAAGCACCAACAAAACCTCTAATAGAAGATCCACGGCTACGCACTTTGCCCATATACACACCTATACCCCCACCAAATTTGGATAGGGTTGCAACGTCCGTATTGCTATCGTAGATTCCTTGAAGGCTATCGTCTACCGTATCGATAAAGCAGCTAGAGAGCTGTCCATGAGGCTTACCTGCATTAGATAGTGTTGGTGTTGCTACTGTCATATATAGGTTGCTCATCGCCCAATAGGATTCTTTTACTTTCTCTAAGCGATTTTCTTGCTCATCCTTCATCAGTGTCATTGCAATAATAAGCCAACGTTCCTGAGGCAGTTCGACTATTGTTTTATCAAAGTCCTTCGCTACATAGCGATCCAATAGTGTTTTTAGACCGATATAAGTAAATAAATAATCTCTTTCCTGTACGAGGATTTCAGATAGCTGCTCTAGTTCTTGTAGTGAGTATGCTTGTTTAAGACGTTTATCGTAAATACCTTTATCACTTAACAGTTGAACATTACTAGCAAACTTTGTGTACACTGCATCCACAGTTGTGTTTCTTCTCTCAGCTACTTGTTCATACACCTGCGCTAAATGAACTCTTGCTGCTACAAAGGTCCAGTACGTTTCTTGTTCATCTAGAAAACTTAATGCTTCTAGTGACATTGACTTCGACCAAGCAGCTATTGTACCTTCCGGGTGTTTTTGCATCCATCTTTCATGGGTTTTTATAAGAGGAGCAATTTTTTCCTCCCCAAATTCTTTTGTTAGATTATGTAGGACTTCTTGTTTCGTTGTGTTTGAGATGATTGTCATTTGAATTCCTCCTATTTTTTAAACGTTTATAGTTATGTGGCACTCCCCTCCAAACCACAAAACAAAAAAGCGACGACACAGCCATCTTCGGCTGAGACATCGCTCAAAATTAAAAGTGTAGGATACAACAAGACATATCAATCATTCGAGATAGAGGCCTTCGCTCCCACCTCTCAACCCCCGAAGAAAGTGTTGCTTACCGATGAAAAGGCAGGTCTACTGGCTCGTGTTTCATCCTTCTGTTGTCCTTCCCACGATCACTCGCAGTGGCTATTCAACAGTCGTCCACACTTACAGTTGCGGGGACAGCTTCGGCATTTTACCGAATTCCCTTTTAAACCATAAAGGTACCTTTTCATCGTTAACATACTATATATTGTGTTTAGTTCATTTATATAATCTAACATATTGTGTTTAACTGAGCAACTCCTAATTCAAGCTGTCAATTCTCTAGGGGAACTAATACATCAAGTGATTCAGTGATTTTTAGCTAAAATCACTTGATATTATTTTTGCAAACATTACATTTGACCATTCAATCGACCCTCACTCTTTAGGGTGAAGAAATACCAGGATTTTACCATCCTGCGCTTCATTCGAATAGAGTTCAGCTTCATTATCTGGAACTCCAATTTCCATAAGAGCATGTTTTAATCCTCCAGAACCAGAGTTGGCTCCTACTACTGCTCCGCCAATTGTTGTAATAATTGGACCTGCAGCCAACACAGCACCAAACCCTGGGATTAATATAGTGGATAACCCTGCTATCACCCCTGCTATTCCAATTGCTCCTCCAGTTACAGCTCCAACAATTGCTCCATCCTTTGTGGAGGGTTTTAATTCTTGTGTGATTTCAGATGTTTCATTTATATTTTTAGCAATAACTGAAATTTCTTCGGTTGTATAGCCCTTCGCTTTTAAATCTTCCACAACTTCAGCCGCTTGTTGTTCATTTTCGTATACGCCAACAATATGATTCTTCATTAAAAATTACCTCCTGATTGCTTTTCCTATGTATTCTTTACCCGTTCTTTAGTTCTTCTAGACACCTACAAGCTTCAATCTTTATATAATTTAAGTGAGCACGTTCACAATCTTTTATTTCAACATAAATATCCAGTAGTAGGGACAATCATTATCCAATATTGATCCTTTTCCCTTAACAAATTCTTTCTTTTAAAGAGAGACGCGCTTTTCTTATTTCACTAAGTAGTCCATATCAAATCCACTCAAAAAAAGCACTGCCAGAGGCAATGCTTTTTCCCTATTGTTTTGTCCCACTCACGAACTACTTAATAAAATTCGCCAACTTATTTAAAGAAATACGATAACTGCAAGAACCACTGCTAAAATAATGCGATAAATTGCGAACGGCATTAATTTAACGCGTGAGATTAATTTCAAGAAGAACTTAATAGAAATAAGTGCAAAAACAAATGCACTAATAAATCCTACTATATAAAAACTCAAGTGGTTCATATCAATATCTTCCCAGTTTTTCAAAACAGATATCAAACTTGCTCCAGCCATAATCGGAACAGCCATGATGAATGTGAAGTCTGCTGCTGTTTTATGATTCATTCCGAATAATACACCACCAGAAATGGTAGCACCTGAACGTGAGAACCCCGGCCATAACGAAAGACATTGTACTAAACCTACTTTGAAAGCTTGTGCATATGTAATTTGATCTAGACTTACGATAGAAGGATTTTTTGGTCCAAATTTATCAGCAATAATCATTAAAATAGAACCTGCTATAAGACTAAATATTACGGTTTCTACACCAAATAAATTCTTATCGATAAAATCTTCTAATAGAACTCCCAATACTCCCGCTGGAATAATCCCAACAATAACATGAAGCAAGTTGAACTGTTTACTCGATTCTTCTGTATCAATTTTATACAAGCCGACTAAACTGAATAATCGCTTCCACATCACTACTACTACTGCTAAAATAGAACCCAATTGAACAACAATTTTAAATGTATTAGCAGAATATTTCCCTAAAAAATCTTCCGTCTTCAACCACATATCATCGACAATAATCATATGTCCCGTAGACGATACCGGTGCAAACTCTGTCATTCCTTCTACAAATCCAAGTATAAGTGCTTTTAATAACTCTAAAATTTCCATAAAATCTCCTTAATCTCGTTTTTTAAAGTACCAAATCAGAAATGCAATACCACAAATAGCTATAATGGTATATACAATATTGGAGTAAATATCCATATATCCAACAATTTCATCCCAGTTATCTCCAACCGCCGCTCCTACCGAGACTAATACTGTATTCCATATTAACGTTCCAAGTGTCGTAAATAGAAGAAATAATCCAAACTTCATATTCGACATCCCTGCAGGAATTGAAATAAGGCTTCTCACCAGTGGTATTAATCTTCCGAAAAAGACTGCCCAGACTCCATATTTATCAAACCAAGCGTCGGCTTTATGAATATCCTTAATCGTTAATCGTAGGAACTTACCATACTTCCCAACAATTTTCTCCAACCGCTCCACATCTAAAAGTAACCCGATACCATACAAGATAGTCGCACCAATGACAGAACCGGCCGTGGAAGCAATAATAATACCAAGCTTCGTCATGCTAGTCATCGTTGTCATATATCCTCCCAAGGTTAAAATCACTTCAGAAGGAATTGGCGGGAAAATATTTTCTGCTAAAATTAATAAAAATACTCCTAGATAACCAAACTGATTCATCCAGTCTGTAATCCATGCTTCCATTATACTTCCACATCCTCTAACTTAATGTTTATTGACCATAGCTCTGATTGACTACCTAACCTTATAGGTGGTCCCCAAAAACCAAATCCAGAAGATACAATTGCATGTAAACTTCCCTTTTGCCTATACCCATAATCTAATTCAAAAATCCTTCTTGTAAATAAATGATTGGGCCACATTTGCCCAAGATGTGTATGACCGGACACATGAAAATCTACTTTTTCGTTCTCAGGTATTAATAAATTAGACGGTGTATGGTCCATTACAAACCATGGTAAATCCTTTTCTTCCGGAGCTAACTCAGATAATTGCTTTCTGTTTTTGTTCGTTATGTCTTCACGACCCGTCAAATAGAACGAATCTGCTACTAAAATAGTTTCATCTAATAACATGTGAACGTTGGATGCTTCCATCTCTTCTATTAATAGAGGAATTTTCTTTCCATAATATTCATGGTTTCCAAGCACCCCGTATATACCATACGTAGATTGTAGCTGTTTCATAACTTCGGACATACCTTTTTCCACAAACCAAATTGGATCATCATCGACTAAATCTCCTGCTAACAACACTAAATCTGGCTTCTGAGCATTTGCTTTTTTCACAAAGCGAGTTAAATGTGCCTTATTGGATAATAAACCAAGGTGGAAATCAGATGCAACTACTACTTTAATAGAATCTGGTTTAGAGCCCTTTTTCGGCATTACGATAGAAAGCTCACGAACTACCGGTGTGTATGCGTTATACGTGCCAAATATTAAAACAAAGAGGAAAATCCCACAAACTAACCATCCTATTAAATTTAGATGTGTTGGGAAAATCCACAAAAGTATGGTCGCAATTGGGAAAAGAATAATCCCATACTGCATGACAATAAACCAGTAGGACCCTATTATACTAAAGAGTCGCAGCTTATGACTGATTCTCCCAATGAAAAATCCAAAAGCAAGTATTCCCCAGACAAAACTAAATAACCAAGTATTTATAGGAAGATAAAGATCTAACCACTTGGCAACTCCCCAGCCAAAGTAAAATACGATTGCAGAATATAAGAGGATTACTACTGCTGCTCCAGCGATTCTTTTCATGTATCATTTCTCCAATGTATGTATTTTTCACTTAACAAAGTATCGGATAACGAGTAGATTCCTGACTACTTTTTCATAAGTATAGCAGAAAATGTCTTAGTACCCCTAAGGCTCAAGACCGATAAGAAAATCAATTCTAAGCCCGTTTGGATTCATTTCTAATATTGGTAAGCTTGTAATACAAACGAGAGGAGGAACAAATATATGAAAAAAAGATTTGGTTTATTAACACTAGGAATTATTGCAGGGATTGTAGCATTAGCTAACTTAGGTTCGCTCTTAGCTCTTGGGGTCTCCGCAGCAATCGTTTTTGCAGGGGTACATTTTTACTTAAAGAGTGATTCAACCTTCTTGAAAATCTTTTGGGCAAGCGTAGGAATCCTTGGTTTAATCAGTGCCGTTGTAAACGTGCCTGGATTCTTCGGTATCTTAGCAATTCTAGCGGTTTGGTATGTAGTGAAGAAATGGAACAACGAAGAGGTAAATTTTTCATCTTCAATCGTTAAAACAGATGACCCATTTGTAAACTTTGAAAAACAATGGAACGAGCTTTCAAAATAAGGAGGAAATGAAAATGACATCACTATTAAACAGACTAAAATACTCAATAGAAGCAGACTTACACAAGCTTTTTGACAAAAAAGAAGAAAAAAATCCGATTGCAATGCTTAACCAATATATTAGGGAAGCAGAGAAACAAACAGAACAAACTGGTAAATGGTTAGAGCGTCAAGGAAACTTAAAGCAAGAACTTGAAAAAGAATTAGTGGAAACGATGCAGATGGTTGAAAAACGTAAAAACCAAGTAAATCTAGCAACTGCAAGTGGTGAGGAAGACTTAGCTGCTTTCGCCTTAGCTGAAGTAACAGCTTACGAAGAACGTGCCATTGTACTGCAGAACAGTATTCACCAAACAACGGAAGAGCTTTTCGGTTTAGAACGTAAATACGAAGAGATGAAACATAAAATTAAAGACATGAAAGTTCGCCAATTACAATTGATGGGAAAAGAAAATGTAACTCGTGCACACCATCAAATGGATCGAATTCTACAACCTGAACAAAAAGAAAAGAATTTCGGTACTTTCGAAGACATGGAACAGTACATCGAACGTCTGGGCCAAAAGATTGAAAAAGAGCATGAAGTCACTTCGATGGAACAGCGTTTACAAATGTTAGAAAAAAATGCACAAACTAAAGAAGAAATTGTGTAAACTATAAGAAAGGCGCAAGACGCCGCTTTGCTGCGAAAAGCACTGGAAGACTTGAAGTAAAGGCGCCCTTTGCCTTTTCAGCAAGTCTGAAGTGATCGAGCAGTTGGCGTCTGGAGCTAGACAAATAGAAAAGCGTAGAACATATTAAAGAGGAGGAGGCACTCGCCTTCTCCTTTATCCAGGTTCATCTAGCCATTAGCGGAACCCGCTGATGGAATTTTCACCTAATGCGAAGAAGGAGGAATACTCATTATGAAAGAAAACCAAACGAACAAGTTAGCTTTTATACTCATTTGTTTTGTTTTCCTTATGTTCATAGAGGCTACAATTTTCGGGAATGGCAGTATTGTATTAGTTCTTCTTGGCATCGGGATGATGTATTTTAGCTTGCGAAAACGTACCCGCTTTTTATTTTGGACTGGATTTATTCTTTTGATTATAGCGATTTTTTCTATGTGGAGTTTGCGACTTCTACTTCTCGCTATAATGGGGTACATCCTGTATAAACTCTGGAAAAATGAACCTATTCAACATATGGTCCGACCATTTGACACAGTATATAAAGAAACTCCAAATAGTATTATACAGAATAAGTTATTCTCTTCTCAAACAACTCCCTTTAATGCTTACGAGTGGCAAGATGTCCATGTGCAAAGCTTTTATGGAGAACAAGTGATTGATGTAACACAAACAGTATTGCCAAAAGGCCTATCTTTTGTTTCCGTTCGCCAGTCCCTTGGAAAGGTGACCATCTATGTACCATACGAAATTCCAGTAAGACTACATTTTGCAACGATAATCGGAGAGGCGGACATCTTTGGTCGTGGCGTTCAACGTCTATGGAACCAATCTGTTCTAGTGAAAGATGGTTATTTAGACGACGTTCTGTATGCTTCAGAGCTAGTCATTACTGTATCCACATGGATTGGGGATATTGAGGTGATCCGCAAATGAAAATTATTTTGGGGCAAGGTTTCTCTATTTTTTTCACCTTATTATCACTTGCAGCACTTTTGCTTTATGCACTATGGGGTTGGCCCAATGAAAATGCTTGGTGGTCCTTATTAGAATTAAAGTACGCAGAGGTGCCTTTTGGTGCTTGGATTATTATCATTCTTGCTATTATAAGTTTTAGTTTTTCACTGAATACACTACTAAAGGTTAGGGATCAGGAAAAGAAGATCGATATTAGCCTTCGCCCTTTGCTAGCGGCCGAGGCATTTGAACCAACAAAGAGGAAATATACGTACTCTAAACGATTACATGTTACTACAACACAGTTAGAGCAACTTATCATAACTCAGCGTAAGACATTACAACGCATTACGAATGAAAAAGCAGAGGACCAAGATAGAGTTATTCAAGAGAGAATCGTGCAAGAAAGACAGCGACTGGCTAGAGAACTACATGATTCCGTATCTCAACAATTGTTCGCTGCGTCTATGCTTTTGTCTGCTATGGTAGAAATAGAAGAATCACAACATGAAAAAGCCCCAAAAACATTGTTACAAACAGAAAAAATAGTTCAACAAGCACAATTAGAAATGCGAGCATTATTACTACATCTCCGTCCAGCAGCCCTTCATGATAAAACGTTAAAAGAAGGTTTGGAAGAACTACTTATAGAATTACAAGAAAAAGTATTTTTCACGATTCGTTATCGCTTAGAAGATGTCCCTTTGTCAAAAGGAGCAGAGGATCATCTTTTCCGAATTGCACAGGAAACGTTATCCAATACACTGCGACACGCAAACGCAACTGAAGTCGATATATTATTCGTGGAACGAGATAATCTTGCTATTTTCCGAGTTCAAGATAATGGAGTAGGATTTGAACAGGTCGATTCCAAAAACGGCTCTTACGGGTTGCAAAGTGTACAAGAGAGAGCTGTGGAAATTGGTGCAACAAGTAAAATTGTTTCTGTTCCTTCTCAAGGTACAATTGTAGAAGTGAAGCTACCGATTGAGAAGATAGATATTGAAACAATCCAGTTGGAGAAAGGAGAGCAAAAAAATGATTCGAATCTTATTAGCGGATGACCATGAAATGGTACGTATTGGTGTTTCCGCTTACTTACAAGCACAGCCTGATATGGAAGTAGTCGCTGAAGCGGTAAATGGAAAAGAAGCTGTGGATATGGCTCTAGTGCACAAGCCTGATATTATTTTGATGGATATGGTTATGCCGATTATGAATGGTGCAGAAGCTACACGGGAAATTGTCGGACAATGGCCAGAAGCGAAAGTAATGATAGTCACCAGCTTTATAGATGATGACAAAGTATATCCAGCACTCGAAGCTGGAGCTATCAGTTATTTGTTAAAAACGTCAAAAGCCTCTCATATTGCAGATTCTATACGTAAAACCTTGAATGGAGATGCTGTATTAGAACCTGAAGTAACCAATAAAATGATGAAGCGTATGCGTCAAGGATCGGATCATGCTCTCCATGAGGATTTAACAGACCGAGAACATGAAGTACTTTTACTAATGGCAGAAGGCAAAACAAATCAAGATATAGCAGACACTCTTTTTATAGCATTAAAAACAGCAAAAACGCATGTCAGTAATATATTATCAAAACTCGAGGTAAGTGATCGTACACAAGCCGTAATTTATGCATTTGAACATAAAATGGTTCCCACAAAAAAATAACTAATTCATTATCGCCATCATATGCTATTAAAGGAAAACTTCCTGTTAAACCGGGACAAAAAGATAGCATAAAGGATGTTAGTGCGCATGAACCCACTAGACCCTAATGAACAGCAGGAGAACGAGAGTGAGCAACAGGCTAATCTAGCTGCAAAAGTAGGATTTCTAGGTACTGTTGTTGTAACGATTGGGTACATTATTGAAACCATAGGCGAAGGCATTGCCCTTTCGGAGCTGGCTCAAGAAGAAAAGAATATAGAACAAAAAAAGCAAGCAAATCAACAGCAGTTATCAGATATTCAAAGTAAACTGGATTATTTGATAAAGGAAATAGACATGATGAAAAAAAAGGATGACCATTTTAGAAGATGGTGATCCTTTTTTATTTGGCTCATTAAAGTTATTTAGTTATTTTTTTTGTTTATAAAACAAATGCTATCCTTAGTAAAACTGCTCGACTTCAAAAAAACCATATGTAAAACTAGATTTTTAAAATATAGTAAACAAATTTCAGCATCTGACCATTCATTTCAAACTCTTCACTACTAGTTTCTATTCTTTCAAATCCATTTTTCTCTAAAACTCTTTGGGATGCTATGTTATTAGTTGTTGTTTTGGCTTTAATCTGTTTTATGTCCTTCCCAGTTACTGTTTCTATTAATAATTTCAATGCTGTATTGGCAATTCCCTTTCCTGTGTATGCCTGCCCCACCCTATAACCGAGGTAACCGATTTTATCCGATTTCTCTATATCCACTAAATTAATTCTTCCTAGAATTAAGCCTTCCCTATTTTTTATTAAATAGAAATATGAATCATCATTAACTTGTTCTTCAAGTAAAGTTTTATGGATTTTTTTAAAATTCTCTGGGTTATAGAAATTATCTCCACGCGTAGGTATCATTTCCTCAAAAAAAGTTCTGTTTTCAAGTTCAAAATTAAACAAATTTTCTTCGTCTGCCACATGTAATTTTTCAATAAATATATTCATTTGAACAAACCGCCATCCCATTTTTTTATTTAAAGTTCCCGAAACCAATCTTCGACATCTTCATTTGTATGAAGGTAATGCACTTTCGATCCGTAGACTTCAAATTTCTGCATGAACGCTGGTTTCATTTGTTCTTCAAAGTACGTGTTCCACTGGAACATCTTCCGGAATATAGTAAAGGTCGGTTTGTAGTTACCCTTTTCTATTTTTAAAAGTTGACGAATGTATCTTCTAATAATGCGCCATGTTCTTTTATTCACAGGGATGTCTAAGAAAACAATTTGATCTGCTGCGAGTAACGCCTCATCTGTCCAGTCGATGTGAACGCCCTCTATTACCCATTTTTCTTGTTTAACGGCATTGATAAATAGCTGGTTTCTAACATCTATTTCATTTCGGATGTCACCAGTTGGCTGATGGTTCCATACGAAATTATCCGTTTCAAAGTGTGGTAGGTGAAGTTGGGCTGCAACTTTACGAGCAAGGGTAGTTTTGCCACTTCCCACTGAGCCTACAATATAAATTTTCATCGTCAATCACTTGTTGCACGGTTCAATGCGTGGATAATTCCAGCATGTACGCCTTCATGCCAAACCAAGAATTGCACTAGTGCCTCAACTGTCTTCATTTCATGGAGCTTACCTATAGACATTGACTCTATTAAAATATTGGCTAGCTGATCGTCTAGCACATCTTTTATTCGCTCCGCTTGTTCCTTTAAAGCACTGACTAATTCATCTGAAGTTGGCGGTTCCACAATCCAATCATTTGGTTTTGTTCCCGGAACAAACAGTGTTACCCACTCCGGATGTACAATTCCATAGGTTGGAATTGCTCTTTGCGTTAATATCTCAGCATTCACGTAAATATGTCCTACATTCCACCGAATAGTATTATTGAATCCTGTCGGTTGTATATCCCATGAAGCTTCATTTACTTGGCTAATTCTTCCTAATGTATAAACCCGAGCAAAATTTAATTGATTCAACGTTTCCATGTTTTCATCCCCTACTTGTTATGTGTTTGTAAAAATGGTATTTTCATTGAAAAGGAGGAATGTGTCATCGATATACCACGCAAATTTCCAAAGTCGATTCCAATCTACAGGCGAATTCTACAACGTTTACCTATCTATCACCCTACTTATATAGAAGTAGAGAAACGTATTAAAGCAATAGAAGCAGGATTTCACGGAGAATGCTATGTGGATAACTTTCTCAAACAGGTTCCCTTTCCTAAAAGCTATGCCATACTTAAAGACCTCCACATTAAAATAGATTCCAACAGTTATCTCTAAATGGATACGCTTATTCTCACAAAGAAATATATAGCTCTTTTAGAAATTAAAAACATCCGAGGGAAAATTGCCTTTCAAAAAAATCCTGATCAACTTATAAGAGAGTTTGACGGCGAAGTCACTCCCTTTAAATGCCCCGAACAGCAAATAACACGTCAAACAAAAAAGCTCCAGGTACTCCTAAAGGAATTAAAAATAGATCTTCCTATAAAAAAACTCATTGTTCTTGCCTACAGTAAAACACATGTAGTACTTCCTCCAAAATATACCACAATTGTTATGGGCTGCGACATCTCCATCTATATGGATGATTATAATCAGTTGCCCGATGTCCTATCAACCACCAAATTCAATCAGTTATCCAGGCAACTTGCTGCTAAATCCTTTGAATATATCCCTCCTTCAATAGCACAAACATATCCAGTGAAACTTGCTGATGTGAAAACCGGTTTGATATGCCCTATTTGTAAAAGGAAAGTGAGTGGTCAGTTAAAGTGCCCCACTTGCAAAGTGGGTAAACTCCTTCTCCAGCAACAGGCCGTTGAAGATTGGTTTTACCTAATGAAAGGCTCTATTACAAACCGAGAATGTGTCTACTTCCTTGAATTGAAGGACAAGCATGCTGGAAACTATTTATTAAATAAGCTTCCCCTCCAACCAGTGAATAATCATAAACTCAGACATTACGTGATGTCTCACGACCGCTAATTTTGGCGGTCTTTTTTGTGGGATTTTTTTACTATTCCAACTAATATGCTCATTATTACAACTAAATCATTCAAAATTCCAACTAACCTCTCCATTATTCCAACTAAACAGCTCAAAATTACAACTAAGACCATTTCCGAAGCACAAAAAAAGAGAAACCCCTTTGGGATTTCTCACTTTTTTATACTATTACTGCAATTTTCACCGTTACTTTGAACAGATCTCCGTCGACTTCCATTTGCAAGCTGCCACCATGTAAATCCACGATGGATTGTGCGATTGCAAGGCCAAGTCCGGAACCTTCTGTATGACGAGATGTGTCTGCTCGTTTGAATCGCTCGGTTAATTCGTTCACATCGTTGCCTAGCTCATACTTCGCTATATTTTTGATGACGAACACGGCTTCTCCGTCCATTTGGTCCAAATTGATATATACACGAGTATTAGGTAGAGCATACTTCAACGTATTAATAATGAGGTTATCCAGGACTCTCCACCACTTTTGTCCATCGACATAGGACATGATTGGTTTTGTGCCAATGACTACACGATAATCTAGACCCGACTTATCAATGTCTTCCTGATGTTCAGCTATAGCTTGCTGCAAGAGCTGCGTTAAGTCTACTTTTCGTTTATCTAATTCGATATTGCCGGTTGTCATTTTAGATACTTCAAACAAATCTTCAATTAGTGTTTTCAAACGCATCGACTTTTTATCCAATATTGCAATATAGGATGCTCGCTCTTCATCTGTAATGCTTGGATTTTTTAACAAATCGGTATACGTAATGATAGATGTTAGCGGTGTACGAAGATCATGGCTAACATTTGTAATGAGCTCCGTTTTCAAGCGTTCACTTTTTGCTTGCTCCGAATGCGATGATTTTATACGGTTGCGAAGTCCATTTAAGTTAGCGGCGTGCTCAGCAATCGGTGACTTCCCTCTTACTTCAATCTCATTGCCAATTACGCCTCTTGCCATTTCTTCGGTCTTCATAATAATTCGGTTCAAGTATGACATTCTAGCCAATAAAAACACCAGTATTGGAATACCTATAAATATAGTTGCTGGTATCCAAAGTAGTAATACTGCAGGTTGCCAGAAAACCATCATTGTTCCAAATCCCCAGAGGAATATAACCGTGAGCATGATCAACGTTTGCATCCCAATAGTACGTTTTAAGAATAATCCTTCTAAAGATTTAAACCAACTGTACAAGAGGCTTTTACTCCAATCTATATCTTCAAAACTTCCTTTAATCCACTGCCATTGATAGAACGCTAAAGCTGTTAAGAACACTGCAAGGAGTAATGTAAAGATTGGAATATCGAATCCACCATAATGTAAAATACTCATTCTCAATTCATTCGTAGCAATAAATACAATAAATATGCTGGCAAAAAATAATACCCACTGAACATCTATTGGCAGTCTATGATATTTACGTTTTCCCTCTTCATGCTGAAAATGTACCTTGTCTTTCTTCCATAATACAATAAATGCGATAGTGGCTAGGACACCTAGAATGAGGATCCCATAAAAGAATCTCTCTTCTTTTTTAAAATACTGATAGTTATCCGCCCGATCCCCATTTATAATACTAGCCTCTGGTATAGCAATAGTTCCTTCGAATTTTGGAAAACTATAGCCAACTAAATTTTGCAGATACGAGGAGTTTTCTGTATTTTCATTTATCACATTGCCCTTTAAATACGTCGACTTACTTGAATACTCTTTTTTATAAGCAAGCTTTGTATCTAAATCGCCGTTATTAAATTTTTCACCCGTCTCTGTATTTTTTAAACTATATATAAATTCGTCATTATAATTTAGGAATTCATTTTTACTTGCCTCTAAAGCTTGAAAGTACTCATCCACTAGCTTTTCCTTTTCCATTCTCACTTTATCAGCTACATATTCATTATTCTCAAAGTTTTTTGTAATGTCTTCCATTTTTTTGTTTCGCTCTGCAATTGATGCTTCGTCTGTTCTTGCTTCATATTGAGCGGTAATAGAGTCAAGTTGCTCTTGCAAACTACCAAACTGATAGCGATGTTCATCTATTTCCTCCGCTGTTACAGTAATATTCTTCTTCATTTCTTCTTTTTCTGGAACAGCTAAAATAAGCGAAACAATGGACGACTCAAAATTGCTCACTTCTATTTTAAACCCATCACTATCAAAATAGTTTTTCCCTATATAATTACCACTTTCTCTAGTTAAAGTAAAAAATGCTAAAACCATTACCACCGCTAACAAAGAAAGTATTATATCCTTTATAATTGGTTTCTTCACCCCACTATTCCCCCTTTCATGTTTTGAATAATTTCTACAAAGCTTTCTCTAATTTCTACTATAGGCACAAGGTTGGTTATACAATAAAACAAACAAAGTATCCCGCAGACAATTGCCACTACAGATAAAAGTAAACTCATTTTACTTGTCGATCTTATAGCCAACGCCCCACACCACCTTTAAATATCTAGGATTTTTAGGATCTGCCTCTATCTTTTCTCGAATTTTCCGGATATGAACAGCTACTATATTTTCAGCGTTATATGCTGGTTCATTCCAAACGCGTTCATATATTTCATTGATCGAAAAAACACGTCCTGCATTAACCATTAGTAGCTCTGTAATCTTAAATTCAATTGGTGTTAGTTTAACGGACTCTCCTTCTACTGAGAGGTCCTTCGCTTCTTTGTTTAGTGTTAGTCCATCTAGTTCGATAACTTGCTGCTGCCCCTGATAATTTCCTAACTTGGTATATCTTCTAAGCTGAGACTTTACACGTGCTACCAATTCCATCGGATGAAAAGGTTTCGTTACATAGTCATCTGCTCCAACCGATAACCCATGAATTTTGTCTGAGTCCTCAGCTTTTGCACTTAGCATAATAATAGGAATATTTTTTTGTTCTCTAATTTTAAAAGTCGCTGAAATTCCATCCATTTTAGGCATCATAATATCTAATACAATGACATGAACTTCGTTTTCTTCTATTAACTGCAATGCTTCTAATCCATCTGCAGCTTTTAAAACGTGGTAGCCTTCATTTTTCAAATAAATTTCGATACCATCTCGAATGTCCTTGTCATCGTCGGTTACTAATACTGTGAACTGTGTCATTCGCTTACCTCCTTGGTCTGCACGATATGATTTATGTATCCCTCATCACTCTTATGTTACTTATTGTACCCTTCATTCCTTAACATTCCAGTAGGGAAAATATGAAGAAATTCTTAAGAAAATAAGTCAGGAAGTTCATATGTAACTTTTCATCCGCAGAACTGTCTAATAAGGTAGAGGAGTGATTAATTTGAAAAGAATAATTTTTGGTTTATGTACCTTTTTCCTCATATTAATCTTAGCAAGCTGCGGAACGAACAATACAGATACTACTACTGGAAATGAGTCTAAACCAAAGGAGGAAAAAACTATTACAACTAAACTAGAAGTTAAAGAAGATGGGAATGCTACTTTTACGATTAAAAATGAAACAAATGAAGAAGCAACTTTAACGTATAGTAGTGGCCAAGAAGTAGAATATCAGCTTTTAGACAATGAAAAAAATATTGTATTTACTTATTCTGCCGACAAAGTATTTGTCCTTATGATGTCCGAAAATGTGATACAACCAAACGAAGAAGTCGTTATCCAACTTGAGTTAAAAACAGAATTGGCGGAAGTTCCTGCTGGCTCATACACCCTTATCGCTTGGTCAGCTGCAAAGGAACTAAGTGATAAGAAACAAGAGATAGCCTATGAATGGGCTGGGAAATAATTTAATAACATGAAAATGTTCTTAAATGAGGGAAAAACAGTCTCCAGTTGAACTTGAGCATAAAGTGATCTCGGTGCAATTTGCTCCAACAACCTAAAAAGTGCTTATCTAACCATAGTCCGCAATACTTTTTACATGTACACTAGTTAGAAGTAGAAAAATATTTTTTAAGGTGGACTATCAATGACAAATCACGAAGAAACAACAACTTTACCTCCAAAAACATGTTCCATTGAACGATTAGTGACAATGGAATCTGATGTTGCTTTAGTATTACAAGGTAAAAAAACTGCTACACGACGTAATGGTCGCTACGCAGATGTAGGCGAGATTATGGAGCTTCAAGGACAATCATTCGTTGTAGACCGTGTATATATTCAAACACTTGGTGACTTGATGGATGAACATGCAAACCAAGAAGGCTTTGAATCAGTGGAAGATTATAAACAGTCCATCTTGTCTTATCACCCTGGCATGCCTTGGTTACCTCATATGACTGTATGGGTTCATGAATTTAGCCCAGTAAAAGCGTAATAACTACTTCTCTGTGTTTAACACAGGGAAGTTTTTTTATGGAAAATTTTGTTCTCATCGTATGAAACTTTTTATCCAAAAGATGGTCTAATTTGTAAACAGGAGGTGTACAACATGAGAAAGAACAAAACAATCAATTGGATTTTATTACTTGTAATCCCCCTCTTTATATTGGCTAGTTGTGGATCCAGTCTAAGTGAATCTACAACTGGAAGTGATGCCGTAGAAGATACTGTATCCACACGAATTGATATAACAACAAATGGAGAAGGATCATTTACGCTAAAGAATGAGACTTCAGAAGAAGCAGTTTTGGAAATGTCGAGTGGTCAACAAATCGAATTCCAACTATTAAATAATGAGAAGGAAATCATTTACACATATTCAGCAAATAAATTATTCATGCAAGAAATACAAGAAAAGAAACTTCAGCCTAATGAGGAATGGACGATTCCACTTAATCTGAAAGAAGAACTTGTGGGAATTCCCCCAGGTCCTTACACATTGACCGTTTGGTCCACCGCCAAAGGGTTAAATGACCAAAAAGAAAAAGTTGCGTATGAGTTATTGACTTCACCGGGAAAACTTGTCGTTCAAACACAGGAAATAACATTTACCGGACTAGTGGATCCACACTCTATTGAAGTAAAAAACCTAGCTGGTGAAACAGAAGTAATGCAATTATCTGAAGTGGCGATGCCTCAGTTTGAAAACGTAGAAGAAGGCACACATTTAATCATTGAATATGTAAAAGAAAATGGGCAAAAAACTGTTCAGACCACGTATCCTGCAGAATAACAATCTAAATAACCACATAAAAATGCATCGCATTTTTGCGGTGCATTTTGTATACATTATTAACTTTTGAAGGTTAAACCTTCTCTTCTTAAACTTTCTTTAAGTGTTGGCAAAGAAGCGGGACCTATACCATGGAACTTTAAAATTTCTTTCTCACTGAATTCAGAGAGCCTCTGCAAGGAAGTAACTTCGTTATTCATCAACGCTCTTCTTGCTGGTGCAGAGAGCAGCGATAGAAAACCGCTATTAGGTTTGCTTCCTTGCTCACACATTGGACAAGTCGGACAGTCACTACTTTTATAATACTTATGCCCTTTGTTGCAGGTCCTTAACTCTTTTTCAGAAGTTGCCATTTTAACACCCCCTAGATTCTCTAATACCTAATATTAACTACTATTATGACACAAATGCTTTAAAAAAATAAAAACCTCCTAACATATCTATAAAAGATTAGTTAGAAGGTTTATATTCTATAATTTAAATTTACTTACAAGTTCTTAAGATTTATAGACATTCCTGTTTTTTCGATATAGTTATTCCTCGTTCATGCCGATGCAACGTTCACACTCGTAAAGGGATGATTCTACTTGCTCATTAATAACACATCCACATTCACGACAATGCTTTGTATTTACTTCTTGAGTAGTTAATTTCATGCAAATCACCTCCTTGAATGGATTGTTTTTTTAGCTAATCTTTTCGTAGCCTGGCAATGTTAAGAACTCGATAAATTCATCTTCTCTTACTAATGATAGGAATAACTCTGCCGCTTCTGTGTAGCGACCATTTCCGTATATGTCATTTCCAAAAGTTGCTTTCAGTTTCCCTAATTCTTCTGTTAAAACTTGTTCTACTAAAGTGATGGAAATTTTTCGTCCATCCTCTATCTTTCCTTCTGGATGCCTAATCCATTGCCATACTTGTGTACGAGAAATTTCTGCTGTTGCAGCATCTTCCATTAAGTTATTAATCGGAGCTGCTCCATTTCCACGTAGCCAAGATGCTATATATTGAACCCCTACACTACAGTTCATACGAAGGCCTTCTTCGGTTATAGTTCCCTTTGGTACTTCGAGTAAATTAGCCGCTGTTACCTGGACGTCTTCTCGTTTTCGATGAATTTGGTTTGGCGTAGGCATATGTTCTTGGAACTGCTCCCAAGCGACAGGCACTAACCCTGGGTGTGCCACCCATGTTCCATCATGTCCATCCGTTGCTTCTCTCCGTTTATCTTCGCTTACTTTTGCGAAAGCTGCTGCGTTTGCTGTTTCGTCCCCTTTTATGGGAATTTGTGCAGCCATTCCACCAATGGCTGATGCATTTCGTCGATGACAGGTTTGGATACATAACTGCGAATAAGCACGCATAAATGGTGACGTCATCGTCACTTGACCTCTGTCGGGCAAGATGACCTGGGACTGGTTGCGAAGTCGTTTAATATAACTAAAAATATAATCCCAACGTCCACAGTTTAGACCTGCCGAATGCTCACGAAGCTCATATAAAATTTCATCCATTTCGAATGCCGCCATGATTGTTTCGATTAAAACAGTTGCCTTAATCGTCCCGTTAGGAACTTCTAATTGTTGCTGTGCATAGACGAAAATATCATTCCATAATCGTGCTTCCAAATGACTTTCTAACTTCGGTAAGTAAAAGTAAGGACCAGTTCCCTGAGCAATCGCTTCCTTTGCATTGTGGAAGAAATAAAGTCCAAAGTCGAAGAAGCTACCAGAGATTGACTCACCATCTATCCGTATATTTTTCTCCAAAAGATGGAATCCTCTAGGTCTTACAATGAGGACTGCTGGTTGTTCTTTCAAGCTATATACTTTACCCGTTTCAGGCTGTGTATAAGAGATTTTTTTGCGAACAGCATCACGCATATTGAGCTGACCATCAATCATATTTTCCCAAGTGGGCGAAGTCGCGTCTTCAAAACAAGCCATAAATGTCTTTGCCCCTGAATTTAATGCATTGATGACCATTTTACGATTAACCGGGCCAGTTATTTCGACGCGGCGATCCTGTAAGTCCTCTGGGAGGGGAGCTATTGTCCAGTTTCCTTCTCGAATTGTTTTGGTTTCCGATAAAAAGTCCAATGTTGCCCCGTTATCTAATTTCTCTTGACGAAACTGACGTGCTTGTAGCAATTCTTTTCTTCTCTTATCAAAGAGATGATGGAGGGAAGCTACGAAATCTAATGCTTCTAGCGTTAAAATTTCGTCAATGCCTTCAACCTCTTTCCCTAAAATTTCAATCCTTTTAGTCGTTAGTTGTTCCATTTATCGTTAACCTCCCATCCCCATGTTTGGTTTAAGCAAACTGTGCTACTTCTGTAGAGCCTTTCATCGCTGTAGTAGAGGAAGTTCCACCTGACACGATTTGTGAGATCTCATCGAAGTATCCGGTCCCAACTTCACGTTGATGTTTCGTAGCTGTATATCCTTTTGTTTCATTTGCAAATTCTGCTTGTTGGAGTTTAGAGTATGCTGCCATACCATTTGTTTTATAATCATGCGCTAGTTCAAACATGCTGTGGTTCAACGCATGGAACCCTGCTAGTGTTACGAATTGGAATTTGTAACCCATCTTCCCTAGCTCTACTTGATATTTTGCAATTGTTTCCTGATCCAAGTTTGCTTCCCAGTTGAAGGAAGGTGAACAATTGTACGCTAGCAATTTACCTGGGAATTTTGCATGTATAGCGTCAGCGAATTGTTTAGCTTCCTCTAAACTAGGATGAGAAGTTTCACACCATATAAGATCCGCGTATGGCGCGTATGCTAAACCGCGTGCGATTGCCTGGTCAATTCCTGGTTTTGTTTTGAAGAACCCTTCAGGTGTTCTTTCACCAGTTATGAAATCTGCGTCACGTGGGTCAATGTCACTCGTTACCATATCTGCCGCATCTGCATCCGTACGTGCAATTAATACAGTTGGAACCCCCATTACATCTGCTGCTAGTCGAGCTGATACTAAATTACGAATGGCATTTTGAGTAGGTAGAAGAACCTTCCCGCCAAGATGTCCACATTTCTTTTCAGAAGCAAGTTGATCTTCTAAATGGACACCCGCTGCTCCAGCTTCAATCATACCTTTCATCAGTTCGAAAACATTTAATGGTCCGCCAAACCCAGCTTCTGCATCTGCAATAATAGGTGCAAACCAGTCAAACTCATCTTCTCTACCTTCCGCTTGGTCAATTTGATCTGCACGTTGTAACGCTTGGTTAATACGCTTTACTACTGCCGGCACACTGTTTGCAGGGTATAAGCTTTGATCTGGATACATTTGACCTGAAAGGTTTGCATCTGCTGCTACCTGCCAGCCACTTAAGTAAATTGCTTGAAGTCCAGCTTTTACCTGTTGCACTGCCTGATTACCAGTTAAAGCTCCAAGGGCATTGATGAAGTCTTCTTGATGAAGCGACTTCCATAAACGTTTTGAACCTTTTCGCGCTAATGTTTGTTCAATAATGACAGAGCCACGTAATTTCACTACATCTTCTGCAGAATATGGACGTTCAATACCGTTCCAACGGTTTTCTTCTTTCCATTGTTGTTGAAGCTCTTCTACCTGTTGTTGTCTTTTTGACATGTACATACACCCCTTAATATTTTGTGGAGGAACACTGTTTAAAAATACTACTTTTTACTGTATCATAACAGTTCCTTTTCTTGTAATCTAATATATAACAGAAAGATGTTTTTTGTATAGATATTTGGATGAAATATTGTTTTTTTAGGATGAACGAAGAATTAGTGAGATGAACACAGAATATTAAGAAAACGAGGTGTATTAGTGGATTTTAAAATAGAGCAACTAAAACAGTATAGTTTAATAATGGAGGAATGGGTGCCCAAAGAGGCCTCTATCGCTATAGCGGCTGGAGATCAGTATATCTACTACCAAGCAGGAGGGCATGATCTTCATCTAAAAGCAGGACAGAAAATCCATCCTAATAGTGTAGCTGATCTAGTACTGACGAGAGGATGTAGAATAGAAGCTGTATTAGAAGATGCATTATTTCAAGTTCCCTATTACGGAATTGGTTATCCAATTGAGATTAATGGTGAAAAAGCGGCATTGGTTGTTATACTCCCCCCTCATCATGCAGTTCCCATTACTTCTCCTTATAAGTTTTTAACCGGGAAGCAGGAAGACGAATGGAAACCAATCTCTATTGAAAAAGTGTCTCATATTGAAAGTCTTCAAAAAAAGACATGGTTCTACGCCAATAAAGAGCCTTATAAAACTAGTATCCCTTTGAAGGAATTACAACTCCGGTTACCAGATAACTTTTTACGTATTCACCGCTCTTATATTGTTAATATTTCATTTATCGACCGAATCGTCCGCGATTTTTCTTCTAATTTGTTAATACAGTTACAGGACGGAACCGAATTACCGGTAAGTCAGTCTTATATGACAGATGTTCGAGCAGTGTTAGGGTTTTAAACGAGAACAATAATTAAAGGCTGTTCCGATTTCTCGAAACAGCCCTCCTTATTTACAGTCTTAGTTAAACAGACACTTTACCTACGCCTTCAGATTGTCCCCTAGCCGATTTACTCCCTAGTGTTAAAATAGCGATACTCCCAAGCAATAAACCAATCCCCATCCAAGAGGTTGTACTAAGAATTTCGCCTACCACAACCACCCCAAGTAAAGCAGCTGTCGTCGGTTCTGCAAGAGACAAAGTTAACGCAGAGGAGGCGGGTATTTTACGAAGACCCCAGCCGTATAATACATAAGCAATACTAGTTGTTGCTATTCCCAAGTAAAAAATGATTCCTATGTTTCCTGCATCATTCAACCAACTCACGTCAAATAGGAAATAAGAAGGCGTCAACAGTAAAGCACTTAGTGAAAAAGTCATTGCAACGACCGACATTGCCTCTTCTTTTTGCAACATAGATTTACTTGTCATTGTATACAATGCAAAAATAATACCCGCGATTAAGGAATACAGAACCCCAAATGGATTTATACTCACTTCACCTTTTGTAACAAATAATAACATACAGCCTATAATAGCTAAGCCAGTCGAGAATCCCCACACTTTTGTAGGCCGCATCTTTAAAAATATCCATTCTATTAAACCTGAAAATACTGGTGCACTTCCAATGGCAACCACACTTGCTACAGCTACACCTGTTAAACGCACAGAAGAAAAGAATAAGAGCTGAAACAAAGAGATACATATAGCGGCGTATAGTGTTTGCTTCCAGGGCCATGAACGGAATTTAATTTTTTTTAATAAAACCATAATGATCAGCAGGAATAATCCACCTGTTGCTGATCGTCCAGCACTAATGATAAAAGGATGCGCACTGTCTGGTAAAAATGTTTGTGCAGTGCCTGTTGTCCCCCATAAAATAGCACCAAGTAGAACAAATATGTATGGTAATACGGTCAAGTTTTCTCCCTACCTTTCCACATTTTCTAACTTCCAATATAGCACATATTGAGTTACCGCCAATCGTATCTTATACTAATAAGGATAGGAGGCATTTTACATGTATATGACAGTAGAAGAAACTGCGAATTATTTATCAATGCCTATTGATCAAGTAAAACGATATATTTCAGAGAAAAAAATTCGTGCTATTTTTGATGGGGAAGAGTATTACGTGAATAGTGCTCAATTTGAAACGCACTTACTGCAAATTGAGGATTTGAAGCGACAAATCGATGAATGGCGAAATACTCCGATTCCGGATGATATTGATGTAAAAGACGAAGATTAATACAAAGGAAAAGGACGTTCTCCGAATGAGGAGAATGTCCTTTTTTATTAATAGGTCCTGTAAACTATACCGTTGATTTTCGCTTCAGGCGGACGCTTTCCGCGGGCTTGGCTTCAGCCTCCTCGTCGCAAGCTCCTGTGGGGTCTTCAGCTCAAGCTAATCCCGCTGGAGTCGTCGCCTTTCGCTACAAACAACAAAGTCCACCTTAAATAAACGGATAATATCGCATAAATAGTCGTTTTTACCTGGAAATAAGTAATTACCAAATGGACTCTAGGATCCTAGATCGTAATAAAAAATCCAGCTCTTTTTCCGATTATTTCTGCATAATCTTCTACCATCACACTTGCTGTTGGGTACATACCTGCTCCTGGACCGACTAATGTTAATGTTCCAATATAGTTTGTATCTAGTGCAACTGCGTTGTTTACACCTTCTATTGAGTATAACGGATGATCTGGCCCTACTAGTTGTGGACCAACGGATGCGTATAGTTCACCGTTTTCGTCTTGCTCTATTTCTGCTACATGGCGATAACGTAGTCCTTGTTCCTTTGCTTTGCGGACATCCTCTAATGAGATTTCATCAATACCAACTACACGAACGTCGTTCCAATTGGGCTGTTTTTTAAACGCTAGTGCGCTTAGTATCATCAGTTTTCGGAAAGCATCTTGGCCGGACACATCGTTAAATGGATCTGCTTCTGCATAACCAAGGTCCTGCGCCTCTTTTAATGAGTCATCAAATGGACATTCATCCTGACGCATTTGTGTCAAAATGTAATTCGACGTCCCATTTAAGATACCTTGGATTCTTTTCACTGAGTTAACTTGTAATAGATTTTTTAATGTCTTAATAACTGGAACTCCGCCGGCTGTTGTTGCTTCATATCCTATAAATACTCCACGAGACTTTGCACGCTCATGTAATGGAATACTATATTTGGAGAACATTACTTTATTTGCTGTTATTACATGACATCCTTTATCAATCGCTCTACATAAGTAGTTATATGCCGGTTCCTCATTTACAATTGCCTCGAATACCACTTGGAGTCCAGGTATATTAATAATATCCTCAAAGTTATCAGTTACTAACACACCAGGTGTAGCCATTCTTTCTTTTCCAACATTGTTTACGAGGATCGCACTAATTTCTAGTTCTAATCCTAAAGACTTTTTCAGATCTTCTCTTTTTTCATTTACAATGTTGTAAATCCCTTGCCCGACTGTTCCGAAACCTAGGATTGCTGCTTTTATCGTCGCCATGCTATCTCCTCCAACTGAATTTGCACAATTGAGTTCCAATTTGCTTCTATTTGTAAAATCTAATCGCATTCATATACGAAGAACTATTTTACATATTGTAGCCCATTTTTACTCAATTATCAATAAAATTCTATCTAGAGAGGACATTTGTTTTTCTCAAAAGTACTTTATCAAGGGCAGACTGTAAATCCTCAACCGCCTCTAGTCCAACAGACAAGCGAATTAAGTCTTCTGTAACGCCCGATTTTACCAAGTCTTCAGGAGTTAACTGCTGATGTGTTGTAGATGCAGGGTGGATTATTAGCGATTTAGCATCCCCGACATTAGCTACATGCGACCAAATTTCAATATTATCGATAATATTACGACCTGCCTCTTTACCACCTTTCACTCCAAAAGTTAGGATGGAACCAAAACCATTCTGTAAATACTTTTTAGCAAGCTCATGGGAGGGATGACTTTCTAAACCTAAGTAGTTAACCCAAGTTACTTCTTCGTTACTTTCTAAGTACTCCGCAATTTTTTGTGCATTTTCATTATGCTTTGGTACGCGTAAATGAAGTGTTTCTAGTCCTTGTAAAAAGGAAAAAGCTGCTTCAGGACTTAAAGTTGGACCAAAATCACGAAGCAATTGAACGCGTAATTTCACTGCAAATGCCACGTTTGGAACGTCTATTCCATATCTTAGACCATGATAGGTCACATCCGGTTGTGTGAATCCTGGAAATTTCTCGGAGTCCCAATTGAAATTTCCTCCATCTACTACAACTCCACCAATCGTAGTACCATGACCACCAATCCACTTAGTCGCTGAATGAATTACGACATGAGCACCGTACTTAATAGGGTTAGATCCATATGGAGTAGCAAATGTGCTATCTACAAGTAAAGGCACTCCTACTTCGTTAGCAATGGCTGCCACGTTTTCTATATCTAATACATTTAAGCTTGGGTTTCCTATAATTTCCCCAAAAAATGCTTTCGTTTTATCTGTCACAGCAGCTCGGAAATTTTCTGGATCCGTAGAATCTACAAATTTCACCGTTATACCATATCGCGGCAATGTATGAGCAAATAGATTAAACGTACCACCGTATAAATTCTCAGCAGCAATAATTTCGTCTCCTGCTCCTGCAATGTTTAATATAGAAAATGCGATAGCTGCCATTCCAGAAGAAAATGCAACTGCTGCCGTTCCCCCCTCTAATAATGCAATTCGTTGTTCAAATACATCCACAGTTGGATTCGTAATACGTGAATAGATATTACCTGTTTCTGCAAGAGCAAATAGGTTTTGTGCATGTTCTGTATCTCTAAATACAAAGGATGTTGTCTTATGAATGGGTACTGCTCGTGATCCAGTCACTGGATCTGGTTGTTGGCCACCGTGTAAAAGTAGTGTTTCTTTTTGTAGATTGGTCATTTGAATTCCTCCTAAAATGTAGTTAGATGGACGCTTATGGAGGCGAGGGAGGATTAGAACAAACAAAAAACCCTCTTCAATTAAGAAGAGGGTGCAAATTCGCATGTTCCTCCTCTTATCTTCCAAATTCGTATTAGAATTTGTAGGATTTAGCACCTTTCCAAGTTGAGAACTTGTTGGTTGCCGGGCATCGTAGGGCCTATTCCCTCCGCCACTCTTGATAAGAGTATTAGATTTAGTTTTCCATCTTGTTACACAGTATAGATTTCTACCAATCTATTTGTCAATACTTTTTTGAATAATTAAAAAACATATACTTTAAAATTCTGAAACTTCTCATCTTTTCATTCGTTTAATATATTGAAGTTAATGGGGGTGAAAAAAATGCTCATTCCGATGATTTGTATCCTTGTGATCAGTTATCTTGTTGGGTCCATTCACGGTTCTAAAATAGCTCAGTATCTGAGTGGGGTAAATATTAAAAAAGAGGGCTTAAAAAATTCTGGCGCCTCAAATGCAGCTGTTGTTCTTGGTGCAAAATATGGCATTTTAGTTGCCATAATTGATATTTTAAAGGGAGTTATAGTCGTAATTGGGACGGGTTTTTGGGTGTCACAGTACGCACATTTTTCGATAGTGGAACAGGACATCCTGCTATATAGTGCAGGTGCTGCTGTAATACTTGGACATAACTTCCCTCTTTACACTAAATTTAAAGGTGGTAAAGGCACTGCATCCCTTATTGGTGTACTACTTGCTCTTAGCTGGCCGCTTGGTTTAATCGGACTTATATTATTAATCGGAACTACATTATTAACGGACTATTTATTAATTGGTGTGTTTGTTTTTTACTTTGTTTTTATCGGTGCATCCATTTGGTTTGCAGAAGGAGTAGGACCAATGGCTATTGCCGGATTTCTATTTTTGATGGCTGTTGTACTACATCTCGAGAATTTCTGTCGTTTAATGCGAAAGGAAGAGATGAGAATCTCCACTTTCTTAAGTAAGAAGAAACCATCTGTATGAAATGAGTGAATATCATGAAGAAGAAAATGAGGTGGATCGTGCTTATCCCATTGGTAGTGATTGTTTCTAGTTTAATTGGGATATGGGTTCTCACGAGTAATTGGCTTGAGAGTGGTCAAAATCCAAAAGCAGATGGCACCAATCAATATGCTATTGTGCTTGGTGCCAAAGTGAAAAAAGGGAATATCCCTTCTTTTGCTTTACAGTATCGATTGGAGGCTGCTCTTGCGTATGCCCAAAAGTATACCCATGTAAAATTAGTACTTTCAGGTGGACGAGGTCCCGATGAAGATATTGAAGAGGCTGTGGTGATGAGAGATTTTCTATTGGAGAATGGCATAGCCGAAGATCGACTCATCTTAGAAGACAAAGCCACCTCAACATATGAAAATCTACTGTTTTCACAAGAATTACTACCCAGCAATATCGACTCCGTCACCCTTATAACAAGCGACTACCATTTACAACGATCCAAAGTACTAGCAAGTAAAATAGGATGGAAATCAGATGTCGTGGCTGCTAAAACTCCCAAAGTGGTTGAACTCAAGGTTCGTACGCGAGAACGTGTCGCGTTGTTAAAGGCATATATTTTGGGGAATTGATTGTTGCAAATAGATGGGTATTAAGTAATTATCGTGTTACTTTCTTGATACCCATCTTTTTACTATTCCATAAAATTCATTTTAGCTATGATACCCTTCTTCACCGTAAGGTTGTAGTTTTTCTAACCATTTCTCCAATAACCTTTCTAATTCTTTTTTGCCTACCCTACTTTCAGTTTCCTCTTTTTTAATAATCTCCATATGCTCTATGGCAAAGTTATCTTTGCCGAACTGAGTCCAGTCCTTTTGCAGATTTTTATTTGAATGGAGTCCGTTTTCTAATGTAAATTTAACTCCATTCAACGTTTTAAAATTAGGTGTAGAAGCTACATACTTTTTACCGTTTCGTTGGTTTGTGATGACGTAAATTCCGCCCTCGATTTTAATTTCTTTATATTCTTGTTTTAATTCTTTTTTGCGATCCATTTATATTCCATCCTTCTATTTAGTTTTTCACCCAATACGCACTACCATCGTCTTGTCTGTCCAAAAATCCATACTCTATTAAGTAACGTCTTAATGTTACAAAATCCTCATAAGCATTCTTTAGTACATGATTTATTTCTTTCTCTGTGTAAATTTTTCCTTTTTCAAATCTTTGGATCAGAACTCTTAAGGTTGCTAGTTTTTGCTTTTCTTTCCTCGGAAATTTCATAAGAGGTCCATCTATTCCATCTGGGAAGAATTTACTTTCGATATATTTTTGTTCTTCTTGCGTGATGTTATACCGATCGTCCACCATCGTTGCAGTCTTATGAAGCGGTAAAAATGTCGGCGCATGATTGTCTTTTGCCTTTAACAATTCCATCATCGCTAAAAACACTTTTGCTTGTCGCTCCTTTTCCTTTAATACGAAACGGTGATTTCGAATTGTAGAAGAGCTTCCAATTCCTAACTCTGTTTGTATTTCTGCATCACTTCTACCCTCATAAAAGAGGCGTAAAAGGCTATTTTGATGTTCGGTTAAGCCAGTAAATTTTTTGTTAAGCCCTATTAGATATTGAAAAACAGAGTCATGCTCCGTTTCAATATGATGCTTCATGAATTTTTCTGCTTCATATAACATATTATTCTTTGGATAAATGAATCCCTTTTCAACTTTAAAACCGCACATAATACATATATACATTTCGTCTTCTTCAGCATACCCTGACTTTAACTGTTCTGAAGAGGCATTCCAAAGTAATTCTGACACTTCCATATACAAACACAACCAATCTTTGTTTATTAATTTACAAACATTATATAATAACGTTTGTAAATTATCAATATGTAAAAATGTGGTTGCAATTTATCTGAAAATAATAAACAATATGAATAAGGAGTTTCGTAAAGCGAAACGATAGAGAGGGGAATTCCATTGGTTACATTTAACGATTATGAATATAAACGTCCAAATTTAGAACAAGACAAATCTACATTTAGAGAGTTATTAACAAAATTTAAAGAAGCTTCTTCTGTAGCAGAACAGAATGAGGCAATCGAGAATATCAATGCATTTCGCAATGATTATTCTACACAAGCAAACTTAGTTTATATTCGTGCATCTATCGATACTAATGATGAGTTCTATCAAAAAGAGCGTGACTATTTTGATGAAACGAATCCTGAAATTGAAGAGATGATTACTGAATACTACAAAGCGTTGGTTGAATCACCTTTTCGAGATGAACTGGAGGATAAATGGGGCAATCAACTATTCGATTTGGCAGATTATCAGATTAAGGCATTCTCACCGGAAATTATCTCTCTTATGCAAAAAGAAAATAAGCTTGCATCCGACTACTCGAAGCTAGTTGCTTCCGCACAAGTAGAATTTAACGGGGAAACATTAACACTTGCACAGCTGGGACCATATGCTGAATCTACCGATCGTGATACTCGTAAAAAAGCAAAAGAGACTAGTAGTGGATTTTTCCATAAAAATGAAGCGAAATTTGATGACCTTTATGATCAACTAGTAAAAGTACGCCATGAAATAGCAACAACTCTCGGGTACAAGAACTTTGTAGAGCTCGGCTATATTCGTATGAACCGTATCGATTACAATGCAGAGATGGTAAAAAAATTCCGTGATCAGGTCCGTGATTTTATCGTTCCTGTTGCAACTAGACTTTATGAGCGACAAGCAAAACGCATAGGCGTAGACAGTCTGAAGTATTATGATGAGCCTTTTAACTTCTTAAGTGGGAACGCAACACCACAAGGTTCTCCGGAGTGGATTGTAGAAAACGGCAAGAAAATGTACGAGGAGCTCTCTCCTGAAACAGCGGAGTTCTTCCAATTTATGATTGACCGTGAATTGATGGACTTAGTTGCGAAAAAAGGAAAAGAAGCAGGTGGTTATTGTACGTTTATCGATAACTATGAATCTCCTTATATTTTCTCTAACTTCAATGGAACATCTGGAGATATTGATGTATTAACGCATGAAGCAGGTCACGCTTTCCAAGTGTATACAAGTCGTAACATTGGAATCCCTGAGTATGTATGGCCGACCTATGAGTCATGTGAGATCCACTCGATGAGTATGGAATTCTTCACATGGCCTTGGATGGAATTGTTCTTTAAGGATCAAACAGATAAATATAAGTTTGCTCACTTAAGTAGTGGACTTCTGTTTCTACCTTACGGTGTGGCAGTCGATGAATTCCAACATGCTGTATATGAAAATCCAGAGATGACCCCCGCTGAACGTAAAGCTACTTGGAAGAAAATCGAGGAAGTTTATTTACCTCACAGTGATTACGATGGTAATAGTTATTATGAGGCAGGTGGGTTGTGGCAACGCCAAGCACATATTTTTGCTAGCCCATTCTATTATATTGACTACACACTTGCTCAAATTTGTGCATTCCAGTTTTGGAAGCGTTCAAGAGAGGATCACGAAGCTGCATGGAAGGATTATTTACATCTTTGTCAGCTTGGTGGGTCGACATCTTTCACTAAATTAGTGGCAGAAGCTAATTTGATCTCTCCATTTGAGGAAGGTTGTGTGGAATCCGTTATTGGCTCGATTGAAGAATATCTGAATAGTGTGGATGACTCTGCATTATAGATTAATGAAAGATGAAAGGAGTTAATTCAATTGAATCCAGCTGGTTTTTGGATTAGATTAGGTGCCTCCCTCCTAGATGGTATTATCATAGGGATACCCCTGGCTCTTATTAGCCTTGCACTGCTTGGAGAGGCTGACACTTGGTTTACTTCTTCGACACAACTGATCTATTCGTTGTTAGTCCCTGTTATTTGGACTGGATACACAGTTGGCAAACGAATTTTGGGCATACGAATCGTGCATTTAGATGATACCGATGTCAGTTTTTTGGACAATGATTAAACGAGATTTAATAACAGGTCTCGTTTATGGATTAACCCTAGGAATTGCTATTATCGTTAGTGCCTGCATGGTTGGCATTCGGGAAGATAAACGAGCAATTCATGATTTTATAGCAGGCACATATGTATCCTATAATCCACCTTGGCAAAAATAGTTGTAAGAACAAGCATTCAGCAGGATGCTTGTTCTTTTTTATTTGTTACAATTATGCACCTTTTCACTCGGTAATTTTCTGTTAACAAAGAAGAAAACCTTTTAATTACTTTTTGTAATCAAATGTATTGTATTTAGTTAATAACTATATTATATTAAGTTACGTTAAGTAACTTAAATGGAGGATTTTTTTATTATGAAGAAGCAACAACTTGCAACACTTATTTTACGTGTCGTGTTTGGACTTATGTTCTTAATACATGGCATAGCAAAATTCCAAGGTGGTATTTCAAATACCGTTGGATATTTTGAGTTCCTTGGTTTACCAGGATCTCTAGCATACGCAATTGCGATTATTGAATTAGTCGGTGGAGCATTACTGGTAGTTGGACTTGGAACACGAGTAATTAGCGGGCTATTTGCGGTAATAATGCTAGGAGCAATTTTCTCAGCGAAATTATCATTCGGATTATTAGGCGATGGTGTATCCGCTGGATACGAATTAGAACTAGTCTACTTGGCTATCGGTATTTACTTTGTCTTAGTTAATCCAATTAACTTATCACTTGATGAAAAACTGTCACAAAAAAATAAGTAAAGATTTGGGGTATAAACATGAGCTTTATGAAAAAAATATTCGGATTAAATTCAAATGAAGAGCAAACAGGAGGAAATGACATGATGAAAATTGGTATCGTTTTAGGAAGTACACGTGAAGGACGCGTTAGTCCTCAAGTTGGAGCATGGGTAAAAGAGTTAGCCGACAAGCGTGGAGACGCAGAATATGAAATTATTGACATTGCAGATTTCAAATTACCTCTATTAGGTGAAGCAGGCGGCGACGCATCAGGTGCAGCAGCTTGGTCAGCAGCCATTGCAAAACAAGATGGATTTGTATTCATCGTTCAAGAATACAATCACTCAATCACAGGAGCACTTAAAAATGCTTTAGATTATTTACGTGAAGAGTGGAACAACAAAGCAGCAGGAATCGTATCTTACGGTTCAGTAGGTGGGGCTCGAGCAACCGAGCATTTACGTGGTATTTTAAGTGAATTACTAGTAGCGCATGTACGTGTACATCCAGCACTATCTTTGTTTACAGACTTTGAAAATGGGACAGACTTCAAACCAGCAGCAGTACAAGCTGATTCAGTAAACCAAATGCTAGATCAAGTTATCCCTTGGACAACTGCTTTAAAAACTGTACGCAAGTAATTAAGCAACGCTTTACAACAAGTTAAGTTTTGATTAAAAAGACTTATCCTCTCGGATGAGTCTTTTTTGTATAATCTTTTAATCGTCTTTATTTCTCCACTTATTCTTTTATTCTTCAAATATAGGAAATACCATATATACCAAGTTCACTAATTCCTCGCTATCGCGCTCAATGTTTGAACTAAATGAATGTTCATGTCATCAACGGACTCTTTAAAATTACTTCGATGCCATTCAATAATTAAACCAATTATTGCATTTGTCATAAAAGAATATACAAATTTTTTAGATTCATCATACTCCCCTATTTTACTATCTTCTATAAAATTCGAACGGATTGCATCAAAAAACATGTAGTAGTATGTTGTAGACACATTGTCTGATAAAATAATATGGTAAAAGTCTTCGTACTTTTTGACATGGTGAAAAATGCGAACTGTTTTTGGATCTAGATTTTTGTAAACTGAAGACTTTAATTGAAGTGCAGAAATGTATTTATATGGTTCTTTATAAGATTCTTGCAAATCTAAAATGACCTCTTCAAAAAATTCCTTAAAAACATCTCCAACCTCCTCATAGTGGAAGTAGAAAGTCCCCCTATTTACACCAGCTTGTCTACAAAGCTCGGACACATTAATATCAGTCAGACTTTTGTTTTTTAATATATGAGTTAATGCTTGATAGATAGCTTTTTTTGTCTTCACGACTCTTAAATCTTTTGTTTTCAATAATATCTCTCCTTATCGAACACTTATTGCAATATGTGTTTGATATTGTACAACTATTGCGATAACTGTTGATTGAATACGTTTTCATTTTAAACTATACTGTTATTGTACAACTGTATAATAACATATGAGGAGGAAATAATTATGAGATTACAAGACAAAGTAGCTATCGTTACAGGCGCGGCTTCTGGGATGGGGAAATCTATCGCTGAGGCTTATGCAAAACAAGGCGCAAAGGTCGTTGTTTCCGACTACAATTTAGAAGGTGCAGAAACTGTGGCAGCAGCTATTAAAGCAGCTGGCGGAGAAGCAATCGCTAACCGTACAAACGTAGCAGTACTTGCTGATTTAGAAAACTTATTCGCTGAAACAAAAGCAGCATTTGGTAAATTAGATATTTTAGTAAACAACGCTGGGATCATGGATGGAATGGAGCCTGTTGGTGAAATTACTGATGAAAAATGGGATCAGTTATTCGCAGTAAATACTACTGGCGTTATGCGTGCAATGCGTATAGCAACTAACATTTTCTTAGAACAAGGACACGGAGTATTCGTTAACAACATTTCTGCAGGTGGATTACGTGGTGCTCGTGCAGGTGCAGCATACACAGCATCTAAACATGCAGTGTCTGGTTTAACTAAAAATACAGCTTATATGTACGCTAACTCAGGGATTCGTTGTAACGGAATCGCTCCAGGTGGCGTCATGACTAATATTCAAAATTCTATGACTAGCCTTTCTGAATTCGGTATGGGTCGTCAGCAAACAGGTAGCGGTACTATGCCACGTGTCGGTCAACCAGAAGAAATTGCACAACTTGCAGTATTCTTAGGTTCTGATGAGTCAAGCTTCGTTAATGGGCAAATTATTGCCGCTGATGCTGGTTGGACTGCTTACTAATAAATAAAGCTCTTTCTTCCACAAGACAATACCAAGCAGAAATACAACCAGTTGCCCTATTCACTATGGCAGCTGGTTCTTTTTTTTATTTAGATTCGCATACAATGTGGAGGAAGTTTTATCTTCCGTAACGAATTTAATAAGAAAGGGGAGTGTTTGTTTTATGTGGAGCAAAATTATTGGGGTTTTAATTGCAATTATGGGTATTATTTATATTTTCTTTATTCCAAGTGACCCTGTTTCGACAAAGATTATTTTCAAACTTATTCCGATGCTACTTATTATATTGTTTGCTTCTCTACAATCTGGAGGAGAATCTAAAAAGTACAAGATACTTATTTTAATCGGACTCACTGTTTGTATGTTTGCTGACGGATTAATCTATTGGTTTATAGTCGGACTTATAACCTTTTTGATCGGGCATATTTGGTATATCTTCGCATTTAGAAACATCAAACAAACATCCATTCCGAAATGGGCAATCGCATTGCTATTAATATACGGGTTATCAATGGTAATTTGGTTAGCTGGAACACTCTGGTCTCAAGGAGATACAGTGTTAGCGCTGGCAGTTATTATTTATATTGCAGTTATTCTGACGATGGGTTGGAACGCTTTCCAAACTGCAAACAAATTTGTTATTATTGGGGCTATTTTATTTATCTTTTCGGATTCAACCCTTGCTATTAATAAATTCATAGTAGATATTCCTTTCTCAGATGCACTTATAATGATTTCTTATTACGGAGCTCAATTTATGTTTGCTCTTAGCATTCATTATTCCGCAACTCGAAAGAATCTGTTAAAATAAGAACTAGCTTTACAAATCGAAAGGAGATTTAATCTCATGAAAGAGACTTTAATAGAGCGACTAGTGCGCTATGCAAAAATAGATACACAATCCGATGCTTCAAGTACAACATGTCCAACCACTGAAGGTCAATGGGACTTACTCCATGAGCTGAAAAAGGAATTGACTACAGTTGGTTTAGAGGAAATTACATTAGACGAAAACGGTTATCTTTTCGCCACTTTACCCGCTAATACTGATAAAGAAATGCCAACAATCGGTTTCTTAGCTCACGTAGATACAGCTACAGATTACACAGGAAAAAATGTAAATCCACAGCGAATCGAAAGCTATGACGGACAAGATATTACTCTCAATGAGCATACTGTCATGACCGTTCAAGACTTCCCTGAACTAAAAAATTATGTTGGTCACACACTATTAACTACAGATGGTACTACGCTTCTTGGTGCCGATGATAAAGCAGGAATTGCCATCATTATGACTGCAATGGAATATTTTATCCAACATCCAGAAGTAAAACACGGGAAAATTCGAGTGGCATTCACACCCGATGAAGAAATCGGGCGTGGTCCTCATAAATTTGATGTGGAAAAATTCGGAGCAAACTTTGCCTATACAATGGATGGTGGTCCATTAGGAGAATTACAATATGAAAGCTTTAATGCAGCTAGTGCCAAGGTTATTACAAATGGGAAAAGTGTGCACCCAGGGTCTGCAAAAGACAAAATGGTGAACTCCATTACAATGGCTACAAAATTTCAATCTCACATGCCAACAGATGCAGTACCTGAAAAAACCGATGGATACGAGGGTTTTATACATCTGATGAATATTAATGGCGATACAGAAAAAACAGAGCTTAGCTATATTATTCGTGACCATGACCGTGAGAAATTTGAAGCGAAAAAACAATTATTCCTAGATACTGCTGAAAAGATTAAAGCAGAATACGGAGCAACTGCTATCTCTGTAGAGTTAAACGATCAATACTACAATATGGGTGAAAAAATCACACCTGTTATTGAAATTTTAAATGTAGCAAAAGATGTGATGATTGCTTTAGATATAGAACCACTTATTATTCCAGTACGTGGAGGAACAGATGGCTCACAGCTTTCCTATATGGGAATGCCTACACCTAATGTATTTACAGGTGGGGAAAACTACCACGGAAAATACGAGTTCATCTCTGTAAATGATATGGCAAAATCAACAGAAGTTGTAAAGGGTATTATCCAGTCGTTTGAACAGCAGGCTTAAGCAGGTGCTAATATGCGCGAAATATTACTAGGTATTTTAGCCTCCCTATTTTTTGCTGTAACCTTTATACTTAATCGTTCTATGGAAATATCTGGGGGGAGTTGGATTTGGAGCTCCTCCCTTCGATATTTCTTCATGTTGCCTTTTTTATTCATCATTGTCTACTATCGAAAAGGTTTATCTCCAACCTATAAAGAAATAAAATCTGCACCTGCTGCTTGGTTTCTATGGAGCTTTGTAGGATTTGTATTATTTTATGCACCGCTCACTTTTGCAGCAGCTTATGGGCCTGGCTGGTTAATATCTGGAATGTGGCAATTCACGATTGTTGCTGGAGTTCTACTTGCGCCATTATTTTTGATAAAGATGGAAAACAGAATCATTAAACAAAAAATCCCGGTCGTCTCATTATTTATTTCCCTACTTATTTTAGTAGGAATTATTCTTATACAGATTCCAAATACAGATACAGTTAATTTGCAAATGATTTTTTTAGGGATTTTACCTGTACTTATAGCTGCATTCGCTTATCCCTTAGGGAATCGTAAAATGATGGAACATTTGAATGGACGCTTGGATACATTTCAACGCGTTTTAGGCATGACTGTTGCGTCTATGCCCGCCTGGATCTTAATGGGTATTTATGCTATTTTTACCGTAGGTTTACCATCTTCTAGTCAAGTGTTTCAATCATTTATTGTAGCTGTGAGTTCTGGAGTGATCGCTACTATTCTATTTTTCATGGCAACAGATCGAGTTCGAAATCACCAAGGGAAACTAGCTGCTGTAGAAGCGACACAGTCAACCGAAATCATTTTCGTCATTATTGGTGAAATGTTTTTACTACATGTGCCTTTACCAGCACCAATTGCACTTATAGGACTTGGAATTATTATTTTAGGTATGTTCTTACATAGTTACTATACAAAATTATTAAATACGAGAGCTTTAAAAGGACAAACTAAAATATAATTTTTAAGATTAAGTGGATTCGGGTGCTGTGTTAGACCCGCATTATCTCACTTTTGTTCTTAAAAAGAGGATTGACAGCTTTAGCAGCCGTCAATCCTCTTTTAATTATGCAATTACACGTTTGCACTAGTTAATCCATCATTGTCATGATTGCTTGTAGAAACGCGTTTAAAATTGAAAGCAAAGACTACAAAAGTTAATATTAAGCTTACGATTAAACAAATTAGAAGGAACCACATATTCATAATCATGAAACCTGTATCTCCTAAAGAAATAATCGATTTAAACCCTGCATTAGAGTATGTTAACGGTAGATATTTACTTAATGCTTGTAAATTTTCTGGTAACATCGGAATTGGTAAATTCGATCCTGTAGTAGATAGTTGCAAAACAATAAAAGCAAGTGCTACAAAGCGACCAATATTCCCTCCCAATGTTACTAGGAAAAATACGATGGACATAAATGTTAAACTAACAAAAATAGTGAACAATATAAACAAAGGAATACTATCCACTTGTAGTTTAATAAATACTAACGTAAATAGCGACACGATTAATGCTTGTGCTATTGCAAACAAAGAAAGCTGCATCAATTTACTAGCATACCAACTAATCACAGATCCTGGAGTAGTAACTGGTCGTTTAAATTCAACTACAAAAGATAATAATAAGATACCTACAAACAATGCTAAAGACATAATATAAGGAGCTGTAGAATCACGATAGAATTTATAATTATTAACCTTTTCTCCAGTTAAAGTCACGGGATTTGCAAACATCGCTATGTTAGCATCACTCACTTGAATACCACTAACCTCACTAGCACCACCAGCTAATCCAGTAGAAAGCTCTTGGCTACCAGACTTAAGTTGTGTTACACCATCGTTTAGGGAAGTAACTCCTAAAGTCATTGTTTCCCAACCAACAGCCACTGTTTGGTTTCCAGAACTTATTTGAGTTAGTCCATCTTTAAGTCCAGAAACGGCATTACCAACTTTCGTCCAAGAAGCAGAAACCGTTGCGTTACCATTCGCAACTTGGGTAGCACCACTTTTTAAACGATCAATACCAGCTGTAGCTGCTGTTTGACCACTTACTAATTGGTTAAGACCTGCATCTAGCTGTTTAGAACCTGCTGTCAGTTGAGAAGCACCTGCAACTAAAGCATCTGCTCCCGTTTTTAAAGGTTGCACTTGTTGACTAAATTGCGTTAAGCCTTTAGAAACCGCATCACTCGTACCAACAAGAGTCATAAATTCAATATCTTGTGCAAGTTCAGGATGCTTCCCTAAATATGCCTTTAATCCCTCTGTTAATCCTTGCGACCCTCCTGTAAGCGTTTTCGTAGCTTCTGTCACTTTTCCTAAACCACTTGCTAATTGCTGACTTCCTGGTTGTAACTGTTTTTCTAATCCGGTAGTTAAACTAGTGCTACCCGCTTTAGCCGATTTAAGTCCATTTAGTACTTGTTCGGAACCAGCCTTAAGACTATTAATACCTTGTACCACTTCTTTAGAACCTGCCGCTAGCTTCTTAATATCACCTTCTCCGTTTTTTACGGAACTAAGAAGTTGCCCTGCGCCACTTTCCGCTGTTGCAGCACCAGTTGCTAACTTTTGAATATCACCAGACTTATCATTTAAAGATTGTAGTAACTGGCTTGTTCCATCACTCAATGTTGTAGTTCCTTCAAAAAGCTTATTGGATCCATCTGCACCAGAAGCGAAGCCATTTGAAATATCTCCAAGTCTAGAAAATAATGTTTGAGTATAGGTTGCTGTTATTTTATTGCCTAGTTGTTCTCTTAGTTTTTCTGTAGCACTTTTTGTTACTTGAGAAGCCATGAAATTTAGGCCTTCATTTTGAATATAACGTAATTCTGGCACTACTGGATTTGCATCAAGTACAGAGGATGCTTTTTGAGAGAAGTCCTCAGGAATCTCTACTACCATATAGTACTTCTGACTCTTTAACCCCTTGTTTGCTTCTTCTTGTGAGACAAATTCCCAACCTAAGGCAGGATTTTGTTGTAATTCTTCTACTAAGTCCTGTCCAATATTAATGGCTGATCCCCCGGAGTTTGCACCTAAGTCTTTGTTCACAAATGCCACAGGTAGATTATCTAGATTATCGTAAGGACTCCATGTTGCTGAAAGTAAGATTGCTACATAAACAATTGGTACTAGTAATACTCCTAATACAGAAAACAACACCCCTTTCTTCTCTGTAAGCCTAGCTAACTCCAGACCTAGCATTTTGAACGCTCCCATACTCTATCCCCTTTACCCTTTTTTAGAATAAAATGAATGACCATTCATTTTCCTTCTACATCTATTATATTTTAAATATTCGGAAATTTCATTATTTTTCTAGAATAGTAATTTGAACTATAAAATATACGACAAAAAACGACTTAATTACTACATTAAGTCGTTAAATAAGATATATTTCCCTATATCCTTCCATTACTTACTAACTTTTAAGTACAGGCTCATAAAGTGTAGACACTCCCGAAGAAATTGCCGCCTTACTTACTGCTGAAGCCACAACCTGAACAACCCTTTCATCCAAAGCTCTTGGAATTATATAGTCATCTTTAAGCTCATTGTCATTTACTAATGAAGCAATTGCCTCAACGGCAGCCAACTTCATATCCTCATTAATATCGGTGGCTCTAACATCTAAAGCGCCTCTGAAAATTCCAGGAAAAGCCAATACATTATTTACTTGGTTTGGATAATCTGATCGGCCTGTTGCTACTACTCTAACTCCCCACTCCTTTGCAATCTCATATGGAATTTCAGGATTAGGATTAGCTAGTGCAAAAATAATGGAGTCCGTGTTCATCGAGAGAACTAAGTCTTTTGTCAGTAAATTAGCTACAGAAACACCGATAAATATATCTGATCCTTCCATCGCATCTTTTAAAGAACCTGTTAAACCAAGTGGGTTTGTTAAACTTGCAATCGATTGTTTAATAGGATTCATCCCTTGTTCTCGGCCTTCATAAATAATCCCCGTTGAATCACACATAATGATATTAGTATATCCCAACTGGAGGAGTACTTTTAAAATTGCCATGCCAGCAGCGCCAGCTCCATTAATCACAACTTTAACATTATTACTTGTTTTGTTTACTAGTCTCATCGCATTTTGAAGTCCCGCACCTACTACAATTGCAGTACCGTGTTGGTCATCATGGAAAACAGGAATATCTAATTCCATGCGAAGTCTATCTTCAATTTCAAAACAACGTGGAGCCGAAATATCCTCTAAATTTATAGCGCCAAAAGTTGGACTTAACGCCTTAACAATTTGGACTATTTCATCCACGTTTTTTGTGTCCAAACAAATCGGGAAGGCATCTACACCAGCAAACCTTTTTAGTAAAATTGCTTTCCCTTCCATAACAGGCAAGGCAGCTCCTGGTCCTATGTCACCGAGTCCTAATACTGCAGTACCATCTGTCACTACTGCAACCAAGTTTCCTTTAGCAGTATAGTCATAAATAGTGGATGGATTGTTGTGGATTTCAATACACGGTTCTGCAACACCTGGTGAGTAGGCTAAACTTAAATCCTCCATGCTGTTCATGGGAACCTTAAAGACAACTTCCATCTTTCCCTTACTTTCACGATGCAATCGTAATGCTCTTGTTCTTAAATCCATCGACACATCCACCATCCTTTAGTATTTTCCCAATTGATAAGGATTATTAAGTTTTATCTAAATAATCTTTATATTCTGAGAATTATAGATAGTATTAAAGTGGATGTCAACAGTTAATGATTAGTGAAGTTCTTCACAAATAACTTCCTATGTTTATATTTTACTGGAAAATAAAGTTAAATTATTTTGGAGATCGAATTAATTTTTTTGCTCCAATAAAAAAATCGGTAACCTATTAAAGGCTACCAACGTATTTATGCACTATCTCAACTTTGAGGGGGTTAAGGTGTGCCTATCACCAGCTACAATTTGGAGAAAAGTCGCTGTTTTTAAACTTCTCAACTAGGAGAAACTTTCTATATGGTAATGATAATCATTTTCAATTAAAAAGTCAACTGTTTCTATAAAAAAATGTATACTACATATATGACAAACTTATCGAGTGACCAAATCCAACAATTAAATAACTATAGTGTATTTATCCAACCTAACGGAACAATATTATTCAAAGGGAATGATATCGCTAATGCACTCCCTATTATTAAGCTAATCTCTTCTTCACCTAATGAACCCATTGCAGCTTCTTTCTTTATGAGAAGGGTCGGAATGTTCATCTCCATGCAGTTTTATATGATGACTATGTATGATGAAATTTGGGATGGACCTATAGAACAGCTCCAGTTTTTTAGTACAACAGAATATGGGAATAAAACAATCAGTACATTTATCCCTCCAGAATATTTTCGAGACGTACAAGAAAATCGCAAATTGGATGTTCAACTTATATGGGAACAACAATGTTTTTCTATAATCAAACAACTCCGCTCAAAATGTAGTATATCTCCATTAGTTCTTTGGGAAAATGTGTTTGGTTACTTACTATGGCATTACTATACCTTTTTTGAAAATCCCGCGTTGGAAGAGAAAGCCAGAAATGATTGGTATCTGTTAAAGGATTCGTCCATTTGGGAGTCATTTAGTACGAAAGAATATTTCCGACTTTATTTGAAAGATCAACAACCCGCAGAACTATTAAATACAACTGTTAGAACCACTTGCTGCTTTTCAAAGGATATACCCGGATTGCAAAAATGTGGATTTTGTCCACAATCAAAATAAAATTATTAGATTACTCATGCATGATTGCACACTCTTTGGACATACCTAAGTAGAGTTCAATAAAAAAGGAGTGAGGAAGATTGGGAAACAATATAGATGAGCGTGTCGATGCTAAGCTTGATAGTATTGGTCAAGAAGAAAAAGAACAAATTCTACAAAATTTTTCTAACTTTAAATCGTATTTATCTGGAAAAGTTGCAGCCGGTGAAAAAATGGGACTTAGTGATGAAACATTAGCTAAAGCTACTGAAAAAGTTGCTGGTTATTTAGCCAACCACGAAGAACCACGCAACCGAGAAGAACATGTTCTTCAACAATTGTGGAAAAGTGGAGACAAAGAGCAGCAACAAGCCCTTAGTCATATGCTTTTAAACATGGTTAAAAATGGCTGATATTCGTAAGGAAGCAACTGGAAGGATCCTTGACAATCCCGATGGAGTACGTACCACTAAGGAAAGCCTATTTGATATGCATGAAGACATGCAAACTGTAGATGCGCTTCCTGTCGAGGACATAAATATTGAATTTCTAGATGAAAAAGACCACAACCACACAAAAAATCGTTCACTTAGTTCAGAACGATACCCCAAATAAGAAAAACACTTGCTCCACTATCCCACTAGGAGCAAGTGCTTTTTTTATACAATGACTTTACACAGAAGCTTATATTAGTTTTGCCGCTACCAGTCTTGTCCGAATAATAATGCCTATTAGTGCAGCAACAACCGCTTTTGCAAGGTCGGGAAGGATAAATGGTAGCATTCCCCCTTTAAACGCTGCATCCCAAGGAAGTTCAGCTACTATTTTCAACCAAATAGAACCAAGTATTAGTATGATAAATACAGCTATGATATTTGCGATAATTGCTTGCATCCTCGAATACTTAAAAGTATCCAAATACCACCCGACAAATAGCGCAGCAGGTATTATTGCTAACAGGTATCCACCTGTCGGTCCAAGTACAATACCAAATCCACCTTTCATCCCAGCAAATACTGGAATTCCAATTACCCCCATTAATACATATACCGTTACTGCAAGAGTTCCATACTTAGCTCCTAATATAGTTGCTGTTAGCATTACCGCAATTGTCATTAATGTAAATGGTACAGGTGGAACATTAATCATGATTTGTGCAGCAACTGCTATGATAGCTGCAAACAATGCGGCTACAATCATCATTTTTAAACGTTCATTTCTCATAAAAGTTTCCCCCTTAATAAATGAGTTAACCTAATTAAATTTAAAGGTTAACTCATTTATATTTTAATAAGAAATAGAACTTCCGTCAATACAATTATTTAAGAAGTACGTTAACGCTAAAAAAAGCCGCAATCCAGAGGATTGTGGCTTAGTTATTATTACCATCTGCTAGCGGCGGAATCTATTGTTTCTAATCTCACCAATCCTTTTTGCATAGGTGGTGGACATGCTTTATTGTACTGCATTATTTTATCATTTACCTTTGTTACCCTAAATTGTAGTCCTTCTTTTTCACCATTTAAATAATTTTTCGCAATATCATGCAGTTCGTCCCTTATCTCATGCTGAAGCTTTAACCAGTGTGGTTTATATCCAGCATCCTTCGCAATTTTTTGGAAGTGTTGAAAGATATCACCGGTTAAGTATTCCTCCGATATTGGCTTCCCCGCGCCCTTTAAGTTGTCCATGCCACCTGTCTTCGAATACTCTTTAAGAATATCCCCTATCAAGTCATTACTTGGCTTATTGAAGCTATCATTATCCATAATGCACCTCTTCCCTGAATGATTGATTTCATCTTGGAATGCCATTAATAATATACTATGCAAGAGCGATCATCTACTGCCCCCAATGCTAGCTATACGTGAGGTATTACATTAGAGGTAGCATGTGGCGCCTTTTGTAATAATAATTGTAAAAACTGTTCCTGATTGTCTGGAGAAATTATTATACTCCCCATTAACGAGTTTTTATAATGAATTTCCAGTGCATTCTTAGAAGAAAGAATACGATAGCCCACTAATATATTCGATGATTTATTTACCTTCGTCATATCCTTATACTTTATTTTACTTCGAAAAGGACCTCCTTTGACATATAAATAGTCATCGTTAAATATGTAATGAATGTCAAAAGAAATCCATACGAGAAAACCAGTACATATTAAAAACAAAGCAATCATAATCCAAATAGCCAAATAATCAGGTGAATTTGTATAGAACAATTCGTATGCTACTGGCCACATTATCGCTAACGCAATAATAACTAGCGCAACCGACATCATCATCTTAAACGTCCTATCCATTTTCGAACGGAATTTCATCCAATTCTACCTCCTACACTGACTTTGTAGCAGCATCCTTTATCCCCACTCGGTTAGCATAGATATTTTTTAAAATAACCTTTATCACTGCATAGGTAGGAATAGCTAATATAATTCCCCATAACCCTGCGATATTCCCCGCTGCCAAAATAACTGTAATGACCGTCAATGGATGAATATCTAAGGATTTCCCCATAACATTCGGTGTGATGAAATTACTTTCAATCTGTTGTGCCACTAACATAATAATTGCTACATAAATTGCCAACTTTGGTTCTTGAGTAAGGGCAATGATTATCGCTGGTATCACCGAAATATAGGGCCCTAAAAACGGGATAACATTCATCATCATTCCAAATATTGCTAGTAATAAGGCATATTCTAATCCAATAGCAAAATAGCCAATCAGCAACATTAATCCAACTAAAAAGCTGACAAATAATTGACCTTGAATATATGAGCGCAATGTATCATCAATATCTGCTAAAGTCTTACGAATCCAGGTCTTTTTCTCCCCTTTAGCAAAACTAGAAACGAAGGGTGCAAACTTTTCATGGTCTTTTAACATATAGACAAGGAAAAACGGCACAAGTACAAGTACAAAGATACCTTGGAATACACCTTGAATGAATTTGAAAAGCAACGAACCAGCTGAAACAGCTATATCGTTAATCTTCCCTGTTGCATCATCCACTGTATCTTGTAGTGTCTCTGGTAAAAGATCTTTTTGAGATAGCGCATATTTTGTAAACTGCTCCACGTCTTCTACTATTTCTGGAGTGTTTTTAACTAATTTGTTCACCTGCTCCGTGAGTGGCGGACCAATTAGTGCATAAAAAAGCCAGCCTATTAAGCCAATAACAGCAAATACCGATAGAATACTTGCCCATCTCGGGAATTTAACTGATTCTAACCATTTTAATAATGGACGTGACAGATAAAAAAGAACACCACCTAAAAGTAATGGTAAGAATATTGTTTGTCCAATGATCAAAAGCGGTGAAAAAATACTTTTGACTTCCATGAACATGCGTATAATAACTAGCGTCAGTAGTATTGCTACTCCTGTTTGAAACCACAGTTTCTTTGTCATGTGATGCTCACTTCCTCTATTATTAATAAGTACTATGTTTTACGTTTTTTCCTAATTGAAAGTTTCAATTATTAATACATATCGTACCATTATTTAAGTTACACTTTTACAATTATTATCGGAAGGATGATTTAACATGGAATACTACAAACAGCTAAGACAATATGTAGGACATCAACCTCTAATATTACCTGGCTCTAATGTGCTTATATTGAACGATAAAGGTGAAATATTACTGCAAGAACGTGAACCAGGTATTTACGGTCTACCTGGAGGTCTAATGGAACTCGGTGAAAGTTTTGAGGATACAGCCAGACGTGAAGTACTGGAAGAAACTGCTCTACTTGTAGGGAAACTACAACTCTGTAATGTATATTCTGGCCCAGACTATTATATTGAAAACCCGAACGGCGATAAATTTTACTCCGTTTCTGCAGTTTTCAAAACATCAGAATATAGCGGAGAAGTTTTAGCAGATGATGTTGAATCCATTAGTCTTCAGTTTTATCCTCCTACACAATTGCCTAATGGAATTATGGAGAGTTATCGAAAGTTTATTGAGGATGCTTTACTTTAGTACTTATAGGGAAGTTCCGGTAGTTCCTTGTGTCAAAGTAATAAGCTACAATTTGGATTTTACTTGCGCTCATGTATAGTTTACTAGCTTCTGTTTGTAGAATACTAACGGTCTTAGGGATGTTACTTTTAAGTCTATATTTACTTTCGCATTACTACCTTTTACGAGCATAAGGGATAATTTTTTCGAATGATAGTGGAATGCAATAAAAGAGGCTTCCCATTGGAAAGCCTCTTCTTTACTTGTTAGCAATATGCACTTTTAGTAATTTACCTTTGACTGTTGTATTTCTCATATTTTTCAATACAAGCGAGCCTTTACCGTTTAAAATTTCTACATAGGATACTGTGTCTTGAATCGTAATAATTCCAATATCATCTGCAGTAATTCCTTCAATTTTTGCAATGGTTCCAACAAAATCGACGGCACGGATTTTCTTTTTCTTACCACCATTGAAATATAGTTTAGTAATATTGGCGTTTAGTTGCTCACCCTTAGATTTTTTAGCCTCGGGTTGCTCCTGCATTTTCACATCAAATGCAGCACGACTTTTTACTATCTCTTCTTTAGTAGGTTCTGATGCTGTTGAAATTTCGAAGCCGATAAATGATTCGATTCCTCTTACAAACTTATCTTCAAAAGGAGTTGCTAACATTATCGATTTACCACTTCGCCCTGCGCGACCTGTTCTACCAGTACGATGTACATAGCTTTCTTCCTCTAATGGAACATCATAATGAATTACATGAGTAATATCATCAATATCAATCCCACGAGCGGCCACATCCGTAGCAATTAGATAACGGAATTCCCCTTTTCGGAAATCATCCATTACCTCGAAGCGATCCTCTTGCATCATCCCACCATGTATTTTGTCAGCGGTATATCCTTTTTCATCTAACACATCTACTAGTTGTTCTACGCGTTCTTTTGTACGACAGAAGATAATACAACTGTCTGGATTCTCCACAATTGTTAGCTTCTCTAGTAATGAAAGCTTTAACTCCTCAACTACAACATACTTCACATGTTCAATGTCTGGAGCATTTTCTTCCGATGCATCAATTTCAATGGATACCGCTTGTTTCATATACTTTGTACTTAATTTTTTTATTTGGTCAGAAAGAGTTGCTGAAAATAGCATTGTTGTACGAGCTTTTGGAAGTAATTTAATAATAGATTCTACTTGTTCTAAAAAGCCCATATTCAGCATCTCATCTGCTTCATCAATAACTAGATATTCCATCTTAGATACATCTAACGTTCCTTTTTCGATATGGTCTAGTACTCTACCTGGAGTACCTACAATCACATGCGTTTTTTGCTTTAAAGCTAACTTTTGTCTAGCAAAAGGTGACTTTCCGTAAAGAGCTAACCCTTTTATACGTTTATAACGGCCAATATTGGTAATATCCTCTTGAACCTGAACAGCAAGCTCTCTTGTAGGTGTTAGCACTAATGCTTGAGGTTTGTTTTCCTCCCAGTCTACAAGCTCACATAATGGTGTAGCAAAAGAAGCTGTTTTTCCACTGCCCGTTTTAGATTTCACTAAGACGTCCTGTTTTTCCAAAACTACTGGTATTACCTTCTGTTGCACTTCTGTTGGCTCTGTGTAGCCTAATTGTTCAATGGCACGTAAAATTTTCTCATCTAACTTAAACTCTTTAAAATGCACTATGCATAATCTCCTCTTACAAACTTATTTTAGTTACAACTATATCCGAATCTTCTAATGCTTTTAAGGCATGCTTTTCCAATGGTTTCATATGCAAGATGGTCCCAGTCGTTACAGTATGCTCCACACCTTCTACCGTAAACTGTACTTTCCCTTTTCTAACAACAATCAATACATTTGCATCAGCATGATGTTCTTTTACTTCTTCCCCAGCACGCAATTGAATATTCATGATATCAAAATCTTCTTCTTTAAGAACGGTCGTAATTTGCTTCTCTTTTTCGTCCAATACATAAGGTGTTCCGATTAAATTCATCTGACGTTCCTCCCATTCATATTGGTTCCAAACAAATCTGTTAACCCTATCATATACTTAGTTTCTCCAATATATCAAAAATATTCGACGTCATTCCCTCGTATTCGAGTTTTAATAATCTCTTTTACAGATTTTCAACCCTAATCTATGGTATAATTAAACTATCGCTAATGCGGAATAAAACTAGAAAAGAGGCATACACATGAGTTTTCAACGACAACCTAAGGAAGTTTCCCCCTTTGTGGCAGCTAGGAAAATTGATGAGAAGATCTCTTTCACTCGTAATGATCACGAAGTTCAAGGTACTATTTTTAAAATTCTAGAGCAATCAGTAATTGTCGAAATCTCTACTGAAGATGCCAAAAAGATTAATGTACCTTCTAATCTTACAGTAGTATCTCATAAAAACTACACGATAGTATAATTGTGAATTTCCTCGAGAAAAACTTGTCCATATTTTTCTCGTTTGTTTTCACCGATTCCGTGAATTTCTAATAATTGTTCTTCGGTTTGCGGGCGCTCTGCACACATATGCTGCAGAGTCTTATCAGAAAAAATAACAAATGGTGGTACACCAGCTTCGTCCGCAATTTTTTTCCGAAGTATTCTTAGTCTTTCGAACAATGGATCACTCTTCGCAATTTGTTTCGTCACCGTTACACCTTTACGTTCCACTCTTTTATTCCCCAACAATACTTCTTTTCCAGCATCAGATACATAAATGGTTGGCAAACTACCGTGCTTCACTGAAAGAAACCCTTCTGCAATCATAAACTCCATTAGTCCAGAAACTTCCTTTAATGATTTACCCTTTAATATTCCATAAGTTGATAACTTCGTAAAACCAAAATCGATTACTTTTTTGTTCTCAGAACCAGTCAATACTTGAGCAGTCATCGTCTTCCCAAATCTTTGCCCCATTCTAACCACACATGAAAGAACCATTTGAACCTCTTTTGTTACATCTTGTACTTCTCTTGAATCTGTGCAATTTCCACATCTGCCACATTTAGGAGCATCTGGCTCTCCAAAATAAGTAACTATAAATTGTTGCAAACAGTTTTCTGTGTGACAGTAATCCACCATTCCCTGCAGTTTTTCTAGTTCCTGAGGAATTCGATCACGGTCCATTGCTTGATCTATTAAGAATCGTTGCGTTTGAACATCCTGTGATGCATACAAAACTACACATTCACTTGGTAAGCCATCTCGCCCTGCTCTTCCAGCTTCCTGATAATAGCTTTCCATATTCTTTGGCAACTGATAATGAATCACGTAGCGTACATTGGATTTATCAATCCCCATACCAAATGCATTGGTTGCAACCATTACTTGCGCTTCATCTGTTAAGAAACGTTCTTGTTCACTGTTTCGAAAACTCTCTGGCAGCCCGGCATGATACTTTGCCGTCTCAATTCCCGCCTTATTTAATAGATCATATAACAAATCTACTGTTTTTCTAGTTGCAGCATAGATAATGCCTACTTCGCTGGCATTTTTTTTAATAAATTCTTTTAAAAACTTATTTTTATCCTGTCCAAGTACGACCGAAAAAGCTAAATTTGATCGTGCAAATCCCGTAATAACTGTATTATCTTCTTGAATTTGTAACAATCGGCAAATATCATCTCGTACAGCTGGCGTTGCGGTAGCTGTTAGGGCAAGTACTGTTGGCTGCTCTGTAAATACTTCCTTTAATCGATGAATAGCCCGGTAACTTGGACGGAAATCATGACCCCATTGAGAAATACAATGTGCTTCATCGACTGCTATTAAAGGAACTTTTACTTTTTTTAATTGGTTTAAAAAGTTGGGAGATTCTAAACGCTCTGGAGCTATATAAAGTAACCGATATTGGCCATTTTGTACTTCCTCCATTGTTTGTCTCACTTCTTCTGCAGTTAATGTACTGTTTATGAAGGTTGCAGGGATCCCAGCCTGAATTAAAGTATCCACCTGGTCTTTCATAAGGGAGATTAGAGGAGAAATGACAATCGTAGTGCCTTCTAGCATAAGTGCGGGGATTTGGTAACATAGAGACTTCCCTCCCCCTGTAGGCATTACACAAAGGCTAGAGTTCTCATCTAGTACATAGTTAATAACTGTTTCTTGTCCCTCACGAAAGGAATCATATCCAAAGTAAGTTTGTAATAATTGCCGTGCTTTATCTAACACTTAGGTCACTCCAATCATTTTTGAGAAAGTAAAGCCTCTATTTTTTCTTATTAGTTTTATTTACTATGTTATTAGTTGGTTTTGGATCCACTTTATCTACGTCTGTTCCTAGCAGGAAATAACCAATTACGGAAGATAAAACAGCTGCTCCTACAATAATAAGTATTTTGTTTATAATGGTTACTTCCGAATATTCTTCTTGGTTTAAAATAATAGTTGCCAGCACCGCCACAACAATCATAATTGGTGGGATTACTTTTGACTTTTTCATTGCAAACTTCCTTCCTCTGCGCATGTATAGTATATTGTACCATAAGACTATCAAGGGTTTTTACCAAGACGTATGAGATAATATATAAAAAACATATAAGGATGAATAAAATGACACAAAATGAATTCGATATTAAAGTAACTGAAACACTTGCTCAAGAATTACAAAAAGGTGTTCCGATATTGATGAAAGACGGTTTCCTGGAACCAGAGTCTCTTGAAGAAGGATCTATACTAAAAATTCAAAATGCTGCTGGCCAGTTTATCGGAAAAGGCTATGTTGGAAAACAAAACAAAGGACTTGGCTGGCTCCTAACAAAAAATGAAAACGAGAAAATTGATCAGTCATTTTTCCAAAAAAAAATAGCTACGGCGATTAAACACCGTGACGACTATTATCATAATACCGATACAACAGCCTTTCGTGTATTTAATGGGGAGGGAGACGGTATTGGTGGTTTAATCATTGACTATTTTGATGGATACTATTTAGTCAGCTGGTATAGCGAGGGAATTTATTCCTTTAAAGAAATCATTTTAGAAGCCCTAGAAGCTTCCACTCCCTATAAAGGTATTTATGAAAAGAAACGTTTTGATACGAAAGGACAGTATGTGGAAGACGATGATTTTGTTAAAGGTGAACGCGGAGAGTTCCCTCTTCTTGTAAAAGAAAATGGGCAAAACTTTGCTATTTACTTAAATGATGGGGCAATGGTTGGAGTGTTTTTAGATCAACGTGATGTTCGTAAAACAATTAGAGATAATTATTCAAAAGGGAAAACGGTATTAAACACCTTTTCGTATACTGGAGCTTTCTCTGTATTTGCTGCAGTTGGTGGTGCTACGAAGACAACAAGTGTAGATCTTGCTAAAAGAAGCTTAACTAAGACGACAGAACAATTTGAAGTAAATGGAATCGATGTAGCACAACAAGATATTATTGTGATGGATGTATTTGATTACTTCAAGTATGCAAAACGTAAAGAATTATCCTTCGATATGGTTATTCTCGATCCACCTAGTTTTGCACGTTCTAAAAAGTATACGTTTAGTTCTGCCAAGGATTATACTAAACTGCTTATAGATGCCATTAATATTACAGAAAAAAATGGTGTCATTGTCGCTTCTACTAATAATGCCACGTTTGGGATGAAGAAGTTCAAAACATTTGTGGAGAAAGCTTTTAAAGAAAGCAACCGAAAATATACAGTTGAGGAAGAGTTCTCTCTTCCAACCGATTTTAGAACCTCTCCACTTTTTAAAGAAGGTAATTACTTGAAAGTTCTATTTATACGAGCAAAGTAAGGTAGAACATGGGAAAGAAAAGCGTTAAGTGCTCTTTATTTCCTGTCGAGTACTGGGGACGAAATTTCACCATGAATTTTAGAGAGGTTGGTCGTGACGAACGTCACAACCAACCTCTCTTTTTTAGTAATCTAATGGCGTTGATACGCTTTAAATTATACTTTTCACTACTTTGGACATGGTGGATCCATCTGTTTTTCCTGTAAGTATTGGTTTAGCGATTTTCATCGCATCTCCCATGTTCATGCCTTTTACGACTCCAGCTTCCGTTAAAAGTGTTACTATTTCTTCTTCACTTAATTGGGTAGGCAAGAAGCTTGCTAGTAATTTTAGTTTTGCATTTTCTTTTTCTATTAAATCTTCACGATTTGCTGCTTTTGCACCATCTAATGCTTGGTTTGTTTGTTTTACTTCTCTATTTACAATAGCAATTTCTTCTTCGGGCGAAAGAGCAGACCCTTTTTCTTTTTCTGCACTATCTAACGCAGACTTGAGAATAGTTAATACTCCCTTTGCTAGCACATCTTTTTCTTTCATCGCGCGTTTTATTTGGTCGAATACAATTGTTTTCAGCATTCTTTTATTCCTCCCTTTATCTTTTGATATATAACTTAAACCTCTCAAAAAGATCTCTACTTTTATGGAAGAAAAGCTCCAAATAACCGAAGTAAACTTCAGAATATTAGAGCCTTTTAATAACGTTATATTAGACTTAGAACCAACTCTCGAAGCTACTTATTAAGCTTCGTCTGGTGTGAATGATCTGGATGCTAGCTCAGAATCCAACATAAACATAGCATTGGAATCATTTTCAATGCGTTTAATTTTATTAATCAGTGTATCAAATGAAGCCTCTTCCTCCACTTGCTCATCAATGAACCATTTTAAGAATGCCATCGTTGCATGTTCACGCTCATCTAATGCAATATCAGAAAGATGATAAATACGACGCGTCACTTCTTTTTCATGTTTTAAGGAAGTCTCAAAAACATCTAAAGTCGAAGTAAATTCATTACCCGGTTTGTCAAAACCATCAATTGTAGCTCGGTATCCCAAATCACTTAAAAAGTTATAAAATTTCATGGCATGGAAACGTTCTTCTTCTGCCTGAACTAAAAAGAAATTAGCAAATCCATCGTATGCTTCAGCCGTACAATATGCAGCTGCTGCAAGGTATGTATGTGCAGAATAAAACTCAAAGTTCATTTGATCGTTTAATGCTTCATGTAATTTTTTTGATAACATAGTAAAACTCCTCTCATAGTAGAAATATTTCATTTCATCTTTTAGTATACAGCTTTATCCATATTAAATACGACCTTACACCTCTGCTTGTACTTCCTCAACAGTTTGCTCTACTTCCGATCGAGTCATTTTTTCTTTCCCGCTCTTCAGTGCTTTTAGTGTTTTGTGTGCAAGTGCAAGAGGTAGTTTGCAGAATAACAATATACTTTTACTGTCGATACTCTTGATATACTCATCAGCTTGAGCTAAATTACTTTCCGCATACTCGAACATATCCGCTCTTGTCCAACCTTCTGGGAAGAATTGTACACCTCGTTCGCTATCTTCATCTTTGTTTCGCAATATATTCACTGCTTGGAGTCCTCGTCCATATGCAATTGCTAAATCACGGTCTGTGTCAATGTCTGCGCTCCACTTCCATAAATCCGAAAGCATCACTCCCACAAGACCAGCTACGTAGTAGGTATACTCATCGAGGTCTTCTTTCGTCTTCACTTGCCAGTTCTTACCTACCCATTTAGCCATTCCTTCTGCCATCTCACTCGTTGAATCTTTTACTTTTTCTACTAAATCATCCGGGCAAATTTCTAGCCAGTCGCCAAGTCTTAACGATACAGGTGGAAGAATTTCCTGAAATGGTTCAACTAGCTGTTCATATAGCTTCTTATCAAACCCATTTTTAAGCATCTTGCTAGTAGCAAGTAACAGTTCTTGTTTCTCTTGTGCACCTAATGACTCATGATCTTCAATCTCATCTATCGCACGCATACATAAATAAGCAGAGGCAACCGCCTTTTTCAGTTTAGATTCTAAAAAAGTAATTGGAATATAAAAAGTTCTACTTGTTTTCTTTAGCATGTCCATCGCTTCTTTTTGTAACTTTGCTACATCATGCACGACTAGTCCTCCGTTTCAATGATTCACGTTAAATCCTATATACTCTATTGTATAGGATTTTTACTAAAAGATAAAATGACTCCCATTTTGATGAGTACAATGCTAAAAGCCACAGTAGCTTTATTCAGCTGTTTCCTTAAAAACTGGCTTTTGTTTCTTCCAAAACAATGAAATTACAAAGCTAATCGCTAGTATGACCATTGCTAATACATATGGATAATCAATATGTACGTCAAACAGTATACCTGCAATACTTGGACCAATAATATTACCTATACTCGTAAACGTAGAGTTTAGTCCTCCAACAAAGCCTTGATCATTACCAGCAATTTTGGATAGATAAGTTGTCAGCGCTGGTCTCATTAAGTCGAACAGCAAGAAAATCACAAAAGTTACGAGCAATATAGACCAGTAGGCAGAAACCTTTATCATGGCAAAAATGAAAATCGTTGATACACCTATACAAATTTGAATCAACCGAATTTCTCCTATTTTCCCTACAATACGATCGAAAGTTAGCACTTGGAATATAATTCCTAGAACGCCACTTACCGTAATGATTAACGCAATATCCTTTGGTGTAAATCCGTATTTGTGATCTACAAAAAGCGAATACACTGTTTCAAAGGCCGCTAAGCCAAAGCTAGATACTAAAATGATAATCATCGGTATCAAATAAATTGGTTCCAATACTTTACGAAAACGTGGTTTAACTGGTTCTCCTTCGCTTTCTATATGAGCTCTTTCAGGCTCCTTCAAAATAATCAGTGAAAATACTCCACCTAAAATTCCAAGACCTGCAGCAACAAAAAAGGGAAGTCTCGTTCCATGTTCCGCTAAGAATCCGCCGATTCCTGGCCCGATGATAAATCCAGCACTGATTGCTGCAGCCACATAGCCCATCGCTTTTGGTCTTTCCCTTAAGGTAGTAACATCGGCAACAAAAGCCGTTACAGCTGGCATGATGAATGCCGCACTAATTCCTCCCAATATTCTAGACATATACAATACCTTCACATCTTGTCCAAGACCGAAGAGCATTTCCGATACCCCAAATATGAACATACCAATGACAATCATCTTTTTACGACCAATCGAATCTACCCATCTACCTGCAATTGGAGAGACTAACAACTGTGCAAATGCAAAAGCCGCAACTAAATAGCCCATCGTAGAGCCTTCTAAGCTCATCTCACGCATTAATGTTGGCATCACTGGAATAATTAATCCTATACCTAAAAATACAATAAACAAATTTACTAAAACTAAATAAATTACTTTATCTAAACCACTTTTTTGCGAACCCATCTTTAAAACTCCTTATAATTATTACTCAGCATATAAATAAAAATAAACCCTATAGTAACTATAGGGTCAAGTAGTTTGAATAGGTATTTTGAGTTCTACTAAAAATTCATCTTCCTTGGAAGCCGAATAATTTATCGGCATCCACACGTCATATACAATGGGATCTATTACTACTTGGTGTTTCTCTATATAGTCGATTAACTTTTGGTAGCATTCCACATATTCATTGTCTTCCAAAACAAATGAAATGCTAAGGTATTCTCCAGCAGGTAACACACTAATTTCCACATCTTCATATTTTTCTTCAAAATCCTTATCTGTTACGATATATGCAAAAAAATAATCATAGTTTATATCATTTAAAAATTCATATTTTTGGAAGGAAAACGCTCCACCATACAATGTATCAAATATGCTACCTTCGTCTTCTAACACTTTACTAATACGACCAAACTCCCTATTTGGAATATCATCGACCTTCATATTATAGGTTTTAATCTTCACTATTTTTTGTGCCGGTAAGTTCTTTTTGCTGACCGTCATCATATTTGGTTCCAGCACGAAAGATTGTATTTGCTCTTTTTTGCGCTGTAATACCCGCTTCGTATTATGGAGCCTTTGAAATTGTTCCTCAATTCTTTTCTCTTGGTTTTCTAAATATATAACTAGTTCTTCAGGCTTTAACTTTAAGACTGATTTAACCTCTTCTAGCGATAATCCAAGGTACTTTAATGATTTAATAATGTCTAAATAATATAATTGCGTATTTTGATAATACCTATAATTATTGCTCGTATTTATCTCGAAAGGTTTAAACAAATTAATCTGATCATAGTATCGTAAAGTTTGAACCGATATATTGCTTAGCTTTGCTACTTCCCCTATCGTTAAGTAATGAACTTTCAAAATCATTTCCTCCGTTTATTAAGCTCTAATAAAAGCTATCCTATTTAATATAGGATAGCTTTCATTTATATACTATTCAATTCCTTGAATCGTTACCTCTTTTACTGGCAAGAAAAGTTCTCCTGTATTTAAGAAAGTTACTTGTACTTTATCTCCTTCTTGCATATAAACGGCAAGGGGAGCTACTTCGGAAGATACGATATAACTTTGTTTGTCATCTAATAGGAACGATACTTGCGTAAAGTCGCCTACACGTTCTTTAAATACACGTACAACCTTACCAGTTATCGATTTCTCTTCTGCATCGGAGCTACCATCTACCGAACTTCCACCACGTTGAATAGCTGTTTTATATAGTTTTAGCGCTTCATTTGGCGTATTTCCGTAAACAGATATCTCTGGATTTGCTGCTGATACTATAAAGTAATTTTGCAAGAACCCATTAGAGTCTAACACTGGTGTTAACCAACTAGCTTCTCCGTAAAAGTTGTACAATACGGGCATCTCGCCAGACCATTTTTTCTCAATGAATTTCTTTTCGATAATTTGTAATGCCCCTTGAGAATCCATATATGAGTCTTCTAGATTTCCTGTATAAAACGTAGCCTCGCCTGTTCTACCATCGGTTAATGAGTAACCAAGCATCGAGTCTACTCCCTCTTTTGGACTCGTAAAGTCTGTGAAGTAATACATTTGTCCGTCTTCTCCGAAGATTGGACTAACATTTGCTTCTGTTCCTTCATCTGATGGTAATCTCACATCTTTTTTACCAAATAGACTATTGATAAATCCATGTATATAGTTACCAAAATAACTATTTTGTAGACTCACTGTTTCAGGTGATACAGCGCCGTCTATAAATGCCGGGACATCTGCAATTTTATAGGAATCCGTCTGTCCTGTAGCAGGATCTACCGCAACGATACCTTTTACCTCAAATCCATTTCGTGCTGAGATGAAGCTACCGTAAGATCTGATGTAATATGGTTTTCCTTCCTCGTCAATTTCTAACTGAGGTGCACCGTAGAAAATTTTAGTTGGATGTTTCATACGCATATGTCTTTCCAAATTTTTATGGAAGTAAGAAGACGGTGTATAGCTCATTTCTGCTTCTACAAATTTTGGATTATCCGATGAATCTGTTGCACTCATTGTAAAATAACCCGGTGTTACGTCTCCATTCCACCATTTGAATAGTCCAGAAAATTCTACTGGAGCAATATATACGTACTCATCTTTTACCTTTTGAATTTGTAAATTACCTAATTCATAATAGCTTGTATTTGGTACTTGACCAAAAGCTTTTTTCATTTTATTGCGTGCAAATTTTGGTGGTACACTAGCAGGTGTCTTCGTTTCATCAAATGCTTCAATTTCCACCTCTTGTTTCATTTCTGCTACTTTAAATTTTTCATCAGCATTCCAAAAAGGCGCCGTCAGCATGAAAATTGCGATTACTAAGCTTCCTAAAAACAGAATACCTTTTGCTTTTTGCTCTTTTCCTTTAGCTAACAACATTCCTGCTAATGTTGTAATAACTAGTAACGGCCATAACGCTGTCCAATTACGATCTAAGTTCGTTACATAATATATAATAGCTAGTACGATAAAAGTTAATATAGACAGACCAATAATGGAAGTTACCATATCTTTTCTTTTAGCTGTTAACGGAACAACTAATAATGCGGTAATTATAGCTGCAACTGCCGAAATAATAAATACACTGGTCATTTTCTCAATCCCTCTCTTTTTTGTTCATAGTTATTTTACGGACGAGATGGGAAATGGTTTCAAAAAAGACGCAAGAGTATAGCAACCAACTTGCACTACCTCGCTAAGTATTTGCTATAACTGGACAATTTATTTCCTTTTCTTTAACACCCTTTTTCAACGATATAAGTACTAATGACAAAGAAACCATTAATATCCCACTTAGCACGATAAAACAATAAACGATGAGGTCTGAGGACACCATTTCAGTAAATAGTGCTAATAAGAGAATTCTGATTAAAAGACCTAATGTACGAAACAAACTATCTACTCTCCCTATTATATTGTTGGGAATATGATCCATTAAGAAAGAGTTTCTAGCAACCCTTGTGCTACTATTTCCTATTGCCAAAAATAACATAAGGGATAGGTATACCGGTAAATCCACGAAGACTATTAAGGATATGGCTATCGTATATACCAATATCCCAAAAATGATCGTCTTTTCATTTCCAAACTTACTGGATAATGTCGGTACGAAAACACCAGCAATTACTGCTCCTATTGCGTAGATCATTCCTTCAATTCCATAAACACTCGCATCTGCCTCAAGTACATCCACTAAATAGACAGGAAATAAGTAATTTGTAAGCATCACTCCGATAAAAGGCATGAAAGAAAACAATAAAAATATAAATACAGCAGGACGAGCCAACATATACCTAATTCCTTCACTTACCTGTGATTTAACAACCTCCGTTTTTATAGTTGGTAATCTCACATACGGTAACTTCAAATAAAAGAAAATAGCAGCACCATAAGATATCGTGTTTAGTAACAGAATATAATGCAGTTCCCATTTCATCAACAAGATACTAGCTAAACCACCCGCAATCATACTAGATAGTTGTCCCTGGACTTCCATCGTTCCATTTAATGATTTATAATGATCCTTCGTAAATATCTCTTGATTTAGAGCAAACATCGTCGGATAAAAAATAGTGTAATACAAACTACCAATCATATAGATAATCGTATAATGCCAAATTTCGTATGGTAAGCCCATAAAGCCTAGCAGAGAAAATATAAACAGTAGAACAAAACATACGATTTCACTAACAATTAGTAATTTCTTTCGAGATACTTTATCCACTAGATTCCCTATAAATGGTGTGAGGATAAAGCTCAGAATCGTCATACCAATTGTTATAAATCCAAAAACCTTATTACCATCATCACTTGATACAAGCATCCATGGTATCGCAATCATCGTTATTCCCGAACCAATAGAAGAAGCAATATTAGCTGATATAATGAGTCGAAAGCGGGAGTCTTTATATAAGTTTTTCATTTGAAACACCCCTTAACTTATTCTTATTATTTCACTATAATTGAAAATTCTGCTATTTGGTTCAGCCATTGGTCTTGAGTCTTCCTCATACATTTGACGGAAGCAACTGATAGATTGTAAATAGCTTTTCGTGAATTGATCATATTGTATACAGAAAAAACCACTCAGTGAGATTAATCACTAAGTGGTTTGGATTTAAATATATGTCCCTTTTTCTTCATAGTTTACATACCATTTGTTTTCTTTTTGAAAAATAGCTGTACCAATCCAACCATCCGCAATAACCTGCTGCTGTTTCTCAATCGCATCCATAGGAATTTCTAATAACTTTTCTCCACTGGCACGATTCACATGAATTTTTTTATAAAATACGTATCGCAGCATGCCTCCGTATTTCTTTTTTAAGGCGCCTATTACCATTCCTTGGCTAAGTTTGTCTTTTAAGCTAGGAATATTAAATGGTGCAACTGTTGCACATACATGTGTATAAGTTGAAGCGTCTAGGATTTCCATAATGATAACGCCAAGTTTCTTTTGCATACCAAATCCTCGATAATCTGGGTGAACATTCGTAATTTCCTGATAAACGACCTTCCCCAGTTTCTCCGAGGACAGACCAATATCAATACCTAGATGATCATCATCCATTGGTGGTAACGCCAAAGCTCTAAATGCGATTAACTTATTGTCTACAAATGCTCCAATCATTAAGTTATGTGCTATGGAGTACTCATATTCTTCTTTTGTTAGTGGAGAGAGGAAATTATCATTTTCCATCGTTTGTAAAACGATATGCTGTAAACGTAAAATACTATCCATATGATCGGGCTTTAACTTACGAACAATATATTCTTTCTCTCCAAGTTTACCTTTCCATTCCTTCATGCGAACACTTCCTCTTACATTGTTACTTTTGTGGAGAACTCAGTTAACTCCTTTAGTATTTCTTCATCTATATCAATTCCTAGTCCAGGGCGTTCATTTAACTTTATAAATGGAACATCATAGTGTAAGTTCCCAACATCCTTAGAGAATTTTAAAGGACCAGTTAGTTCTACACTAGTAAATACTTTTTTAGAAAATGCAACGTGGAATCCTGCTGAAGATCCAATAGATGATTCAACCATGGAACCGATTTGGCAATCGATACCTGCCATTTCCGCCATATGAGCTAATTTCATCGCTGGGTAAATCCCACCGCACTTCATCAGTTTAATATTCACTTTATGCGCAGCCTGTTTTTCGATTAGCTCACGCATATCACGAAAGTTTCGTAAGCCTTCGTCCATCATCAGAGGAGTACTCGTTTTAGCCTTCACTTCTACCATTCCATTGAAGTCATCCGCTACTACCGGTTGCTCTAACCAATCTAGTCCTTCCTTTTCTAACTTTTGCATAGCCATAATGGTAGTAGCACTATTTTTCCAACCCTGATTTACATCTACACGAATGGCAACCTCTTCTCCGACTTTAGCCCGTACTGCCTGAATACGTTTTACATCAACCTGTACGTCTGTCCCGACCTTCATTTTAAAAGAGGAATACCCTTCTTTTATCCTTCTCTCAGCTTCTTCTGCCATATCATCTGGTTTTCCAATACTTAAAACATGTGTGACAGGGAACTTTTCGTGGTAACGCCCCCCTAGTAATTGGTAAACAGGAACACCAAGTTTTTTTCCTGCTAAATCGTAGCAAGCAATGTCTATGGCTGCTTTTGCTGCAGGAGCCAGATAAACGGCCTTGTCCATTTTTTCATGTAAACGTTCAAACTCCATAGGATTTTCTCCAATAATAGCTGGTGCTAATGTAGATTTCAGTAATGCATATGTACTTTCCCAAGTTTCCCCTGTCACATGCTCATCTGCAACTGCTTCTCCGTATCCTACTAAACCAGTATCTGTCGTTAGCTTAACAATAATAGATGGCATATCATCGTAGGTATGATAACTTATTATAAATGGATCTATTAAAGGTAATCTAATTGCGTAAATATCTATTTCTTTAATTTTCATTATAAATTCCTACTTTCTTTACATCATGAATGTAATTCGATATAGTTGTCGTTAAATAGTCGTTAAAAACCTAAAAAAGAGGTGACCCAATGATTACACGCATTGCTGTACTAGGATCGGCCAATTTCATCAAACGTTTAAGAAGTTTTGAACATGAACTTCCATCCATTAAAATGGATTATTATACATATAATATACCTTCTGATGCAAAAGATATAGTATCAATTATAAAACCTTGTGATGCCGTATTTTTTTCAGGATCATTTCCATTTTACTACGCGCAAGAGTCTGTTTTAAAACTACCAATTCCATCTTTTTATTTGAAACAAGATGAAAGCGTTATCACTACTACTCTACTATCACTTAGCTTTACTCATCCAACTGCCATACATAAATTATCAGTTGACATAATCGATCCAGCAAGTGCAATGAGTGTTTTAGAGGATATTGGGCAGTTCAATGAAACACCCTTTTTGATGAAAATTGATACCTCCTTTGACTTAGAGGAAATAGTAGCATTCCACACAAACTTGCAGAAAAATGGATCCTCCTTATTAGCCATAACTAGTATTCACGCAGTTTATCAAAGATTAAGGGACAACGGTTTGTCTGTCGTTCGAATGATTGATCCAAAAAGCTCTATCATTAAGGGATTAGAGGATACAAAATCACTTGCCCTTCTATTCAAAAGTCAGTCAGCCAAAATAGCCATTGGTTATATACAAACAAGTAAAAGTCAGGCCATTTCAGAAGACAAAGTAAAACAGATTGCAGCAGCTATTCAAGCTAACACCGTAAAAGAAGCAGACAATTTATATAGCTTATTTTCAACTCAAGGTAATGTGGAAGAAGCTTTAAACAATAATTCCATGATTAATTCCTGGTTGAGTTCATCTTCTTCACCCATTAAAATCGCTTTCGGCTATGGCAAAACAGTTATAGAAGCTACTCAAAATGCAAAGGACGCCCTATCTTATACTACTGATAATACAGCTTACTTATTAACGGGTTCCAAGGAATTACTCGGACCGTTTCCGAACAGCAATAGACAGGTAGAACTGAAAAATAGTGATCCACTGCTTGTGCAAATAGCGAAACAAACAACATTAAGCCCAGCAAACTTGTCCAAAGTAGTAAAATTTAGTCGTCTAAGAAAGTCCACCGAGTTTACTGCATATGATCTAGAAGTCTATTTACAAGTTAGTAGAAGAACCACTGAACGTATCTTAAAAAAACTTACAGACCATGGGTATGCACAGATCATAGGGGAAGAGATGACCTATCAACAAGGCCGACCACGCGCTATATACGAGCTAAACTTTCCAACCTACAGCTAGAAACTCGACATCTGCATCGCAATATCAATCAATATCTTGTAATAGAATTTCTATGAAAAACCAGGAAAAAGATTCCCGGTCCTTTAAGAACAAAATTATTATTTCCGAAGTGCTTTGGACAGACAGATTTATTTCTATATGATTAGCAGGTTACTTTTCTTGAAGCTAATCATGACTATCATCATGACCGACATTTCTTTTCGGTAATTTTATAGCGTTTGCCTTCCATCAAAAAAGGGAGTTCTAATAAGAACTCCCTTTTTCTATTCAATGCTTGCACATTTTCGAATTATGCTTCTGCAGTTTCTTTACTCAATATCTCTAACTTCTCAGCCTCTGATATTTTTTGAATCGTAAAGCCAGTCATGGCATAGATAATAGAAATAATTGGTACGATAAAGTTTAAAACGGCAAATGCTGCATACTCCGCTACCCCAACACCTAATGTCGCTAAGATAAACACTCCACACGTATTCCAAGGAACAAAGACCGAAGTAAGTGTACCTCCATCTTCTAAAGCCCGTGATAGGTTTTTAGAATGTAATCCCATTTTTGTGTATGACTTCGAAAACATACGAGCTGGCACAACGATAGAAATGTATTGCTCTGAGCAAGTTGCATTCGTCGCGAAACATGCAACAATTGTAGATGCGATAAGCGATCCTGCTGATTTAGCAAATTTTAAGATTTGACTCATAATGGATTGAAGCATTCCTGAGTATTCCAGTATCCCACCGAAAGTCATCGCAACAATCGTCATGGAAACTGTATACATCATCGAATCTAAGCCACCACGGTTAAACAATTCGTCTACCATCGCATTCCCAGTATCGATTACATACCCACTCTGCAATGCTCCAACTGCATCTGCAACATTGCCGCCTTGGATAAGTATTTGAGATAAAAAGCCCAATAAAATCCCAACAAGCAATGCTGGTATAGCTGGTACTTTAAGCGCAACTAATACTATTACCGCAAGTGGAACTAGTAATAACCATGGCGAAATGACGAAGCTTTGATCTAACATAGATATTGTTTGGTTAATACCTTCTTGGTCGATATTACTAGATTTATATCTATTTCCAAGGAAAGCATATACACCAAGAGCTATTAAAATTCCTGGTATTGTCGTATAAAACATATGTTTAATATGTACAAAAAGATCTGTGCCCGTTAATCCCGCAGCAAGGTTTGTTGTATCAGATAATGGCGACATCTTGTCCCCAAAGTATGCTCCTGAAATTACAGCTCCAGCAATCATTCCAGCCGGAATTCCCATACTAAGACCAATTCCCATTCCTGCAACACCAATAGTTCCCATAGTAGACCATGAACTACCGATGGCTAGAGAAACAATGGCGCAAATTACACATATTGTCACTAAGAAGAAAGCAGGAGTAATAATTTTCAAACCATAAAAAATCATTGTAGCGACTACTCCTCCACCAATCCAAGCACCAATGATCAGTCCTACCAAAATAATAATAACTACTGCTGGTAATGCTAATTTAATACCTTTGTACATCATTTCCTCAATATCAGACCATTTAAATCCATGCTTCCATGCAACAATTGCTGCAACTGTGGTTCCAACGATTAATGGAATATGGGGCCCCTGATCTAATTTAATAATTGTTATAATCATAGTCAGTATCATAATAACTAATGGTGTAAGAGCCCAAAGTAAAGACATCTCTTTTTTACTTACTACTTTCTTTTCTGGCAAAATATTTCCCCCTTACAACTTTGAGACAATTCTAAATTGACGTTTAATAGTCGTTAATAGAGTAATATTAAATCGAAACGAAACACTAGTCAATATTATTTTGCACTATTTGAAAGCGTTTTCTCTATTACTTTTGCACCTATTATTAATGCATCTTTGTTAAAGGTCATATTGGGGTGATGTAATCCTGGTGTCAAATCCGCACCAATACCAATCATTGCGGCTTTTACTTCTGGATGTCTAATAGTATAAAAGTGGAAATCATCGCTTCCTGAAGTAATTACTTCTTCTGCTAAATTTTCCATACCTATAACTTCCATTATCGCTTGTTTTGAAATTGCTGCGGCCTCCTTCGATACTTCAGCACCTGGTGTAATATCTTGAAATTCCCACTCGATCTTTATATCAAATAATTGTTGAATTGTATTCAAATCTTTATCTATCTGATCTTTTAGTTGAAACAAAACACTATTACTCGCTGCTCTCACATCGATAGAAAACGTAGCATTTCCCGGAATGATATTCGCATTTTCTCCGCCTGCTTGAATTTTTGTTAGCTTCGCAGAATATGATTCGAATGGGGAAAAGTAAATGTTTTTCAATGCTTGATGAATGGCCATTACTACATCAATGGCATTATTGCCTTGATGAGGTCTAGCGCCATGTGCATCTATTCCTTTTATCTTACCTTCTACAAATAATGCCGCACCATGGTGTATAGCTGGTGAAACTTTTCCAAAAGGAAGTTCCTCAATTGGTCGTAAATGCACACCAAATAGATGTGTTACATCCGTCAAGGCCCCACGGTCAATCATCGAATTTGCTCCATTACCTTTCTCTTCTGCCGGTTGAAAGATGAAGCGGATTCGTTTATTCAACTTTTTATCCTTTAGTAACAATAATGCTCCCAACACCATAGACATATTGGCATCATGTCCACAGGAATGATTGGCACGTAACTCTCCATCCACTTCTTGCCAGAGAGCATCAATATCAGCTCGAACCGCAATTACTTCTGACCCTTCCCCGATTTCCGCTAGCAATCCAGTTACATCATCAAATCTACGATAGGAAATACCCAAACTATCCAGAATTTCAGCAAGTTTATTCGTCGTTTCGTATTCCTTCCAGCTCACTTCTGGATATTGATGAAAGTGGTTAAACCACTGTAAAATTTGAGATTCTACTTGCACTTCAACTACACTCCTTTTCACCTTATAATTTATCCTATGATTTCACAAACTCGTCCTATTTGTCCATCTGTTAAGCGAACTTTTATGCCATGCGGATGAAAAGAAGAATTCGTCAATAAATCTTTTACGATCCCTTTCGTTTTCTCTCCTGATCGTTGATCTTTTTTTAATACGATATACACTTCTATGCCAGGTTTAACGTCTTTTCTATTCTGTCCATTCATTTGAATTCACCTCTTTTTTTATCGTACCACTTTCATGATCTAGTTTCAGTATTTTGAAAATTAAAGTGTGACATTGAAGGTAAATCCTAATCTAATTCTTTCCTTAACCAGTTATTTTAACGCAGCAATACAGAGGGTCATGACTGGTTGTCATGACCCTCTAATTTTATTTATATGTCTATGATTTAATAACTGTATCTGAAATCTCTTCCCTTATTGGAGATTTCATGAGCTAAGCGGATTGAGGACACCGCTAAATCTGCATATGTTATTTCTTTTTTGGGGTTAAAATGATTTTTTTCTGCCTTTACTAATCCAAGTGAGTTTGCCAAAATTACATAACCAATATTTGCCTCCGTAACTTTTTTGCCATCAGTAAATTCGTTTTTAAAAATATTTTTTTGTATAGCTGCTTGCTCAAGACCTAGTGCTCGAATATACCATACGGCTAGCTCTTCTTTAGTAACAGGATTATTTACATCAAAGGTCTTTTGATCTGTTTTTAAAATACCCGCTTCTACTGCACGCTCAACAGCTTGATAGGAAGCATGTTTGGAGTTAATGTTTGTAAAAGATTGCTTCATACTCTCTGACTCTCTAATGTTTGTCTCATAAATATACGTTAAAGAATTCATCATGATCTTGATTGCTTCCCCTTTAGACACAGCTGCATCCCCGTTAAAGGTTTTTGGATCATTTACCGTCAATACCTTTGCCTTAATTAAATAGTTCAATTCTTCCGCTGCTGTTGGATGAGAAACCTCAGGTGTCACTTCAATATTGTATTGATTAATCCATTTCCCAGAATTGGCATCTAACACATTAAAGGCAGTTTCATTGAATAACGGAGAGTATATTAAATCATAATGACTATTTTCTTTCTTGTGATTTCCCTTCATATAACTCATTTTTAGACTTAATGCTTTACTCAACGTATCCTCCACTTCTTTTAAAGAAATAACTTTATCCAATGTCGGCCATTCTTCAATTTGTGGCCTGCTTACACTTAGATTTTCCAAAGAGCCGTCCTTATAAATACTTACACTAATTTGATCCCCACTAACCATTACCCCATTTACTATACGAGGGAAGTTTAAGTAGTAATTCCCCCTTGCATCATCGACATAACTGTCCTCTAAAGGCATAGCATATTCATGAAGATAAGATGGCACTAATTCCTTTAAGTACTTGACTGCTTGAGCAATCGCCTCTTCTTTAGAAATAGGAGCAACTTCCTCCTTAGTACCGTTCAGTTCAATCATCATACTATTTTGTGCATTATGATACTGAAGCAACTCCCCAGTTTTCTTATCAAATTCTAATGAGGAACCACTTCCTCCATTAGCGTAGTTATACATATATTGAATACTTATTACTTCTTGCCCATAACTATTTTTTACTTCTTCTACTGATTGAATACTCAACTTGACCTTGTCAGACTTTACTTGTAATAACTTTTCCGCTGCTTTCTTTGCCTCTTCCTTCGTCATTCCATTTTGCCTGACCGGCAATGCCGAGTTAGTAACCTTTTCATATTCCATTTTAGTTGGTTGTTCCGCTAAAAATTCTTTACCGTTAAACCATTCACCCGTAACAGCACTAACACTCAGAACATCAGGCACATAAACCAGCTTCACATCATTTTTCCCAGTTTCATAGTTGGTGTTAACTTGATATTGTAGCCTCGCGGTAAGATTTTCTTTCATTTTTTCGAATGCGTCCTTTTGATCTTTCACCTTTTTTACATCGTCAAAAGTAGGAGATTTAGTTATTGCTGAATTATAAAAATTGACAATTTCTCCGTTTCCAAGAACTGTTACAGTTACAAGTTGATCAGCAATCGCAACATCATCCTTCATACGATTGAAAGAAAAAGAATAACTAATAGGACTAGTTAATATTTGTTTTGAGTAATAAAAGTAATCATTATTTTCTTCATTTAATTTGTAATTCCCAGCTTTAAGAAACTTCTTAACGAAGTCAGTTGCCACTTTTTTAGCTTCTTCTTTAGAAACCTTGGCTGGAAACAAAGAGTCTGGAGTTCTAATCGGCTCATAGCTGAAGGATTCTACCTCTAAATCTTCTCCATAAAACGATATACTCCCATGAGTATCCTTTCCATTCTGCAACTTATTGAAAAACATCTGATAATTTGTTTCCTCCCTCTCCGGATAATCATATGAACTCATATGAAAATCACTTGCATTCACAAATTCAAAAAACCCTGGAAAAGCAGAGCGAAACTTTTTAAGTAAGTCTTCCTTAGTAACAACCTTTTCTGTTGAATTCACCTGTGCTACCACATTTACTGGTTGTCCTCCTACAGTAACTGTACTCGCTGCACTAACAGCAGATGAAAACATCCCAATCGATAAAGCAGATGCAGTTAATATAATCCCTATCTTCTTCAATTTAAATAGTCCCCCTTTTTAGGTAATAATTATATTGTAAAGCAAATTTTGGTAATTATAAATATAATATTTATATTTTTATAAAGATTCTCTCAATTAACTAATTCGACAGGAGCGCTAAATAACCTTTATCTGTAAAAAAATTATTATAGGTAAGGATTTTGACAACAATAGGCTAATTTCTTTTTAAAAATATACGAAACTCTTCTACAGTCTCTGTTTTTGGAAAATGATTTACGTACATGCTATACTAATGAAGGATTTAAACGAAAAAGGAGTGTTTTAAATGACAAAAAAAGGTTATATCTTAATGGATTCTGGTGAAAAAATTGAATTTGATCTATTCCCAAATGAGGCACCAAACACAGTTGCAAACTTTGAAGAGTTAGCAAACAGCGAATTCTATAACGGAGTAGTATTCCACCGTGTAATTCCTGGTTTCGTAAGTCAAGGTGGAGACCCAACTGGTACAGGTATGGGCGGTAGCGGCAAAAACATTAAATGTGAAACAGCTGGAAACCCACACAAACACCAAGCAGGAAGCCTTTCAATGGCACATGCTGGTAAGGACACTGGTTCTAGCCAATTCTTTATCGTACACGCACCTCAACCACATTTAGATGGTGTTCATACTGTTTTCGGTCAAGTTACAAGTGGACTTGAAGTAGCAAAAGCTATGAAAAATGGCGCTAAAATGGAAAAAGTAGAAGTTTTCGACGCTGAATAAGAAAACTGAAAGACGCCGCTTTACAGCGCAAAGCATACTCTTTCTTGAAACAAGCAAAAAGCAGCTCCCCAATAATTGGGGAGCTGCTTTTTCTTATAATAAAAATGATATGCCGAATATAAGTAGAAGAGGCACGAGTAAAACAATCCAACTTATAGGATGAGCAAAATTTAAAGTCCAACCTACACCAAATCGCTTTTCTACCATAATACTTGGATCGTTTTTGTTCAGATAAAACATCCCGCCCTTCCAGTATCGGTCCTCGTCAACAGCTATCTTGTTATCTATGGCTGGACTGTTTTCTTCTACTTTTAATCGGGATCCACTTTGTCCTACTTTAATTGCATAAATGCCAACAACTGCAAATGTTAGTATTAAGAAAGTTAGAGGGAGAGCCCACATGATAAGTGGTGAGGATATCTCGGGATGAATCGTCTGCAAGTGAAAATAGCCCAACATTAGCGTTATTCCAATAGTGATAAAGAGCGCTAACAAACTCGTATATTTCCGAAATGCTAGTTGCTGCACAAGTGAAGCTTTTTTATTGGCTGGATTAAGGCGAACTCCCGAAAATTTCATACCTTCACTCATCATAAGGAACATACCTTGCATCACAAGTAAAATAAGTGGCAGTGCAACTACACTGAAATATGTTTTTTCGCTGAACGCGTCTGCTTCTCCTGTAGGTCCCCAGTGAGTAGGAATCATCTCTGGCATTTGGTCATATTTCATAAATGTATAAATGATTAAACCTATAGTAACAAACATAGGAATGATAAAGAGTACACGGGGTATTAGTTTGAGCTTTTCCTGAAACTTTACATCTATTACTCTCACTTCACTTTTCCCTATTAACCACCCTTGTGTTTCTTTTAGTCTTTTCATTCGAAGATGCATCATAAAATAATAGCCAATGCTCACAAACAAAGTTGTAAACTGAACTCCTACACTCACTAAAGCTAACGTTTCTTCTGCTGGTTTTTGAGTTAAGGCCCACCAGAGATAGACCAAAAAAATAATCATTCCGAACGTTAGTACAACCGTCGTATACGTATTTTTTAATTTTATCACCACTGAATCTTTTGTATGACTATCTGGTATATACACGCCAAATGCTTCTGTTGGCTTTAGAAATTTCGGCATAAATGCTTGTAAAATAGTTATAAATAATAGGATGAATCCAAAGAGTGCAATAATCATTCTTTCCCCTCCTCAATATTCTGTACGAGCTTGCGTACCATCTCTACTAGTTCTTCTTCTGAGAGCTTTCGAACTAATCCCTCTGTAATAATTGGTCGTAGCTGAGCTTCAAGTTTTTGCTTTTCTTCCTCTGTTGCCTTCGGAATACCACTTGGTCGAATAATTACACCTGATTTTGCCACTATTTGTATAAACTCTTTTTCCTCTAGATAGTGATATGTCTTATTTACTGTATGCATATTCATCCCAAGATCACTCGCAAACGCTCTAACAGACGGTAGCGAGTCACCTGGCTTTAACTCACCTCGTACTATACCTTCCATAAGTTGGTGTGCCAGCTGCAAATAGATGGGGACATCAGAATTAGATTCTATTTCAATAAACATGAAGTCGCCCTCCCTTATTTTGTTCTATATATAGCATAACACATTTGTTCTATATATAGTAGAGCAAACAACAATAAAAAAATCCTACTTAGAATCTAAGTAGGATTGATATTTAGTTCAAAAGAGATATTGTTTTCCTTTTTCATAATAGATTTGCATTTCCTGAGAAGGAACCATTCCTCCGCCAGTTGCCCAAACTATATGAGTAGTTTTTTTCAAGGGTACTCCTTGTGTTGTTAAATGAATTGGTCCTGTCATGCCCGCAAGTGCAGACGGTTCTAATAGAATATTCTCTGTGTCAGCCAATAAAGCTAAAAGCTCATAAAGTGTTTTATCTTTAATCGTGAAGCTTCCACTTATGAGCTGCTCCAACGTTTTTCCTACAAACCCTGATGGTCGACCTACAGCCAGTCCATCTGCAACTGTTTTGTTATCAAGGCCGATATCAGCTACTGAAATATTTTCATGTAATCCGGTCATTAAACCAAGTAGCATGCAAGGGGAGTTCGTAGGCTCTGCAAAAAAGCACTGCACATAGTCCCCGAATATTAGTTTTAGTCCAAACGCCACTCCTCCTGGCCCACCACCAACTCCACAAGGCAAATATACGAAAAGCGGATGTTCGGCGTCGACAATGATTTGCATTTGTTCTAGTTGAGTTTTCAACCTACTTGCTGCAACAGCATATCCGACAAATAAATCGATGGAATTTTCGTCGTCGATAAAAAAGCACTTTGAATCTTTCTCCGCCTGTTTCCTACCTTCCTTCACCGCAATACTATAGTCAAAGTCATACTCTACAACCGTTACTCCTTTTGAACGAAGCATATCTTTTTTCCATTGTTTCGCATCACTAGACATATGCACAGTTACTCGAAATCCTAATTTGGCACTAATTATTCCTATGCTTAGTCCAAGATTTCCAGTAGAACCTACTGCAATCGAGTAATTTGAGAAAAACTGTCTAAATCTATCGGTTGAGAGAATAGCATAATCATCTGTTTCTTCCAATAAACCTTCTCGCATCGCAAGTTGCTCTGCAATTTTAAGCACCTCATAAATACCACCACGGGCCTTTATAGATCCTGAAATTGGTAAGGCATTATCACATTTTAACAGCAATTCTCCATCAAACTCTGTATGAAAGAATTTCTTTATGGAAGATTCCATTGTAGGGATTTTCACAAGTGGAGACTCAATAATCCCCTTTGCTTTTGCTGTTTCTGGAAAAGCAATACATAAATAAGATGCAAAGCGATCTAAACGATCGCTTGCATCTTGAACCATTTCAGCAGTAACAGAAACATTTTTTAATGCCTCTTCTGAATCTATTTTATTTGGATTAAACCATATTATTTCTTCTTTCCTTTGCATCTTGGAGATTAAGGGAAATTTCATTTCTAATTGTTGGTTATTCATCGTTGTAAACCCTTTCTATTCTAAGCTCAACACATGCGTAGTATCCGGAGAGCGCTCGTCAAATTTAAACCCGTTAGCACGGTAAAATGAATCTGCCTTTGCGGACTCTGTTTTAGTTGTTATTTCCTTAAAGTGACCTTTGGCATTTTCAGAAACCACTTTCAACAGTTCGCTTCCTATACCCTTTCGACGATGCTCAGGTAATGTATAAAATCGATATAGTCTTGCGGAGTTGTCAGCTTCACTAGCAGTATTTTTAAACAAACCACCTAGTGCTACTAGTTCATCTTCATCCCATGCCCCATAAATTGCCTCTCCTTGTTCGCTGAAGCGATGTGTCCCGTCTTCATATTCGGAAGCTAATCTGGATACAAAACGATACCCTTCCTTTTCACTTTCTTGAATTAGTTTGGATACGTTGACTGCGTTCAAATCTGAAATATTTTTCACTTCGATTGACATATACGTTCCTCCATTCTATTTTTGAAAAATGAACTCTTTGTTACTTTCTATATAGGAAGGCAAATCCCCTCTATATGTTTAATATATTACCATAATCCATGCTTTATACTGTCCTGCTTAGTATACGTCATTTTCAACCGGGGTTTATTTTGGTGTTTCTGTTGAAGCAAGTAAAATCACTGTATCGTTTACTTATAGCAGAACTTATGGGGAACATTAACGTTCCTATATTAAATTAACCAGAGGAGTGAGACGATGGGATTTTGGTATTTCTTAATACTATTCGTAGGAATATTTTTAGTAATTAAAGGGCTACTTGGAAACAAAAAATTCATTTTAATAGTTGTTGGACTATTATGTATTGCGTTATCAATATTTATGTTTTCTCCAGGAAGTACTGAAATCATTTCAGAAATATTCCATTTAAATTAGAGGTCGGTAGTTTGAAGTCGTGCTCGTGGAAAGGATTTTCATATCTATTAAATAAGCCCATGCTAGTAATTAGCATGGGCTTTCGTTTATTATTTTATAGCAGCTAATCTAGCTTCTACTTCTTCTTCAGATAATTTATGTTCTACGATGTAACGATTGCGTGGATGCTCGCGGCATTCGTCCGAACAGCTGCGCAGATACTTATGTTCGTTTTCTTCTGAGCAAAGAATTTTGTCATTACAATCAGGATTTGCGCAGTTTACATAACGCTCACATGGCTCCCCTGTGAAATGGTCTTTACCAACCACGACATGCTCTACCTGGTTTACCGGGACAGCGATACGCTCATCGAATACGTACATTTGTCCATCCCAAAGTTGTCCACGTACTTCTGGATCCTTGGCGTAAGTTGCAATTCCACCATGTAGTTGACCTACACCCTCAAAGCCTTCTCTTACTAACCATCCTGAGAATTTTTCACAGCGTATTCCGCCAGTACAATACGTAAGTACTTTTTTACCTTCGAACATTTCTTTGTTTTCAATCATCCAGTCTGGTAGGTCCCGGAAGTTGCGAATTTCTGGACGAATCGCACCACGGAAATGTCCTAGATCGAATTCATAATCATTACGAGCATCAATGACAACAGTATCCTCTGCCTGCATTTGTTCGAAAAACTCTTTTGGAGAAAGGTATTGTCCTGTTATTTCATTTGGATTAATATCGTCCGCTAATCCTAAATGCACAATCTCTTTTTTAGGACGTACATGCATTTTTTTAAAGGCATGTCCTTCTGCTTCATCTATTTTATACACCATGTCAGCAAATCGTTCGTCTGCCTTCATCATGTTCATGTATGCCTCAGTTTGTTCAATCGTACCTGAACAAGTTCCGTTTATACCTTCGTCTGATACTAAAATACGCCCTTTTAACCCGATTTCCTTACATGCTGCAAGATGTTCTTGCGCAAATGTTACTGGATCTTCAATCGGGACATATTTATAGTAAAGTAATACTCTGTATGCATTTGTGTCCATTTTTTACTCCACCTTTTCTAATTTTGTCCACCGTATAATATACCAAAAAAAATAGCAAATGTTAAATAGATTGTTTCTTTTTAAAATTTAAAAAGCAACTCAAAGACTTGAGATAGAAAGTTTAAATTCTCTTTTAGGTACTCTGTTTAATAGTAGAGCCACCATATACTGTATTTAAGCAGTTTGGTGTGAAGGTTTTACAGTACTTGTAGAGAATCTAATATAGTGGCAGTGAGTTTATTTAAAATAATTTACCGAGTAGATAATAACAATTTCCAGAAGTAGGTGACCTTAATATTATGTTAGCATCCAAAAGCATTTTAAATACCTGGATGAAGTTTGATGATTTCCCCATGGAGACATTGACAAAAGTTTGGTTTTACCACAAAAATAGCGTTACAAAACAAAGAGATGTTTCTCTTATGAGAGAACACCGGCATCAATTTGGTTTATCGGGTAATTGCTTTGACCTTGCATTTCTGTTACTTGATGAATTTAAAAAGGATGGTATCACTGCCTATCCGATAGGCCATAACTTAAATACCCCTCATGCTCATGTTGCAGTCATCGCTTTAGATGAGTTAGGTAACCGTTTCTTTTGTGATTTAGGAGACCAATGGTTAAGACCAATCTTAATAGATACCGACACCCAAGAATATACTGATGAAAAACTCAATGGTTTTTTTCCAGCAGCAACGATTCAAGTGAAACCAAGCAAACGCGGTATAGAGATCCTTTACCACAGACCAAATGGGAAAATATCGAATCAGGTATTTGATACTAAACCAATAGAAATGAATTACTTTATGCAAGCCGCCGAGTTCTCTCAAAACTTTATTAAGCCGCGACCTTTATTAGAATGTAGAACTCCTTTTAAAAATGAAATTGCACATTGGGAATTCTATAACTGGGAAAGTTTTTTAAGTACAAGTGAGGGGTTGTTTAATGAACCGAAGTTGCATTCAATAGAAGATTGGGCTGAAAAAATAAATGATATAACTGGTTATGATCTGCAGTTTTTAGTGGATGTCCTAAAGCAATACAAGGAATTATCTACCCTGGAATAATAGAATTTTAGTATATCGTATCTCCATCAAAAAGATTAAGTTGAGCTCCATAGGTAAGGCGTTAGAATATGTTTATGCTATTTACGGGAGCATAACAAAAAACGAACAAGCAAGCATATGAATGCCTCTTGTTCGTTTATATATTCTTGTCTATTTTGTTTTATTGGCAATTTCTATCGCACGATTGGTACCTTCTGCAGCTGCATCTAGCGCTTCCTGAGCATCCATTCCTTGGTATAGATTTTCAAGAGCCGTTACAATCTGTTGACGTGATTCAGGAAATACCGATATTAGAGCACCTTGTGTTGCAATAGAAGGCTCAGTGCTTTGCAATTGATCTACAGTAACTTTTAACTGTGGTGTAACCTCCCATGCATCTTTGACGTTTTGCTCTTCATATGCAGATGGGTTAATGGCGAAGTACCCTGTTTCTAAGTGCCATCTTGCTTGAATCTCTGGCGTAGTTAAGTATTTCATAAATTCCCAAGCTGCTTCTTGTTCTGCTTCTGCAATTCCTTTAGACATCCATAGGGATGCACCACCAATAACAACACCATTACGTTTTACTTCGTCTGCGTATGGAATATATGCTGCTCCTACTTCAAAAGGAGCGTTATCAATAATACCTTTTACCCCTGCAGAGGAATCCATATACATTGCAACTTTTCCAGATTGGAATGCTGCGCGAATATCATCCCAATTTGTTCCAAAGTTCCCGAAAGTTCCTGCTTTGTTCATCGTGTCTAAAAAATTGAAGGCATTTAGTCCTTCTGGTCCATTGAAAGTAGCTTCTGTTGCATCACCAGCACGACCATTTTCTTCATTTACATATAGACCACCTTGCGTAGCAACTAACTCTTCAAAAAACCATCCATATGTCAGCATGGAGAAACCTTTCATATCATCTGTTTTCAATTTTGCAGCTGCATCAATAACCTCCGAAAATGTTTCTGGAGCTTTTTCTGGATCCAGACCAGCCGCTTTAAATGCATCTTTGTTATAAAGCATTACGGGTGTTGATGAGTTAAATGGCATAGAGTATAACTGATCATCTACCGTGTAGTAATTTAATATATTTTCTTCCAGCTGAGAAAGGTCATATTTGTCTTTATCGATAAAATTCTGGATTGGCTCTATAAAGCCACTATCAATCATATATTTTGTTCCTACTTCAAATACCTGCGTTATGGCTGGGGCATCTTTTGTACCTCCAACACTACGAAGCTTCGTTAATGATTCTTCATATGACCCTTGGAATTCTGCCTGCACTTCATATTTATCCTGAGATGCATTAAAATCTGCAACAATAGCATCTAAAGAAGTCTGACCTGCTCCAGACATTGCATGCCAAAAGGAAATAACTGTTTTGCCTTCTTCAGTGGTAACTACTTCTTTTTCTGTTTCTCCCTCATTACCATCCTTTTCAGACGAACTACTATCACTGTTGGTACATGCTACTAAAGCAAAAAGACTAAGTAATAATAAAGCTAAAAATCCAAATTTAGATGATTTCCTCATAATTAACGTACACCTCTTTTTTAGTTTTGAACAACCGTTATTTTAGAGCTCCTTGCGTTAACCCTTTTTGTAATTGCTTTTGACCTAAAAATAATAATAGTAGTGTTGGTATGATTACTACAATTACTCCTGCCATAACCACCCCCCATTCTGTTGCTACTTCTTGCGATTGAAGTTGCTTCAAACCGATTTGGACGGTACGAACCGAGTTATTGGTTGTCACTAAAAGTGGCCATAAATACATATTCCATGTTGTCAAAAACCCATAAGCCCCTAATGTAACAAGACTTGTTTTTGAAACAGGTAATACTACTCGAAAGAAAAATCCAAACTTACTCAATCCTGCTATTTGCGAAGCCTCATGAAGTTCTTTTGGAATAGTCTTAAAATGTTGTCTCAGTAAAAATGTCCCAAATGCTAAAGCAAAAAACGGCAATGTCATTCCTTGATAAGTATTAATCCAATCTAGTTTTTGGATGGTGAAAAAGTTTGGAATCATCGTCGCTTCCCACGGAATCATCATTGTCGAGATAAATAAGAAAAAGATAAAGTCTCTACCCTTAAACGAGATAAAAACAAATGCATATGCAGCCAAGCTACAAACAACTAACTGACCAAGCATTACTCCCAGTGAAACGACAAAACTATTGATCAGGTAATTAAATAAAGGAAGCCGATCAAACACCTTTACATAATTATCAAGACTAAAGGTAGATGGTAGTAACTTTCCAGATAAAATCTCTCCACCAGTCATGAAACTTATCATAAATGCGTATATGATGGGGAAAAACATAATAATTGATGTAACAATCAATAAGAAATAAAGAATTAGCTTTTTCCATACCCTCATTGGTAATGCACCTTCTTTTCCCCAAGCTTAAATTGTAAAATTGTTACGATTAAAATACATATAAACAAGAACACGGCCTGGGCACTCGCTGTTCCGAATTGATAATTGATGAACGCTTCTCTATAAATGGAATATACGATTAAATTGGTAGATTGAGAGGGTCCACCTTTCGTTAAAATATCAATTTGTCCAAAAGTTTGAAAAGCATTTATAAGTGAAATGGTAATGATGAAAAACAAAGTTGGAGAGAGCATAGGGATTGTAATCCTCTTTAATCGATACCAATAACTAGCACCATCAATACGTGCACTCTCGTATAAATACTCATCAATGTTTTGTAAACCACCAAGTATTATCAAAAAGGAAAACCCTGTATTTAGCCAAATAGTCGAGAGGGACACTGAAAATAATGCCCATGTTGGATCTAATAGCCATTCAATTTGTGGGAGATTAAAGATATTCAAAAATTTATTGAACATCCCAACACTTGGGTGAAATAAAAATAACCAAACGACTGAGGAGGCTGCTACAGATACCCCCATTGTGGAAGCATAGATCGTTCTGAAAAACCCGATACCTCTCAGTTTTTCATTTGCGAGTAACGCTAAAATGAGGGCAATAATGATTCCTGTTGGAACTGTATACAAAACAAATAAGAACGTTGCTTTAATACTGTTGAGAAATGCATCCGATTCTAGTAAATAAGTATAGTTTTCTAGACCCACAAAAATCGCAGCTTCACCTGCTTGATCTGTTAAAAAGAAGCTTAAGTAAATAGTTCGAAACATCGGATAAAAAACAAATACTGTAAATAGTATAATGGAGGGCAATAAATACAATAGGGCGGTCCTCACATTAGATGACCGTTGCCAATAGCTTATTTTTCTTCGTTTGGTTACCGTCGTCATACAAATACCTCTTTACCAAATACATGATTTTCGACGTCTGATGGAGTTTTAATAATTTTCTTTGTCTCACTATCAAAAAAGCAGAAGGATTCATAATTCATCATTAAAGGAATATTATCGCCTATTTCAATTTGCCATTGTCCACTCCACTTAACTTGCCAGGATTCCCCATTTAATAAAAAGGTGAAAATTGTTTCATTACCTAATATTTCTACATTGGAAACTTCCACTATGAATTTGTCTTTTTCCACTGTCTCTTTGGTTGCTGCTTTAATATGCTCAGGTCGTATCCCTACAATTATTTGTTCAGTTAAATAATGCGCATCTGCTGTTGGTATTGGAATCACAATAGAATCGCTTAATCGAATTGTACTCATTATTTTATCGCCAACACCAGTTGCTAGATTCATAGGAGGTGAACCTATAAATGTAGCGACAAAAGGGTTAGCCGGATTATTATAAATGTCGATAGGCTTGCCTATTTGCTGGATGGATCCCTCATGGAGAATCATTATTCGATCACCCATAGTCATTGCTTCGATTTGGTCATGTGTCACATAAATCATCGTAATTCCTAAACGTCTTTGGATTTGCCTTATTTCAGAACGCATATGTGCCCGTAGCTTTGCATCTAAATTAGATAGGGGTTCATCCATTAAACAAATAGGTGCTTCTGTTACAATTGCTCGAGCTAATGCGACTCTTTGACGCTGACCACCCGATAACTCTCTAGGTTTCCGCTTTAAGTAATCCGTCAACCCAAGCATTTCTGCTACTTCACTTGTTCGTTTAGCTCGCTCTTTTTTATCAACTTTTTTCACATGTAAACCAAATTGAATGTTGTCTTCAACCGATAGGTGAGGATATAATGCATAGTTTTGAAACACCATGGATAAATCTCGTTTGCTTGGTGGCAAGTCATTCACTTCTATGTCACCAATTTTCAAGGTCCCACCCGTTATATCTTCTAATCCCGCAATCATTCGAAGCATTGTACTTTTTCCGCATCCTGAAGGACCGACGAGAACAAAAAATTCCCCCGGTTCAATAGTTACGTTAATATTGGATATAACGTTAGATTGCTTATCATACGATTTCGAGATATCAATCAATTCAACCCTCTTCATAGCATTCCATCCTCTCTACCTTTATCAAGTAAAATTATAGTGACGACCTAGCTAAAATAGATGTTAATTATTCCAATAAACTCATTCTACTAGACAAAACTTTATAATGTAAAGTAATTGTCAGTTTTTACTGAATATTTACACTTTTAACTAAATCTTATTAAAACTTTACAAGAAAGGAGTCTCTCATGCGCTTATTATTTACTATACTAGTAAGTTTATGTTTAATAGCAGGCTGTGATAACTCGGAAAACAGTATACAACCAATTTCCAACGACAAGTTATTAATCATAGCGCACCGCGGGGCTTCTGCTTTTGCACCGGAGCATACGATGACTGCTTATGAGATAGCCCACCAAGCGGATGTAGACTATATTGAAATAGATTTACAAATGACAAAGGATGGAGTGTTAGTTGCTATGCACGACGAAAAGGTTGATCGTACAACGGATGGACTTGGCTTTGTAAAGGAGTATACGTTGGAAGAATTGAAGCAGTTAAATGCAGGGAAATGGTTTAATGAAACATATCCAGATTTGGCTAACAAAGAGTTTGAACAAGAGAAAGTCCCCACCTTAGAAGAGATTTTTGTTCAGTTCGGGGATGATGTAAATTATTATATTGAGTTAAAGTCACCACGTATTTATAAGGGAATGGAAGAGAAGCTTTTCAGTTTATTAAAAAAGTATGATTTATTAGGAGAGGACCACACCTTGCCAAAAGTTATTGTGGAGTCGTTCAATGAGGATACTTTAACAAAGTTTCATACACTAGAGCCGACGCTTCCTCTTGTTCAACTGTTTAGTTTCAAAGAGAAAGCTGCGTTATCTCATTTAGATTATGAACGTTTGCAAACTTATGCTAGTGGAATTGGGGTTAATTTAAAATCGGTCGATCAAGAATTTATTCACGAAGCCCAATTAAATGGATTGCAGGTGCATCTATATTCTATTAAAACTGAAAATGAAATGAAGAATGCGATCCATCTTGATGCAAACGGGGTATTTGTTGATAATCCCATCTTAAGTGAGCTCCAGTAGAAAGTTAACTTCCTGCTTGAAGCGCATGCTCACATAATTTATGGAAGCTTGCTTCAAATTTTTCATTGTCTTCTTTTTGACGTTTCTTAGGACCCTTTAAGCGCCCCCCTGCCTGTCTAATTTTCTTAGATATATGGCGACTGTCTAACAGTTGGTCAATGTTCTCAGGAGTATACCATCGTCCGTTTTGATCGATTGCAAAACCTTGCTTAGCCAATACCATTGCCGCTAGGCCATAGTCTTGGGTAACGACTATGTCCCCTTTTTTCACTCTATTTACTAGAACAAAGTCTACTGCATCTGCTCCTTTAGATACCATTATTGTATCTGCACCTTCTCGTTGCATATAATGCGCAGTATCACATAGTAAAGTAACGTTCATTTTAAACTTTTTCGACACAAAAATCGTTAAATCTACTACTGGACATCCGTCAGCATCAACTAAAACATTTACCATTTTACGCACCTCATTTTCACTTGCTTATCCTTACATTATATTATATCCAATCTAGTAAAGTATAATCTGTCGGAATTGCCTTTAAACCTTCCTACTTATCCTTATCTTTGAAAAAAAAACGCCCAAATTTCTGGACGTTTACTTTTCATATGCTCCTAAAATTTCTACTGCTTTTTCTGTTACCGACGTATCTACCGCCTTATCAAAATCTACATCCCCACTAATAGCTCCGTTTTCTTTGTATGCATTATATTGTTTTAATACATCATCTAAAAACATTGTACCGTCTGGGTTTAATCCAGTTACAAATACTTTTTCCCAGAGCGAAGTATCTTTTAGAGATGTATGCTTTGTCATGATGTCTATAATTTCAGCTTTGTTCTCCCCTTTAATAAAGGCATCATTGTAATCACGAACCCCTTTTAAATAGGCAGCCATGAACCGCAGGGAGACCTCCTGTTCATCACTCATGAACTGTGGTGAACCTAATACCATAGCAATTTGAGACTCAGGTGCATAGTCAGTCGCATCTCCAAACCGTTGATGAAATCCATTTTCAACACCTTGCGCTATTAATGGCTCAATTTGTAATGCTGCATCAATCGAGCCATTTTCAATTGCACCTAGCATACTTCCGAAATCTGCAAGTAATACAAGCTCTACATCCTCAGTTGTTAATCCAGCATGCTTTAGCATTTCCAAATAGATATATTCATCAATCGAGTTTTTAGAGGATATTGCGATTTTTTTTCCTTTAAAGTCTTCATAATTTTTTATTTCATCTACCATTTGATTTCCGATTACAAATGAAAAATAAGATTTCCCTGGAACATTATGCCCTTTGTCTGCAATAATTTTCACGTCAATTCCTTGTGCAATAGCATTAAAGAATGACGCAGTCGATACTCCTCCTGCGATATCTACATCTCCAGAAGCAAGGGCCGGCAACATTTCATCACTATTCGAGAACACCGCAAACTCTACATCTATATTGTAATCCTCAAAGTACCCTTTTTCTTTTGCGATATAAAACCCAGCTCCAGAGGCAGATCCATCCTCAGCGATAACAACCTTAACCTTTTCCTCTAGTGGTGCAAGATCTCCTGAAGGATTTTCTTTACTCACCTCATCATCTACTTTGGATGAACTGTCCTTATCTTTAGAACTACATGCACTTAGTAAAAGTACAAAAGATACTACAATTAAAAACCCCCACTTTTTCACATATTTCCTCCTTACTTTCTCGACTTTTGAACTTCCTGCTGTAGATGATTCCAGATCGCTATAAACTGCTCCGCCATTTCCAGATTGGCACGAACTTGCTCCATCGTACGTGGTCTTGGCAAAGGTACTTTTATCTCTTCTACTATCTCTCCCGGTTGAGCACTCATCAATACAATACGGTCACTTAATAACAAAGCCTCATCGATACTATGCGTAATAAAAATCACCGTTTTTTTCGTCTCAGACCAAATAGATAGCAGCTCTTCTTGCAAGATGAACTTGTTCTGTTCATCCAGCGCTGCAAATGGTTCATCCATTAGCAATATTTCCGGATCATTTGCAAAAGCTCGTGCAATACTTATCCGTTGTTTCATGCCTCCTGAAAGTTCTTTTGGGTATAGCTTTGAGAACTTTGTAAGACCAACTTTTTTTAAATAATAATTAGTTTGCTTTCGAACAAACTCTTTAGGCAGATGACGCATATTCAGCCCAAATGCTACATTTTCTTCTACAGTCAACCAAGGAATAACTCCCTTTTCTTGAAATACCATTGATTGCAATGGCCGGAAGTCTGTATCTGATTCTATTGAAAATGTACCCGAACTTGGTTGTTCCAGGTCAGCAAGTATTCGTAGTAAAGTAGTTTTTCCACATCCACTTGGACCAACTATACAGACAAACTCTCCTTCTTCTACGTTTAACGTAATATTTTGTATAGCTGTCACACTATTATTTTTTTTATAAAATACTTTCGTGAGATTATCAATAGAAATTTTTACTGGTTGGTCCATCTAATCACCTCCAAGGGATAATTTTTCTTTGTAGTCCGCGTAATAAAAGAGAAAACATAAATCCAAAGAAAGAAATGAGGATCAATCCGACGAACATTTCTTTTAACATAAACGCTTTATAGGAAGTCCAGATTAAATAACCGATACCTGATGTTGCCCCCATCATCTCAGCTGCGACAATCGTCAGTAGCGCAATCGCCTGCCCCATTTGAATTCCTTCTAACATAACTGGAAGGGCGCCCGGGAAAGCAATTCTAAGAAAGAAATCAGTGGGGCTTGCACCATAATTTTTGGCTACGTCTAAGTGAACTTTTTCTATATTCAATACGCCAGCGACAGTATTAATAACCACTGGGAAAAATACACTTCCTGCAATAGTAACAACTTTTGAAAAATCTCCAATACCAAAAAGGATAATGATGATCGGTAGTAAAGCCAAAGTCGGGATAGGCATAAAAGCCATGACAATCGGTGAGATAAAATGACGGATCGGGGCGTACAATCCCATTAGTAGCCCAATAATTATTCCTGGTATTACACCTAATAAAAATCCAGCGGCTATTCTATACAAAGAGACAGAAATATGTGTCCATAACAACCCACTTGTCATCAATTCAAAAAATGTAGAAACAATGGCAGACGGGGGTGGAAAAAATCGTATATCAAGTACACCTGTTCTTGAACAAATTTCCCAAAGTAAAAGAATGAAAATAGGAGAAATAATGGTTAATAATTGTTTTCCTCTCTCTTTTACCTGTCGCTTCTTCCATTCTTGTTGTTCCATTTCATAGGGATTGTATAATTTACCCTCTTTTTCCTCGTGCATTTTTCACCACCTCTTGTAAAAATAATATGATGAAAGGGGAATTTGTGTGAAAGACATACGGTATACTAGATAGTATCTATCAGAATTTTCTAGTTTGACAGAAAAGACGTAGGATGATAAATTGGTAAATATTTGGGGGAGGTAATTTATTTGTCGTCGAAGGAGTTAACTTCTAATAGGGAAATGCCATATTTCGTTATTAGTGTTATTTTCAGTTTGTTATTATACATACTTGCTATCGTGTCTTTATTTGGTATAGCTATTTTATTAATTCTTTTCGTATTTTTGCTTTATGCTAATGTAGTTATGCTCGGCTCTATTCGAGGAAATGGGATACGTATTAGTGAAAAGCAATTCCCAGATGTATACGCGCGTGTCGTGTCTTTGTCTGAAAAAATGAACATAAAAAAAGTTCCTGATGTGTTCGTTATTCATTCAGAAGGAGCATTTAATGCATTTGCTACAAGATTTCTAGGAAGAAATATGGTAGTTATTTATTCGGAAGTTTTTGAGTTAGCTAGAGAACGAGGTGAAGGAGAGCTCGATTTTATCATTGCCCACGAACTTTCTCATGTAAAGAGAAGACATGTGTGGAAGAACATTTTAATCATGCCTGCACAATTTATACCATTTCTCTCGCAAGCGTATAGTAGATCATGTGAATATACCTGTGATCGTGAAGCTGCCTATTATATACAAAATGGAATGGCTGCTAAACAAGCACTTACCATTCTTGGCGTTGGAAAAAAGTTATATTCAGAGGTAAACGAAGACGCATATTTGGAACAAATCCATACAGAATCGAATATTGCCGTATGGTTAAGCGAAGTGTTATCCAGTCATCCACTTTTACCTAAACGAATTCAAGCTGTCGGGAACTTTATGAGAATAGAAGGTACACCAAATTACTATTCTAACTCCAGCAAAATTGCTCTTGGAGTGGGTGCACTCATTGGAATTTTCTTTGTTTGTTATATTGCGGTCATAGCTTTATTTGCAGCTGGTACACTCACTTATGCTAGTTTGTTTTCTGGGAGTGTTTTCAATGAACTATCTCCTGAAGAAGATTATTTAAGTGATGAGTATTCATTGACCTTAACTCCTCTAATGGAAGCTGTTTCAGATGGGGATGAAGAAAAAGTTAATAGTCTACTATCTAGTGGAATTGATATAGAAGAGATGGACTCAGAGCGAACAACTGCTCTTCATTATGCAATATACGCAGGAAATATTGCGATAGCAGAAAAGTTATTAGAGGCTGGGGCTAATCCAAATACCTCAGATAATTACTCTAATACGTTAACCGCTGCATTGGAATACCAAAACTATGAAATGGCTGCTCTCCTATATGAATATGGAGCAGATCCAAAGATAGTTGACCCACAAGGTTTATCCGCCTTAAACATGCTTGAGGTGTATAGCGAGGAAGAATTTTTAGATATTATAAGATAAGTATTGAGATAAAGCATAAGATGTCCTGTTTCTATTGCTTTCGAAGGACTTTAGACTTTCTATTATTATCGTTTGAATTTTAGTGATATTGGTTGTGACGTCCGTCATAACCAATATCACTTTTTTTGTTATTCTTATGTTGTTTGTCAGTCAGTCGCCTGCCTACATCTCTTAGACAACTAATGAAAGGTACTTTTTATTGAGCTAGACTACTATTATCTTCTATCCAAAATATGCTAGCTCTAAAAAGAATCTATGCTGATCCATGTGATTATCTCCTTTATTTATAATTAATCAATTTCTACTCATTTATTAGTTGCTGCTAATTAATTCATTATAAACTGTCAGGGTCCGCGTAAAACTCAAATCATATCCGGATTTCACTAAATAATCTATTATGAAATTGGTCTATTTAATAACAAATTTTGTACTGCTATAACCTGCCTTTTGTTTCTCCACTTCTAAAATGGCTGGGATCGCTGCTTTTAGCTCTGCTACATGGGAGATAACGCCAATCATACGTCCAGATTTTTGCAGATCAACTAATGTATCGATTGCTTTGTTGAGAGACTCCTCATCAAGAGATCCGAATCCTTCATCGATAAACATGGTCTCGATACGAATATTGCCTTGGAAGCTTTGAATAACATCGGCCATTCCAAGTGCTAGACATAAGGAAGCATTAAACTTTTCGCCACCTGACAATGTTTTTACGTCTCGTTTCTGACCTGTATAAGCATCATATACATCCAACCCGAGCCCACTTTGTTTCCCATGCGTTTCCTGTCTATCACTTCGCAGCAATTGGAACTGACCATTCGACATATGCTTTAATCGTTCGTTTGCTGCCTGAACAATTTGCTCCAAGTATTCTATTTGTACATAACGCTCAAATGATATTTTCTTTTGGTTATGCCCCCTCAATATGTCATAGAGATCCATAATTCGATGTACTTGTTCCTCTAATAGAGTAATTCTCTCACTAGTAGAAGCAATCTTATCTTCTATTTCTTTTCCTGCCTTTACGTACTCTTTTGTACTATTACATATCGTTAAAGCCTGCTCGTACATTTCTTTTAACTGATTCAATTCATCCTCGAGAGGCTTTAGTTCAACTTTTGTTTTGTTTTCCAGTTGTCCTTTTCTTTCTCTTACTTGCTCCGTAAATGTATGGAGCCTTTGCTTATATTCTTCACATTGATATTTTAGGGCTGAGCGCTCTGTTTCGGTTAGTTTAGCAGCCAAATACTCTTCTAAAGTTTCAAACGTTGCTTTGCTCAAGGATTCTCTAAATTGGGTTAAAGCTTTTTCGCGTTTTACTTCCGCTTCTTGTAATGATTTAGAGGTATGCTCTAGTGCTAAGCGGGCTGTGGTACACGCATCATGGGAAGACTGCATCCTATTTTGTACATTTTCCCATGCAAGGGCTAATTGTTCTTTTTGCTTTGTTGCAAAAGTAATTTCTGTTTGTAGATTTTGTAAAGTCGGTATATGACCAGGTATTGTGGAAAGCTTCGACTCATATACCGCTCTTGCTTGCTTCACTTGGCTTGACTGTTCCCTGTAGAATACTTCCACCTCTAAGTTACTCTGTTCTAGATTTTCAACTTTGGCTATGGACTCTTTATAAGGTTGTTTTAAAGAAAATAGCAGTTCTTTTTTTAAGCGAAGTTGCTGTACCTCTCTTTGCAAATCGAGCAGATTGGTTTCTACTTGCTCGACCAATTCAGCCTCTACTTCATGTTCCTTCAACTGAACGAGCACTTTTTGTATTTGAGCTTCTGCTGTTTCTTTTTTCGCTCTAAAGGTCAATAAAGTCGATTCTTCCTTATTTAACGCAGCCTTCGCCATTCGGAGCTCACCTTCATCAACAAAACTTTCACCTATATCAATATGCAATGTGGAATGCTCTTTGCTACCACATACTGGACATGGCTCGCCCTCTACTAGTTTAGATGCAATTAAACTTGCCTGATTTCCTAACCACTGTTGTTCAATATCCTCATACGTTTCTTTACATTGTTCAAATTTGTCCTGTTGCTTCGCTTCCGCTGTGGTCAGCATATGCAGTTCCTGGTCAACGACTTTATATTCTTGCAGTTTGTTATGCTGTGCTTGAAGCAAAGTAAGCTGTTGCACCTTACTGTCTAAAGGTTCTAGTAGTTCTTCTAGCTTCTCTATTTCTAACTTCTGTTCTTTTAACAAGTTCTTATGTTTTTGGAGATTAGCAGCTATTGTCGAAAGCTTTTGTTCTGCCTCTAAACTACCTTTTTCAAGTAATAACAACTCTTTCCTCTTAATCTCCAACTCTTCAAATATAGGTAATAGACTGTTTAAGTAGATAACCATTTCCACACTTTTTTGGCGTGCTTCTTTATTATTCGATTCGGTTGTAAAGATAATTTCTGTTTGTTTCAAATTATCCTCTGCAATCATATTTTCTTTCTGCGCTTTCTCCAATAAAGTCCGCTTTCCTCTAACCTCTAGCTCAAGCTCATTGAAATAAGCTTCAATTGGCTCTATAATACTTGCACGCTCCGCAGAATCTAACTGTTGCTGCTTTTCTAAGAACTCATTTTCACGCTCTTTTAAGGCTTTAAGCTGTTGTTCCTTTACTTCCAACTCGATAAAGCGATTATTGATAGCTTTGGTTTCATGATAGACCTTCTGTTTGTTCATATGAAGCTCATATGCTTCTTCACATTTACGTTCGTCTTGTATAATTTTCTCTTTGTAAAAGCTAGTCTCTTCTTTTAATGCCTCTACTAATTGAAAGGTGTTAAAATTAGCTTCATTTATTAATGTAAAAAGGTTAGATTCACGTAGTGGAAAGGAAGCAATAATTTTTTCTGTAAAATTATCCTGTGTCAATTGTTCTTTTCTAAGTTCTGCCTCTGCAATTATCTTTTTCTCTTTGAGTTTTTCATGAATCATTTTGTAGGGCTCTGTTTTAAAAATCTTTCGTAAAATAGCTTCTTTGTTTTCTGTAGTAGAGGTCAATAGCTTTCGAAACTCTCCCTGTGGGAGCATGACAATTTGACTGAACTGATCTAAAGTCAACCCGATGATTTCTTCTACCTTTTTGTTGATCTCCGATACAATCTGTCGTTCTACAACAGGTACTTCTCCAGTAGCTTGTATCTCAAAAAATTCATATCGTTCACCCGTTGCACCTTTATTGCCTTTTTTCACGTGACCTAATTGTCGCAATATGCGGTAACGTCTATTATGTATCTCGAAGACTAACTCAACAGAAGTATGTGTATCATCTGTTGCGAAATCACTACGCATCGTTTTCGTATCGCGACGATCCTCCCCGCTTCCTGAACCGTAAAGCGCAAAACAAATCCCATCAAATATAGTTGTTTTCCCTGCTCCTGTTGCTCCGGAAATAACAAATAGCCGATTTCCTTTTAGTTCAGTAAAGTCAATTGTTTCTGTGAATTTATAAGGACCAAACGCACTCATTTTCAGTTGAATCGGTTTCAATTGGATTTTCCCCCTTCCCGTTCTTCTCGTGCTAATACAGTTAATACTTCTTTAAATATTTCCCCGGTCTCTACCGATGCTTCTTTACCACTTACTTCGGAGTAAAACGAACGGAACAGTGTATATTCATCCTTTTTCGTCCGTCCAACTTCTGGTTCTTCTGACAAACTAATTATTTTAAACGCTTTTCTTTCGACGTGCATGGCATTAGGATAAACGGTCCGGATTTGTTCCATCGGAGATAAAACTGGCGTATCATCTAGTAATTTCACGAACACATAATCTTCACTAACAGGTTGCTTTAATATATCCTGCAAAAAACCCTCAACCGTTCTCATATCTCGAGTTGGTGCAAGTAATCTTTTTTCTACAGTCGTTTTACCTTCTGCATCCATCTCCACGATGAAAAAGCCCTTTTTATGGTGCTCCTCCGAAATAGAATATTTTAGTGGTGAACCTGAATAGCGGATTGTTTCGTTTAAAACATAGTGGGCTTGATGTAAATGCCCTAGAGCCGTGTAATGAAACGGTTGGAATAGACTTGCATTTACATATTCTGCTCCACCTATAGCTAAAGGACGTTCGGAATCACTTGTATTTTCCTGTTCTTGACCATGTGGGGTAACAAAGGCATGTCCTACAAATACATGCCTTTTTGTTTTGTCCATCTTCTCTTCTATTAATTCTATTATTTTTTTCATAGCTTGGTTATGTGTAATTATTGTCTCATCTTCCATTAGATATCGGACTTGGGAAGGATCCGCGTATGGCACAAGGTGGAAATGCACCTCTCCATAAGTATCGTTTAAAACTATAGATTGCATGTTCCGACTTAATTGTCCCACAATATGTAAACCCGTTTCTTTCATAAGCTGGCTACCAAAGTTTAGTCGACTAGGGCTATCATGGTTTCCTGCAATAGTTAATAATGGGGTATTGCGTTTCAACACAATCTCTGCAAACAATTCATCCAATAAGTGTACCGCTTCCGTTGGTGGTACTGCTCGATCGTACAAGTCTCCTGCAATAATTACTGCATCTGGCTTTTCTATATCAATTGCTTGGAGAAATTGTTCTAATACAAATCGTTGATCCTCTGTCATATATATCCCTTGAACCAATTTACCCAGATGCCAGTCTGCTGTGTGAAAAAATTTCAATTTAATTCACTCCTTCTATTATTATTCGTTTATTTGATAATTCTAAAGTCATAGGAAATTATGGATATTGAAAAATTTTTGATGCACCTCGTTTACCTCCATGTTATGATGAAAAAAGGGAGGAGGATTTATCATGTCAGCAGAAACTTATCAACTCGCGGCCATTATAATTTATATGATCGCAATGCTCGCAATTGGGTGGTACTCTTATAGAAAAACTACCAATTTAACGGATTATATGCTCGGTGGACGCTCACTAGGTCCCGCTGTTACCGCACTTAGTGCTGGGGCTGCAGATATGTCTGGTTGGTTACTTATGGGTTTACCAGGCGCAATTTATTTATCAGGAATGGGTGAAGCTTGGATTGCCATCGGTCTTACAATTGGTGCATATTTAAACTGGCTATACGTAGCACCGAGACTTCGTGTATACACAGAAGTATCAAGCAATTCTATTACAATTCCTAGTTATTTAGAAAGCCGTTTAAAGCAATCATCTCGATTATTACGTGTTGCATCCGGTTTAATCATTTTACTATTTTTCACGTTCTATGTATCCTCTGGAATGGTAGCAGGAGGAGTTTTCTTTGAAAGCTCATTCGGTTTAGACTATCATACAGGACTTTTAGTCGTATCAGCAGTAGTTGTAGCTTATACATTATTTGGAGGGTTCCTTGCTGTTAGTTATACAGATTTCCTTCAAGGATTACTTATGTTCCTTGCTTTAATATGTGTACCAATCTTTGGTGTATTTATGACTGGTGGAATTGGTGAAACAGTGGAGTCTATTAAAGCTGTGAATCCTACGCACTTAAGTCTTATCGCTGGAACAACAGCTGCAGGTATCATTTCCTCTATAGCTTGGGGCCTTGGTTACTTTGGACAGCCACATATTATCGTTCGCTTTATGGCTATTAGTTCTGTTAAAGAAACTAAACAAGCTCGCAGAATTGGTATCGGTTGGATGATTCTGAGTCTTCTAGGCGCAATTACTACTGCACTTGTTGGTGTTGCATATTTCCAACAAAATCCGGATGTTTCACTTTCAAGTCCTGAGGCAGTATTCATCGTACTAGGACAAGTTGTTTTCCATCCGTTTATCGCTGGTTTAGTATTAGCAGCAGTTTTAGCAGCTATTATGAGTACAATCTCATCTCAATTAATCGTTACTTCTTCAGCTTTAATAGAGGATTTATACAAAGCCATTATTAAAACAGATGCATCCGACAGAACATATGTAAACTATGGTCGTATCGCTGTATTAGTAGTTTCCGTCGCTGCTGCAATCCTTGCTTGGGAACAAAATGAAACAATCTTAGGTCTTGTTGCATTTGCGTGGGCAGGCTTCGGTGCAGCATTTGGTCCGGTTATCTTGCTAACACTTTACTGGAGAAAAATTACTTCCACTGGTGCATTAGCAAGTATGATTGTCGGGGCTGTCGTTGTAGTATTCTGGGGTACAAATGATACACTTTCAGGAGCACTATATGAAATCGTCCCTGGTTTCGTTCTTGCATTGATCGTGGCAGTTGTAGTCAGCTTAATGACATACAAACCGAATGCTGAAATCGAAAAAGAATTCGATGAAACATTACGTTTGTTGAAGGAAAGTAAAGAAAAATAACATTAAAAATCCAGTAATAACACGGATTTGTAAAAATTTCTTACACAAAGTATTTCTATGAATACGTTTTGTTATTCAAAGGTTATTTAATAACTGGGTAAGGATAATTATATGATTATGCAAGCAGCATCTCTTCATGGAGGTGCTGCTTTTGCTCTTATTATAAAGGACTATTCACTCTTTTATGTTGGTATAACCTATATGTCCTATATGACACTTGTCATACTTATGACTTGACGTTTATGCCTACTACTAATTTGTGATTTTCCTTATTATTAAGGTAATAGTTCTTACTAGGAGGAATAAAATGAGCAGAGAAAAAACACTCGCATTACGTAAAAACGTAAAACCCTTTGAAAACTCAGAGTTAAATAAGAGTATTATTCAACTAATCAACACTATCCCACCATTTTTCATCTTATGGTTTTTAGCTTATATAAGTTTAGATGTGTCCGTTTGGCTAACCGTTGCTTTGTCTGTTATCGCAGCAGGGTTTGTCGTTCGAGTATTCATCATCTTTCATGATTGTACACATGGTTCTTTCTTTAAAAATAAAAAAGCCAATGATATTACTGGAACAATCACCGGAATCATTACGCTTTTTGCCTATGAAAAATGGAAACGCGAACATAATATCCATCATGCTACTAGTGGAAACCTAGACAAACGCGGTGTCGGCGATATTTGGATGATGACCGTTGATGAATATATAGAAGCAACACCAATGAAAAGACTTTCCTATCGTTTATATAGAAACCCGATCGTAATGTTCGGTTTAGGACCAGCGCTACTTTTCTTAGTAAGCAATCGTATAAACCGTAAAGGTGCCCGCGGAAAAGAACGCAACAATACGTATTTAATCAATATATCTGTAGTTGCTATTTATGCGTTAATGATTTGGTTAATTGGATGGCAAGCATTTGCGATTATCCAAGGAACAATACTTTTCGTAGCTGGTTCATTAGGAATTTGGTTATTTTATGTTCAGCATCAATTTGAAGATTCTTATTTTGAAGATGAGTCAGAATGGGATTATGTAAAAGCAGCTATAGAAGGAAGCTCTTATTACAAGTTGCCACGTGTTTTACAATGGGTAACTGGAAATATCGGATTCCATCATGTGCATCATCTAAGTCCACGTGTTCCTAACTATAACTTAGAAAAAGCGCATGACTCTACACCACCTTTACACCAAGCTACTACGATTAACTTACGTAAGAGTTTGGAGTCTATCCACTTCCGACTATTCGATGAGGATAATAAAAGTTTTGTTAACTTTAAAGAGATAAAACATTTATTAAATAATACTAAGCAAAATACGAAGTTGAACTCAAAAAACTCAACATTTGAAAGTAAGTAAAATTCTGCAAAAACCATTCCCAGAATTACCTAGGAATGGTTTTTGCATTATAATGAATATAACTATACATAGGTAAGAAGGTGAAATACATGTCCAAATGGTATCAAATATTCCCCAAATATCCTTGGCTAAGTATTTATGCTTGGATTGTTTTTTGCATTTTTCCATTCTTTTTTATATTTAGATCTACAACTCCTTTAGAGATTGTTATTGGTTTAGCACTAACCTTACTATTTTTCATTGCCTATCGTTCATCCTTTTCTACTAAAGGTTGGTTACTATATCTCTCCGTTGCACTACAAATTTCCATCAGTGTTTGGATGACCTACCTATACGGTTATATATACTTCTCTATTTTCTTGTCCTTTTTAATCGGGAATATAAAGAGAAGATTTAGCTTCTTTGTTATTTATAGTATTCATCTAGTTGCTACAATTGCAGCCGTTATTATCGGATTTTTTACCCAAACTGAGTTATTTCTATCCCATATGCCGTTTCTTATCATTTGTTTGATAGGTGTTATTTTGTTGCCCTTCAATACATATACTCGAAACCAACGAGAAGCATTAGAGGACCAACTAGAAGAAGCACAAATAAAGATTTCCCAGTATATTATTATTGAAGAAAGAGAAAGAATCGCGAGAGATTTGCATGATACGCTTGGACAAAAGCTCTCGCTGATCGGACTTAAAAGTGATTTAGCGGGTCGATTGATCGAAAAAAATCCACAAGCCGCTAAAATAGAAATATTGGATATCAACCAAACCGCGCGTTCTGTCTTAAAAGAGGTTCGAGAATTGGTTACAAATATGCGCGGAACTAAACTTGAAGATGAACTTTTCCGGATCAACCAAATACTAAAAGCTGCACAGATAGAGTGTACGGTAACTGGTACACCTAAATTAGTAAATACTCCATTGCTTGTAGAAAATGTACTTAGTATGTGTTTAAAAGAAGCAGTAAATAATGTAGTGAAACATAGTAGCGCATCTACTTGCTCTATTTCTATCAAACAATCAGCGAAAGAAACTCTACTAAAAGTGTATGATAACGGCCAAGGTATGGGAGAGAAGGTAAATTGGTCTAAGGGGCATGGCCTACGTGGCATGAAAGAAAGACTTGAATTTGTAAATGGAACCTTAGATATTCATTCGAAAAATGGAACTACACTGAATATACGGGTACCCAATGTTATACAGCAACCCAGTCAGGAGGAATAGACATGATACGAATTGTCATTGCAGAAGATCAACGAATGGTGCTAGGAGCTCTTGGTTCACTACTCGATTTGGAAGAGGATATGGAAGTTGTAGGTAAGGCCAATAATGGTGAAGAAGTATTAAAACTGATTGAACAATTGCAACCAGATGTTTGTATTATGGATATTGAGATGCCTATTAAAACTGGACTGGATGCCGCAGAAGAACTAAAAGAAAATGATTGTAAGGTAATCATTTTGACCACCTTTGCAAGGGCTGGATATTTTGAGCGTGCACGCAAAGCAGGAGTAAATGGGTACCTATTAAAGGATAGTCCAAGTGAAGAGCTAGCAAATTCTATTCGTGTAATTATGGATGGTCGTCGAATATACGCTCCTGAGCTTGTGGATATGGCTTACGAAGAAGAAAATCCTCTTACAGAACGTGAAAGCCAGGTTCTCGAGTTAATCGCAAATGGAAAAAACACAAAAGAAATTGCCGGCGAACTATTTATCACAACGGGCACTGTCCGCAATTATATCTCCGTTATTTTAGATAAACTAGACGTTGGAAATCGAATTGAGGCCATTTCTAGATTTAAAGAAAAAGGATGGTTTAAATAGTAATCGTACAAGCTTAAAGCACACTGCTTTAAGCTTTTTTTGTTATGGACTAAACTTTTTGAGAACTCGCAGGGGTAGAAATATTTTTTAGAAGCAGCGGAAGGCCATGGCACAAGATTTTATGCTATGCTGCAAGAGTTTAAGATAGTAGAGTAAGTTTAAAACTTCTCCACCAGGGTATTTAAATAGTAGAGTATAAAAACTGAAGGAGGAATTTACATGAGTGGATTATCTGACAAAGTTAAAGGTGCCGTAAACAAAACAAAAGGTGAAGCAAAAGACCAAGTTGGAAATGCAACCAACGATCATAAATTACAAGCAGAAGGTAAAGTGGATAAGTTAAAAGGTGAAGTTCAACAAGAAGTAGGAGAACTAAAAGACCGCTTCGACCGTAAAGATAAACACTTATAAAAGCAAGACCGCTGGCTAAGTAAATTAGTCAGCGGTCTTTTCTTTTTAGATACTTTTTAATGTCACAACGACGATCTCAGGTGAATTGAATATTCTAAACGGAATTGCACTATTACCCAATCCCCTACTCACAATCATATGCGTACTGTTCTCGGTATACATTCCAGCAGTGTATGTTGGGAAAAAGCCTTGTCCTGGTGCCACTAGTCCCCCAAGTCCTGGAAGTCGAAACTGCCCACCATGTGCATGTCCAGTAAAAACAACATCCATTTTGTTCTCTACATAATCTTGAAAAGTCTCAGGTCGATGGGAAAGTACGAGAGTAAATAAATCATTATCCGCAAATTGACTTAAAGCCTCGCTCACTAAAACTCCATTTAGAGGATCTTCGATACCAATAATTCGAATGTCTTCCCCTTTATGTTCTATTATTTGTTCTTCATTAGACAGTACATTTACGCCAAGTTCAGTTAAGGAATTATTTATGTTCTCGGTGTCATTGGTAGCGATTTCGTGGTTTCCCGTTACGTAATAAATGGGAGCAAAATCTATAATCTGCCTTACTAATTCTAAACTTTGGTCCAAATTATATCGGTTACTATCAACTAGATCTCCTGTGATAAAAATAAGTTCTGCTTTTGTTTTCTTTATCTTTTCCACTAAGTTCTCCTGATTTTCTCCAAAGGTTGCATCATGTAAGTCAGAAATCTGCAGGATTTTCACTCCATCATAACTCATAGGAACTTTATCTGATTCTACAATAATTTCGGTAGTTTGAATCCTACTATTACTTATGTACAATAAAGTAATAACCACTACGATTAACATTAACAGTTTCTTCATTTATTTTCTCCTAGTATCGTGGACTCTTTATACCTACTCTGTAACCCAAATGTTCATTTTTCATTAGCTCTTTTACAGTGAATAAGGCAGTATCTCCAGTGGTAGTTTGCACAGCACCCTCTGGCAGGTAATCTCTCATTACAATGTAATCATCTGTAGAAGCTCCAGTCGGTAAATAGGTTGGACAAACAATTGTCCAGTCGAGTGCAGTATCTTTTAATATATTGAAAACTTTATGGTGTTCTTGGGCAGCCGTTATCGATTTACGCTTAGATTCAGATGATTGATAACGGAGCAATCCCGGTTCTGCTCTACTATTCAATATTCCCGCAGTACCAATTGTAATAATCCGCTTTAGCTGCTGTTGGTGCATAATGGGAACTATGTGTGAGGTGAACTCTGTTAATACACTTGTTTTGTCGGTTCCAAGTGCACTTATAATTGCATTTACTCCTAGCGTAGCTTTTACAATATCTGCACTATTTTTTGCGTCGCCTTGTAGGACGGATAATTTAGCATGAGGTTGCATCTTTTCAGGGTTTCTTACCATTGCAGTAACTTCTATACCCTGTTCTAATAATAACGTTAGAATAGCATGTCCCACACGTCCAGTGGCTCCAAAGAGTGCTACTTTCATCTATTTCATCTCCCTTAAAAAGAACTAATCTTATGTTTTTAGTTAGTTTCCGTCTAGTACTAAACTTCTCAAGTTACTTCTTCAGTATATAAAGGCAAAGAACGCCTTTATATGAAATCCTTCCAGTGCTAGTCAGGGCTTCCATAGGCGCTTTCGCTTTTCTTTATTATAACATCAAAAAGAGTATTCCTTCTTTTACAAAGGAATACTCGGTCGTGTCGAACTATGCTATTTCCCAGGAAATACTCAATAACTATTAAAAGAAGAAAAAATAAATGCAAATACTACTCCATAAAAAATAAGCATTAATACAATACAGATTGCCATCCAGATTAGTGAAGCTCGTGCGTAGTTACGTCTTGGGTCTGGATTTCCAAAACCCCAAATGAACAGCATAACAATATTAACAATTGGAATAATGAGTATAAGCATGGTAATTAACCAATCCCCAACTGTCATCTCATTACTAGTCTTTTCAAAATTATCATATCGCTGTTCTTGCACTTTCTCTAAAGAATCCACCAAATCCCCCCTTTTTCGACTTTCACATACTTTAGTGCCTACTTTATTATTATGACATAGCCCTAGAAAAAGACTACTTTTTTAAGAATTATTCTATTTTCAGTAGACTCATTGGAGTAATAATCCCGATCAATTTATTGCTTGCTTTTCCATCTTCTGTTATGAGCAGTGCTTCTAAGCGCCTCCCACGTGTAACAGAAGATTTAAATATATCTACTGCCTCAAAAACAGATGCTTTCGATTGTATAAATCGGTGATTATCTCTATTGCTTTCATGTGCCAGTATTTCTGATAACATTGTTCTCTTTCTTGAGAAGGAATCTGAATCCACTTTACTTGCCATCCACTTAGTTATGCCTACAGGGGTGATTAAACCTTTAAAAGTATTTCCCTTATATACTGGGAATTGATTGTACTTTTTATCTTTGATTACTTTTAGGGCATAGCTAAGTGAATCGGTCTCTTGAAAGATCGTCACATTTGTCTGGAACATTTGAGCTACTGTAATTGGCTTAGCTAATGCCCCTTCAATTTCCTCCATTTTTTTTACAACGTCATCATGAGGTTCAGCAATAGCGTATTCCAATGAGGTACGATGGTGTATAATGGCATTTCTTAAATCACCAAATTCTCGTAAATCTGCCTCATACCGTCTGATAATGGCGTTTTTCTTTTTAGCAAAATCAATTAATCTAAAAAATGCCATATGTTCATTCGTACCAAGAAGATCTTTCATCAATTGGTCTATTCGGTTGTAGGATACAATAAATTTATCAGAGTTACGAGCCACCATCTTAAATCACCTCATTTTTATATTTTTGCCTTTGATACATTTCTTTTTGTTATAAAAGCTGCTCCGACGATTAATAGTACAATTATCACCAATGTTACAATCAAACTCCAAATATAAGGTGTATTGTCTATACTGCTACTTAATATTTGTCCCGCATACATTGGTAACTTCCATGGTGAAATAGTCCAGTAAGTACCTAAGAGACCATCTACTAACGGTACAATTATGAGAAAGAAAATTGATGTAACAGAAGCAACTCCTGTAGAAAAAGCTGCACTGCTACAAATAACAATACTAATGGCAAACAACAACCAAATACTGTATGTTCCTAAGAACCCAATAAATGCTGCCGTCTCTACTGCTCCATATAAAATATAGGTGTAATAGAGATTTGCCAACAGACCTATACATGCGCTTCCTACTATTAAGATGCCCATAATAGCTAACTTACTAAACACGTATGCGTTATAAGAAATTGGTCTTACATATAACATTGTTGCTGTTCCGTTTTTGCGCTCCCTAGCAATGATACCGGCAAACCCAAATGCTATGATTAACATTCCGATAAACTGATATTGCCCTACAGTTGACATAACAATTTGTTCTGGGGTGTACTCGGGAAGCTGAAACACCATATCACTTGGCATATTCCCTACTGTATTTAAAATTTGTGGCAAATAATAGTAAGTCAAAGGTTCAGAAATACCAAACAGGATAAATACAAGCGGTATCCATAAAATTTTGAAATTCCGTACATTTTCACGCCACTCTTTTTGAAATAGTATTGAGAAGTTACTCATGTTTATTCACCACCTGCAAAAAGATTTCTTCTAAACTAGCCGATGCTCGCTCAACCTTCGATAAGCGTAAATTGCTATTAGCAAGTACCTGTAATACTTCATTCATTATCGGCTTCTTATCTTCCAGATGGACAAAGGCAACCTCATTTTCCTGTCTAGCAGGCCATGGGCTAATTTCGACAAATTTTGCTGCTTCTTCCGTATCAGCAAATAAGATTCTATACTGGGGATTTGCGTATTTGTCTCGCACTTCCTTTAAGGATCCTTGCTCAACTAATTCGCCTTTCCTTAAGAACAATAACTGGTCGGTCATTTCTTCGGCGTCATTTAAAATATGAGTTGAATATAAAATAGTCGTATGTTCTTGTAGTTCTTTCAGTAAATTCAAAACTTCACGTCTACCCATCGGATCTAATGCAGATACAGGTTCATCTAGCAAAAGCAAACCAGGTTTGTGAACGATTGCTTGCGCTAACCCAAGTCGTTGCTTCATGCCCCCAGAAAATGTTCCTACTTTCTTGTTTTTAGCATCTGCTAGACCAACAAAATCTAATGTTCTAACTGACTGAGATTTAATCATTTTCCCATCTATTCCACTTAACTTCGCTACCATCTCGATAAATTCAAGTGCTGTTAACCACGAATAGAACTGAGGATACTGAGGCAAGAAGCCAATTTCACTTCTAATATCTCCTTGTATGTCTCCATCAATAACTACCGATCCGCTAGTCTGTTTTAATAACCCCGCTAGTATAGACAGAGTGGTTGTTTTCCCAGCACCATTAGGACCAATCAAAGCCGTTGCAGTATTTTTATATAATGAAAAAGTAACTTGATTTACCGCTTTTTCTTTGCCATATTCCTTTGTTAGTGCCTGTACATGTAGAAATGTTTTCAATCATTTCGCCTCCCCAATATAAAATACACAACAGGACCAATAATATTAATAAAAACAATGATAAGTGCCCACATCCACTTTGGTCCATTGGTGCTCTTGACACGTACTAGATCGATTAATGCGACCACTACTAATAATAATTGAATTACTAGAACAGGTAAGATGAGGTTCCAAGGTATTGAATTCAAGTCCATTGCTATTCCTCCTTTTCTCTTTCTATTCTACTATATATAGAACAGAAAAGTTTCATTTATTTTTTAAATTTTCCTATTATTTATAATCCTAAGTTGTCAACAAGTCTATTTAGACAACTTATGGTATAATTACGAGTTGGAAGGTGAACATTAAATGGAAATATTAATCAGAAAAGCTTACAAAGAAGACGCAGCTGAGGCTATTCCTCTTATCATGGAGGCTATTGGAGACATCTCTATGCAGATGACTGGTGAAACAGAAGAAGTAGCCATTACCAAAGAATTTATACACCTATTTACACGGACTGATAATCGACATTCTTATTTAAATACGTATATTGCAGAACTGAATGGTCATGTCGCGGGAGTACTGGTATTTTATAATTCGGAACAGGCAATTAGCCTTGATGCAAATTTAGAAGCTTATCTTTCTAACAAAAAAGGTGCTGCTGTCACTATAGATCCGGAAACTGCCCCGGGAGAATGGTATATAGACACGGTTGTAGTTAATCCAGCCTACCGTGGTCATGGCATAGGCACGAAGTTATTGAGTTATGCTGAACATTTAGTTAAAAGTTCAGGTGGCGGCAAGCTAGCCTTGAATGTGGAGATGGAGAAAGATGCAGCAATTCGCTTGTATAATCGTCTAGGATTTGTTACCCTATGTCCTTGGACAATTATTGGTGAGCCTTTTCATCATATGGTGAAAACAGTAGTTGCAAATTAAAGGAGAATTTTTTATGAAATTATGGATTTACCCCCTAATGGTTGTGTTTGCTGCAAGCAGTTACGGGACATTATCAACTATGGTTAAACTAGCAATTGGAGATGGCTATACGGCTTCAGAAGCAATTTCTAGTCAATATATCGTTGGATTTCTTTTAGCATTATTAATATATCTGTTAACACAACGAAAACTGCCTCGTTTAAATGGAGGCTTTAAGATTATTTTATTGGCAGGTGTGTTTACCGCTACAACAGGAATTGTGTACGGGATGTCTCTCATATACTTACCTGCCTCTCTTGCAGTTGTTATGCTTTTCCAATTTACATGGATTGGAACACTAATCGATTGTATTATTAGAAAAAGACTTCCATCTAGAGCAGAAACTATTTCTCTTATTATCTTATTTATAGGAACTATTCTAGCTGCAGGAATACTAGATGTCGACTTAAGTGGAATTGACTGGAGAGGCTGGGTTTATGGTTTAGCTGCTGCCGTTTCTTTTTCCTTAAATATGAATGTCAACACAAAGCAAGTAGAAGGTATGAATACAACAACTCGTCTATTATTCGTCTCTTTTATCGCAATGATTATGATTGCCATCTTCCAAAGCCCGGAAATTATGTGGAATGGAAAACTGTTTACAGAACCACTATTGTTTTATGGACTAGCTCTTGGATTAATGGGTATCATCATCCCAATTTACTTCTTTGTAATTGCAGTTCCTAAAGTTGGCGGTGCGGTTTCTTCCATATTAAGTGCAATGGAGTTGCCAGTTGCTGTTATCGTATCAGTTATTGTGTTAAGTGAAGCTCTTTCTATATTACAAGTAGCAGGAATAGTGATCATTTTATTGGGAATGTGTATTCCATCATATGCCGATAATCGAAAAAACAAAAAGCTGAAGGTTAATATATAACCTCCAGCTTTTTTTTATTCTATTTCAATTGTAAAAGTCACGAGTACAAAGACTGCAAAGCTCAGCAATAAAGTAGATCCACCAATAATATACGCAACTAATGCAAACGTTTCGTTTATATTGAACGGTTGGATGAACTGTAGGTACATTCCTGCCGTTAAACCAATTGCCCCAATTATAGCTGACCACCCGTGAAACGCAACAAGCTTAGGAAACTTCACTTTGTATAATTTATAAAATAGTCCATACACAAACAATGATAACCATCCTACCAATAATATATGGGCATGAATTGGACGAAGTGCATATGATCCCGCACCTGCCATATGAGAACCAAGATACGCTCCCAATAATCCAAATAATGCTCCTGCTCGAACTAGTCGTATACCCCATCTTTTTTGCATATTCATTTCCCCCTATTTTTCGTTGTAATTGTTAATAACGCAGGTAATAATAACGGTCGAACGATAAACGTATCCAACAATACCCCAACTGCGACAGCGAAACCAAATAGTTTAAGCTCCATAACTGGCTGCGATATTAAAACAGCAAATGTAGCCGCGAGTATTAATCCTGCCGAAGAAATAACACCACCTGTTTTTTCTACCGCTTTCGCAATTGCATCAGGTTCGTCAAACTGTTTGCGTTCTTCTTTCAACCTACTCATCAACATAATCGAGTAATCTACACCTAGTGCTACTAAAAACACAAATGTGTAAAGTGGGATTCGATAACTAAAAGATGAATATCCGAGGAAGAGATCAAAAATCCATGTAGAGAATCCCAAAGCTGCTCCGAATGACAATAAAATGGAAAACATCATCAACAATGATGCCCGAATTGATCTAGTTTGGAAAGCAAGCATTAATCCGATCAATACCGTCATCAATCCCATTACGAGTAATGTATCTCTATTGTTAATATTCCGGATATCGACGTGTTTCACTGTCTCTCCACTTACTAAAACCTGTTGGTCTTCTAATTCACTTCTTATCTTTTCCACTTCATTCAAAGCTTCCTGGCTGTAAGGATTTGCTTTTAATATGATAGAAAACTGTGTGTATAAGTCACTTTCTGAAGTCGATGGCCGTATCTGACTTACAAGTGGTCTATCTTCTATTTTCTCCCGAATATCTGCAATCACTTTCTCATCCTTTGATTTTACAAGAATCGTTGTTGGTGCTATTTCTCCTTCTGAAAATGCATCCCCAAGTTTTGTAAAACCTTCTCTGGAAGATAACTCTACTGGGAAAGAAGCCAACAAATCGTATGAATAGATGATTGTTGTTGCATGCCATGCCCCAATCCCTAGCAGTAACAAAATCGGCACTGCTACTTTCCATGGTTTTTTCGTGCTAACATTTCCAGCATTTATCCAAATCTTCGTTGTTTTTTCTTTCTTTTTCGGCATTTTTACTACTGCAAACAAAGCCGGCAATAATGTTAGTCCAGCGATTAGCATAATAACTACGGCAATCGCAAACACTGGTGCAAAATTTCGATATGGTTCATATATGGCAAAAGCAAGTGTTGCAACTCCCGCTAAAATAGTACCACCACTGAAAAGAATGGTTTCTCTTGTCTTAGCAAGTGCTACCTTCATGTCCTGTTCTTCTTTATATCTCGCATATAGCAATAAGGAATAATCGGTTATCACGGCAAACAACAAGATCATCATAATTGACAGTGCCTGGCTTTCAATCGTAATAGATGTGAACTTACCAGTAAGACCAATAATTCTATCCACTACTCCATACACTATCCCTGCTCCAATTAAAGGGATAATAGCCAGGATGAATGAACGATAAATAATAATTAGCAGGATAAAAATAATCGCTACTGTAGCTAGGAGTAAAACTACATCTGCTTCTGAAAATAGCTCAATTGTATCGCTTGCGATTCCAGCCGGTCCAGTAAAATAAATATTAAAATCAGATGGGATAATGTGAGATACATTACTCTTTATTTCTTCTACTTTTTTATGAATCTCTTTGCTTTCTAATTCTCCTTCTAAGATTAAAGGCACAAAGAATGTTTTTTTATCTTCAGACACAAAAGAACCTCTTTGCTCCAAAGGAATTTTAGAAAACTTCGTTATACTTGTGTAATTTTGTTCCATTAATTCTAATACACTTTGGATTTCTTCCTCAGTATTAGCCTTGTATTTCTCGAAAACAATGATTAGAGGTATTCCTTCATTACTAGAAAAATTTTCTTTTATAACTTTATCTGCTTGAATCGACAAAGAAGTTTCTGGAAGTCCACTATTTTTTGATGTACTTGCTACTTCTTTACTGGAAGGAGCGAAGAACGAAAGTAATCCTAACACTATAAGCCAACTAACTATAATAACTAGCCAGTTCCGTTTATTTTTCATAACTGTACCTCCTATTGTATTTCCTTATAAGAGGTACTATACAAGTTGAAAGTGAACGGAAGATGAACAGATAATTACAGCTTGTTTAATTGGATAATTACTTTGGTTCCATGAGGTACAACACTTTCAAAAGAAAGAATACCTTCATGTGATTGTATAACTTCCTGAACAATCGCTAGCCCTAGTCCACTTCCCTCAATCTGAGTAGAACGAGCCTCATCCTCTCTATAAAATCTTTCAGTCCATTGGTTATATTTAGTATGCTTACTCCCACTTCCCGTGTCCTGAACAGTGACAGTTACAAATTCTTCTCTTTCTTCTAAAGCAATATGTATTTCCCCCGGAGAGTGATTATACTTTATAGCATTAGAAATAATATTTTCCCAAACATACTCAAGCATTTCACTATCACCGTATATAATTACAGGTCTTAACTTTATATTAATAGATATCTCTTTTTCATCCAGTAGCCACCTAAATTTTTGAATGACTTGTTTTAACTGAATATCTAGTGAAAAGAATTCTTTTTTTGTACGGCTGTGAGCTTGATCAAATGAAGTAAGAACTAGTAGCTGCTTCATAACATTTGAGAGCCGCTTGGATTCTTGTTGAATAATTGTAACGTACTTTAAATGATCAATCGGGTTTAGATCTCCCTCTTTTAATAAATGAGCATATCCTTGTATATTCAAAAGTGGTGTTTGAAAGTCATGGGATACTCTGGAGATGAATTCCTTTTTGTACCGATCAGTTGCATCCAGTTGCTTGGCCATATTTCGAACGCTATCTGCTAGTTGTCCTATTTCATCTCGCTGATATACCGGTAACTCTGCTTGGAAATCTTCATTAGCTATTTTATTTGTTGCTATCGTCAATTTAGTTAACGGCACAACCATTATTTTAGCCACTACCAACATCGCTATCACACTTAAAATAATCATTATCGCCACTAATCCACCTAATAACAGATGAATTTCATTGAATAAGAATTTAATATTCGGTCGTTGAAATAAAGCATAATTTTCCCCTCCGTAGGTAAACGAGACACCAACCGTATTAGTTAATTCATTTGAAAAATAACCTGTTATAAAAGTTTCTTTAGGAAACTCTCTCATACCATGATAAGTTTCCCCACTTAAAACACTTTCAACAATTGTCTGATCAATCTTCTGAACTCGAAATTCACCCCCGTAAGCTCTTTTAAACCCATTTTCGCCTACGACGTATAACTGATATCCCGTATTGCCTAATGAGTGGAGAAGAGGATCCAGCTCACTATTAGACATATTAATACTTTCAACAATTGATCTTGCAACTAATACATTTTTTTCATCATTTTTCTCCTTAAGATTGTGGTGGTAATACGTATTTACTACCATAAATCCCAACGTTCCACTAGCGATCATTATCAACAGGGTCATCCACACGAACTTACTATATAAAGTTTTCATCATATAGACTCTTCCAACTTATAACCCACGCCACGGATAGTAGTAATCTGTACAGACGTTTCTAGTTTAGTTAGTCGCTCTCTTACCCTTTTTATATGAACACTTAATGTTTGTTCATCTCCTTCAAAATCAATCCCCCATACTGTTTCTATTAACTGATCTCGAGTAAACACCTGGTTTGGTTTAGAAGCCAACTTAGATAGCAACTCAAACTCTTTTAATGGTAAAACTAAAATTTCCTCTCCCACTAGTACTTCAAAGCTTTTACGATTGATTAACATATTACCAAAGCGGATGTTCACATCGCTTGTTTTATCATACCTTCTTAAAATAGCGCGGATACGAAATAACAATTCCTTAGGTTCAAAAGGTTTTACTAAATAATCATCTGACCCAGCAATATATCCTTTTTCTTTATCTTCTAGTTTTCCTTTTGCTGTTAAAAGCAATACAGGAATATTGTATTGTTCTCGTATTAACCTGGTTAGTTGAAGGCCATCCATAACAGGCATCATGACGTCAATTATTGCGAGATCTGGAAGTTGACGTTCCAACATATGTAATCCCTCTGTTCCATTTACAGCTTTAATAACACGGTACCCAGATTGAGATAAATAAATCGAAATTAGTTCAAGTGTATGAATATCATCGTCTACTGCTAATATTACTGCCACTTTAACCCTCCTATATAAATGTAGTTACTACGTATTGTGTCTGTTTAATTGTAATACAGCAAGTAGTTAGTAGGGAAAATATAGAAGTACTTTAAAATAGACGTAAAAGCCGTTACCATTTTGCTTAGTAACGATTGCTTTTTACTGCCCATCGTACCCTACTCTGACAAGAGAGACCCCGGCTATTATTGGAGACAAAGCTTAACCTCCATTTCCCGGGCTACAAAAGCAGATAGACGGCAGATTTCTTCTATAGAGGAACTGACTGCTGATAACTTTTTGCGGGTATGTGTAAGGCAAAGGATTTTTATAGTAGAATGGGATGATGATACCTACTACTTTACTTCTGACTATAATTAATGGAGGGGATTAAATGAACATTGAGAAAATATATAGTGATTTACCTATCCTTGAAACAGAACGTCTTATTCTTAGAAAAGTCACAGAAGAAGATATTGAAGATATGTATTTGTACGGTTCAGATGAAGAAGTATCTAAGTATGTAACTTGGAATACTCATGAAACAATAGCGGATACAAAAGGTTTTGTTGAATTTGTATTGAATAAATATGAAAATAAGCAGGTGTCACCGTGGGGAATCGAATATAAGGAAAACGGAAAATTTATCGGAACTATTGATTTTGTTTGGTGGCAACCAAATCATAAAATTGCTGAAATCGGATATGTTATTTCTAAAGACTATTGGGGAAAAGGCCTAACTACTGAAGTAGCAAAGGAATTAGTAAAGTTTGGCTTTGAAGAAATGGATTTGGTTCGTGTTCAAGCAAGGTGTGATGTAGAAAATATTGCTTCAGCACGAGTAATGGAAAAAGCAGGAATGACTCTTGAAGGAATAATTAGAAAAGGTATATTTGTGAAAGGAGAACATCGAGATTTAAAAATGTACTCTATCTTAAAAGAAGAGTTTTAATGATCTCGCTGAAATTCCAGAATGTAGATATATTGCTAACTCACTTGGTGTGCATTTTTATTACAAACAGTATTGGTTCCCACATATTCCATGAACACTAGCTAAGATAAAAATTCATTCTATTGTTAAAGAATTTGAAAACACACTAAATCATAAATATGTAAAAAGAAGTCGTTACCGATTTTAATCGGTAACGACTTCTTTTAGTGCCCAGCGACGTCCTACTCTCACAGGGGGAAACCCCCAACTACCATCGGCGCTGAAGAGCTTAACTTCCGTGTTCGGTATGGGAACGGGTGTGACCTCTTCGCCATCATCACTAGACCATATTAACTTGAAAGACAATACTTAGTATAACACAACTAGAAAATAATTCAAGCTATTGTTATATTTTTTTTATTCTTTCAAAACTGGATAAACGACATTGTTACGTTAAACAAATTTGGTTAAGTCCTCGATCGATTAGTATTCGTCAGCTGCACGTGTCGCCACGCTTCCACCCCGAACCTATCTACCTCATCGTCTTTGAGGGA
>NZ_FOXU01000005.1 GCF_900115805.1 Psychrobacillus psychrotolerans
CACACCCGTTCCCATACCGAACACGGAAGTTAAGCTCTTCAGCGCCGATGGTAGTTGGGGGTTTCCCCCTGTGAGAGTAGGACGTCGCTGGGCACCACAAAGAAGTCGTTACCGAGTAAAATCGGTAACGACTTCTTTTTGTTTACAGAATTAAAATAAGCTGCAGACAGTTACTGAGAAAATAGAGAGGGCTAGGAGCATAGGTATACGTGAGAAGCGAACGATTGTCGCTTACGAATACTTTAATGCGTGCAAAGAAAAACATTATTGGTAGAGTCGACAACGACTTTTCGTGTTTTTCTTAGGTAACTATTAGTGAATACAAACGATTAAAATTTATAAATTCCTGTTTTATTAACATAAAAAAATCTAAATATATGCTAGTCAAAGATATATTTTAGAGCAACATAAGTTGTTGAAATATACTTTTAATACAGGCTTGAAATTTTAAATAGAGTTGCTATAATTATACTTGTACTTTAAAATAATTAAACGTTCCGAAGTAGCTCAGTGGTAGAGCAATCGACTGTTAATCGATTGGTCGTAGGTTCGAGTCCTACCTTCGGAGCCATTTTTTTGTTTTGCTTCCATAGCTCAGTAGGTAGAGTGCTTCCATGGTAAGGAAGAGGTCACCGGTTCAAATCCGGTTGGAAGCTTCCCATTAATTTATTTTAAGGAAAAAACTTGTCCTAATGTCAGATATATGATATTATAGTTCTTGTCTGGTTTTCATTTAAATAAGAAAATACTTTCAACAGAATGTATAATAGTTTTTCCTATAAAACCCAGGAGGATTAGCTCAGCTGGGAGAGCATCTGCCTTACAAGCAGAGGGTCGGCGGTTCGAGCCCGTCATCCTCCACCATAATATTTAAATTTAGCTTTGGAGGGGTAGCGAAGTGGCTAAACGCGGCGGACTGTAAATCCGCTCCTTAGGGTTCGGCGGTTCGAATCCGTCCCCCTCCACCAGTTTAATGGGGTATAGCCAAGCGGTAAGGCAATGGATTTTGATTCCATCATGCCCTGGTTCGAATCCAGGTACCCCAGCCAACTTTTTCAAATTGTATTGGGGCCTTAGCTCAGCTGGGAGAGCGCCTGCCTTGCACGCAGGAGGTCAGCGGTTCGATCCCGCTAGGCTCCATAAATATAGTAAAACTCTTTCAACCTAAAGTTGAGAGAGTTTTTTTGTGGGTGAAAATACTTTTCAATATAGTGCATTTTCCTTTATGATGAAATAAAAAGCGAGGTGTACAATTTGACTGAGACACTAACCTATGGGGATGTAACCTTACGTCCATTACTAACTTCAGATAGTGGAGCATTGTGGGAACTGTATGAACCCAAAATTTTTGAATTTATGTTAAATAAAATAGAAAACAAGCAACAGCTAGAAAAGTGGTTGGCAGTTGGCATTCACCAAATGAATGTAGAGGGAACTGCTCTTGCATTTGTAGTAGAAAATACAGAAACAAAAGAAATTATGGGTACCACTCGTATTTATGGAATAGACCAGACAAATTATAGTTGCGAGATAGGCTCTACTTACTATGGGAAACAGTATCAGCGTACACACGTAAATACGACGTGTAAATATTTATTGTTAAAGTATTGCTTTGAGCAAATGGGGACAATTCGTGTTCAGTTTAAAACAGATGAGTTAAATGTATCTTCTCAAAGGGCAATTGAACGAATTGGCGGTGTAAAAGAGGGTATACTGCGAAATGAACGGATACGATCTAACGGTTTTGTTCGAAATGCGGTTGTCTACTCTATTATAGATAGCGAATGGTCGGAAGTGAAATACAAGCTAGTTCAATTAATGAATAAATATTCGTAATTATGCTTGGTTGAGCCAAACACCCTCTAGCATTTACAATAGATGTAAGAACTAAAGGGGGCATAAAATTATGAATAAATTAAATATATCAATTATCGGGGTCCCAATGGATCTAGGGCAAAATAGACGAGGTGTCGATATGGGACCGAGTGCTATACGATATGCTGGGGTAGTGGAGAGACTTCAAGAGCTTGGTCACTCTGTAGATGATGTAGGGGACATTGCAATAGGTAGAAGAGAGACATCTCAAAATACGAAATTACGTAATCTAGAAGAAGTGGTTGCAGCTAATACAATACTTGCTAACCGAGTTCACGATATTATTGGGGAAGGCAATTTTCCAATAGTCCTTGGCGGGGATCATAGTATTGCTATAGGAACACTTGCTGGATTGGCAGATCGCTATGAAAACTTGGGAGTTATTTGGTATGATGCACATGCCGATTTAAATACTGCTGAAACATCGCCGACTGGTAATATTCATGGGATGCCACTTGCAGTAAGTATTGGATTAGGACATGAGGAGTTAGTGAATATTCGAGATTTTGCACCGAAGATTAAACCAGAGAATGTTGTTATTATAGGTGCTCGTTCGGTAGATCCAGGAGAACGTGAACTGATCAAAGAAAAAGGTATTAAAGTATTTTCTATGCATGAAATTGACAAGCTTGGAATGTCTGAAGTAATGACACAAGCCATTCAGTATTTTGTGGATCGTAAGGTTGATGGAGTGCATCTTTCACTCGATTTAGATGGTCTAGATCCACTATATACACCCGGCGTAGGAACTCCCGTGGCTGGTGGGATCTCATATCGAGAAAGTCATTTAGCAATGGAAATGCTCTATGCTTCAAATATGATCACTTCTGCTGAATTCGTAGAAGTAAATCCAATTTTGGATGAAAAAAATAAAACAGCTGATGTAGCAGTAGGACTAATGGGATCACTATTAGGAGAAAGCCTTATTTAAGAAGGGTATATAGGGACCGACATTATTCATAGATAAGTTAAATAGCTGAAAAGAAAAAGCGGACATGTTGTCTGCTTTTTCTTTTTGATAATCCAGACAAAGTTGGAAAAGTTTGATAATATTAAGATATTATAAATAAATGAAACCTGTGGATACCTTCATACGTAAAGGTAAGACAGCCGCATGGGGCGGAGGCGAGATATCACGATGGATGCGTTAGTGAATAAACGAATAAAACAAGTATTAAAGGGTGATAAAGACGCATTCGCGGAGATTGTCGACCTGTATCAGCATAGACTATTTCAAGTGTGCTTTAGGATGCTTGGGAACCGTCATGAAGCAGAAGATATAGCTCAAGAGGCGTTTGTCCGTGCTTTCATCAATATTCATACGTTCGATCAAAAAAGAAAATTTTCAACTTGGCTGTATAGAATTGCTACTAATTTATGTATTGATCGTATTCGTAAAAAAAAGCCGGATTACTATTTAGATGCAGAAGTAAGAGGTACAGAAGGCCTTGATATGTATTCTCAAATTGCAGCCTCTGATGAACTTCCAGAAGAAGAACTCATGAAACTGGAACTACAGGAGCGTATACAGTATGAAATTAGTAGACTTCCCGATAAATATAGATCGGCTATTGTATTAAAGTATATGGAAGAATTATCTTTGCAAGAAATAAGCGAGATATTAGATTTGCCACTTGGAACAGTTAAAACAAGGATTCATAGAGGACGAGAAGCGCTTAGAAAACAGTTAAGCAGACAGCCTCATATATAATATAGGAGGGAATCAAGATGAATGCGTGTCCAGAACGAATTGTTCACTTTATGCACGAATATTTAGATGGTGAAATCAGCCGTGAACATGAGCTGGAACTTAAATCTCATTTGCAATCATGCGAAGCTTGCCAGGCTCATATGCATGAGTTAAGCGATGTTGTTGCTTTCGTCAAAGGAGCTGCTCACATAGAGGCACCAAATGATTTCAATCATTCGGTTATAGCTAGATTGCCGAAAGAAAAATCTTCTGCAGGGGTTAGTAAATGGTTGCGACGTCATCCAGTTCTTGCAGCTGCTGCAATGTTCTTATTATTGATGAGTAGTGCACTTTTTACGAACTTTAATGATGAGCAACAATTTTCCTTTACTAAGCAAGAAAACGTTCTTGTAGAAGGAGAAACAGTTATTATACCTGAAGGACAAGTCGTTAAGGGAGATCTGGTTGTTCGAAACGGGGATGTTCAGATTGACGGAGAATTAGATGGAAACTTAACGATTATCAATGGAACTGCATATATGGCTTCTACTGCGAATGTTACCGGAACTAGTGAAGAAATCAATGAAGTATTTGACTGGCTATGGTTCCACATTAAAGACGGTGCGAAGAATGTTGTGTCATTCTTTGAAAAAGAGGACAAATAGAAATGAAAGTCTATCCATAAATATTATTGGATAGACTTTTTGTGTTCCAAAAGCGAGGGATTATCGTAATTATGTTATACTTATTTAGAATGGATTAGTGAGGAAAAGTGGGGGATGCCACATGTCGTTTATGGAGCAATTTACAGACCTTATGCCAGTAAACGTTATTGTAAATATTTTGGATGTTTTATTTGTATGGTTTGTTATTTATAAGGTTATTACCTTGATTAAAGGAACTAAAGCAGTTCAATTGTTAAAAGGAATTTTTGTGATTGTTATTGCAAGAGTTGTGACGGACTTTTTCGGCTTAAATACGCTTGACTGGTTATTGGATCGAGTAATTGAGTTTGGATTCTTAGCTATTATTATTATTTTCCAACCGGAAATAAGAAGAGCACTTGAACAGATCGGTAGAGGGAAGTTATTCTCTAGAAGCACCATGCAGCTGGAAGAAGAACAAGGTCGACTCATAACAGCCATGACGAAATCGATTAGTTATATGGCAAAGAGAAGAATTGGTGCCCTCATCTCCATAGAGAGAGAAACTGGTTTGACCGATTATATAGAAACGGGTATTCCGTTAAACTCTTATATCACATCAGAGCTTCTTATTAATATATTCATTCCAAATACGCCACTTCATGATGGGGCCGTTATTATAAAAAAAGATAAAATTGCTTCAGCAGCATCCTATTTGCCTTTGTCTGAAAGTCCTTTCATATCGAAAGAATTAGGTACGAGGCATCGAGCTGCAATTGGTTTAAGTGAAGTGACAGATGCGATAACGATTGTTGTTTCAGAAGAAACTGGGGCGATTAGTTTAACCTCCAATGGAGATTTACGAAGAGATTTATCGTTAGAGGAATTTGAGACCCATTTAACTCGCCTTTGGTTTCCAGTGGAAGAGCAAGTAACTTCTTCTAAATGGTTATGGAGGGGGAAACAAAATGGATAAAATGATGAATAATCCATGGTTCTTGCGGATAACTGCACTAATATTAGCAATCGCACTTTTTATAAGTGTGAGAAGTGAATTAGAAAGCGATAATAAGAATGCAAGTGGTAATGACGTTGATGTCATTCGTGATATCCCTCTAGAAGTTTATTATGACCATGAAAACCTGGTTGTAACTGGTCCACCAAAGACCGTCAACGTAAATGTTGAAGGTCCTAAAAACTTAGTATTATCGGCTAAGTTGATGAAAGATTTTAAAGTTTTTGTAGATCTTCGGGAACTAACTATAGGTACTCATCGAGTTCCGGTTTCAACTGAAAACTTCATAGAAAAGCTAAATGTGCGAACAGATCCTCAATATGTAGATGTAGTGATTGAAGAGCGTATTTCTCGAGAGTTTAATGTTGAAACAGATATGAATGAAGGACTGTTGGCTGAAAACTATGTAGTGAAGTCCTACGAAGTAAAACCACAAAAAGTAACCATTACTGGAGCAAAAAGTGTTATCAATAGCATAGGTTATGTAAAAGCAACTGTCGCAGGAGATCAAGGCATGAATAAGTCCTTTGAACAGGATACAACAGTCAAAGTACTCGATCTTGACTTAAATAAGTTAGACGTTATCGTTGAACCAAGCTCTGTTCACGTAAGTGTGAAAATAGAAGAGTATAGTAAAGTGGTACCGTTAGCTCTAGTAAAACAAGGTAATCCCAAAGAAGGGGTCACCATAAATGAGCTCACTACAAAGACAGATTCAATTCGATTATATGGACCAAAAGCAGTCCTTGATAAAATAGATCAACTAAATGTTGATGTAGATCTAAGTAAAATAGAGAAGTCTGGTAGCTTTGATATGAAATTAGCTTTACCAGAAGGGGTTACAAAACTGTCAAAAGAGGTAATAGAGATTACTGGCGATGTTACGGTTGTGAATGACCCTGATTCAGAAGAAACGGTGGAACAGGAAGAACCTGTTTCTACTATTTCAGAAAAGTCATTTGAGCAAGTACCTATAACCGTAAGAGGCTTACCTGAGCAACTGATAAGTTTTTTTGAAAAACCTACGGATGGCATCGTGACAGTCGTTGCTAAAGGGACAACAGAGGCCTTAAATAAGCTTCAATTAAATAATCTATCTGTATATGTAGAAGCAACTAATTCCGAAGTCGGAGAAAGTACTCTCCCTATACAAGTAGAGGGTTCTTCTGATGTAGAATGGCAAACTTCTGAACAAGAAGCAGTCCTAACAGTTAAAGAATCTTTATAGATAGTACAACAGGATTTTAAGGAGAGAGTATAAATGGGAAAATATTTTGGTACAGATGGAGTTAGAGGAGTAGCAAACTCAGAGCTAACACCAGAACTTGCATTTAAATTAGGTAGAGTTGGTGGTTATATACTAACGAAAGATGTAACAGATCGTCCAAAAGTGTTAATTGGTCGAGATACTCGTATATCTGGTCATATGCTAGAGGGAGCACTAGTTGCTGGTCTATTATCTGTTGGGGTTGAAGTAATGCGTCTAGGTGTTGTTAGTACACCAGCTGTAGCTTATTTAACGAGAGCTATGAGTGCAAGTGCCGGAGTAATGATCTCTGCATCTCATAATCCTATGGCAGATAATGGTATAAAATTCTTTGGGTCGGATGGATTTAAATTATCTGATGGACAAGAGGAAGAAATTGAGCAGCTTTTAGACCAAGATATAGATGAATTACCACGTCCAACTGGGGCAGATGTTGGTTCTGTATCTGATTACTTCGAGGGTGGTCAAAAGTATATTCATTACTTGAAACAATCAATAGATGAGGAATTTGTAGGAATTCATGTAGCTCTTGACTGTGCAAATGGTTCAACATCGTCTCTTGGAACACATGTATTTGCTGATTTAGATGCTGATCTATCTACAATGGGTTCTTCACCAAATGGGTTGAATATTAATGATGGTGTTGGTTCTACGCATCCAGAAAACTTAGCGAAGTTTGTTCTAGAAAAAGGAGCAGATGTAGGGCTTGCTTTTGATGGGGATGGAGATCGTCTAATTGCAGTAGATGAAAAAGGACAAATTGTAGATGGTGACCAAATTATGTATATTTGTGCCAAACATCTTCATGCAAATGGACGTTTAAATAACGGGACAGTTGTTTCCACAGTGATGAGTAATATGGGCTTCTATAAAGCATTAGAAACACATGATATGACTAGTGTAAAAACAGCGGTTGGAGATAGATATGTAGTAGAAGAAATGAAAAAGAATGGCTATAACCTAGGTGGGGAGCAGTCAGGACATATCGTTTTCCTTGACTATAATACTACAGGTGACGGTTTGTTGACTGGGTTACAGCTCGTGAATATTATGAAGGTAACAGGGAAAAAACTTTCCGAGCTTGCTGCTGAAATGACAATCTATCCACAAAAACTTATAAATGTTCGAGTGACAGATAAGCATGCTGTAACAGAAAATGAAAAAGTAGCAGCTATTATTAGTGAAGTAGAAAGTGAAATGGCTGGAAATGGTCGTGTCCTTGTACGTCCGTCGGGTACGGAGCCATTGGTTCGCGTAATGGTAGAAGCAGCAACTGAACAGGAATGCGAAACCTACGTAAACCGCATCGTAGAAGTTGTAAAAGCTGAAATGGGACTTGAAGAATAAGTGTAAAGAATCACATTTCAACCTCTGCGAGCTATGTAAATTACTAATATCGATCCCTTTCTCTTTTCGAAGAGTTAGGGATTTTATGATATTTTGAATAAAAGTGAGTGAGTTTCTAAAAGACCATAGACAAATAAAGGAGGTAACTATGTATATTCCTAAACGATTTAAGGTAGATGACGAGAAAGAAATTTGGTCCTTTCTTAAGCAACACACGTTTGCAACATTGGTTACAACAGATAAAGGGAGACCAGTAGCAACGCATATTCCTGTAATGGTTAAACGCGAAGGAGAAGAAATTGTGGTAAGTGGGCATTTGGCATATGGTAACCGACAGTGGCGCACGCTTAATGAGGAGCAGGAATCCTTGATAATTTTTCAGGGACCTCATTCCTACATTTCTTCTTCATGGTATGAAGAGCAGCAAGTCCCGACATGGAACTATCAGTCCGTTCATGTGTATGGGAATGTTAGTCTCCAAACGCAAGAGGAACTAATAGACGATTTGAAGACGCTTCTACACGTATATGAGCATCATCGACAACATCCGGTATTGTGGGAGACACTATCACCTGAGCTTCTTGAACGGGAATTGAAAGGTATAGTTGGATTCAAACTTACCGTTACAGACATTCAAGCAGCCTATAAAATGAGCCAGAATCGAAATGACAGAGATTATGCCAACATCATAACGCAGCTTCATCAAGAAACTTCACCTGAAGCCCATCAAGTGGCTCAGGAAATGAAAAAGTTACGCTAAAAAATTTTATGTTTATCAGGTAAAGTTTAGTGGAATAGTAAGAGTGTACAAACAATTAAGGAGTGAGGAAATGGCTAAAGTAGCAACATTAATCACAAATATGTTTGAGGACGTAGAATACACAGGTCCAGCACAAGCACTAAACGATGCAGGACATGAGGTATTTGCAATTGAAAAAGAAGCAGGTAAAGAGGTAACAGGGAAAAACGGCGAAGCTACGGTGAAAATCGATTATGGCATTGACGAAGTAAAACCTGAAGACTTTGACGCATTATTTATACCTGGAGGATTTTCACCAGATATTTTACGAGCAGATGATCGTTTTGTTCAATTTGCGAAGTATTTTATGGATGAGAAAAAACCAGTGTTTGCAATTTGTCATGGTCCACAATTACTCATCACTGCGAAGACGTTAGATGGTAGAGATGCGACAGGATATAAGTCGATCAAAGTGGACTTAGAAAATGCCGGTGTAAAATTCCATGACGAAGAAGTATTCGTTTGTCAAAATCAATTGGTAACAAGCCGTACACCAGACGATATTCCAGCGTTTAATAGAGAAATCGTTAAGCTGTTAGGTTAATTATAGTAATATAAACTATATAAAATTATTAAGAGCATCTTCTTTTATTGGAAGATGCTCTTTTAATTGATAGAATATTCTTATTTATTTTAGGCGTTTCTTTCATTATACTTAAGGAATTAAATCATATCGGTATAAAGGTATGAGGGGGAGTTCATATGGATTATTTACATCACCCGTTTCAAGGAAAGCGTCATACGGTATTTGCTAAAAAGGGTATGGTAGCAACTTCACAGCCTTTAGCTGCTCAGGCAGGATTAGATATCTTAAAAAAAGGTGGTAATGCAATTGATGCGGCAATTGCTACGGCAGCAGCACTTACCGTTGTAGAACCGACCTCTAACGGAATTGGCGGAGACGCTTTTGCATTAGTATGGACAAAAGATAAGCTCTACGGTTTAAACGCATCTGGTCCTGCACCGCAGTCGATATCCCCAGAAGCGATAAGAGAAAAAGGGTATGATGAAATGCCTGTTCACGGTGTGATTCCTGTGACCGTCCCAGGAGTTCCTGCTGCTTGGGCTGCCTTATCAGAAAGATTTGGTAAACTCTCGCTCCAAGAAGTTTTAGAACCTGCTATTCAATACGCAGAAGAAGGATACCCGTTAACTCCAATCCTGGGAAAATACTGGAAACTAGCCTATGATAAATATAAAACTACATTTACTTCAGAGGAATTTAATGCTTGGTTTGAAACCTTTGCACCAAATGGACGAGCTCCAGAAATAGGCGAGATGTGGAACTCTCCTAATCACGCACGTTCACTTCGAGCGATAGGAGAAACGAATGCCCGTGACTTTTATGAGGGGGAAACTGCCGACAAAATCGATACGTTTATGAAAAAACATGGAGGCTATTTATCGAAAGAAGATCTTCGTACATACAAGGTGGAGTGGGTAGAGCCTATTTCGGTCAACTATAAGAGTTATGATGTTTGGGAAATCCCGCCAAATGGACAAGGAATGGTTGCATTAATGGCACTGAATATATACAAGCACTTAGGGGAACCGAGATGGCAAAGTAAGGAAACTCTCCACCATCAAATAGAAGCGATGAAGTTAGCTTTCACAGATGGGTTAGCTTTTATAACGGAGTCTGCGGAAATGCCGATAAGCGTAGAACAATTATTATCAGAGGAATACGCAAATAAAAGATCCAACGTAATAAACGAAGAAGCTGGCAATCCAGAAATCTATGACATCCCTAAAGGCGGAACGGTATATTTAGCGACAGCAGATGAAGAAGGTAATATGGTTTCTTACATCCAAAGTAACTATATGGGATTTGGATCAGGGATAGTTATTCCGAATACAGGAATCGCTTTGCAAAATAGAGGGCATGACTTCTCTTTAGATGTCGCGCACCCAAATATATTAAAGCCCGGGAAAAGAACATTACATACTATTATTCCAGGCTTCTTAAGCAAAAATGGGAAGGCGGTAGGACCTTTCGGAGTAATGGGTGGATATATGCAGCCACAAGGGCATTTCCAGGTTGTGACGAATACAGTAGACTATATGCTAAACCCACAGGCTACATTAGATATGCCTCGTTGGCAGTGGATAAAAGGGAAAGTAATTCATGTAGAACCAGAATTCCCTAGCTATCTTGTACAAAGTCTAATAGGAAAAGGGCATCAAGTTCAGATTGCTTCGGACGGTGGGACATTCGGCAGAGGTCAGATTATTTGGCGTAATGCTGAAACTGGGGTTCTACAAGGAGGAACAGAGTCTCGTACGGATGGTTCAATTGCAGCATGGTAAGAGATTATCTTGTGTTAAAAGAGCCATTACCATAGTAATGGCTCTTTTAGTCGGTTAAAGTCCCCTACACCCATTAAATTGACGAGCATACTATGAACATATATAATGTAGAAGTTGCTAATCTAGTATTAGTAACCGCGTAGAAGTGGAGGACAGGTAACGCGTAAAATATAGAAAACAATTATAGCGCCAGAGCTGAAGAAATTGGACGGAAAATCATCTTCAGCAGACGAGGTGGAGGTTATCGAAATTTCGGCGGATGCCTCCCGACCGTATTTGCCCGGTTGTTATTCTTTTTCATAAAACATTCGAGTGATCGAATGACAGGTGGAATAGAAGGCATTCTTTGCTTAATTGGCTACTACACGCCTTGTGTAGGGAGCTTATTTTGACATGAATGTAAACGGAGGAATTTAAATTATGTGTGGAATTGTTGGATATATTGGAGAAATAGATGCAAAAGAAATTTTATTAAAAGGGTTAGAGAAGTTAGAATACCGCGGTTATGATTCAGCAGGTATTGCTGTGCTTAACGAAGATGGAGTTATGGTATTTAAAGAAAAAGGTCGAATTGCGGATTTACGTGGCGTAGTAGATACAGAAGTAGCGGCAACTATTGGAATTGGTCATACTCGCTGGGCAACTCACGGAGTACCAAACCATGAAAATGCACATCCTCATCAAAGTACAACTAAACGCTTCACATTAGTGCATAATGGAGTAATTGAAAACTATCATTTGATGAAAAAAGCTTATTTATCGGACGTGGAAATGGCTTCTGAGACAGATACAGAAGTAATTGTACAACTTATAGAGCGTTTTTCTAAAGACGGATTATCTACAGTTGATGCACTTCGCAAAACATTGCATTTAATACATGGTTCGTACGCACTTGCTTTACTGGATAATGAAGACGAAGACACTATTTATGTAGCAAAAAACAAATCACCATTACTAGTTGGTGTTGGAGAAGGATTCAATGTTGTAGCTTCGGATGCAATGGCGATGCTTCAAGTAACTGAGCAATATGTGGAACTTCATGATCAAGAAATCGTAATCGTACGCAAAGATTCTGTAGAAATTCAAACATTGGAAGGCACAAAAGTTGAACGTGCACCATATAAAGCAGAACTAGATATGAGCGATATTGAAAAAGGAACATATCCTCACTATATGTTAAAAGAAATCGATGAGCAGCCAGCTGTTATTCGTAAAATTATTCAAGCTTATCAAAATGAGCAAGGGGAACTTGAAATTGATCCTGCTATTTTAAAAGCACTGCAAGACGCTGACCGCCTGTACATTATTGCGGCAGGAACGAGCTATCATGGTGGGTTAATCGGAAAAGAATACTTTGAAAAAATTGCAGGTATACCAGTAGAGGTTCATATTTCTAGTGAATTCGGTTATAATATGCCACTACTTTCTGAAAAACCAATCTTCATGTTCCTAACACAATCAGGAGAAACTGCGGATAGCAGACAAGTTCTTGTAAAGATTAAAAAATTAGGTTACCCAACGATCACGATGACTAACGTACCAGGTTCTACTCTTTCCCGTGAAGCAGATCACACACTTTTACTTCATGCTGGTCCGGAGATTGCTGTGGCTTCCACTAAAGCATATGTTGCACAGGTTGCTGTTTTAATGGTAACGGCTTCTGTATACGCACTTGCTCAAGGGAAAACATTAGACTATGATGCTGTAAAAGAATTAGGAATTGTAGCCAATGCTGTTCAAGCAATTGTAGATTCTAAAGAAGAAATGGAAGAAATCGCGAAAGAGTTTTTAGCTACTACTAGAAATGCATTTTTCATTGGTCGTAACGTAGATTTCTACGTAAGCCAAGAAGGTGCATTAAAACTTAAAGAAATTTCATATATCCAAGCAGAAGGATTTGCTGGAGGAGAGCTAAAACATGGTACTATCGCTCTTATTGAAGACGGTACACCAATCATCGCTCTAGCTACACAAAAAGCAGTAAGCCTTAATATTCGTGGTAATGTGAAAGAAGTAGTTGCACGTGGCGCTAACCCATGTATTATTGCAATGGAAGGCCATGAGGAAGAAGGAGATCGTTACGTACTGCCAAAAGTAAACGAGCTCTTCGCTCCACTAGTAGCCGTAATTCCATTACAACTTATCAGCTATTATGCAGCATTGCACAGAGACTGCGACGTAGATAAACCTAGAAATCTAGCTAAATCAGTAACAGTTGAATAGAGTTAAAGTAATATATTTTGATGTCCAGTGACATTAAAATAGGTTATCGAAATTTATAAAAGAATGCTAAAACACCTCTCTAGTTTAACAGAGAGGTGATTTTTTGTTGAATACTAATGTCTTTTTACAAATACGCTCGAACTATCTGGTGCTTTACTTGAATCAAGTGGATGCCTGTAAGGTATCTTTTCTCTATTATCCATAAGTCAACATTCCCAGATTTTTAGAATGAACAGTATGAAGCAATTATAGGAGAGTCCCAAATGAAAAAGAAAATGAGCTATATAATCTTACTTTTAACAACCATCTTTATGATTGGTTGTACCAACTTAGAAGATGCATCCGTTACAGATGTAGAAACAGACCTACAAGAAGCAACCACAGTTGAGACAAATATAAATAGTGAAAAAGAAGAAGCTAACTCTACGGTTATTGATGAACCAGAAGTAAAGGAGACACCAGCACAATCAAATAATGATATTTTTTCAGGATACAAACTTATTGAAGTTGATGGTGGTGATTTGTCTGGACATCGTGAACCTAAAGTCGTTGTTGATATTGGTTATGGGGACCGTAAATATTGGGCATTTACTAATGAGTACGGACAACTAGTACGTGTCATTGCGGACCAAATCATTTTACAAGATGACAGTAAAGAACCTGTATTATCGTCTGGCAGATACTATCGTGATGAGGCAAAGGTTCCTGGCGTCGAAAGTGACGTTTTAGATGAAGGACATATAATTGCTGATTCTCTCGGAGGGGTATCGAATGCTTATAATATTACCCCACAAGATAGTACGCTCAACCGACATGGTGATCAAGCTTATATGGAAGACGTGATCCGTAGAGCAGCTGGAGCTACTAATTTCGAAGCAATTATCACATATCCGAATACGGAAACGCAAATTCCTTCCAGTTATCAGTATACCTATACTGTAAAGGGTAACGAAATCGTTGATAAATTTGACAATGTAAACCCTGATGAGGTAAATTCCTCACTCGGTCTAACTGGTAGTGAACCTGCTGAGTCAACTAGTTCAACTACAAGCGGCGATATTACTAGTGTTGATACAAATGGTAATGGACAGGTGACGATTAAAGAAGCAAAAGCAGCAGGTTTTAGTATGCCAATAACGAGTGATCATTGGATATATCCATATATGCACGATGCTGATAAGGACGGTATGGTTGGTGAGTGAGACCCTAGAACTTTGAGAAAAGATATAGGTTACCAACTTAATGGTAATTGGCAGTTCTCAAATATTCTGTCGTGACGTAAAACTGGTTAGGTTGCCCTAACCAGTTTTTTATTGGTGTTTAGAAAGGTAACCCTTTGAGATTCATTACTAAAGAAAAGTTTTTACCTATCTTCTAAAAGGTCAACGCTGGCTTCTAATATATTGAATCGTATTAAAATAAGGTTAACCAGTAAAATCTGGTTAACCTTACGAAGCAATTAAGTTTTATCAGACCATAGGCGATATTAGCAATTGCATCTGATTAGCGTAAATTAATTTTTAAAGGTATCAACAAGTTGCTTAGCATCTATCATGGACATGCCTCTATGTTCCCTTAGATACTTCACGGTTTTAACAACACCAAGAGTTTTTAATTTTTCGCGAACCAAAGCGATTAATTCATCATTGTTTTCTTTGGGGCGCAGTTTCTGATTCTCTACCTTCAAAACGTGGATCTTCTTAGATTGACCAAAAATAATAAGTGATAATCCCAAGATTAATAAAATGAAAGATGTAATTAATACCCACTCAATATTCATAAAATAACCTCCATAATTTAGGCGTATTTCCATATTAACACGTTCAGCACATCTTTCCCAACTAGCTATCTGCTCACAAATTATAGTAACTAGTACGTTGCAATTAAATTAATTGAAGATTTTCCCCCATAGTTCGTGTGGAAGACTATCAATGTTGCATAAAAATAGGGTGTCAATCAGATAGCGTTTGGTGTCCTTATTTTTAATGGTTAAACAAGCCATGAACAATGAAATGATGTGTTTCTTTTTTAATGTCATATAAAAACAGTTGAAATTCATACATAAGCAAACTATTATATAAGGAGATGCTTATATAATAGTCATTTACTGATCTAAGGAGGTACCTCATGGAGTTATGGACAATTGAAATAGAGAAAGCTGCAATGATATTAAAATTGTTAGGAGATAAAACAAGGTTAACAATGCTCAAAATGTTAGAGGCACATGATTATTGTGTTTGTGAATTCGTTGAAATATTTAAAGTGAGTCAACCCGCTATTAGCCAGCACGTAAAGAAGTTAAAAGAAGCTGGATTAGTGTGTGAAACCAGAAGGAGTCAATGGATTATTTATTCTTTAAATAGGGATAGTGATATTCTTCCATTTGTTCAGAGCTTGATGGACCACCTACCAAACCAAGATTTTAAACTACAACAATTAGAAAAACAGGGATTACGCATCTCATGTGAATAAGGGAGGTTTGTATTTTGTCACCAGTTATTTTAGCATCATTAATTTTTATAATAACGCTTATCTTCGTAATCTGGCAGCCAAGAGGTTTGAATATTGGATGGTCAGCCTGTGGAGGAGCCGTTATAGCGTTATTAGTGGGAGTTGTTGGTTTTAGTGATGTCCTCGAAGTAGTAGACATTACTTGGAACGCTACTCTATCGTTTATTGCAATTATACTTATTTCCTTAATATTAGATGAGATTGGCTTATTTGAATGGGCTGCATTACATATGGCAAGGGTTGCAAAAGGCAATGGGTTTAAGATGTTCATATATGTAAGTGTGTTGGGTGCTTTAGTTGCTGCCTTTTTTGCGAATGATGGAGCAGCGTTAATATTAACTCCAATTGTTTTGGCAATGGTTCGTAATTTAAATTTCAACGAAAAAATGATTTTCCCATTTATTATGGCGAGTGGGTTTATAGCAGATACGACTTCGTTACCTTTTGTTGTTAGTAACCTTGTTAATATTGTTTCAGCTGATTTCTTTCATATCGGTTTTGTTGAATATGCAACAAGAATGATTATTCCTAATATATTCTCACTGATTGCAACTATCAGTGTATTACTATTTTATTTTAGAAAAAGCATTCCTAGATCATATAATTTATCCAAACTTAGAGAACCAAAAGAGGCTATTAAAGACATTAAAATGTTCCATCTTTCATGGTTTGTACTGGCTTTATTAGTTATTGGTTATTTTAGTAGTGAGTTTATCCAAGTTCCAGTTTCCATAGTTGCTGGAATAGTAGCGATTTTCTTCATCTTAATGGCTAGAAGAAGTAATGCGGTTAATACAAGAACTGTTATTAAAGGAGCGCCATGGAATATTGTGTTTTTCTCAATCGGCATGTATGTGGTCGTTTACGGTCTAGGGAATGCTGGACTGACTGGTGTGTTAGCAAGTGTGATTGAGGTAGCTGCAGAACAAGGTCTATTCGCAGCAACGATGTCAATGGGCTTCATTGCAGCCTTCCTGTCATCCCTGATGAATAATTTGCCAACCGTAATGATTGATGCATTAGCGATTGCTGAAACGAATACTTCTGGTACCATTCGCGAAGCACTTATTTATGCTAACGTGATTGGTTCTGATTTAGGGCCCAAAATAACACCGATTGGTTCTCTTGCAACTTTAGTTTGGCTTCATGTTTTATCTCAAAAGGGTGTAAAGATATCATGGGGCACTTACTTTAAAACAGGTATTGTCTTAACGATTCCAATTTTATTCATTACCTTATTAGGTCTTTACATTTCGTTAAAATCGTTCTAACTAAAGGAGGGTACTTAATTTATGTCTAAAAAAACAATTTACTTTTTATGTACTGGAAATTCGTGCAGAAGCCAAATGGCAGAAGGCTGGGGAAAAAGATATTTAGGTGACGAGTGGGAAGTTCTAAGTGCGGGCATTGAAGCACATGGTTTAAACCCGAAAGCTGTTAAAGCTATGAATGAGATCGGAATTGATATTACTACCCAGACCTCAGATATGATAAATATGGAAACACTCAATAATGCAGATTTTGTGGTGACCCTTTGTGGCGATGCTGCAGATAAATGCCCAATGACACCACCACATGTAAAACGTGATCACTGGGGCTTTGAAGACCCTGCTAAAGCAGAAGGAACGGATGAAGAGAAGTGGACAACCTTCCAACGAGTTCGTGATGAAGTTGGTGAAAGAATTAAGCGTTTTGCTGAAACTGGGAATTGATTTAATGTATGGTAAGTACAAGAGTTAAAAAGAACTTGAACCTTCAAGTTCTTTTTATTTACCCTTCAGAAGTAAATATTAATTTTAGAGATCTTCATAAATACCTTAGAAAACCCATATAAAGTAAAAACAAATCATAAGGATGGTTAAGTGTCTTTCATCTGGGTTATTGGTTATTTGTGTACTGCGATTGGCTTTAGTATAGGTGGGTATATAGCTTGGAGCACGAAGGGTTTCCAGAACAAAACAGATTTTGTTTACAGTGTTTGTGCGGGGCTAACTCTTGGCATATTGAGTTTTGAAATTGCACCAGAAGCAATAGAGCTAGGAAATTGGATTACTTTCATATTTGGTTTTGTTGTGGGAATCCTATTATTTGAAGCAGCACATATTATTTTGACAATCTTACTTGGAAAAACCGCGGATCAGCGTAAGGGTCTTCCTCCGAAGGTAGGAATCCTCTTATTACTCAGTATTTCATTCCACAATTTGCCGATTGGGATTGTTTTGGGTTCTACACATGATACAGCAGTAGAATTTTCAATGCTTCAAGCCATTCTCCTCCATAATATACCGGAAGGCATAATTGTATTTACTCTTTTGTTTGTAGCTGGTCAGAAGATTTGGTCCTGGTTCATATTTTCCTTACTTGTTGCAGCTCCTGTAGGATTGGGAGCTTATTTTGGCAGTACATTAGGAAACGGGAATCCTTTTTTATGGTCATTTTCAATTAGTTTGGCTGCGGGTACAATCTATATGATTATTGTGAAAGAAGTAATTATGGAAGCGATTAAGGATACTTCCAATGTATTACTAATTTCTACTATTAGCTTTGGATGTATAGGATTGTATTTTTACTTTATATAACGTTCTTCTTAAGTGAAAAATAATACCGTAAGATCTAGCTGGAGAGATTACATTATTAATGTTTTGCATGGTCAATCGCTTGATGCAACAGATTCATAATGTGATCGTCAGCACTTGAATAATATAAGGTTGTGCCTTCACGTCGAAATTTTACTAAACGTAAATTTTTTAAAAACCGAAGTTGATGGGATACCGTAGACTGCCCTAAGTTTAGTTCCTCTGCAATATCATTTACTGAATACTCTTTGCAGCAAAGTAAATTTAATATCCGAATACGTGTTGGATCACCTAAAGCTTTAAATGTCTGGGATACGACAAACAGCGTTTCTTCATCCAAATCATGTGGGTTCGTTTGTACTTCTTCTCGCATACTTTTTCATACCTCCGTTTATCACTTATATTAGTGGTGGTGATGTGCGTGTGGATCAGGTCCTTCTGCTTTAGCGGTACATAAAATGGAATTATCACAGTTGTGAGAAGCTGTTTCAAACTGAATCGTCACATGCTGAATATTTTTATGTCCTAAATCATGCTCAATTTTCTGTAGCATCTTTTCGCCTTCTACAATCATCAATTGATCTTCGACTACGACATGGCAGGAAAGAGCATTTAAACCACTTGTAATAGACCAAATGTGTAAATCATGAACGCTTATGATTCCGTTTGTCTGTTCAATTGTCTTAACGACGTCATTTACACTAACATTTCTCGGTGTACCCTCCATCAGTACATGTAAAGAAGCTTTCGTCACATAGTAACCACTGCGTAAAACTAGTGCTGCAACGATGACACTTGCTAATGGATCCGCCCAACCCCAACCAAGGAACATGATTAATAAGGCTGCAATAATTGCACCGACAGAGCCTAACATATCACTAATCACGTGAAGAAATGCCCCGCGCATATTTAAATTATCTTTCGTATCACTGCCACGCATCATAATCCACGCAACAAGAATATTGACAGCTAACCCGATGCTACTAATAACAAGCATTCCCGTAGTTGCGACTACTGGTGGATTAGTAAAGCGTTCAAATGCTTCATAAAATATAAATAGTGCAATTAATATCAACGTTACACCGTTGAATACCGCTGCTAGAATTTCAAACCGTTTAAAGCCGTAAGTATTGTTAGCATCTGCTGCTTTTTCGCTAAATGTAAATGCCAATAGGGCAATCCCTAGTGAGACAGAATCACTTAACATATGTCCAGCATCTGATAGTAGGGCTAGACTATTTGTCATATATCCGCCTATAGCTTCTACAACCATATAGGTGGTAATAATAAAAAATGAGATCAATAATACTTTCTTATTTGCCCCATGTGCATGGTTATGATTATCCGCCATATTAATCCCTCCGTTATTTTTACATTTCTATTAAACGTTATATGATAATATATTCATATATACAGATTATGTTCATTTAAGTACTTTGTCAATCAATATACTCACCGTTATTGGTGGAATTCTTCTGACACTTAGTTTTTTACATTTACGCTAAATTCATAAAACGTAATACTTTACATACCCCCTATAGGTACTATACAATGTGAATAAGAAGTATAGGAGGTTGATGAGTTGGATAGTGTAATGGAAGAAAATACAATCACTTCTGATAATTCTTGTAGAAAAAGTCATCATCCTGAACATATAAAAAAAGATTTAACGAATCGGTTAAATCGTATTGAGGGTCAGATCCGAGGGATAAAAGGCATGGTAGACAAAGACGTCTATTGTGATGATATTATTACTCAACTTTCTGCAACTCAGTCCGCGCTAAATAGTGTAGCAAAAGTACTTTTACAAGGGCATTTAAAAGGCTGCGTAGTCGACAGGCTAGCAGAAGGCGATGATGAAGTACTCGATGAATTATTAGTTACCATACAAAAATTAATGAAAAAATAAGAGGAGGAATTTTAAATGGTTAACCAAGTAACATTAAACGTACAAGGAATGTCATGTGGTCACTGTGTTAGTTCTGTTGAAAACAGTGTAGGGAAGTTAGATGGAGTAAATGAAGTGAAAGTTCACTTAGAGTCAGGAAAAGTAGACATTTCATTTGAAGAAGATAAAGTGTCACTAGAGGTAATTAAAGAAACAATTGATGATCAAGGCTACGATATAGTGTAAGGACAGTAGAGTGCTAAATAGCACTCTCTTTCTTTCAAATAATTATACCCCCAGGTGGTATAAAGGAGAGGTTACAATGAGTAGTGAAACAAAAGAAACTAGTTTACAAATCACTGGAATGACCTGTGCTGCCTGTGCTACTAGAATCGAAAAAGGGTTAAATAAAATGGATGGTGTAGAAGTAGCCAATGTAAACTTGGCACTGGAGAAGTCATTGATTAAATACAATCCTGAAAAATTGAGTAATAAAGACTTTGAACAGAAAATACAAGACTTAGGGTATGGTGTTGTCAAGGAAAACAAAGAGTTTGTCATTACGGGAATGACCTGTGCTGCATGTTCTACAAGAATTGAGAAAGGGCTTAACAAGCTAGAGGGAGTAACCTTGGCGAACGTTAATCTGGCACTAGAAAATGCAACGGTAGAATATAACCCTGCTCAGATTTCAGTTGCAGATATTATAGGGCGAGTAGAGAAATTAGGGTATGGGGCCATCAATAAAGAGGATGAAAAACAGGCAGTTGACTACCGAGAACAAGCCATTCAAAAACAAAAGAAAAAATTTATTATCTCTGCGATTTTGTCTCTCCCATTATTGTGGACGATGGTCGGTCATTTTTCGTTCACATCATTTATATATATGCCTGAATTCCTTATGAATCCATGGGTGCAGATGGCTTTGGCAACACCTGTCCAATTTATCATTGGGAGACAGTTTTATGTAAGTGCATATAAAGCATTAAGAAACGGTAGTGCCAACATGGATGTCTTAGTAGTAATGGGTACTTCCGCTGCTTATTTTTATAGTGTTTATCAAGCAATTATTACTACGGGTGAACACCATACAGCAAATCTATATTTTGAAACGAGTGCGGTGCTAATCACTCTTATTATATTAGGTAAATTGTTTGAAGCAAAAGCAAAAGGGCGGTCCTCTGAAGCTATTAAAAAACTTATGGGACTTCAAGCTAAGACTGCCTTAGTAATTAGAAATGAAACTGAAATAGAAATACCTCTAGCGGAAGTTGTAATGGGAGATACTATATTAGTAAAGCCTGGTGAAAAGATACCAGTTGATGGCGAAGTTGTAGAAGGAAATACTGCTATCGATGAATCTATGCTAACTGGCGAAAGTATTCCAGTGGACAAAGCTATTGGTGATGCATTATTTGGTTCAACTATTAACAAGAATGGCTTTCTAAAAATGAAAGCTACAAAGATTGGTAGAGATACTGCGCTTGCTCAAATTATTAAAGTAGTAGAGGATGCGCAAGGATCGAAAGCTCCGATTCAAAGGCTTGCTGACAAAATCTCTGGTGTGTTCGTGCCAATTGTAATTGGTATTGCGATACTCACTTTTTTAGTATGGATAATATGGGTGAATCCAGGTGAAGTCACGCCTGCCCTGGAAGCTCTGATTGCCGTTCTTGTCATTGCATGCCCATGTGCGCTAGGACTTGCTACCCCTACATCTATTATGGCTGGGTCAGGTCGTGCAGCGGAGTTCGGGATTTTGTTTAAAGGCGGAGAGCATTTAGAAACTACTCATCATATCGATACAGTCATTGTAGATAAAACAGGAACTGTTACAAATGGTAAACCAGAACTAACGGATATAGTTGTGGCAAGTGGCATAGGGGAAGAAGAGTTTCTTTCTTTAATCGGTGCCGCTGAAAAACAATCGGAACATCCACTCGCAGAAGCAATTGTAAAAGGTATCCAAGACAGAGGAATATTACTTAAGGGAGTTCAAAGCTTTGAAGCAATTCCAGGATATGGAGTGAAAACAGTTGTTGATAACAAAGAGATACTTGTAGGTACTCGAAAACTCATGAATAGTTACAATGTTGATATTTTGAATATATTACCTGTGATGGAGGAGCTTGAGGCTAATGGGAAAACAGCAATGCTTGCAAGTATTGAGGGGCAGTATGCAGGTCTAGTAGCTGTTGCCGATACCGTTAAAGAGACTTCTAAGAAAGCTATCAAGCGTTTACATGATATGAATATTGAAGTAATTATGATGACAGGTGACAACCAACGTACAGCAACAGCAATTGGTCGAGAGGTCGGTATAGATCATGTTATTGCCGAGGTACTTCCGGAAGGAAAAGCGGAAGAAGTAAAAAAACTACAGGCTGCTGGTAAGAAGGTCGCGATGGTTGGAGATGGTATTAATGATGCGCCAGCATTAGCAGTTGCGGATATAGGTATGGCTATTGGAACAGGAACCGACGTTGCAATGGAGGCTGCAGATATCACATTGATCCGAGGGGACTTAAATAGCATAGCAGATGCTATTATCATGAGTCATAAGACAATGAGGAATATTAAACAAAATCTATTCTGGGCGTTTGGATATAACGTATTAGGTATACCGATTGCAGCGGTAGGCTTACTTGCACCCTGGGTAGCAGGAGCAGCAATGGCATTTAGTTCTGTATCAGTTGTCTTGAATGCATTGCGTCTTCAAAAAGTGAAACTAGAAAAGAATAGACCTAACGGATAAGAACGAATTTCAAGGTAGGAGGATAATGATGAATAAAATAGTAATTGGAATTGTCTCATTAGCAACTGCATTTACGTTGTCGGCATGTGCCAGTGATGACAAGGAAGCAAGTAAACATGAAAACATCGAGCTGGATCATTCAGGCATGAATCACTCTAGTACAGGGGAAGTCCCAGAAAGCGTGAAAGTAGCTGATAATCCGACCTATGAAGTTGGAAGTCAAGCCATTCTTAAAACAGATCATATGGAGGGAATGAAAGGTGCAGAGGCAACTATCGTTGGTGCATATGATACGATTGCCTATATCATTTCCTACACACCAATATCTGGCGGTGAAAGAGTAGAAAATCATAAGTGGGTCATTCAAGAAGAGTTGAAAGATGCTGGAGATAAAATTTTAGAGCCGGGGACAAAGGTTACGATTGAAGCTGACCACATGGCTGGAATGAAAGGTGCTGCTGCAGATATTGATTCAGCAGAACTAACAACTGTATATATGGTCGATTACACACCAACTTCAGGTGGAGAAATAGTGAAAAACCACAAATGGGTTACGGAAAGTGAATTATCTACAAAAGAAACAAAAAACAGATAAGATTTAAGAATTGAAAGAGCTTATTCCTTTATAGAATAAGCTCTTTCAACATATTTAATTGTATAAGTAGAAAGCTTGGAAACACTACTTTTCCAGATAGTATATATTAAAAGATTGCAATTAATTTATCCAGTAAGCCAGTTACATCAAGGAATACAATAATAATTACTAATGGAATGACGAACTTCATTATGAAAAACCATATATTAAATGCAGTAGCACCTAAGCGAGAATGCTGTAATAGTTCTTCTCGTAAAGTACTTTTCTCAATCTTATGTGAGATGAAAATAGAGATTAAAAGTACTCCTAATGGCATTAAAATATTACTAACTAAATAATCGGCGGAATCAAATAGACTTTTCGAGAAAATAAGAATATCAGCAAAAACGCTATAAGATAATGCGGATGGGATTCCTACTATGAATATTAATAGTCCAATGATATACGCATACTTTGTTCGCTTCTCTTGTTTTCCTTTGACTAAAGACGCTACAATTATTTCTAACATAGAAAAGGCCGAGGTTAATGTAGCAAATAAAAATAATGCTAAAAATCCTATTAAGAAGACTTCTCCAAAAACAATTTGATCAAAAACAGCAGGTAATACAACAAATAGCAAACCAGGACCTTCAGCTGGTTCTAAGCCTAGTGAAAAAACAGCGGGGAAAATAGCTAACCCTGCCAATAATGCAATCAACAAGTTCATTGAAACGATTGAAATAGCTGGTTGTATAAGGCTTTCTTTTTTAGAGAGATAAGAACTATAAGTAACCATTACTGACACGCCGACACTTAGAGAGAAGAAAGCTTGTCCCATCGCAAATAGCACACTTTGGGATGTGATATTCGAGAAATCAGGGGCTAGAAAGAATTTCACACCTTCCATAGCGCCATCTAGTGTAAGGGAGCGAATGATAAGAACGATAAATAGTCCAAACAAAGCGGGCATCAAAATTTTATTTGCTTTTTCAATACCATTTTGTATCCCATTAGCTACCACTACAACTGTAATAGCCAAGAATACAAATTGAGCAATAATAACTATGAGAGGATCTCCAATGGTCGTGTTAAACACGGACCCATAATCTGCACCCTCACTAATTACTCCACCAAACATCCCTTTAGCAAAATAGATTAGAATCCAACCACCAATTACACTATAAAAAGACAATAGAAGAAAGCTGGTGAATACTCCTAACTTTCCGATCCAATGCCAATTAGTATTAGGAGCAAGACTACGATATGCACTAATCGCTTCTTTTTGCGTGCTTCTCCCAATGACAAACTCAGCTAATAATAACGGAAATCCCATAAACAAAGTAAATAATATAAAAAGAAGGAAGAATGCCCCTCCTCCGCTAATGCCTGTTACGTAAGGGAGCTTCCATATTGCCCCTACTCCGATAGCCGATCCTGCAGCTGATAGGATAAAACCAATCTTTGATGACCATTGCTCTGATGTTTGCAAACGAACCATTCCAATCTATTTTTATTATGTCTATTCTATATGAAAAGACAAAAAAGCCACGTCTCTATCTTTTACGATAGGGACGTGGCTATTCACGCGGTACCACCCTAATTGGAAACAAATCTATGTTTCCCACTTGGTTAAAATAACGGTTTAATCCGTTCTTATACTACGTCGTTTTTTTGATGTAGTATAAAAAAAGCTCCAAGAATGAAATTCACCTAATCTTTGTATCAGTTTTCACCAACCACTGATTCTCTACCAACAGGGAGACCGGCTTAATATAGTTCTTTTCGTCGCTCGTTTAATATAAATAATATTAAACGAAATTATAGTATGATACCACCTATTGGTCAACCTTTTTATTTTGAAGTAAATATTTTAACACAAGGGGTCTTGCTACTTTTCAATCCCTAATAACTGTTCTTTCATGTCTAAACCACCCCTGTATCCGGTCAATTTTCCGCTTTTTCCGATGACCCGGTGACAAGGAACGGTGATTAATAAAGGGTTTGCACCAATAGCAGTGCCAACAGCACGAACTGCATTAGGTTTCTGTATCTGGTGAGCGATATCCGTGTACGAAACTGTTTGACCATACGGGATTTCCTGCAACACTTTCCAAACAGCTTGTTGAAACGCTGTACCATGAAGAGCCATTGGCACTGTGAATTCTGTACGTCGGCTCTCCAGATAGTCCGTCAGTTCCGTTTCATAAGATTTCAGTACATCCTCATTTTCCGAAAGTATATAACTAGGGAGTCGTTTCTTTACCCATTTAACAAGTTCTTCAAATGGCGCATGCTGTGAACCAACATAACAAAGACCTTCTGTAGTAGCGGCAATATACATCTCCCATGGTCCGCAATTTAAGAATGTCCAGTACACAATCTGTTCCTTATTTCCCTCCATTCCTGCACCTCCATTGATAGTTTCTTTATTTATAACATAGATATGATATAGAATGTTTTTTCTATCTTTGGAGAACGGCGATTAGTTTTATATTAGTCTGTGGGATGGTACCTTTCGAGCTAAAAAATATATTTACAAGTTCAATACTTCGGAGTATTATTACCTTCAAATTCTCTTCAAGAAATAGGTTTTTCAAATCTGGTTCTAGGAAGTGCTCGTATGCAAACTCTTAAAAGGAAAAGAAGGACTATGTCGCCACCTGTTATTATTGCAGGAAGTTTTTTGTTTTTAATATTCGTTGGAACCCTTTTGTTAAAATTGCCTATTGCAACAACCACCCATATATCTTGGATAGACGCATTATTCGTAGTTACGTCGGCGACTACTGTGACAGGGCTTAGTGTTTTTGACCCTGGGAGTACATTGACTATATTTGGAGAAGTTGTATTAATGGTACTTATTCAATGTGGTGGCATTGGTTTAATGACATTTGCAGTAGCTATACTAATACTGTTAAAGAAGAAAATAGGCTTCCAAAACCGTATTTATATACAAGAATCATTCAATCAAAACTCAGTTGGCGGCATTATAAAGCTAGTGAAGCTGATTTTAACATTCGTTCTATCGGTTCAACTTTTCGCCACATTGGTTTTGACTATACACTGGATACCGACTTTCGGATTTAAGGAAGCTTTATATTTAAGTGTCTTTCATGTAATCTCTGCATTTAATAATGCTGGGTTTGCCTTATTTCCTGATAACCTCATTGGCTTTGCGCATGACCCTATTGTGAATATCGTTTTATCATTATTATTTATAATCGGCGGAATCGGGTTTACTGTAGTAGTGGATATTCAACAGAAAAAGTCATTTAAGCAATGGTCCCTTCATACGAAAATGATGGTTGTAGGAACCATCATTATCAATGTTATAGCTATCGCTTTTGTTTTCCTGTTGGAATATAATAATCCGGCAACAATTGGCTCTATGCCATTACAGGATAAACTAATGGTATCCTACTTCCAAGGTGTAAGTCCTCGTACAGCAGGATTTAATACATTAAATTACGGTGATATGGAAGATCCGACTATACTCGTCACGATGGTTTTAATGTTTATAGGAGCAGGTAGTGCATCGACAGCGTCTGGTATAAAGCTAACAACATTTATCGTAATCGTATTAGCAACATTTTCTTTTTTACGTAAACGTAGTGAGCCAGAATTATTTGGAAGGTCTATTCGTTTGGAGACAGTTATAAGATCTCTAGCGATTTCAACGATAAGTTTATTTATAGTCTGTTTCTTTTTATTTCTATTAACTGTTACCGAAAAGATCTCCTTCTTACCTCTAGCATTTGAAGTTGTATCGGCTTTTGGAACAGTTGGACTATCAATGGGGATAACCTCACAAATTAGTGATGTAGGTGAAGTGCTTTTATGTATGGTAATGTTTATCGGGAGAATTGGTCCTCTAACTTTGTTTTTCATACTTATGAAGCCAAAGAACGTTCATTATCGATACCCGTATGATCAGGTTTTCACAGGATAATTTCAAACAGAGTCGTCTACTTTAAAATAGACGACTCTTCTTTTTTTGCGTAAAAATGCAATGTTGCAAAAATGTAATGCTAACGTCATCTAAAGCGAATGCTGGAAATAACGATTTCTCCTATACTAAAGTCAGTAGCAAGGAAGGTTTAAGAAAATAGAAAAGGAGCTAATTAAAATGAAAAAATTACTTATGGTATGTCTAACTGCCTTTTTAATATCAACAGTGTTAACAGGGTGCGGTATGTTCGAAAAAGCAAATGGAGTAATTCTATATGGGGAAGAACAACAAATCATCGATTCTTTAGAGCGAGAGAAGGATGAATTAGTAAAGGAAGATCAGTACAAGATTAAAATTGTGGAAAATGATGGGCAACGTATCCTTGTCTTAAAAGACGAAACTGCTCAATCACTTGTAAAGAAAAAATTAATAAGAGAAATAACAAATCAAGAAAAAGCTAAAACAGCAGTAATTTCATCTCTTCCGAAAGTAGCGGTAGGCGAGGGAATACTTTTTGCTAAGAAAGAGCCAGCAGCACTTAACCTAGAGGGCATGGAGTTAAACGTAAAATATGAGGGGAACAATGTCATTGGAAGAGGAAGAGCATATGCAGACATGTTTCTAATCGTAAATGATGCTGATTGGGCTTCGATTAAAGGAACAGAAAAAATGATGGCTTTACTAGAGTATGACAAAGATCCTAGTGCAGACGGATTAAGTGATTATGGTGTAGAAGAAAGAACACTTGTGAGATTTAATGATTAGTTAAGTAGGGGCTGTCCATATCCATGGGCAGTCTTTTTTTGGATAGATGTAAAAAAGGAAATAACTACCTACATGTAGTATATATATTAATGACATGAAGGGGGCAGTATGGAATGTATCACTATTTTGAAGGGCTCGTTATTAGGGAAGGAACAAAGGGGATCCCTGCCGAATATGTAGAGGAACTCTTTAAAGATGCGGGTTGGAGTAAGCATACACCAGACTGGCAGAAAGAGAAGTTCACTTTAATATTTGAAAATTCTACCTGGGCATATACCGTTTGGGAGGATGAAAGAATGATTGGAATGGTCAGAGTTATTTCCGATCAAATAATGGCAGCAAATATTATGGATTTAGCAGTGCATTCGGAATATCGAGGAAAAGGAATTGGCCAAAAGCTTGTACAATTATGTGTGCAAAAGCTTCCTCACGGCGATTGGTTCGCTCATACATCTGCTAATAATTTTAGTTTTTATGAGAAATGTGGCTTTGAAGTAAAGGATTTAAACCAACATGGAACATGTACTTATTATGGGTACATACAAGCGAGAAAAGATGGGCATAGATGAAATGAAATCTTTTATTGGGGGCGTGGTAATAATTGAGTGAGCGCTGGGAGAATAAGAAAGAAGTTAGAAAGGAACGTAGAAAGTATAGTGATCATTATACTTTTGGTGACTTTTTATTTGATGTTTTCTTTTGGATACCAGAGTTACTTCTTCTGCCCTTCCGAATGGGTTTCTGGTTAGTTAGAGGCCTAGGAAGAGTTATCGGTAATCTCATTGATGGTATATAATAGGATTTATCGTAAGGAGTGGTGGGTATGTGGAATTATATGGCATTTGAAGAGATGAGTGCATTGGAATTACAACGAATTTATAAAGTAAGAGTGGCGGTTTTTGTAGTGGAGCAGAATTGTCCTTATCCGGAAGTAGACGATGTAGATCTTATTAGTACACATATTTTTAAAGAAGAAAATAATGAACTAAGTGCATACATGCGTGTGTTCCCGAAAGAAGATATGATCCATATTGGTAGAGTTTTAGTTGACCGAGAACATAGAAAATCTGGTTTAGGTAGAGAGCTTGTAGCTAGGGGGATGGAATATATCGAAACTATTTATCCGGGAATGGCTATTTATGCTCAGGCTCAAGCTCATTTGGAGGATTTCTATAAGTCCTTTGGTTTTGAAACAGTGTCAGAGGTATATTTGGAGGATAATATTCCTCATATTGATATGGTAATGCCAGCTGGAGAAATGAACTAGTTATTGTACATAAAAAATCGGCTCCTTTTTTAGGGGCCGATTTTTATGGCATTAGTTGAAATATCATGAGAATCAATCGCAAGTCAACCTGTTTGTTGTTGTACTTTTTTTGTTTTATGAAGAGTATGTGCAGTTCCCCATTCATGCATAGCCATCAAAATGGGTTCTAAGCTTCTTCCATACTCACTCATGGAATATTCCACTTTCGGTGGGACTTGAGCGTAGACATTGCGTGTAATAATATCTTCCTCTTCTAACTCTCGAAGCTGTTTTGTTAGCATTTTTTGAGTAATGCCAGGTACACTACGTTTTAAGTCGCTGAATCTTTTTGTACCTTCTTGTAATAGGATTAATAAAATAATCGGTTTCCATTTTCCCACTAGAATACCTAAAGCGTCGTCTACTTTGCAAAGCTCTGGTTGCATTTCTATCCCCATAATGCAATCTCCTCTCATTAGTATCATTTAGTATACTATACCACTTTTTTGTGCGTACTTATGTATTTTGACTTTCAATATTATACTACTCGTAGAGGTAATATTATTAACATCGTAAATGGAGAAAAGTATTTAATTAGAAGGGTGAGGTAAATGGAAAAATATCGTATTGATCAAAGCAAAGGATTGGAATTTGGGTTATATACATTAGGGGATCATATGCCAAATCCGCATACAGGAGAACGTATCTCTGCAGCGCAGCGCATACATGAAATTATAGAGTTGGCAAAGTTAGCAGAGCAGGCGGGAATTGACTTTTTCAGTGTTGGAGAGAGTCACCAGGAATATTTTGCAACACAGGCTCACACAGTTGTTTTGGCAGCAATTGCACAAGCAACTAATAAGATTAAGATTGCGAGTTCATCCTCAATCATCAGTACGTCAGATCCAGTTCGAGTCTATGAAGACTTTGCCACAATAGATTTGCTATCCAAAGGACGTGCAGAAATTGTAGCTGGACGCGCATCTAGAATAGGTCTATTCGAATTGTTAGGGTTTGATGTTCGATATTATGAGGAATTATACGAAGAAAAGTTTGAGTTATTATTGAAGATAAACCAAGAGAATGTCATCAATTGGAGTGGACAATTCCGAGCGCCATTGAAAGATGCAAGTGTTATCCCACGCCCGCAAGACGGTTCACTACCCATTTGGCGTGCAGTCGGTGGACATCCTGCAAGTGCGATTAAGGCAGGGCATGCTGGTGTCCCAATGTTTTTAGCTACTTTAGGAGGACCAGCGTCTTCTTTTAAACGCTCCATTGATGCATATCGCGATGCAGCTAAAAGTAGTGGCTATAATCCTGCTGAACTTCCAGTAGCAACTGCTGGTTTCTTCTATGCAGCAGAAACGACACAACAAGCACAAAACGAATACTATCCTTATATCAATGAAGGGATGAAATTATCGAATGGCAGTGGTTATCCAAGAGACGCATTTGCGTTAGGAGCAGACCCGCATAATGTCATGAATATCGGAAGTCCACAGCAAATCATTGAAAAAATTCTATACCAGCATGAAGTATTTGGTCATCAAAGATATATCGGACAAATGGATTTTGGCGGCGTACCTTTCGAGAAACTTATGAAGAATATTGAACTTATAGGCACTGAGATTCTGCCTGCTATTAAAAAATATACAGCTAAGTAGTATTAAATCAATAGTAATAATAGATATACCTTGGGGCGATTAGAAATTCGTTACAAGGTGTTTTTTGTAATAGTGCTTCCTCTAGAAAGCTGTCTTAAAAAGATATCATAACGTTTTCACTAATCGATAGGATTGGCTCATTTACGGCGTATTTTATTTGATTTCGTCGGCTAACGCCTGAAGCTTTTCTCTATCTAATATTTTGTAACTCATTTTTATTTTTTCTATCATACCTGCTTCTGATAATTGAGCAAATGTATGCAGTAAATGTCGGTAGGATACGCCGAAGTACTCGCTGATTTCCGTATGCTTTTCCCTGTATATATCTTCGTGTGAGGATAAAAGTATAAACTCTGCTAGTTTATTTTCTAGCGGATACGCTTGATGCTTTGTATACTTGGTAGAATGAGCAGTTGATTTATTACTTAAAAATATACATAAATATTTCAGGAAGTGAGCATCCGCTAGTAGTTTTTCTTTGCATTTTTCAATTGCGATTCCTAAACAAATGCATTTTGAGCTAGTTTGAATACTTTTGGAATACTTTTCTTCGTTTAATAGCTCGATTTCTCCCATGAATATTGGTGGGGTTAAAAAGTTGATCAATGAAACTTTGCCATTTTTGTGGGACACGTAGAGTTTTGCCTTACCTTCTACCATATAAAAGAGATACTCAGGTGCTGATCCTTCTTGAATGATAAAATTGCCCTTTTCAAATTGAAAAACCTGTACAAAGGGAGAAATGTCAAAAGAAAAAAGTGATTGAATTGTATATTTTTCTATGTAATATTCCTTTTCTAACCCCTTTAGTAAATTCATGGAATGTCATCCACCCTTCAAATATATGAGATATCTCCTATTATTATAATTTGACTCATGCTAACATTCAATCTAGCGAATGGAGGTTTTGTAAAATGATAAACAATCAGCGTTGGCTTTCGCAGAGCTTTTTTGTCTTCTTTTTTACATGGGGAATCTTTTTACCATACTGGACCGGTTGGTTAGTTGAAGGGAAGAATTTAACTGTAGCTAATGCAAGTATGATTATGGCATTTGGTTTAATTGCACGTGCAGCCGCAACAATGTTTTTATTTCCTTTTATGTCTAAATTTATGAGTAGCAAAAAAATAATTATTACCTTTACTATACTGGCTTTATTTGCAACTGTTCTCTATATACCGGCAACTTCTAGCATGTCTTTGCTACTGATCACACTATTATTTAGTTTAGTGTATCCGACGTTAATGCCAGCCATTGAAAGTGGGGCTTCTTCACTTGTACGACAAGGAAAGGTGCACTACGGAAAAAGTCGGTCGTATGGATCCATTGGGTTTGTAGTTGCAGTACTTATTATAAGTATGTTAACAGGGGTTTGGGGAGAGCAAGCGATTCTTTGGAGTATGATTATAGGATTATTATTTTTATTGATCAAGCAGTTCATGCCGACTCCGCCAGTCTTACTTGTAACTCCCTCCCCACAAGATAGAAAAGGGAAGCTATCGATGAAGGAGCTTTGGAAAGTGAAAACCTTTCCGATTGTACTCGTCGTTGTTTTTTTACTTCAAGGTGCACATGCTGCCTATTACAATTATGGATATATTTATTTGCAGGGTTTAAATGTAAATCCTTTCTATATCGGTATGATTATTAATATTGCGGTTATTTTTGAAGTTTTGTATTTCATGAAGGCAGATACCTTTTTGTCTAAGTGGAGACCTTCCTCCTTATTGTTGTTAGCAGGGATTGGTTCTACCATCCGCTGGGGTATGATTTACTTATTCCCTAGCGTTGGAATGTTTATCATTTCTCAAGCGCTACATGCACTATCTTTCGGAATGGCGCATATTGCTTTTATTCGCTACTTGAATTTATCTTTACCAAAACAACAAATTGCCAATGCGCAAGGTATTTATTCCGGATTAGCACTTAGCCTAAGCACAGCTATTTTAACATTTGTTGGTGGCTATCTATATGAAATTGAACCAGGTTTATCTTTTTTAGGTATGATTTTATGTACAATTCCAGCAATGATTATTATTCTGGTAACACGTAGAAGATTTAGCTACTAAGCTAAAGGAATTGTGAAAAATTAGTGACGACAAAAAAGTAGTTATATTCGTTTTGAATTCAAAGTAATTGAAAGTAGTATAATAAGTTGTTATGATTACCAAGGTAATAAAACATTGGAGGAAATAATTAATGAATATTTTAGTAGTAAAAGCAAATAACCGTCCTTCTGCAGAAGCTATTTCTAGCAGAATGTATGATACATTTATGGCAAATCTAGAAGGCGCAAACGTAACAACTTATGATGTATTTGCAGAAGACATGCCTTTTATCGGACAAGATCTTTTTAATGCATTTGGTAAATTATCAGAGGGATTAGAGTTAACAGAATTAGAAGCTCGTTTAATAGCGGCTAAACAAAAAGCAATGGATGCTATAACTGCTGCTGATGTAGTAGTATTCGCATTCCCACTTTGGAACTTAACAATTCCAGCACCATTACAAGTATTTATTGACTATATTTACCAAGCTGGCTTCTCGTTCAAATACGACGAAAATGGTCAAGCAGTGCAATTGTTAACGGACAAAAAAGCAGTTATCTTAAATGCTCGTGGTGGTATTTATTCTGCACCAGAAGCAGCACCAATGGAAATGGCTGTTAACTACATGAAAAATGTATTAGGTGGCGTTTTCGGTATGCAAATTGTGGACGAAGTAATTATTGAAGGCCATAATGCTATGCCTGCACAAGCAGATGCAATCGTTGCAGAAGGCTTAGAAAAAGTAAAAGCAGCTGCTACAAAACTTTCAAAACAATTAGTATAAAATGATCAATAAGCGTTCATGAAGTCTATTACTAGACTTTATGGACGCTTTTTTTGTTGCGACCGATTCTATATAATTTATAAAAGTTTATTTCATAAGGATTAAGGGCACCTTTTAAGTATAGGAGAATATAAAGGAGTGGTTAGTCTATGAGAAAAACAGTTGCAGAAGTGATATTGGATCAGCTATCTTACTACGGCGTTAAGCGTATTTATGGAGTCACAGGGGATACAATTATTGGATTATTAGATGCATTAGCTAAACAGGATCAGATTGAATTTATAGCAGTGAAACATGAATCGGTTGCAGCATTTATGGCTTCTGCAGAAGCGAAGCTTACCGGAAACCTTGCAGTTTGTACATCTACAATGGGACCAGGTGCAACAAATCTGCTAAATGGATTGGGAGATGCATATGCAGATAGAGCCCCAGTACTAGCTATCACAGGTCAAGCACCATTAAATAAAATTGGTACCAATTTTCAACAATATGTAGACCAACAAGAGCTGTTTAAACCATTTGCTACCTACTCGGCAAATTTAGCTAGTGAAGATGCAATTGTTGAGTTACTACAGAAAGCTACTCAAATTTCATTGCAACAACGAGCGGTTACCCATCTTTCTATTCCAAAGGATTTATTTGAGAAAGAGACCGAGGTAGAGGCACGACCACTTCCTCAAGTAATTGAAGGAGCAGAGACATTTCAAAGGGATGATTTGGAAAAAGTAGCGAGCCTGATGAAAACATCAAAGAAACCGATGATATTAGCTGGAGCAGGTGCCTGGAAAGCCACTGAAGCGATTGAAGGTTTAGCTAAACTATGGGGAGCAGGCATTATTACAAGCTTCGGTGGAAAAGGACTTTTTGAGGAGACAACTCCATATCTTCTCCAAGGGATTGGAGAAGGAGGAAACCCTCATGCCCCGAAAGTTTTTAAAGACGCTGATGTTGTACTTCTTGCTGGTGTTTCCTGGTGGCCAGAAGGTTATGTTCCGGAAAAGGCGAGAATTATTCAAATTGATACACATATAGAAAGTGCTACAAGTGGTATTCCAGTGGAACTTGCTATTAAAGGTAAAACGGAGCAAGTTGTTCCACTTCTTCATGAGACCATCGCAGGACATGAGCCGAATACCGACTGGCTTAATAGTATTGAGCAGATTAAAACTAAATGGGCTATTGAGAACGAACAAGAAGGGAAAGCCACGGATTACCCGTTACACCCTTCACGTATAGTACGAGGCATAGAGAAATCAGTTGCAAAAAACGCAATCCTAACAATTGATACTGGAGATGTAACAGTATGGATGAATCGTAATTTTAGGCAAAGTAATCAGAACATATTTTTTTCGGGTTATTGGCGTTCCATGGGCTTTGGATTGCCTGCAGCAATCGCAGCGAAAATGGAGAAACCAGAGGAACAAGTTGTTGCTATTGTAGGTGATGGTGGCCTCGAGATGGTGCTAGCAGACCTTTTGACCGCTACTCGGTATAATTTAGATATTACCGTTATTGTATTCAATAATGGTTCGTTACAAATGGAAAGTGACAAAATTCAAGCAGCAGGTTTAAAAGAAATAGGAACTAAGCTAACTAATCCAGACTTTGTTAAGATAGCCGAAGCGTGTGGGTGGAAAGCCTTTCGAGTCCATGATGAGGACAAGCTAGAATCTGTCATTCAGAGTGCAATAGCCTATGCGGGGCCAAGTTTAGTGGATATTCCAACTGCTCAAGCTTTCTTTCCGGAAACAGAATAAGAAAAGCGATATCTCCATTGGAATACGAATGGGGATATCGCTTTTCTATTTTGTCTAGTTCTAGCGCCTATCCCCTCGAGTCACTTCAGGATTTTAGTAAAGGCAAGGTATGCCTTTACGTGAAATCCTTCCAGTGCTTATCAGTGCTTACATAGGCGCTTCCATATTTGGAATTAAAACATCGGGAACACATAGGAGATTAAGAACCAAAGAACACCAAAGAATATGATTAAATATGCTGCATATTTGATAAAAGTAGCTCCAACCATTCCTGAGTCAGTTCTTTCCTCGCGATGAACCTCTACACGTTTTTCTTCTTCCATATTAGCTCACTCCTAATGTTATAGTCTTAAAGATTGAGTACCCATCGGAAGAATGTGGTAAACATCTAGACATTAAAGAATAAGTATGTGGTTGAATGCAGTGAAGCAATACTTTAGAATGGAGACTAATAAGTGGAATGGGGGAATATAATATGGCAGCTTTACCAAATTGCCCAAAATGTAATTCTGAATATACATACGAAGACGGAAATATGTTTGTTTGTCCGGAATGTGCTCACGAATGGTCTCAACAGGTGGATAGTGAGAATAATGAGGAACAACAAATTGTAAAAGACTCAAATGGAAATATCTTAACGGATGGGGATGCCGTAACGGTTATTAAAGACTTAAAGGTAAAAGGTAGTTCTTCTACGTTAAAACAAGGTACAAAGGTAAAGAGTATCCGAATAGTAGAAGGAGATCATAATATTGACTGTAAAATTGATGGGTTCGGTGCGATGAAGCTAAAATCCGAATTTGTGAAGAAGATATAAATATAGAAATGTAGGTATAAATGTATGATGAAAAACACACTTGGACAATTAAGAATTGCAGGTATATTAGACGGGATATCCTTGGTAGTCCTTCTGTTTATTGCGATGCCCTTAAAGTATTGGATGGATATACCAATGGCAGTTACGATAGTTGGTTCTGTACATGGTTTTATCTTTGTTTCGTATGTACTTGTTATTTTATATGTACAAATTCGATTAAAGTGGAATATTATCTGGTCTTTGCTAGCATTAGCAGTGGCATTTATTCCTTTTGGTAACTTTATTTATGACTGGCAGCTTAAAAAAATGGAAACCCGTTTTCAAAACTAATATAGGCACCTTCCCAATGCTCGAATTGGGAAGGTGCCTATTTTGTATTTAGTCTAACGCCCGCCGTTTCATAATAAGATAGAAATTATTTTTCTTCCAACTGTTTTAACAGTTCTATTATTTTTTCATTTTGTTCAATTGTTTTTTTAAGACTAACTTCAATTGCCAGGCAAGTAATAACTATTATAATGCCGCCAATTATTATTATAAACTCCAATTCACATGTCCCTTTCTAATTCTGCTAAATACTCCCCAGCCACCAGCATTCTGGAGCCATACCAAAACATCTCACCATCCACTAATATTATTTCTGTATGGGGAAGAAATGATTGGAACTCAGTTAAATGTTTCTGTTGAAATGGAAATGGTTCTGAAGCTAGGAAAAGTTTATCAAGTTGAGCATTAGCTAACTGCTCTTTTGTTACAACAGGATATCTAGAGCCTTCGTTAGTAAAAGGATTTTGATAGCCCATTTGATGTAGCACGTCATTTATATAAGTGTTGCCACCAACGACCATATAAGGTTTCCGCCAAATAACATATGCGGCTTTACCGTTGCCTTTACCTACTACGGATTGAAACGATTTTTGGCAGGAAGTTAAAAGGAAGTTTGCAGTCTCTGTAGTCTTTGTAGCTTCACCAAGTGTAGTGATGAGCCTATATGCATCCAGTATAGATTTTACCTCTAGCACGAAAACTGGTGCTATTTTTTCAAGTTCCAATACCATTTCTTTCGTGTTTTCCTCTTTTTCAGCAAATATAAGATCGGGCTGAAGCGCTTTAACTTTTTCAAAATCAACTTCTTTTGTTCCTCCTACAATCGGGACTTGGTCAACTGTACCTTTAGGAAAGATACAATATTTAGTGCGACCAATTACTTCTTTTTCTAAGCCTAAAGAGAAAAGTGTTTCTGTAATGGCTGGGCATATAGAAATAATGCGTTTAGGTGAATGAGGAAGAATCACATTTCTACCAAGGTGATCTATAACTTCATGCATCTTAATGTTCCTCCCTTAATTATTCAGCTAAGTTATAAGTTCGTGGTAAGAGAAGAGTTCTCCTTTACGTTTTAATAAATTAAAACAATTAAAAGAAAAAAACCAAGGAGCTCAATTGAACGTCCTTGGTTTTGATACTCATATAGTTATTTTTTCTTCCTATACTCATTAAGCTTCTTTTTACCCTCTGTTTTTCTTTCTTCTAATGCTTTTGTATTAATCATTGTTTTTCCCAAAGTAAGTAGTGTGATAAACATGACCCCTGTACCTACAACCAAGTATAGCATGGTGAATATTTTACCTAAATTGGTTACAGGTGTTAAGTTTGTATTTACACCAGTTGGGATTAGACTTACAACACAGAAGTATATGGCATCTACGACACCCCAACCTTCTTTATTTGTATAGAAGAGTGTGCCAGAAAGAATGATCAGAAATAACGTGGTAAAGAGAGATAAGAACATCGGAGTTTTAAAAGCCTTCACTAAAGCTTCGCTAAATCTTTTAACGGTTAAAATAAAGGACAACATACTGATTCCACCTACATATAAGATTGTTATTTAAGTAGTATATCAATAAATGTCCCACTCTACTTAGAAAAAGTGTGTAGATTCTTTACTATATTGCTCTGTCTGACACAATTTAGATTAATTGTTGGCTGCTGAGTTATCCCATTCTTCTCGTAAAATGCCCATTCGAATGGAATCATAGTAATATCCATCATAGTACCGCACTTTTCGAATGCGAGCCTCCATTGTCATGCCTAGTTTTTCGCCGACTCGAATCATTCGCTCGTTACCTGACCAAGTGGTATAACCAACTCGAACAAGTGGTAGTGTAGTGAATAGATGATTCATCCAAAGTCTGAAAGCACGCGTTCCTAATCCTTTTCCCCAACTGCCGGCTTCGTGAAGTCCGATACCCATCTCCAACCATTTTGAAGGTTCATGCTCCCAGTAGTAAGAAACAATTCCTCTTAATAACCCATCTACTTCTATCCCCCAAAAGTCGTCTCTATTTATATATGAATCTGCTTTCTCCATGAATTTGTCATACGGTACCGATTTATATTCATAATAGGGGGCATCCCATTTTTTCCACTCTGGCTTTTCGTCCTTGCACATTAGTTCCCAAAGTCTCGTTAAATCTTCACGCTTAATAGGTCTAATAACTAATTCATTGTCTTGGTACAAAATTATTCCTCTTTTCATCCTGTAATAGTGTATAGGTTTGTTGGGTTGGAAAGAGAAAGTGTAATACTTTACTTCTCAATCACCTGTAGAACGTTTTTCATCTTAATCACTCCTCAATAGTTAGTTAAATTAAGTATATATAATAATTCTGAAAATTTATATATTTAACAGGAATAAAAGTAGAAATAGCGAATTTAATGTAAAGGGGTGATTAAATGGTAGGAAAGAAAATTTATTTAATCAGGCATTGTGAGGCAACGGGGCAAGAACCATCTGCGGAGTTAACGAATGAAGGGAAAGGAAAAGCCATACAGTTAGTTCCTTTGTTAGAGAAATTACAGATCGATTATATTATTTCAAGTCCCTACAAAAGAACACTCCAAACTATTGAACCGTTTTCCGAAAGCAATAAAATTCCTGTCCTTATAGATGAAAATTTACAAGAACGCAGGTTGAGTGCAGAACCTATGGAGGACTGGTTAGAACAACTAGAGAGAACGTTTATAGAAAGAGATTTAATATTTTTAGGTGGGGAGTCTAGTAATCATGCACTTTCCCGTATACGAAAAGTATTAGAGGAGGTGTTTGAACACAAACAAAAGCATTGCGTAGGAATTGTTACTCACGGAAATATTTTGTCGCTACTCATTAATCACTATGATCCAACTTTTGGGTTTGCTCAGTGGCAACAGATGAAAAACCCAGATATTTTTTTATTGGAGCAAGTTAATGGCGTTATATACATAAATAAAATAGAACAATAAAAAAATCCTGTGTAAAAATAACGACAGGATTTAAACTTTTATTAAGATTCTTTAGAACTCGATGGGATTCGGTTGTTGCTCATTTGTCGTTCCTGTTCTTGCTCCGCAATGATGTCGTTGTCCTCAGCATTATCTCGAGTAACTTTTTGTGTAAGAATGGCTCCAACTGCAACCAAAATCATTACTGCGATGTAATATCCTTTTTCATTAAGCTGCAGATTGTCTGCGTTATAAAGCCCGATGCAGAACATAACAACACCTGCAAATAACGTAAAGTAAGCAAGTACTGTAAATGCCATCGTATTACGCCTGCGATACCGTTTTTGATTCATGTCATACTCCCCTTTAGATTCGTTCTAATATTTATTGTATGAATTATATTCTATCAGAGATGAATGATAATATGAAATATTTAGAAGTATAAGACAATTATAGAAAAGTAGGTAGCTATGTTTTTTCATCCCCCAAAATGCTTTGTTATCTTATATTACTTCTCTCACGTTTACTCGTTTCATGTAGTAAGCAAAATCCACTGATCACCGATGAGTTGAAGTAACCATCCAGTGTGTGGAGTCAGATGATTCACTGTTTGATAATGGCAAATATTAATGGAGGGGTATTATATCCATGCAGATCTTCCGAATTTTTGTGACAAGTAAGCGAGAGCGCTATGATTCATAAATATGACGTGACTATTAGAATTATAAGAGAAAGCGACTTTCCTTATATGGCAAAATGGCTAAATGATGATTTGGTCATAGAGTATTATGGTCCGAGGCTGACATTAGAACAAATAATTGCAAAGTACGGTCCGAGAATTAATAAAGAGCATTACGTAATGCCTTGTATTGTGGAATATAAAGAAGAATCGGTAGGCTATATTCAATATTATAAAGTTCCTAAAGAGCAGTTAAAAATATACGGCTATCCATTGAAAGAACCTATCTATGGAATTGATCAATTTATCGGAAGATCTGATTTATGGGGTAAAGGGATAGGGACTCAGATGATTAGTGCTTTGTTAGAGTATTTAAATTCCAGACTAGGCATCAATACAGTGGTACTGGATGTCAAAAGCAATAACTTGCAAGCTATTAAGTGTTATCAAAAATGCGGGTTTCGAGTTGTGAAAGAATTAGAAGATAGTAGTCTTTTAATGGAATGGGAGCTTGATTCGTCCAGGAATTGAAAAAATAAAAAGAGGTGTGGTTATGAAACAAGCATTATTAATCATCGATGCGCAACAGGAGTTAATAGAAGGAAATGACCAAGAGGTTAGTGTATTTCAAAAAGAAAAGCTAATTGAAAATATCAATTTAGTAATAAAGAAAGCAACTGAATCAGACGCTTTGATCATTTTTGTGAGAGATACAGATGTGGCAGAAGGAAAAGGTGAAGGGTTTCAAGTACACAGCGATATTAATCAACCAGCAGACTCGAAGACATTCGATAAAGCTGCAACGAACTCATTTTATAGAACTGGATTAAAGGAATATCTTGATGATCACGAGATTAAACACGTAGTAATTATGGGATGTCAGACTGAGCATTGCATCGATACAGCGGTACGTACTGCAACCGTTTCACAATTAGACGTTACATTAGTTGGAGATGGACATTCAACAACTGGGTCATCTGTTCTTTCAGCGGAGCAAATTATTAATCATCACAATAAAATACTGCATGGACATTATAATGTAGATAACTTTTCAATGGTTAGAAATGCTGAAGAGGATTTGTTTCAGCCACAACATGATACGCATCGCTAGGAGTAGTAAAAAGTGTTTTATGGCATTATTAATTAAATGGCATAACAATATAAACTCCTCACCTTAAAATTGGTGAGGAGTTTTTTTGACCTTTAGCTGTTCATACTACAGCAATACCATTAAAGACTAGGTAGGAATGTGTACCAGCATAAACACAAAGGAACTAAGTAATTTACCAGCTAGCACCCCCACTTTACACTAATCCATTTATATAGAAAATCTCAGCAACATATCCAACACTACATTTGCTAATGAGGAACTAACAGATAGTTATGGAGTTTCGTGAATCGCAAAAAGTTTCCGAAGCGCTAAGTCTTTATCCTGTAAGTCTGAAAATACATCAATTTATAGTAGGAGCAATGGATGCAAGATAAAGAGTTGATATATTTTATTTAGACATCACTAAAAGATGAGTTCATCATAGAGGGATTTGGTTATGAGGGAAGAAATGAATCTAATATAGGTAAAAAGAAATGCGTAAAATTAATCTTATGTATTTTTTTATTTGGTAATAAGTAATTGGACTTGTTTTTAGGTATATTTTGAAGTAGGGAGGAGTCTTTTTGTAACTTTATACCCCTACAATAAGTCGCAACTGTAGAAGTTATGACTTTGTTTGTAGAAAAAGTAGAAGTTATGAAGAAGATGTTATCCGCAAATTTAGCAAAAGTATAATTATGTTAATCTTCTGTCACTAACTAATCAGATGTGAAAAAGAAGTGAAGGAAAAATAAACTAAAGAACTAATGGGAGGTTATTATTTCAAATTATTTAGGTATAAAAAAGCAGGTATATGGATACAATGATTGAGGGCAGCGCGAAAGGGGTTGTAAACAATGAAAAAAGTTGTAGGAATTATTTTAGTGTTTTGTATTCTACTAGGATCCAGTACCATTTACGCCAGTGGCTTGCCGCGAACCTCCCTTTCTAAATGGTATAGTCAATCGTTCCAGAAGGAGAGTGAAGGACAAGTTGGTTTAGCTAAAGTAGAAAAAACCTTTGAAGATGTAAATACTTTCATATTGGAAACAATTAAAAGTTATCAAACTACTATTCAAGAGGTAATTGAAAATCAGATAAAAGATTCAAAGGCTGGTATCGAAGAGTATCAACAGGAAACTAAAAGCCAGTTGGACGAAGTAGTTACTGAGCTAAAGGAAGAAAAAATCGATGAACGTATTGACCATGAAGCAATTGATAAAGAAATTGATCAAGACATCGATGAAGTGTTAATAGAAGTGTTTGGTAAGTAGAACTCATTCATAAAAAACTATAATTCTAAGGGGATATTCATATGTTGAAAACAGTTAAAGGTAAAGTAATCGCAGGAACAGTAGCAGTAACACTATTTGCGGGAGCTGGAGCGGCATTCGGAGCATCAGATGCAGGAACTAACTTAAAATCTTGGTATGATGGTCAATTTGGAAATAATAAATCTGCTATTGAAGGTTTTGCGGTGGGGGAAGTAGGCGACTTTAATGCAAATTTAACAACCATATATAATGAACGTAAAGCAGTTGCATCTGCCCGGATTGAAACTACTAAAGGTGAACAAATTGATGAAAAGAACTCCTCTATAACAGCACAAGCTACAGAGCATATCGATTCGGTTAATGAGAAGAAAAATCAAATTTCAGCTTTAATGGAGAGTCAATTTGATAAACTTTTCAAAGAAGCAAATAAAAGTATTCAAAATACTGGTAATGAAGCATTAAAAAATGCAAGAACAGAATTACCTGGATATATTGAAGGATTAGGGACATCTGCTATTTCAGGTATAGATACTGAATTAAAAGAAACAACAGAACAAGCTATTACTGAACTTGAAGCCGCAATTGCCACTGCAAAAGGTTCACTAGAAAGAGAGTTGAAAACTGAAAGTGATTTAACTGAAAAAGAGATTATTGCAGCAATTACTGCTAAAACTGCTGAAGTAAGACAAGCAATTGTTGAACTTAGAAATAAATTAGTTATTAAACAACAGGAACTAATTGTTAAAGAAGCAAAAAAACTTGAAAATAAATATAAAGACCAATTACAAGGTATCGTTGACGCTATTAAATAAATACTTTTAATACTAAATAAGGACCTCATACTTTTGAGGTCCTTATTCTTCAAATAGGAGGAAAAACCATGTTAAGCAGAACGGAAAAGTATAAAAAAATTAGACGTATTAAAAAAATGCTCATAATAAGTGGGATTTTGGTTTTAAGTATTGGTTTAGGAACAGGGATGAAAACGGCTTTAGCTGACGTAGATGTTCAACAGGTAATGGCGAACTGGTTCTCCAAAAAACAAGATAAATCCATAAAAGAAATAGATCAAGCTATTGGTGCTGAAAGAGAAGTTTTGATGGGACAATTGAAAGGTCAATTAAATACGGAGATGCAATTAGCAGAGAAACAATTGGCTGAATTTACAGCAACTCAAAAACAAACTCGCATTACAGCGTTACAAGAATATGCTAATAACATAAAAGCAGGTATGAAAATAGATAGTAGTGAGCAACAAGCTGCGGTTATGCAAAATATAGATATCATTTTAGCAAATGCAAAAGCACAATTAGATGGTCAAGCGGCGCAGTTAAAATTAGTGACCGTTCCAATGCCCGCAACAGCACCTGTTCCTGCATCGGCTCCGGATCTAGTAGTGGTCCCTGAAACAACTCCTGCCCCTGCAGTAGAAACGTCACCAACGACAAAACCTGAGACAGAAGTGATTCCCGAAACAGAAAAAGCTCCTGAAAAAGAAGTTAAAGCGGCATCGTCGCCTGTGCAAAAAGAACCTGTTGTGTCTCCTCCTGTCGAGGTTGATATTTACGCTGTTACGGATTGGTTTGTTAAGCCGAACACTTCTAACGTACAAATAGAAGAACTGGCAGTTACAGATGACGTATTCTCTATTAATACCTCTTTCTCGGATATTCTGATGAACTCGCAAGCTCGAGGAATTTTGAATAGTATTTTACCGGGTCTAGAAAAACATCAGCACTTTCATCTAATACAATATAAAACAATCGAAGAGATGTCACGAGTTGCTCCAGGGCATTTTACTGAATCTGTTTTATATTTATTAAACCAAAAGTTAAGTGCAGTTAAAAAATAAAAAATACCAGGGAAATTAACAACTAACATTGTTGATTTCCCTGGTATTTATTTTTTAGAAGAGAATAAGTCTTAGTTTTTTTATACTGAGAGTAAAGGATAATTGGTAGCTAGTAATTCTTGAAAACTTATACACATATTTAAAGGAAGGGTTTAAATTAACGATAATTTTTATGGACTAAAACACAACGGGATATACTGTGAAAGAGAGGCTCTTCCTAGGTTAGGGGAGCTATGTATAGATGGTAATACATTTTTAAGTTGTCAGAAATTTCTGTGGATATCCTGTTAATAACAGTTTCATTCTTACAAAAATATCTCTGTTTCGCTTAACATTAGTCACTAATCACTGGAGAAAAGTTTAATTCCTTATGGAAAAGGAAAAGCTAGTCTAAAAAGGGGTTTTAAAATGACCAATTCAATAAGCGATTCCTCTGATTTTAAACAAAATCCGAACAAAAAAGCATATGCCAAACAGAATATGTGGACAGGCATTTTATTTGGACTTGGGATTGTGGCATTTATAGATGAAGTAGTTTTTCATCAACTTCTTCATTGGCACCATTTTTATGATAAATCTACTACCGATATTGGATTAGTGTCGGACGGTCTCTTTCATGCGTTTAGTTTTATAGCTACGATAGGAGCATCGTTTCTACTAGCAGACCTTCATAGGCGACATGCGTTTTGGTTGAAGAGATGGGTTGGTGGAATTCTTTTAGGTGCAGGTGTATTTCAACTGTATGACGGTATTATTCAGCATAAATGGATGGGTTTACACCAGATTCGCTATGGCGTAGATATACTACCCTATGATTTGGTATGGAATATTTTAGCTGCCTTAATGATTTTGATCGGAGCAATTTTAATACAACAGACAAATCATAAAAAGGAGGGCTGACTTTAGGTGCATACTCATGAACAGTATTCAGCTGCTACTCTCCAAATTTTTTTAGCAATTCCTTTTATCCTGTTATTTGTTATATATATATTGGCGGTAGTTCTGTCCAATCGAAAGAAAAAAACATGGCCAGGGTACCGTATGGTTGCTTGGAGCTTTGGTATATTATGTGCGCTTCTTTCGCTAGTTGGCCCCATCGCAGATTTATCGCACACAGATTTTTCGGCTCATATGATTGGGCATGTATTACTGGGGATGCTGGCACCACTTTTGTTGGCTTTAGGGGCTCCAGTGACGCTACTCCTTCGTACGATTCGTATCCCAACAGCAAGGAAACTAACTAAAATTTTACGTAATAGCCGTCCTCTACATCTTGTTCAGCATCCAGTTGTTGCTTCTATATTAAATATTGGTGGCTTGTGGGTGCTTTATACAACAGATTTATTTCTTATGATGCACGAAAATATGCTCCTATATGTGATTATTCATGCACATATCTTCTTAGCTGGGTATGTATTTACGATTTCCATCATTTATGTTGATGTGACACCCTTTAGAAAAAGTTACTTATACCGGACTGTTGTTTTTGTATTGGCTTTAGCAGGTCATTCCGTTCTCTCCAAATATATTTATGGGAATCCTCCAACGGGAGTGCCAAGTGATCAAGCGGAATTAGGTAGCATGATTATGTACTATGGTGGGGACACTGTGGAGGTAGGGCTACTTATAATCTTGTTTTATCAATGGTACAAAAAAAGTCGACCTACATTCAATAATGGAAAGGAAGGGTTTGCTATAAGTAATAATAAAAAATTTACAGTTGCAGGGACAGACATTGAGGAAGTAAAAAGGTTAAATGCAAATGCAGGAATGAGTTATCGTGAAATAAATGAATGGTTTGCAAAGCAACAGTCTAAGGCCGATCCATTAACTAAAAAAACTTAAAGCGTTTGGAAGGTGGGCTTAAATAGTGTATATGAAAGCACTATTAATGAAGTTTGTCATGATAACTGCGGTGCTATGGATTGTTTTAAGCCTTTTTTATGACGTTTCTTTTACAGATATACTCATTACTAGTGTGGTTCTAACAGCAGTAGGATATGTAGGAGATGTCTTTATATTACCTAGAATAGGAAATACTTGGGCGGGGATAAGTGACTTTGTCATTGCCTATGCCGTTATTTACTTGTTGGGATCATATTTTTATGAGCAACCAATTGCTCTAGGGACAGCTTCTTTTATATCTGCATTGTTGTTAATGATAGGAGAATTCTTGTTGCATCGATATATGGACACAAATATCTTTGAACCAAAGAAAGTTAATCCTGATGAGAAGGTTGGATACTATAATCGAACGAATCTCCAAACGGAGTTTGCTGAGGAATTCAATACTGATTCGATAGCACTAGAAAAAAGCACTGATAAAAAGTTAAAAAAGTAAGTATATAATTCACTATTTGGACCAATCTAATACAGCCAGGGAGGTGAGCAGTCATGGGAAACAATAATAACCGAAATAACAATAACAACAATAATAACAACAACAATCGCAATAACAATAACCAAAACAATCCAGCTGAGTTCGGTGAAGATTTCAACTTTGACAATCTAAACGAGCAAAACCAAAACGAACAAAACAGAAACAACAACAACCAAAACCAACGTAACAATAACCGCAACAACAATAACAACAACAACAACAATCTTTAGTAACAATTAGTTAGCTAATACAGTCATTCCTAAAGTAAACTTTAGGAATGACTGTATTTTGGTTTATAGATGAATGTACGGTGGTAAAGAATAATAATGACAAACAAGGGAGAGAACTTAAATGGATAAAATAGAAATCCAACCCTTGAATATTACTGATGCATATATGACGTATTTTTTTCCGTTTTCTTTTCGAGAGAAAGAGCGGAAAGAGCTAATGGCACAACTTGAAAAGAATCATTACACGTTTTTTACTTTAGATAATGAAGAGCTACAAGATAAGTACTATGGAGAAAATATTAACATTTCACATGAGGAATTGGATCAATTTTTTCTGCCATTTATTGAGGATAAGCTTTTCCCTCCTTCGATTAAAAATAGGGGATTTTTGCGTTACTCCAAAGTAATTAAAGATTCGTTTGTATACGAAGTACATGACAATAAACTAAATTTTATCATTAATAGTATGGATATTGTCTTGTGTCCATTCGGTATCGGTATCATTACGATCCGGGTAGCAATGGATCAAGAGCAGGAAACATTGACGAATTTATTGGATTGCATTGATCATTTTTGTGTGCTTGAACCCAAGCTTCCCAAGGATAAAGGTGCTAAAATCCACCATGATGGTAAAGTGTTCAATAATACAAATGAACTTGTTTTTGACTATATTTGTTTACCGTTAAAGCCGTATATCATCCATAATGAGAAATTAGCGGGTTATTACGGGAGTCTTCCTTATTTTGAGGATGAGCGAATGCATACTTCTGTATTCCTAATAGCGGATGATAAAACCGAAATTACAAAAGATCAGCTGTTCCGCTTGGCGCATTTAGATGGTAAGGATATAGACGGAAATGCATTTATCTCTAGTTCCAACCCAGAGTACGTGAACCGCTATGTTGATGCACGTATTCATGATCGTTGGGCACCGCATACATATACAATTTCTTCTGAACATACTCAGGTCACTATCTCTAATAAGAAAAAAGAACAGTTAAAACAAAGTGTTTCTCAATTTATGAGTGTGCATTATTATAATTTAATGTTGCATTACTATTATAAAATTATATTGTTAAAAGTTTCTTATGAACATAGTGAAGTTAGTTGGGCAAAGGATAAAAGATATGTAGAGGAGTTAATAGAACTCATATCAAAATTCTATTCACGCTATTATTTTGAAGAGGTTTCGGCTAGAACAGAAGGAAAAGAGCTTACCCAGAAGTTGCGGGAAGTATTTCGTTTACAAGATCTTTTCGATGAGGTAAGACAAACTGTAGATGATCTATATAAGGCTCAAAACAATCAAGCAAGCAAACGACGTAACTCATTGCTGTTTATGTTAACTATATTCACAGTAGTTTCGGGTATCTATGGGATGAATCTTGTTATTGAGGATTGGAAGGGAAAAACAGATTGGTCGAAGGTTCCGGGATATTCCTTTTTTGAGTGGATATCACTTATTACAGCATTAACAGGAATTGGTCTAGCGATCGCTATAATAGGTTACACTACTTGTAAAGGTATTTATGATAGATACAGAAAGTGGAAAAGAGATAAGTCCTAAAACTTCTTATTGTAAAATGAGAAGTTTTTTGTATTTCTTATTTTAATTTTATCCAGTATATTAAGATTAGTTTATAAGCAAAGAAAATTAATAGAACGGGGTAAGTTAGTGAATCAAGCAAATGCATCCAAATCAATTGTATTACCATTAATCATTTCCATTATAGCAATTTCGTTTGCAGCTATTTTCGTCAAGTGGTCTCATGCGCCCGCAACAATATTAAGTATGTATCGCATGATTTTAGCGACCCTGCTATTACTGCCAGTTGTATGGATTAAAAGGGCAGAGTTTAAAAAACTAACAAACAGAGAATGGCTATTACTGTTTGTCGCAGGTATGTTCTTAGCTCTACATTTTGCACTATGGTTTGGTTCTTTAAAACTGACAACAGTTGCTAGCTCAACAATTATTTTGGCATTGCAGCCGATTATCGCGTTGGTTGGTGGTGTCATTTTGTTTAAAGAGAGAACTACGAAATCCGCACTTATGACCATGGGTATTGCTGTAATAGGAGCGGTGATGGTCGGATGGGGCGATTTTGGTCTAAGTAGAAATGCCATTCTTGGCGATATACTTTCTTTTCTAAGTGTGATTGCGGTTGTTGGATATTTATTGATCGGGCAAAAAGCAGTGAAAGTAGTTTCCCATTGGATTTATAGTTTCACTGTCTTTGGCTTTGCCGCTATTGCACTCATTGTCTATAACCTACTCGCAGGTGTTGCTATGGGAGGGTATGATTCAAGAGAGTGGGGAATTTTTGTGTTGTTAGCGGTAGTACCGACTATTTCTCATTTGATAAACAATTGGTTGATGAATTATGTAACAGCTACTACGATATCTATGAGTATTTTAGGAGAGCCGGTAGGAGCAACTATCCTTGCTGCTATTTTCCTAGGAGAACGATTAGTAGGCTGGCAAATTGTTGGTGGTATTCTAGTGCTAGTCGGTGTGTTTTTGTTTATCCTACAGCAGATGAAAAGGTATCCTAAAAGTGAAATACAAAAAAACTAGACAATTTAGGCGAGTCTAGTTTTTTGTTATTTACTATTTTAAAGGCAATTTGAAATGTACTTTTACTTACTTTAGAAAGCCTCCTTCTACTAATAGTTCTTTAATTTCTTGTTTTGTCATTAAATTTTGTTTTGTATCTACTAGAATAGAAGGTATAGAAGAAGTTTTGCTGGTAGAGTTCACAGGGGTAATTTTTATCAGATCCTTGTTAAATACGGTGGCCATTGGTATTTCGTTTTCTGCTACTAATACTTCATGAGTCTTTTCTCCGACTCGAGCACCGGTTTCAAGGATGTGAACATTTTTCTTATTGTAATACTCGATGAGAACTTCTGCCAAGTCGAGTATATTACAAGCGTTCATATACATGACAAAAATTTCTCCTCCATTTCCCAACTCTGTAGCTTGAAGTAGCGTTTTAATCGCTTGTTTTGGTGTGACAAAATAACGTGTCATCCTTTTATCGGTTATCCGGATTTTGTTCTCTTCTTCTAGTTGTCTCATGAAAATTGGTAGGACACTGCCACTGCTTCCAAGCACATTCCCTCCTCGAATGCACAAGAACCTAGTGAGCGAACCTAATTCGTTTGCACCAAGAATCAGCTTTTCCCCAAGTGCCTTTGTCATTCCGTACGTATTAGCTGGATCTGCAGCTTTATCAGTAGAAACATAAATTACTTTTTTGACTTGGTTCTTTATGGAAGTTTCAATTACATTCTGCGTTCCGACTATATTCGTTTTAATAGCCTCTAAAGGATTTTCCTCACATACGGGGACATGTTTTAGTGCGGCTAAGTGAAAAACATAATCCACACCAACACATGCGGAAGATAGAGCATTTTCGTCTCGTATATCCCCTATACTAAATTGTAATCTTGTATCTTCAAAGTTCTGGCGCATCATGACTTGTCTATTTTCGTTTCTTGAAAAAATAATAACTTTCCTAGGGTCAAGAAGAAGAAGTTGTGTGACTAGTTCAATTCCCCATGAGCCTGTCCCCCCGGTTATCAATATTGTTGCATCGGTAAACACCATTTTTCCTCCCTAATAATTGCTTGATTTTAGAAACGTTTTGCACATTAAGCTACTTGCGCAAACGAATCCCGCTTAACACCTCTTTCCATAAGTCGTGATTTCCTTCCCATTTGTCTATATTAGGAAACTCAATCGAACAAACTTTATCTAAAGGCCAACTTTTTTCTACAATTCCTGGAACATATGTGTGATTGATAAGTAGAATACTGAAGTCGTGTTTTACTATTCTGGAAAGTACGTCTTGTAAAACAGCTGCATCCTCGAGTGTACCTTCTGTTCGAACGAATAATATTCTTTTAGCATTTTCCATTTCTGAAAGAAAGCGTTGAATTCTTCGTTCGTACTTCTCCATTACTTCTGCATAGCCCCCTAAATAATTTAATGTATTTTTTTCTCCATCAAAATCATGATTGGAAACAAGATTATAGCCATCATCTGAAAGGCATATAAAATCATCGGCGTAACCGATCACACGTAGATTATCATATTCAAGAAACCCTATAAAACGATTTTCTAGTAGTTCATTTACCTGAGATAGATCTATACTAGCCATCCAATCTAGTACTCCTGAGTATGGTCTAAGGTTGTGTTTTTTCAATTGTATGGAAGCTAAGCAAAGGTCCCCAAGGCCAAGGCGTACATGCACCTTATTAATAGTTAATGCTAGAGAATGAAATAGAGCAGGGGCTAGTTTCCTATAAGTAGAAAAATAATTTAAGATTGCTTCGGAGAAAAATAGAGAAAGGACAAATAAAAAAAGACAGGTTTCCCTGTCTATTCTGATACTATCTCTGGATGAAAGTTGACCGTCTCCATAATAATGGGAGTACCTTTAGGGATTTCTGAGTCATCTGGTAGAGAGAGAAGTAAAGATCCAATTCCATCTTCTCCAGCTGTATATGAGAAATTTTCATCCATCTGTAATACTCCATTTATATATACATTAAAGTAACTGTTGTTTAAATTTAGAACCGGCAACGATTGCGCTATTTCCCCCTGATCAGTTAGAAAATCGGATGCATTAATCTTATGCGTGGTAACCTCATGGATAGTTTCTGGTACCTCATGAAAGTAGCGTGCTACAGTGGGTGAAGTTGAAATCGTTTGTTTTGGCGTGATAGCTAATTTAACAATTTTTAAAGCCAAACATGTTCCTCTTTTTCATTTCTCTTTCAACATATGACTAAAAGTCAGAGACAGGTATGGGTATTTGAGCGGTTTTTGGAAAATGAGAAGAAGTACCTAATGTATACACATTTTTATTATTTCATGGATACACTAACTTTATTTATATGTTAGGGGGGAAGAAATGATAAACCAACCGTACGTCCTAAAGGAGAAGGTGGAGTTGTTTCTGTATTTTTAGATCGACTTCAAAAAGGTGGACATATCAATGTACATGGCGATGGACAGCAAACGAGAGACTTTATCTACGTAAAGGACATTGTTGCTGCCAATATTGCGGCATTGGAGTCTGGTAATCAAGAAACGATCCAGGTAAGTACCTCACAAAAGACTTCCATAAACGATATATTATCCTTATTAACAGAGATTCATGGAATATCCATTCAACGAGAGTTTACTGCACCGAGGGAAGGGGATATTAAACATAGTTGCCTGTGCAATGAAAAGGCTAGAAATCTGTTAAATTGGAATCCATCATATACAATCGAGGATGGTCTAAAAGAAACGTATACATTCAATAAGCATTTAGAAAGTGACTCTAGTGCATATTTTGAGAACGAGCTAATGGAATGACCAACGAGACGAAGTTATTAATAACAGGGGCTACTGGTTTTACAGGTATTCATGCCTGTCGTCATTTTCAACAAGCTGGCTACGAAGTAATTGGAGTTTCTAGAAAGCCATTTACTATAAAAGGTAGTCAAATACAAATCGAACCGTGTGATCTAACAAATAGAAATGAAATAATGGACTTGATAAAAAAGCACAATCCAGACAGAGTCCTCCATTTGGCAGGGCAAAACCATGTACCCTCATCCTGGACAAATCCAATCGCTTCTTTAGAAGTAAATACAATGTCCACAGCTTATTTACTGGAAGCGATTAGACACGAAATTCCTGAATGTAGGGTTGTAGTCGTAGGGTCTACTCTTCAATTTGATATAAATGATATTACAACTTTAGAACATCCATATAGCTTAAGTAAAACCTTACAAACACTAGTAGCAAGGTCTTGGCAGTTATTATATGAAATGGATATCGTCATTGCGAATCCGTCAAATTTAATAGGTCCAGGAAAATCAAACGGGGTTTGCTCTATTTTAGCTAAAAAAGTTGCAGAAATGGAATTACTAGGGTCAGAAAAAGTTCTCAAGATAAACAATTTGTTGGCCCAACGCGATTTTCTAGATGTGCGTGATGCAGTTAGTGGATATGAAATTATTTTTAATAAAAGTCAATCTGGTAGTATGCATAATATAACCTCGGGACTGCCAAGATACCTAAAAGAAATTACTAGTAGTTTGCAGGCCATTTCTAGTGTTGAGTTCACAGTGGAGTCTATTGAAGATAAATTAGAAGAAAAAGAGATTATGCATTCTTCTAATCTTATAGTAGAAAATATGTCATCTTTTATCCCCTTCGATAAATCAATGGAAGATATTCTAAATTACCAGCGTAAATCGCTAGCATAGATGATAAAATCTATAAGTGCAGATAATGTTGTTGAATGCTCATGAGCTAATATGATTCATGAGCATTGCTTTGTTACATATAGATTCAGAAGGGCCTAAATCTATTAGACCTTAATAGGGATTTGTTTCCCGGGAAATAATTTAGTCGAGTTATGTAGTAATTTTCACAGGAGGAATAAACATGGCTAACTATACATACGAACAACCGGTTAATATTGCAGAGAATCCGAAAACCCCTGTTTACAATGAAAGAGGAGAAGTTGTTTTTATATTTCAACGATATTATTCTAATGGTTTAAAAAAACGGTTAGATAAAATAATGGATTACCGTTACTTTCTTATCTATAACGTTTACGATAGTAACGAGAATTTAATTTGCATGTGTAAAAAACTATCTCGAAAAGGTAGGGTTTATTTTGAGGTTTATGACTATATTAACGAGAATAAATACTTAGTTGCTTATGATAAATGGAAAGAGCTCGTTCCAGACTTACTAATATCAGATGGTAATGTACAGATAAAATTGGATAAGGAAATGGAAGACTGGTCTAAGTTTATCTATAATGATAGTGAGATCGCCAAGTGGAAGGCAGAGCTTAATGATTTATTTAAAATTCAGCTTGAAGTGAATGATAACTCCCCTGTAAATAATGTCGGATTTTATATCGCGATTAGTCAGTGTGTATTGTTTATAGGTTCTTAAATAAAAGTGTGTGGAATTTTCTGATGGAAAATTTCATACACTTTTTTGTAATGCATATTATTTTACATCGTACACGATATAGTTTATTCTGATAATTAGATGGAACGCAATACAAACTAGAGGAGGAAAGAATATGAAAACATTATACGAAACAACTATTGTAAATACTGGTGGACGACAAGGTGAGGTACATTCATTAGATAATATATTTTATTTGGACATTGCTAAACCACAAGCTTTAGGCGGGGAAGCGACTACAGCATCAAATCCAGAACAACTTTTTGCTGCGGGATACAGTTCTTGCTTTAACAGTGCTTTAGAGCTTGTGTTAGAACAGGATAAAGTAAAAGTAGAAAAAAGTGAAGTTACTGCTACTATTTCATTGATTGCGGACAAAGAAAACGGCGGAGTGAAATTAGCTGCGAAGCTAGAAGTAGAGATTTTTGGGTTAGACGATCATGAGTTGAAAGAAAAGTATGTGAAAAAAGCGCATGATTACTGCCCATATTCAAAAGCAGTAAAAAATTCCATTGATGTAGAAATAATCGTAAAATAATAATTTAGGTGTGATTTTCATGAACAATCCTTCCAAGTTGGAACAGCAGCTATGCTTCGAGGTTTATAAAGCATCTAGTAACTTTTCTAAGTTGTATGCACGAACTTTGGAGCCATTCCATTTAACATTCTCTCAATATCTAGTATTGCTCACGTTATGGGAACAGAATAACTTGTTAGTGAAGGATATCGGAAATCAATTAGGTCTAGGAATTGGAACCTTAAATCCAATTATTAACCGAATGATTGCAAATGGATGGCTTAACAAAGAGCAGTCTGACAAGGATAAACGAGCATTCGTCATTTCATTGACAGAAAAGGCATTAGAGCAAGAAAAACCAATCGAACGGGCAATTATTAGTAAAATTACTAGCTGCAATTATTTAGATATTAACGCCAAGACTTTAATGACTAACCTTAAAGAGTTAAATGCATTTCTAAATCAACTTAAGGAGTGAGTAATTTGAGTATCTATGATATTAAAGTGAAAAAATCGGACGGCCAAGAGTACGAATTAAATGAGTATAAGGGAAAACCAATGCTTATCGTAAACACAGCAACTAAATGTGGATTAAGCGGTCAGTTTGATGGACTTGAAAAAATATATAATGAGTATAAAGAAGAAGGGCTTGTTGTTTTAGGATTCCCGTCGAATCAATTTAAACAAGAGTTAGGTAACGCGGAAGAAGCCGAGCAAGCATGTCGAATGAGCTATGGTGTTACATTTCCAATGCATGAAATGACTAAGTTAAATGGTAAAGAAGCGCACCCACTATTTCAACATTTAACATCTAATAGTAAAGGGATATTGTCAAAAAACATCAAATGGAATTTCACTAAATTTCTTGTCGATAAAAATGGTAATATCATAAAAAGATATGCACCAACGGATAGTCCGGAATCGATAAAATCCGACATTGCAAAAGTAGTTGCTGAATAACCCTCAACAAAACAAGACTCCATTTAACTTTTTATGTTTAATCTTGAGAGAAAAAAGGAATAATAGTGAAAAAGATGAAATGGGGAAAACCTATGGGGAGATTAGTAGAGAAAGAACAGATTCTTTTAGCTTACTATGTTTGTAATTTCTTGGAAAAAAATGATAAAAATGCTGACGGATTAGGGGAAGTTTTAACAAAGGCATTAGGAGATAATTTGACTAGTATTCAGGAAGCACTAAACAACAAAGGTTTGCTGAGTGACCATGACCAAATGATTACTAATGAAGGAATATTATATATAGACAATATTTTACACATCCAATCTGATGCTGTAGAGCGAAATAAATTAGCTTATGTAAAGGATAATCTTTTGACATATGAAATAGAGTTATCTGTTCCAGAGATTAAAGAGTATATTCATAAACATATAGGGATTGAATAATAGATAATTGCACGTTTGACTTCCTCAATAGTCAAACGTGTATTTTTGTATGAAGGATCAGGAGAAATTTAGTATTAAGTCAATAAAACCAATAGGAGAAAATCAGTTTCTATGGTAAGATTCTTCTTATTAAAAATTTCAGGATAAAGAAGGAGTAGCAGTGGTAGTCACTAAAAAGAACAATTTAGGGGAAAAGTTAAGCTTATTTACTTTGACTTGGCCGATATTTTTAGAAGTATTTTTATTTATGTTAATGGGAATAGCCGATACTTTTATGCTCAGTGCACTCTCGGATGATGCAGTATCAGGAGTGGGCGCGGCAAATCAGTATATTCACATAGCAATATTGGTATTAGAAGTTGTCGGTAATGGTGCGGCGATTGTTGTTTCTCAATATCTAGGATCGAAACGTTATGTAGAAGCATCAAAGATATCAGGTTTGGCAGTGACATTAAATTTATGTGTCGGAGTAATCCTGAGTATTGGTTTTGTTCTATTTTCCAAAAAAATGATGGTTGCGATGAATTTGCAAGGCGATGTTTTAGCACACGCAAATCAATATTTGACAATTGTTGGCGGAGCAATTTTTTTACAAGCCATTATTAATGCTCTCGCAGCTATTATTCGTGTACATGGATATACAAAACAGACCATGCTTGTTTCTCTTGGTATGAATGTTTTTCATGTAATAGGAAATTACGCATTAATTTTTGGGAAATTTGGTTTTCCAGAACTAGGAGTACAAGGTGCGGCTATTTCATCTGTATTAAGTCGTTTTCTAGCTTTGCTTGTCTTTTTCTGGTTGCTTTATCGGGTAATGGAGTACCGTGTGCAAGTGCATTATTATTTCACTCTGTCGAAAGAATATATTGCAAAAATTTTACGGATCGGTCTTCCGTCTGCATTTGAGCAGATTTTGTATCAGGGTTGTCAAATTGTGTTCCTGTACTATGTGACCTATTTAGGAGCCGAATCATTGGCTGCAAGACAATATGCAGTTAATATATCGATGTTCACATACTTGTTTGCAATTGCTATTGGAATGGGAACAGCAATTATCGTCGGGCGACTTGTAGGTGCAAGTGAAAAAGAGGAAGCATATAAATCCGTCTGGTTTAGTGTGAAATGGGCAGTTATTTTTACAGTAACAATGGTGACTATTGTCATAGTATTACGCTATCCATTAATGGGACTATTCACTGACAATAAAGAAATAATTGAGATAGGTGCATCTGTACTATTATTAAGTTTTCTTTTAGAAACTGGTCGGACGATAAATATAGTCATTATCAATTCTTTACGTGCAGCAGGTGATGCAACTTTTCCTGTATTTGTGGGAGCCTTGTCAATGGTAATGATGAGTTTACCGTTAGGATACTTTTTAATATTTGTACTCGATCTAGGGTTAGTTGGAGTTTGGTTAGCCATAGCAGCAGATGAATGGACCCGTGCTACAATTATGTTCTTTAGATGGAAAAGCAGACGTTGGGAAAAGTTTGCGCTTATACAACCTTCAAAAGGGGAAGACAGACCAAGGGGTAGCTAGATAATTTCCTATCTGGCTCATTCTTGGTCTATTTTTCCATTCAATAAGCTTAGTAGTGTATATTTAAATATAAATATTGTATTAAGAGGTGAATGAACATGGCGAATGAAAATCTATCATTAGTTAAGGCGCTTATGTATGGAATTCCAGAAATGGTCTTTATATTGAGGGTCGAAGAAAAAAAACAATTTATATGTGAGTTTTTAAATACATCTTTGAAAAATAGATTGAACCTAACTCATGAAGCAGTTGGAAAATCGTTACATGGCATTCTCTCTGAAGAACCTGCAAACAAGCTACAAAAGGAATGTATGGAAGTGATCAAGAAGAAGAAAATTCACTTGTTTGAGGAATGTATTAAGATTAAAACGGGTGACAGAATTTATGTTGAGATAACTTTAACACCAATCCTAAACGAGGATGAAGTATGTACGCATATCGTGGCTCTAGCAAAGGACATAACAACTGAGAGATTAATAGAAATCGAAAAGATGAAAAGTCAAAGTCAGTTGGCAGCAACAGAATCCGAATATAGATCTCTCTATGACCATAATCCCGATGCTATATTTAAAATTGATTTGGAAGGATATATAACTAGTGGAAATCGTGCACTGGAACAATTGAGTGGTTATACAGTAAACGAACTTATTGGAGAATTTTTTATCGACTTTGTAGAAACAAAAGACAAAGAAGAAGCGAAAGAATGTCTTGCTCAAGCATTAAACGGTGAACTGAGGGACTATCGGTTAAACTTTTTGGGTAAATCGGGAACTTTAATGGGCTGCTTAGTAAAACTAACTCCAATTATATTAGACGGACGGCAAACGGGCATTTTCGTCGGAGTAAAAGATATGAGAGAGTTAGACAAGCTTGCAAGCAAATATATTGATAGTGAAGAAAAGTTTCGTATTATAGCAGAAAATGTACAAGACGTTATTATTTTATTGAACGATAAGCAAGAGTATTTATATGTCTCACCTTCTGGCAAAGAAATATTTGAATATGACCAACAAATTGGGGAAAAGCATCCATTTTTGAATATACATCCAGGTGATGTAGTGCTTTTAGAAGACCGTTTTCAACAAGCTATTAAAGACAAGAAATCTTACAAAGTTGAGCTAAAAGCGATGCATGTAAATAAGGGGTGGATATGGACTGAACTAAATGGTACCCCGGTATTTAATGACAGTGGCAAGTTTAAATACATGCTACTAATTGCTCGTGATATTTCGTTGCAAAAAGAGAATGTAGACCAATTAGAGTATTATGCCTACCATGATTCTTTAACAGGATTACCAAACAGGCGTTTTTTTACAAATCGCCTTCAGGAAATTTTAGAGCAAGAAGAAAAAACGGGTGAAGGCTTTGCGGTAATCCTTCTAGACATTGATGACTTTAAACAAATCAACGATAACTTTGGACATGAAACAGGAGACGATGTTATTCAAGAGTTTGGTAGCAGGTTAAGGGAAGTCATAGATTCCGAAGATTTTGTAGCGAGATTAGGGGGAGATGAATTTATCGCTTTAATCGCCAATATCCACGAGGAAGGTCAAATCTTGGAAAAGGTAGAAAATATTCAGCAAGCTATCCAGGCTTCTTGGTCAATCAATGATTATGCATTGAATATCTCTGCAAGTATTGGTATTGCATTTTCTTCTATAAGTGGCACTACAGCTACATCCGTTTTTAAAGAAGCGGATAAGGCTATGTATGATGCTAAAAATTCCGGTAAAAATTTAGTTCGTTTTAATCATCCCAATTAAAAAGCAATCTCAAGTCGTGAAATGACTAGAGATTGCTTTTTTATTTTTTAGATTCAAAAACGAAGATGTTCAGCAAATTGAAAGTACCTTTAACTTCTTTAATTGTTCCACTGCTAGCTTCAGTATATTAATATCTTGTACTAATGCAATGCGAACATAACCAGCACCAGCGGATCCAAAAACAGTGCCTGGTACCATTACAACACCAGTTTGATCGATTACTTCAAATACAAAATCCTTGTCATTCATTTCATAGGGATATTTTGCCCAAACGAACATCCCTCCAGTAGAAGGTGCAACCTTCCAACCCAGATCAGTTAAAGCTTGGGTTAGGAAATGATATCTCTCGGAAAATATCTTACGTAGTCGATCTGTTATTTCCTCTGCGTGATTTAAGACAACAATACCAGCTTCTTGAATAGGGCCGTAAATCCCAAAGTCTAAATTCGACTTTAATTGTTTCATAATATTAATCATCTCTTCATTTCCTGCAATATAAGCAATGCGTGTTCCCGCTAGACTAAAGCTCTTCGATAAAGAGTTAATCTCCATACCTACTTCTAGAGCTCCTGGTGTTGAGAGGAAACTGTTCGGTGCATCGCCAGTAAAATAGAATTCTGAATAAGCCGCATCATGCAAAATAATAATATTGTACTTATTAGCAAAAGCTACGACTCTTTCAAAGAAAATCGGATCAGGCATTGCTGGAACCGGATTTCCAGGTAAATTTAATATCATTAGTTTTGCCTTTACCGCAACTTCTTCTGGTATTGCATCTAGATTAGGTAAAAAATTGTTTTCTTCTAATAGCTCCATATAATAGGGTTTAGCACCGGCAAGTTTAATGCCAGCATCATAGGCTACATATCCAGGATTTGTCGTAAGAATGATATCTCCTTCATCGCAAAAGGCAATTGGTAGATGAACGAGTCCTTCTTGGGAACCCATTGTTTGAACAATTTGCGTCTCTGGATTTAATATAACATTGGAACGACGCTTATAATAATCTGCAACAGCTTCATTGAAACGTTTAGTTCCGGTAAGTGTATAACCGTATGAATCCGTTGCAAAGCTAAGATCTGATAATACTTTTCTAGCACGTTCATCTGGTGGAAGGTCAGGGCTGCCTAAGCTTAAATCATATAAGTCAAAACCTTGAGCTTGCTTTGCAGCAGCTGCGGCTTTCAAATCTCCAAAAATTGCTTTTTCAAATAACGACATTTTAGTAGATGGTTGAACTTTCAATATAAGCACTCCTAACTCATTAATAAAATTTTATGTTTTATGATATCACAATTTTCAATATAATTGTGAGAAACATGAATGCGATATATTACAAATGGTAAAAAAGAAGAATCCCGCAGTTTTTCACCTCAACCAAAGGTATCAAATTCATGAAAAAAGGAGTATTGGTTGTGACGGGTGTCACAGCCAATACTCCTAGAAATTCGGTAGTCTTATAGTGGGAATTCTATCTAGATTCGAAAGCGATAGAAAAGGCTTTTCTTTAAAGGATTGCTTGCGATTTTTTAGATGTTTCCTTCAATTTTAGTACACCATCCGTCATTTCATAAACCTTATCGCAATACTCTATTAGACGAGTATCATGCGTCACGACGATTGTAGTTGTTTTATTTTGTGTTGTTTCTTTTTTCAATAATTCCATCACTTCATAAGCCTTTTCCGAATCTAGAGATGCGGTAGGCTCATCTGCGAGGAGAATGGAAGGTTTGCTATATAAGGCTTTAGCAATAGCGACACGTTGACGTTCACCGCCAGATAAATCAGCGGGATATTTTTTGCGTAATTCTTTAATGCCAAGATTATCGTATAACGCATTCAATTCCTCTTTGCTCATATTATCTTTTTTTACATTATCTAATAATTTCATTTGATTATCGACATTTAAAAATGGTACTAGATTAGATGCTTGCAAGATAAAACCTATTTCTTTTAGTCTAATTTTGGAGCGTTGTTTTTCATTTAAATCGGCAAGATCCTTGTTATTTACTAATATTGCTCCACTTGTGGGAGTTTGTAGTCCACCTGCAACTGTTAAAAAGGTACTTTTCCCTGATCCTGAAGGACCAATGACTGCTATTAACTCTCCTGGTTCAGCAGAAAAATTCGTTTCTTTTAAAGCATCTACCTTCATATGTCCACTGCCAAATGATTTTTTTACATTATTAAGTTCTAAAATAGCCAATTCATTAACCTCCTATCGCTTTAAGCGGATCAATTTTTACGATTGTTAACACGGAGAATACAGCTCCAAGAATTGCCACGACTATTAATATTACTCCGTAAATAATCATGGTTGGAATATCAAATGCGACCGGAACAGCACTAGGTAAGAATTCTCCAGAAATTAGAGTTAGAGCAAAGCCAACAACTACACCAATGAAGGCCAATAAGAATGTTTGGGCAATTACCGAACGAGATAAATAGCCGTTGGAAATACCTTGTGCTTTCATAACTCCGAACATACTAATCTTCTGAACTGTTAATACATAAAGGAAGATTGCCACTATAACAGACGAAATCCCAAATAAGAAATAAATCATAAAGTTTAAAGTTAAGGCTTGTTCTGTATAACCGGGAAGGTTTTCTATAAACTCTTCTACTTCAATAACCTCTAAATCTTCATTCGATGTTGAGATGGAAGAGAAGTCGTCACCACGAACAACGATCCCATTTATTTGTGTTTCATTTTCTGCGGCGCCTTCACCGAACTTGACCTTTTGGAAAGTAGTTACATCCCCATAAAGGACTGGAGCGGCATTGAAACGTGCGCTATCTGTAAATCCTACAATGGTTAACTTTTCATCAGTAGAGGATAGTTCAAGTTCATCACCCAGTTTAAATCCGTCCTCTTTAAGCGTATCGCTAGCAATCACTTCGTTGTCGCCTGCAAACTTTTCACCCTCTGTTACTTTGGGCATTATAAATTCTTCCGAATCAATACCGAAAAGAGCGATATTTTGTTTTGCATCGCCATTTCTAGCGATTGAATTTAACTGTCCAAGAGTGGCAGTGTCATTGTCCTTAATGTTATCCGCTTCTTCGGTAGTTAGAGAAGATTGAGGTAAACTTTTATCGGACTCCTCGGTTAATACGATTGCCGTAGCATCCCATTTGTCTACGGCTTCTCTATTTAGACTAGCTAAGCCTGTTGCTAAACCAGATAAGAAAAATACTAAATAGGATACTAGCATTAATACTCCAACGATTAATGCAAATCGAAGTTTGTTCTTTTTAATTTCATTCCACGCTAAAAACATACTTTGTCACATCCTGTAGGTTAATTTGATAAATGAATCATAACATATTAATTTAATTTTGTCTAACCTTTGTCTAATCTTTTTTAGTTAAATAAAAAAGCAGATAATACCTCTGCACACGAGGTTATCTGCTCCAGTACCTGCTTGACAATAAAATACCCAGAATAGAACCATACAAAACATGTCCTACCATCCAATAAATAAAAGATGGAAGGCTACTGATGGGTGGAGTTCTTTCCGATAAAATAGTAGTTGGAAAGTATAAACCTCCAATGATAAAACTAACAAAGACGCAGAGGGCAATAATTGTAATAGCAGATATCGTTGGAAGTTGCCGTATTATCAATATTAAAACAATAGAAAGTGCTACAGAAACAATCAAATGAAATATAACTTCGACTACTTCGGGGAACTTAAACTCATTTAAAATAGGTATGTAGTCAATGTTTAATAGTAAGGTATAAACTTTATAACCCGTCATAAATTGAATTACTTTTAAAAATACGGTTAATACTAAGCCTGCAATCATTCCGTATATAGCAGCTCTTAGGAAGAATTTATTGTGAGTGTGTAAATTCATTACAGTTCACGCCCTTGTAAAATAGTTTATTATTCTATTCGTCAAATCATTGTATAGTGTTTGTCTATTGTGTGTTATACTGATTTTTATTATAATGTAGCATATATACATTATTAATGGATACAAATTAATGGCAAGAGAGGGGGTAACATTTGTGAGCCAAACAGGGATGACTGGAATATATACGATCCAACAAGTTTCTAATGTCACGGGTTTGTCTAAACAAGTTATCCGTAAGTGGGAAGAGCGTTATGAATTTATACAACCTGAACGATTAGAAAACGGATATAGAGTATATAGCGAAAAGGATGTAAATGCATTATTACGAGTTAAGCTTCTCTCAGAAAAAGGCTACTCTATCAAGCAAGCTGTGGATATGTTAGAAAAAGAACCGGAGCAAACAGAGTCACTCTTCTTAGAGGAACCATCTGACTATAAAAAATTTAATGATTATGTGATTCAGTTACTGGAAAAAGGTACTTATTGTGATGAAGTCGAGATAAACCTAATACTGCAACAGGCTTATCATCATTTAGGATTAGAGTTATTCATTAGTAAGGTCATTATTCCTTTTTTACAAGAAGTAGGGGATAGATGGGAAAGAGATGAGTGGGACGAATACCAAGAGGCAGTTTCTAGTATGAGTGTTCGTGATTATTTGATACAAATAAGAAAAACGTTTCAATTAAGAGATGATGCACCTTTAGTTATTGGTGCATGCTTACCGGATGAGCATCATGAGCTGCCTATGCATATAGTATTGCTTCAGTTCATGCTAAGAGGTTGGAAAACTGTATTAGTTGGTGCTTCACCAGCGCCAGGTGCGATAGAGTCATTAGTCCAAAAGTTAAAGCCTAAATTAGTGTTACTATCTGCTTCAACTACTTTGCCATTTGAAAAAGATCCTAAGTTAATCCGAAGGCTCGATCATTTTGCAAGTGAACAGGAACATATTACCTTCTATTTAGGGGGAATGGGTTCTCATATGTATTTAAAAGAAAAAAAATTAAAATCCATTCACTTAAGTGAAGATTTGGAAGAAATTCTAAAGAAATAATAAACGTTACTAACTCCTCAGAAGAGAGTTAGTGACGTTTTTTTGTATTTAGTAACATGGAAATTTGCCGATGTGGTCGAGTGATATAGGAAATTTACTAGAGCAATATCTTGGTGTATATAATGTTTAGAAATATATAAACTTGTATATCCTTTTGTAAGCAGTTACTAGTAAGATCATTATCTTGGAGGAGTCAGTGAAAATGACAGAAAAACCAAAAAACTATTCAAGAAGAGACTTTCTTAAGACTACAGGAATTGCAACTGGTGCATTAATAGGTGGCGGGTTAATAGGTGGGTTAGTTGGGTTAAATGTCGATAAGGATGATCAGCATGTATCTGATACAGGCAATACCAATCATGAAATGGGCACTAATGGGGGATTTCAGTTCTTTCAAAATCAAAGAGAATTTAATGTAATCTCGAATGCAACGGAACGTATCTTTCCAAAGGATGATATAGGGCCGGGGGCAATAGATTTAGGGGTCCCTTATTTTATTGATCGTCAGCTGGCGGGACAATATGGAAGTAATACGAAAGAATACATGCAAGGACCGTTTGCTGTAGGTGCTAAAACTCAAGGTTATCAGAGTCGATTGACAAGAGCGTCTATTTTTAGACAGGGAATTGCCGTATTGGATGAAGAAGCGAACAAACGATTTGAAAAAGGGTTTTCCAGTATAGAAGCTGAGCAAATGGATGAAATATTAACAGCTTTTCAAAATGATGAAATTCCCATGACAGGAGTTACTTCCGCATTTTTCTTCCGTCTACTTCGCACGGCGACATTGGAGGGTGCTTATGCAGATCCAATGTATGGTGGAAATCGAAATATGGATGGCTGGAAGATGAAAGAGTTTCCTGGTCACCAAATGTCCTATATTAACGTAATTGATAAGGAAAAGTTCCAAAAAATTGCACCACAACCACTTGGTGGAATGTAAAGGAAAGTAGAGGGATAAAATTTATGGCTACAACATTAACAAAAGTTGACGTGGTTGTCGTTGGTTTGGGTTGGACCGGAGGAATCATCGCAGCTGAATGTGCAAAAGCCGGTTTGAAGGTAATTGGTTTAGAAAGAGGAAGAAAACGCGGTACAGAAGACTTTCAGCAAATACATGACGAATATAGATATGCCGTTCGTTACGAGCTAATGCAGGACGTAGCAAAAGAGACCATTACTATTCGCAATAACCGTAAGATGCCAGCGTTGCCGATGAGGCAGATGAGCTCATTCCTACTCGGTGATGGGTTAGGTGGTTCGGGAACACATTGGAATGGTCATACATGGAGGTTCTATCCATATGATTTTCAAATTAAAACAATGACAGATGAAAAATATGGTCCAAACAAATTGTCCAGTGATTATTTGCTTCAAGATTGGGGCGTTACTTATGATGAAATGGAACCTTATTTTTATAAATATGATCAGACCGCTGGAATCTCAGGAGAAGATAAAAATCCTTTTTGGGGGAAGAGAGCGCAGGATTTCCCTACCCCTCCTATGAAAAGAACGCCTATTTTGAAAAAGTTTGAAGGGGCAACCCAATCACTAGGGTATTCTCCGTTTATGCTCCCATCAGCTAATTTATCAGAAGCTTACACAAACCCCGATGGAGAAGTCATAAATGCTTGTCAATACTGTGGCTTTTGTGAACGATTTGGCTGTGAATATGGAGCAAAAACATCGCCGGAAATAACCGTTATTCCGACCGCAACCAAAACCGGTAATTTTGAGACAAAATTTCATGCAAATGTTGTAGAGGTCATAAAAAGCGGAAATAAGGTTACCGGTGTAAGGTATTTGGACACGGAGTCTGGAGAAGAGTTTATCCAAGAAGCTGAAGTAGTTGTTCTAGCAAGTTACGTTATGAATAACGCTAAGTTGCTTATGGTATCTAATATTGGTCAACAATATGACCCGGAAACTGGTAAGGGAACGCTTGGTAAAAATTATTGTTATCAAATATTACCCGGTGCAAATGGATACTTTGAAGAACAAATGAACACCTTTATGGGGGCTGGTGCCCTTGGAATGACAATTGATGACTTTAACGCAGATAATTTTGATCATAGCGACTTAGATTTTATACATGGTGGTAGTATTTCCATAACGCAAACTGGATATAGACCTATTGAAACAAATCCAATACAACAAGGGACACCAACTTGGGGAGCAGAGTTCAAGAAAAATTCTATCTACAATTACACACGGTCTTTATCAATTGGAACTCAGGGTGCATCGATGCCCCATAAGGAGAACTATCTATCCCTAGACACTAAATATAAGGATGTCTATGGTCTTCCACTCTTACAAATGACCTATAATTTTACAGATCAGGATAGAGCATTGCATAAGTTTATTACAGAAAAAACTGTAAATATCATGAAGGAAATGGGAGCAAAAACGGTAGAAGGAAAAGCACCAATAACTGATTATGATATTGTAGGTTATCAGACGACTCATAATACGGGTGGGACTATTATGGGAGCTAGTCCAGAAAATAGTGTAGTAAATCCATTTTTACAACATTGGGATGCAGAAAACTTGTTTGTAGTAGGGGCTGGGAACTTTCCGCATAATGGGGGTTACAATCCTACAGGAACAGTTGCAGCTCTGGCTTATAGAAGTGCAGAAGGAATTATTAAATATAGTAAATCGGGTGGCTCGCTCGTGTAGTTGTAATATCAGAACCATTAATATAAAGAAACCAACTATTTTTTCTGAGATAGTTGGTTTTTTGATGTGTAATTAAGTCCAAAAACACAAAATGATTTAATACAAAAAGAAGGATTTATGTTATTATTAAAATAATAACCAGGTACTAATAACAGGTATAATATACTAGGATAATAATTTGGAGGTATTTATGAGAGACTTAATTCAACTAAAAGACAAAAATATTGTTGTTATGGGCGTGGCCAATGAACGTAGTATTGCATGGGGAGTGGCGAAGTCATTATTCGAAGTGGGTGCAAATGTTATATTTACTTACCGTAAAGAACGTTCCCTTGGAAAAATTGAAAAGTTACTGAAGGATAATAATTTAGAGGCAAAACTAGTAGTAGAGTGTGATGTAAATAGCGATGATAGTATTAAATCGGCGTTCGGGCAAATTGGATCAGAGGTTGGAGTGATCCATGGCGTAGTACATTCTGTTGCTTTTGCGCACGCAGAAGATTTAAAAGGGGACTTTTTACAAACTTCAAGAGAAGGCTATGCTTTCGCACAAGATACAAGTGCGTATTCACTTATTGCTGCAGCGAGAGAAGCAACACCCTTTATGACTGAAGGTGGATCTATCGTAACAATGACATATTTAGGGGCAGAACGAGTACTAGAGGGATACAATGTAATGGGAATCGCAAAAGCATCTCTGGAAGCATCTGTTAAGTACTTGGCATTAGACCTAGGGAAAAACAATGTGCGTATAAATGCTGTTTCAGCAGGAGCGATTAGAACATTAGCGGCAAAAGGGATATCTTCTTTTAATACAATTTTGCACCAAATTGAAGAGAAGGCTCCTTTAAAACGGAATGTCACTCAGCAAGAGGTAGGAGATATGACGGTGGCATTATTAAGTAATTTATCTAGCGGTGTAACAGGTGAGGTCATCTTCGTAGATTCTGGCTACAATATTATGGGCTAATTTGATATTCATAAAAGCGGTGAAAGATGACCTGGTCATTTTTCACCGCTTTTTTTAAAAATTAAGAAAGTATATAAAAATACAGCATGAACATTGGATTTGTAGAACATTTAAGCATTTCAATCCAAACAATTAAGTGAGTAGTACTCAACTATGAGATATTGCATAGCCTCTCGCTTAGATAATAAGACCAGTCAAAGTTAATATGGGGAGAAAATCGTCCGCTCAGAGCGGAAGTCTATGGCATATCTACGTATTAGTTTTTAAAGAACTGCCCGATTTTTCTTGTTGTCCTAAATATAAAATGTGTAATCTTCAGGTAACACTCGTTTTAAGAATTTCTTCGTGCGTTCTTCTTTAGGGCTCACGAAAATATCATGAGGAGAACCTTCTTCCACTACTACTCCGCCATCCATAAAGATAACCCGGTTAGCTACATCCTTTGCGAAGGACATTTCATGGGTCACCACTAACATGGTCGTTCCTTCCTTAGCAATATTTTTCATGACTGTCAGTACTTCGCCAACCAATTCTGGATCTAATGCAGAAGTAGGTTCGTCAAAGAGAATAATGTCGGGGTTTAAGGCTACGGCTCGTGCAATTCCAACGCGCTGCTGTTGTCCGCCAGAAAGTTGACTCGGATAGGAATCATATTTGTCTGATAAACCTACTTTGTCTAAAGCTTTTTTCCCAATACCAATTGCATCGGCTTTAGGTACTCTTCGACCGACGATGAGTCCTTCTGTTACGTTTTCTAATGCTGTTTTATTGTTAAATAAATTATAATTCTGAAAAACGAAGGCTGTTTTTTGTCTGATTGTGTGTATATCTCTTTTTGAGGCACCGTGCAAATTGACCTTTAAATCGCCAAAACCAGCTTGACCGCTGTCTGCTTTTTCCAAGAAGTTAATACAGCGTAATAACGTCGTTTTTCCAGAGCCACTAGGACCAAGAATGACTACTACATCTCCTTTATCAATGGATAGGTCGACTCCTTTTAATATCTCATTGTTTCCAAATGATTTATGGATATCATTAATTTTTAACATTCACTCATCCTCCTTATGCACTCACGTATTTGTATCTGCGTAGTCGTTTTTCATATATTTTGAACCCGTATTCTACAAGGCTGCACAAAATAATATATACAAGGAAAATATCTATATAAGCTTCCACATAGTTATAACCTACGTTTGCCGCTACTTTTGCCTTTAATGTAATTTCCTGTAAGGACATTGCATAGCCAAGTGATGTAGCTTTTATCAAATTCACGGTAGCAGTACAAATATTAGGTAGAGCTACGACTAGCGCTTGAGGAATTACGATACGACGGTAGGCTTGGAAATTTGAAAGGCCAACTGATTGGGCCGCTTCTAGTTGTCCTTTGTTGACCGTACTTAAAGCAGATCTAAATACTTCTATCAATATAGCAGTAGTGCTGAAAGAGAATACGATAAACGCGTACCAAATAGGGTTGATATTGTAGACATTTATATTGATATTATACTTTTCGAAAAATAGGGAAAGTATTAAGGGTACGCTTGCATAAACGATGAAAATTTGAATAATGATCGGTGTTCCTCTAACGAAGGAAACATATATTCTGGAGAACCAGTTCAATACGGGTACTTGATTGATACGTGTTAATGCCAATAAAAAACCTAAAGGTAATGCGATAAGCAAAGCAACAATTGTTACGAGAAGTGTTATTGGGACACCGGATAATGCGATGAAAAATGTATCAATTAAAAACGTATAATTTAAACCTTCCGACATTATTTACACTCCTTAGTTCGTATTAATTGTTTGCTTTCCCTTACTAAAAACCTTTTCAAGCTTTCCAAAAAATTTCTCGATTAGTATAGAGATGACCCAATACACAATAGCAAGAGCGATGAAAATTTCTAATGCATGGGTATTGTAGTTCGCTGCTATGATTAAGTTTGCTTTCCCAACTATATCGATTAGCCCGATGGTATAAGCAAGAGACCCTTCTTGAAGTAATGCGATAAGTCCATTTCCAAAGTTAGGAAGTGCGACAACCAATGCTTGCGGAAAAATAATTCGTCTATACGCTTGAAATGGACTTAACCCAACGCTAACGGCGGCTTCAAATTGTCCTTTTTCAATAGAATCGAAGGCGGATCTAATAACTTCCGACATAATCGCAGCGAATTGGAGGGTAAAGGTAATAACTACAAATACTGCCGTATTTAAATCATGTAAATATAACCCGAAGTTGTCCGCTAAGGCGGGAACGCCATAATACACTAAAAATAGTAAGACGATAGATGGAGTGCATCTTAAAATCGTCGTATAAAAATGGGCTGTTTTTTGAGCAATTTTATTCTTTCCAAGCTTCATCACAGCAAGGATTAACCCGAGAAAAGTCCCGAAAATAATGGATAATCCAGCAACCATAAAAGTTACTTTTAAGAACGGAAGTAATATAGGAAGTGAGCTCCATATGTACGATACATCAAAATATTTTTCCATATTGTGCAATATTCCTCCCTTTTAAATTTGAAAGGCTGCCCAGGTATCCAACGCTAGGCAGCCTTGATGGAAATACGAATTTTATCTTTCTACTTTATCTAACACCTCAAAAAGGTCTCGACCGTAGAACTCTTTACTAAGTTCATTTGTTTTCTTTTCTTCTTGCAACTGTTTAATAGCTTTGTCATACGCATTTGCAAAGTCTTGTTCTTTTTTATTGAATAAAGGCCATGTTTTAATCACTGCAAATTCATTGTAAACAACTTCATCTTTTAGATTATAGTAAGGGCCGCTTTCATCTAATACTTGTTTTTGGAATGGTCCTTCGATTATTACTCCGCCGTCCACGCGACCCTCATTGACCCATTGGACTACATCCACTGTGAAAGCATCTCCGGCATCTAGTTTGACTGGATTATCTGGGTTGGTCTTGTTATATTCGTCAATTACCGTATATTGCGCATTGTTTGCTGCAATAGGAGCTAAAGAGTAGCCAGCAGAGGCAAAATCCTCTAATGATTTAATATGCTCATTTTCTTTTTTCAATACGAGACCGGCACTGCTTAGACCTAGGAAATCTTTAGGGAAAATAAACTTCTCTGTGCGTTCCTCTGTCCAAAATGCATTTTTTACACCTACTTGAAACTTACCTTGTTCCACACCGATTAATAGATCATCGCTTGTCGTTCCTATATATTCAAATTCGTATTCAGGAAGTAGTTCATCTACTAATTTCATAACTTCTACATCGTATCCCGTAGCATTTCCTTTATCATCTAACCAAGAGATAGGCTTAGAGGCCATGTCATAAGCTACTTTTACTTTTCGAACATCTCCATCTTCTGAAGTTGTTGAAGCCTTTCCAGAACTACATGCAGCTAAAATTGTCACGGAGGCTAACCCTATTGCAGCCAATTTAAAGTACTTATTCATATCTAATCTCCTCATTTCACTATTTTTTATTGTTATCTTCCTCTAACGCAGTCAGTGCAAGTTTTTTTATCGTCATATCATCCATAGGGGGATTATGGAGTCCTGCTCGAACATCGCGGTAATAACGTTGCAAGGGGTTTGTTCTTTGTAAGCTTTTGGCACCAACTAATCGCATCGCTTTGTCGACAATAGTGATTGCTGAATTAGTAACGATATGCTTTGCCACGCTTACTTCGTTGGTTAGAAGTTCTTTTGTAGATTCATTGTCATAAGCGGATGCAACTCCGTAAATGACGAGTCTAGCCTTCGTAAGCTCTAAATCTATTTCACCTAGAAGCTGCTGCACGTTTGGTAGCTGTGCAATAGAGCCATTCAAGCTATTGGGTGAATGGGTATTAGCAAAGTGGACTGCATAGTCTCTTGCAGCCTGTGCAATTCCAAGATAAGTTGCAGGTATATGAAGCAGCCAACCATTGATCTTCCCGCCACTAGCGAATTCAGGAAGCTCTACTAAATTGGATTTATGAACGGTTACATTGCTTAGTACTAAATCATTGCTGCTAGTTCCGCGCATGGAAACTACATCCCACGTTTCCTCAATGGAAAGCCCCTCCGTATCACGAGGTATAAGGAAAAAACCAATTCTTTCTTCTTCCTCAATCCAAGCAGATGTTAAAAAGTAGGATAGTACGGGGGAAGCGGTTGTGAATATTTTACGTCCGTTTAGTACCCAAGAATCTCCCTTTTTAATAGCGGTAGTACCAGGTCTGCCACCTCGTGTTGGACTACCTGTTTGTGCTTCACTGACGGAACGATTTATGAGTGCACCATTTAATACTTCTGTAGCGAAAAAGTCTAATCTTTCCTGTGTCCATAATTTTTTTTCGTATAGTTCGCCTACTACACCTAAACTCCACCCTACCGATAAGGCAGTATTTGCATCAAAGCTAGCAAGAATTTCCTGTGAAAGAACCATATCGTAGACAGAAAAACCTTTGCCCCCATACGATTCAGGTAGAGTTAGACTTGCATAACCTAGTTTCAATAAATCCTCCACATTTTCTTTTGGGAAAATAGAATTCTCGTCAATATCTGCTGATTTGCTTTTAAATTTGTCTTCTAATTCTTCCAAACGATTAATCCATTGCTGCTGTTTTTCTGTTTTGATGTATAAATTTATCACAGTTGCTATCTCCTTTAATTTAAATTATTCCGATTAGTTAAGTAGGTATTAAGAGGAAATAAAAAACCCATCTCAAAATGAGAAGAGTAAGTGGTTAAATAAATACTTATCTCTCAATTTCTTGCTGGAAGTAGCACCATACCATAGCTTTGGCGGTTGCTGAAGCATCATCGGACCAGTCCCTTCGCTTCTCTTAATAAGTAGTATGTAGTTGTTGAAATAATCTTACTACTTCATCTAGGTGAAGTCAATAGTAATTCATATTGCTTTAATAGGATTTAAATATGTAATTGAATTTATAGGTTTTTTAGAAAGTCATCCTGGGTATTAACAATAGGGAAGAGATAATTAGAGGAGGAATTTGTTTGGATAAGAAAGTAGCTGGAAATAGTAAAAATGAACAATTAGAAGAATTTCGAGTGGACGATCAAGGACAAGCAATGACTACAAATCAAGGACTTAAAGTTTCGGAGGATGAGTTTTCCCTTAAAGCAGGAGAACGAGGCCCTACTTTAATGGAAGACTTCCATTTTCGTGAAAAAATGACTCATTTTGATCATGAACGTATACCAGAAAGAGTAGTACATGCTAGAGGTTATGCGGCTCATGGGGAGTTTGAGGTATATGAATCTGCAAGTGAATTTACAAAAGCGAAGTTCTTGCAAACACCGGGTAAAAAGACTCCTGTATTCGTGAGGTTCTCCACTGTGGCAGGATCACGTGGTTCTGGAGAGTTAGCACGCGATGCTCGTGGCTTTGCAACAAAATTTTATACGGAAGAAGGAAATTATGATTTAGTAGCAAATAATATCCCTGTATTTTTCATACAAGATGCTATTAAATTTCCAGACCTAGTACATGCTTTAAAACCAGAGCCCCATAATGAAATTCCACAAGCTGCTAGTGCTCATGATACGTTTTGGGATTTTGTTGCCAACAATCAGGAGTCAGCACATATGGTCATGTGGACAATGTCTGATCGTGCCATTCCTCGTAGTTTCCGAATGATGGAAGGGTTCGGTGTAAATACATTCCGTTTCGTTAATGATGCGGGTAAATCCCATTTTGTGAAGTTTCATTGGAAGCCGTTGCTTGGTACCCACTCAGTTGTATGGGATGAAGCGCAAAAGATAAATGGGAAAGATCCAGACTTTCACCGTCGCGACCTATATGAGGCGATTGAGAATGGGGACTATCCAGAGTATGAATTCGGCGTACAACTTATCGCAGAGGAAGATGAGTTTAAATATGACTTTGATATTTTAGACCCTACTAAACTATGGCCTGAGGAAGAAATCCCAGTTAAAATTCTAGGGAAAATGACATTAAATCGCAATGTAGATAATGTATTTGCTGAAACCGAGCAAGTAGCATTCCATCCAGGGAGTGTTGTACCGGGAATTGATTTCTCTAATGATCCTCTACTTCAAGGGCGATTATTCTCATATACAGATACACAATTAATACGTCTTGGAGGACCTAATTTCCATGAGCTTCCGATAAACAGACCAGTTTGCCCATTCCATAACAACCAACGTGACGGATATGGTAGACAATCGATTAATGTAGGAAGAGTGAGCTACCATAAAAATTCTCTTGCTAACAATACTCCAACACCTGTTAGCGAAGCGGAAGGTGGATACACGCATTATGAGGAAAAAATAGATGCGCGTAAAGTTAGAGCGCGAAGTGAGAGTTTCAAAGATCACTTCACTCAGGCTACATTATTCTGGAATAGTATGAGCGATACAGAAAAAGAACATATCATTAATGCATTTAGCTTTGAACTTGGTAAATGTAAGGAACTTACTGTTCGTCAGCAAGTATTAGAGATGTTTGCACAAGTAGATTTGGATCTAGCGAGTAAGGTAGCAGAAAACCTAGGACTAGTAGTGCAAGGTGTAAGTACTGCAACGAATACTAAGTCTTCTCCAGCACTTAGTCAGTTAAATACTATTATGAAACCTCAGACACGAAAAATTGCAGTTTTAGTCGGAGAAGGATTTGAAGAGGATTTACCTGCGATTCTAGCAGACTTAAAAGCAGGCGGAACAATGCCTGAAATAGTGAGTGATCATCATGGATCTGTTGCTGGAGCGGATGGCACACTGTTACCAGTTGACCATACTTTCTTAACTGCTGATTCTGTATTATTTGATGCAGTATATGTAGCAAGTTCACATGGCAAAACGGCCATGTTTGAAAAAGAGGCTTCGTACTTCATTAAGGAAGCATATGCCCATTTTAAACCGATTGGTGCTACATTTAGTGGAGAGCAACTAGTTGATAATCTGCACTTCACTGGTCAGGCTGGTGTTCTCACTAAAGAAACTGGTAAAGGCTTTGTAGATAGTTTTTTAAATGCTATTGCTGCCCATCGTTTCTGGAATAGAGCAGTATAAACAATTATTTTGGGCATGTCCTATTAGGGCATGCCTTTTTTACATAGAATAAGATAATGAAGAACTTTTAGAAGGAAATAAAAAGAAAAATTTTAAGCGTATAACAAACATAACTATTCACTAATACTTGAAGGGAAGTTATTGTTGGGTATAGAAAGAGTAATAAGGAAAGTCAAAGGAGGAAACTTCATGCACTACGTAATAATAGGTGGAGACGCTGCGGGGATGAGTGCGGCAATGGAAATTGTACGTAATGATTCTGACGCTCGAATTACGACATTGGAAAAAGGACATATTTATTCCTATGGACAGTGTGGTTTACCCTATGTAGTAGGAAAACAAGTAGTATCTTCAACGGACGTTATAGCACGAAGTGTAGAAATGTTCCGTAGTAAATACGGAATTGATGCAAAGACAGGATATGAAGTGACCCATGTGGACCCTAACAATAAAACAGTGTCAGGGAATATTCTGCAAACGAGAGATAATTTCATCTTAAGCTATGACCGCTTGCTTATTGCGACGGGTGCTACTCCAGTTGTTCCTAATTGGAACGGTGGGCATTTGTTAGGGATTCATACGATTAAAACCATTCCAAATACAGAGGCAATTATCGCGGATTTAGAAAATGTTCAACAAGTTACTATAATTGGTGGAGGATATATTGGACTAGAAATGGCCGAAAACTTTGCTAGTATTGGGAAAAAAGTACGTATTATACAAAGAGGAGATCAGCTTGCCGGTATATTTGATCACGATATAGCATGTTTCATACATGAACATGCAAAGGCTCATAATGTAGAAGTGATATTAAATGAAGAGGTTCAATCTTTCACGGGAGATACGAGAGTAAGTGATGTGAGGACAGATAAAGGAAGTTACCCTACCGATTTAGTTTTAGTTGCCACAGGGGTTAAACCTACAACGGGTTTTTTAGAGGGGACTGGCATTCAATTGCACCATAATGGAGCGATTGTAGTAAATAATTTTTTAAAAACGAATTTGGACGATATCTACGCAGCAGGAGATTGTGCAACTCATTTTCATCGTATTAAACAACTGAATGATTATATTCCTTTAGGAACAACTGCTAATAAACAAGGGCGAATCGCTGGATTAAATATGATAGGTCAAAGGAATGAATTTAAAGGAATTGTTGGCACATCCATCATGAAATTTTTTGATTTGGCTCTTGGAAAAACTGGTTTGTCTGAGAAAGAAGCGGAGCAGCTCGGTATTTCCTATGACGTGCATACGCAGGAAGCCACGGACATTGCAGGGTATTATCCAGGTAAGGAAACGATGCATATGAAATTGATTTACAGGAAGGATGACCAACAAATTTTAGGGGGTCAAATTATTGGGGGAAATGGTGTAGATAAAAGGATTGATGTATTAGCAACTGCACTTTATCACCATATGACCTTTTCCGAGTTATTGGATCTTGATCTTGCATATGCCCCACCATTTAATGGCGTTTGGGATCCCCTGCAGCAAATGGCAAAGCGAAGTACTACACAAAAAATATAACAGTAATGTTGACTATTTGAATTTTGTTGCATATACTTAGAAAAATCAATTAGTAATAAGCGAAGAAAAGGACATGGATCATTTAAATACTTCTTATCAGAGAATGGGGTCACCGACTGAAAGCCCTTAAAGAAATGCAAATGATTTACCACCTTGGAGCAATTATGGGGAACACATTTATGTAATTATCCATAATCGGGAAACCGTTATCTTACATGAGCGCAACAGAGTTTTTATGTTGCAAATTAGGGTGGAACCACGACCACACTCGTCCCTTTACCGGGATGGGTGTGGTCTTTTTGTATATAAATTTAATATTCAAGCGAAGAAAAGGATATGAATTGTTTTAACTTTCTTATCAGAGAATGGGGTCACCGACTGAAAGCCCTTAAAGAAATGCAAATGATTTACCACCTTGGAGCAATTATGGGGAACACATTTATGTAATTATCCATAATCGGGAAACCGTTATCTTGTATGAGCGCAACAGATTTTTTTGTGTTGCAAATTAGGGTGGAACCACGACCACACTCGTCCCTTTACTGGGATGGGTGTGGTCTTTTTTGTTAGGAGAAAAATAGTAAATGGAGGAATTAAAGTGAAAGCAGAAGAAAGAGTAAGTCATCAAAATTTAGGGCAACAATTAGAATTGTTCATGTCGATGGAGGAAGCACCAGGAATGCCGTTTTATTTACCAAAAGGGATGATACTACGTAACGAACTGGAAAACCTGTGGAGAGAAAAGCATCAACGAGCAGAATATCAAGAGATTAAAACTCCTATTCTGATGAAACAGGAGCTTTGGGAAAAATCAGGGCACTGGGATCACTATCATGAAAATATGTATTTTGCAGATGTAGATGACCAAAAATATGCGATTAAACCAATGAATTGCCCTGGAGCTGTTTTAATCTTCAATAGCAAACGAAGAAGCTATAGGGAGCTTCCGGTTCGATATGCAGAACTTGGATTAGTCCACCGCCATGAACTCTCTGGATCATTGAATGGATTATTACGAGTCAGAGCTTTCACTCAGGATGATGCTCATCTGTTTGTATTGGAGGAGCAGATCGAAAGTGAGATAGCGAAGGTACTAGACCTTGTGGATGAGTTTTACTCGGAGTTCGGCTTTAGCTATAAAGTAGAGCTATCCACTCGACCAGAAAATTATATGGGATCAGTAGAGGTTTGGGATCAAGCAGAGCAAGCGTTGGAAGCAGTTCTTCAGAATAAGCAGGTAGAATATCAGCTAAACGAAGGGGATGGAGCATTTTATGGTCCGAAAATCGACTTTCATATATTAGATGCATTGGGACGTAGCTGGCAGTGCGGTACTGTTCAACTAGACTTTCAAATGCCTGAAAAGTTTGACTGTAAGTACATCGACGAACACAATCAATTGCGACAACCCATTATGATTCATCGTGCAATTTACGGTTCTATTGAGCGATTCATGGCTATTCTATTGGAGCACTATCAAGGTAGCTTTCCGCTGTGGTTATCTCCGGTTCAAGTTAAGATATTACCAATTGCCGATGCACATAAAGAGTATGCAGAGAACGTAAAGTGGCAACTTGAGCAAGATGGGTATCGAGTAGAGATAGACAACCGGGTAGAGAAAATCGGATTGAAAATTCGTGAAGCTGCAATGCAAAAACATCCGTATATGCTCATTATTGGGGATCATGAAATGGAAAATGGCGCAGTTTCTGCTCGACAACATAGAGTAGGTGTATTGGGAGAAATGAGTGTTTCAGCCTTTATAGAGAAATTAAAAGAGGCTAGGAAAGGGTGAAATATTAAATATTGTCATACTAAAAGGATTTTCGGCTATATATAACGAATGAAACTCTATGGAGGTCGTATAATGGCAAAATGGATGTTATTGTTTGCAGGAATCGCTATTATAGTTGGAAATGCATGGGGAATATATTCAATGTATCAGCCAAAGGTGGGGCCAATTGGAAATGGAGAAATTGCCAATTCTGTCTGGGTCAGTATTATTTTCAGTACGTTAGCTGGTGTAATAGCAATTGCCCAATTTGTAGCTTTACTTATCCATGATAATCATAAAAAAAGATTTCCAACATTAGAAACTGAACGATTTATATTGCGCCCCATTGAAATTAGTGACGCAAAAGAGGTTTTCTATTATTTTTCAAAAGATGAGGTTACGAAGTATTATGATTTGGACACATTTGAAGACGTTAAAGAAGCAAAGGTATTAATAGGAAATTGGCAAAAGAAATATCTAAAAAAAGAGGGGATTCGCTGGGGGATTGCTACGAAGGAAGAGAATAAGATTATCGGTAGTTGTGGATATCATAATTGGGAAAAGAAACACTTTAAAGCAGAGATTGGTTTTGAAGTGGCACCAGAGTTTTGGCGTAAAGGCATTATGATAGAGGTGTTACAGCCCATTTTACGTTACGGTTTCGAGTTAATGGATTTAAATCGTATTGAAGCCCTCTTTGCTCCTGATAATATAGCATCTAAAAAAACGCTAGAAAAAGCTGGTTTTGTTTATGAAGGTACTTTTCGAAAATCTGCGTTTGAAAAAGGACGCTTTTGTGATGAGGCAATTTGTTCCTTATTAAAAAAAGAGTTTGTGCAGTAGCACAAACTCATTAATATCTTACCCAGCTAAGTCCTGTTGTTCCTTCCCCAGCATGTACTCCTACACAAGCGCTAAGAGGAAGGACAATCACTTTTAGTTTAGGGAATTCCAGTAGCAATTCTTCTTTCCAAGTTCTAGCATCGGTCGTATTATTGCAGTTAATAACCGCAACCTCTGGAACATTGGATATTTTCATATCTTTACGAAGTAAGTTCATTACATACTTCTTAGCTCTCTTATCTGCACGAACTTTTTCTTTCATTACGACTTTGCCGTTATCGAAAGAAATGACTACTTTTATATTTAGAAGATTACTTAGAAAAGCTTGAGTACCTGAAACACGACCGCTTTTATGAAGCTGCGTTAAACTAGATGGAATAAAGGATAACTCGGAGTTATTTGTCATATTTTCAATATGAGTAACTACTTCCTCTATGTCATGATTTGCTTCTATCATATGCTTGCCGACTTCTAACATTTTGACCATTGGATAAGATCCTATTTTAGAGTCAATTGAATACACTTTAAAATTTGCTATTTTTGAAGCAGTTTGTGAGGTATTATAGGTTCCTGATAATTCACTAGATGTGTGCACTGCAACGGCACAGTCGTATCCTTTTGCTTTTAAATCTTCATATAATTGCACCATCTCTCCAATTGGAGGTTGAGAAGTTTTTGGATGAATTTTTGCTGTGCGTAACTTGTCATAAAATTCGTCGTGAGTCATATCAATTGTTTCTTTAAAAGCACCATCTTCAAATACGATATTTAAGGGAAGGACATATATATTATGTTTTTCAATGAAAGTTGAGTCTAATAAAGCGGCAGTATCAGTAATCCAAGCAACTTTTTTCTTCATAATGTAGAACTCCTTTTTGTGCAATCTTATTAGTGCTAATTTACATGAGACATTATATTAGCAATAGTGTTATATGTCATGTTTTGTCGATATTTCGGAATCTAGTACATATTTTGAACATAATTACGTAGGAAAGTGAATTATGAAGTGGGGCCTTCTACTGCAAAGAGTTATACAAGTTCATGAATTATATAATGATAGATATTGCTTGGAGGTATGAGAATGGAGTTAAGACAACTAGTAGCAGAAGACGCGAGTGCTTATTGGGAGTTAAGATTAGAAGCATTGAAAACAAGCCCAGAAGCCTTTGGTGCGAGCTATGAAGAGGCAATGCGGCGAGACAATCCAATTGAACGAGTAAAGGGGAATTTAAGCGTAAAGGGAAATTATACATTTGGGGCGTTCGATCAATCTAAATTAGTAGGAATGGTCACTCTTGCACAGGAGGGTAACTTAAAAATGAAACACCGTGCAAATATTTTCGCTATGTATGTCAGTCCAATCGGCAGGGGGCAAGGGACAGGCAAAGCACTAATGAGATTGGCCATTGAACAAGCGAGAGAGAGTCGCGAAATTGAAAAGATAAACCTCTCCGTAGTAACAAGTAATGAGGCGGCAAAGAATCTGTATCTTCAACTAGGCTTTAAAGTATTTGGGACAGAAGACATGGCATTAAAGGTTGGGGATACTTATTACGGAGAACATCATATGTCACTAATATTGAATTGAGCGGAAGGAGGAAACGAAATTAATTCTCACATCATCGAAGAAATTGTAAAATGTATGCCAATAAACGAATTTGATCCGACCATTCAGAAGGTGCAGACAGAGCATCGACTAAAGCTAGTAGACTTTTGGAATATTAAAGAAGGTAGCAAAGTGCTAGAAATTGGCTGTGGACAAGGAGATACGACAGCAGTTTTGGCTTATACAGTTGGAGAGACAGGATTTGTTCATGGAATCGATATAGCTTCACCGGACTATGGCAGCCCAGTTACTTTAGGTAATTCAATGGCCTTCTTAAAGAACTCGCCCCTAGGAAATCGGATTAAGGTAAATTTTGAATTGGATATCCTTCAAGAAAAAGTGGATTTCCCTGAAAAATCTTTTGATTATATTGTGCTGTCTCATTGTTCTTGGTACTTAAAATCACCGGAAGAATTCCTGGGAATGTTAAAGAAAATCAAAAAATGGACAAACGTATTATGCTTTGCCGAGTGGGACACGAGAGTTCAGACTAATGAGCAGCTTCCACACTTCTTGTCAGTACTCATCCAAGCTCAATATGAGTGCTTTGTAGAAAATAGTTTAGTTAATGTTCGAACGTTATTTACACCTAAGGACATTCAACAAATTGTGGAAAAAGCTGGTTTCGAAATTACAACGGAAAAAATTATCGACTCTACTCATCTTCAAGATGGCAAATGGGAAATAGAATATACATTAACAGATTATAAAGAATTAATCGAAGCTGCCGACCATTTACCTATCAAATATAAAGCTTTAATACAATCAGAAATGCATCTATTAGAGGAAGCAAGAAGTCAAAACAAATACACATCACTGAACACATACGCATTCACAGCAAGAATAGGAGAATAAAATGAAAGAGTTAACAGAAGAGATAAAGAGATTCCGGGACGAACGAGGTTGGGGAGGAAACCACGATGCTCGTAGTCTTGCTATTTCAGTATCATTAGAAGCAAGTGAGTTATTAGAGCATTTCCAATGGGTTACTGCAGAGGATGCGATAAAAAAAGACAAGCAGGCAATTGCTGATGAAGCAGCAGATGTATTTATTTATCTTTTGCAATTTGCTGATGTGCTCGGAATTGATTTAATAGAGGCTGCACAGCAAAAAATGAAGAAAAATACTTTGAAATATCCATTACCTGAAGTGGACTAACAAAGGCATATTAACAAATCCCTTCGATCAACACTGTACTTACAAGTGAAAAACGTTGACTCTTTATCGGTCAACGTTTTTTTGTTGAAACCATTGAAAAAATGACATTAATAATAGCGCAGTAATAGCCCCAGTTGTATCCAACAAGACATCTTGAAGAGAAGCTGTACGACCACTTGTGAAAGATTGTCGAAATTCATCGGCAACAGCAAGAAGCATAGTGATCACAACTGTTGTAATTTTACGATACTTAAATGGAGGTAACGCAATATAAATGGCTAAAGCAATGATTCCAAAATAAACAAAATGGGTACCTTTTCTTATCAAAAATTCTACAAAAGCATAGTAGCCACGCTCTTCCACAGAAACGAGAATGCCCCAGTATGGAACTTGAAAAATACGAAGAAAAGATTCTAATGGTTTGTTAGGAAGCCATGCTTTTAAGACATCTTGCATAGATTGCTGTTCAGCTGGCTGCCCTGATGCCAAAAATACAATAACAAGTAATATTAAAAGCGGGATAAGTTTTTTCATATACTGACATTAGCACAAAACTGGTGAGTTTACATGCGTGAAAATTATTGTGCCTGCTAGGGAGATGGCTATGGTAAACTAATTGTAAGTGAATAATTTTCGCAGGGAAAAGGTGCTAACTTGTTAGCTTAATTTGGGAATTCGGTTAAAATCCGAAGCTGTTTCCGCAACTGTAAATGCTGATGAAATAAGAAAAATACCACTGTTGACTAGTCAATGGGAAGGTTCTTAGAGTAAATTGATGCATAAGCCAGGAGACCAGCCTTTTCTTGAACGTATAGATACTCTTCGGAAGTTAAGGGATTGTACGGCACGTTTCTATTTTTCTGTTTTTTTATCGTTAAATAGGTATCACGCCGCCCTTATTTGGGTGGCGTTTTTTTTGTGCTGTTAACTAACAAAGTATTATATGCTTGAAAATTCACCAATAAAAGGAAAGGAGGAGAAGTAATGAAAAAAGATATTCGCTATATTTGCTATCCGTTCATGCGTGAAACACCTTCTACTGTAGATTTTGAAATCCGTACAGATTCGTTGACTACTCGTATTGGATTAGCAGCTTCTTTGACAAAGGATATACCAAAGATTTACGAGGATCTGATGTATTTGGCACCAATGGCATACCATTTAAACGGGTCTGTTCGAGGGAAGATTGCCATTACAGAAGACGATTTACAAATTCTAAGTAATATGTACGATTTCTATGTAGAGGAAGTAAAAGGAAGAGTAGATATATTTGTACTACCACAGGGTACGACTGCAGCTTGTGAATTACATGTTTGTAGAAGTGAAGCAAAAAAGTCAGTTAGAGCTCTTCATAAAGTTTCGTTAGAAAGAGAAATTCCTGAGATTTTGTTTGACTATGCACAGTTATTAGCAAATGTGTTGTTTGCGATGGCAGTTTATGTGAACAAACATCATGGAGTGGAAGAAATTCAATTTGTCAGTAAATCATATCCAATGAGAAAAAAGAAACAACTGGAGGAATAATACTATGAAGAAAAATTATTTATTTAATTGGTTATCGGTGCTGCTATTTTCATTCTTGCTTGTAGGGTGTTCTGCGGAAGAGAAGACAACTGTGGAAAAACAAGAGGAAGTAGTAGAAGAAGTAAAAGAATACACAGTAACTGATGATGTAGGAAATGAAATTACATTCGAAGAAGTACCCGAAACGATTGTTTCTCTTCAACCGAGCAATACAGAGATTCTTTTTGCTTTAGGTGTAGGCGATAAAATTGTAGGAGCAACAGATTATGATACATATCCTGCAGAAGCACTCGAAATAGAGCGAGTATCTGATTCAGTTGCATTTAATGCGGAAAGAATTACAGAACTGAACCCAGATGTAGTAATAGCGTATACAATTGGCCAAGAAGAAGCATTGCAACTTCTGGAAGATACCGGATTAAAAGTCTTTGTAATTGAGTCTGCAACTTCTTTTGAAGATGTATACGGAGATATCGAGCAGTTGGCTACCGTAATGGGCATTGAAGAAAAAGGGCAAGAAGTTATTTCTTCTATTCAGGATACTATTCAAGGAGTTCAAGAAAGAGTAAAAGCTGCTACCCCATTAAAAAAGGTATATTATGAAATTAGCCCATCTCCAGATATTTATACAACTGGTAGTAAAACATTCCAACAAGAAATTTTAGCAGCAGCATCGGTCGACAATGTATTTAGCGATCAAGAAGGTTGGATCAGTGTGTCAGAGGAAGATGTTACGGTCAAAAACCCAGAAATTATTTTAACAACTGCAAATTATTTAGATGATGCACCTGGAGAGATTAAATCTCGTGCAGGGTGGGACAAAATACAAGCCGTACAAAACGATTCAGTCTTTTTAGTAGATGGTGACGTTATTTCTCGACCAGGACCTCGTATTGGTGAAGCAGTAGAATTGATTGCTAAAACAGTGTATCCAGAATTATTTCAATAAACTTAAAGCCTCGTCCTAATTTAGGATGAGGCTTTTTGGGTTTTATATTGAAAAAAGTATACTGCTACATGACTCACCAAGTAGTACTTGTGCTCTGCAGATCGTTCCTATTATTTAATCGGTATCCAAATTTCTGAATAGCAGTTTTCGCTAGAAGGATCATCATCGGAATACACTTCTAGCTCCGGTGTCCCTGCGGGTTCATATGGATTAGAGGGGAACCACTCCGCATATATTTGTTTCCAGGTATTTTGCATAGCATCTGGCATCGGACCGTGCACCTCAAATACAACCCATTTAGAAGCAGGGATTGTAATAGCTGATAAGTTTTCCGGTACTTCACCTGCATAATCTGTTGCAATCCAATAATCAATTAAGCTATTCTCTCGATAAGCTGCGTCTGCAACACAAACACCGAGTACACCCTCAATGTCTCCGTTGTTTAATTGAAATAATAAATCATTTGTTCCATCTGCATGTACATCATTCCAAAACAAAGGAATACCCTGTGTATTTTCTCCATTCTTACAGTTATATTTTCTTTTCACTCCAACAGCTTGAAAGCTTTCTTTTTCGACAATTTTATACTTCATTGGTTCTGCCCCCTTTAAATTTACCTGAATGATCAAGCGGTTATAGGAATTTATTTTCCCTATATTTTTTCTTGCTTCACTAGGCGTAATTCCGTGTTGTTTACGGAACGCTTTTGTGAATGATTCAGGAGTGTCGTAGCCGTATTTGTAGGAGACGTCAATTATTTTATTGTCCGTATTAAGCAGTTCTTGTGCAGCTAAAGTTAGTCGTCTTCTTCGAATATAGTCTCCTAGGGACATATCCGTTAAGATGGAAAACGTCCGTTGAAAATGAAAAGCAGAAGAATTAGCTTCCTTAGCAATTTGTTCCATAGATAAATCCTCTAGTAAATGATCCTCTATATAGCTTATTACCTGTTGAATCGACTCTACCCACCCCATTGACTTCACTCCTTATATGTATCTTAGTGGAATACATAGAGGCAATCCTGTCATTTTGTGCTTTTATGGGACTGCCTATTCTTCTGTAATTAGCTCGATAATTTCTTTAGGACGAACATCCAAAGAGGAAAGCTCTTTAACATCCAACCATATTGGTTCATAGCCACCCCTATGAGGAGAAGGATCCGTATACTCTTCTCCAATACCTGGTCCAAATTTCCCTCCAATTATATCTGCTAGGAAAAAATGTTGAGTGCCGCTTTGTTCAATAACTTTAAAGGGGCGCTGGATTCTTACATGTACCCCAATTTCTTCAAATGTTTCCCGGATCGCTGCTTGCTCTGGAGTTTCGCCTTTTTCTAATCCCCCACCAGGAAATACATAATAAGTCATATGAGGTTTCGTGCGCTTAATGAGTGCTACTCGTCCGTTTTCAATAATAATAGTTGCTCCACGATCTCTCATTTTTTCTCACCATCCTATAAAGATTAAGTTATTTTATATTATATATGAAAGAAGACAAAGAAGAGGTATGGAAGAGTGGGTTTTTGTTTAAAGGATATTTTGAATGTTTGTCTAATAGTATGAGTAGAACGTATTATTCAAAAAGGAGGGATTGAATGGAGAAGAGCGAACTTCTTGAAAAGAGGATAGAGCAGTTAGAGAAACGGATTCTATTTTTAGAAGACCAAATACATATTAAACCATCTACCTCACCACCTCACCGACCTGTCATTCAACAACAAGAACAAACGAAGGAACCTGTGGAATGGGATGTGTTAATCTTTCAGAAAATACTTCCCCCTTTATTTATTGTCGTATTTATAATGGGAGTAATTTGGGGATTCAAAGCAGTGTCGGATTATGGCTTTTTACAACCAATCGTAAAAGTAATTATTGGGTACATTGTTGGTTTTGTATTAATCGTGTTAGGTATATGGCAAATTAAAAAAGGTCGCAAGAATTTAGGGCATATGCTTCTTGTTGGTTCTATTCCGATCCTAATGTTGACCACTTTTGCAATGCATCAACTATATGATATATCTGGACCAACCCTAGCTTTTATTCTCAATCTTATGTGGATAACATTAGGGGTATTTCTTACTTTTAAATACCGCTCGCAAGGGATCGGTATTGTTGCAATAGTAGGGGGCGTATTTGTTCCATTTTTGATAAAGAGTACTTCACCGAATATCCCTTTATTTTCTTTATATGAAACAGTTCTTTTTACGGTATTTTTATGGATTGCCTTAAAATATTCCTACAAGGTATTATATTTTATTTCGATTGTTTTCTTACAGGTAGCAATATTAGTATTCTTTATTTTTACAAACGTACCTGATGGATATAAATGGATCGCAATGCTTCCTATATTCGTACAACATGGTGCATTATTGGCTATTCTTTTGAAAACAAATCAGATGCTAAAAGAACAAGCATACACTCTATTTTCCATTATGCTTTTAACTGCTATATGGATTCGTGTAATATTCACAGATAACGAAGCAACGGTTTTAATGACCATTATTACGCTCATCTATGGGGTTTGTTATTATGTATATCGTGAGGACTCTGTTCGTGCACCTATTTTTATCGCAAATGCATCTGTTACTTTGCTTAATATAATGCAACTTCAAATAGACAATTTATTATTTGAAGGAATTATTGGATTTATCTTCATCTACTTTTTCATCTATAAAAAGTTCAAACATATATTACACCTTATTCTTTTGAGTATTAGTTATATCGTGGCTTTCTACAAAGTTCTATCTTTTTCTATTACGGGCTGGGTATCCTGGGAAATGCTACACTGGACAGTGTTTTTAATAGGTACAGGGTATGGAATCTATTTGTTAACAAGGCTATTTAAAGATAAAACTATTTTAAATATCGGCGTATCTTTTGTTGCAATTATGCTTCTATACTACTTGCACATGATTGCTGTCTTAGTTTCTGGGGATAGTGGAAGCAATATGGAACGGGTCGTTACTAGTTCGTTATGGATTATCATGGCTATATTATTCATGGTCTTTAATCGTATTTCGTTGCCTCAAGGTAAATACGTCGGTGTCAGTATTTTATTTGTAACGTTAGCAAAAATTATATTATTCGATATTTCATTTGTCTCTGTAGCTATTAAGGCATTATTATTTTTAGTTCTAGGCGTGGTTGGACTCCTCGTATCACGGGCTTATTATAAAAAGTAGTTATAGATTGGGGATAGAAAAAATGGCTAAATACGAAGCTAAGATGAAAGAAACAGATTCTGATGTAATTGAATTTATAGAGGCTGTCGATCATCCGAAAAAACGAGAAGATGCTTACAAGCTTTTAAAAATTTTTGAACAAACTTCAGGCTATGAGGCTAAAATGTGGGGACCGAGCATTATAGGTTTTGGAACTTATCATTATAAATACGCTTCAGGTCACGAAGGGGATGCTCCTTTAGTGGGCTTCTCGCCGAGAAAAGCAAAGCATAGTTTGTATATTGCATCGGGAGAGACGACGCGAGATGAAACACTTAAACGACTGGGAAAGTATACAGTGGGAAAATCATGCGTGTATATAAATAAAGTCGATGATATAAATGAAGATGTTTTGAAGGAAATGATTAGAAATGCCATAGCATTTATACAAGAACTATATCCAAATCAATAGTATATTAATGGAAGTTAATGTATTTATTTTGCTAGTTTATAAGGGTTTCATGTATAATGTTACAGTATAAAACTTAGCTTAGCGAAAGAGAGTGGGACTTATGGGTCGTAAGTGGAATAATATTAAGGAAAAGAAAGCTTCCAAAGACGCTAATACTAGTCGTATTTATGCGAAATTTGGTCGTGAAATATATGTTGCTGCAAGACAAGGTGAGCCTGATCCTACATCTAACCAAGCGCTTAAAGTAGTATTGGAACGTGCAAAAACATACAGTGTGCCTAAGCATATTATTGATAAAGCGATTGAAAAAGCAAAAGGTGGATCCGAAGAAAGCTTCGATGAGCTTCGTTATGAAGGTTTTGGACCAAGCGGTTCAATGGTTATCGTTGATGCACTTACAAATAACGTAAACCGCACAGCATCCGATGTACGTGCTGCATTTGGTAAAAATGGTGGTAATATGGGTGTCAGTGGTTCAGTTGCTTATATGTTTGATGCAACAGCCGTTATTGGTTTAGAAGGAAAAACGGCTGATGACGTTCTGGAAATTTTGATGGAAGCGGACGTTGACGCACGCGATATTTTAGAAGAGGAAGATACAGTAATCGTTTATGCGGATCCTGATCAATTCCATGCTGTACAGGAAGCACTCAGAGCTTCAGGAGTTACAGACTTTACAGTTGCAGAACTAACGATGCTTGCTCAAAACGATATTGCATTAGATGCAGACGCTCAAGCGCAATTTGAAAAAATGATTGATGCTATTGAAGATTTAGAAGATGTTCAACAAGTCTACCATAATGTAGATTTAGGAGAGTAATAGTGAAAAAAGCTGATCCAACGTAGTTTTCTACTTTGGATCAGCTTTTTTATTTGAGTGATGGAACAGAAATTTAACAAATACGTCCAATGTGAAGAGGGGGTTATTATTTGAATAGTAAAATAATAATTCGGATTGTTATTGTCATTATTCTTTCTATATCAATTTTATTTCCAAATAAGTCTTTAGCAGATTGGGCGTATGCATTTGTTGTGTGGGATGACTACGTATATGTTATCACCGATGAACAAGTCGATGAGGTAGATAAAGAAATTGGTCATGTAACGAAGTATTCAGATAGGGAAGGAACCTATTCTGGGAATTTCTCCAATGTCTATCCAAAAGGGACGAAGTATTATAGCATCCAAGGGATAAATTCGGAGGAAGCCATTGCTATACAGGAGGACGATGGAACATATATTCAAGCTACAAGAGATGGAGAATACGCTAGAAACAAAGATGGAATAGATAATGTTATTACTCTAGCTTTCATTGGAGCAATTTTACTAGTTATTACTTCAATTGTAAGAACTAATTATTATGGGAAAAGGAGAGAAGGATGAACAGAAAAGTAAAAGTAATTCTCCTCGTAACAATTATACCTATTACGGTGATTCTAGTACTATTAGGAATCTTCCTATATACATTTTTTGTTAGTATGGAAAGTCTACCGAAAGGAGAATTTTTAGTGGAGGAATCATCACCAGATGGGAAATTCACGTTAAAGGCCTATGTTACAAACGGGGGAGCTACTACTTCCTATGCAGTTCGTGGAGAACTCGTTTTCAATGAAAAAAATGGGAAAACCAAAAATATATATTGGAATTATAGAGAAGAAGATGCGGAAATTTCTTGGGTGGATAATGATACAGTAATTATCAATAATCATACTTTAAATGTCCCAAAGGAAAAATATGATTTTAGATCTCATTAGTGTTAGTGGAGGTATTTAACATATTAAAAATGTTCGGACTGGAAGACAAATAAACAGCCTTTCCATTTTCGAAGGAAAGGCTGTTTTTCTTAATAGCAAAGCCAGCGTCTGTTTAGCTCCGGTGCTGACCTAGGCGTTTCTGTCCTTCTGTTTAAGCTACCGATTTCTTTCTACGATAGTTCCACTGTTGAAACTGGAATCGGATGAAACAACCAATACAAAATCCTGCTATTGCAATGGAAGCGGCAAGGCCAACCATAATAGTTGCGATATTAAATAATAACGACCAGTTTAGAAAGTAGCTAATTGTAGCTACTAACAAGAAACCAACTGCCAGCCATTGATTAAATCTTAGTTGTGCATAATCATCTTGAATATATTGAGAGGCAGGTTTAGACAAGAACCACCTTTTGGCTACAACTAAAATTGGATGGAAACCTGTTAATAAACTGGATAAATTGGCAACTAACGGAATAAGTAATATCCACGCAGATTGAGTTAGAAGAGCAATGATTACAGATAAAACAATAGTCCATTGGTTGAGCATTACAAGTGGTTTAGGAATTGTTTTCATTTTAAAACCTACTTTTCTTATCGGATTTTATATTATTATATGTTGATAGTCCATGAAAGTAAATAGAGGGACATATATAATCATATTTCCTGGGAAATTGATAAGATGTGATTTGAAACGACAAATACAATAAAAGTAACTTCAAGATAGGAGCTGCCTTCTATATTATTTCTTTTTTAAGTCGTTTATTTTCTTAGTTAGTTCATTGAATTGTACATCGAGTTCACTATACTTAGGGGCATTATTTTTTAGGAAACTGAGTTTGCCGAGAACTGCCTGCCGTTCCGTTTCTAGTGTTAAGAGTTGTTTTTCAATTGAAGACTCATTGTTTCTATGCATCCATTCGTTATAGTTCATTTCTACCTTTCGAATCGATTCATTTTCAAAAATCAGCAATTTATTTGTTAATTTTTCTAAGAAGTATCGGTCATGTGTCACAAGTAAAATAGTGCCTGGAAAAGTAGAGAGTGTTTTTTCTAACTGTTCACGAGAAGGGAGATCTAAATGGTTTGTTGGTTCGTCTAATAGTAAGACATCTTTTTGGTCGAGCATGAACTCCATTAGCTTCAGCTTCACCCGCTCTCCCATACTCATTGTTGATATAGGCCGCATCCAGTGTTCTTTTGAAAAGCCTAAGTTAGTCATTAGTGTTTGGATAAGTCCTCTTATCTCAAAGTCAGTCGGTCCAAAAAATTCAAATGGTGTTAGGTTTTCAGGTAAGTCGAACACGGTTTGGCGTAAATAGCCAATATTCATAGATTCGGTTTTCCAAAGATCTCCTTGATAACTTTCTTCTCCTAATAGCATGCGAAAAAATGTTGATTTTCCACTACCGTTAGAACCTAATAACCCTACGCGTTCTTGAGCTTGTATGGTGAAAGAAGTAGGTTGGAAGAGTGTGCTATTTTTAAATTCTTTTCTAAGACCTTTTGCTTCGATGATGCGTTTACCTTTTTTCTTGTTTCCTTCAATGGAAAAAGACACATCTTTTTCTTTATCAGGTTTATCGACAGTGTTTTTAGTAAGTTCCAGTTCTAGCCTTTTCTTTTTGGAGCGTATTTGCACATCCATTTTTTTAGCTTTAACTCGATAATACTCCTTGTTGAATTCATGCTTGGTAGAATCCGCATGTGCTTTGGATGACCAGTTTTTCAGTTCGGTAATTTGCCTTTCCACTTGCTGTATTTTTGATTGTTGCGCATCATAAAGTCTTTGTTGTGTCAGGATTTTTTCTGCTTTTTTATCCCTATAAGTCGAATAGTTCCCAGCGTATGCCGTCAGTTTTTTATTTTCAACTTCCCAAATATAATCCGCTACCTCATCTAAGAAGTACCGATCGTGAGAAACTAGAACGATCGTGCCATTATAAGTGAGAATCTGTTTCCTTAAGTAGGATAAGCTCTCCTGATCCAAATGATTTGTTGGTTCATCTAAAAGTAAGACTTGAGAATTCTCTGCGAATGCACGAGATAATCTTCTTTTCATCTTTTCGCCGCCACTCAGTTGTGCAAATTCTCTTCCTTCTGGAACAGTCCATTTACTTAAAGCGGCTAGCTTATCAAGTTCATCTTCTTTTTCACTAAAGTGCTCATCTTCTTGCTGAAAGTAGCTTATAGAAGGGGGAGTTCCGATCCATTCAACCCTTCCGCTAGTAGGAAGGACTTCATTGGAAAGAATCGTGAGTAACGAAGACTTACCTTGTCCGTTTCCACCAACAATTCCAATAACTACATCTGCTTGTATATCTCCTTTTACATTCTTTAAGATTACATCGTCGCCAAAAATAATGCTTATATCATTTAATTTTCCTAATATTGTCATACAAACAACTCCTTTTAGAGGAATAAAAAAATCCCTCCGTATAATACGGAAGGATGTTGCTGACCATAAAGCATATACGAAAAACGCTACATATTCAGTGCTATGTAGAGAATACCGTACGTATTGTAAGAATAATGGGCAGACTAATCCTATTTCCGTTTGCGTATAAAATATTTTTTTCTGCATGAAGCAGCAAATATTATGCAAGAAATAAGATTATATAATCATAGTCCACCCATCGTCCCTTCAAATTTGTTAATTGAATTATAGCATATTTTTACCTGATTTGCCTAGAAAACGGGTAGAAACAAGTGACATATGGAAAGAGTTAATTGAAAATATTAATTTTACATTATATTTCGTGAAATGTATTTAAATTCGTGATTTTTAATAAAAACTCCTGTAGAATGAATACATATTTGAGGAGGTATGGAGAATGAAACAATTAGATGCACATGAAATTATTTCATATATTCAACACGCTAAAAAATCAACGCAAGTGAAAGTATACATAAAAGGAAACGGCATAGATCAGATTTCTTTCGGGGAACATACAAAAGTTTTTGGGGAGGGAAATTCTCTAGTATTATTTGGAGAATGGTCTGAAATTGAATCCGTTTTAAATGAATATAAAAATCAAATTGATGATGTAGTCGTGGAGAATGAAAGTCGTAACTCCGCTATTCCACTTTTGGACCTAAAGGGGATAAACGCACGTATCGAGCCAGGTGCAATTATTCGAGATCAAGTTAGTATTGGAGATAATAGTGTTATTATGATGGGCGCACTTATTAATATTGGTGCAGTTATTGGTGAAGGTACGATGATTGATATGGGCGCAGTTCTAGGTGGACGCGCAACTGTAGGGAAAAATTGTCATATTGGTGCTGGCGCAGTGTTAGCAGGAGTAATTGAGCCACCTTCTGCAACTCCGGTAATTATAGAAGATGACGTAATGATTGGCGCGAACGTGGTAGTTCTTGAAGGATGTAGAGTTGGTAAAGGTGCAGTTGTAGCTGCGGGTGCCATAGTTACTAAGGATATCCCTCCATATACGGTAGCTGTAGGAGCACCTGCAAAAGTCATTAAAGAAATAGATGATCAAACAAGATCGAAAACGGAAATCATGCAAGAATTACGTCAGTTGTAAGTTGGTGGCTGATGAAAACCTTACAAGATATTCGGAGAGATTTACATCGCATACCTGAATTAGGTTTTGAAGAAGTAAAAACACAAAGTTATTTATTGGAACAAATTCGTGCGCTTCCACAAGATAGACTAACCATAATTACTTGGAAAACAGGGATTGTCGTAAAAGTAGAGGGAACAGAACCTACACAAACGATTGGTTGGAGGACGGATATAGATGGTCTACCGATTACGGAGGTGACTGGACTTCCATTTGAATCTAGCCATCCTGGTAAAATGCATGCTTGTGGTCATGACGTTCATATGACGGTGGCCCTTGGTTTACTTAGGAAACTAGTAGAAAACCCTATCAAGGATCATGTAGTTATTCTATTTCAACCAGCAGAGGAAAGTCCCGGAGGTGCACTTCCAATGCGAGAATGGTTAAAAGAAGAACAAACGGCTTTAATGCCCGATAAAATATTTGCCTTTCATGTAGCACCTGAATATCCTGTTGGAACAGTAGCCACTCGTCCAGGTTTACTTTTTGCTAATACATCTGAATTATTTATCGATGTAATTGGAAAGGAAGGGCATGCGGCATTTCCGCATCAGGCGAGAGATATGTCTGTTGCAGCAGCTACACTATTATTGCAATTACAAACGATTGTAAGTCGTTCTATCAATCCTATGGACCCAGCGGTTCTTACGATTGGGAAGTTCACTTCTGGAACAGTACAAAATATTATTTCTGGTCACGCTAGGCTAGAGGGAACTATTCGTACGATGGATGCAGATACGATGGCGATTATTAAAGAGAAGATCGAGTCGTTTTGTCGAGCGACAGAAATTGCTTTTGAATGCTCTGTTCAGATAGACTACGGTTCGTCCTACTATCAGGTGAAAAATGATGAGCTACTTGCGAACGAGTTTTTAGCCTATGCGGAAGTACATTCAGCAACGAATGCCATTTTATGTGATGCGGCTATGACTGGTGAAGACTTTGGTTATTTCCTTCAAGAAATACCAGGCCTGCTATTTTGGGCTGGAGTTAACTCATCATATGGACTGCATCATCCGAAGCTCAGTCCCGATGAAGCTGTGATAGACTATCTAGTTCCATTTATAGATGCCTATTTCCGTAAAATTTCAAACTAAAAAGGATTTACTCTGTTTAGTACAGAGTAAATCCTTTTTAATTTACTTGCTTTCATCATGCACTTACTCAAGGGGCCGGTAAATATATTCCATTCTATTTGGTTAGTATCTTTTAATCCACTAGTTGAACATTACATTCTTTAAACCAAATATCCATCTGTACCAAGTATGCCAGAAGCTGCGGTCCAGACATTAACTGGCCAAACCATGGTACTTTAAATGCTTCTCCGTTGGATTCGACAAGGTCAGCTAAGCGTTGCTTTTGGAACAGTTCGTGTAGAATAGAGTTTTTGTCTTGTAATTGCTCTTTCAACAAATTACTCACAATAGCTGTATAAACAGGATTATGTGTTTTTGGGTATGGACTCTTTTTACGATAAAGTACATCAAATGGCAGACTGCCTTCAAATGCCTTTCGTAATATGCCTTTTTCCTGATTGCCGACCATCTTGTATTCCCATGGAATATTCCATGCATACTCTACCAGACGATGGTCCGCAAAGGGTACACGCACCTCTAAGCTAGCCCCCATACTCATACGATCTTTCCTATCTAACAAGGTCGTCATAAACCACGTCATATTCATATAAAATAATGCGCGTCTTTTTGCGTCAATTTCTGATTCGCCTTCCAAAAGAGGAGTTTCAGCTAAAGTAGTGTCATATGCATTTTGTACATATTCTTCAATATTTAATTTACCTTGCCAACTATCATTCAATAACTGGAAGCGTTCACTAGTAGATCGTATCCAAGGAAACCCTTTTTCTGCATTTCCTATTTGGTGAAACCAGGGGTAGCCACCAAATATTTCATCCGCACATTCTCCAGATAAACCTACCGTAAAGTCCTGTTTTATTTCTCGGCAGAACCATAGTAAAGAAGAATCGATATCGGCCATGCCTGGAAGATCCCTTACGTGAACAGCCTCTCTTAAATACTCTGCTAGTTTTTGTTGGGTAATAATAGAAAAATGATGGTCCGTTTCTAAATGGTCCGTCACTTTTTGTATCCATGGAAGATCGCTTGAAGGTTGAAAAGTATTACCTTTAAAATGATGGTCATTATCTTGATAGTCGATGGAGTACGTATGCAGTGGGGATTTGGAATCCTGAGAATAGGATTTGGCTGCTATTGAAGTGATAATACTGGAGTCCAAACCTCCAGATAGGAATGTACAAAGGGGAACGTCTGATACAAGTTGTCTTTCTACAGCATCGGTTACTAATGAATGAACCTTTTCCGTAGTTTCATCTAAAGAATCTGTATGTTCCTTGCTTTCTACATTCCAGTAACGCCAAGTCCGAATGCCGTTGCGAGTTAAACTGAGTGCATGGGCAGGGCGTAATTCATGTATATCCTGGTACACGCCAGAACCAGGGGTACGTGATGGACCTAATCCAATGATTTCGGCTAGACCATTTCTATTAATGATAGGGGAAATAGCAGGATGGGCAAAGAGCGACTTTTGCTCAGAACCAAATAGGAAACCGCCGTTTTTTTCTGTATAAAAAAGTGGTTTCACTCCAAGGCGATCGCGCGCTATAAACACTTTTTGCTCCGACTCATCCCATATAGCAAATGCGAATATTCCATTAAAATGGTCAACACAATTTTCCTTCCATTCTATATAGGAGGTCAATAATACCTCTGTATCTGAATGACCAGAGAAGCTATGCCCACGTTTCAATAATTCTCTTCGGAGATCCTCTGTATTATATAATTCTCCATTATACGTAAGTGTATATTCATTAGAATGATAGGTTTTAGTCATCGGTTGCTTTCCGCCGACTGGATCTACTACTGTTAAACGGCGATGTCCAAATATGGCGTGCGGAGAATTCCAAATATTATCGTCATCTGGGCCACGCTTCTTTAAGGTTTCCGTCATTTTAGCAACTGCTGATAATTCGTTTCTCAAATCCCTTTGAAAATGAATCCAACCAGTAATTCCACACATATATGCATCCCTTCTTTCATCCATTATTTTATGCAAGAGGTGGAAAATTGTATCAAAAAAGACAATCACACAGGTTTTTCACACCTAACGATTGTCTTTAGTATATTAATTAAATTTTAAATTTATTAATTTCTTCCTGAACTACCATTGCACCTTCACTTAAAGACTTCGCAACGGAAGTGATCTCTTGGATAGTTGCAGTTTGCTCCTCTACAGCAGCAGCAATCATTTCAGATTGTTCAGCTGCATTAGTTGCCGCGGAAGACATTTCATTAACGGAAGCAGAAACTTCTTCTGTGCTTGCAGAGATTTCCTCAGTTGAAGCAGAGACCTCTTCAATCTGAGAAGACATTTCTTGTATCGAGCCCATAATATTATCAAATGCTCTTTGTGCATTTTGAATATAGTTAACTCCTTGATCTACATTCTGTACAGTAATGTTAACTGCATTTTCCACTAGTTTTGTATCCTGTTGGATCAAAGTAGTTAACTCTGTAATTTGACTAGCAGAGTTTTTCGATTCCTCCGCAAGTTTTCTTACTTCATCTGCGACTACTGCAAATCCTTTACCATGTTCACCTGCACGAGCCGCTTCAATAGCTGCATTTAATGCCAATAAATTTGTTTGTTCGGTTATATTTGTAATAACTTTTGTAATACTTTCAATTTCAGCTGATTGAATACTTAGCTGCTTAATACGTTCGCTTGTTTCGCGAGAAGATTTTTGGATAACTGCCATCTGCTCCTCAGCAGTTTTCAATGTTTTTTCGCCGTCAGTTGCAACAGTCTGCGTATCAATAGCTTTCGAGTGAAGACTTTGCGTCGCTTCAGCAATTCTTTGTACTCCGTGTGCAGTTTCATCCATTGCAAGAGAGCTTTCTCTACCCATTTCAGCGGAATGACTACTACCTTCAGCCATAGTTTCTATACGCGTTGCAACATCGTTAGAAGAAATAGAAACTTCATCTGTACTTGCTGCTAACTCTTCTGAAGCTGCAGTTGTCTGTTGTACATTGATTGATACGTTAGCAATAAGACCATGGAGATTCTTTTTCATTAAGTTAAATGAATCAGCTAACTTAGCGATTTCATCTTTTGTTTTAACAACAACGTCGTCTTGACTTAGATCGCCTCCTGCAATAATTGCTGCTGCAGAAGCTAAACGGTTAACTGGACGAGTGATTGAGGAAGTAATAAATATTCCAACTATGATAGCAAAGATAGTTGCGATAATAGCAACAACTACTATCAATATTTTTGTAAAATTAGCTGCTTCTGTGGACTCTTTGCTTCCTTTATCTACTTCGCCAGATTGAAATTTTGCGATTGTATTTACTGCGCTTTGTATTCCTTCGTTAGCAGGTCGTGCTTTTTCAGCTAATATTTGAGTGGCAGAATCTAAATCGGTTGCTACGAAACCAGAAAGTATCTCTTCCGCAGCTTCTTCGAATTTAAGTTGACTTTCGGTTAAAAGTTGAAGCTGTTCTACATTAGAAGGAACATTAATAATTTTTTTTAATTCCTCTGTTTTTGCATGGATTAGAGTTTGTTGTTCTTCTAAATTTTTAAGTGTTTCATCGGAGGGGGCAAGAATGTATGAACGCAAGTATAACCCTTGAAGCGATGATGCATTTAAAATTTCATCTACCTGAAGTAGTTTGTAAACTCGATCTTCAATAAGAAAAGTGTATTGATTATCAACCTTAGTTAATTGTGTGAATGCTATTACTGAAGTTAGTATTAGAATAGCGACTAAAACACCAAAGCCAGAATAAAGTTTTGTCTTAATAGACATAGTAGTTTCCTCCAATATGAGCTGTAAAATATTTATTTGTTACTTATATACTATATGCGTCTTAATTGGTAGGTCAATAAGATTATTTAAGAATAATATTAATAATAAAAAAATAAGATTTATTTGTGAAATTTCAAAGGAATACTGTAAATTTCCATATACGTGACGATAATTAGGTAATAGGTCTATGTAATTACGTTACTTTTTACACGTGAATTAACATAATAAAAAAGTCGTAAAAGATTTCTCTTTTACGACTTTCAGTTTGACGACAAAGGTATTTTTATAAACGGTTATGAATAGTAATAAATGTCCCTAAGGGTGTTTATTCATCTTATTAAAAGTAAGATATTAATTACTCTATTGGAACTGTTTATAAGGCAAGGTTCACCACGAAGACTCCTGTGGGATAGCTTGAGCTGAAGACCCCGCAGGAACGTAGTGACGAGGAGGCTGAAGCCAAGCCCACGGAAAGCGAAGTGGTGGGCCTTGCCGAGTTTAATATTCAACTCTATACACCTAAAAATGAGTTTGTCTACAGTCTAAAAGTCGTAAAAGATTTCGCTTTTACGACTTTTTTTCTTATGTTGTTACTTTAAGCACGGTCTTAATTTTTTGGATTATTCCTCCACTACTATAAGTTAGTACACTTCGTTTATAGAAGGACAAGCTTAGTAGGAACATAAGAACTACAGTTACTATTAATATAGCCATGGACAAAATTGGTTCGAATGTAGATATGTCAGTGGCGCCAATTCGTAGTGGCATGACCATACCCGACGTAAACGGAATATAGGAGAACACTTTTATGAGCATCGTATCAGGACTTGCCATTCCAGAGATTAGCACGTAAAAACCAATAATTCCAACCATCATCGCTGGCATCATAGCTTGACTCGATTCCTCTACTTTGGATACTAACGACCCTAATAATGCACCCAATATCAAATATAAAATGATTGTGATCAATAAAAAGGCTACTGAATAACCGATAAATGCAAGAGATAGTTCATTGGCAATTTCCTGTACAACATCCCATTTTGAGCCTCCGTCAATAAATGCGAATAACAATCCTTGAACGAGTAATAATCCCCCAATTTGTGTTAACGCTAAAAGAAACGTTCCAGTTAATTTCGCCATAAAATGCGTAGTTGGTTTCACGCTAGCAAGTAAAACTTCAAGAACGCGCGAACCTTTTTCGGAAGCAACATCCGTTGTAATCATCGATAAGAAGGTCATAACAAATGAATAAATTAGAAAACCTACTAAAAAGGAAGCACCAATTCCAGCAGCTTTCTCATCCTCACTTTTACCTGAGACAGATTGTTCATTCAGATTTTTCATCGTAATGATAGTTTCAGATTGCAGAATTTTATCCGCTTCTTCTGCAGTTAAATTTAGCTGCTGCACTTCATATATTTTCCCTGCGTATTGAAGGGTAGAAGAAAGGCTTAGCTGATCATTAAATGTCAGCGGTTCGAAGGTGGCAATTTCTGCTGTGAGTGAATTATCTTGATCTTCCACGAAAATGACAGCCGCAAAGTCCCCGTCAACTACTTGTTTTTCTACCTTTTCAAGATCCTCGGTTGGAAAGCTAAATTCTAGATCGCTAGTCGACTCAAATAATGCCTCAATTTCCACATCTGTTTCGTTAATAAGAGCTATTTGTAGAGCGTCTTCTTGGAAAAATGCCTCCTTAATGTCTGACCAGAACATAACACCACTGATCACCGCCACATATAAAATGATAGAAAATATAAATGATTTTGCTTTGACTTTTTGAACGTAAAGTTGCTTAACTAACAACCAGAATTTAGACATGCTTAGCACCTACCTTATCTTTGAATATTTCATCTAATGATAAATAATCCAAACTAAATTTTTCTATGTATTTGCCATTAGATACATAGTCAAAAATAGGCTGTGCATACGATTCATCCTCAAGTGTAAGTGTGTATTGATCTCTGCCCGTTTGAACATCTCGTACACCATGTAGTCCTGCTAGTACTTCTTTAGGAATTTCTGTACGTATAGTTAACTTCGTTTTTCCGTATTGTTTCTTCAAATCCAGTAAACTTCCAGTAAACAAGGATACGCCACGTTTTAGTAGGCATAAATGGTCACAAAGCTCTTCGACATTATCCATTTGGTGACTAGAAAATAATATAGTTGTTCCTTTATGCTTTAGGTCTAGAATTGCAGACTTTAGCAAATCCATATTTACTGGATCCAAGCCACTAAAAGGCTCATCTAATATAAGGAACTCTGGTTGATGTATAAAGCTTGCGATTAATTGGACTTTTTGCTGGTTTCCTTTGGATAAGGTTTCTGCTTTTGCTTTTCGCTTATCGTCTAATTCAAAACGATCAATCCAGTAATCTACTTCTTTTTTTAGATCCTTTTTAAGCTTTCCTCTTAACTCGCCAAAAAAGTATAGTTGGTCTTCCACAGTCATGGCAGGGAAGATGCCTCGTTCTTCAGGTAAGTAGCCTAGAATATCTCTATTAATGGAATTTATATGTTGGCCATTCCACATAATGCTACCTTCAGTTGTTTCCTGTAAGTCTAAAATCATACGAAATGTTGTAGTTTTACCAGCACCATTCTGACCGATCAGTCCAAATATTTCTCCCTTTTCAATTGTAAAGGACAAACTGTTAACAGCTACGAAGTCTTGATATTTCTTAGTTACTTGGCTTATTGATAACGTCATATTCAAACTCCTATCTTTTTTCTCTTTAAACTTTATACGAAACAACATAAAGAATGTTTCATTTAATTTGTAACGTTTTTGTAAATTACACCGTCAAATGGAAAGAGAAGAAAAAAGAGGAGTGATTGGATGAAGAAAATATACGGAGCTTTTGTAATGATTTTAATGTTCGGGCTTGTATGGAGCCAAGGTTCTGCCTTTGCACAAAGTGATGAAGCAAAAGTAGAAACGACTAACTTTATAAAAGCAACCGGGGTTATAACAAAAGTGGAAGAAAAAAAGGGAACTGTTACTTTAACGGTAGAAACAAATGGTAAAGAGCCACAGATTACTTTTTACAATCTAACGGATGAAACAATGGTATACAATAGTGGATCGACGAAGGAAATGGAAAAATTGGCGTTTCAAAAAGGTCAACAAATAGACGCCTATTATGATAAAGATAAACCGATGATTATGATATATCCAGCACAAATTTCACCCGAATTAGTTATTGTGCATGATGCTAAAACATTCGGTTCTGTTAAAGTAGGGAAATTTGATGAAGAGCTTCGTAGTTTAGACAATGAATTGAATTTGAATGTAGATGACAAAACAATTCTAGAAAATACCGACGGAGAAAAAATAGCAAGAGCAGACTTAAGCGGAAAAGAGCTTATTGTATTCTATACGATGGCTACTAAAAGCATTCCTGCTCAAACAGCTCCTATTAAAATAGTAGCTATGTCCTCACCTGGTGAAGTTAGTGATACGTCCGACTTCATAAAATTTTCAGGTGTTATAACAGAAATAACAAACGATAAAAATAAGTTAGCGCTTACGGTAGTGACAGAAGAGGATGAGCCAATTACGACTATCTTCACACTTGATAAAAATGTACGATTGTTTAAAGGAAAAAACGCAGAGACAGTTAAAAAAGAGTCTTTCCAAATAGGGCAGAAAATAGAGGCTTATTATGATAAAAACAAGCCAATGATTTTAATTTATCCAGCACAAATAACTCCGGAACTTCTCTTTGTTCCTGGCAAAGAAGAATTTAGTTTTGTGAAAGTGGCGAAGTTTGACCAAGATATGATTAGTTTAGATCGAAAACTTCAGTTAACTATTTCCGAAGAAACTGAATTGCGTAATGAGAAAAACGAAGTAATAACTCAGGAGGATTTAGTGGAAAAAGAGCTTATTGTCTTTTATGCTGTTACTAAAAGAGGGATGGAAGGCGTACCCGACCAAACAACTCCATTGAAGGTTGTTGCTCTAAATTATCTTTCTCCTGATTTAAAACATATTATTGAAAATGATCACTTTATACAAAATGGGACAAAAATGATTCCGCTTCGTAAAGTAGCAGAGCAACTTGGATATGAAGTAAAAAGCTATTCTACTTCTACGCAAAAGTTAGTGACACTTTTAAAAGGCAACAGTTCTTTCCAGATTTTTCGCGATACAAAAGCTTTTAGTTACAATAAGAGCCTACAATTATTTTTAGAAAAACCGGTGTTAAAAGATAAGAAAACATATGTATCAGAAGAAATCCTAGATATATTAAAATAAACAAAACCCCGTCCTTTTCTAGTAGAAAAGGGTGGGGTTTTATTAGTATTTAATGATGAATTTCTAATTACCGGCGGTGACTCCTGCACAATGAGAACAGCTGCTACTCTTGTTTTGTATGTATTAACCCTAAAATATATTTAAGGTCAACGGCTGGAATTTGCCCTGGAGCAGAAGAAGCTACGCCAGAACCAAATGTTGCGGCGGAGCCAAAAACTTCTCCAGCGAGTCGACTAATTACACCAGTAGAAGCCATAGCCATAGTAATAATTGGACGGTCTGCATATAAGGAGTACATTGTGTAGGTTGCATCTAGCAATGTCAGAACATCTGTTGGATTGTTTGGCATTACAGCGATTTTAGATATATGTGCATCTAACTCTTGCATTCTTTTAAGTCTCCATATGATTTCTTCCTTGGCGGGAGTCTTTTCGAAGTCGTGATTAGACATAATGATGAAAACGTCCGTTCCTTTTGCTGCTTGCATTATTTCCGTCACTTTCGGGGAAAACAACTCCACGTCTATCAAATCAACTTCTTTTGTTTTCATCACTTCTACTAGTAGGGTTTCGTAGTAGGAGTCTTCTATTATTTTACTTCCACCTTCACGATGTGTTCTAAAAGTAAATAGAAGAGGGGTGGGATATAGTACTTCTCGCAATGTGGAAAGTGTTTTTTTTACTTTAGTAATATCTTCAATTCCCTCTAAAAAGTCCGCTCGCCATTCAATGATTTCGAAGTTAGTTTGAAGGCTTTTTATCTCTAAAAGAAGCTCTTCTATTGTTCTTCCTATAAGGGGAACAATAACTTTTGGAATACCCATTCCTATATGGATATCTCGAATTGATACAACTTTCATAAAAGTATACCCCTTCCTTAGTGTTTTAAGTTATATTAACATACAAAGATATAGAGGAGGTCAATTATATGAATTTTCAGCATTATGAAAGTGTAGAAAAATTTGCGGGCAAAGTAACACCCTTTTTGGAAACAAACGAGGATAAGTTCAGCTTATTTCTTGGTGTTTTAAACGGGATAAGAGCTGGAGCATACAATAACCCTTACATGGCAACTATTGAAGAGGAAGGTGAGTTATTAGCAATTTTTCAAATGACCCCTCCCCATCCCCTAAATATTGTATTTGTAGATAAAAAGCATATATCTGCTTGTATTGACTTATGTACCGCAGAATTGATTAAACATTCCATACGAGTAGAATCCATCATCAGTGTAAAGGAATGGGCTATTATGTTTGCGGAAAAGTGGAAAGAAAAAACAGGAGGAACATACTCTTTCATGATGGATCAAGGACTTTATAGACTGGACCAAGTAGAGGTGTCTCTTAAAATGAGTCCAGGCTCATGGCGTTACGCAACTCTTAACGATGCACTTCTAATAGAGAAATGGTATAGCCAGTTTGAACGAGATACTGGATTATCAACGACAGCTCCAGTAGAAATAAAAAAACGTGTGAATAAAATGTTAGAGGGTAATGAAGTCTTTCTTTGGGAAAACCAAGGGGAAGTTGTATCCATGATGAAAAAGGCTAGGCCAACAAAAAAAGGGGTTACGGTTTCACTTGTTTTTACACCAGCAGAAAAACGAGGAAAAGGGTATGGAAGAACTGTGGTTGCGGCAGGTAGTAAAGAGTTATTAAAGGAATTTGAGTTTTGTGTGTTGTATACAGATATGCTCAATCCAACCTCCAATAAAATTTATCAGGAAATTGGGTATAAGAAGCTAGTAGATTCTGTTCATTTGAAGCTGGAAACTATATAATTTTGTCCTTTTATGCCTTGTAGTAGTAAACTAAATTTATAGTAGAATCTCTTTTAGTGTAGGAAGTTTACTGGTACATACATAATTTCGAAAATATAAAGGGGTCTTATAAATGGACAAACAGGCAGGTATTGATATAGGTGGAATTAGTTTTAACTGGGATCTGGAAAAAGGGGAGTTTCTATTTGAACAACAGGACGCTGTTCTTTTCTGGGTTTCCTCTGCGATGAAATCCTTCTTCGATACAATTGAAGAGGTTTCTGGAGTTGAAGCATCAAACTTAGTTTTTGAAGCTACAGGATTTCGCCAGGGGATAGTGGTGGGAGAGTACTTTCAAAATATGAAAAACGTAAGTGTTACAGAAGCAGTTGGTCTTATTACAAACACATATTCTTCCGCTGGCTGGGGATTAGCTAAAGTAGAAAATCTAAATATCGAAGAAAAGACCTTCACTGCAAAATTTAAAAATAGCTGGGAATACAAAATAAATAAAGCACAAGAAAAGTCGGTGGGAGGAAAATACATGCCTGCCCATTATGCTGGCATATTCTCTGGACTTCTAAATGAAAATATGTGGTATGAGGTAGTAAAAGATCAAATACAAGGTCATGAATTTACAGAAGTAAAGTACTTCCCATCTACTATTACAGTAAATCATAATATTGGTCAGCTTGCTCGAAAAACAGAAATGGATGAGATTCTTCATTTAGAAGCAGTAGTGGAGGATAAAGTAAGAGACTTAACTGAATTAGTACAGGAACTCTCATCACCTATTATTCCCGTGTTGGATGGAATAGTTGTGGTACCGTTGATCGGTAAGTATGATGAAGACCGTTCAGAGGCATTACTAGAGAAAACATTAACTAATTTACCTTCACACAAGGCAAAGTATGTAGTACTTGATTTAACAGGACTGAATGAAAATATCAGTCAACATACAGCGAGTTTTATCGAAAAAATCGGGTCAGCTTCCACTTTAATAGGTGTGACGACGATACTAGTGGGTATCTCCCCGCAGTTAAGTATTATTATTACTCAGTCAAATGTTCAATTATCTAACTTCGATTGCTTCCAAACATTACAGCACGGTATACACTATGCGTTAGCGCAAATGGGAAGAAGGATAATTTAATCTTTATTGTCATACAAAAAGAGCTAGACAAAGTTTGGGGTAAAGTAAGTACCCTTTTGTCTAGCTCTTCGTATTTCCTTATCATTTTTCGTCTTTATACTTCTGCCTTATTTCTTCTTGAGTTTCTTGGTATTCTTCTTCAATATCGGTTGTCTTGTATATAAAAGGTTCATGGTTGTAATCTGTTCGTTTTCCATAACGAAGCATTTCGTAAATGATCATTCCATTGTTTGGCATCCCATTTATAGTTCTCATAGGAATAATATCGAACAAAACATAATAAAACGCATAAAACACAAACCGATCCCAAAATGTTCGATATTCTTCTAACAGACCGTTTGCCAATAACGCGTTTAGGACTAGAGCTACCGACAGATTCATCAGAATAGGACCTGCGTATATACATATATACGCTAGTTTACTTTCTCTTTTTAGAGCGTCGTATGAAAACCAACTAAATAGATGATAATGTTTTCGTACATCAATTATCCAAAATTTGAAAAGTCTAGGTCCAGATCCAATAGTCAATCTGGGGTTCTTTACACCGAAAATCTCACTTACTATTAAATAACCCGTTTCTCGCAAAAATATAACAATTGGCAAGATGATAAAAGCTGAAATTATTAAAGAAAGCAAATCTGAAAAACCAAACATTTTATCTCAACTCTCTTATTATTTGAAGTGTTGTGTATAAAATACCCGATTTATGTCAGTACGAACCTTGTAATAATCTCCAATAAAGCATGCTTATTTAATAGAGTTTAACTTTAAATAGTTACGGAGCAAAAATGCAATCCATTTACAATTAGGGTAATCTTGAATATTTTTTAACAGGCCTTCTACTAGGGCGGGACTAAGAGAGGGCTCCAATAAATGCTGTTTTAACAAACTCAGAGACTCTTGTTCAAGTGGTTCTTCCGCTTCATTTAAACTTTGTTCTAGAACTTCTAACAATTGATCGTTTGTAATTTCTGTTTTAGACAACCGTCTGAGTTGAAAAATTTCTTTAGTGACAAATGGAATGGTGACCTGGGATGCAAGTAAATTTGTTTTTTCAACTAAAGATTGTGCAAGTTGTTCCAAATCTACCGGAACATTGTTGAATAATATCAACTCTGAATAGATACTTATAAAACCTTTAATACAATAGACTAAATCATATTTGGTATTTTCGATTCTTTCTCCAAATAACTTTTCTGTCATGGTTAGGATAGTTTTCTCTAATAACTTATCATAATCATGAAACTTTAATACAAGCTCGCTATTAAAAGAGTGTGACTGCTCCTTCATTAAAATTTTAGCGAAATTTGAATGTTTTTGGGAGGCTTGAAACATTGTAAAGTAAAAATTATATAATGATAATTCATTATTTTGCATGTTAGTGACCTGGTAGTCAGTATTTGAAATCATTTGACTCATAAATTGATCGATTAATGCTACTATCAATTCGTCTTTCGATTTAAAAGACAAATAAAATGCTCCTTTAGAAATACCGCAACGTTCTGTAATTTGTTGAACAGAGGTTGGTTCGAATCCTTGTTCTGCAAAAAGCTCTAATGCTCTTTCCATAATTAACTGTTTTTTACCCATTTAAAACAATCGCTCCTAGTTCATATTGTTGACAACTGACTAATTAGTCATTATTATAAGTAATTGAGAAATTAAAGTCAATTAGGGGTAGGTGTAAGTGTGAAAGGTTTAGTCAATTTTGTACTTCAAAATAAATTAGCGGTATGGTTACTTACAATTATTATTACTGTATCGGGTATTTATTCTGGAACACGTATGAACATGGAAACAATTCCGGATATTTCCATTCCATATTTAATGGTTATGGATGTCTATCCAGGTGCAACACCTGAGCAGGTTATGGAAGACGTATCCATGCCTTTAGAAAAAGCAGTAGAAAACCTAGCAGGAGTAAAATCCGTATATTCAAATTCGAATTCTAATATGGCTAGTATTCAAGTAGAGTACGAGTATGGCGAAGATATGGACGAAGCAAATCGAGCTTTAAAATCTGCATTGGAAGCTGTTAAATTACCAGAAGGTGCACAGGAGCCAATCGTCACTGCTATTAGCTTGAATATGATGCCTGTTGTGGCGTTAAGCGTTAGTAGTAAATCAGAGGACATTGTAGAGTTAACATCTACAGTTTCAGAGCTTTTAGTTCCTAAAATCGAGAAAATCGATGGAGTAGCCTCTGCAACTATTGCAGGTCAGCATATCGAGGAAGTTGAGCTTACGTATAATGAAGCAAAAATGACTGAGTTGGGTTTAAAAACAGACGACGTCAAGCAAATGATTCAAGCAAGTGATTTAGCTGTTTCACTAGGCCTTTATGAATTTGAAGAAGGCGAAGAAGCTATTTCAGTAGATGGTAAATTCATGACTTCAGATGAGTTAAAAGAAATGCTGATCCCAGTAACACCATCAGCAACAAATCCATCTCCATTTGTGAAACTTAGTGATATTGCTACTATTGAAGAAGTAGGAAGAGTTCAATCTGTATCCCGTACAAACGGAGAAGATGCAATTTCTGTTCAGATTGTTAAAGGGCAGGAAGCAAATACAGTTGATGTTGTTAATAGCGTGAAAGAACTGATTAAAGAAGAACAAAAAAATATTGATGGTCTTGTTATTGATATATCGTTAGACCAAGGTGAGCCAATTGAAGAGTCAGTCTTTACAATGATTGAAAAAGCTTTATTTGGTGGATTGATTGCTGTATTAATCATATTACTGTTTTTACGTGATTTTAAATCTACGGTAATTTCAATCATATCTATACCAGTTTCTATATTCATGGCATTACTATTATTGAACTGGATGGATATTACGTTAAATATTATGACCCTCGGGGCCATTACAGTTGCGATAGGACGGGTAATAGATGACTCCATTGTAGTAGTGGAAAATATTTATCGTCGTATTCACTTAAAAGATGAGAAGTTATCAGGTCGTGCACTTGTACGTGAAGCGACTATTGAAATGTTCAAACCAATACTATCTTCTACCTTAGTTACGATTGCAGTATTCGCACCGTTACTATTTGTTGGTGGCATGGTCGGAGAATTGTTCTTACCTTTCGCATTAACGATGTCGTTTGCACTTTTGGCATCCTTACTTGTGGCAATTACAATCGTTCCAGCATTGTCTCACTTCTTATTTAAGAAGAAATTATATGGTGAGAAGAAAGAAAGTAATCATAAAGAGGCTGGTAAGCTAGCAAATGGTTATAAGCGTATATTAGAATGGACGCTAAACCATAAAGTAATTACTTCAATTGTTTCTATCGTTTTACTGGCTGGAAGTATAGCATTAACTCCATTAATCGGTTTTAGCTTCTTAGGAAGTGAAGAAGAAAAGGTTATGTATTTAACGTATACACCAGAAGCTGGTGAATTAAAAGATGATACATTAGCAAACGTTGCTGCAGTAGAAGAAGAGTTATTAAAGCGTAAAGATATCGATATTCTTCAACTGTCTGTAACAGATAGCGATAGTATAGATCCAGCGGCTGCGATGATGGGTGGCGGAGCAGGTGGTGCATTAATGTACCTTATCTTCGATCCAGAAATGGAAAATTTCCCAGGAGCTCGTGAAGAAATTGAAGAATACGTATTTAATCTTGAGCAATCAGGCGAGTGGAAGAGCCAAAACTTCTCCGCTATGTCAATGTCTTCAAATGAAGTTAGCTACACATTCTACAGTGAAGATTTAAACAAATTAGATGAAGCTGTAAAAATGGTAGAAGATGTAATGAGTAAAAATGACGGTTTAGAAGACGTTTCTTCTAGTACTGAAGATGCTTATGTCGAATATACATTCAAAGTAGAGCAGGATGAATTACTACAATATGGCTTAACGACAGGCCAAATTGTCATGATGTTAAGTCCAACAAATACAAAAGATGTATTGACGACTATTGAAAAAGAAGGCAATACATTAGATGTAGTAGTTCAACAAGAAAAAGCAGAACAACCAAAGTCTGTAGATGATATTTTAGCTACAGAAATTCCTACAGCATTGGGAACAACAATGCCTCTTTCTGAGCTTGTAACAGTAGAAGAAGGAACAACGCTTAATACGCTTGCACGTAGTAAAGGGGAGTATTATGCAACTGTAGCAGGAACAATCCTTGGAGATGATATCTCAGTCGCAACATCTGAAGTAGATAAAGCAATTGATAAATTAGACTTACCTAAGGGTGTTGAAGTTGGTGTTGCTGGTGTAGCAGCTGACATGGAAGAAACGTTTACACAACTTGGAATTGCAATGCTTGCGGCTATCGCAATTGTTTACTTTATCTTAGTTGTAACATTCCGTGAGGGTGTAGCACCGTTTGCTATCCTATTCTCTTTACCGTTTGCAGTTATCGGATCATTCGTTGGGTTATTGATCGCAGGAGAAACTATTTCTGTATCGGTAATGATGGGTATGCTCATGTTAATAGGAATCGTAGTAACAAATGCAATTGTATTAGTGGACCGAATCATTCATATGGAACGTGATGGTATGAGTATGCGTGATGCAATTCTGGAAGCTGGGGCAACTCGTCTTCGTCCAATTTTAATGACAGCAATCGCAACGATTGGTGCATTAATACCGTTAGCAATAGGTTCAGGTGGCGGTGGATTAATCTCGAAAGGTCTTGGTATTACGGTAATCGGTGGTTTAACAAGTTCAACGTTATTAACATTAATTGTTGTACCAATCGTTTATGAGATTTTATCGAAACTATTCAAGAAAAACCGTAAAGAAGTAGAAGAAAACTAACAAGAAAAGCACAAGCGCCTTTGCAAGCCCCGCAAGTCTGAAGCGACTCGAGGGGCTAGGCGTTGAAGTCTGGACAAATAGAAAAGTTTTATTTCAAAGTCCTTCAAGACATTCGTTGTCTTGAAGGGTTTTTTTCATTAAAAAATTGTCTTTAGCTGGAATGTTGAACAGTTTAGTTTGAATAATGGAGTGTTTAGTTGGGGAAATGATCTTGTTAGTTAGAATCGTTTAATACTTCCAATATATAAAAGGAGGGGAATCCATGACGTTAGTCACGAATCTCCTCCTTTTTGTTCATTCAAACACAGGTACTTTCTTCTTCTCAACTATTATTTTTCCGTTATCTGAAGAAAGGCGTACTTTGTTTGCACCTGCACCAAATACAGTGCGAGAATTTTTTTCGCCGAACACACTTATTTTGCCATAATCCACTTTTGTATGAATCGATACATTTGTAGGATCTGTTTCTGTTTCTACTAATATACTTCCGTTATCCGTTTCCAAATCAATCATTCGATCCAAGCTAGTAGTTAATAGCTCGATTCTGCCATTATCTGTTTTTCCTGTAATACTGCCGTTAACATATTGCATCATAATTCTACCGTTATCGGTCTCCGTGTGAACTTGCTCCGCATCAATACTTTGAAGTTCTATTCTGCCGTTATCCGTTTCAGCGGTAAGTTTATCAGCTTGAATTTTCTCCATTTCAATCCGTCCATTGTCCGTTTCCGCTACTAGAATAGTTGCAGCAAATTCTTTCAGTCCAATACTGCCGTTATCTGATGTTATCTTAATATTCTTCCCGAGTATTTTTTCTGCACGAATACGACCATTATCGGTTTTCATGATTACAGTCGTATACAGTTTTTTAGGTAGAGCAACGTTTACTCTCAGTTCTTTTATTAAGAATATGAAACTAAAAAATTTATACTTTTTAGTTTTTAACCGAATCGATAATGTGTCGTTTACTACTTCAGCTGTCAATTGTAATTTGTCGTTTTCTCCCACTAACTCGATAGTTGCTTCCTCGGTATCTGAAGAGGTCACGTGTAATGAACCGAAGTCGATATCCATCATTACATTCGAGAAATTTGCATGAGGTACTTTAATGATTTTATTGCTCGGTGTAATTTTATCTGGAATTTGAATTTGGTTTTCGGAAAGCTCCTCTGCAATTTCTTTTGGAGATCCTAAAGAAGCTGCGATTTCCCTATCAGATTTTCCATCTTCTCTTCCACTCGAGAAATACTCTTTAATATCAGAAAGAATATCGTTTCTTTCCTCAGCGGGTAAGCTTGTTAATGCAAGTTCTAATTCATATAAAAATTGTTGCTCAGTCATTTTTTACACCCTCTTCAATTAGATTATTTACACCGTTAGTAAAACTTTGCCATTCTATTATTTGTTCATGTAGGTAGGAGCGACCTAAGTCAGTTAGCTTGTAATATTTACGAGGGGGTCCTTCTGTGGACTCTTGTAAATACGTTGTAAAATAGCCTTCCTTCGTCAATCGTCTTAATAATGGGTAGACAGATCCTTCCGATATTGAGATTTGATCGGATATTTTTTGAACTAGCTCATATCCATACCGATCTTGCTTATCCAATAAAACAAGCACACATAAATTTAATACTCCTTTTTTAAATTGAATATTCATCTTTTCTTTCCCCCTGACACTACTAGTTAATGTGCAGTACCTTGGATAGAATATAACATACGGTATTATCTTATGCAAGGTACTAGACTAAATATAGTTATAATTTTATAAATTGTCAGTTATAATAAGTTGAAATGAAAGGAGTTGCATGATGAATCCTTTTACTGAAAAAGCAATTCAAATTATAAAGTCTATCCCGCAAGGAAAGGTAATGACGTATGGCCAGATTGCAAAAGTTGCAGGAAGTCCTAGAGGAGCAAGACAGGTAGTTCGCGTTTTACACTCCATGAGCGCCAATTATAATCTTCCTTGGCATCGTGTTATTAATGCAAAAGGAGAGATTGTGATAGCTGATGAAGAATCGGCCTACTCACAAAAAGCCATGTTAAAAGAAGAAGGGGTCAAATTCCTTGCCAATGGACGTGTGGATTTGAAGGAATCACGTTATGATCTTAATGTAGCGGAGGAAGATTGGATATAAGAGAGAGGGAGTGAATGCTAATGTTTAGCTGGAAAGGTGCGGCTGGTATTTGTGTAAATGAACAGAATGAAGTGTTGATGGTACTTCAAGCGGCTCCAGGAGAAGAGAAGAAATGGACAGTTCCGTCTGGGACGCTTGAAGAGGATGAAACGATAGAAGAATGCTGTATAAGGGAATTTGTAGAGGAAACGGGATTTGTAGTAAAAACATTGGATAAAATACATAACAAAAATGGTGTTATAAGTGAACATGGGATTTCCTATTCTGTAGAATACTTTTTAGTAGAGATTATAAGTGGAGAAATTACGATTCAGGATCCAGATGAGTTTATTCATGATATTGCTTGGAAGTCACTGGAGGAAATTCAAACCTTGGATTTAGCTTATCCAGAGGATATCCACATAATAGAGAAAGTAATAAAAAACGCGATGGATGAACTTCCAAACTAAATGGAGGTTGGATAGTATTAAAATTGGATTAATAATTATCTGGGCTGTTGTTTTTCTATATTGATTAAATATCCTCGATATAGAGAAAAGTTTGTTCAATTATATCATAGCTTTCTTTTTGTTACTGGTTGGTGTTTATGGTATAGATAAGTTATTCAGAGGATATCCATATTGGTCGAAAAGTAATAAAACGTAGGTGCGAGACAACTACCCATACAAGCCGATTGGTTCAACTAACAAACAGTGGGGATGAATAAACCCCACTGTTTGAAGTTTTACTTTATATAAATTACAATTGCATCTCGTAAAAATTTAGTTGCACCTGGATGTACTTTATCATAATAAGCTGTAAAACGTTCATCTGCGACATACATTTCAGCTAGGCCAGCGTGAGCTTCTTTAGAGTACTGATCCCAGTAAAAGCAAAGCCACTGTTTATGATAATCTGCCGCCTTTTGAGCTAGTTCCCCGGCAGGATCTCCGGTTTTCATAGCAACTTTTAAGTTGGTAAACAGTTGCTCCTCTAACTTCTGTACTTCTGCATACTGCTCTTCGGTCATATTTTTTACTTTTGCATTAGATGAGCTTACAGCATTTTCTCCGTATTTTTTTCGTATTTCTTTACCGTATTTTTCCTCATTGTCATCGATAAGCTTTTGTTTAAAGCCTTCAAATTTTTCTTTATCTGTCATGTTTGCCTTACTTTCCGTATGTTCAATCGATTTATCCACATTGTTGATAAGTGTGTCTAATTTTGCTCTTTTTTCTAGTAATTTCTCCCGATGTTGTTTAAGTGCAGTAGCTCCATCGAATGTAGGGGAATTTAGGATTGCTTTAATAGTATCTAAACTTACATCAAGTTCGCGATAAAACAGAATTTGCTGCAGACGATTTACTTCAGTAGCCCCGTATATACGGTAGCCGGATGAATTGATACGTGCGGGTTTAAGCAGACCAATTTCATCATAATACCGAAGTGTCCTAGTACTAATACCAGCAAGCTGCCCAAGCGTTTGTACTGTGTATTCCACTTCATTACCTCCTCATACATTTAGCTTAAACCTTGACGTTGCGTGAAGGTCAAGCGATATTTGTTCAACTATTTTACTTTGAGTATAATGAAACAATAAGTAAGGGGGAAATTTCATGACAACGATAGGGTTTGTAAGACATGGCGTTACGGCTTGGAACAAAGAAGGTAGAGCGCAGGGAAACACAGATATACCGTTAGATGAGGAAGGAATACATATGGCTGAGCGCGCAGCAACAAGAATACAGAACGAGGAGTGGGACGTTATATATACAAGTCCGCTCATCCGTGCGAAAAAAACAGCTGAAATTATTGCGCAGAAATATCCAAGAGTCGACTTTTACGAAGATAAACGCTTAGGGGAAATTGGCGGAGGTATTATAGAAGGTACGACTGAAGAGGAACGGATTGCAAAGTGGGGACCGGCCTGGAGGGATTTAGAACTGGGGTTTGAAGCGGAAGATGTAATTATATCTCGTGGAATGTCCTTTATAGAAGAAATAAAGAAAAAACATTTAGGTCAAAGAGTACTTGTAGTTAGTCATGGAGGCTTTATCAGTAGATTATTATACGCTTTAGTTCCAGATGGTGAATTTTCTCGGGATATCGGTAACACTGCCATTACAATTGTAGAACTCAAGGATGACGAAAATGTTTGTCATTTATACAATTGTATGAAGCATTTAGAGGTGAAGGAAGTACGATAATAGGAAACGCCCTTAAGTACTTACTACTGAAGGGCGTTTTAGGTTATTTATTTGTCTTTTTCTAATTGTTCAATTGGGTCAGGATTCTTATTAGCAGAAAGGTTAGTTAAGTCGACTAGCCCTATAACAGAATTACCTTCCTCTGTTTCTGCTGGTCCGCAAATACCCGTTTCTATATCACATATCATAGCATCTTTAATGGACATAACTATTCCTCTTTTCTAGTTTTAGTATTTATCTAGTACTATATTGGAGAAATACAAATATATCAAACATAATGCAGTTAAATTAACGATATATTGGTTAGGCTTATGGAAGTAGAGATTACATCATCATTTGTTTGGAGGTTTTTATGATGACGAAGAAAGTGTTAATACTTCTTCTGTTCTTTTTGGTAATTGCCGTATTTGTAATGCTTAAAGAATCTAAGGAGGAGAACAAAATTCAAGAGGACGTGTCATTGGAGGTGTCTTCGGATACGGTATCCATTGTATCCCTATTGTTCGAACTAGCGGAGAAAGGGCAAACGATTAATACGCCTTTTATCATAGGAGAAACCAACATTCAAAAAGTGCGTGAACTCTGGGGAGCCCCAGAGCGAAAAGGTAAGAATGGTAGTGCTATTTATGAAGAATTTTTGTTAAACGATGTAACGGTTGGTCATCAATCCGAGATTGTGTTTGATATACGGTCTAGTTCCACCGAGATCCAACAAATACATCTGGAAGATATTATAGCTATTAAAGGTGAGCCTGACGATATTAGAAGCTATAAAGACGATCAAGTAGATCAAACGATACTTATATATAACGTCACTGAAGACTTTCAAATGAAATGGATATTGCCGAAGCCATCGAAAGAAAATCCTAATCCAACTGTTCATCACATTTCCGTATTCACGGAAGTGAAAGAAGGTAAAGAAGTCTCTTTATCCGATTTAAGTCTAGAAGAAAAAGTGGGTCAAATGATATTTGCAGGTATAAAAGGGAAAGTCATGACCAATGAAACAGAGAAAATTATATCTACACATCAAGTCGGCGGTATTATTTTGTTCAAAGACAATTTAAAGAAAGCCAATCAATCAGTTACTTTACTAAACGCCATCAAACAAGAAAACTCTAATAATAAAGTGCCATTATTTTTAGGGATTGATGAAGAAGGTGGGAGAATATCGAGGCTGCCAGAGTTAACTAAACTACCAACAAACGAAGAAATTGGATTTCGAAATGACGCATCATTTTCTTATAGCATCGGAAAGCTTTTAGGGAAACAATTAAGTGCATTTGGCTTTAACTTAGATTTTGCACCTGTTCTTGATATAAATAGCAATCCAGAAAACCCTATAATTGGAGACCGTTCCTTTGGCAAAGATGCTCAGAAGGTAAGTGAACTAGGTATACAAACGATGGAAGGTATTCAGAGTGAGCAAGTTATTCCTGTTATAAAGCATTTCCCAGGGCATGGGGATACTGCAGTAGATTCCCACAAAGAGCTTCCAATCATTCAAAAGAGTTTAAAGGATTTACAGGGCTTAGAGTTAATACCTTTTAAAAAAGCTATAAATCATGGGACAGAAGTTGTAATGACAGGTCATATTTTGCTACCTAAAATTGACCCTACATATCCGGCATCTTTATCTGAGAAGATTATTAAGGGTATTTTGAGGAAACAATTAGGTTACGAGGGGATTATTATCACAGATGATATGACGATGAAAGCAATCGTAAATACATTTGAGATAGGAGAAGCAGCAGTATCTGCAGTTAAAGCTGGAAATGACATTGTGTTAGTAGCCCATGACTATGCAAATGTTATTAAAGCGAAAGATGCAATTCTCCAAGCGGTAAAAACAGGAGAAATTTCCGAACAAAGAATTGATGAAAGTGTGAACAGAATTCTTTCTATAAAAAAGAAATATAATTTGAGTAATACACAACTAGATGGGGTAAACATTCAAGAGTTGAACCAATCGATTAATGAGATACTAGGGAGATGACTTTATGAAGACTACTAATTCAAACATTGCTTATATAGAAGAAGGTCAAGGAGAAGTATTACTATTTATCCATGGGTTTTGTGGAAGCTCTGAATATTGGAATGAAGTAATCCACGAACTTTCTACTGATTATAGAGTAATTGCTATTGACCTTCCTGGTCATGGAGAATCGAAGAATCATGATGGTGTGCTAGATATTGACCAATATGCATCCGTTTTAAAGAGTTTCTTAGAAGAACTGAAAATAGAGAAGGTGACGATGTTTGGCCATTCACTCGGAGGTTATATTACACTGGCATTCGCAGAAAGCTATAGTCAATATTTAAACGGCTTTTCATTGATTCATTCCACAGGTTTTCCGGATTCGGAAGAAGCGAAGAAAGGGAGAACTGCTTCAGCAGGTAAAATAGACAAAGATGGTATCGATCCTTTCATAGATGGTCTGGTTCCGAAGCTGTTTGCCCCAGAAAATGTAGAAACTCATAGACAGTCTCTTACAAAGGTAAAGAAGATTGGCTACGAAACTAGTCCAGAAGGGGCAAAAGACGCACTTAACGCGATGAAAGTAAGGAAGGATCGTACTGAAGTTTTGGCGAATACTAAGTTACCCGTACTATTAATAGCTGGTGAAAGTGATCAACTTATTCCTGCTGACAAGACATTTACAGCAAGTGGCGAAAACTTCAAACATGTAGTTATAAAGGGTGCAGGTCATATGAGTATGTATGAGGCACCAGAAAAGTTGAGTAGTGCCATTCTAAGTTATTTAAATCAAGCGTAATAAAGAGAAACGACAACAAGTGATTATGTCACTTGTTGTCGTTTCTTTTAAAACATTTACTAATGACGTATGAAGATTATTTTATATGCCATTATCTTTTAAGCTAATATACAACGAGCCATTTGTTTGTAACTGTGCATAAAACACGTCACTTACCGAGTCAACCCCATGCTTTTTCAGTTTCTTCATAACCCACTCTTCGGTTAAATCTAATTCTTGTAGATTCTTTTGTACAATTTTGCCGTCCGCTATAATTTCAGAGGGTATGAATAAAGGAAGAGTAAGAGGTACTTTTACATCCTGCTTGGTTGCTCCCTGCTGACCAACCTTTTTCATGACGCTAAGTTGACCGTTTGTTTCAAGGACAGCATAATGTACATCTTGGATAGAAAAAATAGATTGCTCTCTTAGCAGCATTAGTAAATCGTCCATATGTAAACGTGCTGAGTTTAAAGATTTCACACTAATTTCACCATCTTTTATGATAATGGTAGGTTCATCATCAATCATTGTTCGAACTTTAGGGATTTTCAATGATACATAACTCATTAACCAAGTAAGTAATGTCCACCAAATAAGTGAAATCAACCCGTCAAGAAAAGGTGTTTCATGTTGAGAGGCAATTTCTGCGGCAATAGAACCAACTGTTATACCGGTGATATAGTGGAAAAATGTGAGTTGACTCAGTTGTTTCTTTCCTAATATTCTTGCTAATATCAGCAAAGCAATAAAGGAAAGAGTGGATCTCAAAATCATTTCCCAAAAGTTCATCTCGAAAAAGGTATCCATATTTTCTCTTTAACCTCATTTCATGTTCAGCTTAGAACTTAGTGTTTCCATGAATTAAGTCGTTATTCCACTCATTATTAATTAATTTGTCAAATTTACGCTATAATAACTTTATTCGTTAATATGAAGAAAGAATGTGAGTGTATGGCTAAAGAGAAACATAAAATGGGCAATCCAGTTTATCCTATAATGTTCGCAATAGGTGTGTGTCATCTATTTAATGATACGTTGCAGGCAGTAATTCCTGCGATGTTTCCTGTATTGGAATTAGAATTAGGGCTTACATTTACCCAATTAGGGCTCATTTCATTCGCATTAAATATTGTTGCCTCGCTCCTCCAACCGGTTGTAGGGTACATAAGTGATAAAAAACCGATGCCTTATGCATTGCCACTTGGAATGATGAGCTCCTTTGTTGGAATGGCAGGATTAGCGCTAGCACCACAATATTGGATGATTCTCGTGTCGGTCATATTTTTGGGATTGGGTTCAGCAGTATTTCACCCAGAAGGTTCACGGGTGTCCTTTATGGCAGCGGGTTCAAAGCGAGGTCTCTCACAATCGATTTATCAAGTGGGAGGAAATTCTGGACAAGCTCTTGCGCCACTTATTAGTGCTTTTATATTAGTACCTTTAGGTCAAAAAGGAGCAGCACTTTTTTTGGTAGTTGCGGCAGTCGGGATATTTCTTTTGTCTAAGATTTCTGCTTGGTATAAAAAACAGTTGGAGGAAGAGAAACTTTCCAACCGAAAGAGAACGCTTCTTTCTTCACTCCCTGCACTAACTAAAAAACAAATTGGTGTGGCTTTGGCGCTTCTTATGGTAATAATTTTTGCGCGATCTTTTTATGTGACCAATATGACCAACTTTTATATTTTCCATTTGATGAAGAACTATGGCATGACCATTAAAGAAGGGCAGTTAATTATCTTTGTTTTCCTTGCATTAGGAGCTGTTGGGACATTATTTGGTGGACCAATGGCAGATCGGATGGGTAGACGCAATGTCATTATATTGTCGATGGCCGTCCCTATTCCATTATGTTTACTACTGCCTTATGTACCTGTTTGGGCAATTATATTATTACTTATTGCGATTGGATTTTTCATCATGCTAAGCTTCTCTGTTACTGTAGTCTACGCACAGGAGCTAGTGCCGAGTAAAATAGGTACGATGGCTGGTTTAACTGTAGGCCTGGCATTTGGTATGGGGGCAATAGGAGCAGTAGTAATTGGTATATTGATGGATTATATAGGCGTTTATACGACGATGATTGTCGTATCTACATTGCCCATAATAGGATTAGTGGCTTTGGCGTTACCGAAGGACCGAAAAATAACGATGTCCAGTTAAAGTGCTTTCTAACAACAATAAAAAGGAAACTCTAAGAGTTTCCTTTTTATCTTGCTTTTAAGCTGCAACTGTCTGGAACTTGAGTTGGGTCAGTAACAAGATTTTCTTGTATATGAACTTGATGCATTTTGTTATTATGCATAAATTTGAAAATGCCATTATCAAAATCAGTTCCAATTTCTTTGAAGAAAATTCCTTCTTGGCACATATTCTTCGCACAAGTGAAAGAAACTTTGTAAGACTCTCCGTCTGTAACCAAATAAGCGCGGACTCCTTTTTCGAAGATGCCATCTTCTTCATCTTTAATGTAGCGAGCCACTGAAACCACATGGAAATCAACAAAAGGAATTTCTTTTAATAAGACATTCATGAAGGATCCCTTTGTTATTTCTTCCCATCTACTTTGTGCAGTTTGTCCTATTATAATTTGAGTTATATTTAATCCATGAGCAACTTCTTGAATAACTTTTGGTGAAGGACGTTTCTCGTTGTCACGAATGATAAATTCTTCCACTTCTAACTCCTCAGCTAAAGCTTTCCAATGTTCAATATACCCGGATTTCTCAGCATTGAATGCATCATATGGAAGTGGATCAACTGTTAGAATATAGAGTGGACAATCTAACATACTTGCCATCTTATGTCCTCTTCTAATTAGTCGTTCTCCATTTGGTCCGTAGTATACGCAGACAAGTATACTCTCATCCATTCGACCTTTTACGCGTTTCACGGTTGTACACACCTCTTTTTTGTATTCCTATATATATTTTTCGAGTAATTTTATCGGGTTAGATTATATGCTTCAAAACACTAAAAGTGCGTTGTACGTTACATTCATGTATAATTATTAAGTGCATGTATAGTAACATAACTACTTCAATTCTATACATAATATGCTTCAAGTATTTTTACAAGCAAGTTAAATATCCTAAATACTAATGTATTTTGAAGGGTCTCATATGGAATCCTATTATGCTACTAGTTGTTAGGATAGTCAAGCTTATAGTTAGAAAAAGTATTTCCCCCCCACACTCAATCCTAATTCTTGCTTAACCAATAGGAGGTTAAAATTTGTTTTCTATAAATTTAGTAATATTAATCCCATTTATCGTGGCCGCACTTCTGCCTTTTACATACAGGCGATTTAAAAAGGCTCACCTTGGATGGTTTGTGTTAATTGTACCTTTTGTTTTATTCGTCATACTTGCTAGGCTAATTCCCTCGGTAGCAAGTGGTAAAACTTATGTCCATACATATGAATGGATTCCCACATTAGATTTCAACTTCACGACGTATTTAGATGGATTAAGTATGATTTTCGCTCTCTTAATTACGGGTGTTGGAAGTTTAGTTATTTTATATTCCATTTTTTATCTTTCATCTAAAGAATCCTTACAACACTTTTATTGTTATTTATTATTATTTATGGGAGCCATGCTTGGAGTTGTCTTTTCTGATAACTTAATGGTGTTATATGTTTTTTGGGAATTAACAAGTGTTTCCTCATTCCTGTTAATCGCTTTTTGGAATCATCGACAAGCATCGAGATACGGTGCACAAAAAGCAATGTTAATCACAGTAAGCGGTGGAATTGCTATGTTAGTTGGATTTATCATGCTACATACAATGACTGGTTCTTTCAGTATTCGAGAAATAATTGCAAGTATAAGTGAGTTTAGTGAACACTCTTTGTTCATACCTGCGATGATTTTAATATTGCTAGGAGCTTTTACGAAATCAGCACAATTTCCTTTCCATATTTGGTTGCCGGATGCCATGGAGGCGCCAACACCGGTCAGTGCTTACTTACACTCGGCTACGATGGTTAAGGCAGGTATATACTTGGTGGCTCGTTTCACACCAGTTTTTGGAGCTGATGAAGTTTGGTTTTGGGTAGTGAGTATAGTCGGGATGATTACTCTATTTTGGGGTTCTTTTAATGCAGTGAAACAAACTGATCTGAAAGCATTACTAGCTTTTTCTACTATTAGTCAGTTAGGACTCATCATGAGTTTGCTTGGTTTAGGTTCAATAGCATTGCAGTTTGGCTATTCGGCGGATTCAGTACTGTACACGCAAGCAACATTTGCTGCTTTATTTCACTTGATAAATCACTCAACCTTTAAGGGTGCATTGTTCATGGTAGTAGGAATTCTCGATCACGAGTTAGGAACAAGGGACGTTCGAAGACTTGGTGGATTAATGACATTAATGCCATTTACATTTACGGTAGCTTTAATAGGAAGTTTGTCGATGGCTGGTTTACCGCCATTTAATGGATTCCTAAGTAAGGAAATGTTCTTTGCGGCAACTGTTCATATTATGAATGTAGATATCTTTGATCTATCATCTTTTGGAATTATATTCCCTGTTGTAGCTTGGATTGCTAGTGTGTTTACATTTGTATATTGTATGATAATTATTTTTAAAGCATTTCTTGGGAAACCTCAGCCAGAGAAACTGGACAAACCTATTCACGAAGCTCCATTTGGAATGTTAATATCTCCAATGATTCTTGCCGCTTTGGTTATTGGTATATTCCTTTTTCCAAATCTATTAGGTCAATATATATTGCAACCTGCGATGAGTAGTATTTATCCTACTTTTGGAGATTCAGCAGATTTAACTCCAAAAATATCGGCTTGGCATGGAGTAAATCCTGAATTACTCATGACCATTGGAGTTATTATAGTAGGTGCAATTCTCTTTAAATTTCTTAAATTGTGGAAACCAATCTATGGATTGTTTTCTTCGCGATTTACATTTAATGCACTTTATAGTAACTTTTTGGCTTCTGCAGTGAGCAAATCTAATCTCATTACTAATCGATATATGAACGGATTATTACGACATTATTTACTATATATATTCGTATTCTTTATAGTGACCGTAGGTGGTTACTTGTTTTATTCAAAAGCGTTTGCATTTGATATTTCAACAAATGCAGGGTTTAGAGTGTATGAAGTGTGCTTAGTGGCTATTATGGCGGTTGCTGCAGTATCAATGCTATTTGCAAAATCACGTATGACAGCGACCTTATTGAATGGAGTATTAGGATACTCTATCGCTATCTTTTTTGTTATTTTCCGAGCACCAGATTTAGCTTTAACTCAGTTAGTCGTAGAATCTGTAACTACTGCCTTATTCCTATTAGCTTTTTCTCACTTGCCAGATTGGAAGAAGGAAAAGCTTTCCAAACGTACAAAAGGGATCAATGGAATAATATCTGTGGCAGTGGGCTTATTAGTTGTTTTAGTAGGATTGTCAGTTGTAGATTTCAATCAATTCGATCCAATTTCAAGTTACTTTGAGAATGCTTATGAACTAGCTGGAGGAGCCAATATTGTAAATGCTATATTGGGAGATTTCCGTGGCTTTGATACGATGCTTGAGGTGGTAGTCCTATTTATAGCAGGTTTAGGTGTGTACTCCATGATAAAGCTTAGAGCAAAAAAGGAGGATGAAAACATTGAAGATCAATGATGTCATACTCCGGACAATTAGTAGGATTGTTGTATTTATCATTTTGACATTTGGTGTGTATTTATTTCTTTCAGGTCATAATACACCCGGTGGCGGATTTATAGGTGGACTAGTGTTAGCAAGTGCCATTGTACTCCTATACTTGTCTACAGATATTGAAACGGTACAGAAGAGTCTTCCGTTAGATTTTAAATATGTTGCAGCAGTTGGTGTATTACTCGCAACAGCCACAGGCTTTGGGTCTATATTATTTGGAGTTCCATTTATGTCCCAGACGTTTGCCTATTTTGATTTACCGATTTTCGGTGTAACAGAACTGACAACGGTGACCATATTTGAAGCAGGTGTAGCTTTAACGGTTGTCGGTGTATTAGTAACGATTATTTTAAGCATAAGTGAGGATGGTGGATAACGAATGGAAACATTAATAATTATGTTAATAGGGATTCTAGTTGCGGTTGCCACATATCTAATCCTCTCAAGAAATATAATTCGGATAATTTTAGGGACAGCTGTGTTTTCACATGCCGTCCATTTGCTCATATTAACAATGGGAGGGTTAAAGCAAGGTAACGTTCCTTTACTGAAGGAAGCAGATGCACCATACGCAGACGCTTTACCACAAGCATTAATATTAACTGCTATCGTGATTAGCTTTGCAGTAACAGCTTTCATACTTGTACTAGCCTACCGTACCTATCAGGATGTGGGTACGGAAGATCTCGATGAATTGAGAGGGGCAAAAAATGAATAATTTAATTGTATTACCGTTGATCATTCCAATTATGGTTGGAATAATTTTAGTGTTTTTAAGACCATATGTGAAATTACAACGTGCAATTAGTTTAATAACGATGATTGGTATTGCTGTGGTAAGTATATTTACTTTAAATAGAATTCAGACAGATGGAATTATTCGACTAGATTTTGCAGGATGGCAACCTCCCTTTGGAATACTATTTGTCGCAGATTCCTTTGCGATGTTACTAGTACTGACGGCGAGTATAGTTACAGCAATCTGTCTAATCCACGCATTTTCTTCTATAGGAGAAAGACATGAAAAAATGTACTTCTATCCATTTGTCTTATTTTTAGTTGCAGGAGTTAATGGTTCGTTTTTAACGGGCGATTTGTTTAACTTATTTGTTTGTTTCGAAGTAATGTTATTAGCTTCATATGTATTAATTACTTTAGGTGGGACCAAGCCTCAGCTAAGAGAATCCATTAAGTATGTAGTCATAAATATTCTAGCTTCATGGTTTTTCTTAGTAGCTCTTGCCTATTTGTATGGTACGGTTGGTACTTTAAATATGGCTCATATATCAGAAAGGGTGGCGGAGGCAGGGCAGGGACCTCTACTTACTACCATTAGTATTTTGTTTTTAATTGTCTTTAGTTTAAAAGCGGGATTATTATTATTCTTTTGGCTCCCTGGATCTTATTCTGTGCCACCGACTGCAGTTGCTGCTTTGTTTGGAGCGTTACTGACAAAGGTGGGGATATATGCACTCTTTCGTACATTCACACTCATCTTCTACCATGACCCATTAATATCCCAAACACTGATTGGGATAATGGCAGGAATTACACTAATTGTGGGATGTATCGGAGCCATTGCTTTTAAGGATGTCCGTTTAATCGTTTCTTATAATGTAGTAATTGCTGTTGGGTTTATACTAATTGGCCTGGCGGTTGGAACGGAAACGTCTATTGCAGGGTCTATTTACTATATAATTCATGACATGATTGCAAAAGCAATGTTATTTTTGCTAGCTGGTACAATGATTTATTTGACTGGAAAGTCTAAAATTGATGAAATGAGTGGACTCATACGAAATTATCCTCTATTTGGATGGATGTTCTTCCTTGTCACTTGTTCATTGGCAGGTATTCCACCGTTAAGTGGGTTTGTGGGTAAGATATTAGTTGGACAAGGTGCTATTGAATCAGGATCTTACGTACTTCTAACGCTAGCATTTCTCTCGAGTATTGTTGTGTTATATTCACTTCTTAGAATTTTCTTAAATACAATATTTGGGGAAACTATTATTAGTCTAGAAGATGAAAAACCAATGAAAATGGGAATGATTATCCCAATTGTTTTGTTGGGAATAGCGACGATTTCTTTAGGTTTAGGAGCAGAGTTTCTATCCGGTTATGTAGCGGATGCAGCTCATACTCTATCTAATCCATCTGTATATATTGATGCAGTAATGGGAGGGGATAAGTAATGGGAGAGGTGAGAAATATGCCTGCACAATTTTTACTAAACCTATTCATCGCATTTTTGTGGACAACTTTACAGGACGAAGATGAACTGAGACTAACGACGTTTTTTAGTGGTTTCATCGTAGGTATCTTCATCATCTTCTTAATGCATCGCTTTTTTGGGACCCAGTTTTATTTGAAGAGATTATTCTCGGTTATTAAGTTAGTTTTCATATTTATATCCGAGTTAGCTCAGTCTAGCTTGTTGATAAGTAAGCAAATATTAAATCCTCGCTGGGATTTAAAGCCAGGGATTTTCACTTATAAGACAGAACTTAAAGGGGACTGGGAAATTACCACGTTAGCAATGTTGTTAACCTTAACTCCAGGATCTGTTGTGATGGAAGTTAACCCAGAAGGAAATATGTTTTATATACATGCAATGGATATAGAGCAGTCTAAAGCGGATGTATTGCGATCGATTACTAAATTTGAAAAAGCAATTATGGAGGTGACCCGCTAATGGTAGAAAAAATACTGTTGATCTCATTAACTCTATTTGCAGTTTCTATTGCAATTGCTCTTTTTCGAATCATTAAAGGTCCTTCTATGCCAGATAGAGCAGTAGCATTGGATATGATTGGTGTAAATTTAATATCGATGATCGCTATTATTTCAATTGTCTTGAAGACTAAGGCTTTTTTAGAGGCCATTCTTATACTTGGTATACTTGCTTTCATAAGTACAATTGCCATTTCTAAGTATATTGAAAGGGGCGCTATCATTGAACATAAGTCAGATAATTGAGTACGTTGCGGTAATTATCATTTTTTTGGGAAGTGTCATGAGTGTAATTAGTGCTTTCGGTATTATACGTCTTCCAGATGTCTATACTCGCTCACATGCAGCTACTAAAAGCTCAACTGTAGCAGTACTATTATCTCTAACTGGTGCCTTTATATACTTTTGGGTTAGCGAGAACTTAATAAGCGTTCGTCTAATACTCGGTATATTATTTGTGTTTTTAACTGCTCCTGTATCAGGGCACTTGCTTACTCGGGCAGCGTATCGATCTAAAGTAAAGTTAACGGAAAATTCTTCTGATGATGCTTTAAAAGAGGTATTGTTCCCTGAGGATAAATAGTAAAAGCTATGCAGTGGGAGAGTTCTCCGATTGCATAGCTTTTTTAGTAAGACAATAGATTTGGAGTTTGAAAATTGTGTGGTGTACACTTGAAAAAATATGGTAATTATTGTTAATATTTACGAAGGGAAAGTAATTTCATAATCAAGAGTCAAGTGATCGATTCGTTGATATACAGGGAATCTATAGCCAAAACTTCTCATTGAAAATATGATTACCTAAATAAATTAATTTGTTTAAATAAAATAAATGTTCAATTAATTTTGAGTAATATATTGCATTCTACCAATTTCCATAGTATTATCAACATTGATATATTGCATACTTACGTGATTAGAACAAATCATTTGTATAGCATTCATAACAAAACATCCAGAAAACAAAAGAAATGATTATTTCTTATCACAGGGGGAACAACAAAATGAAAAACAAATTGTCATTTTCTAATCATTTAGTGATTGGAGTTATGCTGTTTGCATTATTTTTTGGAGCAGGGAATTTAATTTTTCCAGCAAGTTTAGGACAAAATGCCGGGACACAAGTTTGGATAGCAATCACTGGGTTTTTACTAACAGGAATTGGGTTGCCATTTCTAGGAACTTTAGCAATGGGATTTTCGGGAAGTAAAAACTTGCAAGAGCTTTCTAGTAGAGTCCATCCTGTCTTTGCGGTTATCTTCACTTCATTACTTTACTTAACAATAGGACCATTCTTTGCTCTACCACGAACAGGTGCTGTTTCATTTGAAATTGGAATTTTACCATTTATGAGTCAAGATAATGCACAAATTGGTTTATTGATATTTACAATTCTTTTCTTCGGACTTACGTTACTACTGTCATTGAATCCAACTAAAATTGTGGACAATGTTGGGAAATATCTTTCTCCAGGAATAATAATAGGATTGTTCTTCTTATTGATATTTGTAATTATTAAGCCAATGGGTAGCTTCGAAGCGCCACAAGGGAATTACGTATCAAATGCATTTATGACCGGGTTTACGGAAGGTTATAATACGATGGATGCATTAGCCTCGTTGGTATTTGGTATTATCGTTATTCAAGCAATTCGATCTATGGGCGTAACATCAACTAAGGGGATTTTAGTTGCCACTGCCAAATCAGGTGGGATTGCCATTTTGTTTTTAGGTTTAATCTATGCTGGCATCGCCTACTTAGGGGCTACTAGTGTGAACGAATATGGTCTATTTGCTAATGGAGGGCCAGTATTAAGCGCTGCATCAGAGCATTACTTTGGTTCATTTGGAGCTATACTTTTATCCGTAATTATTTTCTTAGCTTGTTTAACTACAAGTATCGGGTTAACTACTGCATGTGGTGAATACTTCCACACATTAATGCCTAAGATTAGTTATAAAGCATTTGTTATTTTCTTTAGTATATTTACATGTATTATTGCAAACTTTGGATTATCTAATATTATTACGTATTCTATTCCTGTATTAATGTTATTGTATCCATTAGCAATAGTGCTTATTTTCTTAACTTTCCTATCGCCACTATTTAATCATGCGAGAATTGTATATGTTAGTGTAATGTTCGTCACGTTCTTAATAAGTATTGTAGATGGCTTCAAAGCTCTTTGCGGCTCATTAGACATTGAGTATTATGGATGGCTACAACCAATCGTAGATTTTTACGAGAACGTATTACCGTTTTATAGTGTTGGTTTAGGATGGTTAATACCATTTGTAATAGTAACGCTAGTGACAGGTGTCATCGCAAGGTTTGAAAAAAAGGAAGTAAAATCAGTTTAAGTATGATAAAAAGGTGATCAGAAAAGTTGTGAACAACAACTTTTCTGGTCACTTTTTCTGTTTCCAACTGAAAAAAAGGGCTGTTGTTATTTGTGACAATTCACAAATAACAACAGCCCTAAAAATTCACTCGGTAATCATATAGAAATTCCTTTGTTCAAAGCCTTTTGCAAACGTTAGGAATAGATTTGGACAAAAAGAAGTCGGGTGTCTTATTGGTTCACCCGTAATCTATAAGCTTATATCTCTTTTTAAAATTCTTCAATAGTATAAATCCAATTTGCGCGCATCACTTCTGCGAGTTCCTGCGTATTTTTGTCGCGGAATGCAGAAATTAGTTTTTCATGTTGAATAACGGAGTATTCTCGCAAAACAATTTTTTCATAATAAAATAATCTGCGAACATGTGCTTGAAGCATTTCTACCATGGAATGTATGTATGGATTATTAGCTGTATCAACAATGAGCTGATGAAACTCTTCATCTACTCTTAGAGCAGTAGTAAATTCTTTCTCTTGGAGAGCATCGGAAAATTGTCTATTTCTTTCTTCTAGTAGACTGAGAACTTCTTCATCCATATGGGGAGTTGCAAGCTCCGCCGCAAGTGCTTGTAATACTGCCAATGGAGGCAATAGATTATTAATATCTTCTTTTTCAACGGGTGTGACTTGAGTTGCTCTTCCTGGTTGCATGGTAACAAAACCTTGAGACTCTAAAAGTTGTAAGGATTCTCGAATAGGCGTTCTACTAACTCCCAAGGCTTGTGCAAGTTCAATATCATTAAGCTTTTCATCTGGTTGTAATGTTCCGTCGATAATCCATTGTTGTAACTGGTTAAACGCGTGTAACTTAGCAGTTGTACGAACAGGTTTAGTGTGATTAACAGGAATAGGCATGAAAAGATTCCCCCCCTTCAATTGTCTTAATAGTTCCAAAATAGTATACAACAAATTATACAATATATCGTATAAAAATGGAAAAAATTATTCTACAAGTAATTGTACAGTAATAGATTTTACATCAATGACTGATTTTTCCTTCATAATGTCCTGCATAATTACCTCTTTAAAATAACTGATACTAGTTTCTAACGGGATATGGAGAATTTTTCTTAAGGCAGTTTCGTACATATTCACAAATTCAATATCCGTGTTTCCTCGTTGTAATTCAGCAAAAGCTTCATATACTTGATCTAATTTGTCTGCTAATTCAAGTAAACGACCCTCAATAGTTTCGTCTTTTCCTTCTTTCATGCGGTCAAAAAATATGGGTTGAAATTCTTTTGGAATCTCATCCATTATGAACTTCTCCATCATTTTTTCTTCTACATGCGATAACATTTGTTTAAGTTCGGGAGACGCGTGCTTCACAGGTGTTTTAATATCTCCGATGAAAATTTCAGCAAAATCGTGATTAATCGTCTTTTCATAAAGGGATTTCCAATTAATCGTTGCACCATTATTTTCTTCTAGTGTCGCAAAAAACATAGCGTATTGTGAAACTTTCCATGAATGCGCAGCTACATTATGCTCTTCAAATTTAAAACGTCCAGGACATCGTATAATTCTTTCTAAATCATTCATGCTCATAAAAAATTTATGTATACCCATTAACAATCACTCCCTTAATATTAATCATACTGGAAAAACAAAAAATACCATACTAAAACACTCTGAATTGAAGGGGAAAAATCACTTAGCATTAGATCTGAATCCAACTATTTGAATATATAGACGAAAAGCTGTTTTCTAAACGTCCAACCGAAAATTTAATAGTTGTTAAATGTTGTTTGCGGATTAAATAGAAACAGGTAAGTTGTTTTATTTCACTGATTTTTGGGTAATCCTTAAATAACCCAAGGAGGAATTTAAATGACAAAATACGATAAATTAAAAAATACATTGGAAAAACGTTTTAAAGAATTAGAACATCAAAAGCAAAATGAAGAAGAATTCGAGACTACTGAGTTATCCAATTATGATAACCATCCAGCGGATAATGCGACAGATTTAACTGATCAGCATACTCGACTGGCATTAAATAGACACTTCGATGAAGAAATGGTAGATATTGAAAAGGCCTTGGCAGCTATCGAGGAAGGTACTTACGGGAAATGTACAGAGTGTGGTGAAGAAATCCCGCTTGCTCGTTTAGAAGCTGTTCCTACAGCTCTGACATGTGTAGAGCACGCTCATCAACAGGTCAATGAAGATATTCGACCAGTAGAAGAATCAATCTTAAATTCCACTACGGATCAACCGGTAGAAGATGAAGACGATAGACTTCGTGATTATTCTAACAGCTTTGAGGTACTAGAAGAAGTCGGTTCTTCTGATACGCCACAAGACAAGCAATGAATAGAGGTGTCCTATTAGTTCCTTCTGGACTTTAGGGCATCTTTTTTTGTCTAGAGAGGAAAACGTATAGCGTGAAACTTTACTTAATATGTGTAATTTAGAAACCGATTAAGCGCTTTTCAGAGGTCATTATAGTACACTAGGGGAAAGGAGGGAATCCTATGGCAGCTATCGTTTTGTTTGATGGAGAATGCAATTTTTGTGATGCAAGTGTCCAGTTTATTATTAAACGAGATCCGAAGGGCTATTTTCAATTTGCAGCTCAGCAAAGTGATATTGGGGAAACGCTTAAACATCAATATAAAGTACCTAATAGTATGGATAGTATAATAGTTATTGACCAACATAAGGTGTATTATTCTTCAGATGCTGCACTTCATATTAGCAAACATTTAAATGGACTTTGGAGCTATTTATATATGCTAAAGGCAACTCCTAAACCTCTTCGTGATGTAGCATATAAATTTATAGCCAAAAATCGTTATGCATGGTTTGGGAAAAAAGATAGCTGTATGATTCCACCTCCCGAGATAAGAAAGCGTTTTTTATAGTAATTAATGCTTTATGGTATGCAACAAATAATATATATAAATAGGTATGAGGTGAAATGACATGGATGGCGAATTATACGATGTAACGATTATTGGTGGAGGTCCCACAGGTCTGTTTGCTTCCTTCTATGGTGGGTTACGTGACTTAAAAGTAAAGATTATTGATAGTCTCCCACAACTAGGTGGACAATTGATGGAGCTCTATCCTGATAAATATATATATGATATTGGTGGTCTTCCGAAAATTTTAGCAAAAGATTTAGTGGCTAATTTAGAAGAGCAGGCGGCCTATAGTAATCCAACGATTTGCTTAGAGGAAACAGCAATAGCACTAGAAAAATTACCGGATTATTTTGCGCTAACTACGGATAAGAATGTGCATTATTCTAAGACGATTTTATTAACTTCAGGAATTGGCTCTTTCCAACCACGTAAGTTAAATGTTCCAGGTGCTGCTGATTATGAAGGCAAAAACCTTCATTATAAAGTGAGAAGCTTGGAGGAATTTAGAGATTCTGATGTTCTTGTATTGGGTGGAGGAGATTCTGCACTCGACTGGTCATTAATGTTGGAAGAGGTTGCTTCGAGTGTAACTATTTGTCATCGTAAAGAGCAATTTACTGCTCACGAGATGACCATTCAACAACTCCAAAACTCTACGGTCAAGATAAAAACACCTTATGGCATAAAAGAAGTAATAGGTGATGGGGAAAAGGCTAATGAAGTCGTGATTGTTGGCAAAGACAAAATCGAGGAAACAATCTCCGTAGACCATGTTCTAGTGAATTACGGAAATGTTGCATCCCTCGGCCCCTTAAAAGAATGGGGTTTAGAGATGGAAAAAAATTCAGTAGTAGTCAATGGAAAAATGGAAACTAGTGTAGAAGGTATATACGCAGCTGGCGATGTATCCACACATGATGGGAAAGTAAAGCTGATTGCTGTAGGATTTGGTGAGGTTCCAATTGCTATCAGCCATATTAAAGCTTTCATTGATCCAAAAGCACGCGTTCAGCCGAAGCACAGCACAAGTATCTTTGAAGAAGTAAAGTAGAAAAGCGCAAACGCCTATGTATTGGAAGTCAGTCTAGGTTCGCGACATCGTGTCGCAACGACTGACTGACCCACATCCTGTGGGCCCTGAAGCGACTCGAGGGACTAGGTGCTGGAGCTAGACAAATAAAAAAATCCCATGTTCTCTTCAATAGAAGAACATGGGATTTCATCTTATTTAAAAAACGCTTTATCGATATTGTATTTCGCTTTTTGAGTATTGATTGCATATGTTTCGTAAATTTCGCGATCCATTGCCTCTTCTACGATACAAACACTAATTTTGTACACTTCATCACGATGTTTAATCATTGGCGAGACATTATCTTCGAAATGTTTTTTAATACGCTGTCTAATTTTACGAGCCTTACCTACGAATAAAAGTTCATTATTCTTATTGTAGAAAAAGAAAATGCCACCTTTATCACGAGGGATTTGATGAAAGTCGATAAATCCATGAATTGCTGGAATTTCTAGTTCTCCCTCTTTTAGTACTTGTTCACGTTGTGTGATTGTTACAGTTGGTTTTGGTAATTCAATTTTAATCATTCGCTCACGTCCTCTTATTGTCTATCCTTAAGTATATCAGAACTGCACTGCAATATCTATTCGAAAGGTATTTTACCTACAGCAGGATAATTTTAAACTAATGACGAAATAAATTACATCATATAATTTGGAGGAATGGTCATGATTAGAAATCTAGAAGACTTTGTAATGGATTGGCAGCATGAAAGTGATTCTACCCTGAAAATTTTGGAAGCCATGACAGATGAGTCGTTACAACAAAGAGTAAATGAAGACGGTCGGACACTTGGGAAAATTGCATGGCATCTCGTTACAAGTATCGATGAAATGATCGGCAGAACAGGATTACAGTTTTCGGCAACTCCACATGAAACTCCTCAACCTTCCACGGTGAAGGAAATGTCGGATGCCTACAGAAAGTCTAGAGATTCTATCGTAATGCCGATGAAGGAACAATGGACGGATGAGAGCCTGTTAGTAGAAAAAGATATGTACGGGGAGCAATGGACCATTGCGACCGTATTGCAAACTTTGATCCAACACCAAATTCATCACCGTGGGCAGATGACGATATTAATGCGACAAGCGGGATTAACGGTGCCGGGAATGTACGGACCATCGAAAGACGAATGGTTAGCATATGGTGAAGAAGCACCGGAATGATAGAAGTTCGAGATTTAGGAGGATGAAATGAAAGTTTATGATTTACATTGTGATGTGCTGTATAAATTAGCGAAAGCAGAGGGTCCTATGTCATTTGTTGACTCCCCCAAACTACAAGCTAGTAAAAAAAATTTAGAAGCTGGGGAAATAGCTCTTCAAGTTTTTGCTGTATTTGTCTCTGAAGGCTTTCCTAAGGAACAACTATTCCTGGAGGCAATTCGTCAAATTGAATTTTTCCACACGGAAATTGTAGGAAAGCATGACAACATCATTCCAATATATGAGTGGGAACAGCTTAAAACATTAAAGGATGGACAGATTGGGGCCGTGTTATCTCTAGAAGGATTAGATATGATAGGTGGGGACCTCTATAAGCTAAAACTACTCTTGTCCCATGGAGTGAAGTTAGTAGGTCTTACTTGGAACGGAGCAAACAAAGTAGCAGATGGTTCTTTCGAAGAATCGGGTACAGGATTAACACCATTTGGAGAAGAGGTCCTCTCTTTGTTGAACGAGCAAAAAGTAATTGTGGATGTCTCCCATTTGAGCGAACAATCTTTTTGGGATGTTCTTCCTAAAGCAAAATGGTTGATGGCAAGTCATTCTAATAGCAGGACTCTATGTGATTCAGCCAGAAATTTAAACGACAAACAGATAAATGCACTTATTGCCAGAAATAGTCCAATCCATGTGGTGTATTACCCACCTTTTATAAATGGTGCAGAAAAGTCAGTAGTAGGGTTAGAGGACTTAGTAAAACATATTGAACATATTGTTTCACTAGGTGGTAAGCATTTGATAGGATTAGGTTCTGATTTTGACGGGATCAGTGAAGTTATTTTAGGATTAGAGGATGCATCTAAAACACAAAATTTAGTTATGAAGTTATTAGAAACCTATACAACAGAGGAAGTCGTAGGAATCACATCACAGAATTTCGAACGATTTGTGATGGGCATTAGTTAGGAGGTATAAATTTGGGGAGTTTACCCGATTGGTTTTTTGCAGTAGTGATTGGAGTTGTTATTTGTTTCGTTATTTTAGCAGAATGGTGGACGCGAAGAGGGTAAAGAGTGTGCTATACTAGGTAAATGAAAAAACGTATAGAAAGAGGAATCGCATGTTAACATTTGAAGAAAAAGAATTAATTATCCAAGAATTTTCGGAGCTAGTTCGTAAAGAAGTATCGATGAAGCGAGTAAATTATCATTACGAAAAGAGCTTATATGAAAAAACAACAGTTGTTTATCATCTCCATCCGAATGGAAATGGCTTTGTCTATGTAGGAGATCTTCCTCAATATGAAGAAGCTGATGACAAAGGATTGTTGAATATTCGTGAAGCTTCTGCTGATGAACTTAGAGCAATTATTAAAGATTCGATTGCTTATCTTTCAACAGAGGAAGAAGAGCTGCAAGATGAAGAAATAGAAGAAGTGTGGAAAAACAAAGAAGATTCTACACTAACATTATTACAAGAAGATACACTATGGAATATCTATCATGGATATAACTTAGAAGAAAGCTTTGGTTCTTACAGCGAAGCAAAAACTTATCTATTAGCAGAAGGCTTCCGCCTAGACAGCAAAAGATAAGGAGGTTCCTACTATGAGAGGGAAATATACGGTAGGAATATTAATAGCCATTCTATTAACAGCGATTGGTGCTAGCTTTTATTTTATCATGCAATTTTTTGAAGATAATCCAAATCAACCTCAACAACCGACAAGTTTTACAGAGGGAATTATTATCGATATGCAAGATACTTCTGTTTTAGTAATTAGTGGTTTATCAGTTGACGATGCAAAAATTATGTCGGTAGAAGAGGCATTAGAAGCTGGTAAAGATGCTATATGGTTTTCTTTGGCGATGGATCAGCGTAGTAGACTAAAGTTACATGATGAAGTGAGGGTTGGATATACTACTCTCAACGAATCATATCCTGCTAAAGGGACTGCAAGAACGATTGAAAAGTTAAATGAGTAAATAAAACAAGGCTATCTTCCACCAGTTTTTCTTGGTGTAAGGTAGCTTTGTTGTTTATGAGAATAAATCATGTTAATCTATTCCTTATGTATTAGTGTGATGGAAGAAAGAGGGATAGGATGACGAAAGAACAACGAAAGAAATTATTTATATTAATGATTAATATGTTTATAGCTATTGCAAGTTTTGGAATTGTTATTCCTATTTTGCCAGCCTATTTAAAATCTATCGATCAAGGTGGGATAGCAGCTGGTCTAATGATTTCTATATTTGCTGGAGCGCAACTTATTATGTCTCCGATTGCAGGTAAATGGGCTGATAAGTACGGAAGAAGAATTATGATTATAGCAGGTTTAAGCGGACTTGCATTGTCGATGTTTGTGTTTTATTTCTCGGATTCTATCGGAGTTTTATATGTTTCGCGTGCAATTGGTGGAGTTGGAGCTGCGTTATTGGTGCCTGCTATTTTTGCATATGTAGCGGATATCACTACTATGGAACAACGTGCTAAAGGAAATAGTTTAATATCTGCGGCCATGTCCTTAGGTATAGTAGTGGGACCTGGGATTGGTGGGTTTTTAGCGGAATTCGGCTTAAAAATGCCGCTTCTAATTTCTGCGCTAGTTGGAGTTGTTGCGGTAATCTTTTCTACCTTAGTACTGAAAGAAAGTAAACCAGCGGATGTAGTAACACCAGATGGTAAATCTGAAACTATGGTAAAAGAGATTGCTCAATCATTTAAAAAGCCATACTTCATCCCACTTGTTATTACATTAGTGATGAGCTTTGGACTACTTGCTTATGAATCGGTGCTAGGACTGTTTGTTGATGATCAGTTTGCTGCCTCACCACAGGATATTGCGTGGATGATCACAGCCACTGGAATAGTAAGTGTAATAATTCAAGTATTCGTAGTGGATAAAGTTGTTAGACGTTTTGGTGAAGCAAATGTGTTAAGAATTTTTCTAGGCGTAGCAGCATTTGGCTTCCTTCTGTCTATTCTAATTTCTAGCTATGCATTTTTCTTTGTCATTACGATGATTATTTTCTTGTCCACTTCGATTCTGCGTCCTGTGCTGACAACCTTAATCTCTAAATTAGCTGGAAATGAGCAAGGATTTGCGATGGGTATGAACAATGCGTATATGAGTATAGGGAATGTTCTGGGACCATTGCTTGCTGGGGCATTATATGATGTGAATATTATTTATCCATTCGTGTTAGGACTTATTGTACTAGTAATTACAACGATTGGTTCTATTATTTGGAAGGGTCCAAAGAAAATAGCTTAAGAGAAGCTGCTCCTAAAATGAGGGAGCAGCTTTTTTGTCATTAAAATGTGCCATTATTTAGAATATTACTATAGATTTCCAGGTGAAAAGAAATATATAATTTAAGAAAGGATATATAAGGGAGGGGATTTTATGGTTTATCGTAAAAACAAATACGCAAACATGGCCGTTGCTTTACTTTTCCTAGTTCTTTCCAGCAATTTTCTTATTTATCAGTCCACAGTTCTAGACTTTTTCTCTATACAACTAAATACTGGAGCTGTAGTAGGATCACTAATTGATTTAGCCATTATCGTGCCACTTTTAATGTTTGTAGCTTTTAAATTATCTATCAAGCAAACAATTGGAATAATGGTAGCAGGATTAGTTATAGCAAGATTACTCATACCCAACGAATTGTTCACTCCGTTTACTGGAATACTATATGCTGGTATCACAATTGAGATACTCTTAATAGTCGCAGAAATAGCCTTAATCTTTTTAGTCATTTGGAAAATACCCAAGATTCGATTGCAGATGAAACAAATGAATGAGAAAGCATTGTACAGTTTACTTCCTGCAGTTGAAAAAGTAGTGACTAAAAATATATTAATTCGGGTTCTCATGTCGGAGCTTTTAATGCTATATTATGCGTTTTTTACGTGGAAGAAGAAAGCCCCTCAACACGAAGGTGTTGTAACAATGCATAAAAAAAACAGTGCAGTAGCCTTCCACTTGATGTTGATCCATGGAATTATAATCGAGACAATAGGGTTCCATTGGTGGTTACATGATAAATCTATCATTCTTTCAATAATATTATTAACCTTAAATATATACTCAGTACTTTTTTTTATGGCAGAAATTCAAATTATGAAATTACACCCGTTGGAAGTGAAAAATGGGAATCTATATATCTCTAAAGGGCTTAGCACTAGAATTGTTGTCCCGCTTAATCTGATACATGAAGTTGAGTGGGGAGCAAAAGTTCCAAATAAGCATACAGTACAGTTTGTTTATAAAGATTTTGAGACTGTTGAGCCAGATGCCATTATTCACCTGAGCAATCCTATTGAGACAACTATGTTCATGGGTATAAAAAAAAGCATTTCGGAATTTGCTATTAGGATTGATGAACCAGAGCAACTAAAATTAATCCTCTCGAATCGAGACGATCCTAATAGTTTGACCTAGAAATAAGCATCCGTTATAATTATCTCAAATTCAAGATAATTGAGAGGGAGTTATAATATGAACCATATATTTTATAAAGGGGAAGATTCCTCTAGACCGACACTTTTACTTTTACACGGGACAGGTGGAAATGAGCATGATTTAGTAGGTTTAGGTAAAGAAATAGATGCAGCTGCGAGTATTTTAAGTGTCCGTGGAAATGTATTGGAGAATGGCATGCCCCGATTTTTTAAACGCTTAGCAGAGGGGGTCTTTGATCTAGAGGATCTTCAGCTTAGAACGGAAGAGTTAAAACGTTTCATCGATGATGCAGCTGTAAAATATGAAATAGATCGAGATAATATAGTAGCGATTGGTTATTCGAATGGCGCTAATATTGCAGCAAATCTTTTATTTGAATTTGAAAATGTATTAAAAGGTGCTATTCTTCATCATCCAATGGTTCCTAGACGTGGTGTAGAAATCCTAGAAATGCAAGAAACACCAGTATTCATCGGTGCTGGTAAGAATGATCATATGTGTCCAGCCACAGAGTCAGAGGATCTACGGGAATTATTGCAAGGAGTAGGAGCAGAGGTAGAATTATACTGGCATGCCTATGGTCATCAATTAACACAAGATGAAGTGCAAGCGGCGAAACGCTGGTACCAGTCGAAATTCTAATAAATAAAGCCATGCAGAAAGTATTGTTCTGTTTGGCCTTTTTTTATGGTTAAAAGAGAAGATATATTGATAATAAAAGAGGACTGTTACCCGTAATCATCTCTAGTCAGGTGTTTATAATTTATATATAATAAATGTTATTAAATGAATAAAATGGAAACGGAGAAATATTCTTGTCACACATTCTGATCGTCATATTGGCGGGTACAATAAGTTTGTTTCTAAGCTTTTTTCTACGAGTAAAAGCTAAGGATGCTCCAGGTGTACAATCTTATATTAAAGTTACACTCTTATCATCGATTTTCACATTTGCTTATGCTTTTGAATTGGCAAGTACCTCCTTAACGGAGATGAAATTTTGGCTTGGGATCGAGTACCTTGCAATGCCTTTTATACCAGTATTTGTCCTGTTCATGTGTTTGGAGTATGTTGGATACAAAATTAAAACCTGGATATATACACTTTTCGTTATTCCTATCACTACGGTATTTATGATGCAAACAAATGACCTACATCATCTTTATTATAAATCGATGAGGATTAATAATAATGGCCCATTCCCTTTATTAGAGTTAGAATGGGGGCCCTGGTTTTATGTTCATGCTATTTCCCTGTTATTATGCTTAACAATATCCATCCTGGTATTGCTAAAGGAATACCGTAAGTCTTTGTTTTTGTTTCGTATGCAAACTGCATTGATGGTGGCGGGGTTACTTACTCCGATAATAGCGAATTACTTTTATCTAAATGGTTCAAGTAATGGAATTGATGTTGGACCAATATCTTTGAGTATTACTTTTCTGTTTCACGGTGTGGCTCTTTTATCATTGAAAATGTTCAATGTGGCACCTATTGCTAGAGAAAGTGTATTTGAGAGTTTAACAGAGGGCATAATAGTATTAAATCAAAACAGGGTGGTCGTCGATTTTAATAAAGCTATACTCAATGTCATCCCGAATATAATGCCACATCATATTGGTAAACCAATTGCAGAAGTTCTTAGTAAAAATCCTATACTTTGGTCAAATTTAGATGAAGAAGTGGAGTGTGGCTATACTAGCATCTTAGAAGGAAGAGCTACACACTTCCGTGTAAATTTCTCAGAGGTGCTAAACAAAAGTGGATTACTGGTCGGTAAAATTATTACGTTTGTAAATGTTACGGAAAAGGTGCAGATGGAAGAAAAACTAAAACAATTAGCAAGTATGGATGGATTAACACAGATATTTAATCGCACATTTTTTATGAGAAAATCAGAAATGATTTTTGATGAATTAATGAGAAGTGGCGGAAGTATTTCCGTTATCATGTTTGACATCGACTATTTTAAGAGGATAAATGACACGTTTGGTCACGAGGCAGGGGATAGGGTGTTGACTCGTGTTACAAGCGTAGTAAAGGAATACTTGTTAGTGAAAGACTGTATAGGACGATATGGTGGAGAAGAGTTCGTTATTTGTATGCCGGAAACCTCTTTAATCGAAGCGACGAATAGAGCGAATATTATTAGACAAGCAATTGCAGAGAGTTCCACCATTGTGAATGGGGAGGAAATTGTCGTGACTTCAAGTTTTGGTATATCTAATGTAATGCTAGAAGTATGGAATGATAGCTACTCCATCCCACAACTAATAAGAGAAGCTGACCAAGCATTATATGCTGCCAAACATAAAGGTAGAAACCGAGTGGAGATTTATGAGGTAAACGAACATTTGGTAGAGTTATAGTATACTTAACTCTTCAAAAGGACAAGTGCACATCAGCAAAAGCCTAGTTCATAATGAACTAGGCTTTTATTAGATGGGTATAACCTTTTTTCTTTAACAGAGCCTTTTTTAAAAAAACAAGCACCGTATTTTTACGGTGCTTGTGACATAAGTGAACTGCAACTATTAATGAAGCTTTTTGGCTTTATAAGGTCCTTTTCTAAAAGGTAGCCACCAATTCCATTTGCCAAATAGTTTCATAAGACTTGGTACAAGTAATAGCCTGATGATGGAAGCATCAATCGCTACGGCAATTGCGATGCCGACACCAATTTGTTTAACGGGCATTACCTCAGTAAATGCAAAAGCCCCTGTAATAACAATCATGATTAAGGCAGCGGATGTAATAATCTTACTTGTTGAGGTCAAACCGTCAACAGTTGCCAAAGTATTATTTTGATGCTTCATGTATTCTTCCTGAATGCGGGAGATTAAGAAAACTTCATAATCCATACTTAAACCAAATACGAGACTAAATACAATAACAGGAATAATTAATGCAATTGTAGTTTCCTCAATTCCAAAGTGGCCGTACTGGAATATATAGACGAGAATTCCAAAAGTCGATGCAAGACCAATAATATTCATAATGATTGCTTTCAATGGTATTAAAATGGAACGGAATGCAATCATCAAGATGATAAAAGTAGAGCCTAGAATAATCGCTAATAACCATCCTACTTTATCAAATATCTCATCGAAAATTTCTTGGTTGAATTTAGGTTGGCCCCCTAGCTTAAAGTCGACACCTAAATCTTTTTCAGCCCACTCTCGTGCCCAATCTTGTGCTTCATTGGAAGATCCATTTAAGTTTAAGGTTACTGGTACTAGTAATTTGTTGTCTTGAACAAAAGTATCAAGTAATGGTGAGAGCTGTGCTTCCACCTCTGGAACCATTAGACTCTGTTCCCACTGCTCTACAGTTGGGATCTCACTTGCTGTGAAGATAGTGTCAACCGTGGTGACATCATTATCTTCAAGTAGTCTCTCTTCAATTTTTTTAATATCTTCTAAGCCGGCAGTACTATCCCAGCCATCTGTTCTCTCAGCAATCATATAGACAGTCGATTGATCACCTAGACCAAACTCTTGGTCCATTAGTTCATATGCTTGTCTAGAATCATAAGTTTTTGGAAGTGAATCGACCTGTGGAATTGTCAATTCCATATTCTTCACAGGAATTATTCCGATACCTAACAAAATTAGTGCGACAAGTATTAATGTCACGGGACGCTTCATGACAAATGAAGCGAAGTTACGCCATTTAGTTGTAGCACCTGGTTTAACACGAATAATTGTCCATTTGTTTATACGTTCTTTTAATAGCATTAATATAGAAGGAAGCAAAGTAATAGACGAAAGTACTGCAATCGTTACGACAAGCATTCCACCAAGTGCAATGTTTTGGAATATCTCTACTTGCATAACAAGCATAGCTCCCAAACCAATAAATACACAAATTGCTGAGAAGATGATGGATCTACCAGCAGTTTGGATAGCGGTTTGTACAGCGTCTATTGTGGAATTCTTGGCAAGTTCCTCTTTGTAGCGATTGATGAGTAATAGAGCAAAATCAATACTTAATGCCAATCCGAGCATTGGAATAATGTTCATAACAAAAATGGATAAATCCATCGTCTCACTAAATAAGGTCATCACACCGAAAGCGGATACCACTGTGACAATTCCTATAGCAAGTGGGATAAATGCTGCAACGACACTACCAAACGCAAGAAGTAATACAATAATTGCTATTGGTAATCCAATTGCCTCTGCACTCGCTAAGTCTTTCTGACTAGCACTATTAATATCTTTGTTAATAGCAGCACCACCAGTTAACGTAACGCCTTTCTCCCCGTCAATAGCTTCTCTGATGTCATCAACTGCACTTGTCATATCGGCATCTGAGTCGAAGTGAAGCATGGCATAGGCTACGTGATCTTTATATAAAGCGTCATCCTCTAAAGGAGATTGAATAGATTCTGCAATCTCAAGTTTTTCTATCTCCTGTAACGTTTCTTTGATGGTATCATCGGATGTTTGGTCAAAAACCACGAAAAGGGACTCAGCAGGAAAATCAAATGTTTTCGTTAATTCATCCATTACCTCTGCGTGTTCCCCATCGGTACTAAATCCATCACCTTCCAATAGTCCAGGCAAACGAATAGCTAATACAGCTAAAGCGGCAAATAATAATAACCAAATACCTAGTATTACCTTATAGTGACGAGTCACTATTTTAGACAAGCCTTTCATGTAATTCCTCCTCCATTAAAACCTAGTTACATTGTAAAGCAAACAAAGACTAAAATACTAATATAATGGTAGAATATGAAGAGCAATTCCACAGGAGGGATTTCATTGAAGATAGCAGTACCAAAAATATCAAAATCATTACAAGAGCTAGATGTGCGACAAGCACTGTTGGAAGATTATTATGTATCAGATGGATTGGTCACTAAGCTAGAGTTAGACGAGGAGCAAGAAGATAAAATCGTTTTCGATCAAATACATTTTCGGGATATCTCTATGGAAGGTGTTCGATTTCAACAAGTAGAGTTTATTGATTGTATTATTGAAAAGTGTGACTTATCCAATGTGGATTTTGGGAATGCTGTATTCCATCGTGTAGAAATTCTTAGTTCGAAGTTAGTGGGAGCTAACATATCACAAAGCAGGATGACGGATGTAAAAGTAGTAGATACGGTTGCCAACTATGTGAGTTTGAGTTTTTCCAAATTGAAAAAAGTCTCCTTCACTAAAACGTCATTCAATCGTGCAGATTTTATAGAGACGACGTTTGATAAAGTAAATTTTGAAGGCTGTGAATTAAATGAAGCAAATTTCAATGGCACAGCTCTAAACGGTGTAGACTTAAGCTCGAATACATACGAACAACTAACCGTATCATTGGATAAAATGCAAGGTTGTACTGTATCCACAGAACAAGCAATCGGCTTTGCCAAATCATTAGGTTTACAAATTAAAGAATAAGTTGTTTTAGGAGAGTTCTAATGAACAAAAAATGATCCCTTGTCCAAAAAGACAAAGGATCATTTTTTATATTAAAAGAATAAATTTAATGCTAGGAAAATAATGCCTGCCATTACAGCGGAAATTGGTAAAGTGATAATCCATGTTAAAACAATTTTTTTCGCAACTCCCCATTTTACACCTTTCACACGTTGAGCAGATCCAACTCCCATAATAGCAGAGGATATAACATGTGTAGTGGAAACTGGTAAATGAATAGTGGTAGCTCCGAAAATAATCATTGCAGAAGACAAGTCAGCTGCCGCTCCGTTAATAGGACGTATTTTCATGATTTTACCACCAACAGTTTTAATGATTTTATAACCACCAATAGAAGTACCAAGTCCCATTGCAGTAGCTGCAGCAATACGAACCCATAATTGAATATCATCATTTGTTTGCCATTCTGCAGCGATTAAAGCCATCGTAATAATCCCCATTGCTTTTTGCGCATCATTTGTACCATGCGTAAAGGATTGAAGGGCAGCAGTCCCAATTTGGAATATACGGAACTTCTTGTTTGTCCCATATAAACTACCGTTTTTAAATATTACTTTAAATAATGACATCATTAAGAATCCGACAGCAAGGGCTAGAAATGGTGAAATAAGTAATGCTTGAATGATTTTTATGAAACCTTCCCAGTTTAATATTGCAAAACCAGAAGATGCCACTGCAGCACCGGCAATAGAGCCGATCAATGTATGTGACGAACTGGAAGGAATTCCGTAATACCAAGTAACTAAGTTCCAGATAATTGCAGAGAGTAATGCAGCTAAAATGATTAGCGAGCCATTTTGCAGAGCAAAAGGATCTACAATATCTTTTGTTATTGTTTTAGCAACTCCCGTAAAGGTTAAAGCACCTACAAAGTTCATAGCAGCTGCCATTAATACTGCCACTCTAGGTTTCAATGCTCTTGTGGAAACGGATGTGGCAATGGCGTTTGCAGTATCATGAAACCCATTGATGAAATCGAATGCAAGAGCAAAGACTACTACTAGAATGGTTAATATAAATACTGTTTCCATAAAGGTTTACTCCTACGCGTTTCGCATGATAATTGTTTCCAACGTATTTGCAACGTTTTGGCAATAATCAGCGATTTCTTCTAATTGTTCATATATATCTTTAAATTGAATAATGCGAATTGGATCTTTTTCATTTAAGAATAACTGTTTAATCGATGAACGAAGTACGTCATCACATTTTCTCTCGTAATCTTTGATAAGGATGGAATGCTCATGCATCTTCAAAAGTTTTTTACTCGCTAGAAGCTCCATTGCTTTCACAATTTCATCTGTACTTTTCACGATATACCCTAAAAATGTACGCATAGATTCATCAATTTCGATTAATGAAAACATTTCTAAATGAGCGGTAAAATTATCAATACCATCTAAAATGTCATCCATACGTATCGCAAGTTCAAGAATATCTTCACGCTCAATTGGAGTCATAAAGGATTTATTTAACATAACGATCAATTCGTGTATTAATGTGTCTCCAGCAGTTTCGTAATTTTTTAAATGTACGCTGATTTCTTTTAAATCTGCAACCGTATTAATGCGGAAGTCATCTGCATAGTGAGCACTATCACGTACGTTTTCGGCAATTTTTAATAGAGACACGAAAAATGGATCGGGTTTTTTTGAACTAATCATAAAAGCCTCCTGGACTTAATTAATATATTTACTTTTTCCTCAAATAGCATAACAAAAAAATTACTAAATCAACACATTTTTTACTCTAGATTATACAAATTTACAATCCTGTAACATTAGTTCGACAAATTAGAACTAATATACGTATTTTTTGTTGAAAATGGAGGGTTTTTGACAGAATTTAAAGAATAAGCGAAAAATTTTACGCAATATTAAGTTCTCACAAAAAGTAGAATATATGAAACCTTCTGATTTTAGTTCCGTATATAGTACAAAGAGATTTATATAATGGAAGAGGTGATTGAAATAGAACAATTCTTTTTATATGGCCTAATTGGTATTGGACTAATTACAATTTTGTATGTGTTATTTGCAGATGCAATTGATGGAATGGACAATGGAATATTAAATCCAACAACGGTTCTTTCCTTCCTATTATTTATTTGTGCATCCGGTTTTATCTTATTGAAGCTAACAGAATGGGACGAAAAAATTGTCATTGTAGTAGCTCTTATTATTTCTAGTGTATTAACATTTTTACTTTACTTTTTCATACTAGTTCCGCTCGCTTCTGCAGAAGTATCGACAGCATATACGGATGAGTCACTTCAAGGACAGGTTGGAAGAGTTATTGTCCCGATACCAATAGACGGGTTTGGTGAAATAGTAATTGAAACAGTCAATGGGATCATTTCTAAAAGAGCGACAGGTTATGACAATGAGGAAATAGATTATGACAAAAAGGTGTTAATTATTGATGTAGACAAAGGCACCTTTTTAGTAAAAGAATATGTACCACTAGTATAAATAATAGGGGGAATTAGAAATGCAAATGGAAATGTTTATTGTTATAGGAATAGTAGTTTTTGTGATTATTGCCATTTTAGCAGTTTTTGTTACTAAGTATCGTACAGTTGGTCCTGATGAGGCACTAATTGTAACGGGAAGTTATTTGGGTTCTGGAAATGTACACACAGATGAATCTGGCAACCGCATTAAGATTATTCGTGGTGGTGGTGCATTTATCTTCCCAGTGTTTCAACAAGCAAAACCACTTAGTCTACTATCTAGTAAATTAGAAGTTACTACACCTGAAGTATATACGGAACAAGGTGTTCCAGTAATGGCAGATGGAACGGCAATTATTAAAATTGGTGGTTCTATTTCGGAAATTGCCACTGCAGCCGAACAGTTTTTAGGTAAGTCGAAAGAAGATCGTGAAAACGAAGCCAAGGAAGTATTAGAAGGTCATCTTCGTTCTATATTAGGTTCCATGACTGTAGAAGAAATTTATAAAAATCGAGATAAGTTCTCACAGGAAGTGCAAAGGGTAGCTTCTCAAGATTTAGCGAAAATGGGATTGGTCATTGTATCATTTACTATCAAAGATGTACGTGACAAAAACGGATACTTGGATTCCTTAGGGAAACCAAGAATTGCGCAAGTAAAGCGTGATGCAGACATTGCTACTGCAGAAGCTGAAAAAGAAACTCGTATTAAACGGGCAGAGGCTTCCAAAGATGCGCAAAGATCTGAAATAGAAAGAGCTACGGAAATTGCTGAATCCGAAAAAGATAACCAGTTAAAGGTAGCGGAATATCGTCGCGAATCGGATATTGCCAAAGCCCGTGCAGACCAAGCATATGAATTAGAAACGGCGCGTTCTAAGCAGGATGTTATTGAGCAAGAAATGCAAATTCAAATTATTGAGCGTCAAAAACAAATAGAACTAGAAGAAAAAGAAATTCTAAGAAGAGAGAAGCAATATGATTCTGAGGTGAAGAAAAAAGCCGATGCAGATCGCTATGCTATTGAACAAAATGCAGAAGCTTCTAAGTCTCGTGAAATGGCAGAGGCAGATGCGGAGAAGTATAGAATAGAAGCTAAAGCAAAGGCTGATGCGGAGAAGGTACGCTTAGATGGTCAAGCAAAAGCAGATTCTCAGCGGGCACAGGGTGAATCAGAGGCAGATGTTATTCGATTGAAAGGTCTTGCCGAAGCAGAAGCTAAACGTAAGATAGCAGAAGCTTTTGAAATGTACGGTCAAGCAGCTGTTCTCGATATGATTGTTCATATGCTTCCTGAGTACGCTAAACAAATTGCAAGTCCTCTTGCTAATATTGATAAAATTACGGTTGTGGACACTGGTAGCGGAGAAGGTGGAGGAGCTAACAAAGTCACCTCTTATGCAACGAACTTGATGTCTACTCTTCAAGAAACTCTAAAAGCATCTTCTGGAATTGATGTAAAAGAAATGCTTGAAAGCTATGCAGGTAAAGGGAATATACGTCCAAGTATTGACCGTTTAACGGAAGAAATAATAAATGTAAATGAAACTCCATAACGTTTTAATGAAAAAAACCTATGAAAATGTTCATAGGTTCTTTTTATTGTATTTCTTTTAAGTTAATTGAATTGTATAATAAAAGCAGATAAAGCAGAATGTTGTCATAGGTATGGGGGATGAAATATGTTAACCGTTGAACAAATACAGGATATACGTATAAAAGCATACCTACCGAGAGTATTTACCGATCAATCGGTTACAACCTATCTTGGAAGTGCAGAAGATATTTCTTACTCTCTATATACATTGTTTCCTAACACAACAACTTGGGTTTATAATAACTCAAATAATTCCGCTGATTTTGTAGAGCGATATACGATTTTAACTGGTGTTTTAGACATAGATTGCGATGGACAAAAGTCTATATTGCATCAAGGCGATGTCATTGATGTCAATAAGTGTACTGGAGTCGTCACCTGTAATGCAGAATCACATGTCGAGATTTTATTTGAAATGACTTCTTCGATATTTGAAAAAAGCTTTTCTGAGCGTGAAATTATCCAAAGAGATGCTAAACGTATTCAAGAAGTAGACGGATATACTTATCATCATTGCTCGCGAATTCGTGATTATTCTATCGAACTCTGGAAAAAAATGAGACCAGGTCGCCAAGGCGTTGCTATTATATCGATGGGTTCGTACTTTCATGATATAGGTAAGTTGGCAATTCCTTTAGAAATACTAAACAAAACGGGTAAGTTAACTGACGAAGAATGGAAAGTCATTAAAATGCATACAACTCTAGGGGCAGAAATGATGCGTAATCATGAAATTGAACGTATACGAAAAGCCGCTTTTATTGTAGAAGAACATCATGAAAGGTATGATGGAAAAGGATATCCATATGGCTTAATAGGAGATGAAATTTCTATAGAGGCTTCGATTGTTTCTGTAGTAGATGCATTTGATGCAATGACTACGAATCGAATATACCGCAAGGCGATGACCATTGAGGAAGCGATCCAAGAGATGAAAGATGGAAAAGGCACTCAATTTCACCCAGAGGTAGTGGATGAATTTTTAGCAATGTTGGAAGAAAAACAAAATAAATGGATTTAAAAGGAGCGAGGTTAATGTCTTATCGTATTGAGCATGACTCTATGGGAGAAATAAAAGTTCCAGAAGATAGTCTTTGGGGAGCCCAAACTCAAAGATCCAAACAAAATTTTAAAATTGGTACAGAAAAGATGCCAATTGGCGTAATTCATGGATTGGCCCTTTTAAAAAAATCTGCAGCGGTTGTAAGTCATTCGTTAGGCAATCTGTCGGAAGCGAAAAAAGATGCTATCGCAGAAGCAGCAGATGAAATATTAGCTGGTAAACTAGATGCGCATTTTCCTTTAGTTGTATGGCAAACAGGTAGCGGTACTCAATCTAATATGAATGTTAATGAAGTGATCGCTTACAGAGGGAATCAGTTATTAGAGGAAAAGGGAAGCGAAGAGCGTCTTCATCCGAACGATGATGTAAATAAATCACAAAGCTCCAATGATACTTTTCCAACGGCGCTTCATATTGCTGGAGTACTTGCAATAGAAAACCAACTACTCCCAGCAATTGATGTCTTGAAGGAGACATTAGGAAAAAAATCCGAGCAATTTATGGATATTATAAAAATCGGTCGTACACATCTACAGGATGCGACTCCTCTATCAGTAGGACAAGAGTTTAGTGGCTGGCATCGGATGCTAGAGAAATCAGCAAAAATGATTACACAAAGCGTAGAAGATATGAAGGAACTTGCAATTGGTGGAACAGCCGTTGGAACAGGTTTAAATGCTCCCAAAGGCTTTGGTGACCAAGTGGCAGCAGAAATTTCTAAAGCACTAGGAATCGAATTTACCTCTGCTAAAAACAAATTTCATTCGTTAACAAGTTATGATGATGTTGTTTATGTCCATGGTGCTGTAAAAGCATTAGCTGCAGACTTGATGAAAATTGCAAATGATGTACGTTTACTTGCAAGTGGACCGCGTTCAGGTATTGGAGAAATTTCTATTCCAGAAAACGAACCAGGAAGTTCCATTATGCCAGGTAAAGTAAATCCAACTCAAAGTGAAGCGATGACAATGGTTGTTGCCCAAGTAATGGGGAATGACACAACGATCAGCTTTGCAGCAAGCCAAGGAAATTACCAATTAAATGTCTTTAAACCAGTAATCATTTACAATTTCCTACAATCAGTTGGATTATTAAGTGATGCTATTCTTAGCTTTAATAATAATTGTGCAGTGGGAATTGAGCCTAACTTAGATACGATTAAGCACCATGTAAATAACTCATTAATGCTCGTAACAGCATTAAACCCATATATCGGGTATGAGAATGCCGCTAAAATAGCTAAACATGCACATAAAAACGGTACAACATTAAAAGAGGCAGCAATCGAGCTAGAACTTCTGACTGCTGACAAATTTGATGAAATCGTAAAACCGGAAAATATGATTTAATATTAAAGAAAAGCGAAAGCGCCTATGTAAGCCCTGAAAAGCGCTGGAAGAAATGCAATAAAGGCGGTTTTTGCCTTTATTCGCAATTCTGAAGCGACTCGAAGGGCTAGGCGCTGTAGCTAGACAGAAAGAAAAGCGAAAGCGCCTATGTAAGCCCTGAAAAGCGCTGGAAGAAATGCAATAAAGGCGGTTTTTGCCTAGGGGAAGTCAGTCTAAGTTCGCGACGTCGTGTCGCAATGACTGACTGACCCGCATCGTGCGGCCCCGCAAGTCTGAAGTGACTCGAGGGATAGGTGCTGGAGCTAGACTGATAATATGTAAAAAGGATTGTATATGATTATGAAAAAAGTATTACTTATGTTACTAAGCGGTATATTATTGCTTTCCGCATGTGGACAGGAAAATAAGCAAGAAAATCATGAAGAACACGAGGATCATGTTGGTCATCTAGAAAATGGGGATTTACAAGAAACAACAGCTTCATCAGATATATTGCCTGCATTTTTAGATGCTCAGTCCGAGGACATGAAGCTCGTTTATCAAGCAGCTGCAAAAGCGAATGATGTACTAAAATGGATGCCTTGTTATTGTGGTTGTGGAGATAGTGCAGGACACAAAAGTAATTTCAACTGCTTCGTCCATGAGATAAAGGAAAATGGAGAGGTCGTTTGGGATGATCATGGAACTCGTTGCGCAGCCTGTTTAGAAACAGCTATCGCATCAATCCAAATGATACAAGAGGGTAAATCACTAGTAGAAATTCGTAATACAATTGATGAAACGTATAAAGAAGGCTATGCAAAACCAACCGAAACACCGATGCCCTCATAACTAAAAAATAAACTGCTCCTTCTCACATTTCGTGAGAAGGAGCAGTTTTTAAATACCATCATTTTAGTAACTGGTGAATAAATATGATCCTTGAAATCATCTAATGTAATCATCACTGACCCTAGCTCCTCAAATCTTCCAGAGCTATTCAGGACTACCAGGCCCCCTCCGCATTTCAGACTATCTTAAGAATTTCTTCATTTTTATCCTTCTAAAATGTTAAGAAATGAAGGATACAATGAAATGAGTAGTGAAACGGGAGGTAAAAAGATGATAAAAGTGAAGCAAGTGAATCATACATTCCTAATAGGGAAAAAAGGAAAGGAAAAGAAAGTACCGGTCTTAAAAGGCTTATCCTTCGAAGTGGAAAAGGGAGAAATCGTGGCAATTATAGGGAAAAGCGGCTCGGGTAAGTCAACTTTGCTTCATACGATAGCAGGGTTTATGAGCCCTGAACAAGGCTCCATAACAGTAAATGGACAGGAAACAGCTAATTTAAATGAAACAGAAAGAGCAGCATTCCGATTAAATAACTTCGGCTTCATCTTTCAAAATTTTCAACTGATGCCTGGATTAACGGCTTTTGAAAATGTAGAACTACCACTAAAACTAAAAGGTATATCCGCTAAGCAAAGAAAAGCGAGTGTTAAACAAATGATGGACAAGGTAGGTTTGACAGAGGTTGGAGATCATTATCCAAATGAATTGTCGGGGGGACAGCAGCAGCGTGTAAGTATTGCTCGAGCATTAATAACGAATCCACCGATATTATTTGCAGATGAACCAACGGGGAGTTTAGATTCTGAAACGGAGCAAGATATATTATTGCTAATACAAAATTTAAATCAAACGCTTGGTGTAACGTTTGTAATGATTACACACGATGAGGAAGTTGCTAGTATTGCCCATCGAACATTTAAAATGCGCGACGGGGAATTAGTGAAGGGGGATTTACAGTAATGTTATTTAAAGATCAGGTCGATTTTGTTCGCCAACATATTAAGAAAAATAAATTACGTGTATTTATGACTATTCTTGCCGCAACGATGGGTTGTGCATTTTTAATCGTATTAGCTTCTATTGGATTTGGTATTCAAGATACGATGCGCAAGGAAATACTGCAAGATCAAGCCATCACGCAGGTAGAAGTTTTCCCGAGTGAAAATGAAGAATTGAATCTTAAAGAAATCAAAGCTGTACCATTTATTGGAGCAATCGTCCAAAGAACTAGCATGGATACAATGACAAGCTTCCATTTTGAGGATCGAATGATGTCAGGAGACTTGCGCTTAACTGACATGAAAGAGGAAGAACAATCAAACCTTAAATTATCAGAAGGACGATTGCCCAAAAATGAATCGGAGATAATAGTAGGGTATCACTTTGCTAAGAACTTGTGGACAGATGCAGAACGTATAAAAGTAGAAGAGGGAGTAGAGGAAGCGGATCTTCCTAAGGGATATGAAAAGTCGATTATAGGTAAAGAAGTTTCTCTATCCTTACAACCGTATGAATCGGACGGTGCATTTCCAGAACGGTGGGATTTTACTGTAGTTGGAGTGATGGAAAATCCAGCAAAAGATTGGATAGTAGATTCAAGCATTCTAATGGATGAATCATGGTTACCGAAATTAACAGCAGCTTATGAAGCAAATGGAGAACAAGTTCCTGAAATTTATACAAACACAAAAATTTATACATCTAGTTTAGAGCATGTGAAATCAGTTACAAAAGATTTAAAGGATATGGGCTATAACGTCTTTTCTGTATCAGAGCAATTAGAACAGATCGATGTATTTTTTATGGCTTTTAAAATTGGACTAATCTTTGTTGGGACTATTGCAATTCTTATATCATCTATAGGTATTTTCAACACAATGACAATGGCCGTAACTGAACGAACTCGTGAGATTGGCGTGATGAAAGCAATCGGAGCTAGTCCTAAGCTAATTGAACGATTGTTCCTGATGGAAAGTGCGTGGATTGGGATAATCGGAACTCTACTAGCGATCGTTATTTCCTACGCAGTGAGCTTCCTAGCTAACTGGTTACTCCCGCTGGTTGTTGGCGCTGCTCTAGGAGAGGATGAGTTCTCAGATTTATCTATCACGTTCTCGTTAATCCCTTGGCAGTTAGTGCTTCTTGCATCAGCTATGAGTATCGGAGTCGCAATGATTTCTGGTTGGAGACCAGCTCGCAAAGCAACAAAAATAGACGTGATTCAAGCATTACGTCAGGAGTTATAAAGAAAAGAGTGAGTAAGAAGTGTCTTAAGACATTTCTTGCTCACTCTTTTTTATACGGAAATCGTAAAATAAGCGATAAACAGTATAAACACAACGACTGCATTTATTAAATTATATTTAGTTCTAGAGATCGGTTTATTTAGTTTATCCGATTTATTTATTAATACAATCCCCAGATAGGTGACGAAAATTGCCAAAAACAAAGCTAATATTGGAGGCATTGCATAAACGCGGGCATCAATAAAATGCACAATAATAATTGCGATGGCCATAGCAAAACCATAAGCCACTTTTTTAATTGTTGGTTCTTTCATCATAAGATCCTCCGGCGGCATAGTATTTCAATCTTTTCAATTCAGATAATCTTTCAATTCATTCTCCAAAAATGGTTTTGCATTAAGTAGCTGTTTAAATTGCTGATAACTTGCCATTTGTTCAGAGGTAGGTTTTTTCCCTGTTTTATAGGCACGTATCAATATGTTTTTAGGGGTGTTTTCCATATCGATAAATTCTACTAATTGTGCTTCGTACCCGACCATATTTAAAATCTCTGCTCGAATGGAGTCCGTCGCTAAAGCAGCGAAACGTTCTTTTATCAAACCATGTTTTAACATTATATCTAGACCAGGTGCTTCTAGCTGTGTATTTAATTCGTGCTGACAGCAAGGTACACTTAATATAACACTAGCACTCCATTTAACTGCTCTGGCAAGTGCCATATCAGTTGCCACATCGCAGGCATGAAGCGTCACCACCATATCTACCGCAGTTTCGTCATTATAGTCATTTATATCTCCTACTAGAAACTCTAACTGCTCGTATCCTAAATCATTGGCTATTTGAGCACATTCTTCAATTACTTCTTTTTTCAAATCAAGACCAGTAACTCGAATATCGAGTCCTTTTTCGATTTTCAAGTAATGATACAGTGCGAATGTCAAATAAGATTTACCTGAACCAAAATCGAGAATTCTAACGGCCTTATCCTTTGGTAAATAGGCAAGGGTGTCATCGATAAATTCGATAAAACGATTTATTTGTTTAAATTTATCGTACTTTTGCTTTTTGACTTTTCCATCTGCTGTTTGGACACCTAAGCGTATAAGAAAAGGGTATGGTGTATTCGCATCCAATAAATAATTCTTTTTACGGTTATGAGAGAGGTCTACAGCTTTAGAGACAGTGGCTTTTTCTGATTTCCACATAACTTTGTTTTTCTTGGAAAGCTGAGCCTGTACTTTTTCCTCTCTGAAATCTATATGAAACTGACGGAACTGTTCTAAGAGTCCATCTAATGTCTCTGAAAAAGCATCTAAAGCAATATTCTCATGCTTTAATATTCTTTCGTACTGGTATTCTAATTGGATATGATACGTATTCTTTATCTCGATTGGTTTCAATTTTACACGTTTCACTTCATTAGACTTTGCGCGTGGTTGACTAATAGTTGCCGTGACTAACTGCTTCGTTATTATTTGCTCAAGCATGTATTCTTTCATTTCTTGAAATTCCATAAAATCGCCTACTTTTTCGTAATATACTTGGAAATAGTGTATCACATCGACTTCATTTATTATAAGTAAGTGTTTTGCCAGTCAGTCCAAACAAAATGGTGAGCACCGGACAAAGTAAACAGAAGAAGGCAAATGGCAAGTAATCAATTGTTGAAACAGATAGTACGTCTGTTATGAAGATTCCACATACACTCCAAGGGACTAGTGGATTTACTACAGTCCCCGCATCCTCCATCACACGAGCAAGGTTTTTGTTTGCTAACCCAACTTTTTGGAAATGGGCTTGAAAGGTTTCGCCTGTCAATAAAATAGACAAGTATTGCTCCCCGATTAGTACATTCACTCCTATAGCTGTGAAAGCTGCAGCTGAAATGACCTTTCCTACACTCGTTAGTAAACTTTCTATTTTCCGTAGTAAACTTTGCACTATTCCTAAAGTAAATAAAAGCCCCCCCATACTCAAAGCCAGTAAGACTAAGGAGATAGTGAACATCATGCTAGTCATTCCACCTCTAGATAATAAGGAGTCAACCGCTTCTAAACCAGTTTGAGATGTATAGCCGCTAAATAGGATGTGTAATACTTCACTTGCTGTGAAAAACTGATGGAAATAAGCTACAACTATTGCGCTTGCTGAAGTGAGAGCAAGTGCTAACATAGCAGGCACTTTTTTGGCAGAAAGTACAATGAGCAAAACTAATGGAAGTAATGAATACCAATGGACCATACCAGTTTGAAGTAGACCTTCTTTCAGTGTAGTTATTTGCTCTAATTGTTGAATTTCTTTGTTAGGCGAAAGTAGTGCATATCCAGTTATCGCTATAAAAAATGCTGGGATTGTCGTCCAGCCCATATTACGTATATGTTCAAACAGATCAACGCGAACTATAGCTGAAGCTAGATTCGTGGTATCTGATAATGGAGACATCTTATCTCCGAAAAAGGCTCCTGAAACGATGGCCCCAGCAGTAATAGCCAATGAAATATCCATAGCACTTGCTATACCAACAAAAGCAACACCTACTGTGGCAACGGTTGTTAATGAACTGCCAATAGCAAGACCGATAACGCATGTTACTAAAAAGACTATTGCAAAGAAAAAATGAGGTGAAATTAACTTAAATCCTATATAAATAAGCGTCGGAATAGTACCGCCAATCATCCAGCTACTTATTAAAATTCCTATAAAGAAAAAGATGAAAACAGCGCCGAGTCCCGTTTTAGAACCTTCTATTAGTCCTTCTTCCAATGACTCGAATGGAACCCTTTTTAATAGCCCATAACCAATTAAAAGTAGAATGGCAAATAAAATTGGTAAATGTGGTACAGCATCAAATTTTATAATACAAACTACCATCAAAGAAACTATTAACAAGATTAGAAATAATGCCTCTCGAAAAGGAGGCGTAATTGTAGATGAAATTCGAAACATAAAATATCCTCCTAAACTAATTTTAACACTTTGGCGATTCAACGCTTTCAATCACTAAAGTAATTAGGATTTTACCAGGTTTCAACAAACTGTCAATCGGAAAAGGAAAAGTCTATTTCATCAGAATTTTGTGATAAAATAGAGTGTATATAAACAATCAAGGGGTGATTGGTTTGTTAAATGAAAAAACAGTTGGGGAAATTGTGAAAGAAGCAGCCAGGAAATTTCCAGATATAGAAGCGTATGTGTATCCAGAGCATGGCATTCGAAAGACGTATAAGGAGTTTGACAAAGAAACGGATGAGCTTGCAAAAGCCTTTATCGGTATGGGCATTCAAAAAGGGGAGCATGTGGCCATTTGGTCTGACAATAAGAGAGAGTGGTTACTCAGCCAATTCGCAACAGGAAAAATGGGTGCCGTACTCGTAACAGTGAATACAAATTATCAAGAGAAAGAACTAGAATACTTGTTGCAACAATCAGATGCTACGACGCTCATATTATGCGAATCTTTTAAAGGAACATCCTATTTAGATATTGTCCTTGCAATTTGCCCGGAAATTATTCATTCAGAAAAAGGCAATATTCTCTCAGAAAAGTTCCCGCATTTTAAAAGAGTCATAGTAATGACTGACAATGAGTATAAAGGTATGTATTCATGGGCGGAGCTATTATCACATGCAGATAAGGTGTCGGACGACACGTTGGAGAACGCATTGAAGTCACTTCATAATGAAGAAGTGATTAATATTCAATATACTTCTGGAACGACTGGTTTTCCAAAAGGTGTAATGCTTTCGCATAAAAATGTAGTAAATAACGGACAACTCGTAGGCGACTATATATATTTAACAGAAGAAGATCGTCTTTGTATTCCAGTTCCTTTTTTCCACTGCTTTGGGTGTGTAATGGGAACAATCGCATCTGTAACACATGGAACTACCATGGTCATTATCGAGCAATTTAATCCAGGTAAAGTACTTCAAATAGTTCAGGACGAAAAATGTACAGCATTGCACGGGGTACCAACAATGTTCATCGCAGAATTGAACCATCCAGATTTTAAGCAGTTTAAATTGTCTACACTGCGAACAGGTATTATGGCAGGCTCTATTTGTCCAATTGAAGTGATGAAAAAAGTGATCACCGATATGGGTGCAAGTGAAATAACAATAGCTTATGGACAAACAGAATCCTCTCCGGTCATTACACAAACGAAGACGGACGATCCTATTGAGAAGCGAGTGTCATCTGTCGGGAAGCCTCATCCTGCGGTTGAAGTGAAGATTATAGATCCACTTACAGGGGAAGATACACCAACTGGAGTCCCTGGTGAGCTTTGTACCCGAGGTTATTTAGTGATGAAAGGATACTATAAAAACGAACAAGCAACTAGGTCGGCAATTGACCCTAATGGTTGGCTTCACACGGGTGATATCGCAGTGGTGGATGAGGAAGGGTATATAGATATCACGGGACGTATTAAAGACATGGTAATCCGTGGTGGAGAAAACATCTATCCAAAAGAAGTAGAAGAATTTTTATATCAGCACCCTAAGGTCCAAGACGTTCAAGTAGTTGGAGTACCTGATCCTAAATACGGAGAAGAGCTTATGGCATGGGTTATTCTAAAAAGCGGCGAACACATAACTTCTGATGAATTAAAAGAATACTGTAAAGGGAAAATTTCATATCATAAAATACCAAAGTATATTGAATTCATAGAGTCATATCCAATGACAGCTTCAGGCAAAATTCAAAAGTTTCTCCTTCGTGAAATGTCTAAAGAGAAGGCCAAAGTATAATTCGTATTATTTCCTGGGAAATCGACAAATTTCATGTGAATAGAAAGGTAAGAAAACAAATCCATTACGAGGAGTAACTTTAAGTGAATGTGAATGCAACTTTCATAATGCGATTCAAAGCGTTTATGCTGGATTACTTGCTTATATTTGCCTACTTGAGTGTGCTTGCTGTCTTCAATATATTTGTATTTCCTTCTGTACAGAGTTTGTTTATTAACTCACTTGTAGTTGCGCAGTTCACAGGATTTCTAATGGTAACATTGCCGGTTTCGCTCTATTTTATTATTAGTGATTCAGTGCTAGGGAAACAGTCCATAGGCAAGAAATATATGGGAATTAAAGTAGTCAATAAACATAATCAAAACCTTTCGATACTCCAGTCCGTTTTTAGAACCATTGTGAAATTTCTCCCTTGGGAACTTTCACATTATCTAGTGTATCGCCTGATTTACCTTGGAGATGCAGAAGTTCCAATTAGCTACTATGCAATTGGTGGAATTATCTATGGGCTTATGCTTGCTTATATCCTTACCGCTCTATTTAGTAAGCGTAAAAAATCACTTTATGACATGGTTGTCGAAACACAGGTTATTAAGGTGTGATCTTAGTAATTGAGAAGCATCAGTTTTCCGATCGATGCTCTTCATATTTATTGATATACTGATGGCATGGGAATTATTGAAAGGAGGTGCTACGATGTATTTGGATCATATCGTTCATAGCGTTACAAAAGAACCGCTAGAGGTAGCGAAAGATTGGATGGAAAATGAAGTTCATACAGTAGTGGGTGGTCAACATACTCAATGGGGAACATACAACGCACTTCTTTATACGAAAACCAGCTATATTGAGTGGCTTTCCGTAGAACGGCAGGAAGTTGCGAACAACGCTGATCATCCTCTTATAAATCTTATGCTTCATGACTTGAAAACAAGTGGAGCAGGATTCAATACAATCTGTATCCGCACTACTAATATAGCTCATCTTAGTAACCAGCTAATGGACCAGGGTATAAAAACTTCGGGAGTTCTACATGCTGAGAGAAAGACAACTAGTGGATTAATACGTAAATGGAAAATGTTATTTATCCACGAGGAAGTTAGTAATGCTTTGCCTTTTCCGTTCTTTATAGAATGGGAGGAGAGCGATGAGGCTAGATATCACTCACTGCAAGAGGATGGAACAATAAATGCCAGTAATCTGAAGTTATCTATTACTGCTTGTGAGTTTCACGTTCGAGATCCAAGGGAAGTAATGAATAAGTGGAAAAATTATTTTCAACTAATCAAGTATGATGAACAAACATTACTTTTAGAAAATACACGATTAATATTTAAACAAAGTAAAATCGAAACAAAAGAGCGACTTGCAAGCATTGATATTGATGGTTCTAATCTACATGAAGAAATCACATATGAACAAGCAACCTATCGCTTTCTTTAAAAGGAGAAATTATATGGATGAAATAATAGAAAAGGCAATACTCGTAGCTGTAAAATTACAAAAAGATGAGCATTTTGAATACGGATTGGAAGAACTACACAATTTAGCAGGGGCATTAGATGTAGAGGTAGTTGGGGAAGTAACGCAAAATCTTGAACGAGTTACCTCATCTCATTATGTGGGGACCGGTAAGGTAGAGGAGATTAGAAGCCTATATGAAGAAGCCGGAGCTAATCTAGTTATCTTCAATGATGAGCTTTCCCCATCACAAATTAGGAACTTAGAACGTGACTTGGACTGTAAAGTTATTGACCGTACTATGCTAATTCTTGATATCTTTGCTCGACGTGCAAAATCTAACGAGGCTCAAATGCAAGTAGATTTAGCGCAACTTCAATATATGCTTCCACGTCTTGTGGGACTTAGAGCATCTCTAGGGCGACAAGGTGGGGGAACTGGCGGTGGATTTAAAAACCGTGGTGCTGGGGAAACAAAGCTAGAGCTGGATAGACGTAAAATTGAAGATCAGATTGCCAAACTCAAACGAGACCTCGAGCATGCAAAAGATCAACGTGAAACGCAGCGCAAGCAACGTAAGAAAAATGCAATTCCCGTTGTATCTTTAGTAGGTTATACGAATGCTGGTAAATCTACAATTATGAACCAATTGTTAAACAAAGTCGGACAAATGGAATCGAAGCAAGTATTTGAAAAAGACATGCTTTTTGCAACGCTAGAAACTTCCGTCAGACAGATTAAACTTCCGGACCAAAAGGAATTTTTATTAACAGACACGGTAGGTTTTGTTAGTAAGCTTCCCCATCATTTAGTAAAAGCCTTCCGTTCAACATTGGAAGAAGCACGTGATGCAGATTTACTTCTACACGTTGTGGATGTATCGAACGCAGAGCATCGCTTCATGATGGACGTAACGAACGACACACTTCATGCTGTTGGTGTTGAAGATGTACCTACTGTATTTGTTTACAACAAATCTGATTTAGCAGATATGAAATACCCACATATCGCAGGTGATAATATTTGGATTTCTGCGAAAGAGGGAGCAGGGTTGAATGAGCTGATAGAGATTATTAGAAAACATATTTTCTCTAATTATGTTAGTTGTTCCTTACTAATCCCGTTTGACCGTGGAGATATTGTATCTTACTTAAATGAGCATGCGTCAGTCTCCACTACTTCGTATGAGGAAGAGGGTACCGTTGTACAAGTAGAAATGAAAAAATCAGATTATGATCGTTTTCAAGAATTTTTATTTGTCCAATAGATAGCTGCAATGTTGTAGAGAAACACCCCAAAGTAACGAAGAACCATCGCAATGTAGTCAAGAATCACCGCAAAGTCGCAAGAACTAATAGAACAAATTAAAAAGTTGTCTCGCCGGTAGATATTCTACTGGGAGACAACTTTTTTGGTTGCCTTAATATTAAACCTCTTGGAACTGTATGTTATGCAATCTAGCAAATATTCCGTCCTGTGCTACTAAATCACTGTAGGAACCATCTTCTTCGATTCCGTTTTCTGTTACAACAAGGACGCGGTCGGCATCACGGATAGTTGCCAATCTATGTGCAATGATGAGGGTAGTCCTATTTTCGGCTAGCTCCATTAAAGACTTCTGGATAAACCGCTCTGTTTCCGTATCAAGAGCTGATGTAGCTTCATCCAGAATTAGAATTGGTGGGTTTTTTAAGAACATACGAGCTATCGCAAGGCGTTGTTTTTGTCCACCTGATAACTTAAGTCCACGTTCCCCGATTTGTGTATCATAACCTTCTGGTAGAGAAGCAATCATATCTTCTAAATGTGCCTTTTTGGCAGCGTCTCGAATTTCTTCCTCACTTGCATCTTGTTTACCATAGGCAATATTCTCACGAATAGATCCCGTGAACAAAAATACATCCTGTTGAACAATTCCAATTTGAGAACGCAATGATTTCATCGTAATATCTTGGATGTTCAATCCATCTACGGAAATCGCTCCTTCTTGAACATCGTAAAACCTTGGGATTAGGGAACAAATAGTAGTTTTACCTGCTCCAGATGGACCTACGAATGCGATAGTTTCTCCTGCTTTAATAGACAAGTTAATATTATCTAATACAGGTTTATGTTCATCGTATCGGAAACCAACTTGCTCGAAATTTATATCTCCTTTTAAATGCTGAACAGTTAGGGCGTTTGGAGAGTCTTGAATTTCAGGGTCCTGTTCAATTAGCTCTAAGAAGCGTTTGAAACCAGCCATTCCTTTAGGATATAGCTCAAGTAGTGCCGTAATTTTATCAACAGGTTTTATCAACACGTTGACATATAGTACAAAACTTACAAGTTCTCCGGTGGTAAGAGCTCCTTTATATGTAAACCAAGCTCCGACAACAAGCACGACCAATGTTACGAGACGAGTTAACATATAAATACTAGAATGTGTACCGGCCATCACTTTATAGGCCACCAGTTTAGCTAAACGGAATTGTCCATTATCTTCTTTGAAACGGGCAATTTCAAAAGTTTCATTGGTAAATGATTGAACAACACGAACACCAGAAACGCTGTCTTCCACTCGTGCATTTACATCTGCAATTTTTCCATACATGTTTTTCCATGCTCTATTCATCATAATGTTACCGTACGTTGCTACGACGGATAAGATCGGCACCATGACAATAGCGATAATCGCAAGTTCGGGATTAATATTGTACATAATCGTAAAAGCACCGATTAATGTCATAATAGCAATGAACAAATCCTCCGGACCATGATGGGCAAGTTCACCAATATCAAATAAATCATTTGTAATTCGACTCATAATATGACCTGTCTTCGTATTATCAAAGAACCGGAATGATTGGCGTTGAACGTGGGTGAATAATTGCTGTCTCATATCGGTCTCTATATTAATGCCGAGTTTATGGCCAAAATAACTTACGACATACTGTAGAAAAGTGCTGAGGATAAATACTACCAATAGTAGGATACTGATTTTTGTTATCATGCTCCAATCCCCAGTAGGTAACAAGTCATCGATAAACCATTGAACTGCAACTGGATATGCGAGCTCTAAAATTGCGACAAATACAGCACTACTGAAGTCAATGATAAATAGTCGTTTATGCGGTTTGTAATATGAAAAAAACTTCTTGAGCATTTTCTTAGCTCCTTCCTTCTGTCATAACGACTATTATAACCAACAATTTCAAAAGTCGAAATAATTAAATTCGATAGAATAAATAAAATTCCAATTTCAGTAAAAATTTGCTCTGTATTTTATATTAGAACGTTGATATTACGCTGTTTTTTACTAGAAATCTTCCTAGTTGAAATATAAAAGGTTTTTTGACAATTGCAAAAGGGCAGTTTATAATATGTGTCTTGTTAGTTTTATGGGCATTAGGTTACTTTTCATGTAATCCATTAATATGGCGATAGAGTGTATTCCTAATGTTTTCAAAATTAGAAAAGAGGTAAAAAAATGGCAACAAAAGAAGAGATAGTTAAATCCGTCCCTCAGAAGGGATTTTTTGGTCATCCGAAAGCATTACTATCATTGTTTTTCACGGAGTTTTGGGAGCGTTTTTCTTACTATGGAATGCGCGCAATACTAATCTACTATATGTATTACGAAGTAACGCAGGGAGGATTGGGACTAGAACGTTCTACTGCTAACTCCATTATGGCTGTGTATGGTTCACTAGTTTATATGTCTGGAATTATTGGAGGTTGGATAGCTGACCGCCTATTCGGTACGACGAAAACGGTATTCTATGGTGGGGTTCTCATCATGTTCGGTCATATCGTCTTGGCATTCCCTGGTGGTTTAACTACTTTGTTTGCCTCGATGGCATTAATCATCATTGGGACAGGCTTGTTGAAACCAAATATTTCAAGTATTATCGGGGATCTGTATTCTAAAGAAGATACTCGTCGCGATTCAGGTTTTAGCATTTTCTATATGGGGATTAATATGGGAGCGTTTATCGCACCTTTAATCGTTGGAACAATTGGTCTTGAGTATAACTTCCATTTAGGATTTGGTCTTGCTGCGGTCGGTATGGCAATTGGTTTAGTCGTATTTTTAGTAACTAAAAAGAAATATCTAGGGTTAGCAGGTACATATGTGCCAAACCCAATGGCCAAAGATGAACGTAAAAAAGTACTAACTAGAATTGGTATTGCTTTAGTCATTATTTTAATTGTTGGATTCATATTGATTCAACAAGGTATTTTAACAATTGATAGTTTCATCATGACAGTTTCTATTTTAGGTATTGTTATTCCTACCTTGTACTTTATCGTTATGTATAGAAGCAGTAAAACAACAGAGGATGAAAAGTCTCGCTTACTTGCATACATCCCATTATTTGTTGCAGCTATGATGTTCTGGGCAATTCAAGAACAAGGGTCCAACATTTTAGCACAGTATGCAGATGAACGAGTAGACTTAATGATTGGATCTGTTGAGATTTCACCTGCCTGGTTCCAATCTTTAAATCCATTGTTCATCATTGCCCTTGCACCAGTGTTTGCGTGGATGTGGGTAAAACTAGGAGACAGACAACCATCTACACCTAAGAAATTCTCATTTGGTTTGTTCTTTGCGGGGATGTCCTTCATCGTCATGATTATTCCAGCTTACTTCAATGGTACTGACTCTTTAGTTAGTCCTTTCTGGCTAGTACTGAGTTTCTTCCTTGTAGTATTAGGTGAGTTATTATTATCACCAGTAGGATTATCTGCGACAACGAAACTTGCACCGGGAGCATTCGCAGCACAAACGATGAGTTTATGGTTTATGACGAACGCGTCAGCTCAGGCTATCAATGCCCAAGTTGTTAAATTTTACTCACCAGAAAACGAAATTATATACTTCGGTGTTATAGGTGTTATAGGTGTAGTAGCTTTAGTAATTGGTTTATTACTCTATTTAATGACTCCATTAATCCAAAAATATATGCGTGGCGTTAAGTAAAATTCGAAATAATGAAACTTTTTAAGTAATCATCCCGTAAAGTAAGTATCTTACTGAGAAGGGATGATTATTTTTATGAAGAAATGGACAGCTCTATTATCTATAGCAACCTTAACATTAGGCTTAGCTGCTTGTAACGAAACTGCAACACCCGTACAAGAAAAAGAGGTAACAGAAACTAGTAAACTGACTTTACAAGAAGTATATGACAAGTCAATGAAAGTTTCTGAAGAGTTAAAAAGCGTAAAAGGCACGATAGATATGAATCAGACGATGACAATGCCTAGTGAGGAAATGACTTTGGACATTAAGTCAGTTCTAGATATGGAATATATACTGGAACCAATGCAAATGCACCAAAAGGGCACAACGACTATGATGGGTATGGGTGAAGGTGGAGAGTCTCAAGAAACTGAGATGGAGACTTATATTACAGAAGATGCAATGTATGTGTATGAAGGCACCACTGCACAATGGAAGAAGTTCCCTCAGGAAATGGTAGACCAAATCAAGAGTTCTGCAAACCAAACAGATCCAGCTACTCAACTGCAACCCTTACAAGAATATTTAGAACAAGTAGAATTTGAACAAGACGATGACACCTATATTCTAACACTGAAAGGCAGTGGTGAAGAGTTTACTGCCCTTGTGAAAGACCAGGTAGATGAAGCACTTCAAAATTTAACTGCAGGTGAAAATATTAACTTAGACTTTACGATTAACTCGGTTGACTACGTAGTCCATATTGATAAAGAATCGTATCAAACGACCAAATTAGATACAGTGATAGATATGGATATGACGATGGAAGGAGAAACGATTAATCTAAAAATGGATGCTAAAACAGACTTCTCTAAGTTCAATGAAATAGGGGAAATTGTCGTTCCTCAAGAGATTATTGATAGCGCTACATCAATTTAATAAAATAATAGAATAGGTTTTAGCTAATAGGCTGTTTCAATTGTTATGAAATTCGACAATTGAAACAGTTTTTTTAATTAAACCAAAGTAGGATAGGGTGGGATTAATATAGGGGAAAAGTCACTCGTTCCTATATCTAAATGACAAGCGTTTTCATTTAGACATTGACTTAAATAGTCAGGATGCTATAATTAAACTAATGGTAATTGATAATGATTTTCAATGCTGTTTATTATAAAAATATCTTCTATGTACAATAAATAAATGTTTACTCAGTGTGGAAGAAATTTCACTATCGTCTGAGAATAAAAGAAATATGGGGTTTAAAATGAGACTGTGGATGTTGATAGTTACAGTGATCATCCTGTCAGTTATTTCGCTATTTATTGGTGCGATTGACATAAAACCGAGTCATTTGCTTAATTGGGAATCGTTAGAGACACAGATTTTCTTAATAAGTCGTTTACCAAGATTATTAGCTATAATTTTAGCTGGCGCAGGGATGGGTATTGCAGGTTTAATCATGCAAAGTTTAAGTCGAAATAAATTTGTGTCGCCAACAACGGCTGGTACATTAGATGCAGCAAAATTAGGGATTATCATATCAATGATATTCTTTACAGGTTTATCTTATATTGGACAAATCCTTTTTAGTTTTGCTTTTGCTTTAATTGGTACATTTATCTTTATGCAACTACTTGAGCGTATTAAGTTCAAAGATGCCGTGTTTGTTCCACTTATCGGGATTATGTACGGAAATGTTATTGGAGCACTATCTACTTTCTTAGCATACGAAGCAAACATTTTACAAAATGTAGATGCGTTTTTCCAAGGAAGCTTCACGTTAGTTGTATCTGGGCGCTATGAGCTTCTATATGTAGCTGTACCAGCGATCATTATTGCTTATATATATGCCAATAAGTTTACTGTTGCAGGTATGGGTGAGGATTTTGCTAAAAATCTAGGTTTAAGTTATCGAACAGTGTTGAATATTGGTTTAATAATTGTGGCTATTATTACGACAACAGTTATTTTAACTGTTGGTGTAATTCCGTTCTTGGGATTAATAGTGCCAAACCTTGTTTCTCTGTATTTAGGGGATAATTTGCGTAAAACGATACCCCATACTATTTTTATGGGTGCAGCATTTTTATTGTTCTGTGATATTATTAGCCGCTTAATCGTACATCCATATGAAATTCCCGTTAACACAACCGTTGCAGTAATCGGTAGTGTGATCTTCTTAATTATGTTGTTTAGGGGGAAAGCATATGCGCAAAAATAGTACGAAGCTAATTATATTAGCAGTTATTGCAATTATTTGTATGCTGTTATTTGCTTTTTATAATATCCAAGGTGGGTTTAGTTATGCATTTCCGAAACGTTTAGAACGAATGTTTGCGATGGTCATTACAGGAACAGCAATCGCTTTTGCTTCTATAGCGTTCCAAACCGTAACGAACAATCGACTATTAACTCCGTCGGTTATGGGTATTGACTCTATGTATGAGATAGTTCAAACGATTATTTACTTTGCGCTAGGATCGACTTCCATTTTTGTTGTAAGTCGCTACTTAAACTTTGGAGTATCCATTATAGCGATGGTTTTATTTGCTTTAATATTATACCGTTTCTTATTCCGTGCAGATAAGTATCCAATTTTTTTATTACTATTAGCAGGGATGGTTCTCGGTACGCTACTTGGAAGCTTAGGTACCTTTATGCAGGTAATAATTGATCCTGTAGAATATGAAAGTTTACAAGCTCGATTGTTTGCGAGCTTTATGAACGTAAAAACAGAGTTGCTATTTTTATCCGCAGGTATTTTAGTTTTAGCATTTCTTTATGGTTCACGCATATTACATAAGTTGGATGTTATGGCTTTAGGGCGTGACAATGCTATGAACTTAGGCGTTGACTATGACAAAATGGTATTACGTATTTTGATTTTATCTTCGATTTTAATAGCTGTATCCACAGCGTTAGTAGGACCAATTACGTTTTTAGGTTTAATAGTTTCTAACTTGGCATATCAATATTTTGCTACATACAAACATTCAGTCTTAATAATAGGTGCAAGCTTAATAAGCATTATTGCATTAGTCGGCGGACAATTTTTAGTGCTACATGTATTTAATTTAACAACAACGATTAGTGTCATTATTAACTTTATCGGTGGTCTTTACTTTATATACTTATTACTAAAGGAAAGTAGGAAAGCGGCATGATTGAGATTAAAAGGCTTTCTAAAAGCTTTGGGAAAAAAACTGTTGTCGAAGACGTCACTCTAAAAATTCACTCGAAAGCCATTACGTCCTTTATTGGACCTAATGGTGCGGGTAAATCAACGCTATTATCAATGGTAAGTCGATTGTTAGATGCGGATACAGGAGAAGTATTGTTAGATCAATCAAACGTAAAGAAAATGAAGTCTGATGCATTTGCAAAACGTGTTGCAATTTTGAAGCAAGCAAATCATTTTAATATTCGTTTAACTGTTAGGGAACTTGTAGCTTTTGGGCGTTATCCGTATTCAAAAGGCCGGTTAAACGCAGAAGATCACAAATTCGTTGACCAAGCGTTAGATTATATGAACTTAACAGATATGCAAGATATGTTTTTAGATGAGCTTTCAGGTGGTCAAAAACAGCGTGCATTTATTTCGATGGTTATTGCGCAAGATACTGAATATATTTTGCTTGATGAACCCTTAAACAATCTCGATATGAAGCATTCTGTACAAATTATGAAAATTTTGCGTAAATTGGTGGATGAGCTAGGTAAAACAGTTGTAATCGTATTGCATGATATTAACTTTGCCTCTGTCTATTCAGACCGAATTGTTGCATTAAAAAATGGACGTCTAGTAAAAGATGGTCCTACGGAAGAGATTATCAACTCAGAATCTTTACGTGAAGTGTATGATATGCACATTCCTGTTCAAGTGCAAGATGGATGTAGAATTTGCGTCTATTTTAATTCACACAATTAATTTTCAAGATAGTATTTGACAATTGAAGCAAACTAAATTAGAATTTGAGGTAGTTGATTGAGAATGATTTTCATTATCAGTCGAAACTTGAAAGAGCATTTATTAGGAGGAGAAATTTAGAATGAAGAAATGGAATATAATAACTGCTGCTGCATTAGCATTAATGTTAGCTGCATGTGGATCAGAAGAAACAGAAACACCAAAGGCAACTGAAACAAACGAAGCAAGTGATACAGAAAAAGATGTAGCAGAAGAGTCGGCATATCCGATGACGGTATCTTCTTTAAGTACTGCTCGTGAAACAGAAGAAGGTGCTTCAGTTACTTTTGAAGATATTACATTAGAAGAAGAGCCTAAGCGCATTATCTCTTTAGACTACGGTTTCTTAGATACTCTTGATGCTTTAGGTGTTGAAGGTATCGTAGGTGTAGCAGCTAACGGTGGTCAAGGGAATATTCCAGAACACTTGAAAGAAAAGTATGCACCAAGTGATGAAATTGCTGATGTTGGAACTTTAAAATCTATTAACTTCGAAGCAGTTGCAGCTGCAGATCCAGATATCATTTTTATCTCTGGTCGTCAAACAGCCTTCTATGAAGAGTTAAAAGAAATTACACCAAATGTAGTATTTATCGGTTCAGATAACTCTAACTATATTGATGCAGTTTATGAAACAGTAGACTTAGCGGCTAATATGTTTGATAAAGTGGAAAAAGGTGAAGAGCTAAAAGCTGCATTACAAGAAAAAGTAGATGAAGTGAAAGAAAAAGCAACTGGCTATGAAAATGCATTAGTTGCTATGTATAATGACAAAAAAATGTCTGGCTTTGATAACAGTGCAGAATCACGTTTTGCATATGTGTACAATGATTTCGGTTTCAAACCAGCAACAACTGATATTGAAGCATCTTCACACGGATCAGACTTTTCTTATGAGTCAATACTTTCAGTAGATCCAGAAGTATTATTAGTAATTGACCGCACAGTTTCGGATGTAGAAACGATTAAAGCGGATATCGAAAATGATATTATTAAACAAACTCGTGCTTATAAAGAAGGCAAAATCGTATACTTAGATGGTACGAACTGGTACTTCTCAAGCAACGGTGTAACAACTGAAACAGCAAAATTACAAGAAATCTTAGATGAATTAAAATAATTCATAGTAACCAAGAGCTACTCTATTCGTGTAAACGAGTAGAGTAGCTCTTTTTTTATACGTTTATAACGGCACTTATACTGCTGATTTCAGTTACAGAGGATCGATGAGCTACTATCATCTCTAACGCGTCATTTGATGTCTTATCTGACTCAATCATCCCTCCTGATTTTCCAACTTCTCATAATCTCCATCAGAATAACTCGGTTAATAATTAGGCAGAATTCTGTCCACAGTGCTTCGAAGACATTGGAAATAGATTTTGCTTAAAGGGTAGTTATTCATTGTACATCCATATATTACTAGCTTATAATTTTGTTATGGGATAGGAGGGATTTTTTGAAGAAATGGTTTTATCCACTTAGTCTGGTAACATTATTAGGTTTTGCAGCACTGTTCGTATATTTCAATTCAAAAGAAATAGCACAGTTTGATAATCAGATGACCCAAATATTTGGAGATAATAATATTATAGGATTTTTTCATAATTTCGGGGACACTAAATTTATTATATTTGTCACGCTGTTATTAGTTATTTATCTTTGGTTACGCTCAAAAAATTATCGAGGAATGCTCTTTGTTTTACTCTCTGTAGGGTTTGGAAATGTTCTGAATCAAATGCTTAAAAAGTGGGTGGAAAGAGAACGACCAGATATTCCACAACAGTTGGAGACCTTTAGCTTTCCATCTGGACATGCAATGGTGGGGCTTTTATATTTATTTACCATTGCCTACTTTTTAACAGAGCATCAGTCGAGTAAACCGAAACGGGTTCTAATCTGGTTAGTCGCTATACTTGCTACCATAATGGTTGGACTTTCACGGATTGCGGAACATAGGCATTATGCTTCAGATGTTTTAGCTGGGTGGATGATTGGGTATTCTTGGTTTGTCATCGTAGCATTGTGGTATGAATACAGAAACAGAGTTTTTAAAAAGTATACAGAGTAGAAACCTTTCCTCGTTGGAAAGGTTTTTTCTAAAGGAGTGGGGTATATGTTTGAAATACCAAAGGAGCTTATTAAACTTGGGATCAACCGGATAGAGGGTTTTCCTGTAGAAGGATTTGTTAAAGGGAAGGGACCTAAAAACCCAAGTATCTTACTTATAGGCGAAGCTCCTGGAGAGAATGAGGCTATAAAAGGAGTTCCATTTATCGGTAGAGCAGGTGACGAACTCAACAAGTCATTAGAAAGTATTGGATTGACCAGAGAAGACGTATATATGACTAGTGCAGTTCGTAGCCGACCATATGTATGGAGAGATAAGAAGACTCGTAATGGTGAGTTAATACAAAAAAAGTATAATCGCCCACCAACCCAATTAGAAATAGTGGCACATGCACCCATATTAGATTATGAACTAAAAAATATTGTCCCTAATATTATTGTTACGTTAGGGAATGTAGGTTTACAGCGTTTGTTAGGAAAAGAGGCAAAGGTTTCCAAGTTACATGGAGAACTGCTTCATCGACCAGTACGTCACTTAAAATCACTAGATTCTATTGAATTTGAATGGTCGGATGAAAGCTATATGATTATTCCTACCTACCACCCTGCCTCTGTGTTTTATAGACCTTCCAACCGCGATTTTCTTGAGCAAGATTGGATTAATATTGGGAATTATTTAACGAATAGAAAGTATTGATTGTATTTGAATTGAGTTAATTGATTGACTCGATGTATACGTTTGTATACAATATATATATATAAGTATACAAACGTATACAAAGGGGGCTTTGTATGAGAAGTGAATCACATCCTCGAGGGAGACATGACCGAGACGAAAATCATCGGGAGGGTAGACGTAGAGGAAGACCAATACAAGCAGAAGACAAAGAAAAAAGACATGGTGCGAAAACGTTCCGACGTGGGAGAGCGTTAGCGTTTTATGATATGATGAATATGAAATCAAACGCATTAAAGAAGCAATTAGAAACTCCTGAATTACAATCGATTAATCCGATTATAGTTGGTGAATTGAAGGCAGTAGAAACTCTTATGGAAGAGTTTGCACAATTATTTGAACTATATGAAGTAGAAGAACCCACAACTCAAGACACAATTAATGAAGAAAAACCAATTGATACACAAAATTAAAAACAATCGCTAAGATAAAAATGGGGGAATAGAAATGTTAGTACAAATTCGTAAATGGACAGTGACAGAAGGAAATGCCGATAAGATTCTTGAACGTTTTAAGAAGAAACCAGATCAAGGTCCATCATTGATTGAACAACGTGAAGGATTCATCGGGCGTGAGTTATTAGTTAAGAATGTTCGTCGAGGTGAAGAAGAAGTAGTAATGATTGTTCGTTGGGAATCAGAAGAGGCTTGGAAAGCATGGGAAAAGAGTCCTGAGCATATTGCCGGACATAAAAAGAAAATAAAAGAGCATGGTGGAAAACCACCACAGCCTGAATTTGTAATTGCTATGGAACATGGAAGTTATACTGTAGTGGAATAGAATATAATAACAAAAGTAGTCATATTATGATAAAAAAATTAGCATTGGATTAAGTGGTATACACTTCTTCCAATGCTTTTTTGTTTAATAACATCACCTATAGGTTAAACCACTGTTGCTTAGGGAAGAAATAAATAACGAAGTGATGTCTCCATAATTAGTAATAAATTTGTAGAATTCGTAAAAATAAAAAAAATATATTTTCACTAGTTGAAAAGAGTTGCGCAAAGGAAACATTTTGCGTATAATAAATGAAAATCGATAAATAGAAAGAAGTTGGGTCAATGGATGGAAATGTAGCGTTTGCTTTATTACTTACATTATTTGCTGGTCTGGCAACTGGTATTGGTAGTCTACTTTCATTATTGACATCTCGCACAAATACTAAATTTTTATCCGTTGCACTAGGTTTCTCAGCAGGTGTCATGATTTATGTATCCTTGGTAGAAATTTTTGTGAAAGCTAAGGACTCTCTCGTTGCTGAACTTGGAGAGACAAATGGGTATTGGATGACATTAGTTGGTTTTTTCGGTGGGATGTTCGTAATTGCGGTAATTGACCGATTAATACCTAGTCTTGGTAACCCACATGAAGTTAAAAGTGTAGAAGATATGGATGTCAAAATCAGTAATGCTGAGCAGACAAAACTCATGAAAATGGGTGTTTTTACAGCACTTGCAATAGGGATTCATAATTTTCCAGAGGGAATTGCAACCTTTGCATCTGCTCTACAAGATCCCAATTTAGGGATTGCAATTGCCGTTGCCGTAGCTATTCACAATATACCGGAAGGAATTGCTGTAGCAGTTCCTATATATTATGCAACTGGTAGTCGTAAGAAAGCTTTCAAGTTATCTTTCTTGTCTGGCTTAGCGGAACCGGTTGGAGCGTTCGTAGCTTATTTAATACTGATGCCCTATTTAAATGGAGTCATGTTTGGAGTAATATTTGCCGGAGTAGCGGGGATTATGGTCTTTATTTCTTTAGATGAGTTATTGCCAGCAGCGAAAAAATATGATGAAACCCATTCATCTATTTATGGACTCGTTGCAGGAATGGCAGTAATGGCCTTAAGTCTTGTTCTCCTAGCTTAATAAAAGCTTAATCATAAAAAGGCAGTGTAACCTTCAAACGAAGTTGCACTGCCTTTTATAATGGAATGTATAACTTCTGACTAGTGAAAGTTTCCTTTAGTGGGCATTCTCTGTATCTTTAATCGTAACGACAATACCTGTGCGATTCATAGGTACTTCAACGAGATTATAATCAGGAAATTGACCTTTTAACTTAGAGATGAAATCCTGTTCTGTTCCTTTTTCCACTAACGAGAGCAGGGTAGGTCCTGCACCACTGATACAAGTTCCATAAGCACCCGCTTGTTTAGCTGCTATTTTTATCTCTTTGCTCTGTGGAATCATATCAAGTCGGTAAGGCTCGTGTAACAAATCCTGTTCCATATAAGTTCCAACCTGTTCAAAAGCTGATGATAGGAAAGCCGCAGTTAATAAGTTTGCGATTGCACTTGCTTGTGCTGCTTCTTGACGTGAATAAGAATCCGGTAAAACTTGTCTCGCCATTGTTGTTTTTAATTCGAAGTTGGGTATAAATAACACAAATGAGGCCTCGATGTGATTTGCATGAAATACATTTATCTCCCCGTTTGCTGCATTAGAAGAGATGGTAAAACCTCCATAAATGGAAGCTGCTGCATTGTCAGGATGTCCTTCCATTAGTGTTGCAACTTTTAGTTTATCCTGTGCAGTTAGATGTAATTCCATAATTTGATTGGCTAACTCAATACCAGCAACAATGGCTGAAGCACTGCTCCCCATTCCTCTTGCTAGTGGAATTTCACTCTTCACTCTCACTGTGCATGGAGGGAGGGAAAAACCATGTAACTCGGCCGTTTTTTCGGCTGCTTGGACAATTAAGTGATCTAGTGGGTTTGGAACATCCGGAAGATTACCGGACAAGTTAATGATTTTCCAATCAAATCCTAATTCGACTTCCAGTTCTAAATATTTGTCTAGGGCGATACCGATGGAGTCAAAGCCTGGTCCAAGGTTCGCTGTACTTGCTGGTATTGAAATACACCAAACCATTAGACTAGCACCTCCTCTATAAATGCGCTAAGAGCTGAAGCATTACTTTCAAGTTTATGGGGCTCAGCAACTTTAACATCAATTGCAGTTTGTGGATCCTTTAAGCCATTGCCAGTTAATACTGCAACTACTGTACTTCCTGCTGCTATTTTTCCTTCTTTTACGGAACGTAGTAGTCCAGCTATTGAAGCGCATGAGCCAGGCTCTGCGAAGATGCCTTCTCTGCTTGCGATTAGTTTATAGGCTTCGATAATTTCATCATCCGTTACAGCTTCGATGACACCATTAGATTCATCGCGGGCAGCTTCAGCACCTTTCCAACTTGCTGGATTACCGATACGAATTGCAGTAGCAATTGTTTCAGGGAATTCGATAGGTTTTCCTTGTACAATAGCAGCAGAGCCTTCTGCCTCAAATCCAAAAATTTGAGGTAAACCTGTTTGTTTTTTGTCGTTATATTCTTTGAAACCTTTCCAGTAAGCCGTAATATTACCGGCGTTTCCTACTGGTATTGCTAGATAGTCTGGAGCTATTCCTAACACATCGCAAATTTCAAAGGCAGCAGTCTTTTGTCCTTCAATACGATATGGGTTAACTGAGTTCACTAGTGTAATAGGAGAGGTTTCGCTAATTGCGCGTACCATATCGAGTGCTACATCGAAGTTTCCTTCTATTTGAATAACCTCTGCTCCGTACATATATGCTTGAGCTAATTTTCCTGCAGCTACTTTTCCTTCGGGTATAACAATAACTGCGCGCATTCCAGCACGAGCCGCATAAGCAGCAGCCGCGGCTGACGTATTTCCTGTAGAAGCACAAATAACTGCTTTGCTTCCTTCTTCTTTTGCTTTTGCAACTGCAAAAACCATCCCTCTATCTTTAAAAGATCCAGTAGGGTTTGCTCCTTCTACTTTCACATATACTTCGACGCCTAATTCTTTTGAAATATTTTCTAGTTTAATGAGAGGAGTATTACCCTCCAGCAAAGTCAATTTAGGGGTATTTTCTGTTACTGGTAAAAACTCCTTATATTCTTCGATTAGTCCTTGCCAAGCCATGATGTATTCCACCTCTCTGTTCTCCTCGAACAAACATATGTATTTGTATAAAGGACATTTTACTCTAATAAAGTGGAAAAAACAAGGTAAAATTTATATTGTAACTTTGATATTGGATGCGTATACTAAACAGGTAAACTAAAAACTTTACAGGTGTAAAGACAGGAGTGAAAAAGTAGCATGAAAGAACAAAAAAAGATATCAAAAAATAAATTACTCGGGATAGCAGGACTTGCATGGATGTTCGATGCAATGGACGTTGGGATTCTTTCATTTGTAATTGCAGCCTTAGCGATAGATTGGAACTTATCACCAGAGCAAATGGGATGGATTGGTAGTGTCAACTCTATTGGAATGGCAGTAGGGGCTCTTGTTTTTGGAGTTTTTGCAGACAAAGTAGGACGTAAGAAAATATTTATGATTACATTACTGTTGTTTTCTATTGCAAGTGGATTGTCCGCACTAACAACAACACTTGCGGCATTTTTAATTTTAAGATTCTTTGTAGGAATGGGTCTCGGTGGAGAGCTACCGGTAGCGTCAACATTAGTATCTGAAAGTGTGGAAGCAAAAGAACGAGGAAAAGTAGTTGTTCTTTTAGAAAGCTTTTGGGCCGCAGGATGGATTATTTCCGCAATCATTGCCTATTTTATTATTCCTGATTACGGTTGGAGAATTGCTTTAATAATTACTGCATTACCTGCATTTTATGCAATTTACTTACGTTTAAAATTACCCGATTCGCCTAAATATACAGAGAAAAAGTCCGAAACTAGAACGATTATGCAAAATATGAGTGAGGTTTGGTCAAAGAAATATGCGAAGCGAACGTTAATGTTATGGATAGTATGGTTTACAGTTGTATTTTCCTATTATGGAATGTTCCTATGGTTACCAAGTGTAATGGTCATTAAAGGATTTACGCTTATTAAAAGCTTTGAATATGTATTGATCATGACGATAGCTCAATTACCGGGTTATTTCTCAGCAGCTTGGTTAATAGAGAAGGCAGGACGTAAATTTGTATTAATTACATATTTATTGGGAACTGCGGCAAGTGCATTCGTCTTTGGTTCTGCGGAGACAACAACGCTATTGATGGTTTCAGGAATTCTTCTATCATTCTTTAACCTTGGTGCATGGGGAGCCTTATATGCATATTCTCCAGAGCAATATCCAACTGTCATTCGAGCTACTGGTTCTGGTATGGCTGCCTCTGTTGGACGTATTGGAGGCATTTTAGGACCTCTATTAGTTGGGACTCTAGTTATGAGAGGCTATGAAATTGGCTACATCTTCACTATTTTCTGTATTGCGATTGTAATCGGAGTATTGGCGGTACTGTTCCTAGGCACAGAAACAAAACAAATAGAATTAGAGTAGAAAACAAAACCTGTTCCTCCTTGGGAGCAGGTTTTGTTTTGCCTAAGGGTGAAAACATAGTAAAATGAAGAATGGCTATACAAGGGGCGCAGAGGATGTATCAATTAAAACATAAACGCATACTCATCATCGGTTCAAGCGGTGCTGGTAAGTCTACATTGTCCAAACAATTATCTAAACAATGGGGTTTGCCTTTAATACATCTCGATACCCTTTTTTGGAATGAGGGTTGGGTCCCTACACCAAAGCCAGAATTTCGTGGAAAAATTCAAGAAGAGTTAAAAAAGGATAAATGGATTATAGATGGAAATTTTGATTCGACATTAGAGTTGCGGGCTTCCTATGCAGATTTAATAGTCTTTTTGGATTTCTCTAGAGTATTATGCTCGTACAGAGTCTTGAAGAGAGCATGGATCTATCGGGGTAAAACACGACCGGATATGGCTGTGGGCTGTAAGGAAAAAATGGATATGGAATTTGCAAAATGGGTATGGCGTTTTCCACAGGATGTACGTCCGCATACCCTCGACATATTAAGGAACGTCAAAAATACAGATATATGCATTTTAAGAAATCCTAAAGAAGTAGAAGGATTTCTAATGACTGCACCAAGTAGTAAATCGTGAAAAACGCTGGACGGATAATTATTTGTAGAAGTTTATCCACAGGTCGTAGATTTTATGATTTCTAAGAGCATAAAAAAATATCGAATACCATAGGAGTATGCCAATATGAATAACAAACTACTAACAGCACAACAAGTAATCGATTTGATTCCACATAATGCAGATATTATTCTTCCACTAACGAACGGTGAACCACATAAATTACTGGACATTTTAGAAGATCGAGCACATCAATTAACGAATGTGAAAATACATCAACTGCTTGCATTGCAATCTAGAAAGTATATGAATGGTGCGTTTCCTGGGCAACTACACCATGTCTCTTACTTCTTAAGTGGGGCAACAAGAAAACAGTTTTACCAAGGTTTAGTAGACTTAGTGCCAAATCATTTTCATGAAATGCCTCGTATATTAAAAAGCTCCACAAATCTCTCCATGATTATGGCTGTTGCTTCACCAATGGACGAATTTGGTTACTTTTCACTTGGAACACAAGCAGATATCGTAAGTGAGTTTATCGGTACAGTACCATTTATATTAGAGGTAAACCAGCATATGCCTCGTACTTTTGGCCAAAACCAAATACACATTAGCCAAATAGCAGGATTTGTTGAAAATGATCGTCCTTTATTCGAGGATGTTGCTGCTCCTATTGGTGAGAAAGACATGAAAATTGCTGAGTATGTGACGGAGTCGATTGAAAATGGAGACACGCTCCAAATAGGTATTGGCTCAATTCCCAATGCAGTAGTAAGCTTGTTAAAAAATCATCGTCATTTAGGAGTTCATACAGAAATGTTCGTCGATGGCATTGTTGATTTAGTACAAGCTGGTGCTATAGATGGTACACAAAAGTTTACGAATAAAGGGAAGATTATTGCAACATTTGCTCATGGCTCAAAGAAAATGTATGACTTCCTAAACAATAATCCTTCGGTAGAGTTTTTACCTGTCAGTATTGTGAATGACCCAAGAGAAATTGCTAAAGAAGAGCGAATTGTTTCGATTAATGCCACTACCGAAGTTGACCTATTCGGGCAATGTGCTTCCGAAACAGTAGCTGGAAAGTACTATTCATCTACTGGTGGGCAAGCTGACTTTGCTCGTGGTGTTCGATTTGCTAAAGAAGGAAAAGGCTTTGTTTGTATGACTTCTACAGCAAAAAATGATGAAATTTCTCGTATAAAACTAAGTCTTAGTCCAGGTTCAGTTGTTACGACTTCTAAAAATGATGTAGATATGATTGTTACGGAGTACGGAGTAGCTAAAATGTTTGGAAAACCAATTTCAGAACGTGCGAAACAACTTATCTCGATAGCACACCCGAAATTTAGGGAAGAGTTAACATTTGAAGCAAAACAAAATGGTTATATTTAATATGGAGCCAATTGATGTAAGTTTCTTTCAACAACCGACTCTAGAGCTTGCCCGCCAATTATTAGGCAACTATATTGTTCATGAGCATCCAAGTGGATTAATAATCGGTAGGATTGTAGAAACGGAAGCGTATATGGGACCAGATGATCGAGCCGCGCATAGTTTTGGAAATAGAAGAACGAAGCGCACAGAGATTATGTTTGGTGAGCCAGGTTTGATATACAGTTATCAAATGCACACCCATACCCTGATCAATGTTGTCTCGGCACCTCCAGATATTCCTAATGCGATATTAATCCGTGCTGTGGAACCAGTAGAGGGCTTAGAATTGATGAAGGAATTCCGTAATGATCTTCCGATGAAGCAGTGGACGAACGGACCCGGAAAGCTAACAAAAGCCATGGGTATATCCATGGAACATTATGGTTCCCATTGGACTGAGAAGCCTTTGTATATAGCAGAGGGTGAGCCAGTAACCGCTGTATCAACGGGTCCGAGAATAGGCATCGAAAACAGCGGAGAGGCTGTACATTACCCCTATAGATTTTGGGAAACAGATAATCCATTCGTATCAAAAACAAGAAAACCAGTGAAGACCTGAAATTAGGTCCTCACTGGTTTTGTTGAAAGATAAGAATTTATAAAAAGGTAACGTGAACATTGAGTTCATGAGACTTAAAAGAATGAATAATACTATTGATTTCCGTTACATGTGGACGCTTTCTGCGGGCGAGGCCGAGTCTCCTCGTACGCTACGCTCCCTGCGGGGTCTCGACTTTCTCGCTTATCCCGCTGGAGACGCCACATTTCACTACAATCAACTAAGTGAGTAGTACTCCACTATAAGATTTGGCATAGCCTCTCGCTTAGATGAAAAGAGTAGTCAAAGTTAATAGAAGGATAAAACCTTCTGCCCGGCTAGGAATACTATTTTATAATGAAAGAAGAAAATAAATCTTCATTTTTCAGAGTCCATTTTATTATTACTTTTTTTAAGATAAAACAAGTATTCTTAGGTGGTTTTATATCCAATTATTCGTGTATATAAAGTGGTCATAGTTGATTGGAGCGAAGAGCGGCGACTCCAGTGGGAACAGCGCGAGCTGAAGACCCTGGACTGAGCATAAGCGAAGGAAGCGGCTGAAGCCGTGCCCACGGAAAGCGTCCGCTCGCAGCGAAAATCAACGGCATATCTATGTTTCTTAAGTAACTTAGTTCATTTCCTTAAATCTGTTTCCCCATGTAATATTCATCAACGAATTGGTCATTTATAACCAATGCGTTTTTTCGAGTGCCCTCTAATTCAAACCCCAGTTTCTTATACAGCTTTTGAGCATTCGTGTTTTCTTTAATAACCGTAAGTTCTAGCTTAGAAATACCAGATCCCTTTGCCCATTTCTCTCCTTGAAGCATGAGTGAAGAAGCAATTCCTTTCTTAGAGAAGGCCTGTTTGACCCCGATAACTACGGAAGCTCGGTGGACAGCACGGGGAGCAGGACCTCCGATAAACTGTACATAACCAGCATATTGGCCATTCATAATTGCTAAAAGTAAAGTAGAATTTGGTGAAGTTTTCCAAGTGTTCATGCTTTTACGGATACTTTGGACTGTTAATTGTCTATCTGCTTTTCCAAATAGCATAAAATCAGTCTCGGTAAAGATAGTTTCTTGTAAGTTAATGAAAGGGCGAGCATCCTCTAAATCAGCTTCCCGAATTATAAGGATATCCTGACTATCATCATCAGAATTCCGTTCATTGGATTCATGTAAAATACTTTGGAAATGAATGGCTTTTCCAAGATCCACGTTTTTTACAGAATACCCAGATTCGGTCCATGCAAAATAATGAAGAGCAGGGGGCTTTGTTTTTTTCCACCAGCTACTACTTAAATAGGCGGCATTCGGCAGAACATGACCAATAATTGCTTCAATTTCAACATATGTTAATGTAATTTCTTGGGTAGTCGATTGTTTAAAAAAGGCTGCCAATGGAATGTACTTGCTCTCGGAATTTTTGGGCATTGAACATGTTCACTCATTTCTTCTGAATTAGGAATATATCCTAATTATAACATTATTGTTGATAACTTCACATCTCTCGCAATGTATAATTATTCCATTATAAAAAAGTGTCACTCCATATAGAAGTGACACTTTTTTGAGATTATTTTATTAAGCGTTTGCCAGCTCTAATTGTATGGCAGGTCCAAAGAATTCATAATGAATTCTTTCATTTGGAACTCCTAATTCCAATAAGTAGTTGATCATAGCTTCCATAAATCCTGTTGGACCACAAACGTAAACGTCACCATCTGCAATAGTATGTTCTTTAAGCACGTCTTTCGTGATAAAACCATCGCCACTTTCAGAGTAAAGTGTTACATATTTTGCATCATCCATATTTTCCGTTAAAGAACGGATATCTTGGTCAAATGGATGCAAGTTCTCATTGCGGGCACTATAGATAAAGGATACAGGACGGCTCTGGTTGTTTTTTGCAACCGTCTCAAACATACTCATCATTGGTGTGATTCCAACCCCACCACTTACAAAAGTAACTGGTGTTGTTTGTGATGGATCTAAAACGAAATCTCCCGCTGGAGCGGTAAGCTCTACTTTATCGCCAACTTTCACATTATTGTGAAGGTGAACCGATACTTTACCCTCGGGGTTATTTTCATCCTCTTTTTTTACAGAAATACGGAAAGATTCATTGTCCGCAGCTTTTGATAAACTATATTGTCTATTCATCAAGTATTTTTCACCAGGAATACTCACTCGAATCGTGATGAATTGACCAGGTTCATAAGATGGAACTGCTGAACCATCAGCAGGTTTTAAGTAGAAAGAAGTGATATTATCACTTTCTTTTACTCTTTCGGCAATAACGAAATCCTTGAAGAATCTCCAACCGCCTTGCTTGGATTCCGTAGCGGTATACATTTCTTCCTCAATACCGATAAATGCATCAGCGATTACTCCGTATGCCTCTGCCCAAGCATTGATAATATCATCGGTTGCTGCATCACCTAGTACTTCTTTAATAGCACCGAGAAGATGCTCACCAACGATTGGATAATGTTCAGGTTTGATACCTAAGCTTACATGTTTTTGACCAATTTGTTTTACTACAGGAATGATTGCAGCAAGATTATCAATATGAACAGCAGCAGCATAAACGGTATTAGCTAATGCAGTTTGCTGACGTCCTTTTGCTTGGTTAGCATGATTGAATATATTTAATAATTCTGGATGAGCTTCAAACATATTTTTGTAGAAAGCGGTGGTAATAGCGACACCATGTACTTCTAAAACGGGTGCTGTAGATTTTACAATATCAATTGTTTTTTGAGATAACATTCTAATCCACGTCCTTTTCTTTGTTTATATCCACAATATACTCCTGTAATTTTTTAAAAGCAATATTTAAAATACATCTTTAATAAATCAGACACATTTATACCACAATGTTGTCAAAATCGTTATAATGATATGGAAGAATGGCGGTGGCAATATGAGAATGACTATGTATACAGATTTCTCACTTCGCGTGTTAATATACCTTGGAGCACAGGAAAAGGATAAACTCTCTACAATACAAGCTATATCAGATGCATATGGTATTTCTAAAAACCATTTGATGAAAGTGACCCATGAACTTGGAAAGCTTGGATATATACAAACTGTTAGAGGTAGAGGTGGCGGCATCCGTTTAGCGATGGAACCGGAGGATATTAATATAGGACAAGTCGTAAGGCATACAGAGGACGATTTTCATCTCGTCGAATGCTTTGATTGTCAAACAAATAGTTGTGTTATAACCCCAGTTTGTGGGCTACGGGCAACCCTTCGCTTAGCGCTGAATGCTTATTTAAAGGTGTTAGACGAATATACGCTTCAAGATTATCTGCATCAAAAGCATAAACTAGCAGATTTACTTTTCAATGACACCCAAGATGTATGATAAAATATAATCGGAAATAGATTTTAGGAGGATTATTCATGACAAAGGTACTCGTTTTTGGTCATCAAAACCCAGATACAGACACAATTACATCAGCAATCGTTTATGCACACTTAAAAAATCAGATTGGTATGGAAGCAGAGGCGGTTCGTTTAGGTGATATAAATAATGAAACGAAGTTTGCTTTAGAAAAATTTGGCTTCGACTCACCAAGACTTATAGAAAACGTATCGACAGAAGCAAAAAAGGTCATTTTAGTTGATCATAACGAAAAACAACAAAGTGCAGAGGGTATAGAAGAGGTTCAAATAACAGAAGTAATCGATCATCACCGTATCGCAAACTTTGAAACAGCTGACCCACTATATTATCGTGCTGAGCCAGTAGGCTGTACAGCAACAATTATCAATAAAATATATAAAGAAAAAGGCATAGAAGTGCCTGCAAATATTGCAGGATTAATGCTTTCTGCCATTGTCTCAGACACATTATTATTCAAATCACCTACTTGCACAGAGGAAGATATAGTAGCTGCAAGAGAGTTGGAACAAATTGCTGGAGTCAATGTAGAAGAGTACGGACTTGCAATGTTAAAAGCAGGGGCAGATTTAAGTGACAAGAGCTTAGAAGACCTGCTTACACTAGATGCTAAAGAGTTTGGAATGGGCGAATCGAAAGTAATCATTGCACAAGTAAATGCTGTAGACGTCAATGATGTAATGGATCGTCAAGTTGAACTAGAAGAGTTAATCACACGTGAAATCCAAGAAAAAGAATTAGATTTATTCTTCTTTGTTGTAACGGACATCCTAAATAACGATTCTGTAGCATTAGCTCTAGGAAAATTAGCGTTAAAAGCAGAAGCGGCATTCAATGTGCCATTTGTAAATAATACCGCCCTTCTAAAAGGTGTAGTATCCCGTAAAAAACAAGTAGTACCGGCTCTTACAGAAGCTCTAGCTGAATAAAAATCGCTAAAAAACGATGCATTTAATTTGCATCGTTTTTTCTATTACAGGTAATTTCACCTCAAGTATCCCCTCCCGTTTAAAGGGATTTATTTGCGGTTATATATTGGTTGTTAGTTTAGTGGAATATTTGAGATAACTGCTCGTTTATTTTCTTAATTTAGTCCACTCATATTATGAGGCAGTAATTTTGAATTCAAGATTTGTTCCTATTACAATGTAGAAGAGGTGATGATGATAATGAAAATTGAAGTTTGGTCCGATTTTGTATGTCCTTTTTGTTATATTGGAAAGAGAAGGTTAGAAGAAGCTTTAGAACAAACCGGTTTTGCTTCACAAGCTCAAGTAGAATTTAAAAGCTTTGAATTAGATCCGAATACACCAAAACAATCAGATAAAACGATGTATGAAGTGCTAGCAGAAAAATATGGTTCTACTGTAGAAGCTGCGAAAACGATGACAGCAGGAGTAGTAGAGCAAGCAAAAACTGTAGGTCTTGATTATAATTTTGAAAAAATGAAGCCTGCCAACACTTTAGATGCACATCGGTTAGTAAAATGGGCATCTGCACAAGGTAAAGCAAAAGAGGCTAACGAGCTATTGCTACATGCTTATTTTATCGAAGGAAAAGCAATTGGAAATAATGATGTACTGTTGGATCTGATGGAATCGCTCGATCTATCAAGAGAAGAAGCAGAAAAAGTATTAAACTCTAAGGAATACTTAGCAGATGTACGTATAGACATTGCTAAAGCAGGACAAATCGGAGTCCGTGGAGTACCTTTCTTTGTCATAAACGACAAGTATGCCATTTCAGGAGCTCAACCAACGGAAACATTTGTTGGTGCCTTACAAAAAGTAGTAGAAGAAGAAGGACTTCAAGCCTAAAATATAATAATGCCATTCCACTAAACCAATAGGAATTATTCTATTGGTTTTTATAATGAGTGAAAAGGGTATATAAACAAAGTTAATAAAATTGGAGGAGAAAATTATGGACTGGTTAGGGAACTTAGTCGATGGAGTAAATAATATTTTATGGACTTACATATTGATAGCTTTGTTAATAATCGCTGGACTGTACTTTACTATTGGTACGAAGTTTGTACAATTTCGTCTGTTTGGAGAAATGTTCCGACTGATTGTTGAAAAAAAGGAAGAAAAGGGAGGAGTATCACCATTTCAAGCTTTTACCATTAGTACAGCTTCCCGTGTAGGGACTGGGAACATTACTGGTGTAGCACTGGCAATTGGTGTTGGTGGACCAGGGGCTGTTTTTTGGATGTGGATTATTGCAATTATCGGGATGGCAACTGCTTTTATCGAGAGTACACTTGCCCAAGTTTATAAGGTGAAGGACGGAGATACTTTTAGAGGTGGACCTGCATATTATATGGAGAAAGCATTGGGCACACGCAAATTAGCAATCATATTTAGTATTCTATTAACGCTATGCTTTGGCTTTATCTTTAATGCGGTTCAATCTAATACAATCGCTGCTTCAGTAGGGGATGTATTTAGTATCCAGCCTTATGTAATAGGTATTTTGCTAGTATTGTTAACCGCAACCATTATATTTGGAGGAGTACATAGAATTGTTAAGGTGACACAAGTCATCGTGCCAGTAATGGCTATATTTTATTTAATCGTCGCGATGTATGTCGTGGTGACGAATTTCACAGAAATTCCAGCAGTATTTAGCTTGATCTTTACGGAAGCATTTGGTCTTCGAGAAGCAGCAGGAGGAACTCTTGGTGCTGCAATCATGCAAGGGGTACGTCGTGGACTATTCTCCAATGAAGCTGGTATGGGGAGTGTGCCAAATGCGGCAGCGACTGCAAGTATTTCACATCCTGCTAAACAGGGCTTAGTACAAAGTCTAGGAGTATTCTTTGATACGATTATTATTTGTTCAGCGACTGCTTTCATAATTATTTTGGCGGGTCTCTATAAGACCGGAGAAAATGATGGAATCGTGTTAACTCAAAACTCATTGGCCGAACATGTTGGTAGTTGGGCACCATACTTTATCGCGATTGCAATAATCTTCTTTGCGTTCAGTTCTATTATAGGAAATTATTATTATGGTGAAACGAATATTGAATTTATCCATGCGCATAAGGGTTGGATGACCGGTTACCGTATGCTAGTACTAGTTATGGTGATGTTTGGTTCTATCGCACATGTACAACTCGTATGGAACTTAGCGGATCTATTCATGGGACTAATGGCGATATTGAATATTGCAGTGATACTTTTACTTGGAAAGACAGCATTCCAAGTGCTTAATGATTATACGAAACAACGTAAAAAGGGAGTAAATCCAGTATTTTATGCAAAAACAATTCCTGGGTTAAAGAACACCGAATGTTGGGAAGAAGAGGATCGTTAAAGTCAGCGGCAAAAGCAAAACTTATTAGGACAGTTTAACAGTATACGAACCCTCAAAAACCGTGCAGCTCCATTTGGAGAATGCACGGTTTTATTTTCTTTCAAAAGAATGATATCTAGTTCCTTGGAATGTTAATACACCAAGATCATCCTCTGCTAACATTCCGTATTCTTTTCCACTAAGCTGTAACTCCAAACGATCGCCACTATCAAACTGAAAAGTAATATAGTAGGTTGTTGAAGCTGAACTATTGCCTGAACCACCACGTGTATTAGCACGTTTCGCCACTATTTGAGCGGGTACAGATAACTTAGGAGAGTTATTGTTTTTGTTCCACTGTTTTACACTGCTAATAATCGCAAAAATAATAAATCCAAAAACTATGACAAATACAGCACCGATAAAAATAGGAGCAAAACCTACAAAATATAAACCAAAAGTATCCACAGTCATTCCCCTTACTAAAACTGTTTTTCTGTTATACGCAAAAAAATGAATAAAGTTTCATCAATAGATAGACACTGTAGTAAAAAGGAGGAAATACACATTGTCAGATCAAATTTTACCCACAGAATCTAAATCCTACTGGAGAGCAAATAATGACTTTCCATTATTCTCTAAAATAAACAACAATATCGAAACGGACATTGTCATCATTGGTGCTGGTCTTACAGGTATCACTGCTGCATATTTGTTAAGTAATAGCGGTCGAAAGGTGATTGTGGTAGAGGGTAGTCGAATATTAGAAGGTACTACGGGATTCACAACTGCCAAGGTGACTGCGCAGCATGGTCCTATCTATCAGCAACTAATTTCTACTTTTGGAGAAGAAAAAGCGAGATTATATTATGATGCAAATACGCAAGCAAAAGAATATATCAAACAAACGATTGAACAATTGAACATTCACTGTGACTACGAGACGATGCCTGCTTATATTTATGCAGATACGGAGGTCGGTATAGAAAAAGTAGAAAAAGAAATGGAAGCTTATAACACTCTAGGAATAGAAGGTGCTTCCTTAACAAAGGATACTGGACTTCCTTATACAGTGAAGCAAGCACTTAAGTTAGAAGATCAAGGGCAGTTCCATCCGATAAAATATGCAAAAGCTTTAATGGAAAAAGCAATCGAAAACGGTGTGGAATTTTATGAAGAATCTCGTGCTAAGACTGTGAAATCGAACACAGTAGAACTAATGGAAGGACAGCATATTCGAGCAAACAAAATACTAGTATGTAGTCATTTCCCGTTTAATGATGGGGATGGTTTGTACTTTGCTAGAATGCATCCTGAACGATCTTATGCTCTAGCTTCTATCGCCCCGACTAATTATCCAAAAGGGATGTATATAAATGTAGAGAAACCGACCAGATCTGTACGAACTGCGTTAGGACAAGATGGTAAAAGGTATTTGATATTAGGTGGAGAAGGACATGTAACTGGACGATTCGAAGGAGATACCAATGTAAATTATGAAAACCTCGCAGCTTTTGGTCGAGAACAGTTTAAGGTGAAAAATTATGATTATCGTTGGTCTGCTCAGGATTTAGTGACCTTAGATCAGCTTCCTTATGTCGGTACAATGACAGCGGGGAAGACTGATGTATTAGTAGCTACGGGTTATGCTAAATGGGGTATGACAAATAGTACAGTTGCAGCACAAATAATGGCAGATCTAGTGCTTGAAAAAGAAAATCGGTATATAGAGTTGTATGATCCAACCCGATCTAAGATGAAAAAAGAAGATATCACCAGTTTTGCTAAGACGAATGCAAGTGTTGCAAAAGAGCTTGTTAAAGGAAAGACAGAGTTACTAGATTTGAAGCTGGACGATTTAAAAAATGGTAGTGGAGATTTAATAATGCTAGATGGCAAAAAGGTCGGTGCCTATAAGGATGACCAAGGAAAAGTTTATTTGGTAAAACCGGCGTGTACTCATATGGGCTGTAATGTCTCCTTTAATAATGCAGAAAGTTCATGGGACTGCCCATGTCATGGTTCTAGATTTAGTTATAAGGGTGATGTACTCGAGGGACCAGCATTTGAACCGTTAGAGAAGGTTAAATACGGGGAATAACAAAAGTGACATATACATTTCCTTTTAAATAATTTGATTACAAAGGAGTTACCCACATATAAAATGGGTAACTCCTTTACTATTGTTTTTAATCGATATATCGATTAAAATTATCGATATAGTTAAAGGAGTTGGATTACATGAAAAGGCGTAGAGGTTTTGTTCAACTGGCTATCTTACATTTATTAGAAGAGGCACCGATGCATGGCTATCAGATTATGAAGGAATTAGAAATTAGATCAAGCGGACATTATACTGCAAGTGCGGGAACAGTTTACCCGGCACTTCAGGAATTACTGGAGCAGGAATTGATAAAACTTGAACCTTCAGCCGAAAAAAAAACTTATATCATTCAAGAAAAGGGAAATAATCGATTGCAGGAGTTTGAAACCCGTAACGAAGGACTATTCTGGAGTAATTGGGAGGCTCGTTGGATCTGGCAAAAATCTGAAGAAGCAATTCATCTAAAGGAACAAATAGATTTATGGGAGTCTGAGCTTAGAAAGGCGATAAAGCAAACTCGAACGACTCCTGAAAATTCGCCAAGACTAATCTCATTTATGAAAGAAATAACGGAACGATTAAAGACAGATAACTATTAGGGAGTGAGACTTATGAAATCATTTTGGAAATTACTTCCTTATTTAAAACCATATATGCTTTTTGCAATATTAGCCCCAATGTTTATGTGCATTGAAGTTGCCATGGATTTACTTTCCCCGACAATTATGCAACATATTATTGATAATGGTATTGCGAATGATGATACAGCCTATGTCATAAAACTAGGCGTGTTAATGCTTGTAACCGCAGTTATTGGGCTGATAGGTGGAGTAGGGTGTACGATATATAGTACTAGAGCGGCTGTGAATTTTGCTGCTGATATTCGAAAAGATGTATTTAAAATGACCGAGCGATTTTCTAGTGAAAATATGGACAATATTGGTGTAGGTAAGCTAATAACGATTGTGACAAATGATATTACTGCCGTTCAACAGGCACTTATGATGACGCTTCGAGTGTTTGTAAGAGGACCACTATTATTTATAGGAGCAGTTGCGATTGTTTGGTTTACAGCAAGAGAGTTATTCCCAGTGTTATTGGTAGTAATTCCGATTTTGATGATTTTAATCTATTTTTTCTCGTATAAAACAGGGAAATTATTTGCGAAAGTACAAAAAGCTATGGATAAAGTAAATACAAAACTTCAAGAGACGTTCGCAGGGATACGTGTGATTAAAGCATTTGATAGACAAAACTTTGAGGTAAAAGCATTCAAACATGTGAACGAGGAGTTAACGAAGCGTAATATGTCGGCAGAACAACTCATTCTTACGCTTATGCCAGTGATGCTATTCATCGTCAATATTGGAGTGGTTGTTGGTATGTGGATGGGTGCCATAAAAGTAAATGAAGGAACACTGCAGGTTGGTGTTATTTTAGCATTCATCAATTATTTAACAATAATCATGAACGGGTTGGTATCGAGTAGTCATGTATTAATGCAAATTACAAGGTCGTTTACTTCGGCACGTCGAATTCAACAAGTATTGGAAACTCAAATTGATATAACTGATCCTGTGAATCCTTTATCGAATAACGAGTTCAAGGGAGAAGTTGAGTTTAAATCAGTTTATTTTAGTTATAGTAAAAACGGAGAATATGTATTAAAGGATATTTCATTTCATGTGAATAGTGGAGAAACGATTGGAATTATTGGACCGACCGGAAGCGGAAAGTCGACACTTATAAAACTTCTCCCTCGATTGTATGATCCGGATTTAGGAGAGGTAATGATCAATGGCATAAATATAAAAGAGTATTCTATTAAAAATTTAAGAGATTTAATTGGTTTTGTGCCGCAAAAGGCAACGTTATTTGCAGGATCCATAGAGGAAAATATTCGCTTCGGTAAAGAAGAGGCAACTATAGAGGACATGGAAAAAGCGGCTAACTCTGCGGCTGCAAGCGAGTTTATCAACAAAGTAGATGGACGATTTGGGCATGAGCTTATGCAGGGGGCTACAAATCTTTCGGGTGGGCAAAAGCAACGATTATCGATGACTCGTGCATTTATCCGTAAACCGAAAATACTAGTTTTAGATGATTCTACCTCTGCGATAGATGCCATATCGGAAGTGCAAGTACAGCAAGCACTTACACATGATTTACCTGATACAACTGTATTCATCGTATCTTCCAAAGTCTCTTCCATTATTAATGCTGACAGAATTTTAGTAATGGAAGACGGCATGATTGTTGCCAGTGGCACACATGATGAACTGATTGAAAATAGTGAGGTTTACCGCAGTATCTATGCGACGCAAAGTGGAAAGGGGGTCCTTTCATATGAGTAAAACTTCCGCTCCACCGGTATCTAATGCAATAGGTCGTGCAAGGGGTCCAAGAGGATTTGGAGGGCCAGTAGAGAAAGCAAAAGATAAAAAAGGAACGCTTATACGAGTATGGCGATATATGGAGAAACAGAAAATAGCAATTGTAGTATCAATCATACTAGTTATTATTTCTACTCTATTAAACTTGTTAGTTCCCTACATGATAGGTGTAACCATTGATGAGTTTATAATTCCAAAGGATATGGATGGAACGTTACGGTACTTAGTAATCTTAGCAATTGTGTACACAGCGGCGGCTGCATTTACTTGGCTACAAAACTTTTTAATGATTAGAGTGTCGTTAAAAACTATTCGGTCACTACGCCAGGATCTATATGAAAAGTTTCAAACTCTATCTCTTCGGTTTTTCGATAAACGTACCCATGGAGACCTTATGAGCCGTGTGACGAACGATATTGAAAGTTTGAATAACGCATTAAGTCAAAGTGTGATTCAAATTATTTCAACTGTAATGATGGTGACAGGTGTTACGATAGCTATGTTTATACTTAACTGGGTGTTGGCTATTGTGTCACTGTTGGTAGTTCCATTAGTTATATTCACAACGAAAAAGATTATCAGCTATAGTAGTAGCAACTTTATCAAAAGACAACGTGATTTAGGTGAGTTAAATGGATTTGTAGAAGAAGCCATATCTGGCAATGAAGTAATTACCCTTTTTGGTCAAGAAGAAAAGAACATCCAAAAGTTCTCAATTGTAAATGAACGACTTCGCAGTTCTGCAACAGCTGCCGATACTGTGTCGGGGTTTTTAGGACCTATCAACAACTTTATCAACAATTTAGGTCTTGCATTAATAATTGGAATTGGAGCTCTAATGACTGTTCAAGAATTGGCAACTATCGGTATAATTGCAGCATTTGTAAATTACTCTAGACAATTTTTCAGACCTATTAATCAGCTCTCAACATTATTGAACACTTTTCAGTCTGCTATAGCAGGAGCAGAGCGAGTATTTGAAATAATGGATGAAGCTCCAGATATTCAGGATCAGGAGTACGCACTTACAATAGATCATTTAAAAGGAGACGTTACTTTTAACAATGTTCACTTCTCATATGAGAGTGGCAAACCAATTCTAAAAAATATTAGCTTCGAGGCAAAAGCTGGTGAAAAGATTGCTTTAGTAGGTCCAACAGGCTCGGGGAAAACGACAATTATTAACTTGCTTATGCGTTTTTATGAATTGGACTCGGGAAATATTAAAATCGATGGGAGATCAATTAGCGATTATCAAATAAGCAAGCTTCGAGAAAAAATTGGGGTTGTTTTACAGGATACTTTTCTCTTCACTGGTTCCATTTTGGAGAACATTCGATACGGTAGACTAGAAGCAACGGATGACGAAGTAATAGAGGCAGCTAAACTAGCGTCTGCTCATCGATTTATCAAGCATTTACCTGATAAGTATGATACCCAGATTACCGGAAATGGATCTAATTTAAGTATAGGACAGCGACAGTTATTAGCGATTGCTCGTGCCGTTTTAGCAGACTCAGATATATTAATACTAGATGAAGCAACTTCAAGCATTGATACGAAAACAGAGATAGATATTCAACAAGGACTCAATAGACTTTCAGAAGGCCGTACCAGTTTTGTCATAGCACATCGTCTAAAAACGATTGAAAATGCGGATAGAATTTTAGTTATTCATCAAGGTGAATTAATTGAAGTCGGGACCCATACAGAGCTACTGAAACAAAAAGGTTTCTACTCCGAGCTATATGAAAGTCAGTTTAATATTTAAATGGGAGAGAAATACCCTAACAAATATAAAGGTATTAGCTAGGTTATTTCATCTAGGAAAGCAAGAACAAAAATAGACGTTTAATGTTGGATTTACAACACTACATTCACACATGAAATATCTAGCAATCTACGTGCTCACATACTAAAGTTATAAGTAAGAGGTGAGCGTAATGTATAAAATTTTTTCTGTTAAATTGTTGTTTGAACACATTTCCATATCCGGTTCTATGTCTAATAAAATCTATGAAGAGACCATTAATATCATACGTGCCGTTAGGCTAGAGGATGTCGATAAGCTAGTGAAATCCCATTATAAAGATGTTATTTACAAAAACATTTTTGGGGAAGATACGACGATCAGACTTGTAATGATTCTGGATGTTTTTGAGTTAGTAGATAATATTGAAGAGTCTTTGGAATTTGTTGAAGTATACAGTCAGCATATTATTGCAGAAGAAGAAGTGACAGTTGAATAGAAGTTATAAACAAAAACGAGTCTGAGGACTCGTTTTTTATTGTTATTCATATTCATAGTGGAGTGTTAAGTTGATATTACTTGGGGAGATGTTTTTTTGTGTTTTTTTTCCCAAGTTGGTTTTTAGGTTCTTCTTTAATTCCTCTAAGGAAGCTTCGTTTGGTATAAAGTACCATAATTCTTTTCCTTCTGTTTTACTGTAGATTCTTTCATCTTGGCCTTCTAGCGTTAATTGATCGATAGGGGAATCCTTCATTTGTTGAAATAGTTGTACAAAGCTCCAATAATCAGCAGTTGAAATATTTGTTTTGACGTTTTCACCGACATTTTTTATCAAATCATCTAGTTTAGCTACACTGCTAAAACGAGTGGATTCGTTTAGGATTTCTTGAATCACTTGTTTTTGACGTTTATTGCGACCTATATCGCCTTCTGGATCTTTTTTACGCATTCGAACATAGGCAAGCGCCTCGTTTCCCTTTAATAGCATTGGCCCTTCGGTATAAGTTTTCCATTCCAATGTATCTGCCATTTGAATATCAACTGTAAACGGCACATCTACTTCAATTCCGCCAAGTGTATCGACTATGTCTTCGAACCCCTGGAAATTTGTAGAAACATAATAATCGATTGGAACATCTAAGAGCTTTTCAAGCGAATTTATCGTATAGTTTATCCCGCCATGTGAGTAGGCGTGATTCACTTTGTCCTCTCGTTCCAATTCCTCGATATAAACCCTAGTATCTCGAGGGATATTCACCATGGAAATTTTACCTAATTTAGGATGTATGGTGACTAATAGGAGCATGTCAGAACGACCGTATGTTTCCTCTTTCTTATCGTCCACACCAGCTACTAATAGACTAAAAGGTGTTGTTTTAAGTGGAGACTTATCACTCTGAGCTTTCTCATCGCGTATTAAAGGTACGTACATCTTGGTTGTTGCTGTCTTTGCTTCCAATGATAGATTTACAGCAAAAGCAATAATACCCACTAAAAGTAGTGCAGAAATAATAATAAAGGTATATTTTAAATTCTTTTTTTTCTTTCCAATTCTTTTAGAATTACGTGTAGACATAGGTCCTCCTTTTTTTGGCAACTTATGTAGTAATGATAATAAGTAATAAAAAAGCACAAAATTCCAAATCGAATCTTGTGCCTTAGTTTTTCAATCAATCAATCAATTAAATAAGCTCACCAATAGATGTAATTTTGGGTTTGTCGTCCTCAGTAGAATGGGTTGAACTTAGAACTGGAAATGTGAATAAGACGAAACAAAGTAGAACACCAAATACAACTTTTTTCATGACAATTCCTCCCAACTAAATACTTTTGATTGCTTCAAATGATAGTGGAATCCTAACTCATAGTAAATGGACGCTTGCTTATACTGTTTAGTTTCAGCTAGTCGTTTAGCCAATACGTTGCAATAAATCATACAATGTTTATAATCTTGCTTTCCTTCGAAATAGTCCAAGCTTTTTTTAAATATAGGTATAAGCACTTGGTTTTCCAGTAATATCGCTCCATATACGGAAAAATGATTGGTATAAAGATCTTTCTTACTATCTCCTACATATTGGACAGTTTCTAATCCTTTTTCCAACCATACTAAAGCATTCTGTAAATCCCCATTTTTGTGATATTCCTTAAGTATAGATAGAATAGTGACAATCTTATCCTCTGGGTTGTGTTTGGAATCCAGAGCATTAAAAAAATGTTGTAAGGCTTGGTCAGATTGCAGTTGCAAAGAGTAGCATGAACCCAGATTATGCTCAATCATCCCGTTAAACTCAGAGGATTCAATCTTCAGGTTTATATCTTTTGCCTTCTCAAAAGTAGCAAGAGCATCCTTTAAGACACCCGAATTCTTTTGTGCAATCCCCAGAATCATTAAACATTCAATGGATCGATCGATTAATATTTCTTGATTGAAATAAAAAATTGCTTCCTTTACATAGTCGATAGCAAGTATGTAACGAGACTCAGATAATAGAGATAATCCTGATATGTAATGCAATTCAGCCATTTCCCAGTCTTCCATACGATAGCCTTTGATTAATTGAAAAACTTCCTTAAAGAAATGAGAAGCCTGACTAAACTGATTATCTTGATACGCAATAATACCTTGAATCGTGTACAGATAAAATAGTTGTTCTATTGTCATTTCCTTTTTGAAATCTACTAAAATATTTATATTCCTTTGTATTTCCAACTCCTCAGGTAACATAAGCATCAATCGAGCTTCCAATAACAGCAGTGTAAGTCGATCTGCTTCTAAGGGATGTTCGGTAATATGAAGGTGAATATCAACTAGTAGTTGTTTAGCCAACTCTTTATCTCGAGAGTTTATAACTTGCTTGAACCGTATTTTAAACTGCGTAGTATTTTCTTCATTGGGTCTTTTCGTTAATGTATCTGCCGAGATGTTTAGCCGCATAAGAATAAGGTGCTTTATATCTTCGCTTGGAATGACTAAGCCGTTTTCAATTCTGCTTAAGTAAGAGGGAACGCATATACCCAAAGCTAAAGCCTCTTGCTTAATATTTTGTCTCTGGCGCTCTAACTTAATCAATTGCCCAAGGTTCATAAAACCCACACCCTCTTCTAAATCAATAAAAGGAAATCAAATCCAATTATAAATAAGATACCATATTATAGAGTGTAATACATAGAAAATTTAAAATATGAAAGAAGTTATGAAAAGTTTGAAATAATGCCCATATTTTAGTTCAACTTTCATGATCTAATAATGTTAATATATTTAAATTGGATTAATTCTACTACCTATTATTTTGTATACCTTCTACAAGGAGAGCTTTACTTCTTTGTGAGTTTGATACCGACTATTAGATATCAAATCAAATATCATAAGAAAAGAAGGAGTAGATAGTGACCTTGTCACTTTCTAATCCTTCTTTTTGTTATTTATTATGACAGGTGATTAAGACAAGCCTTGTCCGTGAGTAAATTCCCGATAAAGCTGATGTTGGGCAAGCAATTCTTCATGTGTACCGCTACCAGTAATTTTTCCTTTTTCTAAAAAGAATATTTGGTCGGCGTGAATAATCGTTGCTAGTCTATGTGCAATGATAAGGGTAGTTCTTCCATTCATTAGCCGTTCGAGCGCTTCTTGCACCAATGTCTCCGACGCACTATCAAGATTAGAGGTCGCTTCATCCAGTAATAATATTTTTGGGTTGTGCAAGAGGGCTCTTGCAATTGCGATACGTTGGCGCTGGCCACCAGAAAGTTTAATGCCTCTTTCTCCGACAAGCGTATCATACTTTTCTGGTAGATTATCGATGAAGTCTGCAGCATTTGCTGCTGCCGCTGCTCCGATGACTGTATCCATAGAAGGAATAGTCGACATACCATAGGTGATATTCGATAAAATAGTACCACTCATTAATGGACTTTCCTGAGAAACATATCCAATTTTAGAACGCCATGCATTTAACGATAGGTCGGTGATAGGAGACTCGTTAAATAAGATGGTTCCAGAATCGGGTTCATAAAACCGTTCAATTAAGGAAAATATAGTAGTTTTACCGCCACCACTAGGCCCGACAAAAGCGGAGACAGTTCCAGGATGTGCTATTAAGGAAATGCCATCTATTATTTTCTTATCGGGACCATAAGAAAAATGGACATCTTCAAATGTGATAACACCGTCTTTTAAATGTTTTGGTGCTTCTAATTCAACAGCTTCACTGTCCATATAGAAAATTTCTTGAATTCGTTCTGTAGCCCCAACGGCTTTTTGGAAAGATGTGAAAAAGGTAGCCATTTGTGCAAAAGGCACAATAATATTTACTAAGTAAAAGATAATCGCAACAAGATCACCAGCTGATAATATTCCTTGAGATACTTGCAAACCGCCATAGCCTAAAATGACGACTAAAATGGCCATCATAATAAGGGTCATAAAAGGGGAGATGAAAGCTTGTATTTTTGCTTCTTTTAAGCCAAATCGATATAAATTTTGAATAGCTTCATTTCCACTAATAGTTTCCGTTTTCTCGGCTCGATAAGATTTAACTAGCCGAATTTCTGATAACACTCGGCCCAGAAGTCCTGAAAATAATGCCATTTCTTTTTGTGTGGATTTGGATACTTTATGCATCATTGATCCAAGGGGCATCATGATTGCTATACTTAATGGCACACTAACAAGCATGATCAATGTCATTTTCCAATCGATAAAAAATAGGATAATAACCGACCCAATAATGGTAATAATCCCAGATACAAAATTTACTAGATGATCCGTAATAAGAGATTTCAAAGTAGTCGTGTCCTGTGTAATACGACTCATCGTCTCTCCACTTTCATTTTGATCATAGTAGGGGACAGGGAGATGGAGTACTTTGCTCCAGAGTTTTTTTCGAAGATCCGCAACTATAAATTCTCCTATATAAGATAATAGATAAAATGAGAATCCACCGGAAATCGCTTGTAGAAGGAATACGACTAGCAATATTCCAATCATTTTCCAGTTGAAAGAACTAGTAGTTAATGTGTCAACTAAATTCTTCGTGACAAGTGGAACGATTAACCCAATAACAGTGCTTATCAAGGATAGAGCAACGGCTATAATTGTTATCTTGACGGGCCATTTAAGACTTTTGAGTAGTTGAAAGAATCCTTTAGTAGATGTTTGCATAGTAAGCTCCTATTTCGTTTAGTAGAATACTTCTATTGTAATCGATGCACTGTTAAAGTAGCGAATGAGAGGGGTTACAATGGAAATAAGCATTCAAAAAAATCGTGCAGAAATGAAATCAGCACGATTGTTTTAAGAAGATATAGTTTTTGCCTCTTGTTGTGCACTTTTTTGTAAATTTAAAACAAGTGGATCTGAGCTTTCTAGTAAGTTAGCTTGTTTGTGCTGAAGATCCATTCGCATTTTTTCTGTTTCGAGCAAAAAGTTATTATATTTGAGTTTTTCCAGTTCAATTTCATCTTTTACAATGATTAATTTCACTTTTTGAGACTTTCGTAGATGTGTTGTCCATATTGCAGTCAGTGGTATGGAAAAAACCATCACTACAGCAACTAATCCTATAAAATCCTCCATACATATCCCTCCAAGCCTTTTACATAAGTATATACGATTTCTTATATAAATAGTTTAAAAAGTCAGATAAAAATTAATGAAAAAAAGATGGAGAAAACTACTAACTGTTTTCTCCATCCGAATGCATTTAAAATCTTTATTTATTCAAATATGTCCAAGCATACTGAGCATAGAGTTCAGCTCCAGTAGAAAGTGCATCCTCATCAATATCAAAGTTACCGTGATGATGAGCCCATTCTGTGTCCTTTTTAGAATTACCGCTACCGACAAGGGCAAAACTACCAGGTGCTTTTGTTAAAAACTCCGAGAAATCTTCTCCGCCCATTGTCGGCTTCTCATAATAGACAACGTCTGAACCAAACGAAGCAGATGCCACCTGTTGGACAAGATTAGCGCTTTCTTCGTCATTATCTACAGCGTCTGTTCCTCTTGTATATTGTACCTCAGCGGTTGCACCGTAAATAGCCGCAACACTTTCCGCATATTGACCAATAGACTTTTCAATATGATCGCGAGTATTGGAATGGAAGGTACGGACAGTTCCCTCTATCTCGGCATTCTCAGCAATGACATTAAATCGAGTACCAACGACCATTTTACCAACTGTTAAAACAGCAGGGCTTTGCGGGTCAATCGTCCTAGAGATAACTGTTTGAACGTTCATGACGAAGGATGAAGCAACAAGAGCTGCATCGATACAAGCCTCTGGAATGGCGCCATGACCGCCTCGTCCTTTGAATGTCACTTTGAAGATATCGGCTGCAGCAAAGGAAGGACCTGGATTACAGGAAACCTTACCAGTAGGCATTTGAGACCAAATATGGATACCGAATACATTATCAACATCATCCATTGCGCCTTGTTTAACCATAGCCTTTGCCCCTTGCGCTATTTCCTCTGCTGGTTGAAATAACAAGCGCACATTTCCAGAAAGCTGATCTTTTACCGCTGAAAGTGCCTTCGCTGCTATTAATAACATAGCAGTATGTGCGTCATGACCACATGCATGCATTTTTCCTTCAGTTTTAGAGGCATATGGGACGTGTTTATTAAGTTGTTGAATCGCAAGGGCATCCATATCACCTCGAAGAGCAACGGTTTTTCCACCTGTTGCGCCTTTGATTTCGGCGATAACTCCAGTAGGTTCCGTTTTACGATAAGAGATTCCAAGATTATCTAAATACTCGCATATAAACTGAGTCGTTTGGAACTCCTCAAATGATAGTTCAGGCTGGCTGTGCAATTTTCTGCGAAGTTGAACTAATTCTTCCTTATTATTTTTAATGGATTCTTTTATTTTATTGTTTATCATGCTGATCCCCCGTTAACTTTTATATGACTTTATATATTTTTATGGTTTCTTTAAATTATGCGGCACTTAAAAGGTTATTAGATTGGCTCTCTATGCAAGCATTAAGCGGTCTTATAAAAATCCTACGAATATACCTGCTAGAATAACAGAAACAATAGTTACACTGATAAATCCTCCTACAAGCATGGGAGGAAGCATGTGACTAGTTAAAACTTCTCTTTCTTTCTCATCCTCTGTTAAAGATTTAATAACTTCATTTGTAATAATGTAGTCAGCAGGGAATCCATAAAGTGCGGTCAATGAAACTGCAAAGGCCATATTTTTGCTGACTTTTAGAATTTTTCCAATGATGAAGGAGAATATGTACATTCCTATGACACCTATGACAATTGTTCCTACAAGTGGATAAAACAGTTGCATAATCATAGAAGGTGTAGCGTTTTTCAAGGCATCAAAAACAAATAACATTAATACTAAGATACAAATACCGAAACTGTTTGCCTTTTGAAGGACGTTTCTTTCTAAGAAACCAATACTTCCCGCGATAATCCCAAATAATAAGCAAAGTACGAAAGGACTAATTTCTAGAATAGGATTTAATAGAGTAGATACCCCATAAGCAAGGAATCCGACGAAAGCTAGCCGAAACAATTTAAAGTAGTCGGTATTATATTTTTCTGGCAATTTACGAAACATTTTGAGTTCTTCTTTTGGTTTTCCTACTTCATCTTTAGTTTGTCCTGCAATAGTAATTTCGCCGATGCGGAACTTTTGAAGAAGTTCTTTTCCTTCTTTTTTAAGTACAATTGAAGTAAGTGGATACCCGGCGAATCCTTGCATAACATATATGACTATTGCAAACACCGACAAAGTGGTAAGACCTGCATTTGCAGCACCTTCTGACATGATTAGCGCTGATACCACACCCCCAACCAATGGAGGAATAGCCACGATAACAGTTTTAACTCCGAATAGTAAAGTACCTATTGTGAATAATGCGACAATTATACCTAAAATCCCAGCTAGTGAAATTAATATACTTTTCCATTGTTCCTTTAATTGTCTAAGAGAAAGGAGTGTACCCATATTTGTGATGAGAAGATAAATCATCATTGTTGCAACTACTGGAGGTACACCAGCTATTGAAATGATTTCCTTAGGGAAAAATGTCCAGTAACCAAGAATGAACAATATGGCAGCTATGAAAACAGACGGGATCCAAGCTTTAGTTCGTATAGAGACAAAGTCTCCAATAAATAAAATAGCGACAACAATAACCAAAGCTAGCATTTGTGGCATAATATTCCGTCCTTTCTGAAAATAAGATAATTCATACAATAACACATTCTTTACTCAATATAAAGTATATAATATATCACTTAATATTCAGTTAATTTTAATTGCTTATTTTTTACTCAGGTTATTTAATAATAAAAACAAAAAAGCTATCCAAAAGGATAGCTTTTTGTACTTATGAGATGATTATTGAGCTGGGTTTAACTCAAGTTCAACAGTAATTTTAATGTCTTCTCCAACTAGAACGCCACCAGTTTCTAATGCTTGGTTCCAAGTTAAACCAAACTCTTTACGGTTAACTTTAGACTCAGCAGAGAAAGCGACTACTTCTTGCCCCCATGGATTAGTACCTTTACCACCATATTCAACGTCGAATGTTACTGGTTTTGTAACGTCTTTAATCGTTAGGTCGCCAGTTACGTCGTACTCACCATCGTCTTTTTTCTTAATATCTGTAGCCACAAATTTGATGCTTGGGTATGTTTCTGTATCAAAGAAATCTCCAGAACGTAAGTGGTTATCACGGTCTACGTTATTTGAGTTGATAGATTTTACGTCGATATCAAAACTAATTGTAGCACCTGTTAAGTCTTCTGTATTACCTTCTAAGTCTGCTGTGAAATTAGTGAAAGCTCCTTTTACTTTTGAAACCATCATATGTTTTACGGAAAAGTCGATCGTAGAATGCGCTGCGTCAAGATTAAATTTTGTCATTTTTTATTTCCTCCTAAGTTTGTTGTTATTCTAACTATAAACCAATATTACTTCGAAATCAAGAGTTTTTATTTCGAAGTAATATATATTGCCATCATTTCGTTTACCTTCTTTTACAAATAGCAAACATAAGGTTACTTTATGTAACTAAATATAGATTAATATATTACTTACGTCAAGTAATTAAATTACTTTAATTTTACTTTAGAAGAAAAAAAGAATATAATAGAAGGTAATAGAGGTGAATCAGATGAAAGAAACGTTATTATGTCCACGTTTATCAAAAGCAATGGAGTTGTTAGGTAAAAGATGGACTGCCCTAATCGTATATCAACTAATGGATGGAGCAAAACGATTTAATGAGATTGAGTCGTCCCTTCCTATAAGTGGTCGTTTGTTATCAGAGCGTCTAAAAGAACTCGAAAAAGAGGGGATTGTTGAAAGAACTGTCTTTTCCGAGGTGCCAATACGGGTAGAATATAACTTGACAGAGAAAGGTCTTGCTCTAAAAGAAGTAGTTGGAGGAATTGAGACTTGGTCTAAAGAATGGTTATAGCATTTTCTCTTGATATATTATGTGTGAAAATGCATACTATGTAAGGATACAAGGTTAATGAAGAAAGGATTGTCTCTCTTTGAGTAAACAAAAATGGTTTGAAAACCTAAGTGAAAAGTTAAACCCGGAGAATATTAAAATAGATGAAGCATTAAATTTGCATACAGTAACAAAAATGGGTGGGATGGCAGATTTGTTTGTCACACCGTCCACGCAGGATGAAGCTGCCTTTGTTGTGCAGTATGCTTATGAACATAATATACCAATGCTACTATTAGGAAATGGATCTAATATGGTCGTACGGGATGGTGGAGTAAGAGGAATCGTACTTCGACTGGAAAATTTAAATAATATTATAATAGATGGTAACCGTGTAATTGCCGAGAGTGGTGCGGATATTATTGATGTGTCAAAAGCGGCAGCACAAGAATCCTTAACTGGTTTGGAATTTGCCTGTGGTATTCCCGGTTCTATCGGTGGAGCAATGGCGATGAATGCAGGAGCATATGGTGGTGAAATTCAAGACGTAATTGTGCAATGTACTGTACTAACACCATCTGGAGAAAAGTTAGTTCTTTCGAAAGAGCAATTGGAGCTAGGGTATCGAAAGAGTATTATTACGAAAAAAGGCTATTACGTATTGTCGACAGAATTTTTATTGGAAAAAGGGCATCAAGAAGAGATTGACTCAAAAATTGCAGATCTTACTTTTCAAAGAGAATCTAAACAACCATTAGAATATCCTTCTGCTGGTAGTGTATTCAAAAGACCACCAGGTTATTTTGCCGGGAAACTCATTCAAGACAGTGGCTTACAGGGTAAAGGCTTTGGTGGTGCAGAGGTTTCCACGAAGCATGCAGGCTTTATCGTCAATAAAAATAATGCTACAGCAACTGATTATATTAGCACGATAGAAATGGTGAAAGAGAAAGTGAAAGAAAACTTTGGTGTTGAGCTAGAGTTAGAAGTAAAAATTGTTGGAGAAAATATAGATTAATACAAGCCTAGGCCCATGAATATAATTATTCATGGGCCTTTTTTATATGTTTGAACGAGCATTGTAACCATTTTTAGCGTGAAACACTCCAAAAAAATTGTGTGAAGGTTGAGGATGGGACTAGAGGTCTTTTGGGATGGTTTCCTATTTCTCTATTTGTATTCTAGCGAGATATATAGAAGGAAAAAAGTAGGAAATGTCGAATACTGTAAAGGAACAAAGGGGGCAAGGTATATGAGAAAAGGATGGAAAATAACTGCTTGGCTTATAGGTACTATCGTTGCGTTAGCAGTTATTGTCGTTGTAGGTTTGAACCTGTATTTATCTAGCACAAAAGCCATTATCGAAGGTGAACTTGCAATGAAGGTGCTAGACGCAGATGTAAAAGTAGTACGTGATGCAGATGGGGTACCACATATTACTGCACAATCAGATGCTGACCTTTACCGTGCGCAAGGATTTGTGCAAGCACAGGATAGACTTTTTCAAATGGATTTAGCTAGAAGACAGGCTAGTGGGCGTTTAGCAGAAGTGGTAGGAGAATCTGCGGTAGATACAGATAAGTTTTTCTTAACCTTTAGCTTACGTGATGCTGCTGAGAAATCTTATGATGGATATAGTGAGGAAGCGAAGGAAGTATTAGAGTTCTATGCAGAAGGGGTCAATGATTTTATCGAATTTGCGAAAGAAGAAAATAAATTAAGCTATGAGTTTAAATTACTTGGATATGAGCCAGAAGAGTGGACTCCAACTGACTCATTAGCAATTGGAAAGTATATGGCATATGACTTAGGTGGAAATTGGTCGACACTTGCAATACGACATTGGGCTATAAATGAATTGGATGAAGAAAAGGCGAAGGAACTTTTTATTACTTATCCTGAGAATGCAAAATCGATTATAGAGGCGAATATAAGTAAACCAGTAAATGTAAGTGGTCACTTTGACTCATCGGTTTTACCGAATGAATTTAACGGTAGTAATAACTGGGTTGTGAGTGGGGACAAGACAGCTAGTGGTCTTCCACTACTTGCAGATGATCCACATTTGGGATTGAGCACACCATCTGTATGGTATCAAATGCATTTAGAATCACCAGAACAGAATGTTAGTGGTGTTATATTTGCTGGGATACCCGGCATTATTCTTGGTCATAACGAAGATGTTGCTTGGGGTGTAACCAATGTAGGGCCGGATGTGCAGGATCTTTATATTGAAACACCAAACCCAGAGGATCGGACCCAATTCTTATATGAGGGGAAATGGGAGCAAGCAGAGGTTCGTAATTCACCTATTAAAGTAAAGGGACAGGAGGATATACCTTTTGAAGTAGTGGTAACTCGACATGGCCCAATTATTTCAGATGTCGTATTCAAAGAGGAAGAAGCATCAGCGTTATTTTCCATGCAATGGACTGCGTTAGCTCCAACACTTGAATTACAAGCAATCTTAAAAATGAATAAATCTGCTGATTGGGAAGAATTTGAAGTAGCACTAGAAGACTTCCATGCACCAGCTCAAAATTTTGTATTTGCTGCAAAAGATGGGACCATTGCCTATAAAGCAAATGGGAAGATACCTTTAAGAAAGACCGGGGATGGCCAATTGCCTGTTCCTGGAGACTCGGCGGAATACGATTGGCAAGGATTCGTTCCTTATAACGAGCTACCTGTTGTTGTGAACCCGGAGGAAGGCTATATAGCGACTGCAAATAATGAGGTCGTAGATGATTCCTATCCATACCATATTACTGATTTTTGGGCTCAATCATATCGGTATGAGCGAATTGCTGAAGTACTGGAGAGCAAATCGGATTTCACAAAAGAAGATATGATGGATTTACAGATGGATCAAACGAATCTATACGCTAAAGAATTCTTGACACAGATGCTTGGATCAGTTGAAAACTTAGATACCAAGGATGAATATAAAGAAATCCTTTCCTTAGTGAAGCAGTGGGATCAGGTAGATGATAAAGAGCAAGCTGCTCCGCTAGTTTTTCATAAATGGATGAAGGAGTTACCTCAGACATTACTCGAGGAAGAAATGCCAGAGGATGTATATTCGATGTTGCCAGGAAAAGGTAATATTTCAGATCAATTATTACGAAAAGGCTATAATAATGAACAAAGTGCTTGGTTAGAAGCATATGGCGGTGTAGACAAGTGGGTATATGACTCATTTGTGAAAGCAACCGAAGAAATATCCGAAGAGTTTGGTTCAAATGAAAAGAAATGGAAGTGGGGAGATTACCACCAGTTAACATTTGATCATCCACTGGGAGGGGCCTCTCCAATCTTGGCTTATCTCTTAAATCCAGATCCAGTTCCTATAGGGGGATCCAATATTACCGTGCAAGCAGCCGGTTTTGGAGAGGATGGAAAAGTGGACCACGGAGCGTCCTGGCGATTTGTAGCAGATTTGGCTGATTTAAATGAGGCCTATCACATCGTAGGGCCGGGACAAAGCGGTCATATGAAATCCGAGTGGTATCATAGCCAAGTAGATGACTGGGCAGAAGGAAACTATCACACTACCGTAATAGACGGAGACATCAAAGAAGGATATGAACTAATATTAAAAGCAAACTAAAATTGGCAGCCGAAGGTGTTTATCTTCGGCTGTTTTTTTATATTAAGAGGAAATGAAGAGTAAAAGCTACCCTGTTTTTAAGCGATAAAATCTAAAATAGTAAAAACATTCAAATACTCATTAGAATAAGTTGCATATTAAATATTCTGAACATATACTGAATATAACAATCAAACAATCATTTGAATGAGGTGGAAATATGCAGACAAAGGATATGTGTGAAGTAACAAAGGTGAACGAAGACATAGTGTTTTCCATAAAGAACCAAATACCAGATTTAGGAGCAGCAGCTCAAATCTTTAAAGCACTAGCAGATGAAACAAGGTTGAAGATAGCATTTGCATTAACAATAGAGGAAGAACTTTGCGTTTGTGATGTGGGTGAGATTATAGGTTCATCTACAGCTACAGCATCTCATCATTTGCGATTTTTAAGAGACTTATCCCTTGCTAAATCAACACGTAAGGGAAAACAAGTTTATTATTCCTTAGCAGATCATCATGTGAACGCGTTAGTAAAAATCGCATATGAACATGCAATAGAAGAAGGTGAAAAGGATGGTAAAAGTAGCTAAACAAGAATATCGATTAGAAAATCTTTCATGTGCCAATTGTGCCATGAAATTTGAGCAAAATATAAAAAAACTTCCTGATGTAGAGGATGCAACAGTTAACTTTGGTGCTTCTAAAGTATCGGTCATTGGTAAAGCAACAATAGGGGATATTGAAAAAGCTGGGGCGTTTGATGGCATAAAAGTGACTACAGTCAAACAAAGTCAATTAGAAAAAATTCCTTTTTTCAAACGGAAAGAAAATATACTCACGGTTATTTCATTTGTATTTCTAGTTATAGGGATTATCGCATCGTTCACTTATGAGGAAGCACATCCACTTTCTATAGGGTTATTCATGATTTCTATAGTAGTAGGAGGCTTCGATTTATTTAGAGGTGGATTAGCCAATTTATCTCGTTTTTACTTCGATATGAAGTCGTTAATGACTATAGCTATTATTGGTGCAGCAATTATTGGAGAGTGGCGCGAGGGAGCGGTAGTAGTATTCTTATTCGCGGTGAGTGAAGCTTTAGAGGCTTATTCGATGAATAAAGCGCGTCAATCCATCAGTCATTTAATGGATATTGCGCCACCTACTGCAACGATCCGCAAAGATGGAAAGTTAATAGAGGTTGATACAGAGTTTATACAAATAAACGATGTACTAATTGTGAAACCAGGGCAAAAAATTGCAATGGATGGAATTGTACTGAAAGGTACTTCTACAATCAACCAGGCGTCTATCACCGGTGAATCATTACCAGTTATGAAATCGGTAGACGATGAGGTATTTGCTGGTACGTTAAACGAAGAAGGATCACTTGAAGTACGAGTGACTAAGAGAGTAGAAGATACAACAATTGCGAAAATCATACACCTTGTTGAAGAGGCGCAAGCGGAAAAAGCACCTTCTCAAAAATTTGTAGATAAATTTGCAAAATATTATACACCTGCAATTATCATGATAGCTATATTAGTAGCTATAATTCCTCCGTTGTTCGGATCAGATTGGCAAACATGGATTTACCAAGGGCTTGCGGTATTAGTTGTGGGTTGTCCATGTGCGTTAGTAGTATCAACTCCCGTTGCCATTGTTACGGCAATCGGAAATGCAGCAAAACAAGGTGTATTAATCAAAGGTGGTATTCACTTAGAAGAGATTGGTCGACTTCAAGCAATTGCATTTGACAAAACTGGCACGCTTACCAAAGGGTATCCAGAGGTAACGCATGTAGAAGCAGATGCACCAAAAGACTTTATCCAAAAAGTAATGTCCATTGAAATCTACTCTCAGCATCCATTGGCAAAGGCTATTGTAAAATATGGTGCAAAAGAGCATATTCAAAGTGTAGAAATCGAGCATTTTCAATCTGTCACTGGCAAAGGGGCAGAGGGTATAGTGGACGGAACAAAATGGTCAGTTGGAAGTGTTAGTTGGATTTCTACTATCAGCACTGTTTCCTTTGAAGTCATTACTAAAATTGAACGGTTACAAACGGAGGGTAATACAGTCATGCTAGCTTCGGCAGATGGTGTATATCAAGGGTTTATAGCTGTAGCAGATCCAATCCGTGAAACTAGTGTAAATGTGTTAGAGCAACTGAAAAAAGCAGGGATAAAGCATACTGTCATGCTAACAGGAGATGACAAACGTACGGCAAACGCTATCGCAACAAAACTAGGTCTGACGGACGTAGAAGCAGAGTTAATGCCAGAACAAAAACTTTTTGCCATAAAAGCATTAAAAGAAGAGTACGGCACGGTTGCAATGGTTGGAGATGGTGTTAATGATTCTCCTGCACTAGCAGCTGCATCAGTTGGTATAGCGATGGGTGGAGCAGGAACAGATGCGGCACTTGAAACAGCGGATGTGGCTTTAATGGCTGATGACCTAGATAAGTTACCTTATACAATCCGATTAAGTCGAAAAGCATTGCATATTATTAAAGAAAATATTATGTTTGCATTAGGATTAAAAATAATTGCATTGCTACTCATTATTCCAGGATGGTTAACTTTATGGATTGCTATCTTTGCAGATATGGGGGCTACTCTATTGGTAGTGCTTAATTCATTAAGACTTATAAGGATAAATAAATAGCGTGTACGGAGGCGGGAAAATGAAGCTTACGGAATGGACGATGGAAGAACAAGAACAACTGATCCACTTCATGACGACGAATAGTTGGCCGTATCATGGAAACTCACACCCAGCAAGAGAACTAATCGAAAAAACGATTGAAGAAGGCGGATATCAATCGGATGAAGTTAAAACCTTTTGGATTGAAAATGAAACAAATGAAAAGGTTGGTTTCGTAAAAATTTATGACCTACGAGATGAAATTCCTCTTTTTGACTTGCGAATTGCAGATCATGCGAGAGGTAGTGGTTACGGACCGGAGGCATTAAAGCTTGTAGCTGAGTATGTATTCCAACTACCAGAAGCGAAAATTCGTTTAGAAGGACATACAAGACAGGATAACTTTGCAATGCGCAAAACTTTTGAACGAGCTGGATTTGTAAAAGAAGCACAACTTCGACAAGCATGGTTTTCTCCTAAAGAGAGTTCCTATTACGATGCTGTAACGTATGGTCTAACGAGAGAAGATTTCTTAAAAGGAACTGCAACTCCCGTGAAGTGGGATGAAGATTTCCCTAAGACTTATCCTGCTAAAGAAGAGCTAACCTTTGCGGAGGAGTTTTACACAGAACGATTGTTGATACGAGCTCCAAAGGTAGAAGACGCGGATGAAATTTGGAAGGCGGTAGTCAATTCGGATGCTGCACTGAAAGAATGGATGCCATGGGCCCAAAAAAAGCAGTCATTGGAGCAAATTACAACGAATATACGTCAAGCAGTTGCCGACTTTATAACTAGAAAGGATTTACGCCTGCAATTGTATTTAAGGGAAACAGGAGAATTTGTAGGTGCTTCTGGATTGCATCGAATTGACTGGAACGTTCGGAAATTTGAAATTGGCTATTGGATTGATAGTAAGTTTGAGGGGAAAGGCTTAATGACAGAAGCATGTGAACGCATAACACAATTTGCATTCGAGGAACTACTGGCCAATAGAGTAGAAATTCGTTGTGATAGTGAAAATGTTCGAAGTCGCTCTGTAGCCGAAAGAGCTGGGTTTAAGTTGGAGGGCATACTTCAAAATGATTCTTTATCTGCCGATGGGGAAAAATTGAGGGACACCTGCATATATGCCAAAGTCAGGGAATCTCAAGATTCTATTTAAAATTTCAATTTGAATATCAATGAAAAAATAAAAAGGTGTTGCCGTTTAGGCAACACCTTTCTTCATAGTGATCGTTTTCCACTGATTAGTTGAACTACAAAAATGATACCCGCAATGATTAGTAGTGCATGAATAAATCCGCCGCCAATCTTTAATACTAAACCAAGTAGCCAAAGTACGATTAATACTACGATAATTCCCCATAAAATTCTACCCATTTCATATCTTCCTCTCTTTATTTAATTTATCAAGTGATGTTGATATTTAAATTTTACCCGTTTGGGTATAGTATTAAACATGCTTCACTTTTTATATGCATGAAAGGAGTGTTATCATTGCTTACTAATGTGATGCAAGAAATAGTTCATAGCCTTGTCAGAGTGATGATGAGAGGGTCCGAGTATCAAACCTTTTGCAAATGCGAACAATGCGAACGAGATATTATTGCCTTGAGTTTAAATACATTACCTGCTCATTACGTTACAACAGAAAAAGGAAGAATAGCCGTTTTTGAGCGCTTAAATACAGCAGAAAACTTAGAATGGATCAACAAAAGAATTATCCACTCCATCTATGTTGTGGGTAAGTACCCGCATCGTCACTAAAACCTTGTCTTTTTTCGATAAGGTTTTTCCTCTGTTTAAATATTAATAGATAAATGCTTTTTGCTCAGACTTTTTCTAGTTCCAGCGCCTAGCCCCTCGAGTCGTTTCAGACTTGCGGGGCCGCAGGATGCGGGTCAGTCAGTCGTTGCGACACGATGTCGCGAACTTCGACTGACTTCGACTGGGCAATGAGCGCCTTATTCCAATTCTTCCAACGCATTTCGGGGCTAACATAGGCGCTTGCACCTTTCAAGATATAGGAATAAATATCTAGAATTGTGATAGGGTCTTTATTGTAGTAAAATATATAGAGCAAAGATGAGAGGAAGATAAATATGCCAACACCAAGCATGGAAGACCATATTGAACAAATTTATTTGTTGATAGAGCAAAAAGGATATGCTCGTGTGTCTGATATTGCAGAAGCATTGTCTGTATTACCATCTTCCGTAACCAAAATGGTTCAAAAACTTGATAAAGATGGCTTCTTAATATATGAAAAGTATCGAGGGTTAACTCTTACGGCAAAAGGAATGAAGCTCGGAAAAAAATTAGTAAAAAGACATGAACTTTTAGAAGATTTCTTGAGAATTATTGGCGTAAAGGAAGAGAATATTTACAATGACGTAGAGGGAATTGAACACCATTTAAGTTGGAACTCCATCGACCGTATTGCAGATTTGGTATTATTTTTAGAGGAAAATCCAGCATTACAATCCAAGTTAATGGAATTACAAGAACCAGAAAATGAGCAAACCTTGTAAATGTTGTTTAAAGGAATACCACATGATACATACAATCTTTGGGAATGATAGAGGTTGAGTTTTAACACAAAAAGTAGAATATAATCTTTTGTGTGTATGAGTTTACAATAGAGTTTATGATTTATATGAATCGGCTATAGGGAAGTAGCATAACCTTTTTTGCAGTCTAATCACTTTATATATAATTCAGAAGAAGCGAGTAAAGATCGATACCATATTTGGTGAGAAGGAGAGCGGTAATTTTGATAGGAACAGCATCAGGAGAAATAGTAAAGTTACAAGTGAAAGAACAGGACGGATCGAAATGGATTTTAACATATGATGGAATGGATATTCCGTTAAATGCATCTGAAGCACCAGAGGGCGTAGAGGTAGGTGGCACAATAGAAGCATTCTTATTTGTGGACAGACGTGGAAATCTATCTGCCACAACACAGCTTCCATCTATTCAAAAAGGCACATACGGATGGGCTCGTGTCATTAAAGTAGTCGATAGAGATGGCGTTTTTGTTGATATCGGTACTTCTAAGGAAGTTCAGGTTAAAGAAGATGATCTACCAAAAATAAAAGAACTATGGCCTGCTGTTGGAGATCATTTATATATGACACTCCGTACCGATAAAGATGGTGAGTTATTCGGTCGATTAGCAACTGAGGACCGAGTAGAAGAGCTATATATAGATGCACCAACGACATTATTCAATCAAAATCTACAAGCACGTGCATACCGCTTGCTTCCTGTAGGTACGTTTTTGTTAAGTTTTCCTGAAAACTATCGAATTTTTGTACATGAGTCAGAACGCTTTAATGAACCGCGGTTAGGTGAAGATTTAACAGTACGCGTTATTGACGTGAAAGAGGATGGATCTTTGAATGGTTCCCTTTTGCCACGTAGACATGAACGTCTAGGAGACGATGCAGAATCTATATTCCGTTACCTGAATGATGTTGGTGGTAAAATGCCATTCACAGATAAGTCTTCTCCAGATGAAATTCAAGAAATGTTCAGTATGAGTAAAGCTGCTTTCAAACGCGCCCTAGGTAAACTTATGAAAGATAAAAAAATTGTTCAAGAAGATGGTTGGACACAATTGAAAATGTAGTTCATACGGAGTAAAAAGAATCGATTAGTCGGAACTTTTTACTCCTATTTTCGTATTATTGAGGGAATGGAAGAGAAAGGAAAGGGGTTAAATAGTATGAAGAAATTATTATTGCCATTCATTACAGCAATGTTATTAATAGGTATGGTTATTGCGCCTACTTATTCATTAGCAGACTCAGATGGCTCCACTGAAGAAGAAGTTGTAAATGAAAAATTTGGTGCACCTATCATCGTATATGGTGGAAATTTAACTGCTGAGCAAAAAGACAGTGTAAAAAAGAGCTTAAAAATAACGGATAAATCAGATGTTCAAGAAATAGAGGTAACTGGCAAAGATTTAGCAACATATTTACAAGACGGAGATGCATCTGCAAGAATGTTCTCTTCTGCTAAGATCACTCGAAAAGACGCTGGTAAAGGTCTAGTGATAAGCATAGTTACACCGGATAATATTACTGAAGTAACATCCGAGATGTATGCAAATGCAATGCTAACTGCGGGCATTAAGGACGCAGTAGTAGAAATTGCTGCACCTAAGCCTGTAACGGGTCATTCAGCACTAGTAGGGATATATAAAGCCTATGAGGTTTCGGGGGAAGAACTTGATCCCGAACGTACAGATGTGGCCAATGACGAACTATCTATTGCTACTAATCTAGCAAAAGATGCAGGTATTGATGAGGCAAAAGTGAGCGAGTTACTAACAGAGATTAAAAAGCAAATTGCAGAACAAAATCCAGTTTCTCGTGAAGAGGTGGAAAAAATTGTTTCGGAGCAATTAGCTAATCTAAAAATTGAGCTTTCGGAAAAGGATCGTCAGCTGTTGATCGATTTAATGGACCGTATTCGTCAATTAGATATCGATTTCAGTCAATGGTCAGATCAACTGAATGATTTAAGTAAAACAATTGAAGACAAGATTGGAAAAATAGTCGATAATGAAGGATTTTGGGAAGGTGTCAAAAACTTCTTTACGAATCTAATAGATTCGATTCGTTCTATTTTTAACTAATGTATGAGCCCTCCTTCTTAAATAGATAGGAGGGCGTTGTTTTGTTCAAAATTTATATTTTAAGAAAATGCACCAATACTTATGTGGTTTTATATACAATTGCAGATTATATAAAGTGGATCTAGTTGATTGGAGGGAAGAGCGGTGACTGCAGTGGGAACAGCGCGAGCTGAAGACCCTGGACTGAGTTTCTTAAAGCCTTGTTTCTTTATTTGCACAAAATACAAGGATTTGTTATTATGGAAGTAATATATCTCGACTTCAAGATAAAATAATGAGGAGGTAAAGAAATGAAATTAGCAGGTATCCACCATGTCTCAGCAATTACTGCAGACGCTGATAAAAATCATGACTTTTATACAAGAATATTAGGAATGCGATTAGTGAAGAAAAGTGTAAATCAGGATAATCCTTCTTCTTATCATTTGTTTTATGCAGATGCTGTAGGTACTCCAGGAACAGACATGACTTACTTTGACATACCCAATGCAGGAAGAACATATCCTGGTGTATCTAGTATTAGCAATACAAGTTTCCGGGTCAAAAATGAGCAAGCTCTACATTTTTGGAAAAGTAGATTTGAAAAATTTAATGTACCACATGATTCTATTATAGAAAGGTTTGGTCGTAAAACACTTTACTTTGAAGATTTTGAAGGGGCAAGACTTATGATAGTGGTCGACAACGGGGCTGGAATACCTTATGGCGAAGCATGGGTTAGAGAGGAGATTTCAGCGGACAATGCAATTGTTGGTTTAGGTCCCGTAAAGCTTACAGTTCGAAAATTAGCACCTACTGAAAAGGTCTTAACAGAAATACTTGGATTTGAGTTAGCTGGTTCCTACCCATCGGAGGTACTGGACATGCCAGATATTCAAGTTTATACGACGGGAAAAGGCGGTCCAGGTGGAGAAGTTCATATCGAGACACGCACAGATTTACCAATGGAGCGACCTGGAAGGGGTAGTGTACATCATGTAGCATTCCGAATTCCTTCAATGGAAGATTACCCAAAATGGGAGGAGCGCTTACGTGAAAATGGCTTTACCACTTCTGGTTTAGTAGACCGATACTATTTCAAGGCAATCTATTTCAGAGAACCAAATGGCATTCTATTTGAATTATCTACCGATGAGCCAGGATTCGATACGGATGAACAAATGGATAGCTTGGGAGAACGATTAGCACTACCGCCTTTTCTAGAAATGAGAAGAGTGGAAATTGAAGCGAAGTTGCGTCCGTTGTCAATCAATAAATAAATGTGCTAAAATTCAGAAAAGGAGTGGTTATTGATGGAATTTGAATTTAAAGAATTAGGAAACGATGTATATGCGTTTCAATATATACAAGGCGGGGAAAGATTAGGCGAAATTACTTGGACGTTACTTGGAGATGTCATGGTGATGGATCACACATATGTATCGGATCAACTGAGAGGACAAGGGGTTGCCAAAAAGTTATTAGATAGCGCTGCTTCTTATGCAAGAGAGCAGGAGCTAAAGATGGAGCCGGTTTGCTCATACGTAGTGGCAGCCTTCTCAAAGTCTAACGAATATGATGATGTAAAAGCATAAAAGAAATTTGTATACTTCATAACAAAAAGGCAATCCGCTTCTATTTAGAAATGGATTGCCTTTTTATAATAGCATTATTAAATTTGTGTGAAAAACACTAAAATTCCTGTTAATACCGATGCACCTGCTAACGTATAAAGGAAATCTGCTTGGTTAAAAATTATCTCTTTTTCCATAAATTCCACCCTCTCTTTTTATGTTGATAGTTAAATATTACCCTGGTTTATAAATGTTTAAACAGGTTTAAATTATTTTATGAAGGGGATTTTAAAATTATACGAAACCTTTTCAACTATTAATCGTAGAATGATAAGAAGTGTAAAAATGAAGGGACTGAATTCTATGTCACGTACAGGAGAAATGGTATTAAGTGTTATTAGTGCAATTATGACATTACTTAGTATTATTTTAGTAACAGTTTTAGTGGTAAGTGGAAGCAGCATATTGAAAGATGAAGAATTTAAAAAAGAATTTGAGAATACGATTTCGAATGAGCCTACATTTACGGAAACTGACCAACAATTGATAAATGATAATATGAGTTTAGCAATCGATGCATTTAGCATATTTGGTTGGGTATTTATAATTATTCTTGTCATTAGTCTAATCCTAAATATTATCGGAATCATGTCTATTTCCAAAAATAAAAACCCGAAGTTAGCAGGAATTATGTTCATCCTTGCAGGTCTTTTTGCTGGTGTAATATCGCTAACATCAATTCTATTGTATATTGCGGCTATCATGTGTTTCGTTCGCAAACCACCAGTTCAAATACAAGAGGAATACTATACAACTGAAAAGTCACTTTAACAAACAAAAACACCGACCTATAAGGCCGGTGTTTTCAATAGATATACGTATTTAGCAGTAGATAAAGGGTGACCCTCAAAATATTCATCGAATTCTTCTAAACATTCGAAGCCGAAGTTTTCATAGAATTGACGGGCATTATCATTTAAGCTTTCCACGTAAACAAATAATTGTCGTCCAGCTGGCATTTGGTTTAGCCCAGCTAATAATAGTTTTTTTCCATATCCACTTTGTTTATATTCAGGTAACACATAAATAGCAGTTAGTTCTGCATCTCCATCTTCGTCGGTATAAGTAAAGTTAGCGAAACCGATGGGATTGCCTTCATATTCAGCGATTAAGAAGATAGTTTTCTCTATTCTCTTCACAATCATCATAGGGGAATAAGCCTTTTCTAGAAAAAGAGTTTGTATGTCATCAGGTATAATATTCTTGTATGTATCGTTCCAACTGACCTTTGCGATCTGTTGAATTACTTGAATGTCATCTAACGTAGTCGCTCTAATCATTTGAAATCACCTCTAGATTCTTTTTGTAATCATAACAAAAATAACTATAATCTTCTACATATATATACAATTAAAATCATTTAGATATCAAACTGTAATATAAGATGTGTAATGAAGCATTAAAATCATATACCTCTAAAGAATTAGTTTGTTAAGGTGTTAACTTATTTAATAGTGGGTATATACATTATATATAGAAAACCTTGGAGGTAATTAGGATGGCAAAAAACAAATCACTATTATTGGCAGGATTAGCGGCAGGAGCGTATGCATATTTCAGTAAGAAAGAAAATCGTGAGAAAGCAGTAGTGGCTTTTAATAATACAAAATCTAAAGTGAATGCTTACATAGACTCACAAAAACATCAAAGATCCGATTTAACGGCAGCGGGACATCCAGATCCTTACGATACATCAGATAATAATATGGTCGATGAAGGAGCTCTTACAAGCGTCCAGTACTATAATGATGAAGTTCAGGACAACCAGAAGAAAGACGATACAAATAAGCAAGACGGAGAAAAGAAGTCTAATCCTAATGACCAAATAACTTTATAATCTTAATAGGACAGGAATGTGTCAAAAACCACATTCCTGTCCTATTTATTTTCTCCACGTAATGGTCAAGATAGACACTATTAACAATATGATTCCTGTCATAGTAAACCCGCTCGTAGCATCCAATTCTAGAAAGCCAGTGATACTCGATCCCACAACTACTCCTATAGAAAAGAAAGCATAGAAATAGCCATATGCTTTTCCTCTATAGGATTGCTCTGTTGAATCTATTAATAATGTGTTAATAGATGGGAAAAGAAATGCAAATCCTATTCCATATAACCCCATCCAAATATATAGTAAGTTCAGTGAATCTGTATGGCCAAGCAATAGCATACTTACTCCCATGATGCTCATGCCAAATGTAAGTGTATAGATGGGTTTTACTCGGTCAAATATTCGATTTATCGGAAGGATAAACACTAAAATTGCGACAAAGCCGAAAGTACTTAGAAGAAATCCGCTTGTTTTAGTGTCAAATCCTAAATGCACTACTTTTAAAGGGAGCATATACGCTAATACCCCTTGCGAGAACATTAAGAAAAAAGCACCTGCAAATGACTTAATCACTCCACTTTTTTGGAAAATAGAGTGAACGGAATGGTGAGAGACATCCTGCTCTTTTCTTTCGATAGCTACTTTTCTTAACAAAACTAAAGACAGTATACTTAAAGCAAGCATAATAGAACCTGTCATTCCTAACACAAATACCTCATTTTTTTTGCTTGCGAGAATACCACTTGTAGCGGGACCAACAATTGCAGCAAGTCCAACAAATGCACCTGATAGTGCAACTCCTTTACCTCGTTTTTCATGCGAAGTCCTATTAGCTGAGTAGGTAAAAGCTGCAGGTACAATTAGTCCAGCTACTAAACCATGTATAAAACGTATTAGTAATAATCCAAACTGCTCGCTAGCAAATTGGTAAAGGAATAAGGAGAAACTCGTTGCAAATAAACCAGTGATGAGTATGTAATAGGGTCCTTTTCGATCAGTTAGAAATCCAGAAATAATATTACCAAATGTATTCGAAAGAGAATACATCCCTACAACTAAACCAGTTATAAAAGGAGTGGCACCAAGAGATTCTGCAAAGGGGCTCATAATTGGTAGTTGAGAAAATAAGTCAAAAAATGAGATGAAGATAATAATATATATAAAAAAGTGCAATACTGCTCCTCTTTTCTATAGTAGCTTTTATTCTAGTATAAAGGTTTTAAATGTATCGATAAAGGGAATTTGGAACAAAACAAATCATGCAAGGGGGAAGTCTTATGAAAGCAATGTTCATCTATAACCCATCTTCAGGAAAAGCGGATGCCGAGCAATATAAAGAAACAACAGTTAATGTGTTAGAAGGTTTGGGGTATGAAGTGATTATTAAGGAAACGAGTAAACAAAATGATGCCACCATATTTGCCACCCAGGCGTGTGCTGAGAAAGTAGACTTTTTGTTAGCAATGGGTGGAGATGGGACGATAAATGAGGTTGTCAATGGTCTCGCTGAACAACCTAACCGGCCTCTATTTTCATTTATTCCACTCGGTACTGTGAACGATTTTGCTCGTGCACTTGGCATTCCATTGGAGCCTGAGCTTGCTATTGAAGCTTTAAAAATGACGAACACACGATTAGTGGATATTGGGCAAATTGGGGATAAATATTTTATGAATATAGTAGCTGTTGGTGAGATAGCTAGTCGTGTTGCGGATACTACTGTTGAACAAAAAACAAAAATGGGTTCACTTGCTTATTTGCTAGAAGGAGCAAAAGCCGTTATTTCGAACGAAGAAATAGAAATGACAATAACGCATGATCAAGGAATTTGGAAAGGGACACCTATGCTTATACTTGTGGCTTTAACGAATTCTGTAGGTGGATTTGAAAAATTGGTAAATGCAGCGGAAGTAAATGATGGAAAGTTACATATTTATATTATAAAACAAGCAGGATTGGCTTCTATAGCAAGAATGGGAGCAAAAGTCCTGTTGGGTACACTAGAGGAAGATACTGGAGTGGAAGTAATCGAATCTAGTAATGTATTAATCGAATCTGGAAATCCTCTATATTGTAATGTAGACGGGGATGAAGGAGATTGCACGCCACTGAACATTCAAATATTACCTAAACATTTAAAAATGCTAGTCCCTCAAAAAAACTGAGTCTAAAAGGTTGAAAAAATATATAATTTCCAGGATAATGATATAGACTAATACAACATACCCAAAAGGTTATATAAACATTAAGACCTACTTAGGGAAAAAGAGGGAAATATGAAGACTGTAGAGAAGCAATTTTTAGATAATTTCTCTAAAATATACACTAGAGAAATAGGTACAACAACAAGAGTAGAAGGTTTAGATTCTTTCCTAGAATTAGAAGAACAGCTATTTCAAAAAATGTTTTCTTTTGAAGTAACGGAAGCAAAAGAAATTCTAAGAAGCATGATAGATTTAATAATTGCTAGAACACGTAAGAATATGATCCAAAATGTAAAGTATTACTACATTCAGCTAGCGGCTATTATGGGAAGAAAACTAAATGAGAGTCAAGTTCCTACTGATAAAGTTAGCGCGTTTAACATTGCATGTGTAGAAACTATTGAGACGAAGATGAGTGATGCACAATTTTTATTATGTGCAGATGAGTTGGTTGAGTTTTTTGTGATGGTCATAACCGAAAGGAAAAAGCCATCATTTGGCCATCAAACGGTTAACAAAGTAATCCTCTATATTAATGATGAAATAGAGACAAATTTAACGGTAGAGGATATTGCTAAAAGATTTGCTATAAGTACAAGTCATCTTTCTCGTATTTTTAGAGAGCACACAGGAGTGACGCTTGTAGAATACTTAAATGTTCGAAAAGTAGAGGAATGCCAATACTTTTTAAGAACAACAAATAAAGCTATTTCCGATATTTCTAGTAGTTTTCACTTTTGCAATCAAAGCTATTTCACTCGCATATTCAAAAAGTATACCGGAATAACACCGAAGCAATACCGCGATAACCAGGAATATCCTAGTTTTAAATATAATTTTCCTAATGAACAACAATCAGTTTAAATATTTTGGATTAAATTTGATAAATAGCTTCATAGTAAGGTATACTTCTTTATAGTTTGATGAGTGAAGGTGAATAGAGTGAAAAAGAAGATTAGTTTATTTTCTATTCTTGTATTTGCAGCACTAGTGCTTAGTGGATGTTCTGGAGTAGAAAACAAAGAAGGTACTTTTTATAATATTTTTGTTCGACCTTTTGAATTTCTTATACATTTCTTTGGAGAAATGTTCAATGGTAGTTATGGACTGGCGATTATCGCTATTACCGTACTTATCCGTCTTATTCTGATGCCTTTGATGCTTAAAAATTATAAAAATCAACAAGGCATGAAACAGAAAATGGATAAATTGAAACCAGAAATGGACGATATCCAAAAGAGATTAAAGGAAACAAAAGATAAAGAACAGCAAATGGCTCTACAACAAGAAATGATGGGATTATACCGTAAGCATGGAGTAAATCCGCTGAACATGGGTTGTCTACCGATGATTATTCAGATGCCTATTGTAATGGGATTGTATTTTGCGATTCTCTATTCTGCGGATATTAAAGCGCATCCATTTTTATGGTTTAACTTAGGATCTCCTGATATTGCAATGACACTTATTGCTGGAGCGGTTTATTTCATTCAAGCAAAAGTTTCATTATGGACAGTACCTGAGCAGCAACAGAAACAAATGAAAATGATGATTTATATTTCGCCAATTATGATTATGTTTATTTCCTTCAGTTCTATGGCGGCACTTCCAGTTTATTGGGCTGTCGGTGGACTATTGCTAATATTCCAAACATATTTGGGGCGTAAATTTTACTCGAATCATCCAGAAAAAGCAGAGGAATCTGTATAACACAAAAACGAAGCGATTGTTGCTTCGTTTTTTTCTTGAGAGGTAAGGTGTTTATGAATAGAAATTGGATATTTGGACTACTGATTGCAGCAGTTAGTATTTCTGCGTTGGTATTTATCATTAAAGGAAATATTAATATGGCTGTTTTGTTTATGACAGCAATCTTTGCTCTAAGTAATGGTTTCCGAGCAATAAGTTTTAAAGAAAAAGGATTCGTCAAAGAGGCGAAGTGGATGAAAGGTATGTCCATTTTGTTTGCAGTGTTATTTTTTGTCGTGTTATTTTTGCTAATTTTTTAATAAGAGAGAGCGTATTTACCTATCATGGGTAGATACGCTTTTACTTATTTAGGAGGATTCATTTATCGTTCAGGATGGTTATAATTATTTTGGCGAAGTTGAATTTCAATAAGAGAATAGTTATTAGAAAAATGGTAAACTAGAAATAACGTAATAAGAAAGAAGGAAGTCCGAAGATATGCAGTCAAGATATAGCTTTTTACAAGAAAAAAAGAAGAAAAAATGGCCATATATTATTTCTGGAATCATTGCAGGAATACTTGTAGCCACAGCGGTAGTGTGGGTAGGAATGAATGAATGGAATATAGATAAAAGTATAGAGGAACTCCGTGATTTGACAGGTGTTAAGCAAATAGTCGATGTTGATAAAACAGAAGAAGCTAATGTGGATAAACCAGTTATAGAAGAACAAAAACAGGAAATTCCTATTGTGGAGGAGCCGGTAGTGGAAGAGGTAGATATGTCTGGCGCAAAAGGCTATATTGGTAACGAAGTTTTACCCCAGGAGCCTACAATAGTAAAAGGTGTATTAATTGCTAGTAAAAAGTATCCCCTGCCATCTACTTATGCACCTGGTGAAAGCAAAGAGGCTAGAACAGCATTTCAAGAAATGGCTGCTGAGGCAATTTTATCTGGGTATGACCTTGTAGCTTTCAGTACGTATCGATCTTTTGACTATCAAACTCAGTTATATGAACGTTATGTAACAAATGACGGTCAAGAGGCTGCGGATCGTTATAGTGCACGCCCGGGCTATTCCGAACATCAAACAGGGCTAGCTTTTGACATCGGAGAGCAGCATTTTGAACAACATTTCGCTAGAGAAAGCTTCGGAGAAACAGAAGCAGGCAAATGGGTTGCAGCCAATGCCCATAAGTATGGATTTATTATGCGTTATCCGAATGGCTCAGAAAAAATTACAGGTTATATGTATGAGCCGTGGCATTTTAGGTATATCGGAAAAGAACTTGCGCCTCAAGTATACGAAGCAAACGTGACTTTAGAAGAATTCCTAAATCTTTAGTAGACAGGATTAGAATACAAAAAGAGGTTTCCAAAAATGAACTAACCAATTTCTAAAAGTTGTCAGAGCGCTACGGACAGTAAAAAGCCATAAGAATACCGAGAAAAAAGAGGCTAGTTGTGACGTCAGTCACGACTAGCCTCTTAAAAAAATCAAACGGTAATCTTATAGCGATAAATCTATCCAAAGCCCTTCGAAAACATTATTAAAGTATCGGTGAAATTAGACGAGCTAATGACTCTTTAAATTTAATCATGGTTGATCTTTCTTCATATATTTCTGCCGTCATCTCGGTAGATAACTTCATATCCTCTTCAAATAACTCTGCTAACTGATGAGAAGTTTCGCGATCATATATAAAGGCATTTACTTCAAAATTCAATTTAAAACTACGCACATCAATATTTGCCGTTCCCACTGTAGAAGCTTCGTCATCAATTACAATCATTTTTGTATGCAAGAATCCATTTTGGTAAATATATACTTTAGCTCCAGCTCTTATTAACTCGCCAACATAGGAGTAAGTCGCCCAGTAGACAAAAATATGATCGGGTTTATTTGGAATCATAATTCGTACATCAATACCTGAAAGGCATGCAATACGTAACGTATCCATGAAACTAGCATCTGGGATGAAGTATGGAGATTGAATATAAATATACTTTTTAGCCATCATAATTAACTTAAGGTAGCCATTTTTTATTTGCTCCCATTCGGAATCGGGTCCACTAGAAACAATTTGCAAGCCAACAGAACCTTTCATCGGAATGGCTGGGAAAAATCTATCAGAATACTCGATATCATGCTCTGCGGAGGCTTGGTTCCAATCGAGAATGAATCGGGTTTGAAGAGGATGAACAGAACTACCTTCGATACGTAAATGCGTGTCGCGCCAGTATCCAAATTTCTTTTTTAGTCCAAGATATTCATCTCCAACATTAAATCCTCCGATATAACCGATTCGTCCGTCTATTACAACGATTTTTCTGTGGTTCCGGTAATTCATCCGGGGATTGATAAGTGGAAAGATAGAAGGGAAGAATGCCTCTACACGACCACCTAACTCAATCAGTTCGTTAAAATGTCTTTTTCTTAAGGAACGTGATCCAGTATCATCGTATAAAACTCTTACTTTAACCCCTTGTTTTGCTTTGGCTAACACTGCCTGGTAAATCTCCTGCCCTAAGGAATCTAATCGGAATATATAGTATTGAATATGGATGTGATCCTTTGCATTTCCGATATCGTGAAGGAGAGCATCGAACTTTTCTCGTCCATCAGTGAAAATTTCGACTTTATTGTCTTGAGTTAAGACTGCTTGGTTATTATGTAAGTGCATAACGATTAACTCTTTATAATGCATTGCATCATCTAAACGAAAATCAAATGAGTCATCTTCGATAGCTTCCATTTGAAATTCAATGAGATTATCGATACCTATCTTGTTTTTTCCTTCCCAACGGAATAACGTTTTTTTACGTAGCTTTCGTCCAAACAATAAATAAATACCAAATCCTAAAATAGGTATAAAGAATAGGACTAGAATCCACGCCCAAGTAGCGGAAGCATCTCGACGTTCTAAAAATATTAGGGCTATTGCCAAAGAAATATTTAAAATGAGGATGCCAGAAACAATAATACCATAAAAGCTTGCTATCAAATTTTCACCCCCGGTGCATGTCTATATAATCATTTGCTATTAAATTATAGTATAGCTGATTTGTCTCAAAGAAAGTAGGGAAGACATATATTAAATAGAAAGTAATTCCTACTTGACCAATAGGGATAAAAGTATTAATATATGATGAGCACAAAAAATGGAGGTTTTTATATGAATTTATTATTTATTATTCTAAACATAGTTGCCTTACTCCTTTTAGTTGGAGTACTAATCATAATGCAAAAGAAACATGTTTCATTCTCGAAGCGTGTATTCACGGCTCTAGGACTAGGTATTTTACTAGGTTTAGTATTGAATTTAGCCTATGGGGTAGATTCGGAAGTGTTGGCAGAAACTGTACCTTGGTATAACCTTATCGGTACTGGTTATGTAAAATTACTACAAATGATTGTAATGCCATTAGTATTCATCTCAATATTAGGGGCGTTTACAAAAATTACAATCGGTAAAAACTTTGGTAAAATGGCAGCAATTATTTTGAGTTTCTTAATCGGAACTACTGCCATTGCTGCTGTTATTGGTATTGGCTCTGCAGCAATATTCGATTTGAATGCAGAACAAATCATTCAAGGAGATGCTGAAACTGAACGTGCAGAATACTATGAAGGTCGCTCTGCAGAAGTTGCAGACAAAGCACTTCCAGATCAAATACTAGAATTATTACCTGCAAATCCATTTTTAGATTTTACAGGAGCTAGACCAACGTCCACTATTGGGGTAGTTATCTTCGCAGCGTTTTTAGGATTCGCTTATTTAGGAATAGCACGTAAAGAGAAAGAAACTGCAGCAACCATTAAAACAGGCATTGATGCGATTTACGCATTAATCATGCGAGTAGTTAAGCTAGTACTTCGTTTAACTCCATACGGAATTTTAGCAATTATTGCAAGAACCGTTGCAACATCAGATTTTAGTGCCATATACAATTTAGGTAAGTTTGTTCTCGCTTCTTATGTAGCATTGGCAGTAGTATTTGCGATACATTTATTAATCATTACTTTATCTGGATTAAATCCAATAACTTATGTTAAAAAGGCAGCAGAACCATTAATCTTTGCGTTCACTTCACGTTCAAGTGCAGGAACTCTACCTATTAACATTAATGCACAAACAACTAAAATGGGTGTATCAGAAGGAGTTGCTAACTTCTCTGGATCGTTCGGACTATCTATTGGTCAAAATGGTTGTGCAGGTATTTACCCAGCGATGCTAGCGTTCATGATTGCTCCATCAGCAGGCATCAATCCATTAGACCCGATGTTCATCTTAACTGTTGTCGGAGTAGTAGCAATTAGTTCGTTTGGTGTAGCAGGAGTTGGTGGCGGTGCAACATTTGCTGCAATTCTAGTTCTATCTGCATTAAATTTACCAGTTGCTTTAGCGGGTCTCCTAGTATCGGTTGAACCGTTAATCGATATGGGCCGTACAGCAGTAAACGTTAGTGGTTCAATGACCGCTGGTGTAGCTACTGCGAAACTAACTGGTGAATTAGATAAAGATTTATACAATACACCATTAAACCAAATTGCAACAGACGAAGTTTAATATGGCTCGCAAAAAAACTGTCCTTTCATCAAAGGGCAGTTTTTTTATGGTTCTACAGAAATTTAAAGAATGAATAATACTACTGCTTTCTGTTATGTGGCTCGGAGCGGATATCAACGGCATATGCACATTTTATTTTTAAGGAACCGGGCATTTTTTGCTCGGTTTTTTTCATGTTTAGAAATATACTTTCAGATAACTTATCGAAATACTAAATATTAAAAATATTTCTACATAAACTAATCTAGTAGTTTGCTATAATCGAAATAACTAGGTTGTAAGGAGATGGAGAAATGCTTCAAGCCATAAATCTTTCTAAGAAATATAAAACCAAAGTAGTTGTAAAAGAAGTCAATGTGGAACTGTTCGCGGGAGAGTCGGTCGGATTACTAGGTCCCAATGGGGCGGGCAAATCAACGACTATTTCTATGTTATCTTCCTTAGTCCAACCGTCAAGCGGAGACGTCTTATGGAATGAAAAATCCATTGCAAAAAATCCAGACCCATTGCGTAAAGCGTTAGGAGTAGTTCCACAAGAAATTGCCTTATATCCAGAGCTTTCTGCTAGGGAAAATCTCGCTTTTTTCGGTAGAGTTAATGGATTAAAAGGGGAACTTTTGGCAACGAGGATCACAGAAGTCTTAACAAAGATTGGGCTGTTGGATAGACAAAAGGATATAGTTAAAACATTTTCAGGTGGGATGAAACGACGTCTGAATATTGGTTCTGCACTTTTACATAAACCTTCGATTTTAATAATGGATGAGCCGACCGTCGGAATTGATCCACAATCGAGAGCGTATATTTTAGAAACTGTTAAGCAGTTTGTGGCAGATGGAATGACTCTTTTATATACGAGTCACTATATGGAAGAAGTAGAAATGCTGTGTGACAAAATATATATTATGGATCAAGGGAAAATAATTGCACACGGTACAAAAGAAGAGCTTAAAGAACTGGTCTCCGACAACCAAACAATTGAATTGAAAACTAATTTACTTACGGAGAACTTTGAAAAGAACTTGAAAGAGCAGTTCCCACAAGCAACTTTTCGTATAGATGAAGAGATACTAACGATTTCAATGTCCAAAAGTGAAGAGCCACTAGCTAATATTTTTGCGATTGCTGCGGCAAGTAATGTAGTGATTACCTCTGCGATTGTCAAAGTGCCATCCCTAGAAGATGTGTTCTTGCATTTGACTGGAAAAGCACTAAGGGATTAAGAGGGGAGATGAAGTGATGCTGTTTAGTTTAATTGCGAAGCAAATGAAAATGCTGATTCGAAATAAGCAACCGTTAATTATTTTATTGGTCATGCCACTCGTTTTAATAACCATACTTTCAAATGCGTTAGGAAGCATAATGGACGGTGGAGAAGAAGCGGCGATTCAAGCAAATTTACTCATCCTAGATAATTCATCATGGGTTCAAGAGGAAAAAGAAATTAAGCTGTTTTTAGAAGGAGAAGGGGTAACAGGCGTAGCCTTGGATGCTTTGCTCACTCAGTTTAAAAGTGGTGATCCAGTAGAATTATTAAACAGCACCGTTCTAGCTGCTGACGAAATGAAGAAGTATATTGCTGTGGAATATAAAAAGGAAGTAGATTTAAAGACCGCTCGACAGGATGAAAATATAGATGGCATCCTAAATATCCCTTCTAACTTCCGATTGAATTATATAAAATTTGCCTATTTTAATAATCCCGATTTTCCTAGTGTATCCTTATATCTAAATCAAGATAATGAAATTCGTGCATCCATAATTGATGCTGTTTTAACAGACTGGCAAAGTGGCTATTCCCAATCCGCGGCACTTTTAGCGGCAAACTTATCACCTCAGGAAATTATGAGTAACGTCAGTAGTGTAGAGAAGGTAGAACAGGTTTTAGAGGCAAGTGAGCGGAAAATACCTGCCACTATTTACTACACAGTTGGAATGATGGTGATGTTCGCATTATATATCCCTGCTTTCCTAGCAGGCTTTGCACTGCAAGAAGTACAATGGAAAGTATATGACCGGATATTACTTGCAGGGGTGTCTCCTGTTTTATATACACTTTCTATTTTCCTTACAGGAACATTTGTAGCCTTTATCCAGCAAGCCATTATGCTTTCATTTGGAATGCTTGTATTAGGTATAGAATGGATCACTCTAGAGGGAATGGGCCTTATAATTATTAGTTATAGTGTATTTGTTGGTGCATTGTCTGCTTTGATAACTACTCTCCAATTTCGAACAAAAACAGAAGGTATTGCGAATGTGTTTAATGGATTGTTTATAACGGTATTTTCTTTCTTAGGTGGATCCTTCTTTAATATTCGTGATATTTCGGAAACACTCGGAAAGATTGGTGACTTTACTCCCAATGGTGCAACAATGTCTGCCATACTCTCTATACAAAAAGGGCAAGATTTATCAGTTATTTGGCCTTTTATGTTGGCTATATATGTTCTAGTAGTTGTGTGCGTGCTATTTGCCATTGTTTTCTTTCCGAGAAGAGGTGTAGCAGGATGAAGGGGATTTGGATTGCTAGATTTTTAAATCTAAAACGAAAGCCTGTCGTTTTAATCATGATGACAGTAATGACATTAGTAATGGCATACGTAGTAGGCAGCTCTAGTAATGGAAAGATGAGTGTGTCGGTGGCTGTCGACGGTACTGAAATGTCTCAAGCAGTACTAGAGAAGTTGAAGGAAGAGGACGGATATTCCCTTATAGAAATTACAGCCGAAGAGTTGCAGCAAAAAGCGAAAAAAGATATTCGAATGGTCGGTATTGGGTTGAAGGAAAATTCCTATACTATTTATTCTGCCTCAGATTCTGATAATGTGAGAAACCTATCTTTGAGAATTGAATCGGCTTATAGTAATATTAGTTTTAAAAAGCAAGTTATACAGGTAGGTGGCGTGGAAGCTTGGAAAGACATTGAAATAAGTTTGCAAGAAGACCAAGCATTCCATATTCAAACAGAAGCAATGGATGAGTCAGAAGTATTTCGTTACGACAATGCACTTCAAAGTTTGTTTGGATTTACGCTATTCTTTGTTTTTTATACGGTCTCAATTAATGTTCAATTTATATTAGAAGACAAGCGCACGGGAGTATGGAATCGATTAAAGTTAGCATCAGTAAGTAAATTTCAACTTTATGTCGGGCATCTGTCTTTTAGTTACATTATCGGGCTTCTCCAAGTGATGCTTGTTTTATTTGTCTTCAGGTATGTGTTAGGTACCAATATGTACGGTGGATTTTGGAAAGTAGGGATTATTGCTGCTATCTATGTTTTGCTTGTAATGGCATTTTCTGTTTTTGTTATTTCATTAGTAAAAACAGTAAGTCAAAGCAGTATTATCATTTCTCTTGTAGCGGTAGCATTTGCAATGATTGGCGGGGCTTACTGGCCATTAGAAATAGTTCAGTCGGAAGCATTACTGGCGATGAAATGGATTTCTCCAATATATTATGCAATGGAGTCTATGAAACAAGTGACGGTATATGAGGGAACTTTTGGTAGTATTTGGACGTATGTAAGTATGATGGTGGTTATTGCAATAGTTCTATTGATGGTAGGGATTAGTTTATTGGAAAAAAGAACGGAACGCTATCATTCCAGTGAATAGATAGGGGAGATAGGGATGTATTGGTGTAAAATTGCACGAACAGAAAAAGAGTTTGAAGCGATAGCGCGATTAAATTATGAAACATTTGTGGAGGAGATTCCACAGCACGAGCCGGATCCTAGTGGGATGCGGGTCGATGCGTTTCACCATGAGAATGTGTATGTCATTGTTTTAAAGGATCAGGAGTTAGCAGGAATGGTAGCATTTCGAGCTGCCCGTCCTTTTTCTCTAGATTTAAAGCTTGGGCAAGTGGAGGAGTATCTGCCGAAGGATGCATTAGGTGGACTGTTATGTGAGGTTCGATTAATGGCTGTAGATAAGGCTCACCGGAATGGACGGGTGTTTTATTACTTAGCACGTGCTCTTTCCGATTATGCGTACGAAAATGGATATGGAGCAGCGCTAATATCGGGAACGGTACGGGAACAAAAGTTGTATAATCAGCTTGGTTTTGAACCTTTTGCTGATCCAGTGGGTACAGAAGAAGCTAAATTTATCCCGATGGTACTAACTAGGGATCGTTTTGACCAGTCAGTGGCCTCTCGGTTTAAACAAAAAAGATATTCATTTTATCCTGGGCCTGTACAACAGTCGGACGCCATACAACGAGCGTTTTCTGCCAGTCCATTGTCTCATCGAACGCATGAGTTCGAGGTCATGCTAGAGCGAGTGAAGAACAATCTATTATCGATGAGTGGTGCAGCATATGCCCACTTGCTTTTAGGGAGTGGGACGCTTGCAAATGAAGCGATGATAGCGCAGTTACACTTATTAGGAGAGAAAGGCTTAATCGTTAAAAATGGAGCCTTTGGAGACCGCTTGGAAAAACAAGCGGAACGTTGGCAGTTATCTTTTGATGTTGCATCTTTTGAATGGGGAAGCCCTTATAATCTATCGCTAATCGAAGAAAAACTTGCCACTGGAGCTTATAGTTGGCTCTTAATGGTCCACGGTGAAACGTCCACTGGAATGTTAAATAACCTGGAAGAAATAAAGTTATTATGTAACCGTTATAGTGTGCTGCTTTGTATGGATTGTGTGAGTTCATTTGGAGCACTTCCATTTAGCTTAGAAGGAGTATATCTTGCAACTGGTGTAAGTGGTAAAGCTATCGGGACTATGAGTGGATTAGCTTTTGTATTCGCTAACACAGAAGTAACATCGAGTAATAATATCCCTTCATATTTAGATCTGGGATTGAGCGTGAATAATGCAATACCTTTTACGATTCCTTCTCAGTTTGTACATAGCCTAGAGGTAGCTTTAAAAGCCTATGAAAATGGAGAGAGGTACAATCTGTTACATCGTCGCATGCGATTTATCGAAGACGAAGTGTCCAAGCATGGGATCGAATTGCTCTCAGATAATCACTATCCAATGATTTTCACATGGAAAGAGGTTAAGTTTCCTTACTTAGCAGAAGATGCAAGAATGTCTGGTTTTGACCTTCACTATAAAAGTGATTATTTAATCGTAAAAAATTTGCTGCAAGTATCTTGTATTCAACCAGATTTTGAAGACGCATGGGTGAAGTTTATGAATTGGTTAGGGAACTATCGAAGGTATCATGACTAATAAACGCATACTGCTTTTCTCTAGGTTCCGACTAATATTATAAGATTATTGAAAAATGGGATGCTAATTGGTTGTGACGGATATCACAACCAATTAGCATCCCTGAAATTTTACTCACTTGGTAATCACTATAAATGAGACGTCTGTCCAAAACCCTTCGTTTTTGTAAGTTACGTAAGTAAACAAGAAATGAAACTTCGATAATAAAAACATTGGTTCCCCCTAAGAACGTATCATTACTTGCTCATACGTAGTGTAGATAAAAACTTTATACGGCGTGTCGGGCATTTTTTCGACGTTGTTTATTGCGACATTTACAGCATTAACAGCCTTCTTAACCTGGTTTAGTTCTAGGTAGCATAATGCAATGTATGCATCCTTTTCATAGAAAATAGATAGATCGATTGGATGGTGAACGATGTCAGGAATTTTCACCTCATCAAATATCTTCAATGCTTCAAAAACTCTACCTAATCCGTATAAAGTCTTAGCTCTTTCCAGTTGGAAGTAGGGGGTAAATAACTTCGTATTAATCTTATCAAGAGAGAATTTATGGTATAGAGCATCCGCCTCCATATACATCTTTTGATAGGTATTTAAGTAATGCAAGTTAGCATAGTGGATAAAAGCTTTGGAATCCTCATCATCAGCAAATTCACTATAGGCTTCTAGTTTTTTTAAATAATGCGCCATTTTCCCCGCGTCTTCTTCCATCATCGCATGAACTGCTGCTAGTCTAAATAAATTATCTATTTGTTTAAAAATTTTATGTTCACTGGAATATTGAATAGCTTCGTTCATCATTTGAATGGCATCTGTATTTCTTCCTACTGCAAAGTAAAGTACAGCTTCCAAATAGTCGAAATCCATCCGCGATAATGGATCAATCCATAGAGGGTTTGCTTCCAGTTTTTTTCGTTCTTCTAACAATACATCTAGTGCGATTTGATACTGGTGATTCATAAATGGAATGATCGCAAGATTTCTCCCTATGTCAGCTGCTTTAGTTATCAAGTGTAAGTCTTCATACATTTTTGCAACCTTTTTCAGCAGCGTGACAGATTCTTCGGGAGCAGAGTAAGCTAAGCATCGACCGTATATATCTAGTAACCGCGTTGCCTCGTAGCCTTGAGTTAGTCTTGGTATATACGGCTCTATTAGATTTTTCACCTGCTCAAGTTCATTTAGAAAGTCATAATCCTTTGTGTTGAGCAGTAATTCTGCTTGATCTAATACTTCTCGTACCTCTTGTCCGCTTATTTCCTCCAGTAACTCACTTACTTCAACGCCTAGCTGTGACGCGATGTAATTCAAGCTTTCCATAGAAGGATTTGCTTTGTTGTTTTCTATTAAACTGAGCATGCCTTTTGTTAATTCTGTACCTGCTAAAGCTTCAAGTGTCATTTTCTGTTGTTTCCGTAATGTTCGAATGCGTTCGCCTAATGTGGACAACTTTTTCACCTCTTTACAATAGTTTAATTATATTAAACTTTTTCTTGAAATGAAAGTATATTCATGATATTATTTGTTTAATCACATTAAACTTTTTGACAATTCACAAAACGAAGGGGTTAGAGAAATGGAAGAAACACTAAAACTTAAGAAGGCAACATATCATTTGTGGACGTTCACAGTAAGCAAATTAGTTTCCACTTTTGGAGCACAGGTCTATGCATTTGCAATTAGTTTTTATATTTTACAGTTAACAGGATCTGCATCTAGCTTTGCACTAAATTTGATTTGTAGTATTTTACCGAGAACGATAGTTGCACCTTTTGCGGGATATGCTGCAGATAAATATTCTCGTAAAATGATTGTTATTGTGGCACAGATTGCAACAACAATCGCAATTGGTGGGCTGCTCGTTGTGAGTTTGACGATGGGATTATCTTTATTCGCGATTTATAGTACGACCGTGATCTTATCGTTAACTTCTTTATTCTCCGGAGTTACTTTTAGTTCATCTATTACAGGATTAGTCGATGAGGGACGAATTCAAAAAGCAATGTCGCTCAACCAAATGTCCATTTCTTTTGCAGCCATTGGAAGCCCAGCTGTAGGCGGACTTCTTTACGGAGCAGTGTCTATGCCGGTATTCCTAATTATGTATATGGTTGCTTCCGTTATTGCGGTTCTTTTGGAATCTACGATGGACTTTAAATTGTTTGCGAAGCGAAAAGAAGTAGTTGAAGGGGAACCGAAGGAACCAATGCTAGAGAGTATGAAAGCTGGTTTACGTTACTTGATGAAGCAACCTATTTTAAAAACAATGGTTGTCATCTCTTTATTTATCAACTTTTTGTTTGGTGCCTATCAGGTAGGATACTCATTTATCCTCATTGAAAAATTAAAGATTAATGCACAACATTTTGGTTTTACAGAGGGGGCATTTGCGATTGGGATGCTTCTATTGTCTATTTACTTCTCTACACGAAAAGAATTGAAATTTCCGTTTCTCGTATCCAAATGGGGAATCGTTGTATTAGGAGTTCTTATGGGGACAGTGGCTTTGCCCTTGTTAATAACTATGTCTTCCACAATGTTAGTAGTATTTTATATTGTACTGATGTTCTTCTTTGGAGCAACAATGATGGTAACTAACACTCCGATACAGGTAATGATGCAGAAAATGATAGAGGATGATTATAAGGGGCGTGTATTTTCTATCATAGAAACCTGCGCAATGGCGCTTATGCCACTTGGAATGGTATTGTTCGGTTTCTTATACGATATATTCCCAGCAGAAGGTATTTTAATTGTCTCTAGTATGTTGTTGATATTAGTAACTCTATTCTTGGCAAGACCTTCTGTAGTTAGAGCTGCACATCCAGAGTTAGGGCAGAAAAGAGTGGCGTATTTAAAGACAGAAAGTTAGTCTGGTTTGGTTATACGAGAGCGAAATTATACTATACGAGAGAGAATAGAACCTATACGAGAAAGCTCCTTACTTATACGGGCCCAGCTATCCGAGAGGAACTAACTCGTATAGACCACCATCTTGATACAAGGAAGCTCAACCACATAAAAATACAGGTGAAGGAATTGTTTTCCTTCACCTGTATTAATAGTTAAATGCTATGCCGCATTCTTTAATGATTTCGTTGATTTGCGATACGCAAAGATTAAAACAATAGAGAGCACCGCAAGTACCCCAGATAGCATATAAATATTATCTGGTTGTTTTGTAAATAGCCAAGCGAATAATAATGGACCGATAATACGACCTAGGTTATCCATCGAATAAGACATCCCTGCTGCTGTCCCATAGCGTCCACCCGATTCTTTCGTTGTGAGAGAAACAATCGTTGTTCGTGCTAACGCATTTCCTGCAGTAAACACACATAAAGATAGTCCTGCCCAGAAAATACTTTGAGTGAAGACAGTCATAAACAATCCAATTGCTGTAACAATTTGTGCGTACAAAAGCCATTTTGTTTCAGTACCATTTTTAATACGCCGAACGACACCACCCTGGATTGCCGCATCGACAAATCCGCTGAACATGAACAAATAGCCTATTTGTAGCGGGGTAATCTCAATTCTTTCGATTTGGAACAATTGGAACGTGGCCTCAAGACCCGCTAGTAAAAACGTGACCATGAACGAAAATAGGAATAGATATTTAATGCGGTAGCTCCACAAACTCATAGCTCCCTTAGGAAGGATTGCACGTTTATTTGCTTCACCTGTACGCTCTGGTTCTTTTAAAATGATCAAAGCATACACGAAAATCACCAGTAACAAGATAGCAGAAGCTGTAAATGGAAGAGCTAAATCTATATGTCCGAGAACTCCGCCAATTGCTGGACCGAATATAAAGCCTAAACCAATCGACATACCGAGGAATCCCATATACTTATTACGGTTTTCTTCCGTTGATAAGTCAGCTGCAAAACCTGTAACTGCTGCATACAATGCCCCAGAAAATAATCCTCCAACTACACGAGATAAGTAAAGCATAAAGAGTGAATCAAAAAACAAGGAAAACAACCAAAAACTTAAACTGAATCCTACCAATCCGACTAAAATAAGTGTTTTACGGCCAATACGATCGGATAGCATTCCCCAAAGTGGAGCAGTGAAGAAGGAAGCTAACGAGTAAATCGTCAATAAACCGCCAACGTGAATTTCATTATAATTTTGCTCTAAAATAACCTCTGGCAGCACGGGAATAATAATTCCAAAGCCGAGATAAACTAAAAATTGGATAGACATCAATATGAGTAGAATCTTTTTCACGCATCAAACCCGCTTTCTGCAATCTTCTAATCTCTATATTACACGTTTTTAATCAGTTTGCCACGTTGTAATCGATATCCTAGTAGATAATAAAAAAAGAGCTAAATGCTACAAAGTAAGGTATAACCAAGTGGAATGTAATAAAAAAAACCGTCCTAATTAGGACAGCTTTTATGTTTAGAAATCCCTTGGCTCGGATATACTTTCCATAGCATTAGAAATTTCTTGGACATGTGGAAAAGGAAAAGCTAAATCAGCTAAAGAGACAAATCCTACAAGGACACCATCCTCTACTACGGGAAGTCTTCGAACTTGATGGCGTGCCATAACAATGGATGCATCGGATGTAGAATCTTCTGGGGTGACAGAGATAACAGATTTAGTCATAACATCTTCTACTTTGCTTTTCATGTCTTTGGCAACCGCCCTTGTCACAATATCTCGATCAGTAATCATTCCAACTAATTTTTTATTGCTGACTACGGGTAAACAGCCGATATCCAAAGTGCGCATCTGTTCTGCAACTTCGCTCACATAGTCCTGTGGGTTGCACGTTACTACTTGTTTACTCATTACATTTCTTATGTTCAAACCATTCACTCCTTTAAGAAATAGCATGGTTTACAAGACCATAATATATGTAATAAAAATGAAAGATTAAACTTAGGTAAAAAGTGGTATAATAAAATATATTAATTAGACAAACAAGAAACTTTTACGAAAGAAAATCGTAATTATTATAGAAGGACGAGGTGGATTCAATGGTAAAGGAAGTTGATTTGAAGAAAATTGTAAGTAATCTTTCTAAGCTTGGTGTTACTGTTACAATGACTAAATCTAGACTTGACCTACTTAAAGCTTTAGCACCACCAGCACAAAGTCCTCATGCGCAAAACTAAAAAGAAGGTGACTCTACAATTTCGTTAACAAACGATTAGAGTCGCCTTCTTTTTCTTAGAAGAAAATAATATAGAATTTGGTGTCTTTTATTTAGATACCTACACAATGATACTGCTGATTTCCGCGGGCACGGCTTCAATCTCCTCGTCACTACGAAAACATATGCTCCTGCGGTTACTCGTCGCAAAGACATTGATCAAACAAAGTTTGACCAATGTCTTCCTTGTGGGGGACAAACGCCATAAAATTACCGGAAAAAGGGGATACTGATTGGTTGAGACGACTGTTACAACCAATCAGTATCCCTAAAAATCCACTCGGTAATAATATAGCAAAATGTCTGTTCAAAGCCCTTCGGAAACGTTAGAAATATGTTTTGAACTTTTTTAAACCTGTCCAACAATACAAAAAACGTGCAGAGGTCGGGGTTTAATCCCTTTATCTACACGCTTTAATTGATTAATCGTCTTCGTTTTTTGAAAACATATAAGTTCGATGATGAAATTTCATACTAAACACTAAACCAATGGCTAACATATTCCCCATGAGTGAACTACCACCATAACTTATAAAAGGAAGGGGTATACCAGTAATCGGTAATAACTGAATCGTCATGCCGACATTTTCAAATACATGGAATGTAATCATTGCAATGATACCTGCGCATACATACGTACTGTAAGCATCCTTTAACTGAAGGGTAATTTTCGTCAAATGAAAAATAAGTAAGAAGTAAAGGCTAACCACAATACTTGCTCCTACAAAACCATACTCTTCGCCAATGACAGCAAATATAAAGTCGGTATGATTTTCTGGAACATACACAATACGTTCTCCGTAGCCTTTACCGAAAATTTCTCCAGAGCCAATTGCATTTAATGAAGTGATTAAATGCATTCCTTCATCAGATGCGTATGAATAGGGATCCAACCATGAGTATATACGTGCAAATTGGTACGGGTTAAATCCAAAATTGTCCGATAAGAAATCCTGCATATAAACCGCCATCCAAAGTAGTAAACCGCCCATTCCCAACCCACCTAAAAAGATGGGGAGAATTATTTTCCATGTAATTCCTGCGACTATGATTAAGGCTACAGTAATTGCAAGGAACACTAACGATGTCCCTAAATCTGGTTGTTGCATGATAAATGCTAAAGGAATAATTAAAGTTACACCCATTTTAACTAGCAAAATTAAATCAGTTTTAACCGTTTTAATAAGATTTTGCTCATGATGCATAGTGATTAATCGGGCCAGTCCTAGTATATAAAAAGTTTTCATAAATTCGGCAGGTTGGATATCACCTATAGGTAAGTGAAACCAACTTTTTGCGCCATTCATCGGTTTTACTAAAGCTAAACTGTCAGGGAGTACGAAAAGGATAAATAGTAAAAATACTCCAATACCATAAATATACCAAGACAATTTTTTATATTGTTCTGGTTCAAAAAACATGACAATTCCAATAATAATAGAACCAATAATATACCAAACAAGCTGTTTAGGTATAAAGTTTATGCCATATTGTCCAGTCGTTTGTGCTGATGAAATAGCAAACAAACTAATGATTAGAAATAGTAATATAATAAAAGCAAGTGTCCAATCGAAACGATCAGCAAAGCCTTTTTTGTTTTCCATGTAAGTCACCTATATTTCTTTCGAATTTCATTCATTTATTATAGCGTATATTGATATTTTTTGCTTGATGGTTTAATAGAGACGTGAGAGGTAATAAAGATGTTTCCTTGTATTAATCGTGCTATTATTAAGAACAGATAAAGGAGTGATTTTCAGTGGCAAAAAAAGAAGTGAGAGATATGGATGAGTACTTAACTCATTTGTATGTTCACGTTAATGAGGTAGAGCACTTTGCTCTGTTTAGTGGGATTACGATTCAGCAATTTATAAGGAATTTCACTGATTTGTCAGCTCTTTTATTACTAAAACATGGTTATGATGATGCTTCATTTAATATGCATACACAGCTTGAATTTATAGTTCCTGAACAATACAACCATTTTATCAAGGAATTTGCTGAAGGCCCATTTGAATTATGCTTTATGGATTTTGAAGATGAGCGGAAATTGAATATGCTCTCTCCTCAAGAACAGGCAGAGCTACTATACATAGCACATAAAAAAGAAGCTATTCGATCACCGTTTTATCATCATCTACAAAATAGATTTGTCTACCTTTCAGACGAAGGGCAGAAAATTACTAAAATTTACTTCCGTGATATGGAGGATTTAAATCATTTAGTTGCAAACGTTTTTACCGGGTTGATTGGTGAAAAGTCTAAGTCGAGTGCTTTTTGGCGTAAAAAGAATAATATCGTTCTACCTAGATTGTCTGCGGAGAAAGTAACAGAGCACAACGAATTGTTTGAAGATGGAGTGTTAATGTCCTTGTTCAAAACAGATAAACTAAATTATGGTATTGAGATTCGCATTCTCCCAGAAAATATTTTCCCAGATGAAGTTTTGGAAGATCTAAACTTACATATGGCTAAGCCATCAGACGTCTTAATAGAAGTATAAATAGAACGCTTTTGCTACGGGAAAGTGGCGAGAGCGTTTATTGTAATGAGGTGAACTAAGTGGCGTGGATCTTATTGATAATAGCAGGGTTAACAGAAATCGTCTGGGCGATTGGTTTAAAGGAGGCACATGGCTTTACGGAGCTTGTTCCTTCTATTGTAACGATTATATTTTTAATCGTAAGTTTTTTCCTGTTCGCTAAAGCGATGAAGACGATTCCGATCGGTACAGCATATGCTATATTCACGGGTATTGGAGCAGCAGGCACGGCTATTGTTGGCATTATTTGGTTTGGTGAAGAAGTAAGTGCAGGGAAACTGCTCTTTTTGTTTGTCCTACTTTTTGGAATCATCGGTCTCAAACTAGTAGATGATGAAGATGAAGAGGAGGCGATCTAATGGCGTGGTTTTTAATAGTAATTGCTGGTGTATTTGAAGTCGCCTTCGTTATTAGCATGAAGTTATCGGATGGATTTAAAAACATAAAATTTACGATTTTAACTGTGATCTCTGCTGCTTTAAGTTTTTTCTTATTGTCTTTAGCATTAAAAGAAATTGCGGTTGGTACTGGTTACGCTGTATGGACAGGAATCGGTGCAGCAGGAAGTGTTCTATTAGGGATGTATTTATTTAAAGAGAAAAGAAGTAGAAAGAAGTTGTTCTTTTTAAGCTGTATAATTATGGGTGTAGTGGGTCTTAAATTGTTTGGTTAAATACTCAACTATTGAGGCTGTCCGTGATAAAATAATGAATATCCAAAACGTGGAGGAATATAACTTATGAAAATAAAAGTGGGCTTATTATACGGTGGGAAATCTGCAGAGCATGAAGTATCTTTACTTACTGCAAGAGCGGTTTCTCAAGCGATTAACTTTGATAAATATGAAGTGTATCCAATTTTCATCACAAAAACAGGTGAATGGAGAAAAGAAGGTCAGCTCACTGCAGCAGTTGAGTCAATTGAATCTCTGCAATTTGGCAGTGAAATAACAAATCCAAATACGATTACTAGTTTTCTACCGCAACAAGGGGACGATACAACTCAACTAGATGTTATTTTTCCTCTTTTGCATGGTCCGAACGGGGAAGATGGAACGGTACAAGGATTGTTAGAAGTATTAAACTTACCCTATGTTGGTAATGGTGTATTAGCATCTGCGGCAGGTATGGATAAAGTAGTGATGAAGCAGTTATTTGCACAAGCTGGCTTATCACAGGTTCCATATATCTATTTTATAAATAGAGAATGGAAAAAAAATCAGAATGATTTACTTCAAAAAATGGAAGAAAGCCTACAATGGCCTCTATTTGTAAAACCAGCCAATCTAGGTTCTAGTGTAGGGATTAGTCGAGTTACAAACCGCCAAGAACTTATCAAAGCGATAGAGTATGCCTTTAAATATGACCGTAAAATTATTGTAGAGCAAGGAATTATGGCGCGTGAAATTGAAATGAGTGTACTTGGAAATGATGAGCCTAGATGTTCCGTTGCGGGGGAAGTACTACCGACGAAGGACTTTTATGACTATGAGGCAAAATATGAGGATGGCACAACGAATTATGCAATTCCTGCCCAAGTTTCTGTAGAGCTTCAAGGGAAATTAGAGGATGCTGCTATTCGTGCTTTCAAAATCTTGGATTGTTCGGGTCTTGTTCGGGCAGACTTTTTTGTAACAGATGAAGAAGAAGTCATTATCAATGAAGTAAATACAATGCCAGGATTTACACCTATAAGCATGTATCCTAAACTTTGGATGGAATCAGGTCTATCGTATTCCGATTTAATAGAAGAACTTATCCAATTAGCGCTTGAACGTCATGAAGAAAAGCAACAGTTGGAACACTCGAAAGACGGGGAGTGACCAAGTGAAAAAGACATTAGCACATATAGCAGAGTGGTTACACATTGAAGAGAAAATTGATGAGAATCCTGTTATTACAGGAGTTTCGATCAATACAAGAACGATTCAACCAGGTGATTTGTTTATCCCATTTCGCGGAGAGCAAGTAAATGGTCATCGATTTGTTCAGGATGCTTTTGCCAAAGGAGCAGCAGCATCCCTTTGGTTGAAAGACGAACCGAATCCACCCCAAAACGTTCCCCTTTTGTTTGTAGAAAGCGGAGAAGGAGCACTTCAACAAATGGCGAAGGCTTATCGGGCTGAATTGCATTCAGTGTTCATCGGAATTACTGGATCTAATGGTAAAACATCGACGAAAGATTTGGTGGCAGGTATGCTTTCGCCGTATTTCCGCGTGAAAAAGACAGAGGGTAATTTTAATAATGAGCTAGGCTTACCTTTAACAATCCTTTCTCTTGAAGAAGATACGGAGTTTGCAGTGCTTGAAATGGGTATGAGCTCTTTTGGCGAAATTGAATTTTTATCCAATTTGGCAAAACCAAAATATGTAGTTATTACGAATATTGGCGAAGCGCACATGCAGGATCTCGGCTCTCGTGAAGGTATTGCAAAAGCGAAATTTGAAATTATTGCAGGGCTAGAGGCAACTGGCCAATTATTCTATGATGGAGATGAACCTTTGCTACGTCCGTTTGTTGAAGGAAATCCTCAGATAATGACTAAATCATTTGGTGTTCAGGAACACAATAATCTACGTATTGCTGAAGTGAACTTTACGGAACAAGGAAGCACCTTCCGTGTAGAAGGAGAGTTAAACGAAGAAATGTCTATTCCTGTATTAGGAGAGCATCAAGTGAAAAATACGCTTGCTGCACTATTAATCGGAAAAGAAGTTGGATTAACTTCCGAACAAATGCGTAAAGCGTTAAAACAAATAGTCTTAACTGATATGCGAATGCAAGTAATCGAAGGGAAAAATGGGGCAGTTTTCATCAATGATGCTTATAATGCGGCTCCGACTTCCATGCGTGCAGCAATTTCGTTCATTGAAAAATCCTCTATAAAGCAAGAAAAATGGTTAGTTTTAGGAGATATGCTCGAGCTTGGTAACAAAGAGCAGCAATACCATGAAGAGATGAGCAAATCGATTTCGAGTGAAGTCTTTAACGGAGTTTGTTTATACGGTCCACGGATGGAATGGCTGTATAACAAGTTGGTAGAACAATTTGCTGACAAACAAATTATTTGGGTTAATGATGACATAGAAAAACTTGTGGCTTTCTTAGCAAATAAAATAAATGATCAATCTATTGTTTTAGTAAAGGGCTCAAGGGGAATGCAGTTAGAAAGAGTAATTGAGCCATTTCAAAAATAATGTGATAGGTGTGGGGACGATGAAAACAGGAGTATTAGGTATTCACGGTTTTACAGGTGGACCATATGAGATACAGCCATTTGTAGACTATTTACAAGCGCATACAAACTGGAACATCGTTGTCCCTACTTTACCTGGTCATGGTGAAACGTTAGAACTAAAAAATGTAACAGCAGAATCATGGATGATGGCGGCGGAACAGTCGCTTCGCCAGTTACAAAAAGAAGTAGACCGTGTAATTATAGTGGGATTTTCCATGGGTGGTATTATTGGGATGTACTTGGCGAATCGTTATCCAATTCACAAACTTGTATTGTTGAGTGCTGCTGCAAAGTATATATATCCATCCCAACTTCTACAAGATATAAAGGATATAGCTAAAGAGGCAGTTGTTGGTAAGCTTGCAGAAAATACTTTATATAAACAATACAGTTATAAAGTGAAAGGAACTCCTATACCTGCAACATTAGAATTTATCCGTTTAGTACGTATAGTTCAACCTTATTATGGTCAAATTACAGTACCAGTCTATATAGTCCAAGGTAAAAAAGATGGTATTGTACCTTATGCCACTGCCCAGTTTATCTACGATGAAATTGGTTCTTTGAAAAAAGAAATAGTCTATTCGGAATTAGGGAAACACCATATTTGCCATAGTGAAGACTGTCAAGATTGGTTTAATACCGCACTCAAATTTTTGAAGGAGGAAGAAGAGGAGGGGGATATTGCAAGTAATTAATTAATAATTATAACAGTTGCTTATTCATTGCAACTGAGTTTGTTGCATGATATACTACGTTTAGAGCAATGGATACATTTTGTGTGGAGACTCTTCAGCGTTTATTGAAGAGTACTTTTTTTTGAACATAACGGTTTGTTGAAGTAGTATGGCACGATCACTCATTAACAGACCGCTCGGCAAAAGACCGGGCTTTCCCTTTATATAAGACCCCTCTGATCTAAAACCACAGAGAATTTTAAGTAACGGAAACGTTCCTCGTATAGGCTCGAATTTGCCGCAATTTCATCTGAAAATGTAACCATTTGTCGAAAAAGGACAAAAAGGAGATTAAAATTTTGACAAACTTTTCAGAATTAAATATTAGCGCTTCTACATTAAAATCCGTACAACGTATGGGGTTTGAAGAAGCAACACCAATCCAAGAAGGTACTATTACACATGCTATGAGTGGACGCGACGTTATCGGTCAAGCACAGACTGGTACAGGTAAAACTGCTGCATTTGGTATCCCAATGATTGAAAAAATCGATATTAAAAACCCAAATATCCAAGCGTTAATCATCGCTCCAACACGTGAACTTGCAATTCAAGTTTCGGAAGAGCTTTATAAATTAGGATATGACAAAAAGGTTCGTCTATTATCAGTATACGGTGGGCAAGAAATTAGCCGTCAAATCCGTGCACTTAAAAACAAACCACAAGTTATCGTAGGTACACCTGGTCGTATTCTTGACCATATTAACCGTCGTACGTTAAAACTTGACCAAGTTCAAACACTTATCTTAGACGAAGCAGATGAAATGCTTAACATGGGATTCATTGAAGATATTAACACAATTTTAGAAAGTGTACCTCCTGAGCGTCAAACATTATTGTTCTCAGCTACAATGCCAGGACCAATTCGTAAAATTGCAGAACGCTTCATGAAAGATCCAGTGGAAGTAAAAATCAAGTCTAAAGAAATGACTGTTGAAAATATTGAACAGTTCTACGTAAAAGCTACTGAACGTGAGAAATTTGATGTTCTTTCAAGAATTTTAAATGTACAACAACCAGAACTTGCGATTATCTTTGGTCGTACAAAACGTAGAGTAGACGAATTAGCACATGCTCTAAGCATTCGTGGATATCTTGCAGAAGGTATTCATGGTGATTTAAGCCAAGCGAAACGTATGTCTGTATTAAAACAATTCAAGGCAGGTAAAATCGATATTCTTGTTGCAACAGATGTAGCGGCACGTGGATTAGATATCTCTGGCGTAACACATGTGTATAACTTTGATATCCCACAAGATCCTGAAAGCTATGTTCACCGTATCGGTCGTACAGGGCGTGCAGGTAAAAGTGGTATCGCAACTACATTCGTAACACCGAGAGAAATGGGTTACTTACGTATCGTTGAGAATACAACGAAAAAACGTATGGAAGCTTTAATCCCTCCAAGCTCTGATGAAGCACTAGTTGGACTTAAACGTGTTGCAGTAGAATCTTTAGCTGAAATTGTAAACAAAAATGATTTAGGCGATTATCGTCCATTAGCACAAGAAATGCTTGAAAAATTTGAAGCAGTAGATGTAATTGCTGCAGCTTTAAAATCAATGACGAAAGAACCGGATGATACTCCGATTTCTCTTTCTGAAGAACGTCCATTACCTTCTCGTGGAGAACGTGGTGGCGGCGGACGCAGTGGCGGCGGTGGTTACAAAGGTAACCGTAGCGGCGGTGGCGGACGTAGTTCATCAGGTGGTCGTAGTGGAAGCAGCGATCGCGGACCTCGTTCATCATCAGCTGGCGGTTCACGTCCAAGTTCAGGCGCACGTCGTAGCAGTGGTCCCCGTGACGGCTCTACACAACGTAGCACAAGAACTCGCTCACCACGTAGCGAAAAATAATTTAAGACAAGAACTTATAAAGGGTGAACTTACATTTCGATGTAAGTTCATCCTTTTTTCTTTTGGAAGAATTTTTAAATGGAAGTTGCCATTTATTGAAACATTTTATCCTTTGTTTCGTATACAATGATGGAAGAGGGGGTTTCATATGAGACAAGAACCAATCAATCAATTATCAGAAAGTGGATTACGTGTCTGGAGAATTTACGGGTTATTTCAAACGTTAATTGTCCTTTTAGTAGGTATTGGAGTAGGAGTTATCAATTATTTTACAGGACAATTTATATGGTTATACATAGTAGATGTAGTAGTGATAGTACTCATAGGATATTTATTAATTTATTTGTTCCCCAAAATTAGATGGACTCGTTGGAGATATGAAGTGCGTGAACAAGAAATTGAATTACAGCATGGTTTGTTTATCGTGAAAAGAACTTTAGTGCCAATGGTGAGAGTACAGCATGTTGATACGGAACAGGGACCTATTTTGAGAAAGTATGATCTATCTTCTATTACTATTTCAACTGCTGCAACGAGTCATACTATCCCTGCACTCGTAACTGGGGAAGCGGATGAACTTCGAGGCAGGATTTCTGTACTTGCAAGGGTGGCGGAAGATGATGTCTAAAGAAAAGTTTACTCTACATCCTATTTCAGCGGTTATTAACTTTGTAAAAGTATTAAAAGAAATGATTATTCCATTAGTCGTAGTTATTGCCGTTAATGGATTTGGGGGAGGCTCTGGTAGTTGGACCTCCTATATTATCTATATTATTTATGCCGTACTATTAATCGCAATGTTAGTTAGTGGCATCATTGAATGGAAAAGGTTTCGTTATTGGTTTGAAGAAGAAGAGCTTCGCATCGAATATGGTCTCTTCGTAAAGAAAAAAAGGTATATCCCATTTGAACGAATCCAAAGTTTAAATTATACAGAGGGCATATTTCATCGACCATTTGGTTTAATAAAGGTGAAAGTAGAAACAGCTGGCGGGGGTGCGACAAAAGAAGCGGATGCTGAATTGACCGCAATTACCAAAGAAGCAGCGGAGCAAATTAAAAAAGAGATGAATCTAGCTAAACATAAAGAATCAACTATATCTGATGGAGATCTTCAACAAGAAGAGCTAGCGAAAGAGCAAAGGAAGCCCTTGTTTCGTATGTCTCGAAAAGATTTATTCATTCTTGCTAGTACATCAGGCGGGGTAGGTGTATTTTTCTCAGGGTTAGCAGTGTTCGTTTCGCAATTCTCGGAATTGATCCCATACGAAACAATTTATAATGAGATTATTATGTTTATCCGTTTTGGAGCTCTACTAATTGCATTATTGGTATTCTTTGCGCTGCTAGTAGCATGGATTGTATCAGTAGCTATTACTTTTATAAATTACTATGAGTTTACTATTTGGGTTGAAGATCAGGAGATTATTATTACTAGGGGATTATTAGAAAAGAAAAAAATAACTATTCCTTTATCTCGCATTCAGGCAGTACGTATAGTGGAAAATCCTTTAAGGCAGCTTACGGGACATGCGACCGTCATCGTGGATAGTGCGGGGGGATCACTAGCAGAGAAGGATGAGAAAATTAGGTTAATCCCTCTCATTAAAAAGGATAAAATAAACCCGATTCTCGTTCAAATTTTCCCTAACTATGAATTTGAAGCTAACTTTACAAGAGTTCCGAAGCGGTCGAGAAAGTTTTTCTATCGTTTAGATTTTTTATGGATGATTCCAGTTGCAACATGTGTAAGTTATTTCTTCTTTCCATTTGGACTATTATCCTTCTTACTATTTCCACTGAGTTTCCTATGGGGAGCATGGCAGCATAAGACGGCTGGATATTGGATGGATGAAAAGCAACTTGTTGTGCAATATCGTCTATTTAGTAGAGTATCTATTTGGATGGAAAAGAAACGTATTCAAGCAATGACAGCTCGCACTACGTATTTTCAAAAAAAAGCCAATGTATCTTCTATTATGACTACTATTAAGTCAGGCGTGTCTGGATCATCAACTACTATTCCTCATATTGAAAAAGCTGATGCAGAGAGCTTAATGAAATGGTATGAACCTACTAGGATAGAGCCTATAGATAGAGAGAAGGAACAGCCTTTGTAAGGGCTGTTCTTTTTTTATGAAGTGTGAGCCCAGGAATAAGATTAATGAAAAAAGAGAGACTGATTGCGACGACAGTCACAATCAGTCTCTCAAAAAATTAACGGTTAATAAAATAGCTGTAAATCTGTCCGAAGCACTTCGGAAACGATAGAATCTGATTTTAATCCTTAAACAGATTTAAGCTTACGCTGTCTTTTCTTCCAAGCAGCTATTCGCTTCGGATGGAAGTAAACCATTCCTAGTGCAAAACCAGTTATCAGCCCAGCTATGTGAGCAGTAACATTAATCTTCGGTTGCAGGAATGTCATAATTACTCCAATTACAATAATCGGAATAATAATTTGTTTTAGCTGTGGCATGAAATTTCTCGTATAATAAACCAAAGCCCCAAAAGCACCGAATATCCCGTAAATAGCACCACTTGCCCCAACACTTGTATAATTCCAATCGTGTATTAGGTAGGTAGCGACATTACCAACTAATCCTGCTAGCATATAAATAGTTAGGAAACGAGCCTTACCAGCTAGTTGCTCCAACTCTGGCCCAAATATGTACAACGAGAACATATTGAATAATAAGTGAGCAAAGTTTGCATGCAAGAATATCGGAGTTATCAAACGCCAATATTCACCTTCACTAATTAATAAGTTAAAGTGAACACCGTAATTAAATAATTGCGATCCAAATATAGGGACTAAAGTTAACAAATGAATAACAATATTCAATGCAAGCAAAGAAGAAACAACTGGATATAGTTTTATGTATTGTTTAAAATTTTCTGTTCTACTAAACATTATTTCACCTCAATTTATCTACTATTAGTATATCCTGTAAGGAGGATATTTGGAAAGGAGAAACATTCATGATTACTGGAATAGGATTAGATATAACTGAAATAGAAAGAATCCAATCCATTTCTGCTAAAACACGTAAATTTGAAGAGCGGGTACTTTCCGAAAAAGAAAGAGTTCAATTAAATGAGTTATCCGGGACAAGACGAATCGAATACTTAGCAGGGAGATTTGCAGCCAAAGAAGCATTTTCTAAAGCTCGAGGAACTGGAATAGGGAAAGATTGTAGTTTTCAAGATATTGAAATTTTAAAAGAACCTTCAGGTAAGCCTGTTTTATATTTTAAAGGAATAGAAGTTAATGGATTTGTATCTATAACCCATACAAAAGTTTATGTGGCTGCTCAAGTAATTCTACAATCATAACCGGTCGTCCATCTACATACAATGAATGAACGCAGTGATAATAGAAAGGATGGACTGATTGAAGAGCCGCGTGGCTAAACTATTTTTTTTAATTGTAACAATCTTAGTACTTTCCGCATGTGGAGCCGATTCGAAAGAAGATGTTGTGAAAAAACTTAGTAACAAGTGGGTGGATGCAAAGGGGTATGTGCTCGAAGCAGAGATGAGCATCATGACTGGGGAAGAACCAAGAGTATATGGTGTGGAAGTTTGGCACACTAAACCAGATTTTTACCGAGTACAGGTATCGGATACAAATGCAGAGAATACCCAAATGATCATCCGTAACACAGAAGGTGTATTTGTCGTAACACCAGCGCTGAACAAAACGTATAAGTTCCAAAGTAAATGGCCAACTGAAAATAGCCAAGCATATTTAATCGGTTCACTAGCCAACGACATAAAAAAAGACAAAACGGCAACCTTCAAAGAAGAAGGTGACAAATATGTCTTTGAAACAAAAACTAGTAACAACCATAAAACTATGCTGCCAACTCAAAAGATTTACATCAATAAAAAGACATTACTACCAACAGATGTTTCTATCATGAATGAGAACAAAGAAGAGCAAATTCATATTACATTTAAAAAAGTATCGCTAGGAAAAACACATGCAGCAGCAGAATATAAAATAGAGCAAACGCCTACAGGTAAAGCTGAAGGCACGGAAGAAACCGTAGAGACATCGGCAGAGATTGATAATGCTGAAATGGAAACTTATTATCCAATGTTAAAATGGGATCAAGTGCACAATATTGACGAAAAAGTGGTGGAAGTCGACGGAGAAAAAAGAGTTATTTTAACATATAGTGGAGACAAAGAGTTTACGATAATTCAACATCGAAGCGAACCGGGGGACTCCTCTATTATTCCTGTATTCTCACCTGGAGATCCGGTTGATCTAGGAGTTGCAATTGGTGCAATTACTGACCAGTCTCTTTCTTGGGAGCAAGATGGTATGTCATTCTTTATTGCATCCTCTACATTGACGAAAGAAGAAATGATTGAAGTTGCTGCATCTATGACAACTAGTGGTTTAAAGTAATTAGGGTTGACTACTTCAGTACACTAGTAGGATAATCGGTTTAAACTGATTAAAAGAGGGAACTATATGTCTCAAAAGCTATACCGACCTACATTCATCAAAGTAAACTTACAAGCTATACAAAATAATATTAAACGGCTCATGGAAATACTTCCAGAACATACTGCCGTGATTGCTGTAGTTAAAGCGAATGGCTACGGTCATGGAGATATTGAAGTTGCGCAAGCAGCATTAAAAGCAGGAGCCAATCTTTTGGCGGTTGCCACGCCAGAAGAAGCATTACATTTAAGGGAAGCGGGTATTGAAGCGGAAATACTTCTGATAGGTACATCTCCGCTCTCTTTTTTAGAGGAAGCTTCAAAACAAAACATTACACTTACAGCATATTCATATGAGTGGTTACTTGCTACTAAGGATCTTCAAATTCCTTTAAAGCTTCATATAAAAATCGATAGTGGAATGGGTAGAATTGGTTTTACAGAAGTGACAGAGCTACAGCAGGCACTTGCCTTTATCAGCAAAAGAGATTGGTTGCAAATTACGGGCGTTTTTACTCATTTTGCAACTGCTGATGAAGAGGAGCAAACACTATTCCGAAAACAAGTTTCCAGATTCGAACAATTATTAAATGTATTTGAGCAAAGACCCGCAATGGTTCATACTTCTAATAGTGCAGCGGCTTTACTATACCCTGACCAACACTGGAATGCGGTGCGTTTTGGTATATCTATGTATGGAATAGCGCCGTCTTCTTGGGTTAATGGAGAACTTCCGTTTCCCTTAGAAAAAGCTCTTTCGTTACACACTGAGGTTGCACATGTTAAAAAGGTAACGAAGGGTTCTACCATTGGTTACGGAGCTACATATGTAGCTCCAACAAATGAGTGGATTGCAACAATTCCGATTGGTTATGCAGATGGGCTTTTAAGGAAACTTCATAACCAGTCTGTTTTGATAAAAGGTAAAAAGATGCCAATCGTCGGGAAAATTTGTATGGATCAATGCATGATTCGTCTCGATGAAAAAATAGAGGTTGGCGAAAAAGTTACATTACTAGGTTTACAGGAAAATGAAGAGATTCTAATAGAAGAATGGGCGGAAGCATTGGAAACTATCCCTTATGAAGTTTGTTGCACTTTCTCTAACAGAATCCCTAGAATATATAGCAAGTAGATTTTCGACAAAACTTAAAGTTATATGCATAAATTGTCTAACCATTTCTCTTAATGTCTTTTATTTAAGCTATAGAAATGGTAAGATGAAGTATATTGTCATATAGGGAAATGTTTTGTCGGAGGTGTTTGCTGTGGTAAGTGATAAAAAGAAAAAGGAAGCGATCATTCAGCTTCCAAATCAATTGGTTAATGAAGGAGTAAAAACCGTAAAACAATCATTAACTGGCGTAGAAAGTTTCGTTCGTGTCCAAGCAAATGAATATGTAAAAAATGGTCAGGCAAATCTTATAAGAGAAGCGATGAAGAAAGGCTATGTTGAGATGTCTCATATAAATCTATCCATTTGCACGGAGTGTTTACATGCAGAGTATGAAGCTCAACATACGACAGAGCGACTCGTAAGTGGAGGATGAAAATTTGATCGTAAAACGTGGAGACGTTTTTTTTGCGGATTTATCACCAGTAATCGGGTCTGAGCAAGGTGGAACCAGACCCGTTTTGGTGATACAAAATGATATCGGTAATAGATTCAGTCCAACTGTCATCGTGGCAGCTATCACAGCTCAAATTCAAAAGGCAAAGTTACCAACACATGTAGAAATAAATGCAAAAGAATATGATTTTGAACGAGATTCCGTTATTTTGTTGGAGCAGTTAAGAACAATTGATAAATCCAGACTTACGGATAAAATCACCCACCTAGATGAAGATGTGATGGAAGACGTAGATCATGCATTAGGGATTAGCTTAGGGATTGTTAAATTTTAATACATAGTAAAAACACAATGTGGAACCGACAAAAACACATTGTGTTTTTTAATAGGAATTTTTTTAACAAAGTTAGAGTTGAAGGTAAAACTAATTCACTTTACTTGGTTTGCAAAATACTATATTACAGGGTAGTATCACTAATCAGGTAATACATGGACAAGTGTAAAAGATGTAATGTTAGATGAAATTCTGTACAATATAATTACTAATATTCAACGAGGAGATGTATGTAAAACAATGAATAGCAGAATTGCTTCGTATATTCACGATAATATTGATGAAATTTTAGAAAAGTGGAGAATAAAGATGGAGGAAGAGAAGGATGATCGTTTCTTCCAGATTATGTCTAATAGAATAGTGGATAATACAGTTCGTGAATTCGGAGAGTTAATGATTTCAAGTCTAACGGAAGACCACGATACATATACGGCCAAGTTAAATGATTTTTCCGTTCAAATTGTACATTATGGATGGTCAATCTCTTTTGTTTTAAAAGCCTTAACCAACTTCACAGAAATTATCTATGAAAAAATGGACGATGTAGAGAACTTAGATGAAGGTAATTTCCAATCATATAGAGAAATATTAAATAATTGGATTATTCCTTTGAATCACAGCATTGTAGATGCCTATTCGGTAGTGTGGGAAAAAACGGTGAGTCTACAAAAGATTGCTCTACAAGAACTGTCTGCTTCCTTAATACCTGTCTTCGAAAAAATTTCCGTAATGCCTTTAGTAGGTACAATTGATACGGAACGAGCAAAGCTAATAATGGAAAATCTTCTACAGGGAGTTGTAAAGCATCGTGCAGAAGTTGTGTTGCTAGACATTACAGGCGTCCCAGTAGTAGATACGATGGTTGCGCATCATATTATTCAAGCAGCAGATGCCGTCCGATTAGTCGGAGCTAAATGTATGCTAGTCGGAATCCGTCCGGAAATTGCGCAAACTATTGTTACACTAGGTATAAACTTAAATGATTTTACAACAACAAGTACTTTACAAAAAGGCGTTGAACAAGCCCTGGCTTTAACAAATCGAGCAATAGTAGAGGTGGAAGCATAATGATGACAAGAATACCTATTTTAAAATTGAGAGATTGTTTAATCGTTTCCATTCAGTGGGAGTTAGATGATCAAACTGCTCTTTCTTTTCAAGAAGATTTACTTGATAAGCTTCATACAACATCTGCAAGAGGAGTAGTACTTGATCTTACACCAATAGATTTTATAGACTCATTCATCGCAAAAGTATTGGGAGATGTAATCAGTATGTCGGGTCTAATGGGTGCGAAGGTAGTAATTACAGGTATTCAACCTGCGGTAGCTATTACTCTCATAGAATTAGGCATTAGACTCGAAAATGTAGTTACGGCCCTAGACTTAGAAAATGGATTGGAAAAATTAGAACGAGAATTGGAGGACTAGTCCATGAACTTAAGGTCTTCTGTTGATATAATAACTGAGTGGGATATCGTTGCTGCAAGGCAACTTGGTAGAAATGAAGCGAAGGATGTAGGCTTCGGTACAGTTGACCAAGCAAGAATTACAACAGCGATTAGTGAACTCGCTCGGAATATATACTTATATGCTGGTAAAGGTAAAATAGAAATTAGACAAATTACTGATGGCAACCTAAAAGGTCTGCTTGTCATTGCATCTGATAAAGGACCAGGAATTGCAGATGTTCGTAAAGTCATGGAAGATGGATATACGACATCAGGTGGTTTAGGTGCCGGCCTTCCAGGAGTAAAGCGACTAATGGACGATTTCAAAATTGAAACTGTCCTAGGAGAAGGTACCACTATTAGTGCATCTAAGTTATTAAGATAGGAGGTAATTCAAAGTATGCCTCAAGAATTTAAGAGACAATACAGAGAGATTTTAGAGCAATATACACAAAGACAAACAGAACATAATTTGTATGAAGGTCAAAACTTCAGTAGACAACTTATCCAAAAGAATATTTCTCCAGAGGAAGTTATAAGTATACATAAGGCTTCTTTAGAAGAACTTATGCCTGAATTGCCAAATAATGTTTGGCATTCTTTTGATTTATTAATAGAAGTGATGATTAGATATGGACTTGCACTAAAAGAACACCAGACCCTAATTAAAAAACAGGAAAACTTTAGAATGGAAATGGAGCTGGCTTCTAATGTTCAACAAACGTTGTTGAAAACTAAAGTGCCAGAGATGAACAGTTTAGATATAGGGATGATCTCTGTTCCTGCAAAAGAAATGAATGGGGATTACACGCATTTTCTAAATGATGATACTACAGTAGGTATTGCCGTTGCAGATGTAATCGGTAAAGGGATTCCAGCTGCCCTATGCATGTCCATGATTAAGTATGGGATGGATAGTTTAAATGGAGCAGAAACCGAACCCATTGTTGTACTAGATGTCATCAATCGAATTGTTGAGAAAAGTGTAAGTGATTCGATGTTCATCTCCATGTTTTATGGAACTTATGATACTTCTACAAGTGTATTTACATATGCCTCTGCAGGACATGAGCCACCTTTATTTTATTGTGCTAAGTCTAATAGTTTTTCAGAACTACAAGCAAAGGGATTATTGTTAGGTGTAATTCCCAATGTTAAATACGAACAACACTCTATTTCTTTAGGAAAAGACGATTTTGTCGTTATGATGACTGATGGTGTAACTGAATGCCGTTCAAAAGAGGGATTCATTGACCAAAAAACCGTGATGGATATTATTGAAAGCGTAAGAGATCAATCTGCTCAAGATATGGTGGAATATGTGTTTCACAAGCTTGAGGAATTACAGGAGTTTGAACAACGAGATGATTTCACACTCGTTATTTTCAAAAAGAAGTAATTTGAGGTTTATTAATAACTGCTTTGTGGTATAGAGACTATAGACAATAGATAATAGACTATATATAGCGAAAACGGGGGAATAAAAATGAATATTTCAGTTGAATTACAAACGATAGCTGAATTGCATATTAAAGGATTAATTGGTGGAGAAATTGATGCTTTTACAGCGCCGATTTTAAGAGAGAAACTTGCAGAGGTAACCTTACAGGATAATATACATGTTGAATTGAATTTACAAGATGTTTCCTATATGGATAGTACGGGACTAGGTGTTTTTGTCGGCTTTTATAAGAGCGTCATAGCTGCAAATGGTCATATGGAGTTAACGGGACTTTCATCTAGATTGAAGCGCTTATTTGATATTACTGGTTTAGTGGAAATTATGGATATACAGGCTAGAGATGAAGAGGTGAAAATAGATGAAACCGTTTGATTATGTTGAAATTCGGGTGCCTGCAAAGCCTCAATATGTTAGCGTTGCTCGCCTCACAATTTCTGGTTTGGCCAATCGTATCGGATTTACGTATGATGATATCGAAGACTTAAAAATAGCTGCAAGTGAAGCGATTACAAATGCAGTCCAACATGCATATGCGGATAATGAGGAAGGCGAAGTGGTTATTGGCTGTGCATTATACGATGAAAAAATAGAAATCATGGTAGCGGATCATGGTAAAAGTTTTGACTTTGAAGAAACGAAAGCAAAAGTCGGCCCTTATCATGATTTAGAGGAAGGATCTTTCTTGAGAGAAGGAGGTCTTGGTTTATATTTGATCGAGACATTAATGGATGAGGTTAAAGTACATCACCAAGAAGGCGTTACTGTATTTATGACGAAACATGTCAGAGTAGAGCAGGTGGATGAAAATGTCGAACACGTCCCTTCCTAATAAAGAATCGAAAGAGAAAATATTGGGATGGATCAAAGAATATCAAGAGACAGAAAGTGAAGAGGCACAAACTAACTTAGTACTGAATTACACTAGGTTGGTAGAATCCATTGCTCGAAAATATTCTAATGGTAAATCGCATCATGAGGATATCGCCCAAGTCGGCATGCTTGGTCTTCTTGGAGCTATCCGAAGATATGATCCATCATTCGGAAAAAACTTTGAAGCTTTTGCTATCCCTACCATTATCGGAGAGATAAAACGCTTTTTAAGAGATAAAACTTGGGCTGTACATGTTCCAAGAAGGATAAAAGAACTTGGACCACGAATCCGAGTAGCAGTGGAAACACTAACAGTGGAATTCCAACGTTCTCCTATTATTCCGGAAATCGCTGATTTTCTAGGTGTAGAAGTAGAAGACGTGCTTGAAGCCATGGAAATGGGTAAAAGTTATCAGGCATTATCTATGGATCATTCACTTGAATCTGACTCAGACGGTAGTACCATTACGTTATTTGATGTTATTGGTAAAGCAGATGGCGAATACGAGAAAACAGATCAACGCTTACTTGTTGCTAATGCACTAAATGTATTATCGGATCGAGAGAAAGAAATCATTCAACTTACATACATGGAGCAGCTTAGTCAAAAAGAAACAGGAGATCGTCTAGGTATATCCCAAATGCATGTATCTAGGATTCAACGAAAGGCTATAAAGAAATTACAGGAGGCCATTTTATTGTCAGGTGAAGTAGTTAAATGATGAATTTTTCAGATGACAAAGTAGATTTGTTTGTATACCAAGAGGCCAAAAGTGGAAATCTAGAATCTGGAGATACTTATTATATTACAAAGACAGATGAGTTTATGCTTTGTGCTATAGCAGATGGGTTGGGAAATGGACCTGTGGCTAAAGAGTCTGCAGATATTATCCCGAAGATTCTAGAGGAATATAAAGAAGAAACATTAGATGAATTACTACTACGTTGCAACGAGTTAATGGTTAGTAAGAGAGGTGCAGCAGTAGCGATAGTTAAAATAGATTATAAACATCAAACTATATCCTATAGCTGTGTTGGTAATGTGAAGTTTTATATGTATAAACGCTCTACCGATAAAATGATTTATCCTCTACCCGTTATGGGCTACTTATCAGGCAGAAAGCAAAAGATTAATACCCAAACATATGCCTGTGAAAAAAATGATTTGTTCATGCTTCACTCAGACGGGGTTGTGATGAAAAGTCCGAAATCCACTATAAAAAATGCCTCGAATGCGGAATGTCTCTATGAAACGATTTTTAAAGAAATTGAGCATGGCGACGACTCAACCTTTATAGTAGGAAGCTTACTCTAATATAGGGTAAGCTTTTTTGTTTGGCTTTTTCTAGAAGGTAACAAATATGATAAACTGAGTACTATAAAGAAAGGACGTGTTCATATTGGAAATAAAGAAAATGCTCCAACTTGTTTCAAAAGATACAGGTGTTAAATCATCACAAGCTGAACAGGTTATAAAATTACTAGAAGAGGGAAATACGGTTCCTTTTATAGCACGATATAGAAAAGAACAAACAGGCTCTTTAGATGAAGTCCAAATTAAAGCCGTTGAAGATCGGTATAATTACATACAGCAGTTGGAACAAAGAAAAGAAGAGATCCTTCGCTTAATTGAAGAGCAAGGTAAACTAACCGAACAGTTAACTGCTTCTATTAATAATGCAACGGTATTGCAACGATTAGAAGATTTATATCGACCATATAAGCAAAAACGTAGAACAAAGGCTACTATTGCAAAGGAAAAAGGATTAGAACCTTTGGCGGCTCTCATCATGACTTTCCCTAAAGAATCCATTTCTAAGTTAGCAGAAGGCTATTTAAATGAAGAACTAGAAGTTCTTTCAGTAGAGGATGCGTTACTTGGAGCTAGAGATATCCTAGCTGAGCAATTTGCTGACGATGCGAAAATAAGAGAGCAAATCCGTAATATTACCCGTGCGGACGGTAAAATTATTACATCGGTCAAAAAGGCAGAGCTAGATGAAAAGAATGTGTTTGAAATGTATTATGAGTACGAAGAACCTGTTAAAAAGATAGTTCCTCATCGTATATTAGCAGTAAACCGAGGGGAAAAAGAAGATATCTTAAAAGTTGCTCTTCAAGTTCCTATGGAGAAAGCAGCTAATGTGATGAAAACACATTGGATTAAACCATCCTCTAGTGATGCAGTGGAACAAATTGAATTGGCGGTAGAAGACTCATACAAACGACTAATTCAGCCTTCTGTTGAACGAGAGATTCGAGCAGAGCTTACAGAAAAAGCAGAAGCTCAGGCTATTCACATATTCTCCGAAAACCTAAGGAACCTACTATTGCAACAACCATTAAAGGGAAAAGTAATTCTAGGTGTCGATCCAGCTTATCGTACTGGGTGTAAATTAGCGGTTGTAGATGATACAGGAAAACTGCTAGAAGTATCGGCTATTTATCCACATGCGCCTAAAATGGATGTGGAGGGTTCCAAGAAAAAAGTACTTGCTTACTTAAAAAACTATCCTATTTCTTTAATAGCTATCGGAAATGGTACCGCTTCTCGCGAAACAGAACAATTCATTGTGGACTGTTTGAAAGAGGTAGAGGGCGAGGTAGCGTATGTAATAGTAAATGAAGCGGGTGCCAGTGTGTATTCAGCATCTGAAACAGCACGTAATGAGTTTCCTGACTTACAAGTAGAGCAGAGAAGTGCGGTATCTATTGCAAGAAGATTGCAGGATCCTTTGGCGGAATTAGTGAAGATAGATCCAAAAGCAGTAGGAGTAGGACAATACCAACATGACGTTTCGCAAAAGAAATTATCCGATTCCTTATCCTTTATAGTAGAAACTGCGGTTAACCAAGTAGGAGTAAATGTAAATACTGCATCTGCTTCCCTTTTACAATACGTCTCAGGGCTGTCAAAAACAGTTGCAGAAAACGTGGTGAATATGAGAAACGAGCAAGGGAGGTTTACTTCGCGAGCACAACTTAAGAAAATTCCACGCCTTGGAGCCAAAACTTATGAACAAGCAATTGGGTTTTTACGCGTACCAGATGCAAAAAATCCGTTTGATGCAACAGGAATCCACCCTGAAAGTTATAAGGGAGCGGAGCAGGTACTGGAAATTGCAGGACTTAAGAAGACGCAAATAGGCACAAAAGAAGCAGAAGAGGCACTAAAGAAAATTTCTATTGAAGAAGTAAGTAGAGAGTTAGAAATAGGGGAGATCACATTAAAGGATATTGTAGATACATTGATCAAACCAGCGCGTGACCCTCGTGAAGCATTCCCGCAGCCAATCCTGAAAAAAGATGTACTCAAATTAGAGGACTTAAAAACAGGAATGGAGTTACAAGGAACAGTAAGAAATGTAGTAGACTTCGGTGCATTTGTAGATATTGGTGTAAAACAAGATGGCCTAGTTCATATTTCTAAACTAAAAAAAGGCTTTGTCAAACATCCTTTAGATGTTGTCTCCCTTGGAGATATAGTTACTGTCTGGGTAGAACAGTTTGATGCCAACAAAGGAAGGATTGCATTAACGATGCTTCCTCCTGAACAACAAGTGTAACGAATAGAGTTGTCCAATGGAGATATGCCACTGGACAACCTCTTTTTAAATAGGGGGGAGATAATATGTCTGATGAAAAATTACACGAACTAGTAAGTCATGTATCAAACGAAGTCTTTGGGAAACAATTTCAACATAAAGCATATTTCAACAAAAGACTTAGAACAACTGGTGGAAGGTATATGTTGAGATCGCACAATATAGAAGTGAATCCGCTAGTTTTCGAAAAGTACGGAATGGATGAATTGCTAGGCGTGATCAAACACGAGCTTTGTCATTATCACTTACATATAGAAGGAAAAGGCTATCAGCATAGAGATACTGACTTTAGGGAGTTACTTAAAATAACAAACTCACCTAGATTTTGTTCTACTTTAGTGGAGAGAAAAGTCCGGAAAAGTAAAAAGAGATATACATATAAATGTGTAAAATGCTCTCTTTCATATAATCGGAAAATTCGTTTAAATACTAGGAAATACCGTTGTGGCAAGTGTTTTGGAGACCTAATGTTAGTTTCTTTTGAAAATCTCAAATAAATTATCAAAAAGTAGTTGACGTTTTGCAAAACCCTCTCTATAATAGAAAAAGTCGAGTAAAACAAAACGACAAAAGTTATTCCGAAGTAGCTCAGTGGTAGAGCAATCGACTGTTAATCGATCGGTCGTAGGTTCGAGTCCTACCTTCGGAGCCATTATGGCCCCTTGGTCAAGCGGTTAAGACACCGCCCTTTCACGGCGGTAACACGGGTTCGAATCCCGTAGGGGTCATTACCATTTATATTTATTACTTTGTATTTTCAACGGTCCCGTGGTGTAGCGGTTAACATGCCTGCCTGTCACGCAGGAGATCGCCGGTTCGATCCCGGTCGGGACCGCCATGTTGGGGTATAGCCAAGCGGTAAGGCAATGGATTTTGATTCCATCATGCCCTGGTTCGAATCCAGGTACCCCAGCCATTTTTGAGCCATTAGCTCAGTTGGTAGAGCATCTGACTTTTAATCAGAGGGTCGTAGGTTCGAATCCTACATGGCTCATCAAATTGTTGTTGACATTTAAGGTGTTCGAGAGTATAATCAACCTTGTTCTGTTAAGTACTAAGCGGTCGTGGCGGAACGGCAGACGCGCTAGGTTGAGGGCCTAGTGGGGGATAACCCCGTGGAGGTTCAAGTCCTCTCGGCCGCACCAGTCACATAACAATTTAACAAAATTTAATGCGGGTGTAGTTTAGTGGTAAAACCTCAGCCTTCCAAGCTGATGATGAGAGTTCGATTCTCTTCACCCGCTCCATTATTTAATATCATTGAATATTGAACATTGAAAACTGAACATGCAAAACGTTAAGAAACATAGCTTTCAACTAACTTAGTTAGTTGAAAGCAAAACAATTTTTGACATCATTTAATGATGATGCCAGCAAAACAAATTGAGCTTTTTAAGTTCTCTATTATGGAGAGTTTGATCCTGGCTCAGGACGAACGCTGGCGGCATGCCTAATACATGCAAGTCGAGCGAATGACGAAGAAGCTTGCTTCTTCTGATTTAGCGGCGGACGGGTGAGTAACACGTGGGCAACCTGCCCTGTAGATTGGGATAACTCCGGGAAACCGGGGCTAATACCGAATAATCCATTTCCTCTCATGGGGAGATGTTAAAAGACGGTTTCGGCTGTCACTACAGGATGGGCCCGCGGCGCATTAGCTAGTTGGTGAGGTAACGGCTCACCAAGGCGACGATGCGTAGCCGACCTGAGAGGGTGATC
>NZ_FOXU01000003.1 GCF_900115805.1 Psychrobacillus psychrotolerans
CCATATAACGGGAAGTAGCTCAGCTTGGTAGAGCACTTGGTTTGGGACCAAGGGGTCGCAGGTTCGAATCCTGTCTTCCCGACCAGTTATTATTTATGGGGCCTTAGCTCAGCTGGGAGAGCGCCTGCCTTGCACGCAGGAGGTCAGCGGTTCGATCCCGCTAGGCTCCACCATTTATAAAATTAGTTTGAAAATCATGGCGGTGTAGCTCAGTTGGCTAGAGCACTCGGTTCATACCCGAAAGGTCGTGGGTTCGACTCCCTCTGCCGCCATCTTAAGGACCTTTAGCTCAGTTGGTTAGAGCAGACGGCTCATAACCGTCCGGTCGCAGGTTCGAGTCCTGCAAGGTCCACCAACAATGTCTTGGAGGAATACCCAAGTTCGGCTGAAGGGATCGGTCTTGAAAACCGACAGGCGGGTCATACCGCGCGGGGGTTCGAATCCCTCTTCCTCCTCCATTTTTATCTTATTGTTTGTGGAAGTAATAATAATCCTTAAGTATTTTATTGTCGCGGGGTGGAGCAGTGGTAGCTCGTCGGGCTCATAACCCGAAGGTCGCAGGTTCAAATCCTGTCCCCGCAACCAAATGGTCCCGTGGTGTAGCGGTTAACATGCCTGCCTGTCACGCAGGAGATCGCCGGTTCGATCCCGGTCGGGACCGCCATTTATTTAATAATATTAATACATATCAATTGTAAATATAGCCTAAACAATTAGCTTTTATTTTAAGATTGAAGAGGCTCAGTAGCTCAGTCGGTAGAGCAAAGGACTGAAAATCCTTGTGTCGGCGGTTCGATTCCGTCCTGAGCCACCATTTAATGCGGGTGTAGTTTAGTGGTAAAACCTCAGCCTTCCAAGCTGATGATGAGAGTTCGATTCTCTTCACCCGCTCCAAAATAATGGGCCTATAGCTCAGCTGGTTAGAGCGCACGCCTGATAAGCGTGAGGTCGATGGTTCGAGTCCATTTAGGCCCACCATTATTCCGAAGTAGCTCAGTGGTAGAGCAATCGACTGTTAATCGATTGGTCGTAGGTTCGAGTCCTACCTTCGGAGCCATATATGGGGAAGTACTCAAGTGGCTGAAGAGGCGCCCCTGCTAAGGGTGTAGATCGGGCAACCGGTGCGAGGGTTCAAATCCCTCCTTCTCCGCCATATATAGGCCCCTTGGTCAAGCGGTTAAGACACCGCCCTTTCACGGCGGTAACACGGGTTCGAATCCCGTAGGGGTCATACTCAAAAAAAGGTAACCAATCATTGGTTACCTTTTTTTATGTTTAACTTTTATTTTATTCCTTTCCCTTTTTCTATGCATGGAAAGGTCAGTCAATAGAATGTATACAACATAATGACCATTGATACCGCATGAATAATGAACCTAAGGTTATATTTATAGTGGTATTAAAATATGATATAATTTCCAATGAAGGGAGAGGTTATAGTTGTTTCAAAAATTTAGTAAAGTTATGCTCATACTTGTACTAGCGGTAGGCTTCACAAGCTTAGGTAACATGCAAGCAGACGCAGCTACAAACAAAGTTATGTGGGGAAAAACAGAGTTAAAACAAGGGCAAATAGGTAAAGTAACAATTCTTGCAGACACGAATTTAGTTAAAGTTGGCTCCAATGGATCACTTAATAAAGTACGCACACTAAAAAAAGGTGATGAATATAGAGTCTATACGTATAAGGGAACAAATGGTGGCTTATATGGAGTAGGGGCAAGTAGTTTCGTACAAAAAGGTTCTAAAGTGAAATATGAAACTCCATCTAAAAGTAAGCTAGCTTTGCTTAATAAAGAAGTAATTGGTGGGCTAACTCCAAAAGCAGGGATGAAGCTTGTTTATTCTCCTAGCTTTACTGAAAATACACAAAATGAATTTACTGTTAGTGATTCCTATAATTCTGAATACGATATGACGGAAGCTTTTTTAATGAAGAAAGGTAATTCCCTAAATAGTTTTACATATATTGAACATAAAGATCGTTTAATATTTGGGGTAGGTCATACAGATTGGGCCATACTTGATATTGCTTTTCCATTGATTGAAGGAAAAACAACGAAAGAATATTATTTAACAGAGGACAACAGTCAAGCTTTTTATAATGTAAATGTGGAAAGTACTACTAGTACGGTTAAAGTAAAAGCCGGAACATTCCAAAACGTGGTAGTTGTTCGCACAAACTATGGCTACACGTTCTATATCGCACCTGGAATCGGAATTATCAAGCTTGTCGATAAAAAAGGTGTACTTAAAGCAGAGTTATTATCCTATAAATAAGAAAAAAACCAGAGTGCTAGCTTTTTACTAGCATTCTGGTTTTTTAAAATATTATAAATAATAGCCAATCAATAGACCTAAGCCTAAAAGGAATACAAAAATCGTATTCGTAAGAGCGGTGTCTTTCATAGCAGGCGCAACTTTAACTGGATTTTCTGTTTGTTTAAATAATTTTATCGCATGTATAGGTTTTTTCAAACTCAATAAAACTAATAAACTCCATGGAGTGATTATTTGCAAAACTACTAAACCTATAATCCATAGGTAAGACAAAACAAAATAGGAAGCTAGAATTGTAATTGCTGTTTTCCGACCAACTAATATAGCCATCGTTTTTCGTCCGCCTATTGTGTCTTCTACTAAATCGCGAATATTATTAGATAGCATGATTGCTGCTACTAGCAGAGCACTTGGTACAGATAACAATACAGCGAATAAAGGCACTGAACCTACTTGAATATAAACTGCAATTAAAACAATAAGCATCCCCATAAATAACCCACTGAAAAGCTCACCAAAGGGAGTACTAGAAATAGGGTAAGGTCCCCCAGTATAGAAATATCCCACTGCCATAGAAATTGCACCGACTATTAATAATAGCCAAGAGCTTTCATAACAAATATAGATACCTAATATAGCAGCTATTACATATAGCAATAGAGCTAGTTGCATTACCGTTTTGGGTTTTACACCATTCCTAACAATTGCCCCACCAATACCGACCGATTCCTCGCTATCGAGACCTCGTACAAAATCATAATACTCATTAAACATATTTGTAGCAGCTTGTATCAGTAGACAAGCTAATAACATAGCAATAAACAATAGCCAATCAATATTTGCCTCGTATAGGGCAATCATTGTACCAAGAAAAACTGGTGCAAATGAGGCAGTTAGGGTATGTGGTCTTGTCAGTTTCCACCATACGCGCCAGCCCTTGTCAGCTTGAAATTCGTGTGACATATTTTTTCTCTCCTTTAAAAGAATCCAATATCAATTTTAACATAAATTTATAGCTAAATGTGTGCTGAAATGTGTAGAAAGATGTATGATTAAAGGTAGAGTAAATTAGTTAACCTAGATAAAAGAGTAGTTACTAAACGGAGGTCATATTTATGCCGAAAACCACCGGTACCATTAATACAAAATACCGTTTTTATACGGAAACAATAGAAGTATCGAGATTGTCTGCACAAGCTTTTTTTGAAGCAGGGGATGAATTATATAAAGGGAAACGTTATTTTTGGCAAAACAAAGAGAAGACATTGACCTTAGTAGGATTGGGACATGCTCATACTATTACAAATAACTTAGAAGATAATAGATATAAGGATATTGATACAAAATGGAAGGAACTTTGCCAGTCATCATTAAAGGAAAAAGCGGATGTATCTCCTATCCTATTTGGCGGGTTTGCTTTCGATCCAAAAAACAAGATTTCTTCGGAATGGGATACATTTCCTTCTGCATTCTTTGTCGTGTCTACGTTTCAGCTAGTTATCCAACATGATCAGGCATTCGTGAACATTCACTATATTACGGACGAAGCAAAGAGTACGGAAACGTTTGAACTGTTACGTATAGAAAGAGATACGTTAATACACACTGCTCAAGTAAAAGAGTTAAGGGTACATGAAAAACCGTCCTTGATCAAACGGGAAGACCGCTTGAAGAACGAGTATTTACATGCTGTAGAGGATGTAACGAAGAGAATTCGAAAAGATGAAGTCCAAAAAGTAGTTATAGCTAGATCACTTAAACTGACATTTGCTGATACTTTCTCACCAGCAACAGCAATATATAATGCTTCCATGGAGCAACCTGAAAGTTATCTATTTGGATTAGAAAATGGAGAGAAAATCTTTTTTGGTGCAACACCAGAGCGACTTGTTAAAGTAGAAAATGACAAAGCCCAATCTGCTGGACTTGCCGGTTCTACGAGAAGAGGAAAGCATTCTCTTGAGGATAAGGAGCTTGGAGAGGCATTATTATCAGATCCCAAAAATTTAGGTGAGCATAAATATGTAGTGGAAATGATTAAAAAAGTATTCATGCAATATTGTGAAGACGTCAAAGTACCCACTAGACCAAAGCTTATGAAAATTAGAGATATTCAGCATTTATATTCTCCGATTGAAGGAAGTCTGAAAAAGAATTCATCGCTTTTTGAGCTAGTACAGGCTTTACATCCTACTCCAGCACTAGGTGGGGAGCCACGCCAGGATGCGATTAAGATTATTCGCGAATCGGAACAGATGAATCGTGGGTATTATGCTGCTCCAATTGGCTGGATAAACGCTGAAGGAGACGGGGAGTTCGCTGTTGGAATACGTTCTGCTTTAGTAGAAAATGAACACGCCTATTTATATGCAGGTGGCGGAATCGTTGCCGAATCATCCTCCATAGAGGAATTTGAAGAAACACGAGTGAAGTTCCGTCCAATGCTTCGAACACTTGGAGGAAATATGAATGACTAACATCGAGTATTTAACATCTTATGTAAATCACTTTGTAGAAACTATTAGACAGGCAGGTGTTCAGGACATAGTGATGTGTCCTGGTTCAAGGTCAACTCCTCTGGCATATGCATTTGCCAAAAGTGAGGGTTTTCAATTTTATAGACAAATAGATGAACGTTCCGCCGGTTACTTTGCTCTTGGCATTGCAAAAGCTAAGAAAACTCCAGTTGTGCTTTTATGTACTTCTGGAACCGCTGCTGCAAACTTTTTTCCGGCTATTGTAGAAGCGTATTATGCTCGTGTACCGCTATTAGTTGTTACAGCTGATCGTCCACATGAACTTAGAGAAGTGGGAGCACCTCAAACAATAGACCAGGTTCATCTATATGGAAAGCATGTTAAATGGGCAGTAGACTTTCCTCTACCAGAATCAGAAGCAAATTTAGCGTTTGTAGAGCGTCATATTCAGCGTGCAGTGTCTACTTCCAAAACTGCTCCTATGGGACCTGTTCATATTAACGTACCATTCCGTGAGCCGTTATTACTTGATATGGAACAGCCATTACCAACAATGAACATACTTGTACCCGAGATTGGAAAGTTAGCACCAAGTGAAGAATTTTTAGTGTGGTATAAAGATTTGCTTCAAAATGAAGTAAGAGGCATATTTATCGTAGGAGATTCTCTTCAAACTACTGATGGTTTTTGGAAATTTGCAAAAATGGTACAATGGCCAGTTCTAGTTGATCCGTTATCGAATTTACGCACTTCTATACCTGCGGATTGCATGGATTTATGTATTGATCAATACGATGCCATTCTGAAAAACAAGTCCTTTCAAGAGATGGCTGTTCCAAATGTCGTAATTCGTTTTGGAGCACAACCAGTTTCTAAACCACTTATGCTTTATTTAAAAGAGTGTAAGCCTATGGTATTTATGGTTGTCGACGAAAGTCCACTTTTCCGTGATTCACTTCATATTGCTACGCATCATGTGCAAGTGGATGCTGAATCACTATGGCTAAAAACAGATACAAAGTCTTCTTCTACATACACGGATTGCTGGACTCAAGCAAATAATATAGCGACTGCTCATGTGAACAGCTATATGGAACATGAAACAGATGAAGGTGCATTAGCAGGTTTGTTGTTTGAAGCACTACCAGATAAGTCATATTTATTTGCTAGTAGTAGTATGCCAATACGAGACCTTGATACCTTTTTCAATAAAACCACAAAGGATATTCAACTCTACGCAAACAGAGGAACGAATGGAATAGACGGGGTAGTTTCTTCCGCATTTGGAGTTCAAACAGCACTAAATCGTCCTGGTTATTTATTGATTGGAGATTTAGCGTTTTTACATGATCTGAATGGTTTGATAGTTAGTCGGTTCCACCATTCTGACATGACGATTATTGTTATGAATAATGACGGCGGAGGAATTTTCTCTTATCTCCCTCAATCTACAGAAACCAATTATTTTGAGCATTTATTTGGTACTCCGACAGGTTTAGAGTTTTCCAATATAGCCACTATGTATAATGCTCAGTACAATGCAGTTCACTCGAAGGAAGATTTTAAAGAAGCTTTAGCCGAGGAAAAGACGAAGGATATTCGTATTATCGAAGTATTCACGAATAGACAAGTAAATACAGAGACACATCGAAAATTATGGGCTGCGATTTCGAAGGAGCTGGATTCGGTTTGGAAAGTATAACAGTAAATATCCGAGGAATTGATATTCATATCGACAGATATAATAAGGGTGCAAATGAAAAAATTATTTTTTTGCATGGATTTACGGGGTCTACACATAGTTGGGATGAAGTAATTTCACATCTACCCAGTACATTTGATCTCCTTGCAATTGATCTTATAGGACATGGGGGGACTTCTAAACCTATGGATTCAGGTCGTTATTCAGCAGAGGAGCAGATAAAAGATTTGCATGCATTATTTCAACAGCTTCAGTGGAGTAATTTTACGCTTGTTGGTTATTCAATGGGTGGTAGGTTAGCTCTAGCCTATGCAAGTCAGTACACTGTAAAAAGACTAATTCTAGAAAGTAGTTCTCCCGGACTTATAGAAATAGAAGAACGCACCAATAGAAAACAATCCGATGAGCAGCTTGCTAATCGAATATTGGAAGAAGGGCTTGTATCTTTTGTAGATTTTTGGGAAAGAATACCTTTGTTTCAATCCCAAAGAAAGTTATCCTTGGAGAAACAGCAGCTTATACGACAAGAGCGACTAGCAGGGACTGAAATTGGGTTGGCAAATAGTTTACGTGGATTTGGCACTGGAGTGCAACCTTCTTATTGGGAAAAGCTTGATGACCTTTTTACACCTACATTTTTAATAACAGGCGAGTTAGATGAAAAATTTAGTAATCTTGCAAAAAAGATGAAAAACTACTTTCCAAACGCGGCCCATACAGAAGTTAGGAATGTAGGCCATGCAATTCATGTGGAAAATCCTGAATTGTTTGCTACAATAGTAAAGGATATTATTTTAAAGGAGGATGTAAGATGACTCGTGAATGGACAACATTACATACATATGAAGATATTAAGTATGAGTTTTTTAACGGAATTGCTAAAGTAACTATTAACCGTCCTGAGGTGCGTAATGCATTTCGCCCTAAAACAGTAATGGAAATGATTGACGCATTTTCTCGTGCTCGTGACGATAAAAATGTAGGTGTCATTATTTTAACTGGTGAAGGTGAGCATGCATTCTGTTCAGGTGGAGACCAAAAAGTACGTGGACATGGTGGATACGTTGGAGAAGACGAGATTCCGCGCTTAAACGTACTAGACTTACAACGCCTAATCCGTGTAATACCTAAACCGGTTGTCGCAATGGTAGCTGGTTATGCAATTGGTGGCGGACATGTTCTACATGTTGTTTGTGATTTAACAATTGCAGCGGACAATGCTAGATTTGGACAAACTGGTCCTAAGGTTGGATCATTTGATGCTGGTTATGGTTCTGGCTATTTGGCACGTATTATTGGACATAAAAAAGCGCGTGAAATTTGGTATTTATGTCGTCAATACGATGCACAGCAAGCTCTTGATATGGGCTTAGTCAATACAGTAGTTCCATATGAACAGTTAGAGGATGAAACTGTTCAGTGGTGTTCAGAAATGCTAGAAATGAGTCCAACAGCACTTCGCTTCTTAAAAGCTGCGATGAATGCAGATACGGATGGTTTAGCAGGGCTTCAACAATTAGCAGGTGACGCAACACTGCTTTACTATACAACGGATGAAGCCAAAGAAGGCCGAGATGCATTTAAAGAAAAACGCAAACCAGATTTCGGGCAATTCCCACGTTTCCCGTGATTAGTGAATGACGAGTGTAAAAAAGCTATCCTTTATGGGATAGCTTTTTTACTAGATAAGCAAGTATATAAAAATACAGCATAAACAATGGTTTTACAGAACTATTAAGAAAGAGTAATACTACTGATTTCCGTTATATGTGGACGCTTTCCGCGGGCGAGGTCGAGCCTCCTTAGTCAGGCGCTCCGCTTCTTCCCTGCGGGGTCTCAACTTTCTCGCTTATCCCGGCTAGATTTCACTAAAATCAATTAAGTGAGTAGTACTCCACGATAATATTGACCATAGTCTTTCGCTTAGATGATAAGAGTTGTCCAAGTGAAGAGATGGATAAAATCGTCCGCTTGCTAAGGAATACTATTTTATTAGGAAAGATGAAAATGGATTTTCTTTGATTGAAGCGCAGAGCGGCGACTCCAGTGGGAATAGCACGAGCTGAAGATCTTGGACTGAGTGAAAGCGAGGGAAGCGGCTGAAGCCGTGCCCACGGAAAGCGTCCGCTCGGAGCGGAAATCAACACATATCTAAGTTTTGTTTTTAAAGTATCGGGCTTCTTTTTGTCTGGTTTTTTTACATAGAATATCGAGGTATATTAATTATATAGTTTAAAGAAAGGAGTTTAACATGTTTCCTAATTTACTATTAAAACGTGCCTATTTGACTCCGGAACGCACTGCTTTACGGTTTGGGGAAGAGGCATGGACATTTCAACAGCTTTATAACGAAGCCAATGAATTTGCAGAGAAATTACACGCTAAAGGAATTCAGCCCGGTATGAGGATTGCTATTTTATCAAGCTCCAATGCAGAGCTAGTAATTGCCATACATGGTTGTCTTCAACTTGGTTGTGAATTAGTTATGTTAAACGAACGTTTAAGTGAAGTAGAGCTAAACTATCAGCTTCATGATAGTAAGCCAAATATTTTACTTGTAGATAACTATGAAAGAGAAATAAATTATAACCAAAGATTTTCTTTTCATGATATTCATAACAACAAAAGAAAAGTATATGCTATGGAAAGAGATTGGCCAAAAAGTCGTACTATTTCTATTATGTATACTTCTGGAACTACGGGAAGCCCTAAAGGAGTACGTCAATCATTAGAAAATCATGCTATGAACGCAACTGGTTCCGCACTACATCTAGGTATTCATCCCGATGATTGCTGGCTATGTGTAGTACCCTTGTTTCATATAAGTGGATTTTCTATTCTAATGCGTTCTGTATTATATGGAATGACTGTTAGCCTTCATACTAAATTTGATCCGGAAAAAGTAGTTGATGAAATATTAGAGGGTGCTGCCACAAGAATGTCATTAGTAGCGGTGATGCTTCAACGCATCGTATCCGTTTTAGAAAATAGAAATCAGTATTTCCCTGATTCGTTTCAATCGATTTTAGTTGGTGGCGGTCCTGTTCCTTTGTCTTATTTAGAGAGGGCAATCGAACGGAATATACCAGTATTACAAACGTATGGCATGACAGAAACAGCTTCTCAGACCACTACCTTATCAAGTGAGGATGCTATCCGTAAGCTTGGATCTTCTGGGAAACCTCTTTTCTTTGCAGATGTTCGGATAGATGGGGAAGAAAAAATGGGAGAAATATGTATTAAAGGGCCACATGTGACGAAAGGATATATTGGAGCAGCCGAGTCTAAGAAACCATTATTGAATGGTTGGTTACATACTGGAGATATAGGTTATTTAGATGAGGAAGGTTATTTGTTTGTTGTAGATCGTCGCTCAGATCTAATCATTTCCGGCGGGGAGAATATTTATCCTGCCGAGTTAGAGCAAGCATTAGTTAAACACCCAGCAGTTGTTGAAGCAGGAGTTACAGGTCGACAAGATGATAAATGGGGACAAATTCCAATAGCTTTTGTTGTAGTAAAAGAATTAGTTTCTATTGAAGAGTTAGCGGCTTTCATGAAGACACAGATTGCCTCTTATAAATTGCCAAAAGAATATTACTTTATAGAAGAATTACCTCGTAACGGGGCAAATAAGTTAGTGAGAAGAGAGTTATTAAATTTGATATGAATAGCTTTAAAAGATAAGAAAGTATAAAGAATGGATTGTATCATTTTGTTGGGATATCAATGAATAAATAATGCTACTGATTTCCGTTTCTGGTGGACGCTTTCCGCGGGCGAGGCCGAGCCTCCTCGGTCGCTACGCTCCTTGCGGGGTCACGACTTTCTCGCTTATCCCGCTGGAGGTGCCAGCTTTCACTACAATCTATTTAATGTGTGGTACTTAATAATAGGATATTAACTATTCTGTCAGAAGGACGAAGAAAATAAATTACCTTTTATACTAGTAGAAATAATAGAAGTAGTAAGTGTTTGCCCTATAAAGAAGTGAAATAGCTCACAAAATTGTATCATCGGCCCCGCACGATGCGGGTCAGGCAGTCGTTGCGACACGATGTCGCGTACTTAGACTGTCATCATCTTTGCTCTATCAATAGGAAATTATCTTATCTCTAATTATCCAGCCTGTTTCTGAGAGTTGAAGGAAGGCGACCGACAGACAAATGCCATAAGATTACCCAAAAAAGGGATGCTGGTTGTTTGTGACGTTCGTCACAAACAACCAGCATCCCTAAAAAGTTAATTCGGTAATCATTATAGTAATATCTGTCCATAGTCCTTTGAAAACGATAGGGGCAGGTTTGAACGTAAAGAGTTAGCCGTCTTTGCCCGATTTTTCTAATGAATTTTGAAGCTTTACAATTTTATTTCAAAACCGTTCTTAATGTCTCGAGGTTTTTGTTCATCAATGTAAAATAAGTTTCTTTGTTCTGGATATCTTCTTTCGATAGCACACCTAAATTATGCAAAACCAAGCTTTCTGCACCAATTTCTTTTTGAATCACTTCAGTCAATTTAGAAGATACATTTTGCTCAAATAAAATATATTCAATATTTTTTTCTTCTGCCAAATCGATTAATTTAGTCAGTTCTTTTTGAGAAGGTTCATCTTGTGAATTTAGTCCAGCTACTGCCAGTTGTTCTAACCCGTATGTGTTAGCAATATAACCAAATGCTGAGTGAGAAACAAAAAATGTTTTGTTAGGTGCATTATGCGCCATTTCTTCAAAGTCTGCATCTAGTTGTTGAAGTTCACTAACTAATTCATCATAATTTTTTTCAAAAGTCTCTTGTTGCTCAGGTGAGATCTCCACTAAAGAGTCTTTAATAGAAAGCGCAAGACTTTGACTGATTTTAGGTGACATCCAAACATGTGGATCAATATCCCCGTGATCATGTCCCTCATGGCTGTGATCTTCTGATGATTCACTTTCGTGTTCATGATCGTGAGAATCCGTTGAAGTCGCTTCTTCCTCTTCGTGAGCGGCTTCCTCTAATTGTTCGTCTGAAATTGCATCCACAGTGGCTATCATATTAACTTCTTCATCTGCCAATGTCTTTTTAGCATTCTCTACAAAACCCTCTAAGCCAAGTCCTATGTAAAAAAACAAATCAGCATCTGCAAGTGCCATCATATCTTTTTGTGTTGGCTCAAAAGTATGTTCATTTGCGCCAGCAGGGTAGATAGAAGAGACATGTACAGATTCTCCACCGATATGTTCAGCAAAGTATTGTAATGGGTATACGGTTGTATATATTTGAACTTTCTCATCCGTATTTTGAGCTTTCTCTTCACTTTTTCCACAAGCTGCAAGGAATAATACAAGACAAAGACTACTCCATATTAAAATTCGTTTCAATAAATTCACTCCCTAAATAGTAATGATTACGTTTTGAAAAATGATAACTTCATTAGATTACAGGACTTTCGGAAAAAATGCAAGAAAAAATAGCCTTTGTTTATTTTTTCTTCAAAGGCCATTCATCAGGAACGGGATCAATGCCACCTTCATGAAAAGGATGGCACTTCGATATTCTCTTTACAGTTAAAATACTCCCTTTAATTGCTCCGTGTTTTTGAAGTGCTTCAACTCCATAATGAGAGCAGGTTGGATAAAAGCGACAACTAGGTGGAGACAGTGGGGAAATAAACTTTTGATAAAAACGAAAAATAGATATTATAATATGCTTCATGTATTAATCAGCATCCTTTGGTTGAGGATCAATTTTCGAAGGTTTCTCATTCATAGCTAATTTGTACAAAAAGGTAAAGCCGAAAATACTTAATATTATTGCTGCACCTAATATCCAAAATACCATTTTTATTCACTCCAATTAAACTTATCGTTATGTTTATTGTATGAGAGTTAGAGGTATATTAAAAGAGAAAGCAACTATTATTAAAGGGAGAGTGACAATTTTATGTCAGCAGCATTAAACAAAGAACTAAACAAACAAGTAGCAACATGGTCAGTTATGTACACTAAATTACATAATTTTCATTGGTATGTAAAGGGTCCGTCATTTTTTACTTTACATGCTAAATTTGAAGAATTATATAACGAAGCTACACTTAATATGGATGAAATTGCTGAACGTTTATTAACACTTGGTGGTAAACCTACAGCAACTTTAAAAGAACATTTGGAGCTTTCAGAAGTTAAAGAAGCTTCGAGTAAAGAGTCGGCTGACGATATGGTACAAACGGTTGTAGATGATTTTGATAAAATTATGAAATCTCTTAAAAAAGGGATGGAAGAAGCAGCCAAAGATGAAGATGATATGACAGAAGATGTATTAAATGCAATTTACCAAAAAACTGAAAAACATCAGTGGATGTTAAATGCATTTTTAGGAGATACTAACGCTAACACTGCTAAAAAATAATATACATTTAATAATAATTTGAATTTACCGATATAAAGCTTGTTAGGGAGGGATTTCTTTGGATATAAACTCCATAATGTCATCTAACTTACTACAATTGCAACAGACCGTGCAAATGAGTGTTTTACGAAATGCTATGAACATGGAAACTGTAGCAGCAATAGGAATGTTGGAAGGCATGTCTCAATCAGCTGCAACACATCCTCATAAAGGAACCGTTGTAGATATTCAAGCTTAATAAGAAAAGCGAAAGCGCCTTTGTTAGCCTCGAAAAGCTTTGGAGGAATGACAGTAAAGGCGTTTTTTGCCTTTATCTGACATTCTGAAACGACTCGAGGGGCTAGGCGCTGTAGCCTAGACAGATGATGATTAAAAAGTATATCCTCAAGCTTAAAAAACATGTGCCCTAGTGGTGCATGTTTTTTTGCTTTTTGCACAAACTTCTATAAAAGGATGTGTGAAAATGACCTTATACAAAGTGTATATCTCCGTTAAAAGTCAGCAAGTATATGCTTATCCTGAAGAATCTCAGTGGGAATACGAAGTAACAGCTACCAGAAATGAAATAAAAGTATTTGAAAAACTTTTCTATCAGCTGAAGTCAGTGCAAAGCAGAAACTTTCTACGGGCTCATGAACCACAATTGGTAAAGCCATATCATGTGGATGGGGAAAATGACCAATATGATAGAAGGCTCAAGAAAGTGTATGCATGGATTCATGAATTCTCTTCAGATGACTCTAAACGATTTATCGAACAGCTACCTTATTTTCAAAGAAGAAAGGAGATTCAATTATGAGTAAAAATTTAAATAGAAAAGGTAATGAAAATCCAGTAACTTATCGAAATGTTAGTTCCTTACTCAACCTATCCCCTCAAGACAAATCCAAGCAGAATATTGCACAAAATAGAGAAGAAGGAAATGAAGATTATAAAATGGGACCCCAAAAATAATAGTTACTTTTAGACTTAGCTCTCCATGGGCTAAGTTTTTTATATACATATGCTAAAATTGAAAGAAAACAAAGGGAGTCAGGATATGATTTCTTTCCAAGATTTAAATGGTTATGATGTATTGTTATCTTTTGAGCAAGGTAGCTTTGCAATCCCATCTGAACATGTACTAGTCGTAGCAAAATATAAAGGCAAATGGTTGGTGACGAAGCATCCTAAAAGGGGTTTAGAGTTTCCAGGTGGTAAGTTAGAGCAGGGAGAGACTTTAGTTGAAGCAGCAATTAGAGAAACAAAAGAAGAAACAAATGTGGATATAGTGGAGTTAGCATGGCTTGCAGAATATATGGTAATAGATAATATCCCTTTTTGTAAAACTGTTTATGTAGCGGAAGTTGGGTATATTAATAAAGAGAAGACAAACTTTGAAACAGAAGGAGCCTTTTGGTTATCTTCAGAAGAACTTACACAAAGTAATTATTTGAGCTTCCATATGAAAGATGATGGAATGAAAGCCATTTTAAAGAAGGTGAAAGAAATTGAAAGCAAATGGAACGATTGAAAAAGTTCGAGTTTATCCATCGCCCAATCCTCATATTGTATTAAGAGAAATTACATATTGGTCCTGTGGACTACGTGTCAAAGGGATGCTAGCGTCACCAAAAGAAGTAGGAGACTATGAAGGTATTTTATATTGTCGTGGTGGTATGCAAAGTATTGGTATGGTTCGACCCGCCCGAATCGCACAAATTGCTTCTGAAGGTTTTATCGTATTTGCGCCATATTATCGTGGCAATCGTGGTGGTGAAGGAAAAGATGAATTCGCTGGAGAAGATCGTTGGGATGCTATCTACGGAGTAGATATACTTAAGCAATATTGCCTTGCAGAACGGATTCACCTATTTGCATTTTCTCGTGGTGGAATCATGGCATTATGGATTGCTATTCTACGTAATGATATTACCTCTTTAGTTACGTGGGCGGGTGTGTCCGATATATATCTAACATATGAAGAAAGATTAGATATGAGAAAGATGATGAAACGAGTCATTGGTGGTACTCCTAGCAAATATCCAGTGGGATACGAAGAGCGAGATGTATTACCTCTTATAAAGGAAATGAAGACATCCACGCTTATAATTCACGGTGAACAAGATAAAAATGTCTCTTTTGAGCATGCAAAGGTTTTAGAGCATGCATTAGTAGGGAATAGTATACCAGTTGAAACCTGGTACTATCCAGAATTCACACATTTTTTTCCGAGCAAAATAAATAGACGTGTAGTAAAAGATGCATGTCATTGGATGAAAAATCAGAGAGGGGTTTTATAGTGGGTAATGTTGTAGTAACAACTGAGGCAATGAGTGTAGAGGGGAAATCTTCGTTTCCCATAGATACGAGTTTTTGGGAGGATTTGTGGGATCAATATACAAACGAGTTCCAAGAAGTAGTGATCCATTGTTGGTTGGAAGAACTAGAAGTGTTAGAAGAGTTAAACTCTCGAGCTGTTTCCGTTCAGACAGAAGGATTGATGAAAGTGATTACTATTAATCTAACGGATGAAAATAGACTCTATTTTAGAAATTATTCTGTTGATCCAAAAGGTGGTTTAAAGTGGTATACAATGTTCTTTCAAGAAGATGGGGTTGAACAGATGGAAATAGGTCATTATGGTTCTGAAATTATTCTATATAAAGTTAATGAAGAGGAAGCCGAAAAGTTTGTAGAAATATTTCCTAAAATAACGGATAGTGAATATCATGAGACTAATGGTGACTAGAATAATGCTAATTTGACTTAACCATCCTTTGCAATAAAATATACTTATTATTCTTTTTAGCAAATAAAAGCACAAATATAAAAAAAGAGTCCAAATTCATTCGAATTTGGACTCTTTTTGATGTTTACTCTATTAAGCTAATGGTCCGCCTTTAACAGAAATATCTTCAGAAACTGTACCAAACTTTTTAAAGTTATCACGGAACGACTGAGCTAAATCAGCAGCTTTTTGGTCATATGCTGCTTTGTCTGCCCATGCATTACGAGGGATAAGGACTTCAGAAGGTACGCCTTCTACTACTTTAGGAATAGCTAATCCGAATACTGTATCTGTTTCAGTATCAGTATTGTTTAGTTTGCCATCAATAGCAGCACGAACCATTGTACGTGTGTATGAAAGCTTCATACGGTTACCAACACCGTATTCTCCGCCAGTCCAACCAGTGTTTACTAAGAATACTTGTGCACCGTGCTCGTCAATCTTCTTGCCTAGCATTTCTGCATACACTGTTGCATGTAATGGTAGGAAGGGCGAACCGAAGCAAGTCGAGAATACCGGTTGTGGCGATGTAACTCCACGTTCAGTACCAGCAAGTTTAGAAGTAAAGCCACTTAAGAAATGGTACATTGCTTGTTCTTTCGTTAGTTTACTAATCGGAGGCAATACGCCAAAAGCGTCCGCAGTTAAGAAAATAATTGTATTTGGGTGACCTGCTACTGAAGGGTCTACAATATTATCGATATATTGAATTGGGTATGCAGCACGTGTATTTTCGGTTAATGAGTTATCTGCATAGTTAGCTACGCGAGTTTCTGCATCTACTACTACGTTTTCTAGGACCGTGCCGAATGAGATCGCGTCCCAAATTTGTGGTTCGTTTTCACGAGTTAGGTCGATACATTTTGCGTAACAGCCACCTTCGATATTGAACACACCGTTATCCGACCAACCGTGCTCATCGTCTCCGATTAATTTGCGACCAGCATCTGCTGAAAGGGTAGTTTTCCCTGTTCCTGATAATCCGAAGAATAATGTAACGTCTCCATCATCCCCAACGTTTGCAGAGCAGTGCATTGGTAAAATGTCCTGTTCTGGTAGTAAGTAGTTCATAATAGAGAAAATAGATTTCTTCATCTCGCCAGCATACTCAGTTCCACCGATTAGCACTGTGCGTTTTTCCATAGATACGATGATAAAAGTCTCTGAGTGAGTACCGTCTACCGCTGGATCTGCTTTAAAGTTAGGAGCAGATAGAATAGTGAAATCAGTCGTATGAGTAGCAAGTTCTTCTTGTGTTGGTCGTATGAATAGCTGATGAGCGAAAAGGTTATGCCAAGCGTATTCGTTAATAATTTGAATACCTAAACGTGATTCTTTGTCTGCTCCTGCATATCCTTTAAACTCAAATATTTCATCTTGTTTGTTTAAGAAGTTAATCATTTTTTTATATAATGCTTCGAAAATGTCAGAAGAAATTGGTTGGTTTACTGAGCCCCAATCGATTTTGTCTTTAGAAATAGCTTCATCTACTATATACTTATCTTGGGGAGAACGGCCAGTATATTTTCCTGTTTCAGCTTTAACTGCACCAGTAGAAGTTAGTACTGCTTCTCCTCTTGTTGTAGCTTTTTCCACAAGTTGTGGCACTGACAATTGGCTGCTAACGTTATTTCCTGCTAACAATGCTTTCAGTTCACTCACTGTTTCGATTGAATTCATTTTGAATATACCATCCTTTTTTTATATTTCCTCTTCAAAAGAGGAAGTTTTCTAGATATGTGAATTAGTATAACACATTAGGTTCATTAGTCTATACTATTCACTTTTAATTTTTTCTTTTGTGTATAAAATACAAACAAAAATAGTTGACATCTTATACATACTTACGTATGATGATAAATTGAACGGATACTCTTATCCCGAGCTGGTGGAGGGGTCAGGCCCTATGAAACCCGGCAACCTGTAGTATTTTCATTATTACAAAGGTGCCAAACCTGAGACAAGGTGAAATTCCTTGATTGATAAGAGTGAAAGGTGCTTATGATACTAATACCTTTCCTCATGTATATTTACGTGAGTGAGAGGTTTTTTTATTGAACATCGCCCTTTATCCTTGTGTGCCAAGTCCGAAACGGCTTCAAGTTAACTTCAATGCATTTAACTTACATGTACTATTATGTGAAGAAAATGCATGAAACATTTTGAATGGCTTGACATGGGAATGAGTACCGTATCAATTCTTGAGAGAAATCTCGCGGGATATAGGAGGAACAATCTATGACACAACGTCGATTATTTACGTCAGAATCAGTGACAGAGGGACATCCAGATAAAATTTGTGATCAAATCTCTGATGCAATTCTAGATGCAATTCTAGCAGAAGACCCAAATGCTCGTGTAGCTTGTGAAACGAGTGTAACAACAGGGTTAGTATTAGTTGCTGGAGAAATTACTACATCTACTTATGTAGATATTCCTAAAGTAGTTCGTTCTACTATTAAAGAAATTGGTTATACACGTGCGAAGTATGGTTTTGACTCAGAAACTTCTGCTGTGCTAACTTCTATTGATGAACAATCACCTGACATTGCGCAGGGTGTAGATCAAGCGTTAGAAGCAAGAGAAGGATCTATGAGCGATTCTGATATAGATGCAATTGGAGCAGGAGACCAAGGCTTAATGTTTGGTTATGCTTGTAATGAAACTCCAGAGCTTATGCCGTTACCAATTAGTTTAGCGCATAAACTAGCTCATCGATTGGCACAAGTCCGTAAAGATGAAACTTTAGATTATCTTCGTCCAGATGGGAAAACACAAGTAACTGTAGAGTATGATGAGAACAATAATCCGGTTCATATCGATACAATAGTTATATCTACTCAACACCATCCGGAAATTACGTTAGAACAAATTCAAAAAGATATTAAAGAAGTAGTGATCAATCCGATTGTTCCTACAAATTTAATAGATGAAAATACAAAATACTTTATCAATCCAACTGGACGCTTTGTAATTGGTGGACCACAAGGAGATGCTGGTTTAACAGGACGTAAAATTATCGTAGATACTTACGGTGGATACGCTCGTCATGGTGGGGGAGCATTCTCTGGTAAAGATCCAACAAAAGTAGACCGTTCTGCTGCATACGCTGCACGCTATGTTGCTAAAAATATTGTTGCCGCTGGTCTTGCTGATCGTTGTGAAGTACAACTTGCTTATGCAATTGGTGTAGCTAAACCTGTTTCCATTGCTGTAGAAACTTTTGGTACTGGAAAAGTAGAAGAAGTGAAATTAGTTTCATATATTCGTGAACTATTCGACCTTCGTCCAGCAGGAATTATTAAAATGCTAGATCTACGCCGTCCAATATACAAACAAACTGCTGCTTATGGTCACTTTGGTCGTACAGACATTGATGTGCCATGGGAAAAAACAGATAAAGCTGCACAATTAAAACAAATGGCTGGATTATAATAGTATGAACAAAAAAGGCTAGGTACATGCCCAGTTCATTAAGTTCAAAACCCGTTTCTATCGTTTTTGAATGGCTTTGAACAGATGTTTTGCTATATTATTACCGATTGAATTTTTAGGTGTGCTGGTTGGTTGTGACGGAAGTCACAACCAACCAGCACACCTTTTTTCGGTAATCTTATGGCGTTTGTGTGTCCGTCGCCCTTCTATAACTCTAAGAAACAGGTTAGTGCATTTTTGGCTAACTAGAGATAAAATTCTTTCCTACTGAAAAGAGAAAGCTCACGAAGATGCAATTTCGTTCGCTATTTCGCTTCTTTATTTAGTAAAAACTCGCTATTTTCATTTATTTCCACTGTTACAAAATCTACTATCTTCATCCTTCATGACAGGATAGAATCCTTCATTCAACAGACTGTTTTATCACTATATTAACTTTGTACTACTCTTATCATTTAAGCAATAGGCTGTGTTGTTTCTTGTTGAGTAACTACTTGCTTAATCGATTGGAGTGCAAGGTGGCGACTCGGGTGGGATGAGTGAGACAGATGAGATATCACAACGACGCGTAGCGGCGGTGATAGCTCATCGCTCACCCCACCGAACGCGTCCACCTGAAACGCAAATCAGTAGTACTATTCATTCTTTCACCCAAAAACACAGTGTCCACAGTAAAATTTTATATACGCTTATCTTTCAAAAAAGGCTTTCCTATAAGGGAAAGCCTTTTTTCATGGGGAATATAATAAGAATCGATCAATGATAGTTATTAATCGATCAATCAAGACAAATAATCACTAACTAATGTTATTTTTGAAGGGATTTATAGTATTGTCCTTTTTCTACATATTCTCGGATAATTCTTTGGACATCGGCCTTATCTTCATCGTTTAGCTCACGAACGACTTTTGCGGGGCTTCCTAGTGCCAAAGAATTGGGAGGTATCTTCTTGCCAGGAGGTACTAGACTACCTGCTCCGATGAATGCACCTTCTCCAATTTCAGCTCCATCTAGAATAATGGATCCCATCCCTATTAATGCACCTTTACGTATTGTGCAACTATGTAAAGTGACTTGATGTCCAATAGTTACTTCGTCTTCTATGATGAGTGGATTATTTGGACTTTGATGCAGACAACTTAAATCTTGTATACTAACTTTACTTCCAATAATAGTAGGAGCAACATCCCCTCTAATTACCGTATTAAACCAAATTGTAGTCTCTGGACCGATTGTCACATCACCTGTTATTGTGACATAATCAGCTATAAAAGCAGAGTCGTCTATAATTGGTGTTTTCCCTTTATATGGATAAATCATTTAACATACGCTCCTTTTGAAAATAGATTATAATTAATGGTAACAGACATACAGTTTGAATGAAAATAAATACCGTGGAAATGCAAGGAAGAAAAGAGGTTTGTTTATATGTGGAAATGGGAAACAGAAGGAAAGCCTAAAGCCGTAATAGTTATTGTTCATAGTGCATATGAACATCATAGAAGATATGCTTGGTTAATCGAAAAGTTGAGAAGCTCCAACTATCATATCGTTATGGGTGACTTGCCCGGTCATGGAGAATTAAAAAAATCAAAAAATATTCATGACGAATCCTTCGAACTATATAAGAACTACATTAAACAAGCGATGCAAGTGGCGGTTACATACGACCTACCTATATTTTTAATGGGGCATGGCCTTGGAGCAACCTTACTTATTAAAGTTTTACGAAAACTAGATATTGAATATGCGGGAGTAATATTGACATCTCCATGGCTCCAACTTCAAAAACTCCCATCCAAATGGACAAATACACTAGCCAAGTTGTCCATACCGCAGAAAATCAATCATGATATTCAATTAAATGAGTTAACGAGAAATTATGAGGTAATTCAACAATTTGTATCTGATCCTACTTATAGTACCTTTATTTCAACAGAATGGTACAAGGAGCTTCAAACACTCCTAAAAACAGTAAATCAATCGGAAATCTCTATTCCAAATAAACCAATTCTCGTTATGACTGGTGAACGAGATAAGATTACCGAGACAAATGCTGTAGCAAGATGGTTGAAGAGGCAGGAACTTTCTGAATATCAATATAAAGAATGGAAAAATTGTTTTCACGACCTCTATCACGAACCAGAGCGAGAAGAAATCTTTACTTACTCTCAGTCATTTATTAATAATGTGTTAACGGATATAGGCTATATTGTTTAAAACTAAAACTCTCTTCTACTAAATTGTAGAGGGGAGTTTTTGTGCGAATTGACATAACACCTTTTGGTTCTATATAATATGACACCTAAGGGTTTCACATTTATGTAGTAAAGGAGAAATTTAAAAGTGAAAAATAATTTACCTGATATAACGCAAACAGTTTTAGTAGAAGCACCAATTCAAAAAGTATGGAACTATGTCTCCACTGCGGAAGGAATTTCAGCTTGGTTTATGTCCAATGATTTTCAAGCTCAAGTTGGATTTGAATTTACTATCCAATCACCATTTGGGCCATCCCCTTGTAAGGTAGTTGAAATAGACGAACCACATAAACTTTCTTTTCAATGGGATACAGATGGTTGGATTATAACTTTTCTTTTGAAAGAAATTGGTTCTCAAACTGAATTCACATTGATTCATGGTGGATGGAAGGAAGCAGACTCTATTGTACCGAAAGCTAAAAAGTCGAATGCTGATGTTCGTGATATAATGGCGCAAGGTTGGAATGGAATTGTACAAAATAAATTTAAACAAGTAGTTGAATCTTAATGAGTGAATCGCTCAAAAAAGTAGATGTTTTTCAAGCTATTGCTGATCCAACGAGGAGAGACGTCCTTCGACTATTAGCAAGTAAAGAGAGATCCATTGCTGAAATTACTTCTAATTATGATATGAGCAGAACAGCAATTGTTAAACATCTAAAAGTTCTAACGGAAGCCGGTCTAGTCACAGGTCAAAAGTTAGGCAGAGAAAAAGTGTATCATTTAAAGCTGGAGCCATTGACGGAAGTGAAGCAGTGGTTGGACTACTATGAACAATTCTGGCATAACAAACTTTCTAAATTAAAGTTCTTAGTTGAAAATGAAAACGAAGATAAATAAAAGAAAAAACAACCCCGTCAATTATAATGACGGGGTTTCATTGTATATAAGCAACTAACTTTTTTGTGCTCTTTCTGATAATTTAATTAAAACACTTGAAAATAAGAATATTCCATTATATAGTATTAGTGTACTATATAACTAATACACTAATATACTGTTAATAAAGGAGATGAAAAATTGAAGGGATTATTATTAAAGGAATGGGCTCTGTACAAGTCGTGGCTACTTGGTTCAGCTGTAATGAGTTTGGGTGTTGTTTTCATTCTTCCGATATTATTGGAGAAATATCTAGCATCTGTTCAAAGCGTACAGGAAATTAGAATGGGATTGCTGATTATAATGCTTGGTTTTAGTATTGTAAATCTCCTAGTCCAGTTTAATAAATCATTAAATACGGACAATGGAAAAAAAGATACGTGGTTACATAATCCAAATTCAATGCACATGTTGATTGGTGCTAAAATTTTGTTTAGCCTAGGAATATATTTTATTGGAAATATATTCATTACGACAGCTGGCATCTATTTCTTGTCCGATATGATAATTGGTAGCTTTGCTCAGATGCTTTATCTTCAAATTTTATTGCTAGTTATATTGCTAATAGCGGGTATTATTTTAACTATTATTTGGCTATTATTTTGGACATTGTATGTAGAAGGTAAATACTGGATTGGTAAATTTTCTGTAATTCTGTCTTTAGTGGTTTTCTTGTTAGTTGTTATTTTTTTACCAAAAGTACTTAGTTTTCTTTCTATTGATAAGTTATTAATGCAAGGTGAAGTATCTTTAAAATTTTTAGGTACTTACTTACCTGAGTCTGCTACAAGTGATTTTACCCTGGATATAGGTTCAATTTATATAGTAGAAGAAATTTTTATGTGGATTATCTTTATTCTGTTATTTTGGTTCATTTGTAAATGGTTGGAGAAGGTGGTAACGAGATGACACAGCATTTCACTCGTGACAAACCTATTTATAGCCAACTCGTAGATATAATCTGTGGGGATATTTTAAAAGGAAATTTACAGCCTGGTGACAAAATGCTATCTGTTCGAGAATACTCATTGGAGGTTGGTGTTAATGTCAACACTGTACAACGTGTATATAAGGAGCTTGAGATGATGGGGCTAACAGATACTAAGCGCGGTCAAGGTACCTTCATTACAACAGAGGAAGGTCGAATTCAGCATTTGCGAGAGGATATGAAAGTTGAATTGGTCACTCAATTTATTCAGTCTATTGCAGCGTTTGGTTTTTCAAAAGAAGAAATCATTCAAATTTTGCAAAGAAAGGAAGAGAGTAAATGATTCAACTTCAACATGTCTCGTATAACTACCAAAGACAGGAAGTACTAAAGGATATATCACTTTCTTTTCCAATCGGGCAGATAATAGGTATAGCTGGGGAGAATGGCAGTGGGAAATCTACTCTACTGAAAATAATTGCTGGTATACAAAGACCAAGAAAAGGAACTATTTCTCTTTACGATGAGTCCTTATCTAGGAGACATGCAGCTGACATAGCGTATTTACCTGATATGGATTTGTTTTATAGCTTTTATACAACTAAGGAGCTTTTCACATTCTATGCATCTCAGTTTTCGGATTTTTCTATTCATAAGGCATTAGAAGTAGCCAATTTTTTAGAAGTAGATGTAGATGTGAAATTGAAAAAGCTGTCAAAAGGAAATCGTGGTAGGGCAAAAATGGCAGCCACACTTGGTAGAAATACTGCCTACTATGTAATGGATGAACCATTTTCTGGGTTGGATCCAATTGTACGTGAATCATTGATAAAGGGACTCATTCGCTATACAAATATGGAGGAGCAATCCATCATTTTATCAACGCATGAATTACATGAAGTCGAGCCTATACTCGATCAACTAATCGTCTTAAAGCAAGGAAAAGTAATTGCCCAGGATGATTTAGAAACAATCCGTTTTGAAACCAATCAGGATGCAGTGAGCTGGATGAAATATGTAACGAAAGAGAAGGTGAATTGAAGTGTCAAAACCAATTGTTGAATTAAAAAATGTTACGAAGATTATTAAAGGAAAAACACTTATTGATAATCTGTCACTAGAGTTATTTCCAGGACAAATTACTGGATTTTTAGGACCGAATGGGGCTGGTAAAACAACAACTGTTCGTTTAATGACAGGTCTTATGCGTCTAACTAGTGGAACAATTACAATTGAGGGTGCATCTATAGCAGATGATTACGAAAAGGCAATTTCGAATGTAGGGGTAATTGTAGAAAATCCGGAAATGTACAAATATATGTCGGGATACAAGAACTTAATTCATTTCTCTCGAATGCACAAAGATGTCTCAAAAGAGCGAATTGATGAAGTAGTTAAACAAGTAGGTTTAACAAAGCGTATTAATGAGAAAGTATCGACGTATTCCTTGGGGATGCGACAGCGATTAGGATTAGCACAAGCACTACTTCATGATCCTAAATTCTTAATATTAGACGAGCCAACAAACGGTTTAGATCCTGCAGGAATTCGAGAGTTCCGGACGTATCTTCGAAAAATTGCCGTGGAAAATAACGTTTCTATATTTGTCTCTAGTCATCTTTTATCAGAAATAGAGTTAATGTGTGATAGGGTTGCTGTTATTCAAAATGGTAAGCTGATAGATGAACGGATGATTCAAAGCGATGAAAAGGCACGTATGAAGCTTAAGGCTGAGCCATTCGAATTGGTAGAAAACTATCTAAGTTCAAATGACTATGTATTTACAACGCAAGAAGGGATATTTTTACTTGAGTTAAAAGAGGATAAGGTACCTGATCTTATCAATGAATTAGTTGCACAACAGGTTCAAATATTTGCTGTTTCAGCCGTGCATGAAACACTTGAAGAGCAGTTTCTTCAAATGACAGGAGGCGGTCAAATTGTTTAATTTGATACAGAATGAATGGATGAAGTTATGGCATAAAAAAGGCACATGGGCAATTTTAGTTATTTTACTATTAGTTATTATCGGTGTTGGTGTGTTAGATAAGGTATTTATGGAAGAAGTGAATGACTCAGATTGGAAACAGGAACAACAAGCTATGATTACAGACGCTAATACACAGCTTCAAACTCCAGATTTAGATGAATGGTCCATTCAAATGTATGAGGAACAAAAAGAAATGGCGCAGTATCGCTTAGACAACAACGCAGCACCTCAAGTGAACCAAAGTATGGAGGGGAATATGGCATTTGGGGCATCTATAATGGTGCTAATAACATTATTGACTGTGATTCCAGGCGCGTCGATTGTATCGCAGGAATTTACAGATGGTACGATTAAGATGCTTTTAACAAGGCCGGTTAGTCGTTTTAAAGTATTAACATCTAAACTAATAACGATATTCTTATTTGGATTTACTTTAATATTAGTGACAATTGTTCTTACAACTGTAATTGGATTTATCTTATTTGGAACAGCTACTGGGGTTGATTTGACTATTGTTGATGGGGTAGTGCAACAGACAAATACGATGAAAGATATATTCTTAACGTACGTGTATTCTCTAGGGGATTTCACTATGTCTATCCTTTTTGCATTCTTTATCGGAACGGTATTTAGTTCACCTTCTATTGCAATAGCTTTGTCTATGTTATTTTTAATGATGGGACCTATGATTATTATGCTTTTGCAAAAGTATATACCAGTGGAATATATCTGGTTAACACATTCAGACTTAACACAACATCTGAGAAAAGAATTTTTTATAGAAGAAACTACTCTCTTTATGTCACTAGCTGTCCTTGGAGTTTACGCAATAATATTTATAGCATTAAGCTTCATGACATTTATTAAAAGAGATGTCAAGGCATAGGTATGCTATTTATGTTATAATTTGTTGGTTGAAAAAGAGAATAGAGTTAGGAGATTTAACATGCAAAGCCAACATATTATTCGTAACATTATTGTAGAAACACCTTCAAAACCTGGTAATTTTGCTAAAGTCGCAACTGCAATCGGTATGGCAGAGGGAGATATCGGGGACATTACTACTCTTAAAAGTGGTGCGTTAACAACTATTCGAGATATTACTATTACTTGTAAATCAAAAACCCAATTAGATCAAGTGATTTCCAATATAGAATCGATTGATAACGGCGTGAAAATTCATGCTGTAACTGATGATGTACTAAAGGCTCATGAAGGCGGTAAAATTGCGATGAAGAGCAGACTAGATGTTCGTTCTCTACGCGATCTTCAACGTATTTACACACCGGGTGTAGCATCGGTTTGTATGGAGATTTTACACAATCCAGAAAAAGCGAACTATTTTACTTCCATTGGTAGCTCTGTTGCTATTGTAACGGATGGAACTGCTATTTTAGGTCTAGGGAATATAGGACCTGTTGCAGGGATGCCAGTTATGGAAGGAAAAGCGGTACTGTTAGACCAATTTGTTGGACTAAGTGGAATACCAATATTATTAAATACTAGCGATCCAGATGAGATTGTGGAAACAGTCAAACATATTCACAAAGGTTTTGGAGCAATTTTACTGGAGGATATTGGCTCTCCACATTGCTTCGAGATTGAAGAAAGATTAAAAGCAGAACTATCCATACCGGTTATGCATGATGACCAACATGGTACAGCCGTAGTAGCACTTGCTGCAATATTGTCTGCTTGTAAAGCTACTAACGTGGATATTAAACATGCAAAAATCGGACAGATTGGACTTGGTGCCGCAGGCTTAGCAATTTGTCGTATGTTAATGGCATATGGAGTAGAGGAAGTTTACGGTTTAGACAGACAAGAAGCTGCACAAGAGCGTTTAACTAATTACGGCGGAAAAACTTCAGAATCATTAGAAGCGATAATGGAAAAATGTGATATTATTGTTGCTACAACTGGAGTTTCTGGCCTTATTAAAGCTGAGATAGTTCGAGAAGGGCAAATAATACTAGCATTATCAAACCCAAATCCAGAGATTTTACCATCTGATGCAATTGCGGCAGGAGCAGCATTTGCAGCGGACGGACGCTCGGTAAATAATGTTATCGGATTCCCAGGTATCTTCAAGGGAGCTTTAGATGCTGGCGCAAAAGAGATTACTTATCCAATGTTAATCGCTGCGTCTTTAGCAATTGTTAAGCATACTAAACCAGGCGAACTGATTCCAAACCCGTTGGATCCAACATTGCATCATTTAGTTGCCAGAGCAGTAGAAGAAGCTGCCAATAAAGAAATGACTAAATAAGAAAAGAAGATTTCGGCTATGATGCCGAAATCTTCTTTTTAAATTTGTCTTCATAGTTAGTGACTTCCCGCAAAGCTTTTTCTTCTGTAGGAATCCGGACAGAGAGCATCGCCAGATTTAAAAGGGTAAAAGCAATAGCCGTAAAATATGCTTGGAACATGAGTGGCAATAAAACAATCTCCACACAAACAACTACATAGTTTGGATGTCGCATGAATGTATAAGGACCACTTTTAACAACATTTGCATCTGGTAAGATGATTATTTTTGTATTCCAAAAAGATCCTAAAGAGGTCAAACACCACATACGGAGCAATTGAACAAATATAAAGAGTAGCAGAAATACTGGGAACAAAGGAGAAAGACCTCGTTCAAATACTAAAACTTCTGCTATCAAACTTATAAAAAAACAAACATGCATTGCAACCATAAATGGATAATGAGATGCTCCCACTTCATAAGCCCCTTGTGCAAGCATTCTTTTTTCATTGCGTTTTGCAACAGCCACTTCAATAAGTCTCTGAATAATCACTAGTGAGATAAGGATGAAGAATAACAAACTAATCCCTCCAATTTAATAATATAGCTTCCCCACAAAAACCAGGTCCTAATGCTACTAGTAAGCCTAATTCGTCATTTGAGCGTTGTTTCTTCATAAACTGCTCTAGCACATAAAGAACCGTAGGAGACGACATATTCCCATGCTTCTTTAATACATCACGTGAAATATTCGTATGTTCTTCTGTTAATTGTAATGTTTCCTCATATGCTTGTAATACTTTCTTTCCACCTGGATGTGCCACAAAGTTCGCTAGTTGCTCCTTCTTAATATGTTGCTCACTTAAAAATTCATCTATAAATGGTCCTAACCATGTAGAAATAATAGAAGGGATACTTTTAGAAAATACAACATGCAATCCATTATTTTTTATATCCCATCCCATTACATCTTCAGAATCTGGCATCCATTTAGAGGCTGTTGCGGTAATATGAGGAACTGATTTTGTTGTTGTCAGCTTCACTTCATCTCCACAAACTAATGCACAAGCGGCTCCATCTGCAAACAGCGAAGCTCCAATTAGGTTACTCTTTGAAAAGTCATTTGGTTGGAAGGTTAAACTACAAAGTTCTATGCAAACTACTAATACTTTTGAGGTGGGATGCGCCTTACAATAATCGAATGCTCTACTTATCCCTGAGGCACCACCGGCACAGCCTAACCCCCATAGTGGAATCCGTTTCATACGATCTGAAAAGGGAAGATGATTCATGACTCTGGCATCGATACTCGGGGTAGATATCCCAGTACTACTAACAAAAAATATGGCATCAATTTCACTAGGATGCAAGGGAGTTTCTAAAAACTCATTACTATTTAAACAACGCTGTATTACTTCCACACTATATTGTGTGGCTAACTCAATATACAAATTATTACGTTCTTCAAAGCTATGTTCACTTTGGTGCCATTCTAAGGGCACGCAAAAATGGCGAGTTTGAATATCTCCATTTTCAAACACCTTTAATAGTCTGTTCAATTGGGGTATCTTATCATGAAATAGTTCTTTTGTTAGATTCTCAATGTTTGATTGTTCCAAGGAATATGGAGGGTTATATGTACTAATCGAAGCAATTTTCGGCATGAAGTGTCTCCTTTAAATTTATTCTCATTAAGCTTTAGGGACTTCACAAGCTATGTCATATTACATTTTCTTTTCTTAATAACTTGCCCTTGTTACTACTATATATGCAACTATGTGCCATAGAGGGTCGCTAAAGAAAAGTATGTTTTGAATCGCTTGGAAAGGATTATGTAAGCTCTCATATTATTAATATCATTATGTTTCCCTAAATATTCTAATAATAAACTGTAATATCTTATGTAGGAAAAAGATTAGAATTTAGTTTTACATATAGTTTTTAAAAAAAGGATTATTACAAGGGAGAAAAGAATATATATTTATAAGGGGTAGAATGCGGTTCTATCTGACAATTCTTTTAGCAGTTGGGAAGACTAGGGCATAGCTTAAAATCAGCATTCTTGAAAACGGAGGGCACGATACATGTTAGAAAAAGAATTGCTCGATGAAAAAGACAATCGTAAGTATTTTGTATATATGACAAATCGAAGTCCACATTTTCCAATGTTCGAGGAACAGTTAAAGAATATCGAGAATCGGATGTACGAAGAAATTGATATGGGCTACACAAATCTTTGGGTGATGAAACGTATCGGTATTTTAAAAGAACAAAAATGGACTTACTTTCCTGAAAATGACTTAGAAGTAATTGAAAATTCCGGGCATAATCAAGAAGAAAAGCATAATTATTATGCATTTTTATTTTTAAAGATGGATGCAGATTCACCGTTTATTCTTTATTCTTCATTTGAAAAAGTAATTAGTTTTAGCACACTCGAGGAAGCTGTGGAGAATGCTACTGAACTATTGAAAAAGAAAAGTTCTTACTATCCAAACCGTGTATTTTATGTGTTGTGTGGAAAATTACTCAAAAACTATACATGGCACTAATGATAAAAAGAGCTCATTTCATAACTGAATTTGAGCTCTTTTTATGGTTGTCTTAAAAAGACAGTGTCTATATAGACTTTTTCATCTTTTCAATTGCAATGATAAATGGTGGATTGTTTTGTTGGTTTAAGAATTGATAGCTTAATACATGAGCAAATGATTGAGGTAATTGTTGAACATAGCTCAGTAAAGCCTCTTTTTCTTCTTTACCTCCGGGGTGACCGTGATAAACGACTAGTACGATCATTCCACCAACTTTGAGAAGTTGTAGTAACGATTCAATAGCTTGTAATGTAGAATTACCCGTAGTAATAATTTCATGGTCACTTCCAGGTAAATAACCTAGATTGAATATGGCTGCTGAAACTTCTTGTTGGATATAAAGGTGTAGGTTTTCATGCCCATCTTGAATTAATGTCGCTAGCTCTAATTTATTTGCTTCTTCTAATCTGTCGCTAGTTGCTTGAATAGCTTCGGCCTGGACATCAAAAGCATAAACATGTCCATTTTCACCAACAAGCTCGGTTAAAAACAAGGTGTCGTGTCCATTCCCTGCAGTTGCATCTACTACAGTATCTCCTGGTTCAACCGTAGACATGAGCAATTGTTTCGCAAAAGGTAGTACTCTTTTTAGTTTCATTTTACTACACCACTTTTTTCATAATGTTTTCCTTGATAACTTTCTCGTGAAGCAAGTTCCGCATCTATCCCGTTTAATACATCCCATTTATTTACACTCCACATTGGTCCAATCATTAAGTCAATGGGGCCATCTCCAGTTATACGCTGTACGACCATCTCAGGAGGCAAAACTTCTAGCTGATCAGCTACTAGCTGAATATAGGGGTCACGCTCCATGAACTCTAACATTCCTTTTTCATACTGTTTAACCATTGGTGTTCCTTTTAACAGATGAAGTAAATGTATTTTTATCCCTTGAACATCGAGTTTGGCAACTTCTCTAGCGGTTTCCATCATCATGTCTCGATTTTCTAAGGGTAGCCCGTTTATAATATGCGTACATATTGAAATTCCATGTTTTCTTAATTTATTGACTCCTTCTATATAAGTAGGGAAGTCGTGTGCACGGTTTACTAAATTAGCAGTTCGCTCGTGAACTGTCTGTAGTCCAAGCTCTATCCATAAAAATGTTCGTTTGTTGAGCTCAGCTAGGTATTCAACTACATCATCGGGTAGACAATCAGGTCTTGTCGCAATAGAAATCCCTATCACACCTTCTAAGGCCAATGCAGCTTCAAATTTTTCTTTTAAAACAGGGAGGGGGGCATGTGTATTCGTATAAGCTTGGAAATAGGCTATATATTTTCCGTTTTTCCATTTCTCATGCATGTTTGTTTTAATCTTTTCGAATTGCACTGGTATAGGATCTACTTTATCGCCCGCGAAATCTCCACTACCTGCGACACTACAAAAAGTACAGCCGCCAAAAGCGACAGTACCATCTCTATTTGGACAATCAAACCCCGCATCTAAAGCTATTTTGAAAATCTTCATGCCAAATCTATCTCTTAAATGTCGATTCCATGTATAATACCGTTTCCCATCTGAAGGGAATGGAAAGTTATTTTCATTCATATTCTTCACTCCTTAACAGGATTATTTTAACATGACTTTGAGAAGTTTGTTCTAATCTTCTTGAAGTGCTATTTGAAAAGGAATACAATATTCTGAGTGCAATAGAAATGGGGTGTTACAATTGCCAAAAGCAGTATGGTTTTTAATAATTGGAATGTTTATCAATACAATGGGAAATTCTTTTTTATGGCCATTACATACAATATATATGCATGAGCATTTAGGACAAACACTAACGATGGCAGGATTCGTGCTAATGATTAATGCTGGAACTGGAGTTATTGGTAACTTACTTGGTGGTTACTTATTTGACAGAATAGGTGGTTATAAATCTATTATGTTCGGAATTATATTGTCCATGATTTCTCTAGTGCTTTTAACTTTTTGGCATGGATGGCCAGAATATATATGGTTTGTGGCAATTTTAGGTTTTAGTGGTGGTATTATTTTCCCTAGCATGTATGCGTTAGTAGGTAGTGTCTGGCCCGAAGGTGGTCGTAAGGCGTTTAATGCTATATATTTGTCCCAAAATTTAGGAGTGGCTCTTGGTCCAGCCGTGGCAGGATTGGTTGCAGATCATAATATTAATAATATTTTTCTAGCAAATTTATTGACTTATGTATTATTTTTAGTGGTTGCAGGCGTCTATTACCGCAAAATGGGACTTGCTCCAAATATTAATGCTTCTGTACTGAAAAGTTCTAAAAAAATCAAACAAAAAGCACCGTTTTATGCGTTGTTAATTGTCACTATCGGTTATATGTTTACATGGGTAGCTTATGTACAATGGACTTCTACCATTTCTACTCATGTGTTGGATTTAGGTATAACATTAAAACAATATAGTTTACTATGGACTATAAATGGCGGACTCATATTGGCAGCTCAGCCACTTATAAAGCCAATTATAAATAAATTGGAGCATAAGATAAAAACACAAATGATTCTTGGCATTGCTATATTTATGGCGTCATTTGTTGTTGTTTCTTATGCGGAAGATTATACAATGTTTATCGTTGCAATGGTGATCCTGACACTCGGGGAGGTATTTATCTGGCCAGCAGTACCAACATTGGCTGGACAGTTAGCACCGAAAGGGAGAGAAGGATTTTATCAAGGTATAGTGAATAGCATGGCTACTATTGGAAGAATGATTGGTCCGTTAGCTGGAGGTATTTTAGTAGATGTATATGGTATTCAAGCCATGTTCTTTGTTTTAACTTTGCTAATAGGGTTAGCAATAATTCCTACGCTTTTATATGATCGACCACTGAAGAAAGCAGAGCTGGAGAAGGAAGTGATTTAGTTTGGATAATTTTCAACAACATTTACCAACTTCTGTACTTGCCGAAATTTTAGAAAATGCATTTCAATGGTTTGTTGTAGTAGATGCAGATTCGAAAATTCTATATATCAACGAAGATTATTGCCGCTTTCTTGAAGTAACGAGAGAGGAAGCGATAGGTAAACCAGTAGCTGATATTATTGAAAATACGAAAATGCATGAAGTTATAAAGTCTGGTGTTCCAGACAATGCATCTCCACATTATATTAAAGGAACGTATATGCTAGCGAATCGAGTTCCTCTTTTTGTAGACGGAAAGATTGTTGGGGCTTTTGGAAGTGTAATTTTCAGAGATATGTCCGATTGGAAAAGACTAAGTTCTCATGTTCGTACCACAATGGAAAGAATGCAGTTAAATATAGAAGACAATAGTTATACCGAGTACAGATTGGAAGACATAAAAGGAAGTTCACCAGCTATCCGGAAGATTAAAGAAACGACTGGAATAATAGCACCTAGTGATCTTCCAGTCTTAATTGAAGGGGAGAGTGGAACTGGAAAAGATATGTTTGCGCATAGCATACATCAGCTTTCTGAACGCTCAGACTTTCCTTTTGTTAAAGTGAATTGTGCAGAAGTTCCGGTTGAGTTATTGGAAAGGGAACTATTTGGTGTATATAATCCACTTACTGAAACTGTCCAAAATGGAAGAGTTAAACAAGCAGATAAAGGGACTCTATATATAGATGAAATAAGTGCACTTCCGCTGACACTTCAAGCAAAGTTATTAAGAGCAATGCAAGAAGAGGAAATTACTCCACTGAATTCGGAGCAGAGTGAAAAAGTAAATATACGAATAGTTGCTTCGTCCAACATTTCCCTTTCTCAACTAATTGAGGAAAAGAAATTTAGGGAGGATTTATATTATCGTTTGCAAGCAATTACATTGAAAATTCCACCTTTAAGAGAAAGAATGGAAGATTTTGTTGATTTACTGAATTTCTTTTTACAAAAGTTCATGCTTCACGCGGGGCGAAGACATATCACACTCGCAACAAAAACTCGGGAATTACTTCAATCCTATCATTGGCCAGGTAATGTAAGGGAATTACAAAATATTTTACAGGCTGCTGTTTACTTAGCAGAAAAAGATACTATTATGCCTTCCGCTCTGCCTTCCCAGATTAAGTTAAGTAATGTACCTTCTTTTCAAACTACGGGGACGCTTGAGGATATATTAGCAGAAGTAGAAAAGAAAGTACTTCAATCTTACTTAGAGGAAGAATCTGATAAAAGACAAATTGCCAAACAACTTGGACTCAGTAGATCAACACTTTACGAGAAGATAAAAAAACACAACTTATGACCTAAATCCGTTTTTCTGGACACGAATCCAGAAAAACGGATTTTTATTTTATTTATAAATACCTCTTGATACCAAGTTTGATTAAAATTATATCCGAAAATTCGGATTTTGAGGATATTTACAGTTAACATTTCTGTCACATTTTGTATTGATAGAAAATTATGGTTGTGCTTTAATGACTTATGAAAGCGCTTTTAAAATTTTGTATTCAAAAGTTAACCAAGGAAGAAATCTATTCACTGCAGAGTTTAGATTTTGGATACTAGCAAAGAAAATTGGTTGTAAATGAATTTACGATTAGTATGATCGCGCACTTAATTTTTTCTTACTTGATTTTGTTATTTATTTCAATCACTTTTATACACGGATGCTACAAATACAACTTATTACTCTTAAATAATTGGGGGAAATGTAAATGGAAATATTGAGTATGGTCGGTCTTATAGGAGGTTTAGCCTTACTAATAGTGTTGACTATGAAAGGCGTTAATATTTTAATAGCTGGTCCTATTTCTGCACTATTGGTAGCTGTGACAAGTGGAATGCCTTTATTTTCCCAGCTTGCTGGTAAAGATGAGGCTGATTATGTTACGAGTTATATGTCAGGTTTTACTGGTTTTATCGCTTCGTGGTATTTGATGTTCTTACTTGGAGCGGTTTTCGGAAAGGTCATGGAGGATAGTGGTGCGGCAGATTCCGTATCCAAGTGGATTGTTGGTAAGTTGGGGATGAAGTATGCAGTACTAGCTATTGTCCTAGCTTGTGCAGTATTAACATTTGGAGGAGTAAGTCTTTTCGTAGTTGCTTTTTCTGTCTATCCAATGGCTATTTCTTTGTTTAAACAAGCGGATTTACCGCGTCGTTTTATACCAGCGACATTAGCCTTAGGATCTGTCACGTTTACGATGACATCTGCGGGTTCACCTGAAATTCAAAACTGGATCCCAATTGAATATTTAGGGACTGATGCATATGCGGGTTGGGAAGTAAGTATAATTGTCGCTTTGTTTATGGCCACTTTTGGATACTGGTGGTTGAAACGTATTATTCAAAAGGCTGTCAATAAAGGGGAACGTTTTATAGATCGTGAAACAGATCCAACATTTGATACTAATAGAAATCTGCCAAATCCGTTTTTAGCAATGATTCCATTACTAGTAGTACTAATAATCTCATATATTTTCCATGATAAACTTGCGCAGTCGGCTTTAATAATTGCATTACTTGGTGGTGTAATTGCCACTTATATTGTTGGACGAAAATATTCTAAAAATTTCTGGGAAGCATTTTCAGCAGGTACAGTCGGTGCGATTATAGCAATCGGAAATACTGCCGCAGTAGTGGGTTTCGGCGGAGTTGCTAAAAACGTACCTGCATTTACAACGGCAGTAGAGGCAATGACAAATATTCCTGGTTCACCACTAATTGGTGCTGCTATTGCGGTATCGGTAATTGCTGGTATGACGGGTTCTTCATCGGGTGGTCAGACAATTGCATTGCCATTGTTAGCCCCGCATTATCTAGATATGGGGGTAAATGCTGAGGCATTACACAGGGTCGTAGCCATTTCTTCGGGTGCCCTTGATTCATTGCCGCATAATGGCTATGTCGTCACTACTATTCAATCAATCTGTGGTGAAAAACATAGTGCAGCTTATTGGCCAGTTGCTGCGACCACTGTAGTCGTACCAACACTTGGTGTAATAATTGCGATTATTCTCTTCTCGTTTGGATTAGGGATTTAAAATTACTGAAAATTACTATACGACATATTTCTGGAGGTTATAAAATGGTAAAAGATAGAGTGCTCCTTATTACGGGAGCAGCAGGGGGCATTGGGTTGGAGATTGCTCATGAATTTTATAAGGCTGGGGCGATTGTAGTACTAACAGATGTAAATGAAGAAAAAGTAAAAGAAGCCGCAAAACTTTTAGGGGATGATGTAATAGGTCTTAAATGCGATGTGACAAAGGAAGAAGATATTATTAATTCAATTAATGTCACTATTGAGAAGTATGGGAGTGTTGATATTCTTATTAATAACGCCGGTATGCAGCACGTTGCAATGTTGGAAGATTTTCCAACAGAACGCTTTGAACTATTGATAAAAATAATGCTGACTGCTCCGTTTATAGCAACTAAACACGTTCTTCCGCATATGCGGAAGAACGGATTAGGGAGAATTATCAATATGGCATCTATAAATGGTTTAGTCGGTTTTGCTGGGAAAGCAGCGTATAACTCAGCTAAACATGGTTTAATTGGACTTACGAAAGTTGCAGCTCTGGAAACAGCAGCGGATGGAATAACTGTCAATGCAGTTTGCCCAGGGTACGTGGATACCCCACTCGTTCGAAACCAATTCAAAGACTTAGCAAAAGTACGAAATGTTCCAGTGGAATCTGTATTGGAAGAAGTGTTATATCCTCTAGTTCCACAAAAACGATTGTTAGAAGTGAAGGAAGTTGCAGATCTAACTCTTTTTTTAGCTAGTGATTCCGCAAAAGGAATGACCGGGCAAGCAGTTGTTTTGGATGGTGGTTATACTAGTCAATAAGTTGTCTATTTATATGGAAAATTTTGATTCAATTCTAGGTGCGATTCAGAATAATAATGCTTAGAATCTAGGTATAAGAATATAGTTTGCTAAGTTGTCGAATATTTGAGAAAATAATAATGTATCAAGCTTAGATGAAAGGGGATTGGAGCATGAAACCTATTTACAATTCAGCTAAAGAGGCTGTTGCAGGGGTGCAAGATGGAATGACGCTGATGGTTGGAGGTTTTGGACTAGTTGGAATTCCAGAACAGCTAATACTGGCTTTAGTCGATAAAGGTGTGAAGGACTTAACGGTTATTTCGAACAATTGTGGCGTGGATGACTGGGGTCTAGGTCTGCTACTTAAAAATAAGCAAATAAAGAAAATGATAGGTTCATATGTTGGAGAAAACAAAGAGTTTGAAAGACAAGTAATCTCGGGTGAAATAGAAGTGGAATTGACTCCACAAGGAACTCTAGCGGAGAAAATCCGTGCTGGTGGGGCTGGAATTCCCGCTTTCTTTACTCCTGCTGGTGTAGGTACTACAGTGGCGGAAGGTAAAGAAGTGCGAGTTTATGATGGAAAAGAATATGTACTAGAAGAGGCACTTCGAGCGGATTATTCTTTCATACGTGCAGCTCAAGCAGATAAATTCGGAAATCTTATCTATAATATGACAGCGCAAAACTTTAATCCAATGATGGCTGCTGCTGGTAAAATTACCATTGCAGAGGTAGAAGAAATTGTAGAAACAGGAGATTTAAATCCTGCTCAAATACATACACCAAGCATTTATGTTCAAGGTCTATTCCAAGCGGAACAAGAAAAAAGAATCGAACGTTTAACGACACGTTCTTAAGGAGGAGTTTCGATTGAATTCACGTGAAAAAATTGCAAGAAGAGCGGAAAAAGAAATTGAAAATGGAAACTACGTAAACTTAGGAATTGGAATTCCGACTTTAGTTGCGAATTTCATCTCTCCCGATAAAACGGTCGTTTTACAATCGGAAAATGGCTTACTTGGTATTGGACCGTACCCAACCGAGCAAGAAGTTAACCCTGACCTTATCAATGCAGGTAAGGAAACAGTAACGACTATTCCAGGCTCGGCTTTTTTCAATAGTGCAGAGTCATTCGCGATGATTCGCGGAGGACATGTCGACGTGGCTATTTTAGGTGCGATGGAAGTATCCGAAAAAGGTGACCTCGCTAACTGGATGATCCCAGGCAAGATGATTAAAGGCATGGGAGGGGCAATGGATCTCGTGCACGGTGCAAAGAAAATTATCGTCATTATGGATCATTGTGCAAAAGACGGTTCTGCTAAAATTAAAAAACAATGTGAATTACCTTTAACAGGCAAGGCAGTTGTGAATAAAATAATAACAGAACGGGCAATGATAGAAGTAACAGAAAATGGACTTGAATTGAAAGAGGTATTCGAGGGTTACTCTGTTCAGGATATAATAGATGCTACAGAAGCGGAACTTATAATTAATAACGTAAGGGAAAATGTCTCTATTTAACATCAGCTTGTATTTTAAAGTGGAATCCATTATTATTAAAACTAATAGAAGTCGACTGTGAAAAGGATTAGTAAATAAATCTCGTATCTTTAGAGAGCTAACGGATGGTGTAAGTTAGCGTTACGAATTATTGAACTCGCCTTTGAGTCTGTATAAGTGAACTAATAGTAGCTTGTACCGTTTTCCGCGTTAAGGAATCAAGTTGAGTGAATTTTTCACTAATTTGGGTGGTACCGCGTGAGTATATCTCTCGTCCCTTAGTTTTTTAAGGGGCGAGTTTTTTTATGTCTAGCTTTAGAGTCTAACCTCTCGGGGCAAATGTGAAATAGTTGATGTGGCTGAGGTGCTTCTTCCTAGGTCCGCACGATGCAGGTTATGTCTGCTATGCCACAGGATGTGGTGCACTTTACAGATCTATCCTAAACACATTTGCCTGTCGAGGCAGAAATAGGCGCTTCCGCTTTTCATACATTGGAGGAGGAAAAATTTATGAGCTTTAATCATGAAGCAATCGAAAAAAAATGGCAAAAGTATTGGCAAGAAAACAAAACGTATAAGATGACAGATGATCCGTCTAAACCAAAATTCTATGCATTGGATATGTTCCCTTATCCTTCAGGAGTAGGTCTACATGTAGGTCATCCACTTGGATATATCGCAACGGATATTCTAAGTTCGTTTAAACGTAAACAAGGTTATAACGTTCTTCATCCAATGGGGTGGGATGCTTTTGGACTTCCAGCGGAGCAATATGCAATTGATACTGGGAACGATCCTGCAGAGTTCACGGCAAAAAATATTGCTACTTTTAAACGTCAAATGACGGATTTAGGATTTTCTTTTGACTGGGACAGAGAGGTAAATACGACAGATCCTTCTTATTATAAATGGACTCAATGGATTTTCATCCAGCTGTACAAAAAAGGCCTAGCATATGTAGATGAAGTGCCGGTAAACTGGTGTCCAGCATTAGGAACTGTTTTAGCTAATGAAGAAGTAATTGACGGTGTGTCAGAGCGTGGAGGGCATCCAGTAGAACGTCGTCCGATGCGACAATGGGTACTTCGTATAACTGCTTATGCAGACAGACTTTTAGAAGATTTAGATGATCTTGACTGGCCAGACAGCTTAAAAGAAATGCAACGTAATTGGATAGGACGTTCAGAGGGTGCGGAGCTTACTTTTGAAGTGGCAGGCACGAAAGAATCCTTCCGTGCATTTACAACACGTCCGGATACAATTTTTGGTGCAACCTATGCAGTATTAGCGCCTGAGCATAAGCTTGTGGATGCTATAACTACTGAGGAACAAGCAGAAGCAGTGCTAGCTTATAAAGATCAAGTGAAATTAAAAAGTGACCTTGAACGTACAGATCTTGCAAAACATAAAACAGGTGTATTTACAGGTGCTTATGCCGTTAACCCAGTAAGTGGAGAGAAGATGCCAATATGGATTGCTGATTATGTATTAGCGACATACGGTACTGGTGCTATTATGGCAGTTCCTGCACATGATGTGCGTGACTACGAGTTCGCAAAACAATTTGATTTGCCAATCGTGGAAGTAGTTGCTGGTGGAGACATCTCACAAGAAGCTTACACTGCTGATGGCACACTTATTAACTCTGAGTTTTTAAATGGCTTAAACAAACAAGAAGCAATTGCCAAAGCGATTGAATGGTTTGAAACAAATGGTAAAGGTGAGAAGAAAATTACGTATCGTCTACGTGATTGGTTATTCAGTCGTCAACGTTATTGGGGCGAGCCGATTCCAATTATTCATTGGGAAGATGGCACTTCTACACCAGTAGAAGAGTCTGAATTACCGTTAATGCTTCCTGTTACTACAGATATTAAACCAAGTGGTACAGGTGAGTCGCCACTAGCTAATATCACGGAATGGGTTAATGTTGTGGATCCAGTAACCGGTAAAAAAGGCCGTCGTGAAACGAATACTATGCCTCAGTGGGCAGGTAGCTGCTGGTATTACCTACGTTATATCGATCCAAACAATGACAAGGCACTTGTCGATCCAGAACTAGCGAAACGCTGGCTTCCAGTGGACATTTATGTAGGTGGAGCAGAGCATGCAGTACTTCATTTATTGTACGCACGTTTCTGGCATAAATTCCTTTATGATATTGGTGTAGTTACTACGAAAGAGCCATTCCAAAAGCTATTTAACCAAGGGATGATTCTTGGAGAAGGTAACGAGAAAATGTCTAAATCGAAAGGGAACGTAGTTAACCCTGATGATATCGTGAAAAGTCATGGAGCCGATTCACTTCGTCTTTATGAAATGTTCATGGGGCCACTAGACTCCTCGAAACCATGGTCTACAAATGGTTTAGATGGATCAAGAAGATTCCTAGATCGTATATGGCGTCTATTGGTCGATGAAGACGGTAAGTTGAGTGCTAAAGTTACAGATACTTCTTCTGATAATATGGAAAAAGCATATCATCAAACAGTTAAAAAAGTAACGGAAGACTTTGAAGCAATGCATTACAATACCGCTATTTCACAAATGATGGTATTTATCAATGAAGGATATAAAGCGGAGAAAATTTCAAAAGAATATGTTGAAGGATTTGTGAAGCTTATTTCTCCAATCGTTCCACATATTGCTGAAGAATTATGGCGTATTCTTGGACATGACGATACAATCGTTTACGAATCTTGGCCAACATTTGATGAATCGAAACTAGTAGACAATGAAGTAGAAATCCCAGTTCAAATTAAAGGGAAAGTACGTGCAAAATTGAACGTTGCTAAAGATGCAACAAAAGAAGAGTTGGAAGCATTAGCTCTTGCTTCAGAACAAGTTCAACAATGGTTGGATGGTCAAGAAGTGAAGAAAATTATTGCAATTCCAGGTAAAATGGTCAATATCGTAATTTAATGTAGCTGTGACTATAAATAAGAGTATTTAAAATCATCTCAACTCTATGCTTTTCTTAGAGTTGAGATGATTTTTTTGTTGAATGGTTAGTAGAAATAAGCAACTTTTTTATTTGCAATAACTATTGGAATTCATAAGGGTTAGGATAACCTATTTCTATTAATACTTCTTATACAATATCCTCTGCCGCTTGGAGATCCTTTACGTAGTAATAAGCCAAACGTATTAGGGGTTCTGTAAATTGCAGAATTAACGTTTTTAGGTCATTAATATTTATCAAAACCACAACTCCTTTCCATATATAAACGATTCCTAGAGCTTTAAAGTTTGGATTTTTCTGAATTATTTTCCTGCTATGCCTTGAAAGTTCTAAAAAATGATATGATGAAGGTTATAAGAATATGGGAGGGATGTGTGCAATGAGTTCATTTATTAAAAGAGTGGGAACTACATACATACCAGTTGTTAATCCAGAGAAATCATCATTATGGTATCAAGAAATGCTAGGAGCTGTTGAAAATTTTAGAAATATGGACAAAGCGATTTTAGAATTTGCAGATCAAAGTTTTTTTCTTGTTAAGGCCAAAAAAGGAGAACGGTTTTGTTTTTTGGATATTTATGAACAGGAACATTTTACAATGACCTTTGAAGTGAATGGAATAGATCGATTAATAGAATTTAACAGCTTTCTTCAGGAAAAGGGAGTACGTGTTGGGAAAATTGAAAATCGGGGGCATCCCGGCACCAATTTTGTATTCTATGATTTAGACGGGAATATGTTTGATGTATGGAGTGAATTGAGTCCTACTTTCAAGGATAGATTGGATTAAAATGATTTAGTGATAACTGAACGAGCGTTATATCTGTGAAAATCAAAAATAAAGGAAGTGCGAATAGATGAATTTTGAAGAAGTTATGCAGGAACTCGAAGCTCTTGGTAAAGAAAGAACTAAAAAAATATACATATCCAATGGAGCACATGAGCCACTTTTCGGCGTGGCTACTGGTGTGATGAAACCAATTTCAAAAAAAATAAAAATAAATCAACAGTTAGCGGATGAGCTATACGCAACAGGGAACTATGATGCCATGTATTTTGCCGGTATTATTGCAGATCCAAACGGCATGACTGTAGCGGATTATAATCGCTGGATGGATTCAGCATATTTTTATATGCTTTCTGATTTTGTAGTAGCTGTAACTTTGTCAGAGTCCGATATCGCTCAAGAAGTTGCGGACAAATGGATTACAAGTGACGAGGAGTTGAAAATGTCAGCAGGGTGGAGTTGCTACTGCTGGCTTTTGGGGAATCGAAAAGACGTTGAGTTTTCAGAAAGTAAAATGTCTAATATGCTTGATATGGTGAAAAATAAGATTCATGAATCACCTGAACGAACAAAATCTTCGATGAATAACTTTATATTAACTGTGGGAACTTCTTATGTACCTCTGCATGAAAAAGCACTGGAGACTGCAAAGGAAATAGGTATAGTTGAAGTCAAAAGAGACAACAAAAAAAGCAGTTTCTTAAATGCTTATGACAGTATTCAAACAGCGGTAGATAAAGGAAGAATTGGTTTTAAACGCAAGCATGTTAGATGTTAATATCTTATAGAGCAGCTTGTCCTTTATAGGGATAAGCTGCTTTTTGCTATTTTTTGTTTATTCCAACTAGCGTGCTCAAAATTCCAACTAAACTTCTCATTTTTCCAACTAAACCCTCCAAAATTCCAACTAAAACACCTGTAAGAGATTTTTCGGATCAAAAAAGCTCCTAGAACGATCCTAGGAACTCCAACTTACCTTATTTTACATAATTTTCTCCGAAGCTTTCGATGAATGACTGCATTATTCGGCTTCCTTGTTCTGTCCCAATAGATTCCGGGTGGAATTGAAGGCCATATAAAGGGTAGTCGACATGTTTGATGGCCATTATTTCATTGTCGTCTCTTGACCTTGCTAGAATTTCTAGTTCGTCTATTAATGACTCTCCGTCTATCACAAGCGAATGATATCGCATGACTGAAATTGGCTCCTCGAAAGTTTTGAACAAAGCTTGAGGGCTATAAGATATGGTGGACATTTTACCATGCCTAATGGTTTTTGCCTGCACAATTTTTGCTCCAAAAGCTGCGCCAATCGATTGATGGCCAAGACAGATGCCTAAAATGGGATACTTTTTGTATAGCTTCTGAATAATGTCGATCGATACACCTGCATCTACAGGAGTACCAGGGCCAGGAGAGATAATAATAGCCTCAGGGTCTAGCTCTTCGAGTTCTTCAATAGTAATAGCATCATTCCGAACGACTTTAACGTCTTTGCCTAACATACTGACTTGTTGATATAAATTATACGTAAAAGAATCATAGTTATCGATTAACAAAATCATCGTTGCACCTCCAAGAGAGCCTTAGCTTTATTAATCGTTTCTTCATACTCACTCTTTGGAATAGAATCGTGGACAATACCAGCTCCAGCTTGAACATGGGCATAATGATCCTTTACAACCATTGTTCGAATGGCAAGTGCCAAATCCATATTACCTGTAACAGATACATAGCCGACAGCCCCCGCGTAGATCCCACGTTTCATTGGTTCTAAATTATTTATAATCTGCATAGCTCTAATTTTCGGTGCACCTGAAACAGTTCCAGCAGGTAAGCAGGTAGTTAACACATCTAAAATATGTGCATTTTCAATTAGTTGACCAGTCACCTCAGACACAATATGCATGACGTATTTATAGTATTCAACTTTCATATATTTCTCAATTTGAACAGTTCCTATTTCAGCTATTTTACCAATATCATTACGTCCAAGATCTACGAGCATTCGATGTTCTGCAACTTCTTTTTCATCATGCAATAAATTATGAGCTATGCGAGCATCTTCCTCAGGAGTTTTCCCGCGAGGCTTTGTCCCTGCTATAGGGTTCGTTGTTACTATTCCATTTTTTACTTTTACTAAGCTTTCGGGAGATGTCCCCAAGATAGTGTAAGTTTCAAAGTCCATATAGAACATATAAGGAGATGGATTGGAAGTACGAAGCTGTCGATACAACGAAAAAGGGTCTCCGTCAAATGGAGAGGTAAAACGTTGAGATAGGACAACCTGGAATATGTCGCCTTTTAAAATATGTTCCTTTGCTGTTTCCACCATATTCGTAAAATCTTTTTCCTGAATCTGTGGTTTAAAGGAGAGAGAGGGTTCCGTTCGTTCAGGATTTATCGGTCCCTGCTCTAGTTCAGACAATATCTTTTCTATAGCATCAGTCATCGAATCTGAAGAACGCCCATTTTGGAATAAATCGATCGCAGCTATGGAAACCGTCTGTTTTAGATGATCAAAAATAATAAACGTATCGTAAAACATAACATGTACATCTGGCATATCTAATTCGTCGTTTAATAAATCTCCTATTTTTTCATTATAAAAAGCAGTTTCATATCCGAAATAGCCAATAGCACCACCAAAAAAAGAAAATGGATAGCAGTCTTGATGAATTGGCATCATCTGTTTAAGCTTTTCTATCACTGACCTGTGTTCACCTTCGGTTGCACGATTTTCGACGGATAGTGAATATCCATGCTGGTCTCCGGTTAGTTCCCCGATAGGGTCAACTGCAATAAAGGAGTATCTTCCACTTTCCTCATGCTTAGCGGAGGATTCAAATAACACTTTTTTCCTTCCGTGCAAAGAATGGTAAATGGATATTGGAGTCATCATATCTCCTTGGATTTCTTTCATTTGATAACTTTTTGTCTCAACTGTCATTTCTCAGCTCTCCTATTCTTAACTAATCTCAGCTCAACTCAACTAAACACAAAAAGGCCCTCCATCGCAAAGGACGGAGAGCCGTGGTGCCACCTTTATTGATTACTATTGTAATCCACTTATTGCAACCTGACAGTTGCGAGTCCTATAACGTAGACGAACGCCAAAACCTACTGATTATATACGTTCAGCTTTGGAGCTAAGAAGCCCATTCACTTTATTGCTTGCACTGACTCGCAGCTACCGTCAGCTCTCTAGAGCATTTCATAAAGTTACTATTCTTCCTAATCGCTTATTAACGTATATTGTAATATAAATTATCTTATAATTCAATCGATTTTGCAGCACTCATTCCAGCAATTTTACCTGTAACAAGAGCAGAGGTGATATTGTAGCCGCCTGTGTATCCGTGGATATCTAATATTTCCCCACAAAAATAGAGTCCAGGCTTCTTCTTCGACGCCATTGTTTTTGGTTCTATCTCCTTGATGGATACACCTCCACCAGTAACAAAGGCTTTTTCTAATGGTTGTGTCCCATAAACAAAGACATTGAATTGTTTTAACTCATGTGCGAGTGCACGAATCTTTTCATGCGGAAGATTTTGGCCATCTTCACTTTCTTGAATAGCAGTACGTTGAAGTAAAAACAATAGCCATCTTTCAGGAACAATACCTTTCCACACATTTTTTACTGCTTTTTTGGGATCCTCTTTCAAAGCAGATAGAAGCATTTGAAAAGTTTGTTCTTCATTTTGCTCTGGAAGGCTATCAATTCGAACAGAGACAGGTTGTCCGCCATTTTTCTTTTGTTCTTTTACAACAAATTGACTGCATCTTAAGATGGCTGGTCCACTTAAGCCGAAGTGAGTAAACAACATATCCATCTCATGCGTAATTATTGGTTTTCCTTTTTTATTTAACACAGAAACACCAGCGCCTCGAAGTGCAAGGCCTTGAAGTTCTTTCGATTTGATGAATGTCTCATTGGATAAAAGAGGTACCTCTGTCGGATATAAATCCGTGACAGTATGACCCGCTTTTTCTGCCCAAGGATATCCGTCTCCAGTAGATCCGGTTTGAGGAACTGCTTTGCCCCCAACCGCTACGACAATAGCACCGGAAGTGATTTCTTCACCTGAAGCTAGTCTTACACCAATTACTTTTTCATCATTCATTAACAACTTGGAAACTACTGAATTTAACTTGATTTCTACTTGTAGTCTTTTCAATTCATCTAATAGAGCATTTACAACATCCATCGCCTTGTTAGAAACTGGGAACATTCTTCCGTGATCTTCTTCTTTTAAAGCAACTCCTAGATTTTCAAAAAACTCGATGATATCCTCATTATTAAATACAGAAAAAGGGCTAAATAAAAAGCGGCCATTTCCAGGGATATTTTTTACAATCTCTTCTTGAGGTAGTCTATTTGTAACGTTACAACGACCACCACCAGATATAGCAAGCTTTTTCCCAAGCTTATTTCCTTTTTCGATTAGTAGTACCTTTTTGTTTTCTGCCCCAGCCGCCGCAGCAGCCATCAGTCCTGAGGGACCCCCACCAATTACAATAACGTCATACATAATATATTCACACTTTCGGTTTTTTCTTTATTATACATGATTGTGGTTTTGTTTAGACAGTTGTAAACTGTAAGATAGACATTTTAACTTTATTAAGCAAATATTTTTTGCGATGAGCTTGCTCAGGAGCAGAAGTATCCCACTTCTATAAGTGATGTGGTGAATGCAAAATATGTATTCAACTAAATGGTATCCACAAACCTCTGCTTAATAAAGTTAAAGCCTCCGGCGGATGCCACAGATTTTTAGATGAATTTCTCAGGCGAGCTTGAGAAAAATCTGGGCGCACTGTTTTCTGCGACGAGATTACGCAGGAGCACATTCGCCGAGGCGAATTTGATAAGAATGGAAGGGTTAGATGGCATCAAATTTACTGAAAGGGACAATGATTTTAACAATTGGTCTCTTATTATCGAGAATACTAGGTGTTCTATATGTAATACCTTTCTATCAAATAGTGGGGGAGGAGTATATTGCACTTTATCAATACGCTTATACTCCATATTCCATCATGCTAGCAATTGCAGTATCTGGAGTACCAATTGCTGTATCAAAGTTCGTATCTAAATATAATTCCCAAGGAGATTATGCTACTGGAAGAAAGCTCGTGAAGTCGAGCATGTTGCTTATGGGAGTGACCGGGTTTTTAGGGTTTTTAATCCTCTACTTCCTTGCAGATCCAATAGCTCATCTTATTATTAAAGATGATGAAGCAGTATTTTCCGTAAATGATGTAGCTTCTGTGATTAGATTTGTCAGTTTTGCAGTTATTGTAGTTCCGGTTATGAGCTTAGTAAGAGGATTTTTCCAAGGATATCAACATATGACACCTACAGCAATTTCTCAATTATGGGAACAAATTGTTCGAATCCTATTTGTGTTAGTTGGTGGTTTCTTTGTTGTTTATGTATTCAATGGTACAGAAAAGACTGCAGTATCCTTTGCTGTATTTGCCGCGTTTTTAGGTGCAATTGCAGGATTAGTCGTTCTCGTATGGTATTGGAAAAAATTGAAGCCGGAGTTTAACAATTTGTTAACTACATCAGGGAAGATTAGTTCAGATGTATCATTAACAAATATTTATAAAGAAATGTTAATTTATACTGTTCCTTTTGCGCTTGTAGGAGTTATTAATCCTTTATTCCAATTTATCGATATGATTACGTTTAATAATGCGATGTCTGTCATTGGAATAGGTGGGGATATATCTAACACATTATTAGGCATGTTAAATTACACTACCCACAAGCTTGTAATGATTCCTGTCATGCTCGCAACTGGTTTTAGTATGACGCTAATCCCGTTGATCACTAGTTATTATGCAAAACAAGATTTTGTACAGGTTCGTAAAGCGTTGGACCAATCATTCCAAATTTTATTGTTTTTAACTGTACCTGCAGCAATGGGGATTTCTGTGTTAGCAGATGAATTTTACTTAGTGTTTTATGAAGCTAGTGAAACAGGGGCAACCGTACTTGCCCATTACGCTCCAGTTGCTATATTGTTTGCTTTATATCCAGTAACGACTGCGATATTACAAGGAATTGATCGTCAGAAGTTAATAATTTTAAACTTATTGCTTGGAATACTAACGAAGCTAATCCTAAATACGCCACTTATTAAAGCTTTTGAAACTGATGGTGCTATTATCGCTACAGCATGTGGTTATCTAGTGGCAATCGGGTTAAACTTATTTGCTATTCGCAAGACATTACATTATAAATCGAATATGGTCGTTCGAAGAGTAATGCTTATTATTATCGTCAATGTAATCATGTTAGTGCTTGTGTTCCTAGTCAAATTAGGATTTGGACAATTCATGACGATTGATACTAAACTAGAAGGATTACTTGCGATTATCGTTTGTGCTGGTATTGGAGCTGTATTTTATGCTTTTGTTACATTACGCTTGGGTCTTGCTCAAAAACTCTTCGGAGAGAGACTTACACGCTTTACCAAAAAAATTGGTTTTTAGGAGAATAAAATGCGATTAGATAAATTTCTATCTCATATGGGATATGGTACAAGAAAAGAAGTAAAAATATTGGTCAAATCCAAAGCTATTCAAGTAAATGAAGCTGTTGTAAAAGACAGCTCCATGCACGTGAACGAGCTGAAGGATAAAGTGACAGTTTACGGAGACGTAGTAGTATATAAAGAGTTCATCTATTTAATGATGAACAAACCACCTGGAGTAATTTCTGCGACAGAGGACTCTAGGGAGCAAACAGTCATAGATCTATTAGATGAAGACGTACGTCATTTTGAACCATATCCAGTAGGAAGATTAGATAAGGATACTGTAGGTCTTCTTCTATTAACGAATGACGGGGCTTTGACACACCGACTTCTATCACCAAACAAAGACGTACCCAAAGTGTATTACGCGAAAGTAGAAGGTGTAGTAGATGAATCGGATATTACAGCCTTTTCCAATGGAGTAATATTAGATGATGGCTATCATACAAAGCCAGGCATACTAAAAGTTTTAAAAAGTGATTCTATTTCTGAAATCGAATTGGCCATTACAGAAGGTAAATTTCATCAAGTGAAAAGAATGTTTGAAGCAGTTGGAAAAAACGTAGTTTACTTAAAAAGGCTTTCGATGGGGTTACTTGAGTTGGATGCTACATTAGCAGAAGGTACATATCGAGAACTAACAGAAGAAGAGCTAACACAAATACAGCAAAAGAATGACCAGGCTTAAGTTTTAGCTTGGTCATTCTTTTCATATTGTTCATATCTAAGATGTCATTTTAACGCGTTTGTTCGTCGTGGTCCATTTACCTCTTGTTGGGCTAATGATTAAGTCATTAAAAGCAAGCACATTCAAATCTCGTTGAATTGTGCGAGGAGTGATGCCAAATTCATCGACTAAATCTTGTGTTGTAACTGTCCCGTGATCACGGATGAACATATACATGTCTTTTATTCGAGTTAGCATCCGATCAGTAGTTGGTTTCATAAGTAACCACTCCTTCATCATGATATCCCTTGGCTAGACTAGCGGACGACTTGGGTGAAAAGCAACTGAGTAATTGCAATTTACAGCCCCTTTACAAAATGATAGTCAAAGTATTTACTTTCTGACAATTCCATTATAATAGATTTCTATTAAAATTTCTATAGATATAATCATATTTACAAAACATTCACAATTCTTTCCAGTGAATACCAAGTCAGAAAAGAATGTTATTTTGTTGGCAAAACACTGCCTGAAGGTTATAAAATGCCTTCTTTTTTTGTGCCTTTTACTATAAAAAGTGTAAAATGGAATATAAGCATTACTTAGGAGGATATTAATATGAATTGGTTAGAACTAGCAGAATCCAAAAAGGCAGATATCATAGCAGAATTGCAAAGATTAATACAAATTCCAAGTGTCATGGATGAAAAAGCAGGTAGTGATGAAATGCCTTTTGGACCTAAACCGTTGGAGGCTCTTCTCCACATGTTGAACGAAGGTGAGCAAGAAGGATTTATCACAAAAAATGTAGATAATATGGCTGGACATATTGAAATGGGTGAAGGCGAAGATATATTAGGAATCCTTTGTCATGTTGACGTCGTGCCAGAAGGTAAAAATTGGACGTATCCACCGTTTGAAGGTGTTGTAGCTGACGATAGAGTGTATGGCCGTGGTGCTATAGATGATAAAGGTCCAACTATTGCTGCATGGATGGCCATGAAATTAGTAAAAGAAGCAGGGATTAAGCTATCCAAAAAAGTCCGTCTCATTATTGGGACAGACGAAGAAAGTGGATTCCGTTGTATGGATAGATATTTTGCAAAGGAAGCAATGCCTCAGATGGGATTTGCACCGGATGCTGATTTCCCAATTATTAATGCAGAAAAAGGAATCGCGAGTTTGATCTTTACACAAACTGGTTCTGCTGATACAGAAACGATTCAGTTTTTCCAAGCAGGTAACCGTACAAATATGGTGCCAGATGAAGCATTCGCAGTTATCTACGGTGGTCTCCATATGATTAAAGAAAAGTTCCAAACATTTGCAGCTGAATTTAAAGTTGAGGGAGAAGTCACACAAGAAGGCCCTATGGTTAAAGTGCTTGTTTTTGGTAAATCTGCACATGCAATGGAGCCAGATGATGGGATTAATGCAGGTATACTATTGGCTAAATTTTTACAAGATATTAATCTTACTCCACATTCCAAAGCGTTCGTTAACTTTTTAGTAAATGCATTTGGAGAAGATAGCAGAGGGCATGGCCTGGCACTCAATTTCACAGATGAGCTTTCAGGAGATACGACCTTAAATCCTGGTGTTATTCACTATGCCCCTGCACAAGGATCTTGTACGCAAGTAAGTTTGCGTTATTCTGTAAGCTATCCTTTTGACGAACAATTAAGTGCCTGCAGAGAAGTACTTAGTGGTTCAGGCATTACTTTGGATTTAAGTACTAATTCTAAGCCTCATTATGTCGATAAAGAAGATATACTTATTAAATCTTTACAAAAAGTATATGAAAGACATACCGGTGAAAAAGCAGAGTTATTATCTATCGGTGGCGGCACGTATGCAAGAGTATTAGAAAAAGGGGTAGCATTTGGTATGGTGTTCCCTGGCAGAAAAGATGTAGCACATCAAGTGGATGAATATGTAGATATCGAAGATCTAATAAAAGCAACTGCTATTTATGCAGATGCAATAGTTGAACTTGCTGGAAGCTCAAATTCGGAGGGAGAATGAACATGGTAAAAGTATTATGGAATGATCAATTTGTACAAGAAGAAGACGTGAAAATTGGATTCGAAGATCGTGGTTATCAATTTGGAGATGGAATTTATGAAGTGATCAAAATATACAACGGCGATATGTTCACAGCTAAAGAGCATATTGATCGACTATATGCGAGTGCAGACAAGATTCAACTAGTTATTCCATATACAAAAGACGTGATGCATAAAATGTTACACGAACTTATTGAAATGAATGAACTTCAAGATGGTCAAGTGTATCTTCAAGTTACCCGAGGAACAAGCATGCGTCAGCATAATTTTCCAGTTCCAGCAGTGGAATCTGTTCTAACAGCCTATACAAAAGAAACAACACGCCCACATACACAGTTAGAAAATGGAGTAAAAGCTTGCTTTGTAGAGGACGTTCGTTGGCTTAGATGTGATATCAAATCGTTAAATTTGTTAGGAAATGTTCTAGCAAAACAAGAAGCTGTTAGTAAAGACTGCTATGAGGCTGTACTACATCGTGGAGAAACAATTACAGAAGGTTCATCTTCTAATATGTATGGTATTAAAGATGGAGTTTTGTATACACATCCTGTTAGTAATTTAATGCTAAACGGAATTACACGCCAAGTTATTTTGAATTGTTGTGAAGAAGTAGGACTGCCGGTAGTGGAAGAAGCATTTACAAAAGCGCAAGCATTAGAAATGGATGAAATGATTATGTCTTCTACGAATGCGGAAGTAATGCCAATAATCTCGATTGACGATAAAATAATTGGTACTGGAAAACGTGGCGAATGGGCTGAAAAGCTACAATTAGCTTTTGAAAAAAGAATTCCTACATCCGTTGAAGCATGAACAAGCATTATTTTATCGCTATAAAAATCCCTAAGGAGTTAGCTGCTGCAATTATTCAGGAACGTGATAAAACCAATTTACACAGGACTCATAAAATCTTACCAGTTGCAGAAGATCTTCATATCACGCTCTATTATTTAGGGCATGTAGCAGATGGTATATTACAGCAAATAATTCATTCGCTAAACCGTTTAGAGTGGGAATCGTTCGAATTGAAAACAAGTGGAGTAGCTCATTTTGGTAATGAAGCTACCCCGCGTGTTGTATATACATCATTAGAAAAAAGCGATTCTTTACAATTATTGCAGCAAAAAATTGTACAACTGTTAAGTAACTTTATAGAGGTACAGAAAACAAACGATTTCACTGCTCATATTACAATGGCAAAAAAATGGGCTTCTTTAGAGTCGCTAAATTTAAAAGCGTTCAACTTATCTGATGTAGTCTTTGACGTATTAAGTTTCTCCATTTTTACCGTTAATGTGAATCGGTCTCCGCGTTATGAAGAAATATGCACAGTTAAGTGGAGGAGGGGTGAAAATAATGGCCCAACTAGTTAAATTACAAGATTATGTTTCCCGTTATCAAGTAGATTTAAAAAGATACCCAACGCAGTTTGTACGTTTAAAAAAACAACAGTGGGATCGGACAAAGGAAGAGTGGGAAAGAGGTTCTTTTACTTCTGAGTGGATTGAAAAGGAAGATGAAGTTGTTGTAGAATACAAGAAAAAATCACTTTTCTCCATTCTGTTTCCAAAAAGCAAGAAAGAAATAGTAGAAGACTTAGACTGGGGAAATAAAGAGTTGACGGAAGAGATTCCAGTATCAGAAGAATCTACTACGTTGCTATTTGAACCTAAACTAGTTTATAAACCTCAAACAAAAGAAGAGTTAAAACGTATGTATCTAGATCAGCTGTTTCACTTTCAATTAAAATGGGCAAGTTCCACTTTACGTGAAAAGTCATATGTAGATCCAAAATATATGCGTGACACACTACTGAGGGATTTTACACTGAAACTACCAGATAATTATTTTGTCTTTTATTATCCAATCTTAAAGCTAAAAAAGGCTCCAATAGAGCTAGATATTATACTTGTACTTCCTACTGAAGTTGTTTGTATTGTAGTACTTGAGGGCAAAAATTCCGATGCTTTTATAGGGAGTGGGGAACGATTCTGGCTTAAGAAAAGTGGGAAAGATGAAAAGAAAATATTAAATCCTACGATTAATCTAAATCGAATGGAATCGATATTAGGACAAATTTTCCAACAGCAGGACGTAGAATTGCCGATAAAAAAAGTAATTCTTTCAAGAAATGGTTATATTGATTATCCGGGAAATTCGTTCAATACAGAATTTGTCGATACGAGAAAGTTTCCTGAATGGTTTCTTTCATTGAAATCTTCACATTCTCCGATGAAGCATATGCAATTTAAAGCAGCCCAGGCGATATTAGATCTAGTACAAACCACTTCTTATTCTAGATCTAGTTGGGATATAGGTAATGAGGAAACCAATGAATAATATTGTCTTTATCGTAAATGAGCACGCAGGGAATGGTTTAGGCAAGAAGGTGTGGAGGAAATGGAGAGAAACAATCGATTTTCCTCACACAGTTTATATGACGGAAAGAGAAGATCATGCCACCGAAATAGCCAAAAAATGCGCCGAATCAACGGATGATTTGCTTTTAGTTGGAGTTGGTGGTGATGGTACTATTCACGAAATTATTTTGGGTATAGTTGGTTTTGAGCATGTTCGAGTTGGAATAATCTCGGCTGGGAGTGGAAACGACTTTGGACGAACCTTTTATGTTTTTCATACATTGAAAGACCTCAAGGAAGTCGCACACAGTAATTCCCACACCAAGATGGATATTGGAACAGTAAACACTCCAAATTCGGAATACAAATTTGTTAATAATGCCGGATTTGGTTTTGATGCAAAAGTTGTTTACCTTGCAAATTATTCTGTTTGGAAAAGCAGGCTGAACCTTTTTAGGCTAGGCAAACTTGCATACATATTATTTCTTATAAAAGAGTTACTAACGTTTAAAACGTTTTCTTTTACCTTACATAATAAAGATGAAGTCACTCGATATGATGATGTTTGGTTTTTTGTAATTTGTAATCAGCCTTTTTTTGGAGGTGGAATGAAAATCTCTCCTGATTCCATTCCTAATGATCAATTACTTGAGATGACAGTAGTAAACAAATTATCAAGATGGAAATTGTTATTTATTTTTGGTACAGTATTCTTTGGAAAACATACTAAATTTAAAGAGGTAAAACAGTATCAATCATCAGATTTTAATATGGTTATTCATGATAAAGTGTATGGCCATGTGGATGGTGAGTTTTCATGTATAACAGAAAAAGATATAGCTTATTCATGTTCAATAGAAGCACATGCATGGAATTTAGCAAACCGTTAAAGAAAGAGGAGTTTGAATAATGAGGTTAAGACATAAACCATGGGCAGAGGATTTTATCAATGCTCATCCGGAAATAGTTATCCCAAATCCAGAAGAAGTTAAAGGGAAATGGGAAGAAGTATTTAAGAATGACAATCCATTGCATATTGAAGTAGGTTCAGGAAAAGGGCAGTTTGTAACAGGAATGGCAAAGCAAAATCCCGATATCAATTATATTGGCATAGAGTTATATGACAGTGTGATAGTGTCAGCGCTAGAAAATGCGATTGCCGCTCAGCCATTACCTAATCTACGATTATTGAAAGTAAACGGATCTGATCTTGCAAAGTATTTTGAAAAAAATGACGTAGACCGTGTATACCTAAATTTCTCAGATCCATGGCCAAAAACTAGGCATGCGAAACGACGTTTAACACATGCAGAGTTTTTAGAACTATACAAATCGATTCTAGTAGATCATGCTGAAATCCATTTCAAAACGGATAATCGAGGTTTATTTGAGTATTCATTAACGAGTATGTCAGCTTTTGGAATGCTTATCAAAGAGGTCTCTCTCGATTTGCATGTTAATATGCCGGAAGATAATATTATGACGGAATATGAAGAAAAGTTTTCTGCAAAAGGTCAACCAATATACCGAGTTGAAGCAAAATACGTGTAACTTTATTGAGCGGAAATGCTAGCTAGGTCGATAAATGTATACACAGAGGAATATTTGAAAAGGGGCGTGGGAGAATGGACAAGTTTCAATTTCACGAAATGTCATTTACATGGTTAAAGGGAGGAACAACTTTTATGGACGGGGGTGCCATGTTTGGAGTTGTTCCAAAACCATTATGGGAAAAAAAATATCCTGTCAATGAGAAAAATCAAATTGAACTGCCATCGGATCCATTACTCATCCAATATAAGGGGCAAAACATTTTAATGGAATCAGGTCTTGGCTACCAGAAAATGACGGAGAAGCAATTGCGAAACTACGGTGTTACCGATCAATCTCAAGTGGAAGATAATCTTGTAGAATTAGGATTATTGCCAGAAGACATTCATATTGTTATGATGACTCATCTTCACTTCGATCACGCCTGTGGTTTAACAAAATGGGATGAAAACCGAATTGTTTCCACTTTTCCAAATGCTAAAATTTATGTGTCCGATGTGGAATGGAATGAAATGAAAAATCCTAACATTCGCTCCAAAAACACATATTGGAAAGAAAATTGGGAGCCAATAGAAGACCAAGTGATACCATTTACAAATTCTCTTAAAATAGTAGAGGGAATAGAGATGATTCACACGGGAGGCCATAGTGACGGCCATAGTATTGTTGTATTCAAGCAGCAAGAAGATACTGTCATACATATGGCAGATCTAATGCCTACCCATGCTCACCAAAACCCACTGTGGGTGCTTGCATATGATGATTTTCCGATGACTTCAGTGTTTGCAAAAGAAAAATGGGTCAAACAAGCACTTCAACAAAATTATTGGTTCAGCTTTTATCACGATGCTTTCTATCGAATGATCAAATGGTCCGAAGATGGAAAAGAAATAGTAGATATAGTTGAGAGAAGTAGATAAAAAGAAAAGTTCAATTACCTATTTCAGCCCCGATAAGCACTTGATAGGATTTTAAGTTAAGGAGTCCTTTGACTTTACTGAAATCTTGAGTGACTCAGGCACTGTTCTAGAGTTGGACAGATAAAAAGCGAGGGCAGTGACGATGTCAGCCCTCGTTATTTTTGTGGAAAATTTACTCTTTTCAAACTAACTCCCCAAAAATTCCAACTAAACTATATAGATGACAAAAAATGGTTGAACATGAGAAAATCATGACCAACCATCCACTATTAAATTTAAATTTTCACCAATTCCACGACGGATCCTGTTTTTGCATCTGCTGCGAACTCAAATTGCTCAATTTCCCCTTCTTTCACTCGAGAAATTCCGCCTTTATATACATTCATACTTATTGCTTCTTTTTGAAACTTCTCAGGGGTCATATATATCCAGGATCCATCGATTGGACCCTCTTTTTTGAATGAGCTTTTAATTTCATTTAATACTAATTCTGCTGAACGATTGAAATCCATTTGTTTCGTGGCTTGGCTGGCTATAACACCAATTACAATTCCAGTTCCAAGTCCCATCATGTAATCCTTTAATTTCATCAGTATTCCTCCTCATCGTATTTTTTTTAGTGTATCATACATCCTCGTTCCGATTAAATTTTTCGGTTTACGAAGTTTTATTGTAGTAAACGAACCCAACTTTTATTACAATAGAGGGGAAGATAATTTTCTACACAGCTTTAGGAGGCTTTTTTAATGAATGCAGAAACGCGCTCGCTCTTTAAAACATTGACAGAACTACCAGGAGCACCTGGGAATGAATATGCTGTACGTGCCTTTATGCGAAATGAACTGACTAAATATTCAGATGAAATTGTTCAAGATAATTTAGGCGGTATATTTGGTCTTAAAAAAGGTGATGAAAATGGACCGAAAATTTTAGTTGCGGGCCATATGGATGAAGTAGGATTTATGGTATCTGGGATCACAGATAATGGAATGATTCGTTTTCAACCTCTAGGTGGTTGGTGGAGCCAGGTTTTACTTGCACAACGAGTGGAAGTTGTTACTAAGACTCAAACAGTTCCAGGAGTAATCGGTTCTATTCCTCCGCATTTGTTAAGTGATGAACTTCGTAGCAAACCGATGGATATAAAAAATATGCTAATAGATGTTGGAGCAGACGATAAAGAGGATGCTCTACGAATGGGTATAAAACCTGGTGATCAAATCTTACCTGTTTGTTCGTTTACACCTATGGCGAATGATAAAAAAATAATGGCTAAAGCCTGGGACAATCGTTATGGTTGTGGATTGGCTATTGAACTTTTGAAAGAAGTGCAAAACGAGAAACTTCCGAACATGCTATATTCCGGTGCAAATGTAATGGAAGAAGTAGGTCTTCGTGGTGCACAAGCATCTGCGAATATGATTAATCCAGACTTATTTTTTGCTTTGGATGCGAGTCCTGCAAATGATGCATCTGGAAACAAAAATGAGTTTGGACAACTAGGAAAAGGAACACTTTTACGAATTTTCGATCGTACAATGGTGACACACCGTGGAATGCGTGAGTTCGTATTAGATACTGCAGAAACACATAATATTCCATATCAATATTTCATCTCACAAGGGGGTACTGATGCGGGACGCGTTCATACTTCGAATGAAGGTATTCCTAGTGCGGTAATTGGTATTTGTTCACGATATATTCATACCTCTGCATCTATCATCCACACAGATGACTATGCTGCAGCCAAAGAGCTTATTGTGAAACTAGTTAAATCATGTGACCGTACTACTTTAGAGACAATTAAATCGAATGTATAAGTAGTGGAGTGACTATGTTACTCTATACTTTTAAAAAGATGCCTTCCGGGGCATCTTTTTAACTAGAAAGGAATATTATTGCATGAAAATATTAATAGGTACGCATAATAGAGCTAAAACAAAAGCAGTTCAAACTATTTCTAGTATATATTATCCAGAGGTAAATTATGAAAACAAAGAAGTTCCATCACTAGTGTCCGATCAACCGATGGGTCAGGAAGAGACTAGGCAAGGTGCTATTAACCGAGCAAAGCAGTTAATAGATGAGCTAATGGAAGATTCAGACACACTATTTGGGATAGGTTTAGAAGGCGGCGTACAAGAAATAGATGGTCAATTGTATATTTGTAATTGGGGGGCATTGGCGACGCCTGCCGGTGACGTATTTACTGCTACAGGAGCTGGTGTACCCCTACCAGCGGAAATAGCTGAACAATTACGAGGCGGTGCCGAACTTGGACCTGTAATGGACGTCTATACTAATAAGAAAGGTATACGTCACGATGAAGGTGCCATTGGTGTCTTCTCCAATGGACTTGTTAATAGAAGTGCAATGTTCGAGCATATAATGTTATTATTGATTGGGCAATTTGAATTTGCTAATAAGCCCAAGTAGTTGCAACTGTAGGGAATCATCGATAAAATATATAGCAGTTATCACTGAATGGAGGAAAGAGAATGACCCGAATTTGGATGCGATTATTGATCGCGTCATTAGCTGTCATTTTATTAGCAGGATGCTCTTCTTTGGAAGAACAAACTTCAGATGGACTTGAGAACGCAAAAGTAGCTTTTCAAGGCGACGCAGAAAAACCAAATGAAAAAGTAAATGATATTAATATTTTTATACCTAGTGGTTTTTCGATAGAAGAAGAATCTAATGAAACAAATATTATTCTTTCTAAAGGAAAAGAATCATTTATACTCTTTATTAATCCAAATGAATTACCAAGTAGTCAACTATACTATGATTTGATGACATCTGATAAAAATTTAAAAGTATTAGAAGAAAAAACATTTGAGCAAAATGGACGATTTGGATTTGCTGCAATTATTGAAAATAGTGAAGAAAAGTATGAACTTATAACGAGCATTGGTGGCATCAAACTAACAACTATTTCTGACCAACAAGATGTTGCGAAAAATTTAGAAAAAATGATGCTTATCGTTCGCTCCATTTCAACAAACTAGAGGAGTGGTACATATGGAAAACCTAGCTTCAGTAGAACAATTCAAAGAGATAAAGCAGCAAGGAAAAGTTGTATTTAAATTCACAGCTGATTGGTGTCCAGATTGTCATTTCATCGATCCATTTATGGGAGAGATAGAAGAAAAATTTGCAGATATTACATTTATTTCTGTAGATCGTGATCAGTTCATAGACTTATGTATCGAGCTTGATATATTTGGTATTCCTAGTTTTCTAGCATATGAAAATGGCGAAGAAAAAGGTCGGTTTGTTAGTAAAGACCGTAAAACTAGAGAAGAAATTGAATCATTTCTTCAATCGATTTAACCCCATCCAAACGGTTCACCTAGTGGACCGTTTTGTTTATTCTGAAGTATTAGGACTGCCATCCCAAAGGATAGCCAAACATGCCCTAGTGGCAGTTCAACTTCTGGGGGAATTGTATGGTTCCGTTTTTCAACAGGATAAGTAACCCGACGGCTTGAAGTTTCACTTTGAAAGGACTAGATAATAAATGAAAGCACTTGAACTTGTAAGGCATTTAAAAACAAAGCTTTCCGAAGATATATACACGTATGATTATAATAGAGAAACAAACAAGCTACGCTTGACTCATAAAGAAATAGGAAAGGGAATTGAGATTTCAATCCCTCCGATTTTAGCTAAATATGAAATGAAAAAAGAAGTGGCGATTAACGAGGTTGTATATACAATAAACGAAACATTCCAAGCGATGGAAAAAGAGATGGCCGGTGAAATAGATCCATCATTGTCCGTGTATCCCGTTATCCGCTCCACTTCCTTTCCACTTAAATCGAATGAAGGTAACCGTTTTATAACGAAAGATCATACAGCAGAAACACGCGTATACTATGCAGTCGATCTTGGTAAGACTTACCGTTTACTAGATGAAAAAATGTTGTTGGAGTGGAAAGTCAGAGAAACGGAAGTAAGGGAACGAGCACTCTTCCAAGTGAGAAAATTAGAAAATCATTATAAAATAGATGAGGTAGCAGGTAATACTTTTTATTTCTTTAATAATAACGATGGATATGATGCAAGTCGTATATTGAACGAATCGCTATTAAAAGATATGAAAAAACAAATTACTGGAGATATGACTATTTCTGTACCCCATCAAGATGTTATGATAATTGGTGATATAAGAAATGAAACAGGTTACGATGTTCTAGCGCAAATGACGATGCATTTCTTCACGGTTGGAACAGTGCCTATTACTTCATTATCTTTCATCTACGAAAACGGAGATTTAGAACCTATATTCATCATGGCGAAAAATCGAGTATCAAAGGAGAACGAGGAAAAATGAATATTTTTTACAACAAACCTGGAGTTGGAGATGTACTATTAATCCAACTAACACCTGAAAAAACAGAAAAAGTTATTACGGAAACTAATGGTGATGTTACACAAGTAAAAGATGCAACAACAAACGAAGTACTGGCTATAAACATTTTTGAATTTAGCAAATACAAAGAGCTAGATGTTCAAGGTAATATATCTTTAACTGCTGAATTAATCGAAACCGTGCAACAAACATTAGAGAAAAACGGTGTTTCTTATACATTAGAAGCAGATCTATCTCCTAAGTTTGTGGTAGGCCTTGTAGATTCATTGGAACAACATCCAAATGCGGACAAGTTAAAAGTATGCCAAGTAAATGTTGGTGAATCGACTTTACAAATTGTATGTGGTGCTCCGAATGTAGAAGCAGGTCAAAAAGTAGTAGTAGCTAAAGTTGGAGCAATTATGCCTTCAGGTATGGTTATTAAGGATGCTGAACTTAGAGGTGTAGCTTCAAGTGGAATGCTATGTTCTGCAAGAGAATTGGCTATTCCGAATGCACCTGAAGTAAAAGGGATTTTAATCCTAGATGAGCAAAAAGAAGTTGGAAGCGAATTTATAGTATAAAGAAATGACAAGCATGCCTTTAAGGTGTGCTTTTTTTGATGAAAAGAAAATTATAAAACTCTGGACCTGAAACTATCTGTAATTGAATCTTTTCCAGACTCCAGTGTCGTCCAGGAGGATATAGTACTTACGCTTTTGTTCCTAAAAAGAAACAAAGTGGGTGGAATATTTAACCATATATTTTGCTATTCCGATACATAAGTGGCATATTCCCCTCGGATAAAATCCTAAAACACATGATTTTTTTACCATTCTACCTTATAAATACAGACGAAACCTATTATTATTGGTAGAATAAGAGGTATCTTTTAGAAAGAGTGATGAATTTGAATTGGTTAAAAAAATTATTTGCCTCAGATGAGAAAGAATATGAAGAGGAATACAAAGAGAAGCAACAAACGTTAGATCCTACAAAGAAAAAAACTCCTTTTCGTTTCCCATTGATATCAGACGAAGAAAAAAATGAAACTGTATATGGATATCCAAAGGAAGAGCAAATAGGTGAAATTTATAAAGAAGAGGCTCCAGTTGAAGAGCAAATATATAAACCTCTATATACACAAGATCTTTGGAAACAACGAGCACAGAAACCTACTATCGTTCACCGAGCAGAGAAGAAGATAGTGGAGGAAAAAGTAGTAGCTGATACTCCTCCTGTAATTCGAAAGAAAAGAGCATTCACACCTACAGAAGTACCATCACCAGTTTATGGATTTTCAAGAACAAACCTAAATAAAAAAGTGGAAGAAAAAGAACAAAGAACGGAAACGATAAATCCGAACGTATTAAATAATGCTCAAGCTATTACGCCAGGTCCAGAACTGAGCGAAGTAAAAGAGCAAGTCCTTGTAGCAGATGTAAACAGACAAAATATGCAAGTAACTGAGGCAGTAAACGAGGATGTACAAGTAATAGAGTTAGTAGAAAATATTATTGAAGAAGCAGCAGTGAAACCATTTGAAGAATTATCGCCTGTTACAGAACTAGGCGAAAACCCCCAAGTGGATGTTTTAGAACAGGATTTGCAAATAATAGAGGTAGTAAACGAAGATATACAAATAGCTGAAGTAGTAGACGAGTTTGAGCAAGTGAATGAGCTTGTTGAAGCTGTACAAGCAGAGGTAGCAGTGACTGAAATACCTGAAATAACACATGCTCCAATGCAAACTACGGATATTTTAGCAACAGAAAAACCTGTCAAAGAAAAGATTAGACCATTTAATGTATTAATGCTGAAATCAGATAAAAGTAAAATGAATAGAATAGATACTATGAACAAATTATCTCCGATAGCACAGAAAGCGGTTCCTGTAACAAAGCCAATTATTCAGCAGGAGCAAAAAGAAATAAAAGAAAATGTTCCAATAGGTGAGCAAGAAGTTGAAACCTTAAAGGAACAGGAGCAAAAAGCGAAACAATCAAATTATGTGAGACCATCTATTAGTCATTTACTACCTCCCGAAATGAATGTAGAGGATAGAGAATGGATGGAGGAGCAAGCTTTTACATTAATAGATGCTTTGTCCCATTTCCAAGTAACAGGTGAGATTGTTCAAATGGTACAGGGACCAGCGGTTACTCAATTTGAAATAACGGTTGGTCAAGGAACAAAGGTAAGTAAAATACGCAATCTAGCAGATGATCTAAAACTTGCGTTAGCAGCGAAAGATATTCGTATTCAAGCACCCATTCCAGGAAAGAGTTCCATAGGAATAGAAATCCCGAATAGAAAGTCTCGAGCAGTGCGCTTATCGGAAGTGATAAATACAGATACATTTTTAAAATCGGATTCACCTCTAGAAGCGGCATTGGGATTGGATCTAACAGGTAAGCCAGTGACATTGGATCTTCGGAAAATGCCCCATGGACTCATAGCTGGAGCAACCGGATCTGGGAAATCTGTATTTATTAATTCATTATTAGTAAGTCTATTGTATAAAGCGACGCCTGATGAAGTAAAATTACTATTAATCGATCCTAAAATGGTAGAACTTGCACCTTTCAATCATATACCTCATCTTGTAAGCCCAGTTATTACGGATGTAAAAGCTGCAACAGCTGCATTGAAATGGGCAGTGGAGGAAATGGAAAGACGTTATCAGCTGTTTGCTCATATCGGCGTTCGCGATATATCTAGGTATAATACGCTGGCTACGGAGAAGAGACAGTTTGCGCAAAAACTTCCTTATATTGTTATTGTCATCGATGAGCTTGCAGATTTGATGATGATGGCGCCAACGGAAGTAGAGGATGCTATTTGTCGAATTGCACAAAAAGCAAGGGCATGTGGAATACACTTAGTATTAGCAACACAGCGTCCTTCTGTTGACGTTATTACTGGCCTGATTAAAGCTAATATCCCTACACGAATTGCGTTTTCTGTTTCATCACAAATCGATTCTCGTACTATTTTGGATCAGCAAGGGGCAGAACGTTTACTAGGTAAGGGAGATATGCTTTATCAAGGAAATGGTATGTCTAGTCCTGTACGAATCCAAGGTACGTATGTCTCTGATGATGAGATTGAAAGTGTTATTGAATATGCGAGGAGTCAAGGGAATCCTGATTATTTGTTTGAGCAAGAGGAACTTCTACAAAAAGAAATTACTTCTGAGCAGGATGAATTATTTGAAGAGGCTTGCCGTTTTATCGTAGAACAGGGCACAGCATCTACGTCGTTGCTACAACGTAAGTTTCATCTAGGATATAACCGTGCAGCCCGATTAATAGATGCAATGTATGAAAATGGATATATTACAGAACAAAAAGGAAGTAAAGCAAGAGACGTATTATTAACAAGTGAAACATTAGAGGGAATATTTGGTTAAATTTATTTTTTAAGTATTATAAGAAATAGTGATATAATTATAAATACGTCTAAAAAGGCGCATGAATTATATAATGTATATGAGTGGGGCTAATCCCAGGAGGTTTATACGTATGACAAAGTACCATTTTACAGGCATTAAAGGGTCTGGAATGAGTCCATTAGCGCAAATTTTGCATGATACTGGCTATGAAGTTCAAGGTTCTGATATTGAAAAATACTTCTTTACTGAAAAACCATTACACGAGCGGAATATAGAGATTTTATTGTTCGATGAATCCAATATTCAGGAGGGCATGACTGTTATTGCAGGAAATGCATTTCCTGACAGTCATCCAGAGTTAGTCAAAGCTAGAGAACTTGGGTTGGAAATCATTCGTTACCATGACTTCTTAGGCAATTATATGAGTCAGTTTACATCTATAGCAATTACCGGCGCTCATGGAAAAACGTCGACTACAGGATTGTTATCGCATGTATTGAGCGGACACGAACCGACATCTTATTTAATAGGTGATGGTACAGGAAAAGGTATGCTAAATGCATCTAACTTTGTGTTTGAAGCTTGTGAATATCGACGTCATTTTTTAGCCTATAATCCGGATTATGCAATAATGACAAATGTTGATTTTGATCATCCTGATTATTTCCAAGATATTGATGATGTATTCCAGGCATTTCAATCTATGGCGATGCAAGTGAAAAAAGGCATCTTTGCATGTGGAGATGATAAATACTTGCAACAAATAAAATCAGAAGTTCCTGTAGTCTACTACGGTTTTGGAGAACATAATGATTTTGCAGCTCGCAATATTGAAATAACGCCGGAAGGTACATCTTTTGATGTATTTGTTCGTAACGAATATTATGATCGCTTCACAATTCCCTTGTTTGGAGATCATACTATTCTAAATGCCCTTGCAGTTATCTCTCTCTGCCAATATGAAGGTGTCCCTGCAGATACTATACAAAAAGGCTTAGAGTCGTTTGAAGGGGTTAAAAGAAGGTTTACGGAGACAGTCGTAGGTAATGATATTATCATTGATGATTATGCTCATCACCCGACAGAAATAAGAGCAACAATTCAATCTGCTAGACAAAAGTATCCAAATCATCAAGTTATTGCGATTTTCCAACCACATACTTTCACAAGAACACAAAAGTTTTTACAAGAATTCAGTGAGAGTTTGAGCTTGGCAGATCGGGTTTATCTATGTGATATTTTTGGTTCTGCAAGAGAGAACGCAGGGAATTTAACCATCGAAACGCTTGGAGATATTATTGAAGGAAGTCATATCCTTAGAGAAGAAAATGTAGAAGAATTAAAGACAAATGAACATTCTGTTTTCTTATTTATGGGAGCAGGCGACGTACAGAAGTATCAACAAGCTTTTGAAAAAAAGTTAAATAAATAAGAAAAAGCTTAATCCGATGAGGATTAAGCTTTTTTTTGAAGGATATTTAAAAGAAACGTAGTATAGTATAGGTAGGAAGTTTAATTTGATTTGAATAGGGTAAAAATGTAATAAGACATACAAGTTTCTAGGAGGATGGACAATGGAAAATCTTTTATACATAGCAGCTATTATAGCCGCTGTTGCATTTCTAATCTTATGTATTAGTTTGGCAATGACATTATTTTCAGTTAAAAAGACGCTAAATAATGTAGCAGACACGTTAGATGGGTTAGAAACAAATCTGCAGAATATGACGAAAGAAACAGCGGAACTACTTCATAAAACAAATAACTTAGCAGAAGACATTCAAGTTAAATCTGAGAAGCTGAACACAGTAGTAGATGCAGTAAAAAATGTAGGTAGTTCAGTTAATGGATTTAATCATTCTATCCAACGCTTAACAACTTCCGTAACAACTGAAGTGGAGAAGAATGAAGAAAAGATAGCGCAAGTAGTGCAATGGAGTAACGTTTTCTTAGGTGTTCGCGACAAATGGAAAGAACGCAAAGCATTAGAACGTGCTGGGTATTATACCTATGAAAACGATCAAAATAAACCACAATAATTGGAGGAATTTACATGACAAATCAAAAACAGACTAAACCTAACTACAATGAAGCAACTTATAATCATGAATACTTTGCAAACCAACCTTCTTATAATCAGCAAGGAAATTCAAATTATCCGCCAGTACCTTACTATAATAGCGATGATATTTATCGTGACGAAGAAGTAAATGGTAAGGACTTTATCATCGGTGTTTTAATCGGTGGTATTATCGGTGCAACAACTGCATTATTATTAGCACCTAAAACGGGAACAGAGCTTCGTGGAAATCTTTCCACTCAAGCTAATCAGCTTAAAGATAAAACCATTGATCTCTCATCAACTGCAAAAGAAAAAACAACACAACTTTCTAAGCAAATTCAAGAACAATCTGGACAATTGGTTGATAAAGTAAAAGCTATTAAACCAAGTGCTTCTTCACCACTTGATGATGGTACTGCTTCTTCTGAGGGAGAAGAGCCAATGGAATTTATGGAAACGATCTCTCATACAACTGAGGAGTTAACAGAACAAGAAGAAAATGCAACTGCAGTAGCAGAGGCTATTAAAGAAGCTGTTGCCGAATCAGATAAAAAGTAATCGAATAAGATAAATATCAAAGGAAGCACTGCATCTAGCAGTGCTTTCAGACTGTAGACAAACTCAAATTTAGGTGTATAGTGTTGAATATTAAACTCGGCAAGGCCCACCACTTCGCTTTCCGTGGGCTTGGCTTCAGCCTCCTCGTCACTACGTTCCTGTGGGGTCTTCAGCTCAAGCTATTCCCACTGGAGTCTTCGTGGTGGACCTTGCCTTATAAAACAAGTTCCAATAGAGTAATCGATATCTTACTTTTAATAAGAAGAATAAACATCCTTAGGAACATTTATAACTATTCATAACTGTTTATAAAAATACCTTTGTCGTCAAACTGGAAGCACTGCATCTAGCAGTGCTTTTTTTGTTTTTGGCTATGTTCTCCCAGCTCATTTTATTTTGATGTCCTTTTTTACTAAAGCACCCGTTAGTTGAAGAAGAAAGATTGAGTTGTAAATGAATTACAATAGAAACATCAACAACCAAGTTATACTAAATATGATATAAGTAGCTGAAATAGTCATCCAAAATGTATTTTTAGAGGTACCAGCATTACTATCACTACTAACTTTTTTGATTAATGCTACTAAATTTAAGCAAAATACTATTGCTAAAATTGGATTTAAAAAAAATCCCGCTTGAACTAATAATTCCATATTGTCACCCCTCATTTGTAAAAGGAAATACTCAAAAACTACACTAATATTGACAAATTCGTCATTCTTTAAATAATATCCTCTAATTGAACTAACCTGCCACTTTAGCTAAGAAAAAGGCTTTACTCCTTCTTGAAGTAAAGCACCCGTTACTTCAAGATGGAATGTCTGTGATATCCATTACGCTCTGGAATACGTTAATAATTAGATACCTCAATTATTCAAGTTCTTCAATTTACCTTTTTTGATTGCTCTTCTGCCTAAAATAACACCCACAAACATCATAAGCACGCCCAATGTTTTAATAAATATATTATCCAGAACCTCATCATCAACGGTTATATTTAAAAACGTACTACCGAGAAAAATTAAGATGATACTAATAAAAATTTTTATATATTTCAGCAGGTAAAACACCACCTTATTACTAGTTTTTTGATTTGTTTTATAAGTCGGAGCTAGAGTGATTTAAGCCGTTCTTGTTGAACTAAACTGCACCGTTAGTAAAAATACACCCTATGTCTATAATTCTATTAAGTTGGTAATAATCCTTTTAATATTACTATTTTAGGGGGAATGGAATTGTTACTGTCAAAAGCATGGTCCTCATTTGAAGCGGATAAACGAATAGAGGGCTTCTCTCCACAAACGTTGAAGGCCTACGGGTTACAGTTTTTGCTACTTATTGATTATTTTAAGGATACAGAAATAGAATCACTGGATACAAATCAACTGAAGGAATATCTCTCTATAGCCGGCAAGCATTTAAAACCGGCCAGTCTCGCACATCGTATCCGCTTTATGAAATCATTTTTTCGTTGGTCCCATGAAGAAGGCTACCTGAGTAAAAACCCAACTTCCAAAATTAAAGAACCCAAAGTGGGTAAACGGATACCCAAGTATTTAACCGAACGGGAGATAGAACACCTTCGTGAATCCTGTCATTCTCCCATGGAAAAAGCGATTTTCGAATTCATGTTTTCTACTGGTTGTCGTATTGGAGAAATAGTTGCGTTAGAAAAGAACCAGATAAATTGGTCCAATCAATCTGCGATTGTTAGAGGAAAAGGAGATAAGGAAAGGGAAGTTTATTTTAATACACGTTGCGATATTTGGCTTAAACGCTATATGGAAAGTCGTAATGACCATAATCCAGCCATCTTTGTCACAGCCAGACAACCACATAAAATGAGTGTCGCCCAAATGCGATACATCATCAAACGGATCTCTAATCGTGCAGAAATTAATAAAGAGATTCACCCGCATCAACTTAGACACAGCTACGCAACTCATTTGATGAATAATGGAGCTCCTATTGAAGTTATACAAAGTCTTATGGGGCATGAGAAAAGTGAAACAACTAGGATCTATGCTCAATTAAGCGGAAGGATAAGGAAAGAGTATTATCAGAAATACTTTTAACTAGAAAGGAGCAACGTCATAATGACGTTGCTCCTTTTGACTAACGCACCCGTTAGTGAAATAAGAAGTTTTGTTCGTTTTCTGTTTCTAATTCAGATATTAGCTTACAAGGGTAGCCAACGATATATTCTCTTCGTGTTGTTTCTTCAATGTCATTATTTTCAATACCATCAACTGTGAACATAGGCTATTCACTTGTTAATATAAGCTCTCGCGAATTGACATCATAAATTTTATAACTAATTTCAAACTTATGGTCTTTTGTAACTGTCACCTCACAATAGTACGGGATTGACTCTCCATAAGCATCCAGAACAGGAATATAGTTAAAAGTAAATATATCACCTGTATCAAGCATTTCGAAGTTGGATTCTGTAGAACGCCCTGATGAAAATATTTCGATGGTGCAGTTCCCGCTGACAACATCATATTCCTTTAGTAGTATGTATTTTAGACTTGGTAGAGTAATCACTAAAAGAAAAACACCAAATAGAAGGGCTCCAATGGTCTTGACTACATTTAGTAATGTAAATTCCTTTTCAACATACATAAAACCAAATATAAATACAGCCATTAGAACTGACAAAAATCCTATTATTAGCATAATATAAAACATTTTTCCACTTCCCTATAACGATTTAGAGTACTTATATTTACGTAGTATCATTCCAAAGGCTTCATTTCATAAAATCTAGATAGTATATTCTCTACTTTGTTCATTCTCTCTTATTGAACTAACCTCCTGCGTTTATTCAATAAGAAAAAATGCTTTACTCCTTCTTGAAGTAAAGCACCCGTTAATAAAAGCGTATTAACATCATACTTTAATTCTTAGTTCCTTCATAAGTTCTTTAAATGGAGTAGCATAAGAGTCTTCAAATTTCTTAATATGTTGTAATAACATTGACCAATTACCTTCGAGATATGGATGTATCTGAGTGGTATTTGCAAGACCATAGAGTTCAATTAAGAAATAAAGGGTTACCCATACTAAAAAGTCATCATCTAATTTGAATAACACCTCAATGACGTTTGGGATGTAATTAAACGCTTCTTCTGGAGACATGCCTTTAGTAATTGTTTCGAAACAATTACTAAAATACCACTCATCATTACTTAGTTTATCTTCCCATCCTACATATATTTCTAATAGCTTACTATCCATTTTAATCACGCCCAACATACAATTTTATATACATATTCTATCATGTCTTATTCAACTAACCTGCTGCTTTAGTTCAATTAGAAAATTATGATTTTACTTCTTTATCAAGAAGGTACAATAGCTTTCTTCGTGCTTCTTTACTACGAATAATTTTTCTAACACGAATTGTGCTTTGTAAATAACGTCTGACGTGTTTATTTACAAAAAACAAACGGTGATATTCTTCATCCTCGTAAATCTTTTTAAACCAATCGTATTGATTTAACCATTCAATATTTTGGTCAATTTTTTTCGTATTTAAAGTGTCACTATATCCAACACTGCCGAATAATCCTGCAATTAATTCAAATAAAAAACTAAACCTAGTTTACTCCTATCTACTTTTCCTTTTGAGAATTCTCTCCTGATTGGGCCTAATCCTTGTTCAACTACCTGCCGCTTTAGTTCAATAAGAAAAAAAGGCTTTACTCCTTCTTGAAGTAAAGCACCCGTTAGTTGAATAGAAAAAGGGGCTCTATCTGTTTAAAAGCACTTTTACAATACTCTATTATTAGAGACAAATTATTAACTTAAAAGTAATTCAAAAAAGAATATTCCGAAAGAAAAACCTAATAGTAATATAAAAGCATATAACAACTTCATTTTCATTGTTTGGTCATCGAAAACCATTCCTGAATAACGATACATCCAATAAATTATTGGTAAAACTACTACAATACAAAAAATACTTTCAAAGGAAAAACTGAGATTAACGGTAGTGCTAATCTTTGACAGAAGAGATGTTAAGCATCCTACCACAAAACCAATTGTATACCCACCTAGTAAAAAGTGTTTTAATTCAACTTTTCTTTCCAAGACCTTTCACCTTCTTAAAACTGTTTTTTTAAACAAAAGATTTTCTTACAAGTTAAACAACATTCTTCAACTAACCTGCTTCGTTAGTTTAAGTGAACACTTTTACAAGCCTATATTTATTTATTTATTTATTTTATCATAAATTTCCAATACGATCCGGAAACCTATTCTTCGCAGTCATTAACGATTATCAACCTCTTTCTTTAACAGAGCCTTGTTTTTAAAAAAATAAGAGGAAATTTCCTGTTCCTATAGAATTTAAGTAAGAGATAGGCAATTACGCTGCTTTAAAAACGTCATTGATTGCATATAGAAAAAAGGGAGAAATATTTTGTGATTTTTGTAGAACATGAGGAGGACAATAATGAAGGCAATTATATTTGATTTTGATGGAACATTGGCTAATACTTTACCTATTTGTTTTTATGCTTTTCAAAATGTGTTTAAAAAGTTTGATAATAAGGATATTTCTTCCGATGGTATAAAGGATATGTTTGGTCCTTCTGAAACAGGTATTATAAGAAAAAATTTGTCTAATGTAAATAAGGAAGAGGCTATTGAATATTACTACGAGATGTATTTTGAACATCATAATAGATTAGTAGAGACTAATCTTGAAATTCTAGAATTGCTGAATTACTTGAAAAAGCTAGATATTAAAATAGGGATTTTTACTGGGAAGGCAAAAAGAAGTTTAGATATTTCTTTAAAAGAATTGAATATGGATGAATTATTCGACGTTATCATAACGGGGGATGATGTGACAAATCCGAAGCCAGATTCAGAGGGGCTGATAAAAGCATTATCTATATTAGGAGTAAATAATTCGGATACAATTTACATAGGTGATAGTGATGCTGATATAGTTGCGGGGGTACAAGCTAATGTGTACACGATTGGGGTACAGTGGTTGTCAGAGTATCAAACATCTACATTTAGTGAACAACCCAACTTGATAATTAAAAGTATAAAAGAATTTAAAAGTTCCTTTAAGTTAGGTATCTTATGAGCAAACAATGGTTAGAGTGGGCAAAAAGAATACAAGCTTTGTCTCAGTCAGGGCTGGCATTTTCTAAAGATATATATGATATCGAACGTTATGAAGAATTACGTGAGATTAGTATTGAAATTATGAGGGAACATACAGAATTAGAAATGGATAAAATTAGGGATTTATTTACAAGTGAAACTGGCTATCAAACTCCTAAAGTAGATGTACGTGGTGTGGTTTTTAAAAACAATCAAATTTTAATGGTAAGAGAAAATATAGATGATAAATGGGCATTACCAGGAGGCTTTTGTGATATAGGACTATCCCCATCTGAGAATGTGATGAAGGAAATAAAGGAGGAATCAGGCTTTGATGTACTACCAATAAGATTAATTGCTTTAATGGATAAAAATAAACATCCACATCCTCCTGAAGCTTATCATTATTATAAGATATTTATATTGTGTGAAATTATTGGGGGAAAACCTACTTTAGGAATTGAAACGAATAGTATTAACTTTTTTTCGGAACATAATTTACCGCAGCTTTCTACGAATAGAAATACGGAGTCACAGATTAAAACGCTCTTCGAGTTTCTGAGGAATCCACAAAAAGAAACGATATTAGATTAAAGTAAAGCTGGTTTGATATTAATATTTCAGAGAGAAGAGGTGACCCGTGGAGAAGATAATACATAAAATAGCCAATTGGATAAGCGCGACGGATAAAAGAATTACTATTGGAATTTCAGGACATGGTGCATCTGGAAAGACAACACTTGCAAATAATCTTATAAAGATTTTAGGGCAGGACTGTGTAAATTATATTAATACGGACCCTTATATTATTGGATCTCAACTTAGAAAATATGCGTTGATAGATTATGAATATCATAACGAAACTCATCATGATAAAATGACAGCCTGTCACCCTTTTGCTCATAATATATTGGCTTTAGAGAGAGATATTCATATGATGAGAGATGGTTTAGATTTTTATACAATAGGTACGAATTATTCAACGAGCAAGTTACTTTCTTCGCAAAATAATATTAATATAGTCGAAGGGATGAGTGTTGCATTTACAGATCCTGCTCTATATGACCTAAAAGTGTATTTGTATACTGATGGAGAAACTGAGTTAACAAGAAGGGGCATCCGTGATATTTCTGAAAGAGGAACAGATATAAATTATTTAAGAAAATCTCATGAAATGCGTAGAATTCAATATGAATTATTCATGCATCCTTATCATCGGAATTTTGATGTCGTTTTAAAAAATTCCAATGAGGATTATTTTCTAGAAAAGGGTAATTTTGATGAACTTTTAAAGTGGTGATTATTCTAGTTGGAATTTTGAAGGGCTTAGTTGGAATAAACGGGACTGTAGTTGGAATTCTTGAGGCTCAAGTTGGAATAGGTAATTTTATACAAAATAAAAACGAGGACTGACTATGTCAGATGCTCGTTTTTTCATGCTTTTATGCAATTTAAAATTGTAGCCAATATCGAAGGGAGCTCTTATTCAAAGACAATCTCCAGTTGATCCCCACCGAATATTTCTTCATCGAAACGGGAAGGATTTCCATTTTTTAAGATTTGGAAGGAGCCGGCTTGTTCAGGCATAGTCCATTCTGTAAAGCGAAAAACGTCTTGAAAGATCCAAGGGGAACTATTTATATCTTGCCACTGAATTTTCGATTCGTTCGCAATAATATCCGTTGAGGACAATTGGACGTTATTATTATGAACAATGGCGCAATCTCTGGAAAGCTCTAGCGTGTTATTTTGGAACGTAATTTTTATCTGATCTACCAGTTTTTTATCGAGTTGATTTGCCAGTTGTTCCAGTGTAGGTGAATTATGTGTTTCCATTTGTATAATATCATTCTCTTGTACAGAATAGGAAAGTTTTACTGGACTGCCATTTAGTGATAATTTGGTTGAAAATGGCGGGATAAAATGATTTTTATTATTTATCGTGACGGTGTATGGATGGAGCTGAGTCAAATAATTTTCTTTATGAATTGCATACAAAACTTGTTCAACAGTTTGTGGAGTCTCCACAGTAATTTTGTCATTTTCTTGCAACATAGTGTCTAAAGATACTTTCTTGCCATTTATTTGTACGGAAGGTTCTACTATATACATAACTCCTTGGAATGTTATAGATTTAATAGTAGCATCATCTAAAAGATCTCGAACTGTGGCCATTCCTTCTTTTCCATCGATGCCCTCCAATAGTTCAATCTTATCGTTATTTTGAATAGATGATTTTGTATTGGCTTCTATACCATTCAGTTGAATAACGGCAGGTTTTCCATGCTCTCCGGGAATATGAATAACTTGTCCATTCACATGTACTGATAGGGCCTCACCAGGCCTTCCATAGAGTTTACGTGCAGAGATATTAGCGGCTAGTAAGGCATCGGCTATAGTCATTTCTTTGAGTTCAAATAACCGAACAATTTGATTGTTTACTTGTACAGACATATATTGGATTGGTGCACGCTTTGCAGCGATAGCAATACCAATAGGAGTCACCAATTCAGGTGTAATTGGGATATGATCTGCTTTCGTTAAGTTCTGAATGGCATCAATGCCACGAACAGCTACTCGATTGGCAGGTAAATTTAGTTTTTCAGCTAAAATACGAGGCAACGTTGGAGTCAAACTTCCTCCACCAACAAGCATTACCGCTTTCGTAGGTTTATTATTATTCAGTCGAAGGATTTCGTTTGAAATGGAACTAGCTAAAACCTCTATAGCTGGCTTTAGTGAGTCGACAACTTCTTCTTTTGGAATGTCTTGTTCGAAGCCTAAAATATCCTGAATTTGAATGAATTCTTCGGTATTGAGGGTTCTTTTTGCTTCTTCGGCTAATGGGAAGTCTAATAGGTAAATGTCACTTAAGGCCTCAGTAATTTCATCACCAGCCGTTGCAACCATTCCGTAGGCAACTACAGTTCCCAAATCTGTTATAGCAATATCGGATGTTCCTGCTCCAATATCGACTAATGCTACATTTAATCTTCTCATAGAAGGAGGGATCAACACATTAATCGCGGCAATTGGTTCCAGTGTCAATGCCTCCATTTCTAAGTTAGCTCGTTTTAATGCAGAAATAAGAGATTCTACAACAACCCGAGGTAGAAATGTAGCAATAACCTCTATAGATGCTTCATTTCCTTGTTGATCAACTAGACTGCCTATTTCTTCTCCATCTAATCGATAATAGACAACACTGTAGCCTACACAATAATAATGATTGGTATTTTTGTCCGTACTATTTTGAAGTAGGTTACTTTGTGCTTTTTGTACTGCTGATAACTCAAGTCGACTCATATCGTCTTCTGAGAAGATAGGTCTATTTTTAATATCCATTATGACTTCAGCTTGCTCTGTTTTTAGTGCTCTACCAGCAGCAGCTACACTAACCTTTTCTAGCTTGCCATGCTTTTTTTCTAACTTTTCTTTGACAGACTGAATTATCTCAGCCACTTTTAAGACATTATGTATTTGACCGTCAACCATTGCTCTTTCCTTATGTTCTTCTACTAATATATCAACAACATGGAAAGACTCCCCATGCTCTTCTAAAATGATTCCCACTACTGACCTTGTCCCAATATCTAATGCAAATAATTTAGATGCCAAATTCCCACGTCCTTTTTTAGACAAATACTTTAACGAGTTGAATCGCTAAAATAAAATGCGTGACATTTTCTCATGCATTGATTATAATATGTCTTATATCTAAAAATGTATCACAATTTTCAGTCGTTATAAAGTACCGATGGAGAGAAGAGAGGAGAATTATCTATGAGTCATGTAGATTTAGACGCTTTACGCGCACGTGTTGATGAAATTAACGTAGAGATCTTACAGTTAATAAACGAAAGAACTGGTGTTATTCAAGAGATTGGTAAAGTAAAAGAAAAACAGGGTGTTAATAGATATGATCCTCTTCGTGAAAGACATATGCTAGATCACTTGAAAGAAAATAACGCTGGACCACTTCCACAATCAACTGTTGAGCATATTTTCAAAGAAATTTTCAAAACTGCATTGGAAATACAAGTAGATGATCAAAAGAAAGCACTTCTTGTGTCTCGTAAAAGAAAACCTGAGAGTACGATCGTTAATATTAATGGAGAACTTATTGGAACAGGTACACCATCGTTTGTATTTGGACCATGTTCAGTTGAGTCCTATACACAAGTGGCAGAGGTAGCAGCAGCTATCCAATCTAAAGGATTGAAGCTAATCCGTGGTGGAGCATATAAGCCACGTACTTCTCCGTATGATTTCCAAGGTCTAGGATTAGAAGGACTAAAAATCTTAAAACAAATTTCAAAAGAATTTGGCTTGTCTACAGTTTCTGAGATCGTAACGCCAAGTCATTTAGACGAAGCATTAGACTATATTGATGTAGTTCAAATCGGTGCTCGTAATATGCAAAACTTTGAATTATTAAAAGCAGTAGGCTCTATCAATAAACCAGTTCTATTAAAACGAGGAATGGCTGCTACATTGGATGAATTCATCCATGCTGCTGAATATATAATGTCTCAAGGTAATGACCAGATTATTTTATGTGAACGTGGTATTCGAACGTATGAACGTGCGACAAGAAACACGTTAGATATTTCTGCGGTGCCAATATTGAAACAGGAAACACATTTACCAGTATTTGTAGATGTAACACATTCAACGGGTCGTCGTGATATACTTCTACCTGCTGCTAAAGCCGCAATTGCTATTGGTGCTGACGGGGTAATGGCAGAAGTTCATCCAGATCCAGCTGTTGCTTTATCGGACGCGGCTCAACAAATGAACTTACAACAATTTGATGAGTTTTATGATTCTGTACAGAAATTCTTGAAAAATCATGAGATCCACGCATAGATAGTGAAAAAATTCACAAAACCGACTCTAATTTTAGAGTCGGTTTTACTATTTGATTGAAAGTTAGGAAGGTTATCAAGTATTATTAATATATATATAAATTTTTGTATGTAAAAAAGGTGAAGGAGGGATATATGTTGACTATTACAATTTACGATGTTGCCAGAGAGGCAAATGTATCAATGGCAACTGTTTCACGCGTTGTTAATGGAAATCAGAATGTGAAGCCAGCTACCCGTCAAAAAGTATTGGCAGTAATTGAACGACTGGATTATCGACCAAATGCTGTTGCACGAGGATTAGCGAGTAAAAAAACAAAAACGGTCGGCGTTATCATTCCCGATATTTCAAATGTATTTTATGCAGAGCTAGTACGTGGTATTGAGGATATTGCAACGATGTACCGTTATAACATCATCTTAACAAACTCCGATCAGCAAGAAGATAAAGAAGTTCAATTACTATCTACACTACTTAGTAAGCAAGTAGATGGGGTAGTTATGATGAGTGATGAAATTTCCTCTGAAATGTTGCATGAAATGAACAGAGCAACCGTTCCTATTGTTTTAGCAGGAACAGTGGAAACATCAAACTCGTTTCCATCTGTAAATATTGAATACCATGATGCAGCAGTGGACGCAGTGAATCGTCTGATTAAAAATGGACATAAACGCATTGCTTTTGTATCTGGATCTATTGATAGCACCATTACTAAACTATACAAGGTATCAGGTTATGAAAGAGCATTAAATGAGGCTAGTATCGAAATTGACACAGATCTTATAGTAGGTGTTAATAATACATACGACGATGGTCTTGTTGCATGGGATCAGTTACGAGAGTTAAAGGATCCGCCAACAGCATTTTTTGCTGGTAACGATGAAATTGCTATTGGTTTAATCCATGGTGCACAAGATAACGGATTACGCGTACCCGAGGATATAGAAGTAATGAGTTTTGAAAACTCGAAACTAACAAGAATGGTTAGACCTCAACTAACGAGTGTCGTATTACCATTGTATGATATTGGGGCAGTCTCAATGCGATTGCTGACGAAGCATATGAACAAAGAAAATATTGAAGAGAATAACGTAATTCTTCCGTATTGGATTGAGGAACGAAAATCAGTTAAATAAAAAAAACACCAGTAAACTAAACAGTTACTGGTGTTTTTTAAATGCTTGCTGATTTCGCAACTGGTAAAGTGCTTTTTCGAGCATATGTTTATTTTTTTCGGTAATTTCTTCTTTACGTGGAATAGGTTCGTATAGCGGATTTGGATCTTGCCAAGTAGGGATGAGTGGGACTGGTGCTTCTTTCGACCATCGATCCAACCAACTTTTGGGTAATTCGCCTTCTGGCAATGGAATATCATTCATCTCCATCCATACGTAGGACCATGCACGAGGTACTACTCTCCAAATATCGTAGCCACCACCACCAACTGCAATCCATTTGCCATCACAAAATTCATGTGCGAGCGCATGCGCCAACTTAGGAATCTCTCGATAGATATTCATTGTTCCATATAAATGTGTAAGTGGATCAAAATAATGAGCATCTGCACCATTTTGGCTTAGAATGACATCCGGTTTGAATGCTTCTACAATTTCCCGAAAACTTGTCCGGTAAATATCTAAAAAGGACTCGTCCTCTGTAAATGCATCAATAGGGAAATTAAAAGACGTTCCGTACCCTTCTCCTGTCCCTCGCTCGGTAATATTCCCTGTGCCGGGGAATAGATATCTTCCTGTTTCATGAATTGAAATCGTGCATACATTTGGATCATCATAAAAGCTCCATTGGACACCATCTCCGTGGTGAGCATCTGTATCTATGTAAAGAACACGAGCATTATACTTTTCTTGCATATATTTAATAGCAACAGAACTATCATTATAAATACAAAAACCAGATGCACGACCTTTAAAACCGTGATGAAGACCTCCACCTAAGTTTACCGCATGAGTAGATTTACCTTCCATTACATAGTCCACAGCAGTCAACGTTCCACCTACAAGGCTTGCGCTTGCTTCATGCATATCTGGGAAGATAGGGGTATCTTCCGTACCGATGCCGTAACTCTCATATTTAGTGCTATCGGCATCTATCTTGCTAGCTTCTTTTACCATTTCAATATAGTTTGCATCATGGACGAGAAGTAATTCCTCGTCCGTTGCTATTCTAGGAGAAACAATTTCTGATAAGGATAAAGCATTTACTTCTTTTAATAGATCCACCGTCAATGTTAGGCGTTTTTGGTTAAATGGATGAGTATCCGAAAACTTATAGCCTAATTGGTTTTCGGAAAAGACGAATACAGCATTTTTCATAGTCCCAGTCCTGGATGATTCGGCCATAGTACCTCATAGCCTTCAGCACGAATAGATTTGATAAGTTCTAGTGGATTGATCGTTTTTACGCGAAGCACTAAGATTTTATAGTCGCTGTGATCCTTATCGGGATAAACTAATACACTTAATACATTGACTTTTTGGTCGTGGAAAACTTTTGAAACGTCGAACAGAACACCAGGCTTATTTGGAACTCGAATTTCAATTTGGGAACCTGGTTGATGTACACCTGTAAGTTCAATAAATTTGTAAAGTAAGTCGGACTCGGTGATCATTCCTACCAGTTTTCCGTGCGATACGATTGGTAAACAACCAATTCGATTGTCATAAAATATACTTGCAGTTTCCTCTACGAAATCTAGAGGATGGCCTGTGATTGGATTTTTAGTCATAATTTCTTCTAATGTACGATTATATATTTCAGGGTCTGATACATTTTGTAAGGTGGACGGAGTTGCATCTTTTAAATCTCGATCGGTCACAACTCCTAATACTTGACGCTTATCATTAATAATTGGTAAATGACGTATTTTCTTCTCTTTCAGTAGTTTTAATGCATCATTTATCGTGTGATCCGGAGTTAGACTCGGTACGGAAGTATTCATGATTTGTTCAACTAGCATTGGCATGAACTCCTTTTGTCAGATAGTATTCAAAGATTAATACATAAATCTATTCATAAATCGTAATTGGTCAAATTGTTGGATAGATTCATTGTCCACCCTGTTACCAATCTTCGCCATTAGACAATTAGCTGGATGGGAACTGATCTCAGGATCATCCGTTGCAAAATATTCAAGTCCACCTGCTTGCATCATTTTCTCCATTACTTTTCTATACTCCCAAACATTTAAACCAGTGCCTTTCAAATCCCAGTGCCAATAATACTCTGTCGTAATCGTAATATAATCTTCCATCGCATCATCCATCATTGAGACACGAAGGAGTGTTTTCCCAACTCCGGTGCCACGGAATTTTGGAATTACCTCGATTGCTCCTAATTCTATCAAATTTTCCATATTACCTTGTGACCACCTTTCTAAGGGGTCTGGATGTAAATATGTGCAATAACCTACAATTGTTTCTTGATCACGCACAATAATTATTCTTCCTTCAGGTAACTTGGCAATTTCAATAATTGCTTGATGCTGTTGTTTAGGTGCACGAAAAGCTACCAAATCCTCATGGAACTGAAGCCTGGCAATTTCCTCGGAAGGAACAGGACCCTCTATAATGACAGTGCCATGTACCGTCTCTTTCTGCATGGAGTTATACGTTTTGGTATGTATCAAGGATTCACCACCCATTAATAGTATTGTAATTGTATTTATTATACATGATTTTAAACAGAGAAAGCGATTACCATAATTATTTGATAAAAGATTCTAAAAAGTAGAAAGATTAGCAAAAAGGATAAAAAGTGTTGTAGAATGAAATAGTATAGTTATAGAAAGGGTGATTAGGATGAAGATGGAAACATTACAAGTAGTTCAAGGGGACTTTCAGTTAAAAAATTATGAGGAAACTGCAAAAAACTTTAAATGGGAAGATGCAGAAAAAGAGTTCTCATGGTATAAAACTGGCAAAGTGAATATGGCGTATGAAGCAATTGATCGTCATGCAGAATCCGATAAAAAGGATAAAGTCGCACTTCATTATCAAGATGTAGATCGTAAGGAATCTTATACATTTGGCGATATGAAAAAATGGACGGATAAAGCTGCAAATGTATACGTAACCCATTCGAATTTGTCAAAAGGGGATCGTCTGTTTATATTCATGCCGAGATCACCAGAATTGTATTTTGCACTTCTTGGTGCTACAAAAATGGGGTTAATTGTTGGTCCACTTTTTGAAGCGTTTATGGAAGGCGCTGTTTATGATCGTTTACAAGATAGTGAAGCAAAAGCAATTGTTACAACACCGGAATTATTAGATAGAATTCCAATGGATAAATTACCTAAATTAGAGACGGTATTTATAGTTGGTGAAAATATAGAGGAATCCGATAAGTTCATCGATTTCAAAAAAGCATTACATAATGCATCAGAAGACTTTGAAATTAGATGGGTCGATAGAGAAGATGGCCTGATTTTACACTATACATCTGGCTCCACAGGAAAACCAAAAGGGATTTTACATGCCCATAATGCGATGGTACAGCAATTCCAATCGATGAAATGGGTGATGGATATAAGAGATGACGATATCTATTGGTGTACCGCAGATCCAGGTTGGGTGACGGGAACGGCATATGGCATCTTTGGTCCGTGGCTCACGGGAACTACCTCCCTTATTCTTGGTGGCAGATTTTCACCAGATGCTTGGTATAAAGCGATAGATGATTATGGAGTAACGGTATGGTACAGTGCACCTACAGCGTTTCGCATGCTGATGGGAGCAGGGGATGCCATCGTTAAAAAACATGATTTATCTTCATTACGTCATGTGTTGTCAGTTGGCGAACCGTTAAATCCGGAGGTTATCAAATGGGGTATGCAAGTTTTCAATAAACGAATCCATGATACTTGGTGGATGACAGAGACGGGTGCCCTGATGATCTGTAATTATGGTTGCATGCCTATTAAACCAGGTTCAATGGGGAAACCACTTCCTGGGACTGAAGCAGCTATTATAGATAATCAGGGGAATATTGTCCCGCCTTATACAATGGGGAATCTGGCTCTTAAAAAGGGTTGGCCAGCCATGATGCGTCAGGTGTGGAACAATAAAGAAAAGTATGAGTCATACTTCATTAACGATGAGTGGTATTTCTCTGGGGACTCGGCTTATATGGATGATGATGGATACTTTTGGTTCCAAGGTCGAGTAGATGATGTTATTATGACTTCTGGCGAACGCGTTGGGCCATTCGAAGTAGAAAGTAAATTATTAGAGCACCCAGCTATTTTAGAAGCTGGTGTTATTGGAAAACCCGATCCTGTCCGTGGCGAAATTATTAAAGCGTTTGTTGCGTTAAACGAAGGGTACGAACCATCGGAAGAACTAATAACAGATATTCAACAATTTGTGAAAAAAGGACTTGCTGCACATGCAGCACCTAGAGAGATCGAATTCAAAGATAAGCTACCAAAAACAAGAAGTGGTAAAATTATGCGCCGTGTATTAAAAGCTTGGGAGTTAAAACTGCCAACCGGCGATTTGTCTACTATGGAAGACTAGTAATCTAAGTCAATCTATTACTAGAATATATAAATACAAAATGGCACTGCACATAGCGGTGCTTTTTGTATTTATATTAGCTAACAAAAGGATGCTGAGGAGGTGAAAATTATGTATGCAACTGATTGGCTTGCCTTACTTTTCCTACTAGCGATTGTTATGTTACTATTCCTATTGTTTAATGCTGTTATGAGAAAATGGCTACAAGTCGAGAAGAAGAAACTGTTTTCATATAATCATATTAATGAGAAACACAAAAAAATGGATTGGACTATAAGGGTCGTTTTTCTAGTGGTACTGTTGCTAGGGAATTTCATAAATATTACGAGGGAGCCAATGGAGTGGTTTTGGTTTTTCGAAACATGGTTTTTATTGATTGTTTTTATAGTTGTATCTGAAACAGTTAGAGCTGTGATGGAGTGGAAGTATGCAGTAAACAAAAAAGATTATATATTTACAATCAGTCAATTAATATTTGGAGTTCTATTAATACTAACAGTGATTCAGACTAATTTTTGGGGATTGATTTAAACACAATGTCCTAGGGGATTTGTTGGAATAGTACATGGTGTAAAGTTTAAACAGAGATGGGTGAAATTAAATGGAACAATTAGGTCAAATTATTAAAAAGCTAAAAATAAATGTTCTTTCCATAGAAGATGTGCCTAATTCATTTAGCTCGACTGTATATAGAGTGGAACAGATTAATAAAGAAATAGTATATTTGAAAATCCCCTATTCCAATTTGAAACTAATACGTGAATATGAAGCGATAGAAATCTTAAGTGAAGCGCTACCTGTTCCTAAATTATTGGAATATTGGGAAGGGGACGATAATATTCCAGGTGCTATGTTGCTGTCAGAGCTGAAAGGGCAGCCAATCACAGGAAATGTAAGTGAAGTATTAGCCTATGATATTGGGGTCCATCATGCAAAAATGCATAATGTGACTCCACAAGAAGGTAATTCATTTAAAGGGATTTCAAATGTGTATGAACAATGGTCGACTTTTATGAAATCGCATTTTTATGGATTTGCGGAAGATGTAAAAGAGGTGATACAAGAGGACTTGTTAAAAAAATCTATAGAGCTTTTTGAAGAGCAACGTAAATGTCTGCCTCATTCAGATGGACCAAGCTTTATACATATGGATTTCCGTCCAGCAAATATTATTATTCAAGACAACAAAGTTTCTGGAATTATAGATTTTGAAAGTGCTCGCTTTGGTTCGACGGAAATGGATTTCACCAAAATCAATCGTGATATTTTTACTAAAAACTCCGGAACATTAGAAGCGTACAAAAAGGGGTATCAATCTATTCGTCCATTAATAGATTTAGAGGTTATCTTGCCGTTTTATCGTTTTACAGATGCATTTAATTCACTTGGATGGTGTAAACGCCGTGGAATCGAAAAGCATCAACAGTTTTTTGATGAAAATTTAGTAATTTTAAAATCGATATTACAGAGTGAACGATAAATGATGAGAATTTTTTTCATAGGGCTGTGAATGAATCAGTAAAATTACTAATAAGTCCATAAAGGTGTATGCTTATTTCTAAGTTGAATTTATTCAATTCCAATCAACGTAGGAACAGTAATTTCTCACAAAGGAGCTTATGGTATATGAGAGAAAAACTTATGGAAATGCTAGATGCACGTAAAGATGAAATGATTCAGATTCGTCGCTATTTACATGAACATCCTGAATTATCATTCAAAGAAGAAAAGACCTCTCGATATATTGCAGAATTTTACAAAGGAAAAGGCGTGGAAATACAAACAAACATAGGAAATGGTTATGGAATTATTGTAACAATAGTGGGGGCAAAACGAGGAAAGACAATAGGGTTACGCGCAGATTTTGATGCGCTTCCGATTGTGGAAGAAACACCTGTACCTTTCAAATCGAAAAATGAGGGGGTCATGCACGCATGTGGGCATGATGGTCATACAGCGTATTTGTTAGTTCTGGCAGATTGTTTAATACAACTGAAGTCAGAGCTAGCTGGAACGATAAAAATAATTCATCAGCATGCGGAAGAAGTACCACCAGGTGGTGCGAAAAGTATTGTAGAATCTGGTCTGTTGGATGATTTAGATGAAGTATATGGGATTCACTTACTTCCAATTGCTACTGTTGGAATGGTTGGGTACAATAAGGGCTATGCTTTCAATGGTAGGGCATACATGAAATTGAAAATACAAGGGCGAGGAGGGCATGGTTCATCGCCTCACTTAGCAAATGATGCAATTGTGGCAGGGGCACATTTTGTAACTGCTGTTCAAACTATTATAAGCCGAAGATTAAGTCCATTTGATATTGGTGTGATCACCATTGGTTCGTTTGATGGGGCTGGTACCTTTAATGTTATTAAAGATAGCGTAGTACTAGAGGGTGATATTCGATACATGACAGATGCAACGAAAGAAACGATAGAACGGGAAGTAAAACGTCTTGTCAGAGGACTTCAGGAGGAGTTTGATGTAAGTTGTGAACTTACATATACCCCCGACTATCCACCTTTATACAATAATCCTGAACTTACAGAGAAAGTAGCGGTAACATTATTAAATGCGAATGTGAAGGAAATTACAGAAGTAATGGAGGTCCCACCAATGGCTCCTTCTGAAGATTTTGCGTATTATGCGGAAAGGTTTCCTGCTTGTTTCTTTTATATCGGGTGTACTCCAAAGGGCGTTGAAGAACCATATTTCAACCATAACCCTAAATTTGACATCGACGAAGATGCACTGTTAGTGGCAGCAAAAGCTGTCGGACAAATTGTTTGTAGCATGCAAGAATAAAACAAAAAGAGTCATTCAAAATATACTTTTGAATGACTCTTTTATGATATAAACGAATGTGTAAGTTACAAGTTTTTTCTATTCCTTATTGAACCAAAGTTCATCTTTGTTATCTATTTCACCATTATAATTAATCAAAATTTCATCTCCAGCTTTAATATCGACGTAAGCAAAGAAATCAAATGTGTGATTATCAAAATTAATCTCATAGTCTGCATTAGGTTCATATGAATGATTAAATAACATACCATATCCAAGCAGGATGGCAGTGTGATTTATCCCGTACTCAAAAGCGTAATCAGCTAGTAAGGTTTTTTCAATATGTTCATGCTGGTCGTTAGGGTATGAAATGACAGGTGCTTCATGAAAAAGCTGTCCTTTTTTGATATCACATGTAGCAAATACCCCTCTATTAAACTCTCCATCACTTAGTGGAGATACTTTTACCTCAATCATGTTTGTTCTCCTTCTCACTATTAAATATTCTATCTAACTGTAACATTAATTTGTACATTATGCTCTGTTTTATGTGTATTTCGAAATTATATGAGCGAAAGATGGTCAATTTAACAAACAAAAAAGAGCCCAATTATGAAATTTGGGCTCTCAGACTGTAGGCAAACTCAGTTTTAGGTGTATAGAGTTGAATATTAAACTCGGCAAGGCCCACCACTTCGCTTTCCGTGGGCTTGGCTTCAGCCTCCTCGTCACTACGTTCCTGCGGGGTCTTCAGCTCAAGCTATTCCCACAGGAGTCTTCGTGGTGGACCTTGCCTAATAAATAGTTCCAATAGAGTATTCAATATCTTACTTTTACTAGAATGATTAAACATCCTTAGGAAAATTATTACTATTCATAACCATTTATAAAAATACGTTTGTCGTCAAACTGAGAGCCCAATTATGAAATTTGGGCTCCTTCGGTACTTTATTTGTTCTAATTATTCCCCGTCAGCGGGTGGTTCTTCCTCTACAGGAGGAGTTACAGGTTCTACAACAGGTGGGGGAGTAACGGGTTCTACAACAATAGGAGGCGTTGTAGGCTCTTCATTCTCTTCCGGTGCTGTTGGAGGCACTATTGGTTCTGTAGGTACTACAGCTTCTATGGATACTATATTAGATGCGGCAGATTCTAATCCTGTGATATCGACAGCAACAGCGATAAATTGGCCAGCTCTATTAATAGGTAGACTGTTTCCGGCAGCTTCTTTAGTGGATGAGAGTAGAGTTCTTTGTCCGTTTATAACTTCATAAACTCGATACCCTACAACATCTCCAGAAGTCGACTTAGACCAAGTAATCGTCCCATTAGACATTGCAGCAGACACTGCGGCTGGTGCACTCCCGTCAGCATTAAATACTTCCTCAGACACTACATTTCCTCCAAAGGCAGATTTGGCAGGGAATAACTTAGAAGCATTGCCTCCAAATTTACCAAGCATCCGATTGATAAAATCTTGGTTTACTCCATACCCACCACTTACTACAAATTCCCCAGGAGTGGAATCGAGTGCGCGATATCTGTTTCCGTTTATTTGTACATAGGAAGAAGAGATTAAACTATCATCCTTTGCAGTTGGTAATAAAACAGCTGCATTAAATAAATCTGACTTCACTAAACCAGCTTGTGAACATGCATCTGACACTGCTAATCCTGAAATTCCACAGAAGGATCTAGTAACGACACCTTCAGGAGCAGTAAAGTTATTTGGTGCATCTACTAATTCAGAATTTACATCATACATTGCGTTCATCATATTAGACCAGAGCATATTGATACGCACGCTTGGATGATTGTAACGATTATTCATATAATATAAGGTTTGGGTATCATCACCATAACCCAACCAAACTCCTAAAGAAATATTAGGGTTATAGCCAACTAGCCATGAATCATTATGATTCTGTGTTGTACCTGTTTTTGCGCCAAAATCTGATTGGAATTTCAACCTAGCTTTTGCTAGTTTTGCAGTCCCTTCAGACATAACATCTCTTAACATATCGGTAATAATATAAGAAGTAGCAGCACTGAATACTGGCACAGGTTCCACTTCGTGTTGATAAATAACATTACCGTCAACATCTTCAATTTTTTCGATCATATAAGCATCAATAAACTGCCCGTTATTTGCAAATGTTCCAAAGGCATTTGTATTTTCCTCGAGTGTTGCACCATTTGTCATTCCACCAATAGAGAGTGCATGATTAGCATACTCTGCTTCATCTATATGCTCAAATCCCATTTTTGTTAGGAATTGAGTTGGCTTGCGATCCATGATTAAATCGTATAATCGTATCGTTGACAAGTTTTGTGAGGTTGTCAAAGCATCTCGAGCAGAGATAATACCTAGCTCTTGTTCTGTTGTATAGTTTGATGGTGATTTTGACCACGTAGTACTACCTAATTTTTCTAGCTTCAAATCGACTACGGGACTACCAGCTCCAATTACACCATATTCAATCGCAGGAGCATAGACGAGTAGTGGTTTGATGGTAGAACCGATTGGCCGAATACCTTGTGTAGCACTATTTTGGGCTTCAATTTTATGATCTCGTCCACCTAGAAAGGAAAGTATTTTACCCGTACCATTTTCAATCATCATCCCACCAACTTGAACAGGGAAGTCTTTTACCACTATCTCTCCTGAATCTTCATCCTTTACTTCCTTCTGGAAGGTATGTCCGTAAAATTCAAATTCATCTCTTACTTTTAACATAGCTTCATACATGTCTTTATTAATAGTGGTATGAATACGGTAACCATCTGTACTAATGGAACGTTGTGCTAAAATATCATACTTTTGATAAAGCTTTTTTTCATTATCTAATCGAGCAGGATCAATTGAATCGGCTTCTGCAAACTGATCTCTTAAAATTTCTTTCACTCTATTTTCCACTTCAGCTGTTAACCAAGGATACTTGTCTTCAGGAAGTGTTTCTGGCTCTCTAAAATCTTTCGTAATATCGTAGCTAACAGCATTCTTATATTCCTCATCCGTAATATAACCAGTTTCATTCATTCGGAATAAAACAATTTTCATCCGTTCAATCCCAAGTTGGAGAGCTTCTCCTTCTTTTATCTCTCCACCTTGTCTAAAAGGAGTATAAGCAAATGGAGCTTGGGGAATACCAGCTATGTAGGCTGCTTGTGATAAATTCAGATCTTTTGCTTTTACATTGAATATTCCATTCGCCGCTGTTTCAATTCCAGCGATGTTTCGTCCATTTGAATTTCGGCCGTAGGGGATTATATTCAAATATGCTTCTAATATTTCTTCTTTGTTCATGAAGTGTTCTAAGCGCATAGCTAATAGTATTTCTTTTGCTTTACGTTCATAAGAAACCTCATTGGTTAAAATTTGGTTTTTGATTAATTGTTGAGTTAATGTAGAACCACCAGTTTGTGTATCAGAGTTGGATACATCTTGAAGCAATCCGCGGAAAATTGCTTTAGGAACAATTCCCTTATGTACTTCAAAGTATTCATCCTCCGTCGCTAAAACTGCATCTATTACATAAGGAGAAACCTCTGATAGATTTGTTTCCGTTCTTTCTAAATCAGTGCGTAGTTTACCTAAATACACGTCTCCGGCAAAGTAAACTTCCGATGTCTCTTCATAGTTAAAGACAGCACTGCGCATTTCATCTTTACCACGAAGTGGTTCTTCTTTTACCAATGAAGCAAAATATCCTGCGCCTACAGATAAACCGAATACTCCGAGTGTCAGAATACCCACCATAAGAAGTAAACTTAAATTCCAGATGACACTAGAAGAAACTCTTAATCCCTTAGCCCATTTAGTAGACTCCCACATATCAATTTTTTCTTTGTATCTCTGTATATTTTCTTGCCATTTCTTCATTCAGTTCTCGCCCCCTAAATCTTGAATTATTATACCATAAGCCTAATTGTTAGACGATAGTTATTGACATACAATGTAGATTAGGTAAAATAGATATATATTTTAACGAAGAAAAGTCCGAAGTAGTAATTATACATACTGTGAAGAGAGCTAGCGGTTGGTGAGAGCTAGTCAGTGTATTATGCGAATTACAGGCTTGGAGTTAAACGTACTCACAACGATACGGTGATTGAAGCGGAGGGAATAATTCCTTCAAGCTGGGTGGTACCGCGCTAATTGATTAAGCGTCCCTGCATGATTTTTTATCATGTGGGGACTTTTTTATTTTAAGGAGGCAATATTAATGACGAATTTATTGGATGATTTAGCTTGGAGAGGTCTTCTATACCAACAAACCGATGCTCAGGGCATGGAACAGCTTCTTAGTAAGGAAAAAGTATCATTATACTGTGGAGTAGATCCTACAGCAGATAGCATGCATATAGGACATATTGTGCCGCTTCTTACTTTAAGACGTTTCCAAATGCATGGACATAGACCAATTCTTTTAGTTGGTGGTGCAACTGGAATGATAGGGGATCCCTCTGGTCGTTCAGAAGAACGCCAATTACAAACGACAGAGCAGATTGATTTGAATGTTCAAGGTATTAAAAAACAAATGGAGCAAATTTTTGATTTCAATACCGATAATGGTGCACAAATGGTGAATAACAGAGATTGGATCGGCTCTATGGATGTTATTGAATTCCTGAGAGATTTTGGAAAACTAATTAACATTAACTATATGCTGGGAAAAGACTCTATCTCTTCACGTTTAGACACAGGACTTTCTTTTACTGAGTTTGCCTATACGCTAATTCAGGGAATTGATTTTAATCATCTATACGATCATTTTGGGTGCCGAGTTCAAGTAGGGGGTTCTGACCAATGGGGAAATATTACTACTGGTTTAGAGGTAATTCGTAAAACACATGATGACAATACAAAGGCTTTCGGTATTACTATACCATTAGTAACGAAAGCTGATGGGACCAAATTTGGTAAGTCTGCATCAGGTTCTGTTTGGTTGGATGCGAAGAAAACATCCCCATACGAGTTTTATCAGTTCTGGATTAATACAGCAGATTCAGATGTTATTAAATACTTGAAAATCTTCACCTTCTTGGAACGTGAAGAAATTGAAGCTTTAGAAGTTACCGTTGAAAACGAAGCCCATTTAAGAAAAGCACAAGCAACTTTAGCAGAGGAAATGACTCGTCTGATCCACGGACAAGAAGCATTGGATCAAGCAATTCGAATTTCACAAGCATTATTTAGTGGCAATTTGAAAGCCTTAACTGCATCAGAAATGAAAGATGCATTTAAAGATGTACCTTCTGTCGAGATGACAAAAGATGAAAAATCTATTGTTGACTTCATAGTTGAGGCTACGGTGTCACCATCTAAGCGCCAGGGACGAGAAGATGTAACAAATGGTGCTATTTCTATTAATGGAGAAAAAGTTACGGATGTTGCATATGTAGTAAGTGGGGCAGACCGGTTAGAAGATGAGTTTATGATTATTCGTCGTGGTAAAAAGAACTATAAAATGATTAAGTTTGTATAAGATAAAAGCTACTTCCCAATACTATAAGGGAAGTAGCTTTTTATAGAGCTAGATGATTAGTTAAAAACCACCACGTTCATCTACGTGATGATTATTTTGTCCATCTTTAACTTGTAACTGTTTCTTTTCGTGCTCGTTTAACTTTTGGTATTCCAAATAACTTTCGCCTGTAACATTGTCTTTTTCCTTCTTATTAGATGTATTAACCGATTTACCTGTTTTCATAGAAAATCCTCCTGTTTCTTAAAAGTTCTTCGTTAGTATTGACCAGTTTTGTGTAATTAGTCACAAATTTAACAAGAAGATTCAAAAAGAAAGCATTACTAGTTAAAAAAGTACATGAAATAGTATAAAATGATAAATAGGATAAAGGTTTGGAAATATAAACACATTTTTTTATTATTAGATTGAGGGGACGTTATTAGTGAGTGCAAAGAGATACCTGTTACATCATTTCGATGACTTTTTTGTTGTTCTATTCGAAAAGGATAACAAAGCAAATAAATTAGTTATCTTAAAAGACAAATTTACAGTGAATGCAAAAGAGGGAGATTTATTAGAGGTAGAGATAAATCAAGATAAATCAGGTTATAATTTTAAAATGCTAGAAGAAGAAACAGATAATACGAAAAAAAGATTATTAGACTTAATTGAGAGTATGAAAAAGAAATAACTCCCGATTTTAAAACTAATCTCATTCAGTCTATACACCTTTCTGTTGGAAAGAGGAGAAAATTCCTCTTCATCCTAGAGGTGTTTTTTTATATACAGATACTATATCACTAAAGAAAAAAGCCTATGGAACCTTGTTTTATCAAGGTTCCATAGGCTTTTAATATCACTCCCTCATATTAACGAGAGCATTGTACTCCCGGTATATATTTTTAGCTAAATAGGTAATGACAATAGAGGAATGTCAATAATGTTCTCATTTCCGAGCAAAAAATCTCGTTTGATCTCACTTACTTCATAAAAATTCTAGCTATTAAAACCGCCATCACCTCAACCTTAAATAAGGGGAAGAAAAAAACAAATAAAGAGTAGCTAGAGCTACTCTTTTCTAAAACGTTTATTCAGCATAGTTTAAAACATTATCGTGAATATCGCTTAAATATTTTTAGTAAATCTCCTTTTCTCTTCATTTTATTTAATTGATTAAATTTTTAAACCAGTTAATCAGTATAGGGATCTCATCATTATAAATTGTAGCAATGACATTATTTCCATCTGTTATAATCAGGGAATCCAGAGGGACATTGTTTGCCACTACAACTTCAGATATTCCACTATCCGGCCAGTTAGTTCCACTTAAAAATGGGGGCTCTGCTCCAACTAAAAATCTTGAAGGATCTTTTTCTAGCTGTGAAATCAGCTCATGGTTGAGATTATAACCTACAAATTCATAAACTTGATTATTTACTTCTACGATAATTGTTAATTTATATAATGGTGTTCTAAACAACCTTTTTTGTTCTTTAATGTTAGGTTTAATCTTAAAATTTACTTCTTTTAGTTTCAGTGCTTTCGTTTTTTCTACATGGAAAGTTGCGTGGTCTAAATTCATAAGGACTTCCATAGGCTCATTCCTTTATTAACATTTTGATGTTTTATCTTGCATTATCGAATGATAAGAAAAAGCCTTCGAAACCCTGTATTAACAAGGTTTCGAAGGCTTTTAATAGAGCAATAATATTAACGAGAGTAGTACTCAACGATAAGAGCTTCGTTGATTTCAGCAGCTAATTCTCCACGTTCTGGGTTACGAACGAAAGTACCAACTTTGTTGTCTGCATCAAAAGTTAAGTATTCTGGTACGAAGTTGTTAATTTCCATTGATTCGTTTACAACATCAAGGTTTTGAGATTTTTCACGAAGAGAAATTTCTTGACCTGCTTTTAAACGGAATGAAGGAATATCAACGCGTTTACCATCAACCATAACGTGACCGTGGTTTACTAATTGACGTGCTCCACGACGTGTACGAGCAAGACCTAAACGGTAAACAATGTTATCAAGGCGAGTTTCAAGAAGAATCATGAAGTTTTCACCATGTTTACCTGGCATTTTACCAGCTCTATCAAATAATGTACGGAATTGACGTTCGTTTACACCATAAGTGTGACGAAGTTTTTGTTTTTCTTGTAATTGCATACCGTACTCAGTTAATTTTTTGCGTTGGTTAGGACCGTGTTGTCCTGGTGCGTAAGGGCGTTTTTCTAATTCTTTACCAGTACCGCTTAGTGAAATACCAAGACGACGTGATAATTTCCATGATGGACCTGTATAACGAGACATATATGTCTCCTCCTCTATGTTGGTTTTATTTTGTTGTAAAATAAGACCAGATGTATTCAGACTAGCAGACATTTTGTTTTCATGTATCATCGCCCTAGCAGCCGAGGGTTACGGGATACACCATCTATAGTATAGAGGAACAAAATGAGCAATCTAGGCCATACAACTGCTGCATTTATTTTACACAAATTTCATTGTATCTCTATATCTATCGAAAGTCAAACGATAATCAAATTCAAAAATAATTACAAAAATAGCGTAGACATAGAAAGGATAAATAGGATAAAATATAGTTATATTGAATTATTAGTAACTGTGCTAAAAGTATCATAATTTACTCTTGGAAAGCTGAGAGGTGAACTAATGGAAAGCGAAAATACAATTATTGGTTTTAAAAGTAGAATACTTGACATTTGGAATGAAAATGTATTCACCCATGAATCCAGTATTAAATGGTTTGATGACTTGAAAAATATCTTATTTGAATTTTTTGATATAAAAGAAGCAAAGTATTACATATATGATGCGGAAACTTTTTTACAACTTTCATGGAATCACTCTTTTGCGAAAAAGCTCAATGCTATTAAATGGGTAGAGATAGAGCCATTGTTCTATGATAAAGACATAATAGATGCTCACAAACTACAACTAAAAGATTGTGCTAAAAATGACGTAGCTTTATTGTTAAGAGATAAAGAATTGCATCCATTAGGATTAATCATAATGGAATCCTCAGAAAAGTGGATAGAATTTTCAAAAACAACTCAACTAGATATATTCTTGACTACTATTACTAAATTAGTTAAAACGATTAGAAAATCTGTATATTTAACACAGCAGGAGAGCCAGTTTAGAAATTTGTTCAATGTAACGAAAATGTTTAATTCGACATTAGATATCGGTCAAATATTAGAGGGTACATTAAACTCTATTGAAAATGCATTTCCAAAATTTAAATCTATACTTATTTTATCAAATGATCAGGATCGTAAAACATCTGCTCCATATAAATTATTCGATTATACAACAGAAAGAAATACTACCGTGGAGGCATATGTATCTGGTGAAATAACGACAGAATTAGCGCAAGATTTAGGTGTAAGATTACTGAATATTCCTATTGTCGGAAAGCAAGGTATCTATGGAATTTTACAAATGTCCACACCTTTAGACTATTTATTTTCAATTAGACAAAAAGAATTTGCAGTTTTACTTGCTAGAGCAGCCGGCAATGCATTAGAAAATGCTAAACTATACATCCAATCACATCGGTTAGTTTCCGATCTACAATTAATCAACGAAACTTCGCATAAATTGAATATGAATTTATCATTAGATGAGATGGTTGTTTTTTTACGCAATCAATTAATGAAGTTTTTCCACCCAGAGCATGTAGGTTTTGTGTTTATAGAAAATGACGAATATAAAATATCACCAGCAAGTACGGATGTATTTCATACGATGGAAGGGCATCTTTATATTCAATATGTCACGAATCACTTTAAAAGTGAGAAGGATTCTTTATTTATCGCCGATTTCAATCGTCTAATAGAGTCAAAATATGAGTATCGCTCATTAGTGGCAATTCCTTTAAAAGAACAAAATAATATAACCGGGTTTAGTATAATCTTGCATAAGGAACCCTATTTTTTCTCTTTTGACAACTACAAATTAATGCAGTCTTTGATACAACATTCATCTTTAGCTATAAGTAATTCTACATTAAGATACAAGCTACAAAAAATGGTGGATCGAGATCATTTAACGAATCTTTTTGCACGAAATTATTTAGATAGGTTCGTTGAAGATGCGATGGAATCAGATGACCAAGGTGTCTTCGTCCTTATTGATATCGATAACTTTAAACGTATTAATGATACACATGGGCATCAAATTGGGGATGAGATTCTAAAACAAATAGCAAGAGTCATACAAGGAATGATTAAAAACAAAGGAGTTAGTGCGAGATGGGGTGGAGAAGAGTTAGCCCTCTATTTATCTCATATGTCCCTAGAGCAAGGAGTGGAAATGAGCAGACAATTACTGGCGGCCATTCCTCAAAAGACCAACCCTTCTGTAACAGTGTCTATTGGTATATCGCACTGGTCTCGAAGTGATAATTTGAGTTTTAATAATCTCTTTCACAATGCGGATACAGTATTGTACGAAGCGAAAAATAATGGGAAAAATCAGCTATGTATTTATAAGGCATCTCACTCTTCTTGATGAGGTGTCTTTTCTTTTTATAGAATTCCATGTACACTAGATGTAAGCGTTTACAATAAGGGGTGTTTTTATGAGTAATTCAAATTTTTCAAAAGAGACAATGTATATCCATAAAGGGTATAAAACGGGAGATCATCAAGATAGCCTAGCTGTTCCACTTTATCAGACGTCGACATTTGCATTTGACACTGCGGAACAGGGTGAAAGAAGGTTCGCAGGGGAAGAACCAGGGGGAATCTATTCAAGGTTAGGGAACCCGACCGTACAAGTATTAGAGGAACGGATTGCCGCAATGGAGCTAGGGGAAGGTGCACTAGCTTTTGGTTCTGGAATGGCAGCGGTGAGTACTATATTAGTTCACCTTACTAAATCAGGTGATCATATCCTATGTACGAGAGGGATTTATGGTTGTACATTTGGATTGCTGAAAATTTTGAAAGAAAAATATGATATTTCACATGACTTAAAGACTTTAATTACTGAAGAAGAGATAGAAAATGCTATTAAACCAAATACAACTTGTATATATATAGAAACACCAATTAATCCAACGATGGAAATCGTGGATATCGAGCAAATAACAAAAGTTGCTAAAAAACATGGTATTCCGGTAGTTGTAGATAATACATTTTCCTCCCCGTACTTACAAAATCCGATAGAACTAGGAGCAGATTTCGTACTGCATAGTGCGACAAAATACATTAATGGGCACGGCGATGTTATTGCTGGAATTCTAGTAGGAAGAGATAAAGGGGAAATGGAGACAATTCGCGGTACTGTACAAAAAGACTTTGGCGGCATTATTTCACCATTCGATGCTTGGCTATTAATACGCGGATTAAAAACATTGCATGTTCGCATGGACAGACATTCGGAAAATGCTAGTAAAGTATTCGACTTTTTAAAGGCACATCCATCTGTTGAACATATCTATTATCCGTTTGATGTAGATAATCCACAATATCATGTAGCGAAGAAACAGATGAAAGCCGGTGGCGGTCTTATTTCTTTCACTATAAAAGGAGGAGTGAAAGAGGCACAAAAATTGATGAATGAACTAAAACTGATAAAAATTGCAGTTAGTTTAGGAGATGCTGAGACTTTGATCCAGCATCCTTACACAATGACTCATTCTGTTGTACCGGAAAAAGAAAGATTAGAGATGGGGATAACAGGCGGCCTGTTAAGACTTTCTGTAGGGCTTGAGAACTCTAGTGATATTATAGAAGATTTACAGCAAGCTTTATCTAATATGTAAAAAGTGGAAGGAGATATCTCCTTCCACTTTTTGATGCATAATAAGAGTCTTTTTTAAAGACGTGGAGCTTTTGTGAGGGAACATATCTATGTGTCTAAGGGAAGGGATATGCGCGTCTGAATAATTATGGAGGTAAATGGTAATTTTATTTTCAAATAATCCGAATGAAACATACTCAACCATTGTGGAAAAAGAAAACGGTGTCGGAAGTAAGAATACTCCCGGTAACCATTTGCAAAGAGATCTTAGCTTCTTATTTTCTCGCAGACCCTCTGCTAACTAAAGCACTATAGGTGGTGTGTTTATATATCGAAGGCGAAGTCATAGCAGTTAGCAGAGCTCCGTAATTAAGGGAGAATGCAACTTCATCACCCGATTTTAAATAATTATTATTAGCATCCAAAATAATGTGATCACTACTCGAACCAATTATCTCAAGTGGGAGGAGGGGTGTTAATCCAGAGACGAGGACATCTTGTCGCCCAACACCCACAATTATTCTTCTAATTATTCCGTTGTCCGGAAATGATATAAATTCTCCAAAAGCATTTTTACCCCTCATGCCGGTCGGTACAGATGGCTTTAGTTTCGACTCAATTACTTCCGCAAAAAAGGAAAATGCATCTGTGAATAAATTGGGAATAGGTTCGCCTTTTACCGTCTCACAGCCTAAAAATATAGATTCACCAAGACGCATATTATTGACTTCTCTTACATCCGTCGTATTCATAAGCCAATTATGGTTTGCGGAGTTCCCCCCTGATACATAAGGGAAGGGAATATTGAACTTTCGTTTCATTCTTTTTACGAGTGAAGAAAACAATTGCATTTTGTGCTCTGTAGGGATGACTCCACCAAAGCAAGCAAAGTTTGCACCAATACCCGCAATTTGAATATTAGGGAATATAATCACTTCTTCAATAAAGGCAGCAACATCATTTAGCAATATGCCTTCTCGTAAATCTCCCATTTCAACCATTATAATAATTTGATGTATTTTCTTCTGTTTCTTCGCTTCAGCTGAGAGGGCACGAACAACTTCGATTTCTGTATTCATACTAATATCTGCAAACTCTATAACTTTTTGAATTTCACTCATTGCAGGAGTACGTAATAATATGAATGTTGCTTGTAAATTTGCCATCTTCATTTTTTCTATATTAGAAATTTTGGAATCTGCAATACTCTTAATCCCGCTATCTATCAGCACTTTTACTACTTCTGGTTTGGCAAATACCCCTTTGACGACTCCTGTAATATGAACGCCTTTTGCTTCATACAACTCTCTTAATGTTGTCGCATTATGCTTAATTTTATCTAAGTTAATTTCAATTCTAGGGTTAGATACCATTTAAGATAAAACCAGTTTCGCGCTGTTTTGTAGAGATGGGAAAAATTCAATAATAGAGTCAATTATATTATCAGAACCTGTAGTTAATAAATCTGTTACTGGTAATTGGAAGGTTTGCTCATATTCACGAATAGTAGTATTAACTTCCTGATGGTCCATACCTTCATGATTAAGGGTAATACCGATTACTTTTGTCTCACTGAAATGCTCAATAAGGTCTATCTCACTTTGGACACTTGGCATGTTCACAAAAGGGAAATCTCCTAACACTTTTCTTTTTGGGGGATGTTGTAGGATAACAGCTTTTGGTCTAGATCCTCTTAAAATACCACATGAACTTGCATAAGCAGGATGACTTAGAGCGCCTTGTCCTTCAACAATAATAATATCAGGATTATCTGTATTATTTGCACGTACTACTTCACTTTCAAGTTCACCAATAACGTATTGTAATGGAAAAGCATCCATTGCAAAACCATAAGCAGCCCCTTGTATAAGCCCAGTTTGTCCGGTTGCTATAAAAGCAGTTTTATATCCTCTTGCCTTCAATGCTTTTTCAATAATCACTGCAGATGTTCGCTTCCCACAAGCCCCATCAGTTCCTAAAACTGTAATAATAGGAGTGGTTACTTTAAGGATATCACCGGTAAATAATTTCCATGAATCTTTTGGTTTAGGCTTTCGAATATCTTGGATTTCTACCCCATAACGAGTAGCAATGCTCAGCATTTCTTCATCTTCTGTAAGAAATTCTTGAAGTGGATTGATAATATGAAGACCAGCTTGCATTGCGGATATAATAACTTCTCGTTCATTGTCTTTTAAGAAAGCATCTGAGGGGGCGATTCCAAATATGAAATAAGTAGGTTTTTGAGGTGAGCATTCGATAGCATCTTCTAAGTTTTTACACAATGGAATGCCATTCTTTTTGTTATCTAAAAATTGTCCTGAGTCTAGGCCGTTTTTTGTGCTATCGATAACGGCAGTTATAGAATAATTGCCAGGTTCACGTATTAATCCATTGGCCGTCTTTCCATCCATCGAACTAAATTGGCCCTCACAATAAATAATTGCATTTTTCTTCATTGACCTTACCTCCAAGTAAATCTGTTTTCTAGATAAAAAAAGAACATCTGGTACACCCTAAAAAAAGAGGAAATAGATGTTCAATAAGAAATAGATTTAGTTTTATTATGACAATTATCAAGCATTTGCTTCAAATTATTTAGTATACAAGACCTATTATACACCTTTTTTTTCCAAAAGTAAAATATTTACACAGCTTATGAGTGAAAAGCCGTCCAGACGATATGTTAGAGCTTTACGAAAAAAATAAGGCGCCCTCTATTCAACATGAACAGAAAGTGCCTTATTATTAATCGTATAACAATTTCAATTTTAAATGTGCTTCACTAATACTTCGATAAACTGTTCCAGTCCTTCTGCATCCTGCTCCGAGAATCGATCCTTAATAGGACTGTCGATATCCAAAACACCTACTAGCTTACCGTCTTTAGTAATGGGAACCACAATCTCTGATTGTGATGCAGCATCACAGGCGATATGACCTGGATAAGCGTGTACGTCTGGTACGATAACTGTCTCTTGTTTTGTAGCGGCAGCTCCACAAACACCTCTACTCAGTGGAATTCTAACACAAGCCGGTAATCCTTGGAATGGACCTAAGACAAGCTCTCCATCTTCCATTAGATAAAAACCAACCCAATTAATCTGATCAAAAAATTGATTTAATAATGCCGAAGCATTACTAAAATTAGCAATTGCATTAGTTTCTCCCGTTAAAAGAGCGTCCAGTTGTTTAGAAAGCATATTATAATTTGCAGTTACATCTTCAGAGTATGCTGATTTCGTGAACATATTTTCATTCTCCATTCTATAGTAAGTTACTTATATTATTGTAAAACTGATGTAGATCTTTTGCTTGATGTGCGTCAGACCCAAAAACAAGAGGAATTTCTAGTTCCTTCGCAAGCTTTATATAGGGAAGCGGAGGATACACTTCTAAACAATATGGTTTAGCTAATCCGGCGGTATTAACATCCAGTTCTAGCTGTTGATGTTTGATTTCTTTTAAAATATTTACTATATCTTCATGGTCTTGTACTACTTCCGTAAGTGTATGTTGAAATTTATGCACTAACGTAATATGACCTATTCTCCGTGGTTTATAGTCGCCTAGATTACTCGTTATTGAATCTATCAATGTTTTATAATACAATTTATACACAGCCATTGGGCTTCCAAGCCGTTCGACAAATTCTGTGAACGTAGATTTAGAGAAGTCAATACAAGTATAGTCATTTTCAAATTTTAAAAAGTGAACAGATAAAATAGAGTCATCTAAATATTTTCCATATGTATTTAAAAAAGAAGTAATATTTTGTTCAAACCCAGATATAAAATCGACTTCTAAGCCTGTAGAAATAACAATATCTTTCTTGTATTCTTTTTTCAACTTTTGTAACTTGGTAATATAAGACTCTAAATGGGTCATGCTCATTCCACTATCCTTATCAGGGGTGGGATCTATAAAACCTAAAGGTAGAGGAGCATGTTCTGTAAATGTAATGGTGTCAAAACCACTTTGTATGGCTTTTTCAATATACAGATGAAAGGAATCTTCTGTTCCATGTGGACAATAAGGTGTGTGGATATGCCCATCCTTTTTCAATAAAAATCAGCCTCCAAACTATAGAAATATAATTTTTAAAAAGAATTAACAGTTTTTCTCTTGTTTATGAAACAATAACATAAAAAGCATGGTAAGATATAGAGTAGTATTGGAAATAGAACTTTTTGAATTTGGAACAGGGGGCTTACGATGAAGTATATCATCCCAGCAGTTATTATACTTTTAGGAATTGCAATTTTTGCATTTATCATAAGACGAAAACATAACGTAGAAATAGAAAGATTAGAACATGAGAAACATCAAATTCAAAATAAACCGATTTTAGAAGAAATGACAAAAGTAAAACAGCTGAATATGAATGGGCAAACCGAGGAAATGTTTGAAAGATGGAGAAATGCATGGACAGAAGTAATGGATGTGCATATGCCGAAAATCGATGTTCTTTTATTTGACGCAGAAGAAAGTATAGATAGATTTATATTTCCAAAAGCGACTAAAATTGAAAAAGAAATTCAAATATTGATAACACTTTGTGATAAGAAAATGTCTGAAATTTTAATCGAACTTGAAGATTTGATAGGTAGTGAAGAAAAAAACCGTATCGAGATGGAACAGTTAAAAGATCAACATCGTGCAGCTAGAAAAACACTTCTTGCACATCAGTATTCATTTGGAGAAGCAGTGAAGGCGTTGGAACAAAAGTTGGAATCTTTCATTCCACTGTTTGATGAGTTCGATCGACTAACGGATACAGGTAACTATTTAAGTGCCCGTGAACTAGTTATTACTGTCCAAGAAGATGGCCAAAAATTCTTCCCTAAATTACATGATATTCCTACAGTATTATCTGATATACAACATAAAATACCAGCCATTATTCATGAGTTGCGTAATGGACAAAAAGAGATGGAAGAGAGTTCTTACTACTTACAGCATCTCGAAATGAATCAAAAATTAGACTCCATAGAAGCCGAACTTGTGGAATTAAAACAAGCAATTATTGAATTGCATGTCGGGAAAACAATGAGCAGAGTGGAAGAGTTAAAAGATGAATTAGATACATTTTATGATTTACTGGAAAAAGAAGTGCTTGCGAAAAAATATGTGGATCAATATAAAGAGCAAACAGGCTCTCGCTTACGAGAAGTTACTACTGTTACACGAGCTGTTAGTGAAGAAGCTGCGTATGTTCAACAGAGCTATCATCTGCCAGAAAAAGAGGCGGAAATTCCCCGAAGTTGTTTAAAAGAGCTAGAGGAATTAGAGAAAAAGTATGAATTGCTTTCAAGTCGCGTAGAAGAAGAGCAATCTGCGTACTCAAGCCTACAAGAAGAGTTAAATGAAATTGCTGAAGAAATTGATCGACTATATGAAGAACAAGACCGATTTGCAAATCGATTGAAAAATCTTCGAATAGATGAAAATAATGCACGTGAAAAGTTGGATGAACTAAAGGATTTATTACATGATACCGATCGTATGTTACAAAAAGCCAATATACCTGGAATCCCAGAAGATATGGACGTTCGTTTAGAAGAAGCAGAAGAGCACATTTATGTAGCAATGCAAAGTCTGCAAGAAGTACCTTTAAATATGTCTCTAGTAGATAATTACTTAGAAAAAGCAGAGGCTTGTATGGAAGAAGTACATAGCAGAGCAAAAGAAATGCTTGAAAATGTTTTACTAACAGAAAAAATCATTCAATATGGTAACCGCTATCGTGCAAGTCACCCGCAAGTTCATGCAAAACTGTTAGAAGCAGAGGAAGCGTTTAGGCAACTGCGATATTCTAAGGCTCTTGAAGATGCAGCGACAGCTGTCGAAGAGGTAGAACCGGGAGCTTTAAAGAAAATTGATACATTAGTGAAGGAAGACGCTTGGCGTACATAATCATACGATTTAAAGAACAGTATGAAATTGAGATGTTTGAAAATCATATTTTGTATACAAACGTGAACCACCTCACTATGTGACGGTGGTTTTTTTCCGAAAAGGAGAGTTATTGAAATGATTTATTTAGATAATAGTGCGACGACCAAAGTACATCCAGAGGTATTAAATACTTTCGTCGCTGTGAACGAAAAATTTTGGGCAAATCCTGCATCAATTCATACATTTGGACATCAGACAAATGAATTGTTACAATCTGCTAGAGAACAAATTGCAGATATATTGAAAACGTCAAATGAAAAAATATTTTTTACATCTGGGGGAACGGAGTCCAATAACTTAGCGATATTCGGTTTAGCTCATAAATATAAGCAACGAGGGAAGCATGTATTAATTTCTGAGATTGAACATCCTTCTATTATAGAAACAGCTAAAAAATTGAGCGAAATAGGGTTTGACGTTGAGTGGATTCCCGTCAACTCAGAGGGCATCATTATATTGGATACACTAGAAAAACTGGTTCGAAAAGATACTATATTGGTTAGTGTTATGCACGTGAACAATGAAACAGGTGCTATACAACCAATAGAAGAACTTTCTAAAATTGTTAGAGCACAAAGCAGAGCGCTTATTCACATGGACGCTGTTCAGAGCTTCGGGAAAATTCCAGTTGACTTTAAAATCTTGGATATTGATGCTATTACGATCTCTTCTCATAAAATACACGGATTAAAAGGCTCGGGATTACTTGCATTAAAAAAATTCGTCGAAATAGAACCGATATTATACGGTGGAGGACAGGAATCGGGTATTCGCAGTGGTACAACCTCCGTACCTTTGGCAGTTGCTACAGCGAAAGCGATAAGATTAGCTGTAACAGACTTACAAAACAACATTTTAAAATTACAAACACTCTCGGACGATTTGATGGTATATTTAAATACTTTTCCTTCTGTTAAAGTAATATCTCCAGCAAAAAAAGCACCACATATTGTTACATTTTCGGTGCAAAAAGTTAAAGGTGAAGTAATGATTAATGCATTGCAGGAACAGGATATCATTGTATCCACTAGTAGTGCATGCTCCTCCAGACAAACAAAAACAAGTCATGTACTAAAGGCTATGCATATTTCGGATGATTATATAAAAGGCGTATTAAGAGTAAGCCTTAGTACCCTTAATAACCAACAAGAAATAGACCAATTTAAAATTGTATTCAAGCGTGTCATGAATGTAATTAAAGGAGATTAAAATAGGATGAAATGGGAAAAAATATTAGTACGTTATGGTGAATTATCAACTAAAGGGAAAAATAGAAAGCAGTTTATTTCACATTTACGAAATAATATTAGGTTTTCATTTGTTGATTTGCCAAATATTAAAATACAAGCGGAAAGAGATCGCATGTTTTTAACATCAACTGATGATTCGGAAATTGAGGCACTAATAACACGATTACCTAAAATCTTTGGGATTCAATCGTTTAGTCCAGTAGCTTCTTGTTCTAAAGAAATGGATGATATTCAAGCAACTGCACTTCAAATTATGGATAGTTTAGACAGTCAAGATAAAACGTTTCGTGTTACTGTAAAACGTTCAGATAAGTTTTTTCCACTGGATACATACGAGTTACAAAGTGTCGTAGCAAGTAATGTATTAAGACAATACCCAAGTTTAAAAGTTCAAATGAAGAAACCAGAAATAGATTTACGTATTGAAGTATTAAATGATGCAGTATATATGATGGCACAGGTTATTCCTGGAGCAGGTGGTATGCCTTTAGGTTCAAATGGTCGTTCGTTACTTATGTTATCAGGAGGGATTGATAGTCCTGTAGCTGGATACATGTTATTAAAACGTGGCGTTCGGCTCGATGCAATACATTTTCATAGTCCACCGTTCACAAGTGAAAGATCGAAGGAAAAAGTAATGGATCTAGCCAATCAGTTAAGTCATTTTGGTGCAACTGTAAGACTACATGTCATACCTTTTACAGATATACAACAAAGTATACAAGCTCAAATACCTGAAAATGTATCCATGACTACGACAAGACGGTTAATGATGAAAATTGCTGATCTTGTTCGAGAAGAAATAGGAGCATTAGGAATTGTTACTGGGGAAAGCTTAGGTCAGGTAGCAAGTCAAACTTTGGAAAGCTTAACTGCAATAAATGCGGTTACGTCTACGCCAATTTTCAGACCACTAATCTCTATGGATAAGCTTGATATTATTGATATTGCCCGGGAAATAGGGACTTACGAAACTTCCATCTTACCTTACGAGGATTGTTGTACTATCTTTACACCATCTTGTCCAAAAACTAAACCTAAACTCGAGAAAGTGGAATACTACGAGAGCTTTAAGGATTTTGATGAATTAATAACAGAAGCAGTGCAAAATAGAGAAGTTCTTTCATTCCCTATGAAGAAGGCTAATGATTTTTCAAACCTCCTATAGTAAATGACAAAATATACCTTTTATCCTCCATGTATGAATTAGATGAAAATGAACAATCTAATTTCACAAGGAGGTGAGGAACATGCCAAACAACAACAACTCAAATCAACTTCTAGTACCTGGAGTAAAACAAGCACTTGATCAAATGAAATATGAGATCGCTCAAGAGTTTGGAGTACAACTTGGTGGTGAAGCATCATCGCGTGCCAACGGATCCGTAGGCGGAGAAATTACTAAGCGATTAGTTGCACAAGCCCAACAACAAATGAACGGATTCCAAAAATAAGTGAAATAAGAAAACCGGTAGCCTAAGCTGCCGGTTTTTTTATTGATAGGCGTATTCCAACCTACCTCTACCAAAGTCATCAATAATGGTTGTATACTATCTGAAAATTTAAATTTTATTAACCAATGTGGCTAATTTTCCTCTATAATTAAAATAGTACAAAGGAGGAAATCAAATGAATAATCTAAATTTAATTGCTCCAGAACATTATAATCTCATTACTGAGTTCGAAAAGTATGCAGTAGACGATGAAAAGTTAGCTATAATATGGGAATCTGAAGATGGTCAGCAGAAAAAAAGTACATATAAAAATTTAATACAGAGAGCTAATAAGATAGCTAATCTTTTTACCCGTAAAGGTCTCCAAAAAGGAGATGTGGTATTAATAATGGTACCACGGTTAATCGAGGCTTATGAAATTTATATAGGTGCACTAAAAGCCGGGCTAGTTGTTATCCCAAGTTCCGAAATGCTTCGCGCAAAGGATATTGAATATCGCTTGACACATAGTGAAGCGAAGGCAATTATTGCATACGAACCATTTTTAGATCAATTTGAAGATGTTCGGAATTTAGACGAGCAACTATTATTAGTAATCGGTAATAAGAAAGACAATTGGATATCTTTAACGGAGGAAATACAAGCCGAATCAGATGAATTTCAAACAATTGATACGCTAAGGGATGACATGGCATTCCTATCGTATACGAGTGGTACTACCGGAAATCCTAAAGGTGTAGTCCATACCCATGGATGGGCGTTTGCACATTTACGCACTTCTGGGCCGAACTGGTTGGCAATACAAGAAGGAGATGTAGTGTGGGCTACAGCAAGTCCGGGCTGGCAAAAATGGATTTGGAGTCCATTCTTAGCGACACTGGGTAGCGGAGCAATTGGTTATGTATATAACGGTAAATTTGAACCCCAAAAATACTTAACAATTATTCAAGAGCAAAAAGTAAATATTCTTTGTTGTACACCTACTGAGTACCGGATTATGGCTAAAGTAGATACATTAAACGAGTATAATCTTTCGTCGCTTCAGAGTGCTGTTTCTGCAGGAGAACCATTGAACAGAGAAGTAATTGAAACGTTTGAAAAAGTTTTTGGTCTAGAGGTCCGAGATGGCTATGGCCAAACTGAAAATACATTGCTTGTTGGAACGATGAAGGGCATGGAGGCAAGACCTGGTTCCATGGGCAAACCAACACCGGGTAATACAGTGGAAATTATCAATGATTTAGGGAAGATTTGTGCTACTGGAGAAGTTGGAGATATAGCTGTTCATATTGAAACGCCAGCATTATTTAAAGAGTACTTAAAAGATCCTGAAAGAACCTCTATGCAATTTAGAGGAGATTATTATATTACAGGTGACCGAGCGAAAAAAGATGAAGATGGATACTTCTGGTTTGAAGGGCGCGGAGACGATATTATTATTAGCTCGGGCTATACAATTGGACCTTTTGAAGTAGAAGACGCATTGACAAAACACCCAGCTGTTCAAGAATGTGCAGTAATTGGGGCGCCGCATCCGGAAAGAGGCAGCATTGTTAAAGCATTTGTTGTGTTACGTGATGCATCCTTAGCAGGATCTGAGGATTTAATAAAAGAATTACAAAATCATGTGAAACAAATAACCGCACCCTATAAATACCCAAGAGAAATTGAATTTATCGACGAATTACCAAAAACAACATCTGGGAAAATTAGAAGATTAGATTTGCGACAAAAAGAACAGAGTAAAAGTCGATCATAAAAATTAAAATGGTTTATCAAACACGAAGAGATCATACCTCTTCGTGTTTTCTTATTTACTTTAATGCTCTAAAGCAATATAATGATTTAATATTTCGAGTTACAAAGTAAAGAGGTGCTTTTATTGGGTTCAGAAGAAAAACAAGGAATCATATTTGTAGTACTGGCATATGTATTTTGGGGTTTCATGCCAATTTATTGGAAGTTATTAGAGCATGTTTCTAGTGATGAAATACTTTCAGGTAGAGTAATTTGGTCATTCATTTTTACCTTCATGTTAGTAATTGTAGGTAGAAATTTAAATCAGCTGAGGTTAGATTTGAAGGATTTATGGGCTAATCAAAAATCTTTTTGGGGGCTATTTCTAGCTTCTTATCTTGTATCAGGAAATTGGTTTACATACATATATGCAGTAAACGCAGGTTATATCGTACAAACAAGTTTGGGGTATTATATAAACCCACTTCTTTCTATATTATTGGGGATTGTATTTTTAAAAGAAAGACTTTCCAGAGCACAACAGTTTTCTGTACTACTAGCTGCTGTAGGAGTGATTATTCTAACTGTTTCTTACGGTGGAATTCCGTGGATAGCTTTTACGCTTGCTATAACGTTTGCTTTATATGGTCTGATTAAGAAAAGTATTAAAATCGATGCATTAAGAGGATTAACGATTGAAACTTTTTTTGTTTTACCTGTTGCTCTCGTATACTTTATCTATTTAGTAGTATCAGACAAGGCGGTATTTTTTAATACCGATGCTCCTACTGCCATCCTACTCATTTTCACGGGTGTTGCAACTGCCGTGCCTTTGATCTTGTTTGCTAAGGGAACTAAGACAATGCCACTGTATATGTCAGGATTTTTTCAATATATTGCACCAACGTTAATGCTGCTAGTTGGAATATTTTTATACGACGAGGCATTTAGTAAAATAGAGTTTTTATCATTTTCATGTATCTGGCTTGCGTTAATACTATTTACGGTTTCCAAAATAATGCAAGTGAGAAAAGTACAAGTTCATAAGTGAAATACTGACAACATTTATTTACATTTCAGGTGACGGAATGACAAACTTTATAAAAAAGGATGCTGGTTGGATGTGACGCCCGTCACATCCAACCAGCATCCGCTATAAAATTATGAAACAAGTAATTAGCAAATGGACTATCTAGCTCAAATTATAAAAACGATCTTTTCACTTTTTCCCAGTAACTATTATCTTTCATTTTAACCGTTTTAATGATTTTATCACTCAAACAAATAGATACATTTTCAACATGCTGAATACTAAGAGCTTCGTTGTCTGTGCTCATCGAAGGGTAATCATTCCAGTCTTTATGCAGTCGAAGTTCTAGTGTTCTTTCTCCGCTTAATATAAAAGAGGAACCTAGCGTTCTATAATCATTGCTATTCACAGAAGCTATTTCCGCAACTTGAATACAAGGTAGGAGAGGATCAACCACTGCCCCATTTAGTGACTTGTTATAACCTGAACTTCCGGTCGGAGTGGAAATCACCATACCATCTCCTCTAAAGGACTCAAAATGCTTGTGGTCAATAATTATATCTAGTACAAATGCTTTGATAATATTTGAACGAATCGTAAATTCATTTAAACATAAAAATTTAGGGTCATTATTTACCGAGATTTCTAGTAAAGGATATTTCCGAACTTGGATATTTTTTGTAAGAACTGCTTCAGCCATTGCTTCTATATCATCCGCTAAAAAATCACAGTACATGCTTAGCGTATCTGTTGTAGAAATTCCAGCATATAAGCAATCCTGCCTAAATCCTGTTTTACGGACTGCTTGTAAAAAAGAACCATCCGTCCCGATGCTAACAATTATGGAAGCAAGCTGAGGGTCTTCCACGACTGTAAAACCATGAGTATGTATGGCTTCAGAGATACTTTCTTTTCTTTGCAAAGATTTTGTGTCATTCTTAGTATATAAATATATTGCGTTTTTGGAGGGCATAAACATTCTCCTTTACTATTGTATATATTTATTTTAACATTTCGTGAAACATTTAGATATTCTTTACGTATGTAAAGAGGAGTATTAAAGGAGGAATTGTACATATGAATATGAAACGCTGGTTTGCTATTTTAGGAGCATCACTGTTACTGCTTTTTTCTATTTTCGTCAATACTGTTTCCACTGCTTTTTCAACAGATTGGACATCGTATTTAGAGGACTTTGCATCTGCTTCTAGCTCAGAGTTTTTTGAAACTGTTTTGGAAGAAGGTAGTATGAACGAACGAATCGTAGTACTTACGGTAGATGGGACTATTCAAGATACTGGAAGTGCAAGCTCGCTTTTTGCAGCGGAAGGATATAATCATCAATTCTTCATGCAACAATTAGAACAAGCAAAAGTCGATGACACTGTAAAAGGGATTGTGTTACAAGTAAATTCACCAGGTGGCGGAGTTGTCGAATCGGCACAAATTTATAAAGAAATTATTGAACTTCAAGAAGAAACTGAGAAACCGATCTATGTTTCTATGGGAAGTATGGCTGCTTCAGGTGGATATTATATTTCTGCACCTGCTGATAAAATATTTGTGAACAAAGAGACGATGACAGGTTCTATTGGTGTCATTATGCAAAGTGTTAACTATGGTAAACTAGCAGAAAAATATGGCGTAGAATTTGTAACAATTAAATCTGGTCCATACAAAGATATTATGAGCCCTACTAGAGAAATGACAGAAGCTGAAAGAACAATGCTTCAAGAAATGTTAAATGACTCGTATGAGGACTTCGTTGATATTATCGAAAAAGGTAGAAATATGACCGAAGCAGAAGTGAAAAAAGTTGCGGATGGACGAATTTTAAATGGTCGACAAGCAATTGAAGCTGGCTTAGCTGATGAATATGGATTTGTAGAGGATGTAATTCAATCTATTAAAACAGATTATGACTTACAAGATGCAGAAGTATTTGAATATGGCTATTCACAAAGTTTTGCTTCCCTATTTGCTGTGAAAGCACAATCATTCTTAGGTTTAGATTTGGAAACCAAGCTTATTGCGAAGTTAATCACAGAAAATAGCTCACCAAAAATGATGTATTTATACGGGAATGAATAAGGAGGGTTTAAGATGAGTGAATTTGTACAATCAGAAGAGCAGCATGTGCAAGCGAACACCTCTGCAACCCAGCAAGTAATTGTTCATCGAACGGCACAATATGAACAGAAGGCTGCGGGCTTTTGGATTCGTTTTTGGGCATATACAGTAGATATTCTCATTTTGGCATCTGTTGGTATGTTATTGATCAAACCTATATTTCGGTTGTTTTCATTAGACTTAAATAATCCTGTATGGTATGCGCCTTTTACATTAATCACAGCAGCTATTTTTTACGCATACTTTGTGTTGATGACAAAGCTTTGTAGCCAGACAGTAGGAAAGATGATTTTTGGTATTAAAGTTATATCCAAAGACGGTGGAAAACTAAAATGGGGTACTGTTATATTTAGAGAATGGATTGGTCGCTTAATCTCTATTGTTCCATTGAATATACCTTATTTAGTGGTAGCTTTTACTCCGAAAAAACAAGGGGTACATGATTTTATCGCGGATACGCTTGTTGTCCATGAGACCGTTTTTGATCTAAAAGAGAAAGTCACATATGAGAACGCTCCTGCAAAAGAGTTGCATGAGCCGAACGTATTCTAGTAAGATAAAGATAATGAAAAAGGAGGCTACATATTATGGCAAAAGTAACATTTAAAAATAGTCCGGTCACATTAGTTGGTAAAGAAGTGGTAGTTGGTAGTAAGGCACCTGACTTTTCTGTGCTAGCAAATGATTTATCACCTGTGACTCTACAAGATTCTGCTGGTAAAATTCGTTTAATCAGTGTAGTTCCTTCCCTAGATACAGGAGTTTGTTCTACACAAACAAACAAATTTAACGAAGAGGCTGCTAGTTTAGGTGAAGATGTAGCAATTTTAACAGTATCCATGGATTTACCTTTCGCTCAAAAACGTTGGTGCGGGGCTAATGCTGCTGATGCAATTCAAACTTTATCAGATCACCGTGATGCAGCTTTCGGAGAAGCTTACGGGGTACTTATGCAGGAATTACGCTTATTAGCTCGTTCTGTATTTGTAGTAGATAAAAACGATGTTGTAACTTATGTTGAATATGTTGGAGAAGGTACAGATCATCCAAATTATGAAAAAGCATTAGAAGCAGTAAAAGCACTAACGAACTAAGAAAAGCGCAAACGCCTAGCGTTGCAAGTCTGAAGCGACTTGAAGGGTTAGGCGCAGGAGCTAGACAGATAAAGGGTAAAAAAGTATATACTTTCTTATCTTTAAAAAAATGCAAACCCACTCTGAAGAAGGAGTGGGTTTTACTATGAGGGATACTATGCATACACATGTAGAACAAATTTTTACGTTTATTGATCAAGAGAGTAATTATATTGAAAATGAAGCTTCTGCTACTTATTTAGAAGGTGTCGTTTATGCGTTAGAGCTATGGCTTAATGAAAAAAAAGTGCCATCTGTTCGGGACGCAGATAAAGAAGAAGTACGCAAAGCAATTCAATTAGCAATCTTAAAAGGAATGAAGAAGTCCGTACAGGTTAATCATCAAATGACTCCGGATGCGATAGGATTATTAGTAAGTTACTTTGTGAAAGAAATGACTAAGGATAGAAAAGAACTATCAATTTTAGATCCTGCCCTAGGAACAGGGAATTTGTTATTTACGATTATGAATGCACTACCAACAGAAAACTACGCATTTGGTGTAGAAATTGATGAGTTGTTAATTCAATTGGCTGCGCAAACTGGTGAGCTCCTTACACACGACGTACAGTTATTTAGACAAGATGCATTAAAGCCTCTTTTAATTGATCCTGTGGATATTGTAGTAAGTGATTTACCGGTTGGATATTATCCAGATTCGGAAACTTCGCAAGATTATTTCCTTCATAGTACGGAGGAAATGTCGTATGCCCATCACTTGTTTATGGAGCAGTCGATGAAACACGTTAAACCAGGTGGCTATCTTTTCTTCCTAGTACCAGATACTATATTTGAATCGAAACAAGCACCGAAGCTTCATGAATTCATCAAGGAAAATGGTTGGATTCAAGCAGTCATTCAATTTCCAACTTCTATTTTTAAAACAAAGGGACAAGAGAAAAGCTTGCTAATATTACAAAAGAAAAGCAGTGACTTAAAAGCGCCAAGAGAGGTTCTTTTAGCAAAAGTTCCAAACATGATGAACAAAGAATCTATGGAACTGTTTTTGAAAAAGGTCGAAATTTGGCAAGAAGAGAATACTAAGTGAGTTGCTAGCTCCTTCGTTGAACGGTACAATTAAAGTACTAGTTCAACGAAGGAGCGTTTTTTATGCCAATAATATTAGCTATAAATGCAGGAAGCTCTTCATTAAAATTCCAAGTTTTTGAAATGGTAGACGAACAAGTAATTGCTAAAGGATTAATAGAAAGAGTTGGTCTAGGAAATCCAATTTTTACAATGACGACAAATGAGGAACGTATAAATATTATTGAACAGGTGGACAATCACGAACAAGCGGTAAAACTATTGATGTATATGTTAATTGAAAAGAATGTAATAGAATCGTTAGATGATATTGATGGAATTGGACACCGAGTTGTACATGGAGGAGAGGTTTACAGTGACTCTGTTTTAATAACAACTGAAGTATTAGAGAAGCTAGAAGAACTATCGGAGTTAGCGCCGCTTCATAATCCAGCGAACGTTACTGGTATAAAAGTATTTAAAAAAGAACTTCCTAATGTGCCAGCGGTTGCTGTTTTTGATACTGCTTTTCATCAAACGATGCCAGAAAGTTCTTATCTATATTCCATCCCATATAATTATTATGAAAAGTATGGTATTCGAAAATATGGTTTTCATGGGACTTCCCATAAGTATGTTTCAGAGAGAGCTGCAATTTTATTAAACAGACCTTTGGAAACAACTCGATTTATATCCTGTCATCTTGGCAATGGGGCAAGTATTGCGGCTATTCACCATGGTAAATCTATTGACACATCTATGGGGTTTACTCCGCTTGCAGGGGTAACAATGGGAACCAGGTCTGGTAATATAGATCCTGCTCTAATCCCTTATTTGATGGAGAAAACAGGGAAAGATGCAGAAGGTATTTTAGATATTTTAAATAAGAAATCAGGAATGCTAGGTGTTTCCGGATTCTCTAGTGATTTGCGTGATATCGTTACGGAAGCTACAAAAGGGAACGACCGGGCACAGTTAGCTTTAGATGTATTTGCTAATAGAATTCATAAGTACATCGGCTCCTATGCTGCACGTATGAATGGTGTGGATGCCATTATTTTCACTGCAGGAATCGGTGAAAATAGTGAGGTTATTCGTGAAAAAGTCTTAAAAGGACTGCAGTTTATGGGCGTGTATATGGATCCCGATCTAAATAAAATAAACGGAAAAGAAAATTTCATCAACTACCCGCATTCACCGGTTAAAGTGATAGTTATCCCGACAAACGAAGAGATTATGATTGCTAGAGATACGGTGAGAATAGCGGGATTGTAGCTAGAATGAGTGATTTCAAATTGTGTAAAGTTTAAATCCGGATAAATAAAGGATATAGAAGGTAATAGTTCTAATAGTTATGCAATATACAAAAGTGAATTTTAAAAAATGAGAGTAGGCCACATCAACTATATTTGATGAACTACTCCTTTTTATATTTGTTTTATCCCTAAGTAAAATTTGATTAATTTAATAGACATTTATAGAAAATAATCTATATAAGTCAATGTAAAAAAGTGTAATCTTCCTAATATTGATTTCCTCTTCAGGCGGTCGCTTTCCGCGGGCACGGCTTCAATCTCCTCGTCACTGCGAAAACATATGCTCCTGCGGTTACTCGTCGCAAAGACATTGGTCAAAATAAAGTTTGCCCAATATCTTTCCTGCGGGGCTTTCAGCTCGCGCTGTCCCGCTGGAGTCGCCGCCTTCCGCTCCAATCATAGCATGGTAGAAGAAAAACAAAGTTTAAATAAAAAATGACTAAACGTGAGAAGTTTCACGTCTAGCCATTTTGTTAATCTATGAGTTTATACTTCTGGACGTTCTTCTGTACGTACTACTAATACGTCGCATGTAGCGGAACGTACGATATATTCGGATACACTACCGATCAAGAATCTTTCCATTGCATTTAAACCAGTCGCTCCACAGATGATAAGATCTGCTTCTACTTTTTTAGCAATGTCTTTAGAAATCATTGTTTTTGGTGAACCGTAATCCACAACAACATTTACATTTTGTACTCCAGCAGCAAGCGCTTCTTTTTTATATCCACCTAGTAAATCTTCTGCAAATGTTTGAGCTCTTTCAGCGATAGAGCGGTCATAAGCTTCAATTGCAGCGAATGAACGAGTATCGATAATATTAATAAGATTTAATGTTGCATTGTTACGTGCGGCAATAGAAACAGATTTTTTGAATGCATATTCCGCTTCTTTGGAACCATCGACTGCAACTAAAATTTGATTATATTTTAATGTCATTTTAAAAACCTCCTTGTTGGTTATATATATAGTATTCGAGATTGTTAGACATATTCCTTCTTTTTATTCATTTTAATTCTGTATATTAAGTCATATTTGTGAATACTTAAAATTGAAAATTAAATAGTTGCAGTATTTTAAATATATAAATGATAAAATGAATTTGTATGAAATATTGTGTCATCTTCATACCAACATGATTTACATAGGAGGATGCAAGAAATGCGTATTGGGATTCCAAAGGAAACAAAAAACAATGAAAATCGCGTAGCAATGACACCAGCTGGAGTAGTGAGTCTTACTCATTACCAACATGAAGTTTTTATCGAAACCGGAGCTGGGCTTGGGTCAAGTTTTACAGATGAAGACTATATTACTGCAGGTGCTAAAATTGTATCCACTGCAAAAGAAGCATGGGATCAGGAGATGGTCATGAAAGTAAAGGAACCTACTCATGCTGAATATGAGTTAATCCGTGAAGAGTCAATTCTTTTCACCTATTTACATCTAGCTCCTGAAGCGGATTTAACAAGAGTACTAATAGATAAAAAAGTTACAGCTATAGCATATGAAACAGTACAATTACCTAATAATACATTACCGTTGTTGTCTCCGATGAGTGAGGTTGCTGGCCGTATGGCAACTCAAATTGGTGCACAGTACTTAGAGCAAATACATGGTGGAAAAGGAATATTACTTGGTGGAGTTCCAGGAGTTCCTCGCGCAAAAGTAGCAATCATCGGTGGAGGGATTGCTGGGGCCAACGCAGCGCGTGTAGCTATTGGGATGGGAGCACAAGTAACGATCATCGATTTAAATCCGGATCGTCTTCGTCAATTAGAGGATATCTTTGGGTCAAGCATCCAAACATTAATTTCTAGCCCATATAATATTGCAGAAGCAGTTAAGGAAGCAGATTTAGTTATTGGGTGTGTATTAATCCCCGGTGCAAAAGCTCCGAAATTAGTAACTGAAGAAATGATTAAAACGATGTCTCCAGGTTCTGTCGTAATTGATATTGCTATCGATCAAGGTGGAATTTTCGAAACTTCTGATCGCATCACAACACATGATAATCCAACATATGAAAAACATGGGGTAGTACATTATGCTGTAGCAAATATGCCTGGAGCGGTTCCAAGAACTTCTACAATGGCGCTTTTAAATGCTACAATTCCGTATGCGTTACAAATTGCCAACAAAGGCTATAAACAAGCATGTCTAGACAACCTGTCGCTTCAAAAAGGACTTAACACTTTAGCGGGACATGTTACTTTTAAAGCGGTTGCAGAAGCACAAGATTTACCTTATGTAGATGTAGCTACACTTTTAAAATAATATGATAAAATCATCACTCAAAGCAATTATGCTTTGAGTGATTTCTAGTTAATGGGGCGATATTATTGATGTATTTATACATAGGACTTGCAGGTTCGTTAGGGGCGGTTGCAAGGTATGCTATTAGTATTATTATGGTACATGATTCAGGTTTTCCATTTTTAACTTTACTGGTAAACTTGATTGGATGTTATGCATTGGCATATCTAATGTCTAGAAGGCTCCGATTTTCGAGTAAGCTAAAGTCTGCCATTAGTACAGGTTTTCTCGGATCTTTTACAACTTTTTCAGCATTCAGTGTGGAAACGATCACGATGATAGAAGCTAACCAAATTGGTATTGCCATTCTTTATATGACAGTAAGTATTGTAGGTGGAATTATGATGAGCAATCTTGGGTGGAAAAAAGAGGTGGGACCATGAGTTTCATCTTAGTTGGTATTGCGGGATTTATCGGTGCTAATCTACGATATATCCTTTCCAAAAAACTAAACAAAAGCGCAAGTGGTTCCTTCCCATTTGGTACACTATTAGTTAATTTAGTAGGGGCATTTTTGCTTGGTTTATTGGTAGGTAGTCAAGCGGGCGAAACTTATATGGTTTTTATTGGATCAGGATTACTAGGCTCTCTGACGACTTTCTCTACATTAAATAAAGAACTATATTCCCTGCAAAAATATCCTAAAACTTGGCTTATGTATTTTCTTATTACTTATGTAGGGGGCTTAGTATTTGCATATGTTGGATACTTACTATTTTTGTGAAAATATCATTTCTGAATAGGAGCTATTAATAATGACAGATTATAAAGAACAATCCAAAGAAACGAACTGGGATGATGGACACAGATTATGGCCATTGCCAAATATGCCTTGGACAATGAAACAAACTTGGAATGATTTGCTTTTTGCTCATTTTCCAGTCAATTTTAATGTCTTACGAAAACTAGTTCCTAACATATTCCCATTGGACACTTATGATGGCGTGTGTTGGGTCGGAGTAGTACCATTCCATATGACAGATATTCGTTTACGTGGATTACCTCCTATTCCAGGAACTGATAAATTTCCAGAATTGAATGTTCGAACATATGTAACAATCGATGGTAAACCAGGAGTATATTTTTTTAGTTTGGACGCCACAAATCTACTTGCGATAAAAGTTGCTAGAACTTTTTATCACTTACCATATGTTCGTGCAAATATGAAGGTCGAAAAGCAAGGGGATATGATTGAATATGAGAGTGTAAGAAAATCTGAGGATGCTCGGTTTGTGGCAGATTATCGTCCAGTATCTGAGAAATATTTTGCAGAAAAAGGTTCTTTCGAAGAGTGGCTCGTGGAACGTTACTGCTTATATACACTAAACCCCAAAGGAGTTCCATTACGATGTGACATTTTACATCACCCATGGGAACTTCAACTGGCAGAAGCAAATATTAAAGAAAATACAATGCTTAGTAGTCGAGGTATTGTTGTAGAGAATGACAGTGTAGTCCTGCATTATTCAAAACAGATCGAGGTAAGAATGTGGCCGCTTGTTAAAGCATTTTAAAAAAACAAAGCACTGCATGTTCGCAGTGCTTTGATAGATATCTTATAAAATTTGTAATTCTTTCGGAAACTTCGTTAACACTTCAACGCCACTTTCTGTCACTACTACATCATCTTCAATACGAACGCCGGTAATATCAGGATGATATATTCCAGGTTCGATTGTAAATACCATTCCTTTTTCTAGCTTCATGTCATTCACACCAGTTATCGAAGGGAATTCATGGACAGAAATTCCAAGTCCATGTCCTAGACGATGGGTAAAGTATTCTCCGTAACCAGCTTCTGTAATAATATCTCTTGCAGTTTTATCAAGCGCCATAGCAGTAACGCCTGGTTTTACTGCCGCCACCGCAGCTTCTTCTGCACGACGTACTGTTTCATAAATTTCGCGTTTGTCTGGAGAAGGTTCTCCAAATGCTACTGTACGCGTAATATCTGAGCAATAGCCGTTATACACTACGCCTAAGTCAAAAAGAATGAAATCTCCTTTTTGGATTTTACGGTCACCAGGAGTTCCGTGAGGTGAAGCTGTTTTAGGACCACTCAACACCATTGTGTCAAATGACATCTGTGCAGCTCCTTTTTCTTTTACGGCCAATTCAATGGCATTTAATATTTCAATCTCCGTTTTACCTTCTGCAATTTCCTTGCAACCAACTTCAATTGCATAGTCCGCAAGCTCGGCCGCTTTACGCATATTGACTAATTCTGCTTCAGACTTAATAACACGTAGGTCATTGATTTTTTCGTCGATTCTAGAAATTTGCAGATTTGAAAGTCGTTCTTCTAGTGCTTCTAATCTTTCAACTGTCATATGTGATTTCTCAACCGCTAGGCTTTGAATATTACTAGCCGTTTCATTCATTTTTTGTACTAAGATATCCCATGCATTGTCCGTGTCTTGATGTCCAATTATTTCTCCATTCCAACCTGCTGCTTTTGCATCTGGAATTTCCATTTTAGGACAAATGATAAACGGTGCAGCTTCCTTGAAGATGGCTACACCTAAAAGACGCTCATGGGGATTGCTTTTAAATCCAGTAAAATAAAAAACGTTATCTGGAGTAGTGATAAATGCTGCATCAATTTGATGTGTTTGTAGATAGGATTGTATTTTTTCTGTTTGATTCATATGGGCACCTCTTTTAAATTTAATACTATAAGCATATCAGAATAAAGGATTTCTGACATCTACGTTGAATGAATTATAAGGAGTACTACTTTTAAATAATGATTCAAAAGGAGAGAACACAATATGGAAATCAGCTATCACGGACATTCGGTAGTTAAAATTATGACCGATACACACACAATCTTAATAGATCCTTTTATCACCGGAAATGGACAAACTGATTTAGATGCGGCCAAAGAGAAAGTAGATGTAATTTTAGTGACGCATGGTCACAATGATCATTTAGGAGATACAGTAGATTTGGCAAAAAGAAATAATGCCACGGTAATCGCAACATTTGAACTTGCCAATTATGTAGAATCATTCGGCATTAATGTGCATGCCATGGGAATAGGTGGATCTTATGATTTTGAATTTGGAACAGTAAAATTCACGCAAGCATTTCATAGTAGCTCGTTTACAACAGAAGATGGAGAAATTATTTATGGCGGAATGCCTGCTGGAGTACTTTTCACATCGGAGGGCAAAACTATCTATCACGCAGGCGATACGGCTTTGTTTGGAGATATGAAACTAATCGGTGAACGCAATAATATAGATGTTGCATTCCTGCCAATTGGAGATAATTTTACAATGGGTCCAGAGGATGCAGCATACGCGGTACAGCTACTAAAACCTCAAATTGTTGTACCGGTACATTATAATACGTTTCCACCTATAAAACAGGATCCTCAAATATTTAAGAACCTTGTAGAAACTGCAGAAGTACAAGTGTTGAGTGCTGGTGATTACGTTCAATGGATTCGTGACTAGAAAATAAGGCTTATGTGGTACAATAAACGTATAATAATCGTTTGGATGTGACTACATGACAACAAAACATGAACAGATACTAGCATATATAGAAAAACTTCCAGTAGGCGATAAAATATCCGTTAGACAAATTGCAAAGGATTTAACTGTCAGTGAAGGGACAGCCTATCGTGCGATTAAAGAGGCAGAAACGAGAAGAATAGTCAGCACTATTGAACGAGTAGGGACAATTCGCATCGAGCTAAAGAAAAAAGAAAATTTCGAGCGTTTAACCTATGCAGAAGTAGTAAATATTGTGGATGGTCAAGTATTGGGTGGAAAAACCGGATTGCACAAAACGTTAAACAAGTTTGTGATTGGGGCAATGCAACTAGAAGACATGATGCGGTATGTAGAGCCGAGCAATCTGTTAATAGCAGGGAATCGATTAAAGGTTCATGAGACTGCGTTACAAGCAGGTGCTGCAGTTCTTGTTACAGGTGGATTTGATGTAACTGAGAACACCAAAAGATTAGCGGACGAACTAGAGCTTCCCGTCATTTCTACCAGTTATGATACATTCACTGTGGCGACAATGATCAATCGTGCAATTGATGATCAACTCATAAAAAAAGATGTGTTATTAATCGAAGATATATATGTTCCGCTACAAGAAACGTCGTATTTATACGCTACTGATCAAGTGAAACAATACCGAGTACTAAATAATAGTACAACGCACGGTGTTTTCCCGGTAGTGGATGCGTCGAAGAAATTAGTAGGAATAATAACAGCTAGAGATGTCATTGGTAAATCTAACAATGAACCGATTGAAAAAGTTATGACGAAAAATCCTATTTCCGTCACGATGAAAACAAGTGTATCGTCAGCAAGTCATCGAATGATTTGGGAAGGTGTAGACCTTTTACCTGTTGTGCGAGATACCAATTATTTGGAGGGTGTCATCAGTAGACAAGATGTCTTAAAAGCATTACAGGCTGCAGCTCGACAACCACAAAATGGCGAAACGATAGATGATATTGTTAAACAGCAAATAAAAATTATTTCTACAGAGGATTTTATATTTGAATTTGTCGTTACACCTCAAATGACGGATCATTACGGTGCTATGTCCAATGGAGCTTTTACGATATTAGTAACGGAAACAGGGGCACAAACATTGAAAATTCGTAAACGTGGGGAAAGTGTCGTTGAGAATATGACCATCTTCTATACGAAACCAATTCAGCTTGAAAGTATTCTACGCATTCAAGCGAAAGTATTAGAACTGAGCAGAAAAGTTGCGAAGATGGATATCGAAATCTTCAATGATAAATTACTAGTTGGAAAAGCTATGGTCACTTATCAGTTATTAGAAAGATAAGCATTTCAATCTTTTTTTGTAATTGTTTCTAGTCATAGGACAAAAAAATGATGCAGCTAATTTAGCTGCATCATTGATTTATAGATAATTCTTCTTTTACAAATTGCCCGTAGTGTTTGGCTACTTTTACATTGTGATATGTGAAATAAGCTCCAAGTAAAATAAACAGACCGGCAACGACATATGTTATAGAAGATTGATAAACGATTAGAAAGTTAATACCAAAAAACAATAAAAATGCTCCTAGACATACGGAAGCTTTTGCGCCAAGCCATTTTTTGCGTATTGGCAGTGGTGTACGGAATTGCTTCGTTTTAAAATAAAAATACCAAACAAATGTAACTACTATAACTGCTACTAATAGTATATTAAGCATAATGACCCTCCATCTAAAAGTTAAGCTGTTATCTATTGTAAAGGGAAAAGTGGAAAAATGCGAATAGAAAAAACAGACAAGCGAGGTTATATGGGATGAAAAGACAAATCATAGACACAATCGAGAAGTACGAAAAAATTATATTGCATCGGCATGTTAGGCCCGATCCAGATGCCTATGGTTCCCAAATAGGATTAAAAGAACTCATTCAGCTAAATTATCCATCGAAAAAAGTCTTTGCCACTGGAACCCATGATGAAACGCTAAATTTCCTAGCTCACCCTGACGAGGTTTCTGATGAGGACTTTCAGGATGCTTTAATCATTGTCACAGATACAGCAAATACCGAAAGAATTGATGATGACCGATATAAATTAGGAAGTTATATTGTGAAGATAGATCATCATCCTAATGATGATGCTTATGGCGATTTACTATGGGTAAATACAGAGGCAAGTTCGGTAAGTGAAATGATCTGTGAACTATTCGAAGAAGCAAAAAACTATAAACAGTGGAAAATGGATGCGTCCATTGCACGATTATTATTTGCAGGAATAGTAGGAGACACAGGTAGATTCATGTTCCAAAGTACAACTAAACAGACAATGGATTTTGCAGGAGAATTACTTACATATGGTTTTGATAGTACGAATTTATTTAATGGCATGTATGAAGTCGAACGGAATCTTCTTCAGCTAAAAGGCTATGTATATGCTAATTTTGAAATGGATGAAACTGGTGTAGGTCATATTAAACTTACGAAAGAAATTCTACAAAAGTATCAAGTCGACCAATCAGAAGCATCCTTACTGGTTAGTGCATTAGCTGATGTAAAGGGCATGAAATGCTGGGTTTTCTTTATAGAAGATTCTTCAGAAATTCGAGTTCGACTGCGTTCAAAAGGTCCGGTTATTAATGGAATAGCCAAAAAGTATGGTGGCGGAGGACATCCACTTGCCTCGGGAGCTGCTGTAAAGACATGGGAAGAAGCTGCATTAGTAATAGAAGATTTAAAAAAGCTGTAAATTGAGGTGTTAATATGAAAACAGTATATCCACAAATTGTGACATCGGCGGATATGCTGAAAAGCACAATTCAGTTGGAACAACTTATACAAAAGTTAAAACAAAATAATGCAGGGGCAGCAGCCATTACAAATAGTAGATTGTATGGTTTACTGCCTTTTTGGCATGCATTACATGCACAACAGATTAAAGCCGTACTTGGTCTCACTGTTAATGTACAGCTTGAAACTGGTATTGTAAGTTTGGTGCTCTATGCAAAAGATAATAATGGATATGAAAATTTGCTGAAAATATCGAGCAGTATCGAGACAAGAGAAATTACAGTGCTCCCCAAAAGATGGTTAGAAGCATATAAAAATGGATTAATCGCTGTCTACAAAGGAGAGTCTTCCACAGAGCTTGAGCTGCTTAGCGAATTACAGATGATTTTTGGGAATGGTCAATTTTATCTAGCAATAGAACGCCCAAATGGGGAAAAAATGGAGCATGAAGAAACCATCATCCAGTACAGTGAACAGTTAACTATACCTATTACTGCTTTCCATATGAGTCGATACATAGAAAAAGAAGATGCTTTTGCATATGAAGTGTTAAATGCAATGGATCAATCACTTAAAATGAATGATCACACTCGCTTAAAACCATCTACAGACTCCCTTCACATACTTTCTAGTGAGGAATGGAGTGAATGGTTTTTTGATGCCCCATCATGGATTGAAAACACGGAGCGAATGCTAAATAGTTGTAATGTCTCTATTGAAAAGTCTGCTTCTATTATGCCTAAGTACCCATTACCCGAAACGAAAAATTCTAAGGATTACTTAAGAGAACTTTGTGAAGAGGGATTGAATAAACGGATAAAAGAAATTACGAAGCCATATGTTGAACGTTTAAATTACGAACTGTCCATTATTAACCAAATGCATTATGAGGATTATTTTTTAATCGTTCAGGACTTCATGAAATTTTCAAAACAACAAAATATATTAACTGGACCTGGCCGTGGGTCTTCTGCCAGTTCACTAGTAGCATTTTCTTTGAATATAACAGATATAGATCCCCTGCGATATGGTTTACTATTTGAACGATTCTTAAATCCTGAACGTATCACAATGCCGGATATTGACATCGATTTTGCGGATTCTAGAAGGATGGAAGTTATTCAATATGTCGTAAAGAAATATGGCCAGAACTATGTTTCTCAAATAATTACATTTGGTACATTGTCTGCAAAAGCAGCAGCAAGAGAGGTTGCTAGAGTGTTTGGATTTGAATCTACCACTTTAGAAGCTATTTCTTCTTTCATACCCGCAAAGCCTGGGATCACGTTAAAAGAAGCATTTGATATGTCTGAGAAATTACGTGAATTTATACAAACAGAGGAAATCCGAAAAAAATGGTTTCAGGTGGCACTAGCTTTAGAGGGGTTACCTAGAAATGCCTCCACACACGCAGCGGGTATAGTATTATCACCAGTGTCTCTAGTAGATGTTATCCCTATTCAAAGTGGGCATGAGGATATCTATTTGACCCAATGGCCAATGAAAGAAGTAGAACAAGTCGGCTTACTTAAAATGGATTTTTTAGGGTTGCGAAATTTGACGATTATTGAAAGAATTTTAAAGATCATTAATTATAGACAATCTGACCCATTCAAGTTAGCGGAAATACCGCTCCATGATGAACTGACCTTTCAGTTATTGCAGCAAGGGGATACTACAGGGGTATTTCAATTAGAATCGGCTGGAATGCGTCAAGCCCTTAAACAAATCAATCCAACTAAGTTTGAAGATGTTGTTGCAGTGAATGCACTATTCCGACCAGGGCCAATGGATAGCATTCCTTTATACGCCAAGCGAAAAGCTGGTCAAGCACCAGTAACGTATGAACATCCCATATTAGAGCCAATCTTAAAAGAAACATATGGCATTATTGTTTACCAGGAGCAAATAATGCAAATTGCTTCCAAAATGGCTGGCTTTACATTCGGGGAAGCTGATTTGTTACGCAGAGCTGTGAGCAAAAAAAATCGAGAAGTCTTACAAAGTGAACGTGTACACTTTGTTCAAAAAGCAATTCAAGAAGGGCATTCAGATCAGTCTGCGACAGCAGTTTATGATTTAATCGTCCGATTTGCTGACTATGGTTTTCCAAAAAGTCATGCTGTCGCCTATAGTGTAATTTCTTTTCAAATGGCGTATTTAAAAGCCCATTTCCCTGTAGCATTTTATAGTGCACTATTAAGCATTGCTACAGGAAACCAAGTGAAAATTAATGAACTAATGATGGAAATGAGACAAAAAGACATGGTTATTCTCGCTCCATCTATATTTAGTAGTCAACGCTTTTTCACAGTGGAAAGCGGAGGTATTCGTTTCGGTTTACAAGCTATAAAAGGCGTTTCCCATAATTTTATTCAAAAATTATTACAACAACGCAAGGAAAGAGAATCACAGTGGGAAGATATTTTTGAACTTGCCTCCGATTTATCTGCAGTTTATTTTACTAGAAAAAATGTAGAACCATTGATCAAAGCTGGGGCTTTAGATGAATTTGGTTACGATAGAGCCACTCTATTATCGACTTTAGATGCAGCTGTTAAATATGCTGAATTGATAAGTCCTACAGAAGAATCTGATTTGTTTGGTGGAGATGCTTCTCATTTTGGAAAGTCTAAACATATTAAATCCGAACCTCTTCCAATAATGGAGAAATTGCAATTTGAGAAAGAAGTTTTGGGTCAATACTTTTCGGAGCATCCTACTGTATCTAAAAAGAAAATATTAAATGATAAACTCGTTGATATTTGGGATGTTTTGCAGGCAACAAAAGATATCCAAGTGAAAATAGTGGGAATTATTCAAGACATAAAACGTATTCGGACAAAAAAAGGAGAAGCAATGGCTTTTCTAACAGTACAGGATGATACGGGTAGTCTATCGGTAACGTTATTTCCAGAGGAATATGCAAAGTTCAACGCATTATTAAAAGAGCAAGAGATGCTCGTTATTTCAGGGAAGTCAGAACGTAGAAATGGTCGTTCTCAAATCATTACTAAATATATAGAGAACTAAGCTGCATAGATTATTATGCAGTTTTTTCTTTACGTTTGAACAAATCTTTTGTATGCTAATAATTATGAGTGGTCTGACCACTTTGTAATTTATGGAAGAGTGAGGCGTAATGGACCAAACGAATAATCCTAAAAAAATGTTTTTAGAAATTGTAAAGCAGTTGAGACAGCTCATTGCAGATGAAAATGTTTCCGTTGGTGGTAAATTGCCATCTGAAAGGGAACTAGCTGAGCGACTTCAAGTAGGTAGGTCAACCGTTAGGGAAGCGCTGAGGAGCTTAGAATTACTCGGTTTAATAGAAACACGCCGAGGAGAAGGTACCTTTTTATCGGATTATCGAAAGCATCGGCTAGTCGAGCTGTTATCTACATTTATCCTTCAAGAATCTAAATCGAAGGAAGATGTGCATACAACGCGAGAAGCATTAGAGAAGGATGCAATTCATACAATTTGTATGTCCAAGAGACTTTATGCTCTACATATATGGGACGCCTTTAAAGAAAAACTGATAGAAGAAGACGTAGTTCGTGAAGATATCATTCGAGAGATTATTATCATTTCCGATAATCGATTAGGTTTAAAAATATGGTTTTTATTAAAACAGTTTGCAGGAGAGCCTTACCAAGAAAATATGAGTTTAGAAGAGAAAACTATTTGGATTCAGCTTTTGATGGCTTTGCAAAATGGAGAACAACAACAAGCGTTATCTCTTTATAATGAATGGCTCTTGTTGCTTAATAGGGGAGATGTATAAATGAGTATTCGAGATATATTTAGAAAAAACCAAAAGAAAAGATATGCCACTATACCAACTGAAAAAGCAAAAAACGATGTACCAGAAGGCATAATGATGAAATGCCCTGAGTGTAGAAAAAATGTATTTACAAAAGACTTGATGAAGAATTTAAAGGTTTGTCCTACTTGTGATCACCATATGAAAATGACTGCTTGGGAGAGAGTAGACATATTTTTAGATGAAGATTCATTTGTATCAATGGATGATCATTTAGAAACAGTTAATCCATTGAATTTCCCAAGTTATACGGAAAAGATAAAAGCAGATGGACAAAAGACTGGTTTAAATGAGGCTGTTCTTACTGGAATTGGAAAGTTAGATGGTCAACAGGTCGCCATAGCGATTATGGATTCACATTTCCGAATGGGATCAATGGGCTCAGTAGTAGGAGAGAAAATTACAAGAGCTGTGGAGAAAGCGACAGAGCTAGGAATTCCTTTTATTATTTACACTGCAAGTGGAGGAGCAAGAATGCAAGAAGGCGTTCTGTCCTTAATGCAAATGGCGAAAACGTCTGTTGCCTTGAGAAGACACAGTGATCATGGACTACTTTATATTTCTATTCTTACCCATCCTACAACGGGTGGAGTTTCTGCGAGCTTTGCTTCGGTAGGTGATATTAATATCGCTGAACCTAAAGCTTTAATCGGGTTTGCTGGTAGACGAGTGATTGAACAAACAGTGCGCGAAAAACTGCCAGAGGATTTTCAAACAGCTGAGTTTTTAATGAATCATGGTCAGCTAGATGCCATTATTCATCGTAAAGAGATGCGAGAAAAAGTAGCTTCCATCGTCCATCTTCATACGACTAAGGAGGTCACAAAATGATAAAAGTACTACCTTTTGAAGAACCAATCGTCCAATTAAAAACAAAAATAGAAGAGTTAAAAGAATATACAGCTAGTGCTGATGTAGATATGTCAGCTGAAATCATTCATCTAGAAGCTAGACTTAAGAAGTTAGAACATGAAATCTATGAAAATATGGAGCCTTGGGACCGTGTTCAGGTCGCTCGTCATCCGAGTCGTCCTACTACAAGAGATTATATTCAATTATTATGTACAGACTTTATGGAACTCCATGGAGATCGACTTTACGGAGACGATGCAGCGATAATTGGGGGAATTGCCTTATTTGAAGGAAGACCAATAACAATTATTGGACATCAAAGAGGGATAGATACAAAAGAGAACATTAAACGTAATTTTGGTATGCCTCATCCAGAGGGATATCGAAAAGCATTACGATTAATGAAACAAGCAGAAAAGTTTAAGCGTCCCATTATATGTATGATTGATACGAAAGGTGCTTATCCTGGGAAAGCTGCGGAAGAGCGAGGACAAAGTGAAGCAATAGCTAGAAACTTAGTGGAGATGGCTGGCTTAAAAGTACCGGTAATAAGTATTGTTATTGGAGAAGGTGGTAGTGGAGGAGCTTTAGCATTAGGTGTGGCTAATCATATTCATATGCTAGAAAACTCTACGTACTCGGTTATTTCTCCTGAAGGAGCAGCATCTATTCTTTGGAAGGATGCATCTTTGGCGAAACAAGCTGCAGAAGCGATGAAAATTACAGCTCCAGACTTAAAGAAGATGGAGATTATTGATACTGTCATCCAAGAAGTCCATGGGGGAGCTCATAAAAATATAGAAGCACAGGCGGAATATATGAAGGAAACCCTTATTAACTCATTGATAGAATTAGAGAAATTAACTCCCGATGAGCTAATCGAAAATAGATATATTAAGTTCAAAAACATTGGAGAATTTAATGAATAAAATGCGTCAAGAACGACGCATTTTTTTTTAATTCATTTCGTGATAAGCTTATAATATGAAATTCGTTGTTTGGAGGGAAAAAGATGAAGAGAATTGGTGTGTTAACAAGTGGAGGAGACGCTCCCGGCATGAATGCTGCTGTTCGAGCGGTTGTAAGAAAAGCTATTTATGAAGGGCTTGAAGTAGTCGGTATATTCCATGGTTACCAAGGACTGATCGATGGTAAGATGGAAGTTTTAGACTTAGGTTCTGTAGGGGATATTATTCAAAGAGGTGGAACAAAACTGTTTTCTGCTAGATGTCCGGAATTCCGTACGGAGGAGGGGCAACAAAAAGCAATAGAGCAGCTAAAGGCACATGGTATTGATGGATTAGTAGTTATCGGCGGGGACGGTTCTTATAGAGGTTCTATGAAGCTTACAGAAAGTGGTTTTCCGTGCGTAGGAATTCCTGGAACAATCGATAATGATATTCCAGGTACGGATTATACTTTAGGTTTTGATACAGCTTTAAACACGGTGATTGAGAGTATTGATAAAATTAGAGATACCGCTACATCGCATGAACGAACATTTATCGTAGAGGTAATGGGAAGAGACGCTGGAGACTTGGCATTATGGGCTGGCCTTGCTGGTGGAGCTGAAACTATTATTATTCCTGAAGTAGAGATAAATATGGATGAGATTGTCGAACGTCTAAAAAGCGGTTCGGAACGTGGGAAAAAGCATAGTATAATTATTGTCGCTGAAGGTGTGATGAGTGGTGCAGAATTTGCTAGTAAGCTTAAAGACCTAGCAGATATTGAAACACGAGTTTCCGTACTTGGACATATCCAACGTGGAGGTTCCCCAACGGGCCGTGACCGAGTGTTAGCAAGTTTATTTGGCGCTAAAGCGGTTGAGGTTTTAATAGCAGGAAATGGTGGGCGTGCGATTGGCATCCAGAATCATCAAGTGGTAGACTATGATATGAATGAAGCTTTTGATAATCATGAAGAATTTGATATGTCTATGTATCAATTATCTAAAGAATTATCCATTTAATTAGGAAATATATTGCCCTTAAAGAAAGGAATGTACTATGAGAAAAACTAAAATTGTATGTACAATTGGACCCGCAAGTGAATCAGAAGAAATGTTAGAGAAATTAATAAATGCTGGAATGAACGTTGCCAGATTAAATTTCTCGCATGGTAATCATGAAGAACATGCAGCAAGAATTGAAACGATTCGTAAAGTTTCTAAAAGAATAGGTAAAGTTGTTGGGATATTATTGGATACAAAAGGACCAGAAATCCGTACACATAAAATGGAAAATGGTGCGCTTGAGCTTCAGTCTGGAGAAACTATTGAGATTTCGATGACAGAAGTGTTAGGTACTCTTGAACGTTTCTCTATTTCTTATGATAAATTAATCGAGGATGTTAACGAAGGCTCGGTTATTCTTCTAGATGATGGCCTTATTGAATTAATCGTTCAAAAAATTGATAAAGAGAATGGAATTATCTCCACTTTTATTCAAAATGCAGGAACGTTAAAGAACAATAAAGGTGTAAATGTACCTGGTGTATCCGTACAATTACCTGGCATGACAGAAAAAGATGCGCAGGATATCCTTTTTGGTATTGAGCAGGATGTAGATTTTGTTGCTGCTTCTTTCGTTCGCCGTGCAAAAGATGTGTTAGAAATTCGCAAACTGCTAGAAGAAAATAATGGAGCACATATTCAAATTATTCCGAAGATCGAAAACCAAGAAGGCGTGGATAATATTGATGAAATTATTCAGGTATCTGATGGTTTAATGGTTGCAAGGGGAGATCTAGGAGTAGAAATTCCAGCAGAAGAAGTTCCTTTAGTACAAAAGAAACTAATTGCAAAATGTAATGAGGCTGGAAAACCTGTTATCACAGCTACTCAAATGCTCGATTCTATGCAACGTAATCCGAGACCTACTCGTGCAGAAGCAAGTGACGTCGCAAATGCTATTTTTGATGGAACGGATGCGATTATGCTTTCTGGAGAAACAGCTGCGGGACTTTATCCAGTAGAGTCTGTGCAAACAATGGATAAAATCGCTCGTCGTACTGAAAATGCAGTAGATTATCGTGAAAATGTTACAAAGATTAGTAAAGCACGCGATGTAAACTTAACTGATGCTATTGGTCAAGCGGTTGCGCACACAGCGATTAACTTGAAAGTAAAAGCAGTTATTGCACCAACTGAAAGTGGATATACTGCTAAAATGATTGCTAAATTTAGACCGGGAGTTCCAATAATCGCGGTAACTTCATCAGAAACTCCTTCTAGAAAACTTACATTAGTTTGGGGAGTATATCCGATTGTAGGGAAAAAAGCTCACTCTACAGATGAGGTTTTAGAGGATGCTGTGGAGGAAAGTATTTTACATCAATATGTTACTCATGGCGATCTAGTAGTGATAACTGCCGGAGTACCTGTAGGAGAAGCAGGCACAACTAACTTGATGAAGGTTCATGTTATTGGAGACTTAGTTGCAAGAGGGCAAGGTATTGGTAAGAATACTGCATTCGGAAAAGCAATAGTTGTGAATAGTGCAGAAGAATTAGCAGGACAAGATACAACAGATAGCATTATTGTGACATTAGGATCTGATCGTGATATGGTTCCGAGTATCGAAAAGTGCAGAGGTTTAATCACTGAAGAGGGTGGTTTAACTAGCCATGCCGCAGTCGTTGGACTTAGCTTAGGGGTACCAGTAATCGTTGGAGTGAAAGATGCTACGACACTTATTAGAAATGGCCAAGAGTTAACGATAGATGCCGAAAGTGGTTTTATCTATCATGGTCGTGCAAGCATAATTTAAGAAGATGCCTCACCATAAAAGGTGGGGCTTTTATTGAATGAAAAATAGCTTTTAGTATATAAGGTATTTATCCAAGAATACTGCTGATTTTCTTTACAGCGCTCTTGCCTGTTTGCCAAAGTTTTTGAATGGTGACGGACAGATAGATGGCATAAGATTACCGAGCAAAGAAAGGCTGGTTGTGACATCAGTCACGACCAGCCTTTCAAAAATTAATCGATAATAGTATAGCAACCAATCTGTACAGAGTATTTCGGAAACGCTGGAAACAGGTTATGAACATAGAAGATGCCCTGCGCATTTATTAAAGGAAGGTGAAATGATGAAATGGATTATTGGTTTGTTTATCTTAATCCCGGCGATTGAATTGTATCTCCTCATGTTATCAGGGAAAACTATTGGAGCGGGATACACATTTTTATTGATCATTGCAAGTGGTGTAATTGGCGGATATTTTGCAAAAAGACAGGGCCTAAAAGCATTTCGTGAAGTATCGGAAAGCGTTAAAAACTATCAAGCGCCCGGTGAAGCTGCCATAAATGGTATAAGTATATTTATCGGAGCTATTTTAGTTGTACTTCCAGGATTTATATCCGATATTATTGGGTTCATGCTTTTGTTTGCTCCAACCCGTAATTTATTTAAACCGCTTGTTTATAGATGGATTCGCAAGAAGATGAAAAACGGTCAAGTTATTGTGATGAAGTCTTCGTAAAGTTCTCCCATTTGTGGGCGAATAGATAAATAAATGGACTAAACAAAATTCCTATAAAACCAAAGATTAAAATGGCTGCTGCGCTCAAATAAAAGACGTGGACAGCCTTTATTTGTGTGGTGGAGGACCAGAGTACTGATTCGACGATATGTCTGGTTAACTGAACAAAAAGGTATAAAAGCAAGACAATTGTGCCTACCATTTGCATCTCCATTAAAAAGAAGTAAATACTTAACGGAATCAATATCAAGCCTGTACCTAAAAAAGGAATACTATCGACTAAAGAGATTAGAAAAGCATATTTAATTGGGTTATGCAATCCTAGTACCGAGAATCCAATAGCAATTAAAATGAACGTTAAAACAAATAGTTTAAGCTCCACGTGAATGAACTGATTTACTACAGTAGAAGATTTAAGCAAGGCTCTGTGGCAAAGAGTTCTCATTTTTTTGGGAAAGTAAACTAGAAACCATTCGCGGTCTTTTATAGATTCGAACAAGGAAAAAAACAATCCAATACTAAACAAAAAGATTTCAAAAAAATAAGATGGTAAATGGGTTACGTTTAATAATAAATCATTCAATAGCTTATTTAGTATTGTTTGAAATTTACCTTCAAACATCGTAAATACAGGATGACTTTGTAATTCCATCACTGGCAACAAAACAACATGCTCGTGTAAAAATGGTATTAAATCAATAAATGTCTGAATGAGAAAAAATAATACGACTAAAAAACTACCTAATATTAAAATAACTGTGAGTAAAACACTTAAGAAAACTGGGAGTTTAAATTTTTTATGTAATAAATTAGTTAAGGGAAAAAGAAAATAACCTCCAATAATTGCCAAAGTGAGAGGGTAAGCAACAAATGATATTAGTATAATTATTCCAAATGGTAGCCATTGTAATAAGAAATCTTTTTTATTTTCTTGTAGAGTAATCATTTTCATCCAATCTTTTCAATTAATTAGGAGATTTAAAGATAAATTTCAACAAACTTAAGCGTTTTCATTCACAAAAACGCCAAAATTGATTATACTGATTAAGTAAGCAATGCTAGGAACATTAATATATACATATAATTCTTCTGATTTATAAAGATTTGATCAGTAGATTTATGTTGTAAAGGGGAGACTATGATATGACAACAACTAAAGGTTTAGAAGGAATTGTAGCGGCAGAGACGTCAATCAGTTCAATCATCGATGATACACTTACATATGTTGGATACGATATTGATGATTTAGCAAATAATGCGGGCTTTGAAGAGGTAGTTTACTTGCTTTGGCATAAACGTCTTCCAAATGCGACAGAATTAGCTGAATTGAAACAGCAATTAGCTGACAATATGGCTGTACCACAAGAAGTTTTGAATCATTTCAAAACATTCCCTATCAATGACGTACACCCAATGACAGCTCTTAGAACAACAGTTTCTATGCTTGCATTATATGATGATGCAGCAGAAGATATGTCCGACGAAGCAAATTACTTAAAAGCTATTAAATTACAAGCAAAAATGCCGACATTAGTGACAGCTTTCTCACGTGTTCGTCAAGGTTTAGAGCCTGTAGCACCTAAAGCAGATTTGGGATATGCAGCTAACTTCTTATACATGTTACACGGAGAATTACCACAGGATATAGAAGTTGAAGCGTTTGATAAAGCACTTGTTTTACACGCAGATCATGAGTTAAATGCTTCTACATTCACAGCTCGCGTATGTGTAGCTACACTTTCAGATATCTATTCTGGTGTAGTAGCAGCTATTGGAGCTTTAAAAGGACCATTGCATGGTGGAGCAAACGAACAAGTAATGAAAATGTTAACAGAAATTGGTACACTTGATAATGTGGACGCTTATATCAAAGATAAATTAGATAACAAAGTTAAGATTATGGGATTCGGTCACCGTGTATATAGAAAAGGAGACCCACGTGCAAAACATTTACGTGAAATGTCTCAGAAACTAACTACACTAAATGGTGAGTCTAAACTTTATGATATGTCTATTCGTATCGAAGAAATAGTTACAGGACAAAAGAATTTACCACCAAACGTAGATTTCTATTCTGCATCTGTTTATCATTCGTTGAAAATTGATCATGATCTATTTACACCTATTTTTGCAGTATCACGTGTATCTGGTTGGAGTGCCCATATTCTTGAGCAATATGCAAACAATCGTTTAATCCGTCCACGTGCAGAATATGTTGGACCTGGAATGCAAAAGTATATTCCAATTGAAGAAAGATAATAGTAGTATTATCTTAGTAAGATAGGGCTTAAACACTTTTGTGTTTACTGCCCTATGATTATGATGGTAGGAGGAAATAACAAATGACAACAGGTAAAATTACAGTAGAAAACGGTGTACTTAACGTACCAAACACAGCGGTAATTCCTTTTATAGAAGGAGACGGAACGGGTCCAGATATCTGGGCTGCAGCGTCACGTGTATTAGAAGCTTCAGTAGAAAAAGCTTATAATGGCGAAAAGAAAATTGAATGGAAAGAGGTTCTTGCTGGTCAAAAAGCATTCGATAAAACTGGCGAATGGCTTCCTCAAGAAACTTTAGATGTTATTAATGAATATTTAATCGCTATTAAAGGACCTTTAACTACACCAATCGGTGGAGGAATTCGTTCATTAAACGTAGCATTACGTCAAGAACTTGATCTATACACTTGCCTACGTCCAGTTCGTTATTTCACTGGTGTTCCATCTCCGGTTAAACGTCCTGAAGATACTGATATGGTTATTTTCCGTGAAAACACTGAAGATATCTACGCTGGTATTGAGTATGCACAAGGTACAGACGAAGCAAAAAAACTTATCAACTTCTTACAAACTGAGTTTGGAGTTAAAAATATTCGTTTCCCAGAAACTTCAGGTCTTGGTATCAAACCTATTTCTGAAGAGGGTACAAAACGTTTAGTTCGTGCTGCTCTTAACTATATTATTAAAGAAGGTCGTACTTCTTTAACTTTAGTTCATAAAGGGAATATCATGAAGTTCACTGAAGGTGCTTTCAAAACTTGGGGTTACGAAGTAGCAGAACAAGAATTTGGTGATAAAGTATTTACATGGAACCAATATGATCAAATTAAAGAAGAGCAAGGAACTGAAGCTGCTGATAAAGCACAAGCTGATGCACTTGCGTCTGGTAAAATCTTAGTGAAAGATTCTATTGCTGATATCTTCTTACAACAAATTTTAACTCGTCCAAAAGAGTTTGATGTAGTTGCTACAATGAACTTAAATGGAGATTATATTTCTGATGCACTTGCTGCACAAGTTGGTGGTATCGGTATTGCTCCTGGAGCGAACATTAACTATGTAACTGGACATGCTATTTTTGAAGCTACTCATGGTACAGCTCCTAAATATGCTGGTTTAGACAAAGTTAACCCATCTTCTGTTATTCTTTCAGGTGTCTTAATGCTTGAGCATTTAGGATGGAACGAAGCTGCTAAACTTATCATGGATTCAATGGAGAAATCTATTGCTGCTAAAGTGGTAACTTATGATTTTGCTCGTTTAATGGATGGCGCTAAAGAAGTTAAATGTTCTGAGTTCGCTGATGAACTTATTAAAAACATGTAATATCAATTGAATCTTGGTTTAAAGGAAGGGAATATTCCCTTCCTTTTCTTTAATAGACAAGAAATATTTAAAAATGTGCATTGAATACTGGATTCAAGATGTTTCAGAATAAATAATAATGCAGATCTTCGCTTCAGGTGGCCGCTTTCCGCGAGCCAGGCCGAGCCTCCTCAGGCCAACAGGATGTTGGTCACGAAGGCGTATAAGAGAGGGCATAGCTTACCGCTTAGATGGTAAGAGTAGACATAGTAAATATAATGGTAAAATCATATGTCGAATTAGGATTTGACCATATAGAACAGGAATCTTATTGCCGGATTCTACTAATAATGAACTAAAGGAGTGTTTTCTAATGACATTGAAAAGAAGTAAAATCTCAGTAATTGGTGGCGGATTTACAGGTGCAACAACTGCTTTTCTACTTGCTCAAAAGGAACTTGGTGATATTGTTTTAGTAGATATTCCACAATCCGAAAATGCTACTAAAGGTAAAGCTTTGGATATGGCACAAGCTGGACCCGTCCAAGGCTTTGATGCTGATATCATTGGCACTTCTAGTTATGAAGATACGAAAGACTCGGATTTAGTAATTATTACCGCTGGTATCGCTCGTAAACCAGGAATGAGCCGCGATGATTTAGTGCAGACAAATCAAAAAGTGATGAAATCTGTTACATCTGAAATCGTAAAATATTCTCCGAATACGACAATCTTAGTTTTAACGAACCCTGTGGATGCAATGACCTATACAGTTTATAAGGAATCTGGCCTTCCAAAAGAACGTGTAATTGGCCAATCGGGAGTACTTGACACTGCTCGTTTCCGAACATTCGTTGCGAAAGAATTAAACCTCTCGGTAAAGGATGTAACTGGGTTTGTACTTGGTGGGCATGGGGACGATATGGTACCGTTAGTTAGATATTCATTCGCTGGTGGAATTCCATTAGAAACTTTAATTGATGCTACTCGCTTAGAGGAAATTGTAGATCGTACTCGTAAAGGTGGAGCGGAGATTGTAAATCTTCTTGGTAATGGTTCTGCTTATTATGCTCCAGCAGCATCTTTAGTAGAAATGGCTGAAGCAATTCTGAAAGACCAAAAACGAGTATTACCATCTATTGCATATTTAGAAGGTGAATATGGTATGGATGGAATTTACCTTGGTGTTCCAACAGTATTGGGTGCTGGTGGTATCGAGAAAATTATCGAACTTGAGTTAACAGAAGAAGAAAAAGCATTATTAAACAAATCAGCAGAAGCCGTTCAGGCGGTTATGAAAGTCTTAGCATAATATAATTGTCGTGAATCGAGTGGGGAAACCTACTCGATTTTTTATTGGGGAAAAAAGAATAGCTTACTGCTTGATAAAGTGTCTTTAGCCATAAGTTCTCCAACACTTAACAGGTCCTATCATCACCTTGCGCTTTGCGTTGGTTTATTGTTAATATAGAATTAGTATAAGGTACAATGCTAGCTCAAAATGAAAGTGTTATGGATGGCGAATTTCCTGTACTGCATCCGATTATAGAAAAGTAACAAATATTGTAGCTAACATCGATTTGGAATGGGGGTTTCAAATCAACCTTGGAGGCCGATAAAATGAGAAAAGTATTAGTTGTGGATGATGAAAGTTCAATCGTAACTCTTTTAAAATATAATCTTGAAGAAGCAGGCTTTGAAGTCATAACAGCAAATGATGGCTTAGAGGGGCTTAATAAAGCCTTGGAAGAAAAGCCCGATGTGATTTTACTGGATTGGATGTTGCCCCATATGGATGGCATGGAGGTCTGTAAAGAGCTTCGTATTAAGAAGGTGCAAATTCCAATAATCATGTTAACAGCTAAAGATGAAGAATTCGATAAAGTATTAGGTCTTGAACTAGGTGCAGATGATTATATGACCAAGCCATTCAGTCCTAGAGAAGTAACAGCACGAGTTAAAGCTATGATTCGTCGTTCTGGCATTTCTACTGAGAAAAAACAAGAGAAAACAAAAGAAGAAATGTATACTTTCGGTCCACTACAAGTATTTCCAGAACGTTTCGAAGTACTTTTAAACAATGAGGTCATTGAATTTACGCCAAAAGAATTCGAATTACTTGTCTATTTAATCGAAAACAAAAATCGAGTTTTAACAAGAGATCAGCTATTAAGTGCCGTTTGGAATTATGATTTTGCAGGTGACACTCGCATAGTAGATGTACATATTAGCCATTTACGAGACAAAATTGAAGTTAATAGTAGAAAACCTCATTTCATTAAAACAATTAGAGGATTAGGATATAAGTTTGAGGAGCCTAAGAGCTAATGAAATCATTTCATTCCAAACTTTTTAGAACTTATTCTATTATGATAGGGTTAATATTAGCTTGTCTAGGACTAGTACTTGGGCAGCTTTTTCCTATTTATGCAAAAAACGCTTCCGAAAAGGTCATTAATATTAAATTAGAAGAACTATCTAAAGACTTAGCAACTACAGGACTCACAGGTGATGAACAGAGGGATATTAGTGAGACGATAGCTACTTCTTTTTACCAAGCGGAGATGCTTGAACCTCATTCCTTATGGATTTTTTTGTTTATCATTTTAGCTGTTACATTTCTCATTGCACTCTTTTTAGGTTCTAGTATTTTCAAAAAGTATGCTCAGCCAATCGAGCATCTGACAGAAACCGCTATGGAATTAGCTAGAGGTAATTATCGAATTCGTGCATTTGAAGATGAATTTTCTGGAATGTCGAAGCTAAGCAACTCTATTAATATACTCGCACGCAGCCTACATGATATATCGGTCATGAGGGAAACGGAAAAAGAGAGGTTAAAAACGTTAATCGAGAATATGGGTAGTGCGCTCATAATGATCGATCGGAATGGTTATATTACGATCGTAAATCGTTCGTTTCTTAAGCAGCTTGATATTTCGTTTAAAGATGTGGATGGAAAGCTATTTAATAAAATCGGGCTTCCTAAAAAAATTGAAGATTTCATTGATCAACTATTTTTAACTGAGGCTTCTAGCCGGGAACAAATATCCATTAAGAAAAACATACATACTTATTATATGGATGCTTACGGAGCTCCTGTCATCGGTGAACATGGAAAATGGCTTGGGATAGTGATAGTCATGCATGAAGTGACAGAGCTTGTGAAACTGGAGCAAGTTAGAAAAGACTTTGTAGCAAATGTTTCGCATGAATTGAAGACACCTGTTACTAGTATTAAAGGTTTTTCCGAAACATTATTGTATGGGGCGTATAAAAATGAAGAAACTTTACTTTCTTTCCTAGAGATAATCCATAAAGAGAGCAATAGACTTCAAATGCTCATTAATGATTTATTAGATCTTTCCAAAGTGGAACAAGTAGGATATGAAGTAGACTTACAAAAGGTCAACTTATTGGATGTCGTTGCGCGAAGTAAAGAAATGACTAGTCATATTGTTGAGGAAAAGAATATGCGCCTGGAGATAATATCTGAAGAGCCAGTCTTTGTATTAGGTGATTTAAATCGTTTAATCCAAATAACGATGAACTTATTGATGAATGCACTGACTTATTCCCCTGAAGATAAAACTGTTACTATAACCATTAGTCAGACTAAAAAGTGTGGAGTAATACGTATTCAGGATGAAGGAATTGGAATTGCAAAAGAAGAGATTAACCGAGTATTCGAGCGTTTTTATCGCGTAGATAGAGCTAGGAGCAGAAACTCGGGAGGAACTGGGCTAGGCTTAGCAATTGTTAAGCATCTAGTGGAAGCGCATCATGGCTTACTAGAAGTAGATAGTGAAGTAGGAAAAGGTACTGTCTTTACGGTATCTATTCCACTTGTTAAAAGATAACGGAGGTAATTATGAATAACCAACCCTTTATCCCAATAATTATTGGGACAGATATGAATGCTTATAATATGGCAATTTCTTTTCATGAGGAATACAATATTAAGCCAATATTAGTAGGTAAAGAAGAAATGTCTTTTACTAAATGGAGCAGTGTGATTGAACATATTGAGATTCAGCCAAACTTATGGGATAAATCTGCATTTGTTCAAGTACTTTCTGAAGTCGCACAAAAATATAAAACAAACGATAAGCAATTGCTATTAATAGGAACAAATGATTTTTATGTGCGATTAATAATTGAAAATGCCGATGCTTTAAAGAAAATGTATGTTTTTAACTATATGTCAGAAGAATTAATGAACAATCTATTGGTGAAATCAAATTTCTATAAGCTTTGTGAAGAGCATGGAATTGATGCACCGAAAACTTATTATTATTCATGTGCAAAAAAAGCGGCATTTACAGAGGAAGTACTCTATCCGCTAATCATAAAACCAAGTAATGGTGTGATGTATTATAAAAACAAGTTTCCTGGCCAGCAAAAAGTTTATCGAGTAGAGTCTAAAGCGGAGCTAGATGATATTTTAGAAAAAGTAAATGCAAGTGGTTATACGGAAGACTTGATCATTCAGGATTACATCCCAGGCGATGATACATATATGTGGGATTCCGTATTTTATATGAATTCTAAAGGTAAAGCTGAACTTAGCACTCTTGCACAAGTGGTGCTACAAGAGCATACTGTAACTGCTATTGGTAACTATACAGCGCTTATTACTCGATATAATGAGGAACTAATGAAAAAGCTACAGCACTTTTTAGAAGCAGTCGGTTATGTAGGTTTTGCTAACTTCGATTTAAAATTTGATGAGCGAGATGGCAAGTTCAAAGTATTTGAAGTAAATATTAGACAAGGTCGTTCTAGTTATTATACAACTGCTCTTGGACATAATATGGCTAGATATTTTGTGGATGATGTTATTTATCAAAAGGAAAAAGCCCTTACTTTGTTGAATGAGCATTATTTGTTTACGGTAGTACCTAAAATAGTATTAAAGAAATTTGTTGAAAATGAAGAGATTCAACAAGAGGTTAGAATGCTCTTGAGGTCTGGTAAATGGGGAAATCCACTTTTCTACAAGAAGGACAAGCATTTTACGCGTAAATTATTTTTAGTTGCTCGTCAGTTCAATTATTATAAGAAGTATAAAAATAATAATTGGTAAGGAAATATTTACAATTTATTCACAAGGGGTTTACAATTGTTTGCTATATTTAAAAAGACCCCTTTTCCAAACGATGTACCTAAAAAGCTAGCATTTTTGCTAGCTTTTTTTATTTGGCTCAAATAACCTATTCCAACTAAAAAACAAAACCCAAGAAAAGTAAAGGAAACAAGTATTCTATTAATTTTGAAACTAATTACCAACTTAAACCGTAAAAGGAAGTATACATAAAAAGGAGGAAATAATATGAGTACTAAAAGATTATTAACTATTATCGCTTTGAGCTTAATGGGCATTATGTTAATTTCTGCTGTTTTTACTTCATGGTATACGGTAGATGAGTCGGAACAAGCAATCGTCATCACATTTGGTGAAGCGAGTGAGCCAATAGTGGATCCGGGATTGAAGTTTAAAATGCCATGGCCAATTCAAACAGTAGAAAAACTGTCTAAAGAAACGTTTAGTCTGAAATTTGGTTATAGCCAATCTGCAGATGGAGAAATCGAATCATTTGATAAGGATACAAAAATGATTACAGGGGATGACAATATTGTATTAACGGATTTAGTCGTTCAATGGAAAATAACAGATCCTAAATCATATTTATTTAACGCGGAAAATCCAAGAGAACTACTTCATGATGCAACTTCAGCTTCGATACGTTCCATTATTGGGAACTCTAAAATAGATGATGCGTTAACATCTGGGAAAGCTCAAATTGAGAGTGATACAAATGATTTGCTACGCTCGTTAATAGAAAAGTACGATATTGGTATCTCTGTATTAACAGTGAAGCTACAAGATGTGGAGCTTCCCAATGCAGAAGTTCGTTCAGCATTTACAGCGGTAACGGACGCTGAAGAAACGAAAAATACAAAAGTAAATCAGGCCGATAAATACAAGAACCAAAAGTTAAGTGAAGCAATAGGTGAAAAAGATGCGATTATATCTAACGCGAATGGGTATAAAACCGCTCGTATAGAACAAGCAAAAGGGGATATAGCACTATTTGATAAACTCTATGTAGAATATCAAAATAACAAAGAGATTACAAAACAGCGTTTAGTTATGGAGACATTAGATGCAGTACTACCAAATGCTAATTTGTATATTATGAATGATGATGGTGGGACGATGAAATATCTCCCTCTTCAATCACTAGAAGCAACTAAACAAGCAACTCCACCAGCTAGCACTACAACTGAAACAGAGACAGAAACAGAAGAAGGGAGCGGAAAGTAATGACTGAAAACAAAAATCCATTCTCCAATCTAGAAGCAAAGTTTAAGACTGTAGATAACAAAGCAAGTAAAGCTCCTAAAGAGAAAAAACCGATAGATTACAAAAAATACACGAAGTCATTTATCGCCATCTTCTTAGTTTTTGTCTTGTTCATTATCGCCCTTGCGAATATCTATGTGGTCAAAGAGGGAGAATTTAAAGTTATTCGTCAGTTCGGGGAGATCAAAGACATTAAACAAAATCCCGGAATTCATATGAAAATACCATTCGTTCAATCTGTCACTACAGTACCTAAATATCAAATGAATTATAATATATCTGAGGCAGAAATAAATACGAAAGACAAACGTCGAATCATTATTGATAATTACGCAGTGTGGAGAGTGGTAAATCCAAAAGAGATGATCTCTAGTGCGGGTACATTAGTTGGAGCTGGCTCCCGTATGGAGGAATTCATCTACTCAGTTGTTCGCTCGGAGCTAGGTCAATTAGAATATAGTGAAATTATTAATGATGAAAATTCATCTCGTGGTAGTTTGAATGATCAAATAACAAACCATGTTAATGAGTTATTGAAAAAAGATAACTATGGAATTGAAGTAATAGATGTTCGTATTAAACGAACAGATCTTCCTCTGGAAAATGAGCAATCTGTATACAATGAAATGATTTCAGAAAGACAAAGTATTGCTCAAAAATTCCTATCTACCGGAGATGCAGATAAACGTAGAATTGAAGCGGAAACTGATCGCGAGGTTCGTGAAATGTTGGCATCTGCCAATAAAGAAGCATCTGTCATAGCGGCTGAAGGGGATGCAGAGGCAGCAAAAATCTATAACCAAAGTTTTTCAAAGGATCCCGAGTTCTATTCACTGTACAGAACTTTAGAATCTTATAAGAAAACAATTGGAAGTGAAACGATGATCATTATCCCTTCTGATTCACCATATGCAAACATCCTATCAGGTTATCTAGAATAGTATATGAATCGTCATTCTCCTTACTGTCATGGTAAGATATAGGGAATGACGGTTTTTATTATTAAGGAGTGAATGTATTTGTCAACCGAGAAAATCCTATTATTAGACGGCAACAGTTTGGCATACCGAGCTTTTTTTGCCCTACCTTTATTAACAAATGAACATGGAATACATACAAACGCAGTATATGGCTTTACAATGATGCTACAAAAAATTATGGATGAAGAAAATCCTACTCATATGCTCGTGGCATTTGATGCCGGTAAAACGACCTTCCGTCACTCTACTTTTGGCGATTATAAAGGTGGAAGACAAAAAACACCACCAGAACTATCGGAACAATTCCCTTATATACGTAAGTTAATCGATGCTTATGGTATTAAGCGATACGAACTGGAAATGTATGAGGCAGACGATATTATCGGTACTTTAAGTAAGCAAGCAGACGAAAAAGGGCAGCAAGTTGTAATTGTTTCAGGTGATAAAGATTTAACACAACTAGCTACAGATAAAACAACTGTGTATATCACAAGAAAAGGCATTACCGATATTGAAAAATATACACCTGAACATGTACAAGAAAAGTATGGCTTAACTCCATTACAGATTATAGACATGAAAGGTTTAATGGGAGATGCTTCTGATAATATTCCAGGAGTTCCTGGTGTCGGAGAAAAAACAGCTATTAAGCTTTTAAAAGAACATGGTTCGGTTGAGGATTTATATAAAGCACTTGATACAGTTAGTGGCGTTAAACTAAAAGAAAAACTCATCGCCAACGAAGAGCAGGCAATTATGAGTAAGGCATTAGCTACGATTGAAACAGCTGCACCGATACAGATTTCTATAGACGATCTTTCATATACTGGTCCTAATATGGAAGAAGTAATTGAAGTTTGGAAGGAACTAGCTTTTAAAACTCTTCTCGAGAAATCTGACTATATTTCAGAGGAATCCGAAACTACAGAAGTTGCATTCGAGATTGTTGAAAAAATTGACTCTACAATATTAGATAAAGTAATGTCAGTCCATTTAGAAATGTATGATGGGCAATATCATACAAGCGAATTATTAGGTATTGCTTTATCAGATGGAGAAAAGGGTTATTTTGCTCCTGCTGATATAGCTTTTCAATCGAAGGATTTTTGTTCTTGGTTAGAAAATGCTACGAATAAAAAGTATTTAGCAGATTCCAAAGCGACACAAGCAGTGAGTAGAAAACATAATGTGAACGTACATGGAGTGGAATTCGACCTTCTTTTAGCAGCGTATATAGTAAATCCTGCTATTTCTTCAGAGGATGTTGCGGCTATTGCAAAAGAATTTGGATATTTTAACTTGCTGACAAACGATAGTGTTTATGGAAAAGGTGCCAAAAAAACCGCACCCGAAATCGAGAAAATTGCAGAACATGCCGTAAGAAAGGCAAGGGCTATTTGGGACTTGAAAGAAAAGTTAGAAGTAAAACTGGAAGAAAATGAACAATATGCGTTGTATAAAGAAATAGAGCTACCGCTTGCATCTATCCTTGGTACGATGGAATCAGATGGGGTACTGGTGGATAAACAAATTCTTGTAGAAATGGGTCATGAGCTTAATATTAAGTTACGAGCGATTGAACAAGACATTTATGCGTTAGCTGGTGAAACGTTTAATATTAATTCACCTAAACAATTAGGTGTAATACTATTTGAAAAAATTGGTCTTACCCCTATTAAAAAGACAAAAACGGGCTATTCAACTGCAGCAGATGTTTTGGAAAAACTAGCAAGTGAACATGAAATAATTGAGCAAATTCTACTATATCGTCAATTAGGTAAACTCAATTCCACATATATCGAAGGATTATTAAAAGAGATTCATGAAGATGATGGGAAGATCCATACCCGATATCAACAAGCCTTAACTTCAACTGGGCGTTTGAGTTCGATCAATCCAAACCTTCAAAATATACCAGTTCGTTTAGAAGAAGGTAGAAAAATACGTAAAGCCTTTGTTCCTTCACAACCGGGATGGGTAATGTTTGCGGCGGATTACTCTCAAATTGAATTGCGTGTTCTTGCCCATATGTCTAAGGATGAAAACCTGGTAGAAGCTTTTAATAATGATCTGGATATTCATACTAAAACGGCTATGGATGTATTCCATGTGGAGCAGGAAGCAGTAACGTCCGATATGCGCCGTGCTGCTAAGGCAGTTAACTTTGGGATTGTGTATGGTATTAGTGATTATGGTTTATCACAAAACCTAGATATTACTAGAAAAGAAGCGGCGACATTTATCGAGAATTATTTAAATAGCTTCCCAGGTGTAAAAGGATATATGGATGATATCGTTCATGATGCGAAACAAACAGGCTACGTTACAACAATTTTGAATAGACGAAGATATTTGCCTGAAATAACAAGTTCTAACTTTAATCTCCGCAGTTTTGCAGAACGTACTGCTATGAATACACCAATTCAAGGGAGTGCAGCCGATATTATTAAAAAAGCAATGATCGATATGGCGGAAAGATTAATATCAGAAAATATGCAGACCAAAATGCTACTACAAGTACATGATGAATTAATTTTTGAGGCTCCACCAGAGGAAATTGCAATGCTAGAAAAAATAGTGCCAGAGGTTATGGAAAACGCTATTAAACTGATTGTACCTTTGAAAGTGGATTATGCCTTTGGTTCATCTTGGTATGACACGAAGTAGGGGGTAACTTGTATGCCGGAATTACCAGAAGTAGAGGGCGTATTACGCGCCCTTCAACCAATTGTAACTGGAAAGACTATTAAGTCAGTAGAAGTTTCTGAAACCATTTATAATTCCAAAGCAATTGGTAAAGAAGCAATTATTAAAGGGTTAGATGTAGAGCAGTTTTGTCTAGCTTTGCCTGGCACAAAGATCGACCATCTAGAAAGAAGGTCCAAATATATTTATTTTCATCTTCTAAAGGATGGACTCCCTTATATGCTTGTATCGCATTTGGGCATGTCAGGGGCATGGTTTTCTGTGAAAAACTTGCATGAAATTACAGAAGTTAAGTTTAGAAAGCATGCGCATGTTACCATCTATTTTGAAGAAGGGGATCTGTTAGTCTATTCGGATATCCGACGGTTTGGCGAACTGCGATTCTTAGAAACAGAAGCGGACTACCCACCTCTACTATTAATGGCACCTGAGCCTTTTGATCAGCATGCATTAGATCATTTTCTGCATATGAGTGCATTGCCAAAATACGAAAATAAAGCAATAAAAGAATTTATCATGGATGGTCATGTTGTATCTGGTTGTGGCAATATTTATGCAACAGAAGCATTATTTCGTATGAAAATACATCCGGCTCGGGCAGTAAAAAGAATTAGTAGAGAGCGGAAAATTCATTTGTTTCAAGAAATTGTAATTGTCTTACTTGATAGTATAGAAAATGGGGGTAGTACGATCTCTGATTATCGTACTATTAATGGCGGAGCAGGAAATATGCAAAATAGACTTCAAATGTATGGCAAAAAGGAATGTGGATTCTGTGGCACGAAAACGAAACAGAAGACAATCGGTGGTCGGACATCTACCTATTGCCCAGCATGTCAAAAATAAGGGAGCAACCAGATGATTATTGGATTAACGGGAAGTATTGCTAGTGGGAAAAGCACCGTTGCGAATATGTTATCGGAAATGGGCTTTCCCATTATTGATGCAGATCTTGTCGCGCGTATAGTAGTTGAAAAAGGAACTGCGACTCTAGAGACAATTAAAGAAGTATTTGGTACACAAGTTATCCATGAGGATGGAACGTTAAATAGGGAAGAATTAGGGGCATTAATTTTTTCAGATCCTTCCAAACGTAAGCAGTTAAATGATATTATGCATCCTGCTATCCGGGAAGAAATGTTAGTGCAAAGGCAACAGCTTGTGCAACAAGGGCATCCAGTAATTATTATGGATATACCATTGCTTTTTGAAAGTAGATTACAATCTTTTGTCGATAAAATCCTTGTTGTGACTGTAACTGAACAAAAACAATTAGAAAGATTGATGGCTCGAAATGGTTTTACACATGAAGAAGCCAGATTACGTATTCAATCACAATTACCTTTGTCTGTTAAAGAAGAAGGTGCGGATGCGGTTATTTATAATAATGAAACCATCGAGGAAACAAAACAACAATTGCAAAAAGTATTGGCGATTTGGGAGCAAACAAACTAAAGGTTAGTTAATAACATTTTAAGCATTAGAATTCGAAAAGTGATACTATTTTTTCGCAAGTGGAAATAAAGAAGAAGAGAAGCGTCTGAATTTGTATCTTCAGATGCTTTTTCTATGTAGAAGGAAAAATTTCTTCTATTATTCCTAAATAGTATTGTTGAAGAGGATTTGCTTGCAGATAAATGCCATCATATTTTCGGAAAAAGAAAGGCTGTTTGTGACGTTAGTCATAAACAGCCTTTTAAAAATACTCGGTAATAGTAGAGAAATAATTCGAATCATAGCCAACAAGAAACTATAGTAACAGGTTTTCACTTTCCCAACTTCAGTTGTTCTGTAACCAACTGCAAAGTTATTTGAAAATACTAACATTTATAATATATACTTTAGGGGCTACACAATAAAGAAAATGTGTTATACTAATTCAAGGTTATAAACAATTAAGTATCACACAGTTACAGGAGGACTTTTCACATGACAGTTTCAGTAGCGATTAATGGTTTTGGACGTATCGGACGTATGGTTTTTCGTCAAGCAATAGCACAAGAGGATTTAAATGTGGTAGCGATAAATGCGAGATACCCATTAGAGACGTTGGCACATCTTATTAAATATGATTCTACACATGGTACTTTCACTGGAGATATTTCATTAGCAGAAAACGCACTAATCATTGATGGTCAGCGTGTTCAAATTGTGGATGATCGAGATCCAGCAAATTTACCTTGGAAAGAGTTAAACGTGGATATTGTAATTGAATCTACTGGAAAATTTAATGATGGAGAAAAAGCTAAAGCACATATCGAAGCTGGTGCGAAAAAGGTAATAATCACAGCTCCTGCAAAAAACGAAGATGCCACAATTGTTATGGGAGTTAACGATGATAAATTAGATTCATCGATTCACCATATTATTTCAAACGCTAGCTGTACTACAAATTGCTTAGCACCTGTAGTTAAAGTATTAAATGATACATTTGGTATTGAAAATGGGTTAATGACGACTGTTCATGCATATACAAACGATCAGAACAATCTCGATAATCCTCATAAAGATTTAAGACGTGCACGTGCTTGTGGCCAATCAATCATTCCAACTTCTACTGGCGCTGCGAAAGCACTTTCACTTGTGTTACCTGAGCTTCAAGGGAAAATTCATGGTATGGCGTTACGTGTGCCGACTCCGAATGTCTCTTTAGTAGATTTAGTAGTAGATTTACAGAAGGATGTTACTGTTGAAGAAGTAAATGATGCTTTTGTAAAAGCATCTGAAGGGGCAATGCAAGGGATTTTAGGAATTACGATGGAGCCGCTAGTATCAATCGACTTTAATACTTCTACATTATCTACTACAGTAGATGGGTTAACTACTATGGTAATTGGTAACCGTAAAGTGAAGGTTCTTGCATGGTATGATAACGAGTGGGGTTACTCTGCTAGAGTAGTGGACCTTACTAAAAAAGTAGCTTTATCACTGTAATTATCTTATCCTCTTTCTAGCTGATAGAAAGAGGATTTATTAGTTCTTGCATAATTCTGTAAAACAACATATAATGAGAATCGTGTTACTTTATTAGAACACCGACTACTTAAAGGGTTAGGACCTCTTTGGACTAACTTTCCCCCGTGGTAGTCAACTTTGAGGTTAAAAATAAACTTATCAAAGGGGGAAACGGACATTGGAAACAATGGGACGTCACATTATTGCAGAACTATGGGAGTGCGATTTCGACAAACTTAACGATATGCAATTTATCGAACAAACATTTGTTGATGCTGCACTAAAATCTGGTGCAGAAGTTAGAGAAGTTGCATTTCACAAATTTGCGCCACAAGGTGTAAGTGGAGTCGTTATTATTTCCGAATCGCATTTAACGATTCACAGCTTTCCAGAGCATGGTTATGCGAGCATTGATGTGTATACATGTGGTGATTTGGATCCATCAATCGCAGCTAACTATATTGCAGATGCTCTTAATGCTGGAATTCGCGAAACGTTAGAAATGCCACGTGGTATGGGACCAGTTAAAAAGCCTGCATCACGTTTGACAGTTCAAGCGTAATAAATTTATACCTGACTGAGTGAGCAGAGGAGTGATTCCTCTGCTTTTTCGATTTTATAGAAGAATATTGTTATAATAGATACATACATAAAAATACCGTGAAGAATTAGGAGAGATCTATATGAGATGCCCAACTTGTCAATACAATGGCACAAAAGTTGTCGATTCTCGTCCTGTGGATGACAATAAGGCAATCCGAAGAAGAAGAGAGTGCGAAGAATGTGGGTTTCGTTTTACCACATTCGAAAAAGTAGAAGAAACACCATTAATCGTTATTAAAAAAGATGGTTCTCGAGAAGAGTTCAGTCGAGAAAAAGTATTGCGTGGGCTAATTCGTGCATGTGAAAAGAGACCAGTGGAGTTAGAACGACTAGAAAATATTGTTTTCTCTATAGAAAAAGAATTGCGAAGAATGGGAAATGCAGAAGTTAGGTCAGAGGACGTCGGAGAGATTGTCATGGACCAGCTAGCAGAAGTAGATGAAGTAGCTTATGTTCGTTTTGCTTCCGTCTATCGCCAATTTAAAGATATAAATGTATTTATCGATGAATTAAAGGAAATTTTAAAGAAAAACCCTTCCTTATAAATAGCATTATTTTAATACTTATCAATATAAAGGAGTAGATACAATTGTCGATGTTATATAAAGAACTACAGCCAGCAGATTTGTATATGATTCGCTTACCATATTCTTTATCAGATTATGATCGGCAATTGTTAACTTTGTTTTATCAACCGTTAGTTGGAGCAGAAAGCATAAGTTTGTATTTAACACTTTGGGCAGACGGAGAACATAATGATAAAGAGCGATGGTCACATTATCAACTGATGAATGTCCTTGGAATGCCAATAGGGAAAATTTTTCAGGCCCGTCTTGCTCTGGAAGCAATTGGTCTTCTCCGTACTTGGAAAAAAACAATGGAGGATGGAAGTGTATTCCATTATGAACTTGCAGCACCATTAGATGCTGAGTCATTTTTAAAGGATCCATTACTTTCTATGTTTTTGCTCAATAAAGTAGGAGAAAATGCCTTTAAACAACTACGTAATCGATTTATACTAAGTTCTAATTGGAATGACGGTTTCACGGACGTCTCTAGAACTTTTGTTGATGTATTTAAACCGTCTACTAAAATGAATAATACTGTATCTTACGATGAAGATTTCGAATCGAAGGAAAGAAAGTCTTCTGTTCCTTTTTATTATAATGACTTTGACTTTTCGTTACTTCAAGAAGGTCTTTCAGAACAATTAGTGCCTAAATCAGCGATGACAATAGAAGCGAAAGAAGTAATTGCAAAACTCTCTTTTTTATATAATTTAAGTCCTGTGGAAATGCAAAAAGTTGTTATACTAGCGTTAGATGATGATCTGCATTTATCCGAAGCGAGATTAAAGAAAGCGTGTGCAGATTATTACAAGCTGACTGTTTCGAAAGTAGCGCCTATTATTGAAAAGATTGAGAAAAAAACTGTACCTTCTGAACCTACGGGGCCTTTAACAAAAGAAGGTGAGTTAATACATTATTTAGAAACAACGCCTCCGATATCTGTATTAAAAGATATTGCGAATGGGAAAGAACCAATTCTTGCAGACGTTCAGTTGGCGAATCATTTTGTTACTCATTTTAAAATGCCAGTTGGAGTTGTAAATGTATTGTTGCAATATGTATTACTTCGTACAGATATGAAACTCACGAAAAATTATGCAGAGAAAATTGCTTCTCATTGGATGAGGAAGAATGTCAAAACAGCCAAAGAAGCAATGGAGCTTGCTCGAAACGAACATGAACAATATGTAAAATGGAAAAACGAAGGTTCTCCACAAAAAACATATACTAAAAAACCGACTCGCGAGGAAAAAGTGCCTGATTGGTTTTATAAAAAAGATGGAGAAACGAAAAAATCAACTGGTAAAAATACAAATGGAATACAAAATATTGATGAAGAACGGCAAAAATTATTAGCAGAGCTAGGCATGCTGAAAAGGTAGGTGGCAAAAGTGGAACGTATAAATGAAACCTTAAAAAGAGTTATATCTCCTGAATTTACTACACGACTTAACGATATGAAAAAAGAAGTTTTGGAAGACACGAGAGTGCAAAAGTTTCTAGAGGAGAACGCCTCAGATATTAATAAAGAGATAGTCGATCGTAGTTTGAGTAAGTTATATGAATTTATTTCTCAATCCCATGATTGTGGTTCTTGTCCATCGCTAGATCAGTGTCAGAATTACATGAAGGGGTATGAACCTAAACTAGTCCTTGACCGAAATTTGATAGATAATAATTTTGTTCGTTGCAAACGAGGCATTATTGAAGACGAGCGTAAGAAAGTTATTTCCATGATTAACAGTATTCATATGCCTAAAGAGGTTATGGAAGCAACGCTTGCCGGAGTAGATTTAGAGGATGGCAGTAGGGTAGTTGCTGTTCGCGCAGCTAAAGACTTTTTGAATGAATGGGAGCGTACAAACGTACTTCCAACTAAAGGTTTATATATTTACGGGAAGTTTGGTGTAGGGAAATCTTATTTACTTGGTGCTTTGGCAAATGAGTTAGCCGCTAGACATATTCATTCGGTTGTTGTATATGTACCTGAATTTCTAAGAGAAATGAAACAAGCGATTCAAGATCATTCGCTTGCTGAGAAGATTGAATTTGTGAAACGTGCTCCTGTTTTAATGTTAGATGACATTGGAGCGGAGATTATGTCGAGTTGGACCCGTGATGAAATACTAGGGACAATCCTGCATTACCGAATGTCGGAACAACTGCCAACTTTTATGTCTTCTAACTTCAATTATGATGAATTACAACATCATTTATCTTTCACACAGCGTGGGGAAAAGGAAGTAGTAAAAGCTGGTCGAATTATGGAACGGATTAAAGCACTTACGACACCAATCTCACTTCAAGGTAAAAATTGGAGAGAAAGTTAATGAAAAAGAGGGAGACGGCAGGGCGAAAATTGATTCTATCTTGCAATTGATTTTTCTGTGGCGTATAATTATTTTCATAAGAATAGTTAAAATGCAAAGAAGAGGACAACAATCAGTTTGTACGACTTTTAAGAGAGAGAAGCCTTGGCTGTAAGCTTCTTAAGTATCGGCAATCGATTTACCACCTCCGAGCAGTGATTGTGAATTTATATAGCAATTACCGGTCACCGGCCCGTTAGCCGATGCAGAGCTTCGTCTATTTCATTCATCATTACTTCTTAAGTAATGGATAGACAGAAGAAGGGTGGAACCACGACTTTAACCTCGTCCCTTTCTAGGGATGGGGTTTTTTTGTTGTTTTCACAATGTCTAGCTCCAGTGCTTGTCGGGGCTAAAAACGGGCGCTTGCGCTTTTCTAATTATAAAAGGAGTGTTCAAAATGGCAGAAATTATTAAATTGAAGTTTCCAGATGGAGCGGTGAAGGAATTTCCTGTTTCGACAACTACAGAAGAAATAGCACAATCGATCAGTCCTGGATTACGTAAAAAAGCACTTGCCGGAAAACTTAGTGGCGTACTAATCGATCTTAAATCACCAATAATGGAGGATGGAGATATCTCAATCATAACTCCTGAATCTGACGAAGCGCTAGAAATCTTACGCCATAGCTCGGCACATTTACTTGCACAAGCAGTTAAACGCCTTTTCAAAGATGTTAAACTAGGTATTGGGCCAGTTATTGAAAATGGTTTTTACTATGATATTGATTCACCAGTACCGATTACTGCAGAAGACCTACCGTTAATCGAAAAAGAAATGAAAAAAATTATTAATGAAAATATTGAAATCATTCGTCATGATGTATCTCGTCAGGTTGCTTTTGACAAATTTAAAGAAGATGAATACAAAGTAGAACTTTTAGAAGCAATCCCCGAGGGAGAACAAGTTTCTATTTATGAGCAAGGAGATTTCTTTGACCTTTGCCGTGGCGTTCACGTGCCGTCAACAGGTAAGCTTAAGGAGTTCAAGCTATTAAGTATTGCTGGTGCATACTGGCGTGGAAATAGTGATAACAAAATGCTTCAACGTATTTATGGTACAGCATTCTTTAAAAAAGAAGAGCTTACACATCATTTAAATATGCTAGAAGAAGCAAAAGAACGTGATCACCGTAAAATTGGGAAAGAACTAGAATTATTTACAACTTCACAAAAAGTTGGTCAAGGTCTTCCACTTTGGTTACCAAACGGAGCTACTATCCGTCGTGTTATTGAGCGTTATATTGTAGACAAAGAGTTAAAACTTGGCTATAAACATGTATATACACCGGTATTAGGTTCGAAAGAGCTTTATGAAACTTCTGGTCACTGGGATCATTACCAAGATTCTATGTTTCCACCGATGGAAATGGATAATGAAACATTAGTGCTACGTCCGATGAACTGTCCACATCATATGATGGTGTTCAAAAGCGGAATGCATTCTTACAGAAACCTTCCGTTGCGTATTGCCGAATTAGGAACTATGCATCGTTATGAAATGTCAGGTGCCGTATCAGGCCTACAACGTGTTCGTGGTATGACTTTGAATGATGCACATTTATTTGTACGTCCAGACCAAATTAAATCAGAATTCCAAAAAGTCGTGGAATTAATTATTTCAGTTTATAAAGACTTTAACTTAGAAGACTATTCCTTCCGCCTTTCTTATCGTGATCCTCAAAACAAAGAGAAATACTTTGATAATGATGAGATGTGGGAAAAAGCACAAAATATGTTAAAAGAAGCAATGGACGAGCTTGGTTTAGATTATTTTGAAGCTGAAGATGAAGCAGCATTCTACGGTCCCAAATTAGATGTTCAAGTAAAAACTGCTATTGGTAAAGAGGAAACTTTATCAACTGTTCAACTAGATTTCTTATTACCAGAGCGCTTTGACTTAAATTACATTGGAGAAGATGGCAAGCATCACCGTCCAGTTGTTATTCACCGTGGAGTAGTTTCGACAATGGAACGCTTTGTGGCATTCCTAATTGAAGAGTATAAAGGTGCATTCCCAACTTGGTTGGCTCCTGTTCAAGTAGAAATCATACCTGTTTCCAATGAAGTGCATTTTGAATTTGCAAAACAAATCGAAGAGCAACTAGTAGCTGCAGGTCTCCGTGTTGAAATGGATGACCGTGAAGAAAAGCTAGGCTACAAGATTCGCGAGGCTCAAATGCAAAAAATACCGTATATGCTTGTACTAGGAGATAAAGAGCTAGAAGCTGGTAATGTTAACGTTCGTAAATACGGAGAACAACAGTCAGAAAGTATTCCATTTGCGGAGTTCTTAGAACGTTTGAAAGAAGAAGTAGCACATTAATAGATTTAGTGTTGACATGAATGTATCAACATGCTATAGTTATTAAGGTTATTGAATACAAGTTTGCGGTATAAGAAGAGGCTGCCCGCTTCTCACCTGTTTGACACCTACAAGTGTTGTTGACTGGTAAGCATGTGATCGACTGTAACATGTAGTTTTCTACATGTACTCATATCGGCGGGCAGACATACAACATATGTCTGTCTGCTTTTTTTATGGATCAAAACGGTGTAACTAGTTCGTTTTTATGAACTTTATGCCCAAACCATGTATTCGCGACACTATTTGGAGGTGGATCATTATTAGCAAAGACATGTATGTAAACGATGGCATTCGAGCACGCGAAATACGAGTTATTGATCAGAACGGCGATCAATTAGGATTAAAAACACGTAACGAAGCACTTGAAATTGCAGGTCGTGTAAATTTGGATCTTGTCCTTGTGGCTCCTCAAGCCAAGCCGCCGGTCGCTCGTATCATGGACTATGGTAAATTCAAATTTGAGCAGCAAAAGAAAGATCGTGAAGTTCGTAAAAATCAAAAAATCATCATAATGAAAGAGGTTCGTTTGAGCCCAACAATAGATGAACATGATTTCCAAACGAAATTGAAAAACGCGATAAAGTTCCTTGAAAAAGGAGATAAAGTGAAAGCTTCTATCCGCTTTAAAGGCCGTGCCATCACTCATAAAGAGATTGGACAACGAGTTTTAGATAGATTTGCAGAAGCTTGTACGGAAGTATCCACTGTCGAGTCAAAACCGAAAATGGATGGCCGTAGTATGTTTTTAGTGCTTGCACCAAAAAACGAGAAACAATAAAGAGTACAATTGTTTAGGAGGAATTCGACATGCCGAAAATGAAAACTCACCGTGGAGCTGCAAAGCGTTTCAAAAAAACCGGAACTGGAAAATTAGTACATGACCGTGCTTTTGGAAGCCACTTATTCGCTAACAAGTCTACTAAAGCTAAACGTAAACTACGTAAATCTAAAGTAGCATCTTCAGGCGATTACAAACGTATCAAAACTTTATTAACTTACATGAAATAATAACAGATAGCAGGAGGTAATGAATCATGCCACGCGTAAAAAGCACACCAGTAACTAAAAATCGTCGTAAAAAAATTATAAAATTAGCAAAAGGTTATTACGGTTCTAAACATACATTATACAAAGTTGCTAACCAAGCAGTAATGAAATCATTCATGTATGCATACCGTGATCGTCGTAACAAAAAACGTGATTTCCGTAGATTATGGATTACACGTATCAATGCGGCAGCACGTATGAACGGTCTTTCGTATAGCCGTTTAATGCACGGATTGAAGTTAGCTGAAATCGAAGTTAACCGTAAAATGTTAGCGGATCTTGCAGTAACTGATACTCAAGCATTTACACAACTTGCAGATTTAGCTAAAAAAGCAATCGCAAAATAATTTAAGTTAAAAAAGCTGATAGAGATTCTATCAGCTTTTTTTGTACAGGGAGCAGAAAATATGACAAATGTTATTCTTGTTTTCATATTAATCATGTCCATTATTGCTTTTTTTGTAATGGGTTACGACAAATCACAGGCAAAAAAACATGGCCAACGTATATCAGAAAAAACCCTTTGGACACTTGCAATTATGGGTGGAGGAATCGGTGCGTATGTTGGAATGCAATTATTTCGCCATAAAACGAAGCATACAAATTTTCGAGTAGGCTTTTTGATGCTACTGATTTTATATGCATTTTTGATATTTTACATATTCACAACAGACAGCTCTATTATTGCATAGAGGCTGTCTTTTTTTTGCACTGGTTTCCGCAGAGCAGACAGAACTGTGTTGAGCGCCACTAATTTAATGACCTTTAAGAGCTTATTGAAAATGAAGGATGGCCAGGGTTCATGGCGGTTTTTTGGTGTGAATAAGCCGACAATGATGCCAATAGTACTAAAGAAGCTTAGAATGATGCTATTTTGTCTGTGAACAGTATATGACATTTTGCGGAAAGTAACATAAAAACCGCCTTCTGAAATGTTTTTTATGCATTGCTACGGGATAGATTCATGGTTTAGCGCATACATTGAAGGTGATATATCATGGATACCATGGGAGGATTAAAATGCGAAAACTTTTGTATCTACTACTGTTTCTCGGAACATGTATATTATCCGCTTGTTCCTATGATAGCGAAACAGCGGTTAAAAACGGCGATGTCATTAATATGCATGGACCTGTTTACAATTTCCCGCGCTTTGAACGATTCTTGGACAACATCGAAGCGAAAGAAGGGGCCTCCGTAAGGATTACCAATTATACGCTGGAAGGAGACCCAACATTGTACAATTTAACTTTCGACGGATCTTTATTCGATTTGGAAATTGATCGTTCAAAAAATAAGGATCGGGGAGACAACCCTGCTAAAGTGAACATAACCTGTGCGGAGCTAGTATCAGAGGAGGGACAGCAATTATTCACCTATACACTGGAAGGGTGTCAGCAAGATCCCCCCGTTGAAAGCTTCACAATCTTAAGCGTCATGAAGGAACAAGTAGAGGACCACGAGCATTGACTAGTACAAAATCGAAAACACCTCTTATAAAAAACTTTTTATAAATAAATAAACGCAGGAATTCATTCACGAATTACTGCGTTTTAATTGCATAAAAATAGGTTATTTCACAATCTTAAAAGAGAACGAATTAGAATCTCTGGCTTAATAATTTTCAATTATCACCAGGTTTCGTCAAGGTGTTGAGCATAGTAGGAAATTCCTCTTTTGAAGTACTGAAGACTTTCATCAGACGTTGTTTCCATCAAGTTAGTCAAAGCAATTTCCATTGCTTGTTTATAGTCTTTGGAATTGTATAGAGCCATTGAGTAAAAAATTTGTAGTCCGCGATGTTCGGGAAACTCTGTCACACCTCGTCGTAAAGTTTCAATTGCTTCTGGATAGTACCCCAAAGCTCGGTAGGTACTGCCAAGACCTAGTAAACATCTTTGAAGATCTTTTTTTGTGAGACCTAGCTCGAGAGCCCTTACATAATAGGGGATAGCTTCCTTCGAATATCCAGTGTTATCATGAACAATACCCGTCTGATAGTTGACTTCAGCGTGATCTGGATAGGTAGCGACCATTTCTAAAAGTAGAGTACGGGCTTCTTTCAGAATGTCTTGGTCTTGCTTAGCGCGTCCTTCTTCACGCAATTCAATTGCTTTGTCTAAAAGCAATTGCAGATTTGTTTTATCCGTATTATTCATTATTTTATCATTCATTTTTAAAACTCCCTCAAATGTAGTATTGCAAATGGCAAAGTAACATTGTAAACACAATACTCTCGGGGAATTTATTAATTTTGAAAGTAATTTTGTAAAAACAGTATCATTATCTTTTAATCCTCCTTAGAGATCAAGAATGAACACTAGGTTCCTCTTTATAGTAATATTCATGGAAACATACGTCAATTAGTTTTTGGAATTGTCAGTTATCTAAGGGGGGACTGATGATTCTGCAAAGGAGTTATAGAATTTCCATAGAGGTAAGTCATACAAGTCATACTTTGAAGGCTCTTGCGTAGGGCAAGCGCACATCCGTGTAGTGAAAAAATTAAAATTATCGCTTAAACAAAAAAAGTCAGTTGAAATTTCTCAACCGACTTTTTTATATTTCTATTCATCTTGCATTAATTGCTCGATAGGGCTTTTCCAGTTGATCTTGGCATCTGGATAATTCATCTTAATTTCATTTTGTAAAAAACGTAAGTCATCTTTCGTCAAACCTTGGAGTTTAGCGGGATCCTTAGTCCATATGAAAATAGAAACGACTTCGAATGCTTGGTCAGTCGTACCTAAATATTTTTCGCCTTCAAATAGGGCACCTTTATATGTGATAAAGAAGTTTTTACGAACATTTTTTACCTCATCATAAAAATAATATTGTTCCTTCTCATATGCTTCATCTAGTTTACGCATAGGGTCAAATAGATAGCGAAGGATTTTATAAAAAACGTATATAATCAGTGCCAATATAAACAATCTTAAGATATAGAACATCTCAAATGTCCTCCTTGTAAAATACATTGTACTTGCTATACGATAGAAGAGGTAGTTTGGTTTCAAAATAAATTAAAATATTTGGAGGAAATGATGAATTTACATAAACTTTTTACGATGCAGCGTGCTTTAGACCAATATATTCAATCTAACAAGCAAGTGAAAGAGGATGTTTTTATAAAAAAAGGGCTGGCACTAATTGTGGAACTTGCCGAATTAGCAAATGAAACGAGATGTTTTAAATTTTGGAGTGAAAAAGGACCTTCCGAACGTAGTGTTATATTAGAGGAATATGTCGATTCGATTCACTTTATATTATCTCTGGGTATAGAGAAAGAGCTAGAAGATTTAGAGGAGTGGCCACTTGAGGATATAGAGGGTGATTTAACTGCCCTTTTCATAGGTACCAATAAATCTATTTTGACATTTTTGGAAGAACCAACGAAAATTCACTACGAAAAAGTGTGGATCATGTACGGAGCAATTGCTGGAAAATTAGGTTTTAGTAGTGCGGATGTATTACAGGCTTATATTGCAAAAAATGAAATGAATTATGAACGACAAAAAAACGGTTATTAATATTAGTTGAAAGTTGAAACCTTTTCACAGACAAACCGTAAAATAGCAACATGTCATGGAATGGTGGTGTAATTGATGAAAAGGTTTCTTGTTTCTATTATATTAGTATTAATCTCTCTCTCTTTTGGGCTAGTAGCGGAAGCAAAGTCCTATGCCATTGAAAGGGTACATATAAAATCTTGGATTCAGCCAAACGGAGATCTTTTAGTAAATGAAGTGTTTACATACAATTTTAAAGGGGCATTTTTTAATTTACGTCGTTCTTTCCCTGAAGATCACGGAAAAAACGTAGAGGAATTTTATGCGTATAAGCTTGGTCAAGTAAACTTGGAACCTGGGTTTATAGAACAGTCTTTGATGACACCCTTGGAAGTGACTCAAGAAAAGGGAACATTCTATTCGGGAATAGATCTTCGTGATCAACAAGTATCATTTTTGTATGCCTATACACTTAAAAATGCTGTCACTGCTTACGACAATTATAATGAGCTGGATATTGTTTACTTTGAAGATGGAGAGGCACATGATCAGGATTACTTTAATGTAACGATTGATTATATTTTACCGGAAACAGTTGAAACGAATAAGTTTGAAGGTGTTTTGTATAATAAAGTAAAAGGGTTAACGGAAAAAAATACTTTTGGGATTCGGTTTTATAGTCATATGTCAAGAGCCTATACTGAAACGAAAACTAGTTTAATATTTCCAGCTGACCAGATTTCGCTAACCGAAAAATCTAAAGCATCGATATCTTACAAAGACGCATTGACATATGAAATAGATGAACAAAAAAAGTGGAATAAAAGAATCTCCTACATGGATAAAATTTTCTCCTTCATACCGAAAGTGACCTTTGGAATTCTAATCATTATTGTGAGCTTTCTCTTATTCTTACCACAAAGACATTTTTGGAGAAAAGGAAGTAGCGATGAAGTTTTAAGTACAGATATATTATATTTATTTTTTGTAGATAAATGTGGGAAAACCCATCCAAAAGCTTTCCTTGCAGGTCTTTTTTCATTAGTAGAAAAAGGGGCAGTTAAGGTAAAACTAGCAAAGTCTGCTCTTCGTTTTAAAGATGATCCAAAAGCTCCTGAAGAAACGCTAGATTTCAGGCTTACAAAAGGGGAAACAGCAACTGCTATATTTGAAAAACAAATGATTAGTTGGCTTTTTGTCACTAGAAGTGGATCTAGGAAGTGGGCATTTCATTTACATGATGCTGCAGGGGCCGCGAGGGATAATAAGAACTCAAAATACTTTCATACTAAAGTAAAAAACTTTAAAAAGAAACAAGCAGAGTGGCATCATTTAGTAGAAAAAGAGCTAGAAGAGGCGCGAGCTATTAATAGTAGAATTCCATTGCTAATTATCACTTTAGCTACACTAATAGTTTCAATAATTACTATGTTGGCATATTACGCTAATGTACAAAGCAATTTAGCCATTGCTTGTATTGGAGTATTTACGATTATTTTCTTAGTCATACTATGGATAAAGAAACGTTCCACATTATTTTTCAGTATATATATTGTACTGTTGTTTTTCTTTTCCCTATCCATTGGCAATGAAGATGCAGTCAATTCAATCATTGGGTTACTGCTATTGTTTATTATGTTTTACCTGGCATTACCAAAGTATATTCTTTCGATGAATGCTGTGCGAGCAAAAGATGCAGTACGATTCTATAGAAAAGAGTTAAAGAATGGCATACCAACTAATTTGAATGAAATCGAACAAGAAAAATGGCTAGTTAGAGCTTATTTACTAGGCAGAAAAAATATTGCTATTCCAGTTGAGAAATTTACTATTCCCCTTGCTACAGTGTTACTCGCAAGTACAGATCCTATAGACTTTGTTAGAAAGTCTTGGTGGTGGACCAAAGATTCGACGTCCTCTTCTGATGGCGGATTTTCTGGAGGAGATTCGTCCGGAGGGGGAGGAGATAGTGGTGGCGGTGGTGGAGCAGGAGCTGACTGAGGTGTTTTAAATTTTGAAAATGCCATTAATTTAGAATATAATTAAATGGTACATATATTTAGGAGGTCGAAATAATGCCGAAGCTAGATGAAACATTAACGATGTTAAAAGATTTAACAGATGCAAAAGGAATTCCTGGTAATGAGCGTGAACCAAGAGAAGTGATGGAAAAATATATCGCGCCTTTCGCAGATAAAATTGAATACGATAATTTAGGCAGTCTTATTGCAGAAAAAGTTGGAGATCCGAATGGTCCTAAGATAATGGTAGCAGGACATTTAGATGAAGTAGGATTTATGATCTCCAAGATTGATGACAAAGGATTCTTGAGTTTCCAAACAGTAGGTGGTTGGTGGTCTCAAGTTATGCTAGCGCAACGAGTAACAATTGTAACGCGTAAAGGGGATACAATTACTGGTATTATTGGCTCAAAACCTCCTCATATACTATCTCCAGAAGCTCGTAAAAAAGCAGCTGACGTAAAAGATATGTTCATTGATATAGGTGCATCTTCTAAAGAAGAAGCAATGGAATGGGGCGTATTACCAGGAGATATGGTAGTTCCTTATTTTGAGTTTTCAGTCATGAACAACGAAAAACTTCTTTTAGCAAAGGCTTGGGATAATCGTATTGGCTGTGCAATTGCAATCGATGTATTAAAAGCACTGAAAGATGAAAAACATCCAAACATCGTTTATGGAGTAGGAAATGTCCAAGAAGAGGTTGGCCTTCGAGGAGCGAAAACAACTACAAACAAAATTAAACCAGATATCGGCTTTGCAGTAGATGTAGGTGTAGCTGGAGACACTCCTGGAATTACGGCAAAAGAATCGACAAGCAAAATGGGAGAGGGTCCTCAAATCGTATTGTTTGATGCATCCATGGTTTCCCACAAAGGGTTACGTGATTTCGTAACGGATACTGCAGATGAGTATAATATACCTTATCAATTTGAAACGATTCCAGGTGGAGGAACTGATGCAGGTTCTATGCATATTTCTGTAAATGGTGTTCCTTCTCTAGCGATTGGAGTTGCTACTCGCTATATACACTCTCATGCAGGAATCTTGCACAGAGATGATTATGAAAATACAGTAAAACTAATCGTTGAAGTTATAAAAAAATTAGATCGCGATGCAGTAAACAAAATAACTTTCGATTAAATGTAGGTGTTTATAGGGTAAGGCTGATTCGCAAAATTTTAGGACAAAATGCAAAAAACCTTCTGACAATGTCGGAAGGTTTTTTGCGTGTCTAAAAGAACTGAATTATTAGATGTGAATTAAAATAAGACATTTATTCAACTGTTAAATTAGTGATTTATTACAGAAAATCTTCGATTATATCGAATGACACGTAATGATAGTGTATAAAGGAAATAGTAATGAAAATAAACTTTCAATTCAAATAAAATATATGTTATAGTTATGGTAATTTAAACCAATACTGGAGCGCATTTAAAAGAGATAACCTACATATCTAGCGAGGAGGAGTGGGATATAGCTATTATAGTAAATAATATTAATCCTAGAATAGGGGTTAGAGAATTATGACTATATTTTATAAAAGGCATTCTCTAATTTGAGAATGCCTTTTAATTGAGTGTATCGTAAGTCCAATTTTATAAATTTTGCGCACCACTATGGTGATAAATAACCGACGAGCCAATCACAGTCAAAAACTAAGGAGGATGAAAATGGTACATATTCTTTACATAGAAGACGAAATTGATATAGGGAGCTGGGTGAGAAAGGATTTAACGGAGAGAGGGTATGAGGTGACATGGCTGAAATCTGGGGAGGATGCGGAAAAGTATATTTCACAAGTGGATATGGCTATTTTAGATGTGATGATTCCTGGGTTAGATGGTTTTTCTATTGGTAGACGTATGAAAAAAGAAAAGGGAGACCTGCCTATTTTAATGCTTTCTGCGCGAACTGCGGTGGAAGATAAAATAGAGGGTCTAAATTTTGCAGATGATTATTTAACTAAACCGTTTCATCCGGATGAGCTTGCAGCACGTGTAGAGGTATTGTTACGGAGATACCAAAAGAATGATGATGTATTAAAGCTTCAGCATTTGATGGTTTATACAAAAGATATGAGAATTGCTGATCAAGAGACGGATGAGGAAATTCAATTAACGGGTAAGCAGTATCAACTTTTGCAGTTTTTCGTTCGTCATTTAAATCAAATACTAACGAAAGAGCAGTTGTATGAGGGAGTATGGGGAGAGCGTTATATCGAGGGAGATAAGACGTTGATGGTGCATATTCGTTATTTACGAGAGAGAATTGAAAGGAACCCAGCAAAACCAACTATCATTGAAACGATTCGTGGAATCGGGTATAGGGTAAAAATATGAAGCGTTTTTTCCAATCATTATTAGCAAAGTATATGTTCCTTATTTTATTAGCTCTCTTCATTGTTCAAATTTCCTACTTAATTATCGCGTTATTTGTGTTTGGTATTTCCAAAAATGGAGAGGATCCAATCCAAATGCAAGATATGCTAGTTGAAAGTGAAATTGAGGGGAAATGGCATCAGGAAGCAAACGCTTTGCAAAACGTTACAAGTGAGTCTATTCAACAGCATTTTGACAATTGGAAACAGCAGCATCCAAAAGCATCGATGTTCTGGGTGGACGGTCAAGGGACGCTCGCTAACCAAGAAGACGTGATGGAGCAGCTGCCGGCCAAGTGGTCATCTGCATATACAGCTAAATTTATAAAAGAGCATTATGGGGGAGACCCATTTACGGTTATTGCGTTTGTCGGGCAAGAAGAAAGCAATGGTTTCGTTGTACTGGAGATGCCGAGGTCCGAGTTTGATCCGCCGCTAGCACATATTTATGATCGATATGGAATCATTTTCGTGTTTGGTATTGTTTTTATCATTTTCCTATTTATATTGGTTTCCTTTTTATTCTTTCGTAGTATTAGAAAGCGTTTATTACACTTGCAGGAGGCCATGGAAATACGGGACGTGGATGGGCTACCGATCGAGATTGCACTGAAAAAGAAGGACGAAATTGGACAGCTTGAAAAAACGTTCAATCAAATGGTATGTGAGCTGAGGGAAAGTAAACAGCGAGAACAGCAGGAGGAACAGCTACGTCGAGAGCTGATTGCTAATCTTTCTCATGATTTGCGTACCCCTTTAACAAAGGTGAGGGCGCAAACCTATTCTATTGCTAAAGAGAGTTTATCAGAGGATGGTCAAAAAGCGATTAAGTCGTTGGAAGCTTCTGTTGTGAATATTGACAGGCTAATGGAAAACTTGATGTCGTATACATTGCTCATGGCTAGTAAATATAAATTTGAATCACAGGAAATGGACGTTCTTCGCTACATCCGAGAAAGTTTAGCTTTATGGTACCCCGTCTTCGAAAAGGAAGGATTTGAAGTGGAAGTCCATCTGGTTCCATTTGAGCAAAACAAATGGGAGATTGACCCGATTTGGTTAGGAAGCATAGTAGATAACTTATTGCAAAATGTGCTTCGCCACGCAAAAAAAGGCGGATATATTTGTGTCAAAACAGAATCTACCAATCTCTATGATGCAATCGTCATTTTAGACAGAGGAAATGGAATGAAAAACGCATCCAACGAAGCGGGAGCAGGTATCGGCTTGTCCATTGTTGATATGATGGTCAAGGGCATGAAGCTGGATTGGGATATTGAATCCGGTGAAAAGGGAACAACTATCAAAATAAAGAAATACAAGTGAAGGTGTATTTGAAAGGTGGGCCTTTCAAGTACACCTTTTTTATGGCCGGGCGTTTTTTTACCCGGTTTTTTTAAACAAAATTTAACCTTACCCCTTACCTAGTTTTAACATTCTATCTCTAACATAGATAATGAGGTGAGGGAAATGGAATATGTAGTACAGACAACCAATCTATCCAAACGTTTTGGGAAGGAGAGTGCCGTGATAGGGCTAGATATGAAAATACGTAAAGGAGAAATATACGGATTTTTAGGACCTAATGGAGCGGGGAAGACAACAACCATTCGTATGCTTTTAGGCTTGATGAAAGCTTCGTCTGGAACGATTCAAATCTTTGAAAAGGATTTAAATAAAGAAAAAATAAATATTTTAAAAAGAGTGGGTTCCCTAGTAGAGAACCCGTCCTATTATCCGCATTTAACTGCGTATGAAAATTTAGAGGCATTAAGAAAAATACTAGGCGTTCCTAAAACGAGAATCCATGAGGTATTAGAAATAGTTCGATTGACTGAGGTTGCAAATAAAAAGGTAAAAGGATTTTCCCTAGGAATGAAGCAGCGATTAGGGATTGCCGCTTCCCTATTAAACAGTCCTGAGTTACTAATCTTAGATGAGCCAACTAATGGACTAGATCCATCAGGCATTATAGAAATTCGTAATCTAATCAAACAGCTGCCTGCGGAAACTGGAATGACCATTTTAATCTCCAGTCATTTATTAACAGAAATCGACCAAATGGCGACGACAGTTGGAATCGTTACGAAAGGGAAAATGATTTATCAGGATTCCATCGAAAGTTTGCGCATGTATGCCCAGCAAAAGGTTTTATTAAAGGTTAGTGACAGCGAGCAAGCGTGGCGTTCACTATTAGGCAATGGTATAAAAGCAGATTGGGAGGACGGTATTATTTTATTGTCTGAGCATTCCGATGGAAAAGTTGCTAAGGCGATCCATACTCTTGTACATGAAGGCTACTCTATTTACCGTGTAGAAGAGGAAAAAAGATCATTGGAAGATATCTTCCTCCAAATGACCACAAGGGAGAAGGTCATATGATCGGTAAACTTTTACGGGCAGATTTTTTGAAGATTAAACGAAAAGGACTATGGTTCCTATCATTTTTAGGTCCCTTCGGAGTTATTGCGCTGCAGATGGTCAACTACGGAGTTCGAAAGGATTATTTGCTAAACCAAAGTGATGATGATTGGGGATATTTTTTAGAATATGTACATTCCTTTACCCCACTAGCACTGGTTTTGGGAATTGCGATTTTAACTTCATTTATGGCAAGTATAGAAAATGAAACGAACGCATGGAAGCAGCTGATTTCATTGCCTGTTTCCAAAATGAGTGTGTATTTATCGAAATTCATGGTACTTGGTAGCTTGTTATTTGTATCTTCGCTTCTGTTAGGGGTATTTTCTTTAGGCTATGGCATTCTATTAAACTTAGGAGATCAAATACCTTACTTGGAGTTATTAAAGTATAGCTTCTATCCATACTTAGCAGCGTTGCCTATACTTGCATTACAGCTCTGGATTGCCTCTGTGAGCCAAAATCAAGGAATTCCGATTACGACAGGGGTATTAGGTGTTATATTTGCGTACTCTGCTTTTATATTACCTGATTGGATGATTTGGAAGTGGCCTTCTTTAATGAACGAGTGGGATGAACCATTGATCAATGTCATGCTTGGAATCGGAGTAGGCACACTATTGTATATTGTTGGAATGCTCGACTTTACGAGAAGGGATGTGAAATAAATGGTATCGATTTTACAATCGGAATGGTTTAAGTTTCGACATTCAAAGATTATGTTCATCATCTTGACTGTACCGATTATTGGTATATTCCTTGGATTCACAAGCAGATTTTCTAATGAGGATTTTGAAATCAATGAGTGGTATTTGTCCTTGCTATCTATGAATTTAACCTATGCTTTACTATTTTTACCTTTGATAACAGGAGTTTTAGCAAGTGCTATTTGTAGATACGAACATCAGGCAGGTGGGTGGAAACAGCTACTGGCATTACCTGTGACAAGAGGAAGGGTATTCATCGCGAAGTATGTATTGTTAATAGTGCTAGTCCTAGTTATGCAAGTATTATTTTTTGTCGCTGTATACATAGTCGGAATGATAAAGGGATTCACTGATCCTTTCCCAATGGTGATTGTTTGGAAAAGCTTAGTTGGAGGATGGGTAGCGACTTTACCATTAATTGCTTTACAGTTATGGATGTCCATACTGTTCAAGAGCTTTGCAGCGCCATTTGCCATTAATGTGATTCTTACATTGCCTACTATACTTGTCGTAAACTCTGAGCGTTTTAGTTCTTTCTATCCGTGGGCACAGCCATTTTTAATGATGTATATCGGGGGAGAAACCGGAGATACCTTTTACGTTCCTTGGGTACAATTATTAACCGTTGTAGGCGGAAGTTTTATCTTATTTTTTGTCGGAGGGTATTTATATTTTCAAAGGAAAGCAGTTTAAGGGGATGATAATAATGTTGAATAAGAGCTATTTAGTATGTGCTGCTATCTTGCTTTCTATTTTTTTGGCAGGATGTAGCAGTGGCAAAGCGGTTGATAATGCAGAATCATATATTTCAACAGTGGATGCTATGGATATCCCGGATCATGTTAAGCTGATCGGTTTAGGAGAGGCAACACATGGGAATGTGGAATTTCAAGAGCTGAAAAAAGAAGTATTTAAAACGCTAATTAAACATGAAAACGTCCGCGTATTTGTTATAGAAGGCGACTTTGGAGGTGGGCAGCAAATAAACGAATTCATTTTACATGGAAATGGTACCGCCGAAGAGGCAGTAAATACGCTAGACTATGGTATTTATCAAACAGAGCAAATGGTCGAACTTGTTCAATGGCTGCATGATTATAACGCTTCAGTTAACGAGCAAGAGAAGGTTTACTTTTATGGAAATGACATGCAGCGCTATAACTACAGTAAAGAAGGAGTGCTTAAATACTACAAAACAGTAAACCAAGATGCATTTAAAAATTATGAATTAAAACTTGAACATGTCTCGAATGAGAAAATGCGTGAGTTAACTACGGAACAGTTAAACGAGACCAAGCAAACAATAGATGAGATAATTCTAGATTTACAATCGAATGTAGCAGCTTATGTGGGAAAATCAACAAAGGAAATGTACACTTTTGCCCTACAATACGCACAAATCATGAAGCAGCGTACGCAATTGTTCTTAAATGATAAAGATTATATGCAGCTGCGAGATGAGTATTTGACGGACAATATGCAATGGATTATGCAATTTGAAGCAACCAGAGGTAACGAGAAAGTATTTTTTAACGGTCATAATGGACATATAGAAAAAACTTCTGCGTCATTAGCCGGCTACAAATCGATGGGCAATTATTTAGATGAGTTATACGGGGATGAGTATTTTGCAATTGGTACGGATTTTATAGAGAGCAATTTTCAGTCAAAAAATAGCAGCTCTGGAGATCGTAAAAATTATAAAGTGAAAAATCACAATGCTTTAGTAGATGCTTTCAAAGAGGTGGAATCAAATATTTTTTACGTGGATTTTGAAAAGGCGAGTGAGTCCGGTGATTTAGAGGAGATAGTTTCGAAGGAGCAAAAGATGGCAAACATCGGCGATGATTTCCGCATGTGGTATAAATTTTTAAAGATGTTTTACACAATAGAAATGACGCCGAATGAGGCATATGATGGTATCATTATTGTAAAAGAAGCTACACCGACAAGTGTGAAAGAATAGAAATAATAAAATTCCATTCTATTTTGTAAAGAGATATTTTAGGGTTTTTATTAACTATGGGTTTAAATAAAAAAGGGAAACCGCTCACGCGATTCCCTTTTTTATTTTATTGTTATTGTTATGCGCTTCTTCTCTTGCCACATATTTTTAGGTATTCATTAGATTTTCCAAAATAGAAAATGAAGTAAAACCATGAAGTAGGAAGCATAAAGAGGCGAAAAGAATAGGAAGGAATTTAAATTTAATTAATGTATATAAATACACTTGACTTTATATTTATTCAGACATATAATAAAAATTACATAAATATACGGAAAAAGGAGTTTTTATAAATGAAGTTACTTGAGTGGGTGAATTTAAAAGTAGTGGATAGTTTAAAGGGGAAAGACCTATTAACACTTTTAGATTACTCTAAGGAGGAAATAACGGACCTAATCCAGTTAGCAGTTGACTTGAAGATGTTGACGAAGGCTGGTAAATGTCCTCCTTTATTGGAAGGTAAAACTTTAGGGATGATTTTTGAGAAACATTCAACCCGAACAAGAATCTCCTTTGAAGTAGGCATGAAGCAGCTAGGTGGTAATGGTATGTTCATGAATGCACGTGATTTACAGATTGGGCGTGGCGAATCTGTATATGATACAGGGCACGTATTATCTGGTTATTTAGATGGAATCATGATCCGTGCAAATTCACATGCGATGGTTAAAGAACTTGCCGAGCATGCTAGTATTCCTGTAATTAATGGATTAACAGATATTTTTCACCCGTGCCAGGCACTTGCAGATATCTTAACGATTCATGAAGTGAAAGGATATACCGCTGGCTTGAAGCTTGCATATATAGGGGATGGAAACAATGTCGCACATTCACTTGTGATAGCAGCTGCCAATATGGGAATGCATATTGCGGTAGCAACACCAGTTGGCTATGAAGCTAATGAGCAAATACTAGAAAAAGCTAAGGCAATTGCTTTAGAAAATGGTGGGTCGCTGTTCGTATCGAATGATCCAATTGAAGCAGCAGTTAATGCGGATGTTGTATATACAGATGTCTGGACTTCGATGGGTCAAGAAGATGAAACGGTAAAAAGACTGGCTGATTTTAAAGACTTCCAGATTAATGATGCATTAGTGTCAAATGCAAAAGACGATTATATGTTTTTGCATTGCTTACCTGCTCATCGTGAGGAAGAGGTTGCGAGCTCTGTAATTGATGGTCCTAATTCTTATATTTTCCAACAAGCAGAAAATCGCTTGCATGCACAAAAAGCAGTACTTGCATCGGTTATGGCTTAAAAAGGTTTCACCAAATGGAGAAGGCAGGGTATGTCTATTCATTTGTAAGTATAAATATTTCCGTGATGCTGCTTATCAAGATGGATAGCTTCATCACTACATAGGAAGAGTGATTCGGGAGACGCTGAATCACTCTTTATTACATAAAAAATGTCTTAGTTGTCGATTATGTCGACGATTAAGACATTTTTTTTATGCTTCATTTCACTATCGAATTATCTTGTTTAGGCAATACAACTCGGCCAGTCCAATAAAAAAGTATAGTGGCCTGCACTCTACTCAAAATAATGAAGTTTATTCAAATTGGGCTTTTGTTGTTGTGCTGTCACTAGAATTTACAGTGTTCTCTTTTGCTTCTTCCTTCACAGGACGTTTAGACCAGTAAGTGGCTAAGATCGGTCCAGAAATATTATGCCATACAGCACCTAATGCACTCGGTAGTGCTGCAAGTGGTCCTAGATGAGCGGTTGCAAGTGCTACTCCTAATCCAGAGTTTTGCATGCCTACCTCAATAGAAATTGCTCGTCGATCTAACTCCGATAATCCCATGATTTTTGCGGCATAATATCCTAGCAGTAAGCCTGCTCCATTATGCAAGAATACTCCTAAAAATACTAGTAACCCAGCAGAAGCAATATTATCTACATTTCCTGCAACAACAGCAGAAACAATCGTGATAATTGCTAATACTGAAATTAAGGGTACTACGTTTATACTCTTCTCTACAACAGTAGGGAACAACTTCTTCACTAATAATCCAAGGATGATTGGAACAATAATTACTTGTATTATGGACCTAAACATATCAACTGCATTTACTGGCATCCACTGTCCTGCAAATAAAAGCAATAATGCTGGTGTTAGTAAAGGAGCTAGCAGCGTGGAGAAGGATGTCATCGTTATAGAAAGTGGAACATTACCTTTAGCCAAATAAACCATTACATTAGATGCAGTCCCTCCGGGTACAGAACCAAGTAATACTAGTCCGGCTGCTAATTCACTAGGCAAATTCAACAAATATGCAATGGCAAAAGCGGTAATTGGCATTATTAGAAACTGTGCAATTACGCCGAATATTACTGGTTTAGGGTGTGTTGCGATTAATTTGAAATCGACAGCCTTTAAAGTCAAACCCATCCCAAACATAACAATACCTAGTAAAATCGTAATATACTTTCCAAATGGTAAAAATGTTTCCGGTATTAAAAATGCTACAACTGCAACAATAATTACGAGAAAAGCAAAATACTTACCTGCAAAATTACTAATGGACTCTAACAATTTCATGTTATACACCTAACTTTCTATATTTACGATTTTTTTGGGATTTAATATATTATTTGGATCGAGAGCTATTTTAATTTTTTCCATCACCTGTAAGGCTGCTCCGTGCTCTAAAGCTTGGTATTTTTGTTTGCCAATACCAACGCCGTGTTCACCTGTACAAGTGCCGTTACGCTCCAAAGCATAATGAACAATTTTTTCATTGAAAGATTCTGCCTTCGCAACTTCCGCTGCATCAGTCATGTCAATCATCAGAATCGCGTGGAAATTTCCATCTCCGACATGCCCAGTAAGTCCGCCTATGAGTCCAATCGAGCTTAATTCATTACGTGCATATACGACTGCATCAGCTAGTTCCGAAATAGGAACACACACATCGGTAACCATCATCTTTTTGCCGACATTCCCGTGAATATAAGCATAAGCTAGGTTATGTCTAGCATCCCAAAGCTTTGTCCGTGCTGTATTATCCGTTTCGAATTGAATATCCACGCAGCCATGGTCTTCCATTATTTCTTTTGTAAACTCGACATCTTGTTTTAGTCCTGCCTCATTTCCGTCAAATTCTAAAAATAAGGTTGGGCTTTCTACATAATTCGTTTCGCTAAAACGATTTACTTGGCGAATCGATTCTTCGTCGACTAATTCTACGCGTGCTATTGGAATTCCAGTCTGTAAAATAGAAGTGACGGCTTCTACCGCGCTTTGAACAGAAGGGAATACTGCTCGAGCTGCAGTAGTAAATTCAGGTATCCCGTATACTCTTAGTGTTAACTCAGTAAAACAACCAAGTGTCCCTTCCGAGCCAACAAATAGTCCGTTTAAGTGGAACCCAGATGCTGATTTTGCCGCTAAACTTCCCGTGTGTATAACAGTTCCATCTGCAAGGACAACTTCTAAATCACGAACTTGATCACGCATGACACCATATTTAACAGTTGTAGTCCCACTTGCATTAGTTGCAGCCATTCCACCGAGTGTTGCATCTGCTCCTGGGTCTACGGAGAAGAACAGTCCATACTTTTTTAGTTCTTTGTTTAATTGTGAACGTGTCACCCCAGGTTGTACCTTTACTAGTAAATCATTTTCTCGCACCTCTAATATTTTATCCATTAAAGAGAAGTCAATTGTAATTCCGTTATCATACGGAATTATATGACCTTCTAAACTGGAACCACGTCCAAAAGGGACGACGGGAATCTGATAATGATTGGCTAGTTTCATAATTTCACTAACTTCATTCGTGTTTTTCGGAAATACAACTATGTCAGGAAGACATATCTCATGATACGACTCATCTTTGCTATGTAATTCTCTTACGGTTAGATTGATTGAAACCTGGTCTTCTTTTAAAACTTTTTTTAGTTTAGGTAAAATATTTTCAATAGATGTACTCACTTTATTCGCCTCTTTAATAGAATGATATATTTATTAGAATATTTAGAAGGATTCCAATAAAATGATTATAATCATTAATAATGAAAAGGTAAACTAAGGAAATTGTATTATATGGATATAAAAGTAAATTAATATATTGCATATTGACTTTAAAAACTAGTGTAATAGTGTTGTAAGCGTTTTATTTAATTTTAAAAATATTTTGACTAAACAAAAATTCCGCGAAGATTTTTTATCTCCACGGAATTTCATTCATTTTGCAAATGCAGTTGCCAATTCGTTTAATACAGATTGTTTGTTAGATTCGTCTGTCATGTTCCACCATTTCTCAAAAAATACACCAAGTCCAGGTAGTAAATGTTCTTCGCCTTTTTGGATAGCATCTTCTACTACACCGCGAATGTCTGATGCAGTGTGACCTTTCATATTAGCAGTTATCGCTTCTCTAATTTGAAAATCCAATTTTCATCACTCCTCGCAATTATCTTCCCCAAACTCTCGCCAGTTATACATGATTTTGTTACACTTATATAAAAAAGGCGGTTACATATAGATGAAACGAATTGAATCACCCCAAAATACGCTAGTAAAGCATTGGAAAAAATTATTAAGCGTACGCAAAGAACGAGATAAAAGTGGCGAATTTCTAATAGAAGGTTATCACCTAATTGAAGAAGCGATAAAACAAAAAGAAAATGTGTTAACAATCATGATCAGTGATAATAGTGAAATTCCTAACAATTGGGATGTAGACAATTTAGAAATTGTCGAAATAAATGATGTGATTAAGAAAGAACTTGCGGAAACAGAGCATACACAAGGTATATTTGCACATTGTAAACAACAAACTGTGAAGGAAGAAGAGCATGATAACTGGAGTCGTCTATTGTTAATAGATGCTGTGCAGGATCCAGGGAACATCGGTACAATGATTCGGACTGCAGATGCTGCTGGGATTGATGCTGTTATTCTTGGAAAAGGATCTGCAGATGCCTATAATTCAAAAACGTTACGGTCAGCACAAGGATCACATTTTCATTTGCCAATTATTAAAGGAAATCTTCCTGACTGGGTTGAGAAGTTGAAAGAACGAAAAGTAACCGTATTTGGCACAGCTTTTGAAAATTCTACTCCTTTTCATGAAGTGAAAAAAGTGGATGCGTTTGCGTTAATCGTTGGAAATGAAGGTAGTGGTATGAACAAAGAGCTTCTCGAGCAAACCGATCAAAATATTATCGTTCCTCTATTGGGACAAGCAGAATCACTAAACGTTGCAGTAGCTACTGGAATTCTGTTATATGGCCTTACTTTAAAATAAATCAGACTTGAACAAAAATACTAAAGTCCGTATAATAGATGTAATATGATATATAAAAGCTGTCATCGGGAAAAGTATATATGCCAATTCGACATAAGGGATTTTACACCTTGACTGAAAGTGTAACTAGAGAATGCATATAGAAGTTCACCCCGTTAGCTGCCACCGGGACCAGCAATTGCTGTAAAGGTGTGCCGGTGTAGAGCCGTTAGTCGAATTGAGTGATTGCACACTGTTTTTGTGCAATAATCAGGGTGGTACCGCGAAATTAGTCCTCGTCCCTTTTATAGGGGCGGGGATTTTTTATTTTGTACATATTTTGAGAAGGGATACTTCTTAGCGAGATAAGGTACAAAATTTGTTGTCCAATCAGACAAGGCGAATTTGATTAAGGAGAGATCATTAACATGGAAGCACAACTTCAACAGTTAAAAGAAGAAGTACTACAAAAAATTGAAGCTTCAGCGAGCGTCAAAGAACTAAATGACGTGCGTGTTGCCTATTTAGGGAAAAAAGGACCGATTACGGACCTTCTAAAAGGAATGGGTAAACTTCCAGCAGAAGAGCGTCCAAAAATGGGGGCACTAGTAAATGTAGTACGTGAAGAAGTAACTACTGTATTAGAAGCTCGTATGACTTTACTTCAAGAACAAGCTATTAATGAACAGCTAGAAAAAGAATCTATTGATGTAACATTACCAGGTCGCCCTATTAAGACTGGAAATCATCATCCACTTACTCGTGTAGTAGAAGAGATTGAAGATTTATTTATCAGCATGGGGTATGAAATTGCGGAAGGTCCAGAAGTAGAGAAAGACTATTATAATTTCGAAGCGTTGAACTTACCAAAAGGTCATCCAGCTCGTGATATGCAGGATTCTTTCTATATTTCAGAGGATATTCTACTGCGTACACATACTTCTCCAGTTCAAGCAAGAACGATGGAAGCAAAAGAAGGGCAACCGATCAAAATTATATGCCCTGGTAAAGTGTATCGTCGTGATAATGATGATGCAACGCACTCACATCAATTCACACAAATTGAAGGGCTTGTAATCGGTGAAAATATTCGAATGAGCGACCTGAAAGGTACTCTTTCTATATTTGCGAAGAAAATGTTCGGGGACGATCGTGAAATTCGTCTGCGCCCAAGCTTTTTCCCATTCACAGAGCCTTCGGTTGAAATGGATATTTCTTGTTTTAAATGTGGCGGCGATGGTTGTAACGTTTGTAAGAAAACAGGGTGGATTGAAATTTTAGGTGCAGGTATGGTTCATCCAAACGTCTTAGAGATGGCTGGATATGATTCTAAAAAACTTTCTGGATTTGCATTTGGTATGGGTCCAGAACGTATTGCAATGTTGAAATATGGAGTGGAAGATATTCGTCATTTCTATACGAATGATGTGCGTTTCTTATCGCAATTCCACCGAACAGAAGTGTAAGGAGGAATTTGACATGTTAGTTTCGACGAAATGGTTATCAGAATATGTAAATACACAAGGGTTAGATCCAAAAGATTTAGGAGAGAAAATCACACGTGCAGGTATTGAAGTGGATGCTGTGATTGATCGTTCTCATGGAATGACAAATGTTGTCGTTGGGTATGTAAAAGAAAAAGTGAAACATCCGGAAGCGGATAAGCTGAATATTTGTCAGGTAGATGTTGGCGAAGAGACTACTCAAATTATCTGTGGAGCACCTAATGTAGAAGCAGGACAAAAAGTAATCGTTGCTCGTCCAGGAGCAGTACTTCCAGGCGGCATGAAGATTAAAAAAGCCAAGCTTCGCGGAGAAGAATCAAACGGTATGATTTGTTCGCTTCAAGAATTAGGGATTGAAGGACGCCTTGTTTCTAAAGCGTATGCGGATGGAATTTATGTTCTTCCGGAAACAGCAGTTCCAGGGGAAAGTGTACTCCCATTACTAGGCTTAGATGATGTAGTTTTAGAACTTGGGTTAACGCCTAACCGTTCGGACGCATTAAGTATGCTCGGAGTAGCTTATGAAGTTGGTGCAATTTTATCTGAGGATATGCAGTATCCTGAAGCATCTTATTCGGAAAGCAATGAAAAAGCCTCTGATTATTTGAACTTAAAAGTAGAGGCAATGGAAGAAAATCCAATGTATATTGCAAAAGTTGTGAAGAATATTCAAGTGAAAGAATCACCACTTTGGTTACAACATCGTTTAATGGCTGCAGGTGTTCGTCCACATAATAATGTAGTAGATATTACGAACTATGTATTGATGGAATACGGTCAGCCTCTACATGCATTTGACTATGATCGTCTAGAAACGAAAGAAATTGTTGTTCGTCTTGCAAGTGAAGGGGAAAAAATTGTTACCCTTGATGATCAAGAACGTACATTAAAATCAAATCATTTAGTTATTACAAACGGTAAAGAGCCAATTGCCATTGCCGGTGTAATGGGTGGGGCTAATTCGGAAGTTCATAATGATACGACAACGGTAGTTATCGAGTCAGCATACTTTGCTAGCGGATCAGTTCGTCAAACTTCAAAAGATCACAACCTACGCAGTGATGCGAGTGCGCGTTTTGAAAAAGGTGTCGATCCTAACCGTGTAATTCTTGCGGCAGAACGTGCAGCAAGTCTTCTTGCAGAGTTAGCAGGAGGAGAAGTGTTAGCTGGTTCAGTAATGGTTGATGAGCTAGACAAAACTCCAGCTGAAGTGGTTGTATCTCCGGACTTCATCAATAACCGTTTAGGGATGAAAATATCCTTAGAGGATATGACATCAATTTTAACTAGATTGAAATTTGACTACCAAGCAGCGAATGGTCTTTTGTACATTAAAGCGCCAACTCGTCGTCAAGATATTAAAATTGAAGAAGATATAATAGAAGAAATTGCTCGTATGTATGGCTATGATGAAATCCCAATGACTTTACCAGTCGAGGAATCTAAACCAGGCGGATTATCATCTTACCAAGCAAAACGTCGTCAAGTACGTGCCTATTTAGAAGGTGCAGGTCTTTACCAGGCGATTACGTATTCATTAACTTCTAAAGAAATGTCTCAAAAATTTGCTTTAGAAACTGCTCCTGTAACCGAGTTATTAATGCCAATGAGTGAAGATCGTAGTATCCTTCGTCAAAGCTTAATACCACATCTACTAGAAGCAGTAACATATAATACAGCGCGCCAAGCAGATACAGTTGCGCTTTATGAAGTAGGATCTGTTTTCTTAGGTGAAACAGAATCAGGTTTACCTCATGAGCAAGAGCATCTAGCAGCAGTAATTTCTGGTAAATGGTTAGATCATAGCTGGCAGGGTGAGAAAAAAGCAGTTGATTTCTTTGTGTTAAAAGGAATTGTAGAAGGATTAATGGAACTTCTTGGTCTTTCAAAAGAAGTTGTATTTGAACGTACTGAAGTAGACGGGTTACATCCTGGACGTACTGCTTCTATCAAATTAGCTGGAGAGGAAATTGGGTTAATCGCTCAATTACATCCATCAGAGCAAAAAACTCGTGATTTAAAAGAAACCTATGTATTGGAATTGAACTTAGCCAAAGTGCTAAACAAAGAAGTTGAAGCATTGTATTATGCACCAGTTTCTAAATTCCCGTCCATTTCACGTGATATTGCATTAGTCGTAGATAGTGAAAAAGCTACCGGAGAACTGCAAGCAATTATCCATTTATCTGGTGGTAGATTACTTAAAAATGTACATCTATTCGATTTATATGAAGGAGAAAAAATGGAACCAGGCAAGAAGTCGGTTGCATTCTCCCTAACATATTTCGATCCAGAGCGTACACTTACAGATGAAGAAGTAGTAAATGCTCATAACAAAGTATTAAAAGCACTTGCTGAAAAAGCAGGAGCAGAGTTAAGAGGATAATGAATACATTTAGAGCAGTGCCAAATGGTGCTGCTCTTTTTTTATCAATTAAAAATAATTCAGAATAGTGTTTGAATTGTGCGGTGCATAGGGAATAGAAAAAAGGGGAGGGGTTTTATGGGATTAGGTTTTTGGACATGGACGATAACCATTATATTATCTTTGTTCTTTATTGGTATGTCGTTTTTCTTTAAAAAGAAGGCGGACGCAAGTTTTGCTCATTATGCGATAGCTGGAGGGACACTGCCTTTTTTCTTATTATTATTTACTGATATTGCTACTATTATGGGCGTTGGAAATTTTGTTGGTCATTCATCTAAGGGATATGAGATTGGGATAGCTAATATACCTTTTGTTATTGGTGAGCAAGGAGCCAAAATCATATTTGCTCTCGTATTTGCGGGATTTGCTGCAAAATTTACATACAAAACATTAGCAGAAATGATGAATGATTTAATCGTACGCGATCGTATCACTCGAAGTCTAGTTGCCATTTTGACTTCATCTATTATGATTGCTTGGGTCAGTGGCCAGGCTATGGGTATGGGTGCCTTGTTCTCGACTTTTACAGGGGCTGATCCTATTCTAATGATATTAGTATTCTCGGCAGTGTTTATCATTTACACAGCTGTAGGTGGTATGTATTCAGTGGTATGGACAGACCTTATTCAAGGAGCAATTCTTATCGCAATAGCAGTGTGGTTTTACTTTCAAGTATTTAATCGAATTGATTTTAGCTATTCGACTCTTAAATCGGGTTTAGCAGATGTTGGATCGGGTGAACTAATTCAAATGAATTTATCTGTAATGGAAGTGTTAACGCTGTTTGTGACAGGAACGTTGGGTGTCTTAGCTGCACAAGTGTATTGGCAACGTTGCTTTGCTTCTAAAAGTTCTAAGTCAGCAAGTCGTGCCATGCTTATCAGTGGGGTTGTTGCAATTATCTTTACGATTCTAGCAACTATTAGTGGGTTGATAGTTAAGATTCAAAATCCCACGCTCGATGCCAAAAATGCTATATCGTGGTTGATATTAGAAGAAATGACGCAATTTGCAGCGTTGGCTTTCTTTATCATGATTTTCATGGCTGCCATTTCTAGCGCTTCATCTCTTCTTCATTCTGCTGCTGTTGTAATCATCAATGATTTGGTTATTCCAAATATGAAAGAAAAAGAAGATGCATTTTATCTTAAGTTAACAAGAGTTAGTGTGGTTGTGTTTGGTATGTTCACGATAGTTACTGCTATTTGGGCAGATTCTATTATTGACTTATTTTCTCTTGCATATTCGATGGCCGGTGGTGGAGTTGTTCCGGTATTAATAGTAGGGTTAATATGGAAGAATAAGAAAACCTCTGCCTTTGAAATGGGAACAAGAAATAGTCGTGTTTCTGTTTGGGGAGCACGTACTGGTATTTTGGCTGGAGCAGTTGTTTCTTTAACAATAGGAATATTATGGGGTGTCCTTGCATCAGTTATTATGACAATAGCTTTCTCGAAATTTTTACCTTCGAAAGAAACAATGATTAGTTAGGTGGAAAAAACCTCCATCCAAATGAAAAACCCTGCTTTCGCAGGGCTTATCATTTGGATGGAGGTAGATTATGACTAATCCACCAATCCACATGATCTAAATTGAAAACGATCATATTTGCCATTGGTTTTAAATGAGGAATCTCTCTTTTTATAATTAGTATGTCGATTTCCTCTTCAGTAAGTGGATATCCTACGGTATCTAAATATAAAGATAGCTTTTTAACTCCATAGGCTCTTCTCAATTAATCACCTCCCACCAAAATCTCTTTCCATAAAGAAAGTTTAGTAAAAGGTACTAATTTCAACTCTATATATGTTTAATACCCATTTTCACATAAAATAATCATCCGTTTATTTTATGTTTCCGTATAGTCAGTAGTATTCCAAATAAGACTCCGATGAAGGACATTGCTGAAATGATAAAGTAAAAAGACTGCCCACCAAATTCTTTATAGAGGAAACCACCTGCATATGACGCAATAATACTAGATAAGCCAAAGAATAATAATGCTAAAACAGTTTGTCCAGTAGCTCGCCATTCCTTAGGCATAATATTATATAAATATTGAATAGCGGCGGTGTAGAAAATAGGGAATGTTAACATTTGTAATACTTGTAGGACAGTTAGAGTAACAGGGTTTGTGACATAGCCTGATATAAAAAAACGTAAGAAGTAAAAGAAGGTAGCGATCGTAATAATCTCCAACTCTTTACCTTTTCGAAGCCACCAAAAGCTGAGTGCAAAAATAATGATTTCACTACCACCTGCTAAGAAAAAAGCAATCCCTACTAAGGATGTATCTCCTCCCAGTGCTTTGATATGTATTCCTAGAAATGTATCGTTCATACGTGCAGGGACAGAGCTTATGAATACTAATGCTAAGAATAGAGGCATCTCTTTGTTACGTAATACTTGTTTCAATCCTTTTATCGTCACAGGTTTTGGGGAAGCTTGCACATCCGGCATAAACCAAACAATTCCAAATGAGAGAAGCCCCAAGAGTACAAATAAAATAGATAGACTACTCACTCCAAAATAATCCATTGTAAACCCAGCAATTAAAGACAAAATGGCATAGCCAAGTGCACCATATGTACGGATAGATCCATAGCTAATACGGGCCATCTCTGAAACAGTAAAATTTAAACTCTCCGTTAATGGATCAAGTGGCATAAGGAAAAAATAAACTAACAACGCAAAAATAATTAGTAATACAAAGTTATCGAAGTTAAATAAAAAATAACCCGAAATAGCAGTCAATCCAACAAGTAGCAACATCACCTTGCGAATTGTTTTTGTTTTATCGCTGACGAACCCCCACAACGGTTGGGCTATTAAAGTTACAAAACCCCCAGTACCTACGATAATCCCTATTTCACTTGTAGATAATCCTTGTTCCCCTAAATACACAGGCAAGAACGGTATAAAAACTGCAAGCAAACCAAAAAACAAAAAATTATATCCCTTTAATAAAACATGTACCTTCAAGAAGAATTCTCCTTTTCTAAAAAACAAATAAAATATGATTTCAATTATTAACTTAATTATTGTAACTGATTTAAATGGTAAATAGCCGTTTTTAATAGAATAAACTATGGAATTTAAATTAACTAATAAGTTAGAATAATAAATCTGCTATAATTTCTATTAAAAGAGAAGTTAAGTACTTAATTTGTCTGAATTGATTAGGGGGTAGGCATGTTAAAACGAAGATATGGGGATCGTTCAGATTGGCAGCGGATTAAGAAGAGAGAGTATGCACAATCTTATGTGGATAAAGAGGAATTCACTGGATATATAACACTTCTTAACATGGTTCTGGTGGCGGAGCCCTTATGGGTGAAGTATGATGAAAAAAGTGTGTGCATTGTAGATGATGGATTTATGTGGTTACAACACTTTCCTAAAGGAAAACATTATTCTGTAACTACTATGTTTGATGCTAATGGGAAAGTGATTCAGTGGTATATCGATATTTGCAACGAAATAGGAATAGAGCATAATATTCCATGGTGGGATGACTTGTTTTTAGATATTATCGTATTTCCTACGGGAGAGATTATTCAACAGGATGCAGATGAACTGGAAGAGGCATTAATAAACGGTTGGGTTGATCAAAGCATGTACAACTTGGCATGGCATCAAGCAAATGAAATTACTACTAGTGTTGTAAGAAATAATTTTGGCTTACTTAATTATTCCTCAGTTCACAAGGAACTATTAACGAAACTTCTTTAAAAGGGAGAGATTTAAATGCGTAAAGTGGAGGTAGTGGCATATTCAGAGGATTGGAAGAAAAAGTTTGATGAGGAAGCAATTCTTCTTCAACATATTTTCGGCATGGAGATTCAAATTATCCATCATATTGGAAGCACGTCTGTAGAAAGATTGAGTTCAAAACCAATTATCGATATGATGCCTATAGTCCGAGATATAAGAAAAATTGACGCTTATAACAGCGCAATGATTGCGATTGGTTATGAACCTAAAGGTGAAAATGGACTTCCTGGTCGTAGATACTTCCAAAAAGGTGGAGATAATCGAACGCATCATGTCCATATGTATGAATTGGGTAATCCTGAAATTGAAAGACATCTTGTGTTTCGGGACTTTTTAAGAGTACATTCTATTATTGCAAGAAAGTACGGAGATTTAAAAGAAGCACTAGCAGAGCAATTTCCATATGACATTGACGCTTATATTAATGGGAAAGATAAATTAGCCAAAGAGATTGAAAAACAAGCACTCCACTGGTATAAAAGTATTCCTAAAGTATCTTTGTGAAAAGGAAAAGCACGAAATGTAATTAACATTTCGTGCAAAAAAAATTGGATCCAGATTTTCCCCAGAAAGTTTAACACCAAACGATAATTTCATATGGTGTGGTCTGGGCAGGTATACTTCTTGTAGTTGGACCATAAATAACAATTAAATTTCGATTCGCAGGACTTTTCGTAAAAGGCTGACCATTAGTCAATAATATTGGAGTATATGGTGTTACATTTAGTCTTAACTGTCCATCACTGCTTTCCAATTGGCTATTAAAGAAGTCCACTTTAACATTTCGATTTGTATTTTCTTCTACTATAATAAGTGCCTGGTACTGTGGTGGGTAAATCAGAGGAGCAGGGGCATCTCCATCATAGTATCCAGTTACCCTATCACCCACTGCTACCACCGCATGGTCTACAAAATAAGTAGCGGGGGACACCACGAAATTTACTGAATTTCCGTTGCCATTATCAACCGACATTAATGTATAACAACCTTCGCCTTCACCATTAGCCCCTATCATAAAATCACTAATCCTGGTAACGGTACCCTGAAAAGCTTGAAAATTTACCATACTCAAACCTCCATCGCTATTTAAACACGCACTTATACATGTTATGCATTTGAATGGTTTTGTGTTATCTAAATTTATTATTTAAAATTACCCAAATTTACTTTGTATAAATTGTAGATTACATTAAATATTCATAATAAGGCTCTTCTTGTTTTGTATCCTCAAACCACTTCATACTCACATAGGTGAACCCGATTTTTTCTAAAATCTTTAATGAACCTATGTTTTGTGGATCTGCTGATGCAGTGATTATTCTAATATTTCCTTTGTTTTTAGCTAGCTTAAGGCAAGCTGCAGCTGCTTCTGTTGCAAAACCTTTTCCCCAAGATTTCTTACTAAAATGATAAATTAACTCTATTACTCCCGTCGAATCAGTTGGATTAAAACCAGCTGCTCCTATTACTAGATCCGATTCTTTTTCTATTACTGCATAAACGGATAGACCTCTATCTTCATGTAATTTACGATATCCCTCTATAACTTTGGGAAGTAATTCATGTGCAGAAGGCCCATCACATAGTGACATGACTTCTTCGTCCCCCCAAAATTGCTGAGCGGCTTCCACATGTGATTGTTCAAATACACATAAATATAATCGCTCTGTTTCCCCAATAACTTTCATGTTGTACAACTCCCAAGCTAAAATCGTTTCTTGTTCACCATATTAATCGCTTTCCCAGTATTGGCAAAATGCCACTTTGTAATAGACTTGAGAAACTCTTCTCCATGCTTCAAATAAATTTTCGCTGCTATTTCATCAACCTTAGCACTTGCTCCTTTAGGTATCGTCGTACCCGCTATTTCGGTCAGACGATCCATTTCCTTCAAGAAAGCATATCTCGCTATGATTGATGCTGCTGCAACAGATACGTGAAGTTGCTCTGCTTTTGTAGAAAACAAAACATTTTCTCGGACGATTTCTTTCTCCGTTTTAATATGATTATAGTAAATACCGCGCTCCGCAAACTGATCGATTAATATATATGCCGGTTTTTCTGAGTCCATTTTTTTCAGTACATGCTTTAATGCTTGGTTATGCATAAGTGCTTTTATCTTACCTTGAGACGACCCACGAGACTGTATGTCATTGTATTTTTCGTTTTTCAATACGAGGACACTATGTGTTAAAGTCGCCATTAAGTCAGGTGCCATTTTACGCATTATGTCATCTGTAAGCATTTTGGAATCCTTCACTCCTAAAGCTTTAACTAGCTCGACTTGTTCTGAACTGACAAAACATGCTGCAACTGTAATGGGACCAAAATAATCTCCAGTACCAGTTTCATCTGAACCTAGAACCGATAAGGTTGCAAAGTTAGGAGGTAAAAGATCTCCCTTCGCACCAGTTGTTGTAGTTTTAGTCGAACTTGTACCCCAAAGGGAAGCTTCGCGCGTAGAACCGTTTCCTTGAAACATCACCTTGCCAGATTTATAAATAGTAATGGCTGTATCTGCAAGCTTTGCTGCAAAAATAACCCCAGGAGCAGACCTCTCTACCTTAAATTTCATATAATGCGATTTAACTTTTTCGATTTCGTTTGGTTTCAATAATAAGACTGTATTTGACATTCGTTCGTTCCTTTCTTCACATAGCAATCTATTTCGTGTTATTATTAGTATTAGGATTTTCTGAGGAGGGTTATGGCTTTGTCAGAACAAGAAAAAACACGAATTTCGGTTGATATATATGGACAGAATTATAAAATGGTAGGTTCTGAATCGTCAGGCCATATGAGACTAGTAGCTTCAATGGTTGATGATAAAATGAGAGAAATAAATTCACATAATAGTCAACTAGATATTGCAAAACTTGCTGTACTCACAGCTGTGAATGCTGTAAATGATTACATAAAAGTAAAAGAACAATTAGAACTCTTAGAAGAAGAATTGAAAAGATTAAAGGACTGAAAACATGTTAGATATAATTATATTAATATTACTTGTCGGTGGTTTAATCACTGGCGCAAAACGAGGGTTAATCGTTCAACTAATCCACATGACTGGCTTTATCATTGCATTAGTAGTGGCTTATTCTTATTATAAACCACTTGCAGATAAATTTGTTTTATGGATTCCGTTTCCTGCTGTAACGGCTGGTGCTAAATTGACAATCGCCGTGGAGAGTTTAGATTTAGCACAAACTTTTTATCGGATTATTGCTTTTGCACTCATTTTTATCGTGGTGAAGTTCGCCTTGCAAATGATTGCATCTATGTTTGATTTTTTGAAGTATTTACCGATTTTAGGGTTTATAAGCAATATGGTGGGTGCAGTTTTAGGACTTATTGAATTTTATTTTATTATGTTTGTCTTATTGTATGTACTTGCTCTTTTACCAATCGATATGATTCAAAATTTAATATCAGGTTCAGTTTTAACTGGATGGATGTTAGAACACACGCCTATCCTGTCGGAGATGGTTAAAAATTGGTGGTATATTTATATTGAAAAGTAACTTCTCTCAATAGAGGGAAGTTTTTTTGAAGTTAGCTATATTGGTTAATTGAGAAGAAAGAGGTGTTTTCGTTGGATAAGAAGACGATTATTAAAACATTAGAAAGAATAGCTTTATATATGGAATTGCAAGGTGAAAATCCTTTTAAAGTATCTGCCTTTCGAAAGGCTGCACAGGTGTTGGAATTAGATGACCGAAGCCTTTCTGAAATGGATAATATCTCCTCCTTAAAAGGGATTGGAGCAGCAACAGGAGCTGTAATAGAGGATTTAATCACTAAAGGAGAATCTTCTTTGCTTGTAGAATTACAACAAACAGTTCCTAGTGGATTACTTCCGATGCTTAAAATACCTGGACTTGGTGGTAAAAAAATTGCCAAGCTATACAAGGAATTACATATCGATTCCATTGATGCGTTAAAGCTTGCATGTGAAGAAGGTAAAGTCCAAAGTCTTCCTGGATTTGCTAAGAAGACTGAAGAAAAAATATTACTAGAAATAGTGAACCTTCAGTCTAAACCAGAAAGAACTGCTGTATGGCAAATTGAACCTATCGTAGATCTTATCGAACACAAATTGGCTTCTATAGCTTTAATTGATAAGTTTTCTGTTGCCGGGTCTTATAGAAGAGTTAAAGAAGCGAGTAAGGACATTGACTTTATCATCGCTACAAGTTCTCCTCAAGAAGTTAGAGAAGAATTGTTAAAAATACTTCCTGTACAGAAAATAATTGCAGCTGGAGATACGAAAGTTTCTGTCACGCTAGATGTAGAAGTCGAAATAGATGTCGATTTCCGACTAGTGGAACTAAAACAATTTGCTTCTGCATTAAATCATTTCACTGGCTCAAAGGACCATAATATAAAAATGCGTCAAATTGCTAAAGACCAAGGAAAGAAAATTAGTGAATATGGTGTGGAATTAGCGGATGGAAGTGTAGAGCATTTTGAATCGGAAGAAGACTTTTATGCTTACTTTGATTTGCCTTTCATACCTCCAACAGTTCGAGAAGATGGATCGGAATTTTCCAAATTAGATCAGCTGCCTTCATTAGTGAAGTTAAATGATATAAAAGGCGATTTTCATATGCATAGCACTTGGTCGGACGGGGCTCATTCTATAGAAGAAATGGTTGAAGCTTGCCGAGTAAAAGGCTACTCACATATGGTGATTACTGATCACTCTAATTATCTCAAAGTTGCTAACGGACTTTCGAAGGAAAGATTATTAAACCAAATAGATATTATTCACTCTCTAAACGAAAAGTACACTGATATTGAAATATTTACGGGAACCGAAATGGACATACTACCAGATGGTTCACTCGATTTTGAAGATGATGTGCTTTCACAACTAGATTTTGTTATAGCTTCTATCCATTCAAGTTTTAGCCAGCCGCAAGAAAAGATTATGGAAAGACTCTTAAATGCGTTGAAAAACCCATATGTACACATGATTGCCCATCCAACGGGAAGAATAATCGAACAAAGAGATGGTTATAATCCAGATGTTCCTACACTGATAAAATGGGCTAAGGAAAACGGTAAGATTTTAGAGTTAAATGCTAGTCCTTATCGTCTCGATTTGAATACGGAATACTTAAAGTTAGCCCAAGAAAAAGGCGTACCAATAGCGATAAACACAGATGCGCATCATATCGATCAGCTAAAATATATGGATATTGGTGTACGTTATGCACAAAAAGCCTGGTTACACAAAGAAAATATAGTGAACACTTGGTCGTTGGAGAAGTTTAAAGAATATATACAGAAATAATTAGGAGGTGACTCAGTTGATAGCTGAAAGAGCATTAAGGACATTAGAATATTTTAAAATTAGAGATGAAGTTTCCAATTATTGTACTTCATCTATTGGGAGAAGCCATATAGATAATCTAATTCCTTCCGTTGAGTTTACAGTAGTGAAAAAGTTGTTAGAGGAAATGGATGAAGGAATGACAATACTTCGGTTACGTGGCAATGTTCCAATGGGTGGGATGACAGATATTCGACCTCATGCTAAACGTGCCCAAATTGGGGGTATGCTTAGTCCAACAGAACTAATGGAGATCGCAAGTACTATTAGAGCTAGTAAAATCTTACGCCAATTTTTAGAAAATGTAGCGGAATCCGAAGATGTGAAGATCCCCCACTTTATAGAGAAAAAAGAGGCTATTCCGATTTTAACAGCCCTTGAACATGAGATTAATGATTGTATTGATGAAAACGGCGCAGTGTTAGATAGCGCAAGTAGTACTTTGCGTTCTATTCGCCAACAATTACGCATTCAAGTAAGTCGTGTGCGTGAAAAGCTAGAAAGTTATACTAGAGGGGCAAATGCTGCGAAAATGTTATCAGATTCGATTATTACTATCCGAAATGATCGATATGTGATTCCTGTAAAATCCGAGTATCGTAGTCATTACGGTGGAATTATCCATGACCAATCCTCTTCTGGACAAACATTGTTTGTGGAACCTTCAGCAGTAGTGCAAATAAATAATGATATCAGAAGTTTAAGAGTGAAAGAACAGGAAGAGATTAATCGTATCCTTATCAAATTGACAGCTGAAGTAGAAATAGTTGGTCATGATATTTTTGTATTAGTAAGTGTACTAGGAGAAATTGATGTTATTTTAGCTAAAGCAAAATATGGTCAAGCCCAAAAATGTACGATGCCAATCATCAATAACGAGGGATATATTCGTTTAGTAAAGGCTAGACACCCACTTATTCCACTGGAAACAGCGGTGCCAAATACGATTGAATTCGGCAAAGACATTACCACTATTGTCATCACTGGGCCGAATACTGGGGGTAAAACAGTTACTCTGAAAACAGTTGGACTTTGTACAATAATGGCGCAAAGTGGACTACCTATTCCTGCGTTGGATGGCTCAGAAGTGGCATTATTTGAATCGGTCTTTGCAGATATCGGAGATGAGCAATCTATTGAACAAAGTTTAAGTACTTTTTCTTCTCATATGGTTAATATTGTGGATATTTTAAAAAAGTATGACGATAAATCATTAATCATATTTGATGAACTTGGAGCAGGAACCGATCCTCAAGAAGGTGCTGCACTTGCTATTTCTATATTGGATGCAGTACATGGGACCGGAGCTCGAGTAATGGCTACAACACATTATCCTGAACTAAAGGCTTATGGATACAATAGACCTGGCGTTGCTAATGCAAGCGTTGAGTTCGATATTGAAACGTTAAGTCCAACTTATAAACTGTTAATAGGAGTGCCTGGTAGAAGTAATGCTTTTGAAATTTCCGAGCGACTTGGGTTACCAGCATATATTATTAACCAAGCACAAACTTTTACAGGGACAGATCGTGGTGAAGTGAACTCTATGATTGCATCTCTGGAGAACAGTCGTCGACAAGCAGAAAAAGATGCAGAAGAAACGGAAGCCCACTTAGTAGAAGCACGTAAAGTTAAAGCGGATGTTGAACTGAGATTAGCAGAACTAGAACAGAGCAAAGAAAAACTAGAACAAAAAGCAAAAGATAAAGCGAAGAAAATTGTAGATGAAGCTAGACGAGAAGCAGAAGATATCATAAGTGAACTGCGGAAAATGCAGTCTAATACACATAACTTCGTTAAAGAGCATGAACTAATCGATGCTAAAAAGCGTTTAGATGCTGCTTTACCAGATAATCCAGTATTGAAGAAGCAAAAGAAATTAAACGAAATGGCAAAAGAGTTGAAATCTGGAGATGAAGTGAAAGTATTGAGCTTCGGACAAAAAGGGACTCTACTTGAGAAATTGTCTAAGACAGAGTGGTCTGTTCAGATTGGTATGCTAAAAATGAAATTAGACGAATCTGACCTTGAGTTTGTAAAACCTGAAAAACAAAAGCAAACTGTCTCAGTGAATTCAATCCGTGGAAGAGACACTAATGTAAAATTAGAGTTAGATCTTCGAGGAGAACGCTATGAGGATGCCATCATGCGTACAGAAAAGTATTTAGACGATGCACTTCTTTCAAACTACCCAAGAATCTCTATTATTCATGGAAAAGGCACAGGTGTGTTAAGACAAGCAATACAACAGTTTTTGAAAAACCATTCTCGCGTGAAAAGTTATCGTTTCGGTGAAGCTGGTGAAGGTGGGCATGGTGTAACGGTTGTTGAACTAAAATAAAGTAGAAAAAATGAAACTTTTTTGCGGGCTCTCCGTATAGAAGGGAAAGTGTAAAAGGGGTTTTAAACATGCTTCTATCCAGTTTTTGGTCAAACCCACTCGTAGAGTCTGCAGGTTATTTTAGTGTGGTAATTTTATGCTTACTCGTTTCGATGGTTATTTTTGAATTAGTCACGAAGTATAAAAATTGGGAAGAAATAAGAAAAGGTAATGTAGCAGTTGCACTTGCTACTGGTGGGAAAATTTTTGGTGTATGTAATATATTTAGGTATTCCATTGAACAACATAACTCATTATTCGAAATGGTTGGTTGGGGTTTATTTGGTTTTACACTATTAATAATTGCTTACTTATTGTTTGAATTTTTAACGCCAACCTTTAATGTTGATAAGGAAATCGAAAACGATAATCGTTCAATTGGATTTATTTCACTAGTTATTTCTGTTGGGCTATCATTTGTTATTGGTGCAAGTATTTCTTAGGAGCGGTTGAAATGGAAAAATTGTCGAAAATTTTATTGGCTGTTGGCTTACTTTTTGTCTTAGTAGGTATAATATATGTCGTAACAAATTAATATAATAACTTAATAACGTATTTAAAGACTGTGATGTAACACTTTTCATCTTATTGATAAAGAAGTGAACTTTGCAGTCTTTTTATATTTTATGTTAAGCGTGAGAAAGAAATATCTGTTTTAAACGAGAAAAAGACGGTCAAAAGTGCGTTTAAGTAAGGTATTTATATTGTAGTAAGGAAGGATTAGTTTTTTAAAAAGCAGATAAAACTATTAGACTAGAAAACTTTGAAAACTCTTTTCAATAAAGAATTGAATTGTCATTCATTTTTCTCTATAATTAAAAATAGGAATATTCACGCTATTAAAAACAAAGGGGGCATTAATATGACTGAAAAGCCGTGGTTAGCACAATATCCACCAGAAATTCCACATACGCTTGACTATGAACACATTCCTGTTCAAGAATATCTGACGAGAGCGTATAAGAAATTTCCGACAAAAATTGCGATACATTTCATGGGGAGAGATTTATCGTACAAAGAGCTATATGAGTCTTCTTTAAAATTTGCTAACTATTTACAATCCATTGGCATTCAAAAAGGAGATAGAGTAGCAATTATGCTACCGAACTGTCCACAAGGGGTAATCGGATATTATGGAGCACTATATGCGGGGGCAATAGTTGTTCAAACAAATCCTCTTTATACGGAAAGAGAAATAGCTTATCAAATGAAGGACTCTGGTGCAAAAGTTATTTTAGCTATGGATATATTATATCCACGGGTTACAAAAGTTTTAAAAGATACGAGCCTAGAGAATATTATTGTTACTGGTATTAAAGATTACCTGCCATTTCCTAAAAATCTTGTTTATCCTTTTATCCAGAAGAAACAATATGGGTTTAGTGTAAAGGTAGAGCATCGAGGCATCAATCATCTATTCACTGAAATTATGAAAGTTGGAAAAGCTGAACCGATTAGTATGTCTTTTGATTTTGACGAGGATATAGCACTTTTACAATATACTGGTGGTACAACAGGATTTCCAAAAGGAGTTATGCTTACGCATAAAAACTTAGTAACAAATACTACTATGTGTACGGCGTGGAATTACAAGGCAATAGAAGGCGAAGAAAGTATATTAGGAGTTCTTCCATTCTTCCATGTATATGGAATGACTACTGTATTAATCTTTTCTGTTATGCTAGGTAATAGAATGGTATTGTTACCTAAATTTGATGTAGAAACTGCACTAAAAACAATTGATAAGCAAAAACCAACGATATTCCCAGGAGCTCCAACGATTTATATTGGATTATTGAATCATCCAGATATACAAAAATATGATTTATCTTCAATTGTAGCTTGTTTAAGTGGCTCTGCTCCTTTACCATTAGAGGTACAAGAAAAGTTTGAAAAAGTTACTGGTGGTAGATTGGTAGAGGGATATGGCTTAACAGAAACCTCTCCAGTGACACATGCGAACCTAATTTATGCAGAAGATCGTATTAAAGGCTCAGTAGGAATTCCTTGGCCAGATACAGAAGCAGCGATTTTCGCAGTCGATTCAACAACACCATTACCATTTGGGGAAATTGGAGAAATAGCAGTTAAAGGGCCTCAAGTGATGAAGGGATACTGGAATCGTCCCGAAGATACTGCAATGACTCTGCGTGATGGTTGGTTCTTAACTGGTGATTTGGGGTATATGGATGAAAGCGGTTACTTTTATGTAGTTGATCGCAAAAAAGATTTAATCATTGCGGGTGGTTATAATATCTATCCGAGGGATGTTGAAGAAGTTCTATATGAACATTCTGCAATTCAAGAATGTGTTGTTGCTGGAGTGCCAGATCCATATAGAGGGGAAACGGTAAAAGCATTTATCGTACTTAAAGAGGGAGCTTCTGTGACAGAAGAGGAGTTAAATACTTTTTGTCGTGAAAACTTAGCAGCGTTTAAAGTACCAAGAATTTACGAGTTCAGAGCGGAACTTCCGAAAACTGCAGTAGGTAAGATTTTGAGAAGAACTTTAATAGAAGAAGAGAAAGCGAAACAAAAAGTAACGGTACAAAGTTAATTGATTATTGACAATCGACAAAATTGAATATAATATAAAAATATGAATGAATCATCATTCATATTTTTATTTTATTTAAATAAAGGTTTAAACTATCTAAATAAAGTAAAAGCCTCTGAAGAATGTCAGAGATTTTGGAGTCATTGGAAAAGGACGAGAACCGTATTCATACGACAATAGCTATTTAACTGTATATGCAGACCTTATACATTTCAAAATCTAGACGAATAATTCTTTGAGGTAATTGAACAATTGGTGGTGAATTCATAATGAAGAAGGACAAACCAAAGTATAAGCAAATTATTGACGCGGCAATTATTGTTATCGCTGAAAATGGATATCACCAGTCACAGGTTTCTAAAATAGCTAAACAAGCTGGAGTAGCTGATGGGACAATTTACTTGTATTTTAAAAACAAAGAAGAAATTTTAGTCTCGGTTTTTGAAGAAAAAATGGAGATATTTGCACACAATTTAAAAGAAATTATTCAACAGGAAATTAGTTCCTCCGAAAAGCTATATAAAATGATTGAAAATCATTTCGTAGTGTTATCAAGTGATCATCATTTAGCGACGGTCACCCAGTTGGAATTGAGACAAGCCAATTTAGCGTTGAGATTACGAATAAATGCAGTTTTAAGAAATTACTTAGTATTGTTAGATACCATTTTAAAGGAAGGAATAGAGCAAGGCGAATTTGATCGTACGATTGATATTCGCTTAGCAAGACAAATGGTTTTTGGTACAATTGATGAGACGACTACTACTTGGGTCATGAACGAGCATAAATACAACTTAGTTGATCTGACCGGTAAAGTACATCGTCTATTGTTAAATGGTGTGAAAGGTTAACGAAGGGGAGTGGGAAGATGGAATTTCTATCATGGACTATAGAAGACGGCGTAGCTACCGTCATTCTGAATCGTCCGCCAGCAAACGCTTTAGCAAGAGGGGTTATTTTAGAAGTAAATGAGCTGCTAGATGCAGTAGAAAATGATGATGCCGTTCGAGCAATCTTGCTCAAAGGGGAAGGTAGATTTTTCTCTGCAGGTGCTGATATTAAAGAATTCACTTCTATTACATCAGGAGCTGCATTCTCTGAGCTTGCTGCAAGTGGGCAAACAATTTTCGAAAGAGTGGAAACTTTCTCGAAACCTGTAATCGCAGCAATTCATGGTGCTGCACTTGGTGGAGGACTGGAGCTTGCGATGAGTTGTCATATTCGACTTGTAGCTGATAATGCGAAGCTCGGATTACCTGAGTTACAGTTAGGCTTAATACCAGGCTTTGCAGGAACACAACGACTACCTCGCTATGTTGGGTTTGCGAAAGCAGCAGAAATGTTGCTAACAAGTGATCCGATTAGTGGTAAAGAGGCAGCTCAGTTAGGACTTGCTAATCATGCTTACCCAGAAGAAGAATTATTCGAGCAGGCAAGCAAGCTTGCAGTGAAAATTGCGAAGAAGAGCCCTATTGCTGTCAAAAACGCATTAGAAATGCTTCAGTTTGCTAAACCAGCATCTTATTATGAAGGTGTGAAAGCAGAAGCAAATGCTTTTGGAACTGTATTTGTTTCAGAAGATGCGAAAGAAGGTATTTCTGCATTTATTGAAAAAAGAGAACCTGTATTTAAAGGTAAATAATATTTTACATTGGGAGGATATCTAAATGAACATTTATGTATTAGTAAAGCGTACGTTTGATACTGAGGAGAAAATCGTTGTTAGCGGGGGAAAAATTCAAGAAGATGGTGCCGAGTTCATCATTAATCCATACGATGAGTATGCAATTGAAGAAGCAATTCAAGTTCGTGACGCTCAAGGTGGAGAAGTAACAGTTCTTACGATGGGTGGAGAGGATGCTGAGAAGCAACTTCGTACAGCATTAGCAATGGGCGCAGATAAAGCGGTTCTTATAAATATTGAAGATGATGTAGAAGAGTTAGATCAATTTACAGCTGCACATATTATCTCGGAATACTTAAAAGATAAAAATGCAGATTTAATATTAGCAGGTAATGTAGCGATTGATGGAGGGTCTGGACAAGTAGGACCACGTGTTGCTGAAAGTTTAGGTATTAACTATGTAACTACTATCACAAACTTAGAGATTAATGGTACTACTGTTACGATTAAACGTGATGTTGAAGGAGATACAGAAGTATTAGAAACTTCTTTACCATTATTAGTTACTGCGCAACAAGGTCTAAATGAACCTCGTTACCCATCTCTTCCAGGAATTATGAAGGCAAAGAAAAAGCCTTTAGAAGAAGTGGAATTAGATGACTTAGATATAGATGAAGATGATGTAGAAGCAAAAACAGAAACAATTGAAATTTACCTACCTCCTAAAAAGGAAGCTGGAAAAGTATTAGAAGGCGAGCTAGCTGATCAAGTAAAAGAGTTAGTTCATTTACTACACTCAGAAGCGAAAGTCGTTTAACTTATTCAGAAGAGATTATTTTGTACACAAAAGATATGCCAAGGCATATTTGAATCGAATTAATTTTAATATTAGGAGGAAAATAGCATGTCTAAAAAAGTATTAGTATTAGGAGAAGCACGTGAAGGTGCTCTTCGTAATGTATCATATGAAGCAATCGCTGCTGCTAAACAAATTTCAAGCGGCGGAGAAGTTGTTAGTGTTCTATTAGGAGATTCAGTGGGAGAACTAGCTACTGAGCTTGGTAAATATGGCGCTGATCGTGTAATTACTGTGGAGCATCCACATTTAAAACAATATACTTCAGATGGCTATGGTCAAGCATTGTTAGCGGTGATTGAGCAAGAAAATCCAGAGGCAATTGTTTTTGGTCATACAGCACTTGGGAAAGATTTATCTCCTAAAATTGCAAGCAAGCTTCAAATTGGTTTGGTATCAGACGTAACTTCTATCGAGGGTGAAGGCGATGCTGCTGTATATATCCGCCCGATCTATTCTGGTAAAGCCTTTGAAAAAGTTAAAGTGAAGGATGGTATTGAATTTATCACTATCCGTCCTAACAATATTGCTCCACTTGCAAAAGATGACAGTAAGTCAGCGGACGTTTCATCTATGTCTGTAGACATTACAAACCTGCGTACGATTATTAAAGAAGTAGTTCGTAAATCTACTGAAGGTGTAGATTTATCTGAGGCAAAAGTTGTTATTGCTGGTGGTCGTGGTGTAAAGAGTGAAGAAGGTTTTGCACCTTTAAAAGAGCTTGCAGATGTATTAGGTGGAGCAGTTGGAGCTTCTCGTGGAGCTTGTGACGCGGATTATTGTGATTATTCATTACAAATCGGTCAAACTGGAAAAGTAGTTACTCCGGACCTTTATATTGCAGCAGGTATTTCTGGAGCGATACAGCATTTAGCTGGTATGTCTAACTCGAAAATTATTGTAGCGATCAACAAAGATCCAGAAGCAAACATTTTCAAAGTTGCAGACTACGGAATCGTAGGAGATTTATTCGAAGTTATTCCAATGCTTACTGAAGAGTTCAAAAAACTTAAAGTAAACGCATAATAATAGATGAGGCTGTCCAAAAGAAAAACTTTTGGGCAGCCTTTTTGTGTAAAACTGATTAAAATATTGTGCTTGTCAAAGTTGAAATTTTTTATATATTTATTTTGTTTTCTCTTGTATAAAAACTCTTCCACAATTCGATGGAGCTATAGTCGTTTCAATTTTGTTCCAATGTTTTGACTGTTTCTGGTATGCTAAGATTTACTTTCAAGCTAATATGTAGATGTTGGTATTTCTGTCTGTTATAATCATTACATAGTAGATAAAGGAGGAATTTTAATATGGCAATTGTTCATGGAACAGATCAAACATTTAACACAGATATAGAAGAAGGTTTAGTATTAGTAGATTTTTGGGCAACATGGTGCGGACCTTGTAAAATGATTGCTCCTGTACTAGAAGAAATGGATGCTGAAATGAGCGATAAAGTTAAAATCGTAAAAGTAGATGTGGATGAAAACCAAGCTACTGCTAGTCAATTCGGTATTATGTCAATTCCAACATTAGTATTATTTAAAGATGGAAAACCTGTTGATAAAGCAGTAGGTTTCCAACCAAAAGAAGCATTAGTACAACTTGTAGAAAAAAACGCATAATCTAAAACCGGGTGCTACATAGTACCCGGTTTTTTTAAACAGGTGATAATATGAATAATTTGATCGAACAAAAATGTTCCATCCTACCGGATGAACCAGGATGTTACTTGATGAAAGACCGACAAGGAACTATTATATACGTCGGCAAAGCTAAAATATTAAAAAATCGTGTACGCTCATATTTTAAAGGAGCACACGATGGTAAAACACTCCGATTAGTGCAAGAAATTGTTGACTTCGAATATATCGTCACATCATCTGAGTTGGAAGCTTTAATACTGGAGCTCCACCTTATTAAAAAGCATGATCCAAAATACAATATTATGTTAAAAGATGATAAAACGTATCCATACATTAAAATTACTGCTGAAAAAGATCCTCGTCTGATTATTACAAGACAGGTGAAAAAAGATAAGGGTAAATACTTTGGTCCATATCCCAACTCTCATGCGGCACATGAAACAAAAAAACTTCTAGATCGTCTATATCCACTTCGAAAATGTCAAAAAATGCCGAATAGAGTTTGTCTATACTACCATATGGGACAATGTTTAGCGCCATGTGTGAAAAAAGTAGAAGAGAATACTTATGAGACAATTATTCAAGAAATAGCCAGCTTTTTAAATGGTGGGCATACGCAAGTGAAAAAAGAATTGGTTCAAAAGATGAATTCAGCTGCTGAGACACTTGAATTCGAACGAGCAAAAGAGTATCGTGATCAGATTTCACATATCGAACAAGTGATGGAAAAACAAAAAATGACGATGAATGATTTCACGAGCAGAGACATATTTGGTTTCCATGTTGATAAAGGTTGGATGTGTGTTCAAGTATTTTTTATCCGACAAGGAAAGCTTATCGAAAGAGATGTGTCATTATTTCCGATCTTCCGGGATCCAGAAGAGGAATTCATCACATTTTTAGGTCAGTTCTATGCGAAGCCAGAGCATATTAAACCAAAAGAAATTTATGTTCCATTAACTACGGATCTTGACTTAGCTTCAAATCTTCTAGAAATGAAAGTTTTCGTTCCACAACGAGGCACAAAGAAAAATCTAGTCGAGTTAGCAGAAAAAAATGCAAAAATAGCTCTTACGGAGAAATTTCATTTAATCGAAAGACAAGAAGAGAGAACGATTGGGGCAGTTGAACAGCTTGGTGATTCCATGGGGATTGCACCTCCAATGCGTATAGAAGCTTTCGATAACTCGCATATTCATGGTACAGATGCTGTATCTGCAATGGTTGTATTTATTGATGGTAGATCAAGCAAAAAAGATTATCGTAAATACAAGACAAAAACGGCTGCCAAACATGATGATTATGGTGCTATGCGTGAAGTTGTACGGCGAAGATATACAAGAGTCTTGAAGGAGAATTTACCACTACCCGATTTAGTAATCATTGATGGTGGAAAAGGGCAAATAGAGGCAGCGCGCGAAATTATTGAGGATGAACTAGGTCTTGATATACCGATTGCTGGGCTTGCAAAGGACGGCAAGCATCAGACTTCTCAACTTATTTATGGTGATCCTTTGGAGATAATACCGATGAAGCGGACTAGCGAAGGTTTTTATTTGCTCCAACGAATTCAGGATGAAGTCCATCGTTTTGCTATAACATTCCATAGACAACAGCGTGGAAAGCACACAATTGCATCTTCTCTAGATGGTATTGAAGGGATTGGTCCTCAACGGAAAAAGTTATTACTAAAACAATTTGGTTCTTTAAAGAAAATACAAGCTGCTAGCAAAGAAGAGTTAATGGCAGCAGGATTACCGAGTAAGCAAGCAGATTTAGTAATTGACCATTATCAGAAAAATGTATTGTCTTCTGAATAATCATATGTTATGGTTGTAACAATTTAATATTCACTATTATAAGTGAAGATAGAGGTGCGATTAGACATCAGTACTCAGCAGGAGGAAGGAAAGTTCCTAGAATAGCTGAAGAAAGGGTTTTTCGCCGAAACATAGAATAGCTTTTCCTATTCTGTTGTTGGTTCTGCATTTAATAGATGTAGGATTGTCAGAATTTGATATTCTGGAGGGCTATCTCACATGGACAGATTTTTTGGACCGTGTATGAGACAATGCTTTTCACAATATGTGAAAAGCATTTTTTAATCCTTTCAGTTAATAAGGGAGCGGATGATCATGACTAAAATTGTAATGAAATTTGGCGGTACTTCGGTTGAATCAACTGAAAAGATTACAGATGTTGCTAATCGGGTAAAAGGTGAAAAAGAAAATGGTCATGATATTGTGGTTGTTGTATCCGCAATGGGTAAAGCGACAGATGAATTATCAAAATTGGCTTTCGAATTAGCAGATTCACCGTCCAAACGTGAAATGGACATGCTTTTATCTTCTGGGGAGCAAGTTACAATGGCATTGCTTTCTCTCAAGTTAAACGCAATTGGAGTAGAAGCCATTTCTCTCACAGGTGCTCAGGCAGGTCTGATAACAGATAGTGTACATAGAAATGCAAAAGTAATGAAAATGGATCCTTCAAAAATTGATGGATTACTTGCAGCGAATAAAGTAGTTATTGTAGCTGGTTTTCAAGGAATATCTGAAGCAGGAGAGATTACTACACTTGGCAGAGGAGGATCTGATACAACTGCTGTAGCTATTGCTGCTTCTATTGAAGCAGAAATTTGCGATATTTATACAGATGTAGACGGTATTTACACGTCTGATCCTCGCTATATTGAAAGTGCGCGTAAACTGGAACAGCTTGAATATGACGAAATGTTGGAACTCGCTAATTTAGGTGCGGGAGTATTACATCCACGTGCAGTTGAATTTGCTAAAAATTATAAGGTTCCATTAAGAGTGCGCCCGAGCTTTAAAGATGGAGAAGGAACGATTTTGAAGGAGGAAGTAGATGTGGAAAATAATTTAGTAGTTCGTGGAGTGGCATTTGAATCAGATATCGTCCGATTGACTATAGAATACGAAATACCTTTTAATGGTTCTCTCGCTTCTATTTTTACGACTTTAGCAGCAAATCATATAAACGTAGATATTATTGTGCAGTCGATAGTAGAAGGGGTGAAACCTGCAGTATCCTTTTCTATTAAAAAGGAATCCTTGTCTGAAGCGATAACAGTTTTAGAGACACACAAACAAGCACTAGGCTTTACTTTCGCAGATTTTGAAGTTGGTCTTTCAAAGGTTTCTATTGTCGGTTCGGGAATGGTATCGAATCCCGGGGTAGCAGCTCAAATGTTTGATCGATTAAGAAAAGAAAATATTCCTGTGAAAATGGTAAGTACTTCAGAGATAAAAGTGTCAGTCGTTGTACCCCAACAAAATATGATCGAAGCAGCAAATGCCTTACATGATGAATTTGAACTTGCACTAACTCATCAATCCGTATAATATTTTTATGTTAAAATTCATTTTCTATTAACTATTTGAATCTGTTAAAAAGGTTTTCACAATAGTTTCACTATTAAAGAGGGGTAACAGGAAAAGTCGTATGCGACTATCCCGTTACCCTTTTGTTTTAGAATCCCATTTTATTTGCAAAGAGACAAGGCCATTCTTTTTTACTTCTTCGTCATAACATTCGGTTAAAAAACCAGTAATCTTTTGTTGTTGTTCAGCTAAAAAGCCTGCTTCTAATCGATGACTTCTACTTTGACCACTCTGAGGTAGATTATATGTACTTAGCGTATAGAAAGCGGAGTCTTTTGTAGTTTTTTCTAAATGTAAAGTGCCCCAGCCAGCTTCGTTGAAAAAAGTGATAGCTTCGTCCAATGAATATAGGGGAAATTTGCGGGCTAAATCTTTCCCTGCCCAATATAATATATCTTTTTCATGTTTTCCGAGAATAGAAGTAAGCACATGGTCTCTTAGTAACTCATATCCAAAGGAAGTTACATGTGAATGTTCCTTTTCATTCAAGTAGCAACCCTTCTTTCCAAAAATCAATATTGCCTATTTATTTTATCATAAAAAAATTACAAATGGGGACTTGATTAGATTGTGATTAATTTAACAATTTATTATCCGAAAAAGGTAAAGGAATCCATTTTAAAATAAGGAAAGATACCTTGACGCTCCAAAATGATGAGAGTACAATGGATATGTCATAAATACGTAACTTGATGATGTGAAATTTTTGAGAACTTTTGCTTTTTTGAGATAGTTTTCATTCTTTTCAGTCAGAAATTTGAGGGGGTAATTGTTTTGTCGAACGATCGCGAATTTTATTGGCGTCGACTGCATTCCTTACTTGGTATTATACCGGTAGGTCTGTTTTTAGCGCAGCATTTAGTAGTAAATCACTTTGCTACAAGAGGAGCAGAAGCATTTAATAGTGCATCTCACTTCATGGAGAGTCTACCATTTCGATTAATGTTAGAAATCTTCGTAATTTATATTCCATTAATGTTCCATGCATTTTACGGAATTTACATTGCATTTACTGCAAAAAATAATCCGAAGCAATTTGGAACGTTGAGAAACTATTTATTTATATTACAAAGATTTACTGGCATTTTCTTAGTTGTATTTATCGCTTGGCATGTTTTTGAAACACGTTTCCAAGCTGCTATTGGAGCAAAAGAAGTTAATTTTAACATGATGGCAGAGATTTTATCTAACCCATGGATGTTAGGTTTCTATATTGTAGGTGTTGTTTCAGCCACTTTCCATTTAGCTAATGGTATTTGGTCATTCTTAGTTAGCTGGGGTATTACACAATCTGCAAGATCACAACAAATTGTTACTTATGTAACATTAATTATCTTCTTAGCGTTATCTGTAGTTGGCGTACAAGCTCTTCTAGCATTCGTTTAAGAAACTTTAAAGTCGTTCAACTACTATTAAATTGAGGAGTGAGAATAGCATGGCAAAAAGTAAACTGATTGTTGTCGGCGGTGGATTAGCTGGCTTAATGGCAACAATGAAAGCTGCCGAAGATGGCACGCACGTAGACCTATTTTCTATCGTTCCAGTAAAACGTTCACACTCTGTTTGTGCACAAGGCGGAATTAACGGAGCTGTAAATACTAAAGGTGAAGGCGATTCTCCTGCAGTACATTTAGATGATACTATATATGGTGGAGATTTCTTAGCAAATCAAAAACCAGTTAAAGCGATGACAGATGCAGCACCTGGAATTATAAGTTTGTTTGATAGAATGGGTGTTATGTTTAACCGTACACCTGAAGGATTATTAGATTTCCGCCGTTTTGGTGGGACAATGATGCACCGTACAGCATTTGCTGGTGCAACAACTGGTCAACAACTTCTTTATGCGCTGGACGAACAAGTTCGTCGTTTTGAAGTGGATGGTTTAGTAACGAAATTCGAAGGATGGGAATTCCTTGGAATAATTAAAGACAGCGAAGGCGTATGTCGTGGTATTAAAGCGCAAAACCTTCTAACTATGGAAATTCGAGCATTCCGTGGTGATGCTGTAATTATGGCTACTGGTGGCCCTGGGATTATTTTCGGGAAAACTACTAACTCTATTATCAACACTGGTTCTGCTGCATCAATCGTATATCAACAAGGAGCATATTATGCGAACGGAGAATTTATTCAAATTCATCCAACTGCCATTCCTGGTGACGATAAATTACGATTAATGTCTGAATCTGCTCGTGGTGAAGGTGGTCGTATTTGGACTTATAAAGACGGCAAACCTTGGTACTTCTTAGAAGAAAAATACCCTGCATACGGTAACTTGGTTCCTCGTGATATTGCAACACGTGAAATCTTTGATGTATGCGTTAACCAAAAACTTGGTATCAACGGAGAAAACATGGTTTATCTAGATCTTTCACATAAAGATCCACATGAACTAGATGTTAAACTTGGTGGTATCATTGAAATTTACGAGAAATTCACAGGTGATGACCCTCGTAAAGTACCTATGAAAATCTTCCCAGCAGTTCATTATTCTATGGGCGGACTGTGGGTAGATGATAATCAAATGACTAATATTCCTGGATTATTTGCTGCAGGTGAATGTGATTTTTCACAGCATGGAGCTAATCGTTTAGGAGCTAACTCTTTACTTTCTGCCGTATTCGGCGGAAGTGTTGCAGGACCGAATGCAGTTAAATATATGAGTCATTTAAAAACTCATGCTATTGACATGGATGATTCTATCTTTGAAGCTGAACTTAAATTGGAACAAGAGAAGTGGGACAAGGTTATGTCTATGAAAGGTACGGAAAATGCGTACTTACTTCATAAAGAGCTTGGTGAGTGGATGACAGATAACGTAACGGTTGTTCGTTATAACGACAAACTTGAAGCAACAGACAAGAAAATCCAAGAACTTCTTGAACGTTTTGAAAATATTAATATGGATGATACACAACAATGGTCTAACCAAGGTGCATCATTTACACGTCAGTTAAAAAATATGTTATATTTAGCACGCGTTATTACATTAGGTGCGCTTAATCGTAATGAAAGCCGTGGAGCACATTACAAACCTGATTTTCCGGAACGTAATGATGAAGAGTTCTTGAAAACAACAATGGCTAAATTTGATCCAGCTACAGGAGCTCCAGTATTCCATTATGAAGAAGTAGATGTATCACTTATTACACCTCGTAAACGCGATTATTCTGCGAAAGGGGATAATTAATAATGGTTACAGCAACGGAAACAAAAAAAGTGAAATTTGAAATTTTACGTCAAGATACACCTGAATCTACACCTTACTTTGAAAAATTTGAAGTAAATTACCGTCCAAATATGAATGTTATTTCTGCATTAATGGAAATTCGTCAAAATCCGGTAAATGTAGATGGGAAAGCTACTAGTCCTGTAACTTGGGATATGAACTGTTTAGAAGAAGTATGTGGAGCATGTTCAATGGTTATAAACGGTCGTCCACGTCAATCTTGTTCGGCTTTAATCGATCAACTGACACAACCGATTCAATTGGCACCAATGAAAACATTCCCAGTAATACGTGATTTACAAGTAGACCGTTCGCGCATGTTTGATTCTTTGAAAAAAGTAAAAGCATGGGTTCCAATAGATGGTTCATACGATCTTGGAGAAGGACCTCGTATGCCAGAACGCAAACGTCAATGGGCATATGAATTGTCTAAATGTATGACTTGTGGTGTATGTCTAGAAGCTTGTCCGAACGTAAACAGTGGTTCTAACTTTATGGGACCAGCACCACTTTCACAAGTACGTTTATTTAACGCACATCCAACTGGTTCTATGAACAAGGATGAGCGTCTAAATACAATTATGGGAGACGGTGGTCTTGCAAACTGTGGTAACGCACAAAACTGTGTAGTTGCTTGTCCAAAAGGTATTCCACTAACAACTTCCATCGCTGCTTTGAACCGTGATACAACTGTTCAAATGTTCAAAGACTTCTTCGGAAGCGACCGTATGGTTGATTAATAGAAATGCGTAAGCGCCTTTGAGAGGTATACAGTCTAAGTACTCGACATCCTGTCGCAACGACTGCATGACCCGCTTCCTGTGGGCCTCCGACAAGTAAATGGGAAGATTTGCAGTCCAACTTGTTTGGACGGAAAAGATTCCCATTTAACCATGAGGGGAAGGCTCTGAAGCTAGACAATAGATAAAATCAGGAAATCTGTGTAGAATATTTTTATTCTATGCAGATTTTTTCTATCTCTGTTACAATAAATGAATATTCATTCATTTTAAAGGAGAGGTAATTATATGAGAGCTAAATACATAGAAGATATGGAGTTATGGGAATCTGATTTCCATTTTTATTCGGAAGTAAGTGTGCGTTTTTCGGAAACAGATATGTATGGTCATTTAAATAATACGGTGACTTTTGCTTATTTTGAATATGCTCGTATTGAATACTTCAAGCATATACAGCTTATGAATGATTGGTTAAATCCAAAGGGAGAAAAAATACCAGTCGTCGCTGACTTGCAATGTGATTATGTAAAACAAGTATTCTTTGACGAAAAGCTCCGCATTTATGTGAAGGCAAATTCTATAGGCTCTTCTTCAGTGGATATCCATTATATGGCCAAGAACGATAAGGATGAAATCGTCTTTACTGGACGTGGTTCTATTGTTCAAATTGAGAAGAAAACTGGTCGTGCAGCAAAGTGGTCTGAAGAGGAACGAGAAGTTTTTCAAAAGAGTATTAACTAGCCGTCACCTACCATCCCCATGCTACATACGTTAGTAGGAGAGTGGATAGGGGGCTATGGCATTGTACGACAATAAACAGCATCGTTCGATTTTAACAAGTAGAGAACGTCAAATTTTTCAATTATTAGTAGAAGATAATTCTACGAAAGAAATTTCAACTTTGTTAACGATAAGCGAAAAAACAGTAAGGAACCATATTTCAAATACAATACAAAAACTGGGCGTTTCAGGTAGGTCACAGGCGATTGTAGAATTATTACGATTAGGTGAACTATCGTTAAATTGATATGATTCCTTGCCATTTTCCTCATAACACGTCACAATAATAGAAATAGGGTTATTGTTTTGAGGAGTGAAGGAATAGATGGCAGAAGATATAAATAAGACAATGTTAGACCAGGATCAAGTTGCTTTTTTAGAAAAAGAGCTTCGACATATATCTGGAATCATTAAACAAAAGGGTAGAGAAATACTAAGTACTTATACTATTACGCCTCCACAGTTTGTAGCGCTTCAATGGTTACTAGAGTTGGGTGATATGACTATCGGTGATTTATCCAATAAAATGTATTTAGCTTTTAGTACAACAACGGATTTAATCGATCGTATGGAAAAAAGTGAACTTGTAAAGCGTATAAGAGATGAACAAGACCGTCGTGTTGTTCGTATACATTTATTAGAAGAGGGCGCTCGAATCATAGAAGAGGTTATAGATAAACGACAACAGTATTTAGAGGATGTACTTCAACATTTCGATCAGGCTGAAGTTGCAAATTTAGCAATATTATTAGAAAAATTACATCAAGAGATGAAGAACTGAGGAATTAACGTGAAAGCCCCAATTGGTGTTATAGACTCTGGAGTTGGTGGATTAACGGTTGCAAAAGAAATTATGCAACTACTACCAAATGAAAAAATAATTTATATTGGTGATACTGCTAGATGCCCGTATGGACCTAGAACAAGTGAAGAAGTTCGTAAATTTACGTGGCAATTGGCAAATGCTCTTGCGAAGATGAATATTAAAATGCTTGTAATTGCATGCAATACCGCAACTGCAGTCGCTCTTAATTCGTTAAGTAAGAAGATGCCTTTTCCTGTAATAGGTGTAATTTTCCCAGGAGCTAGAGCGGCGATTAAAGCATCAAAAAGTAATGAAATAGTAGTGCTAGGTACAAGCGGTACGATTAAAAGTGGTGCATATGAGGAGGCAATTGCGCATTTAAATTCCTCTAGTAGAGTGATTCCACTCGCATGTCCCACTTTTGTCCCGCTTGTGGAAAGTAATGAATACGAAGGTGATTTTGCTCGGAATATGGTGATGGAAACATTATCACCATTAAAAAAAGAGCAGTTTGATACTGTCATTTTAGGTTGTACACATTATCCGCTGTTGCAAAAGCATATTGAAGAGGCAGTTGGAGAACATGTGAAGGTACTTTCATCTGCAGAAGAAACTGCGCATGATGTTCAAGAGTATTTACAATATCATAAATTGAATAATCCGGATCAACAAAAGGAAACACCAATTTTCTACACAACTGGTTCTGTACCTATTTTTAAGACGATTGTAGAAAAATGGTTAGAAATACCGAATGTAGATATTCGAACAATTTCATTTAAATGACCCTGTTAGCTTGAGAATCCTCGAATAGCGGGGTCTTCTTTTGCTTATTGGGCGTTATACAAAAGAAGCTAATATCGTGCTACAAGAATGGAAGCTGCTTACAAATTTATAAAAAAGGACGAGATATCAAATGAAACAGATTATTATAGCTACAAAAAACAAAGGAAAAGCCAAAGACTTTGAAGCATTGTTTAACCCGCTTGGATATGAAGTTAAAACACTCCATGATGTGGCGGAAGAAATGGATATAGAAGAAACGGGTACGACTTTTGAAGAAAATGCACTATTAAAAGCTACTTCGCTAGCAAACCATTTACAGTCAATGGTTATCGCAGATGATAGTGGATTAGAAATTGATGCACTAGATGGACGCCCAGGGATCTATTCGGCTCGCTATGCTGGTGAAGAGAAAAGTGATGAAGCAAATATAGATAAAGCGCTAAAAGAGCTAGAAGGCACCAAAGAATCAGAAAGAACAGCTCGATTTGTATGTGCAATCGCTGTTGCTTCCCCAAACAAAGAACCTTTCACTGTCAGAGGGACGTGTGAAGGATTTATAGGGACTGAAAGAAAAGGAACAAATGGATTTGGGTATGACCCAATTTTTTATGTGCCTTCTGAACAAAAAATGATGGCGGAACTTACAGCAGAACAAAAAGGAGCTATTTCTCATCGCGGCAATGCAATAAAAAAACTTTCTTTCGTTTTGGAAGATATAATTTCTGAAGGATAGGTGAGTAAAATGAAATTGTTGATTATGAGCGATACCCATAGTGCTACCAAAATAATGGAACAGGTAATTGAGCGCCATCAAGGTGAGGTAGATGCAATTATCCACTGTGGAGATAGCGAGTTAAATGCGAATTATTTTACTGACAACCCAGTGCATATTGTTCGTGGTAATTGTGATATAGACGATCGTTTTCCTTTAGAGGATTTATTTCCGGTTGAGGATACTAAAGTATTAGTCGTTCATGGTCATAAATACAATGTGAAATCTACTTTAATGCCACTATTTTATCGAGCGCAAGAGGTACAAGCATCGGTCGTGTGCTTTGGACATTCGCATTTATTAGGAGCAGAAATGCAGCAAGGTATTCTATTTATCAATCCAGGCAGTCTTCAGCAACCCCGTGGACGGAAAGAAAAGAGCTACGCAATTGCTGAGAGAAATGAGGAAATTTGGACCGTTTTGTTTTATTCGGATGAACATAAATTGCTTGAAAAAGTTATTTTATAATTTTTTTGAAATAGTATTGACTTAACTTCATTATCATTATATAATAAATCTTGTCTTTCCTATCAGTTTAGGTGGGGGAGTACTTGTCTCAGTAGCTCAGCTGGATAGAGCAACGCCCTTCTAAGGCGTCGGTCGGGGGTTCGAATCCCTCCTGGGACATAATATTTTAGAGTAGAAATACATAGTAAATAGAATTTGGGATTAAGTCAGGACTACGGTCCAAGAGACTTGATCCCTTTTTTTATCTCACTTATTTTATGCTAAGTAAAATATGGTATTATCTTTCAATTGAATGGAGATTTTTTTGTTATGACAAAAATTAAGATCGTTTGATGTGAATATTGGTTTAGCTAGTATTATGTTATTTCACGATCAAACGGTAAACAGAGGGTTAATTCAAGAATAATTGATAAAGCATCGGTAGTCATAATTAGTAAAAAAATTGGTAACTGGTAACAATATTTAAGCTGGAATAGTCTTTATGGAAACAAAAATTCGTACGCTTAATAAATGGGACGACGATCATTTTCTTAAAATAGTGTATTTATTTTTTTAATATTAGTATTGGAGGAACTAATATGAGTTGAGCTTCATATACTTAAAAGATAAAAATGTACTTTCCAAACATCATTAACAAATAGTTTGCTTTTTTTTAGTCTAAAAGTTTCCTTAGGGAAAGAATATTGCGTAAAGAAAATTGCCCTTGTGCAAATTTCGAGTATTAAACATTAGCGTAGGAGGGGTTATTTGTGAAGACAGCCATTGCTGTAAAAGAATTATATGTGTCCTACTTCGGTAGCGAGGCTTTGAAAAATGTCAGTTTCACAGTTGAAGAAGGAAAGTTAGTAGGTATTATTGGACCAAATGGTGCAGGAAAGTCGACATTATTAAAAGCGTTATTAAACCTTATTCAAAAGGAAAAAGGTGAGGTTGCTATTCTAGGTAAGACGATTAAGGAAATGAGGACAAAAGTAGCTTATGTTCCACAACGAAGCAGCATTGACTGGGATTTTCCTATTACTGTTTTTGATACCGTGCTACTCGGCACATATCCAAAATTAGGTGTATTTAAACGCCCGAAGAAAATAGACAAAGCGTTTGCATATGAATGTTTGGAAAAAGTAGGAATGACAGAATTTCGCAATCGGCAAATTGGAGAACTCTCTGGTGGTCAACAACAAAGAGTGTTTCTTGCAAGAGCATTGGCACAAGAGCCTGAAATCTATTTACTTGATGAACCATTTGTTGGTGTCGATGTTACGAGTGAAGAAACGATTATATTGATATTGAAGCAACTTCGTGATCTTGGAAAAACCGTTGTTGTCGTTCATCATGATTTAAGAAAAGCCAAGGAATATTTCAATGAACTAATCCTTTTGAACAAAGAACTCATTGACTTCGGAGTGGTTGAGAAAGTTATTCAACCAGAAGTACTAGAAAAGGCTTATAACATTCAATTTTCCCCTTTGACAAATCTGGAGGCGAAAGCATGATAAATTTTATTGATGCACTTATGTATTATGGCTTTTTACAAAAAGCACTTACTACCTCCATTATGGTAGGTGTTATTTGCGGGGTGATCGGTTGTTTTATTATTTTGAGAGGGATGGCTCTGATGGGAGATGCGATTTCTCATGCCGTACTACCAGGTGTTGCGTTGTCCTATATGCTTGGTATTAACTTCTTTTTTGGAGCTGTATTTACCGGGGTGTTGACCTCACTTGGTATTGGTTTTATAAGTCAGAACAGTCGGATTAAAAATGATGTTTCTATTGGAATTATGTTCACTGCTGCATTTGCGTCTGGGATTATTATGATTACACTTATGAAAAGTAGTACGGATTTGTATCATATTTTATTCGGAAACGTCCTTGCGGTTCGACCATCGGAAATGTGGTCAACATTGCTTATCGGAATTTTTGTTATAGTATGCGTGTATGCCTTTTACAAAGAACTGCTTGTCAGTTCGTTCGATTCAACTATGGCAGCGGCATATGGGTTACCAACAAGAGTTATTCATTATTTCTTAATGACACTTTTGACATTGGTAACAGTTGCTTCCCTCCAAACAGTTGGGATTGTGCTTGTTGTAGCAATGCTCATCACTCCAGCTGCGGCTGCATACTTGTTGACAAATCGTCTTTGGGTTATGCTCTACCTCTCGGCTGGTATCGGAGTGTTATCGTCCATATTAGGATTGTATTTCAGCTATACCTATAATTTAGCATCAGGTGCCGCAATAGTGCTTGCAGCCACAGTACTATTTATTCTTGCATTTGTATTTTCACCAAAAAAAGGCTTGGTGTGGCGTGCTATTAAGAACATTAGAAAAAGAGAAATGCTATCTCGTTAATAATATAAAATGGAGGATATAGATGAAATTTTTTAAAATTTTACCATTTATTATGAGTCTTGCCTTGGTGTTCTTTCTTGCAGCCTGTGGAAAAGAATCCGTGAATTCAGTGAAAGATAAAAATGATAAAATTCACGTTATTGCCACGTACTCAATTATCTACGATATCGTGAAGAATGTTGGTGGGAATCGTGTAGAAGTTCATACCTTGGCTCCAGTTGGTTCTAATCCACACGAATATGATCCACTTCCAAAGGATGTACAACTAACAACGGATGCAGATGCGGTCTTTTACAATGGTCTAAATTTAGAAGGAGGGAACTCCTGGTTTGAAAAGTTGTTGCTTACTGCAGGTAAAACGGGAATTGAGGCACCGGTATTTCGTTTAAGTGAAGGAGTAGAGCCGAAACATTTGACATCCAAGGGAAAAGAATCAGAAGAAGATCCGCATGCATGGTTAGACGTTCGTAATGGTATTAAGTATGCCCAGAATGTGAAAAATGGGTTGATAAAAGTCGACCCAGAACATGCCGATGTTTATGAAAAAAATGCGAAAGAATATATCTTGAAGCTGGAGAAACTACATCAGGAGGCTGTTAAACGTTTTAGTAAAATTCCCCAAGAGCAACGACTATTGATTACAAGCGAAGGGGCATTTAAATATTTCTCTGAAGCATATGGTTTTGAAGCTGCCTACATTTGGGAAATTAACGCAGAAAACCAAGGGTCACCTGAGCAAGTAAAGGCTGTTGTTGATTTTATCCGTTCGAAAACAAACCCTGTCTTATTTGTTGAAACAAGTTTAGACCCTCGTAGCATGGAAATGGTTTCTAATGAAACCGGAGTACCGATTTTTGGGAAGATTTTTACTGACTCCATTGGTAAACCAGGGGAGGACGGAGACACCTATATAAAAATGATGGAATGGAATATTGATATTATTTTAAGTGGATTAACAGAAAAATAAAAAATAAGCATATGAAAATATATTGATATGATTTCCGTACAAGGGACAATTAATTTATAGTTTCAAAAAGAAATCATACAATAGAGTGAAATTTTGATGGTGCAATTGTAAAGGAGGGCCTGTATTGCCGACACCAAGCATGGAGGATTATCTTGAAGAAATTTATTTGCTCATCGAAAGTAAGGGCTACGCGCGAGTTTCAGATATAGCCGAGGCTATGTCGGTTAATCCTTCATCAGTCACAAAAATGGTTCAAAGACTCGATAAAGGGGGATATTTAGTCTACGAAAAATATAAACCCTTAATATTAACTCTAAAAGGAACCGATATGGGGAAACGTCTAGTACACCTACACGAATTGTTAGAAAGATTTTTAAGAATTATTGGGGTTAATGAAGAAAATATATATAAGGATGTTGAAGGAATCGAGCATCATATGAGTAAGAGTTCTATAATAAAAATTGAAAATCTTGTTCAATATTTCGAAGAAGATTCCACACGACTTGAAGAGCTGAATGAGATTCGGAAGATATCAGATTTTACTCAATAAGCTCTGTAGCTTTAATATTCCGATAGAACAAAATGCCCAGTTATTTCCAGGTTAAAAGTACTCGATTAAAATGTTGCACATTATATAAGAAGTACTGGGTTATTAATGAAATAACCCTTACCCGTGACTTTTTGGAATTAGTTTTAGTTTTAGATATGGGAGTATTTTTGATAGCTTTGGATTTATCTGTTTTTCTTAATAGTTAAAAATACAAAATTTGTAAATAGAGTGCAAGACAAGATATAATTGTTCATCGGGTTCATATATTTAAAAATAAATAAATCTAAATATAGAATTAAACTATAAACCCTAGTAAAATCAACTTTCAGCGAATACTTATAAGTATACATGGGACATATGTAAATAGGTGGAAATAGGGGTTTGTAATTAGGAAGGGATTATGTCAGGGCTTCGGTCCAAGTGACTTGAACCCTTTTTTTATTTCTAACATTTTATAAAAAGTAACTCAATCATAGTCGAAATGCTATAATTGGATTAAGAATCCATTGAAATGAAATGATGTACATTAAGAATAGTAACGGGTTTTACTGTGAGATTTGAATTGGACTGTATTATAGGGAGTGTAGAATAAATGCAAAGCTTTGTTGTCATGCAAGGAGAAACATATCAAGTGGAAAGAGAACTAGGTATTATCACATCTCCACAAAAAGATAGTGGAGGCCAAGAACCTCATTCTTGGCTAAGGATGAAGGAGATAAACGTCGGGGACAGAATCTTTCATTATGTCAAAGGTTATATTGTGGCAATTAGTGTGGCTAAAACGGATTGTCATGTAATATCTAAAACGTTAGATATAGAAAGTCAAAAGAACACGTCTGATAACGACTATCTAGTAGAGCTGGATTACTATGAATTAGAAGAGCCTCTAAATGTACTATCAAACTTTCATGAGATATCACCACTGCTTCCGATTAAGTATTCACCTTTTCAACAAGATGGTAATGGAAACCCAGGCTATTTATATCCATGTAATGAGCAACTTGTAATAAAATTACTAGAACTTATTAGTGATCTAAACATATACCGTGTAGATGTGGAGCAACTGGAATTAGCCATTGGAACTGTACGTCGAACCGAGCATAATAACTTTATTCCCATGATTGCGGAAATGGAATCTGAAGTTAAATTAATGATTCGAAAAGGTCATGAAAAGTTTAGGAAAGACTTATTACCATTATGGGCGAATAAATGTGCTTTGTGCGATATTGAATTACCTATTTTACTTCAAGCAAGTCACTCTAAACCATGGAAAGATAGTACTCATATTGAAAGGATAAATCCTTTTAATGGTATACTCCTTTGTTGTAATCATGATGCTTTATATAGTAAAGGATATATTGCGTTCGATGGACAAGGCAGATTACATATATCCTCCTCCATTCCAGAAGAAGATTATTTAATATACAATATCTCACCTAAAAAGAAAATTGCTCGATATGAAGAGAACAAGCCATATTTCAAGTGGCATCTAAAGAATATATTTAGTTAGAAAAAAAGAAGTCCAATTTTGGACTTCTTTTTTGTTATTGTATGTCCCAGGAGGGATTCGAACCCCCGACCGACGCCTTAGAAGGGCGTTGCTCTATCCAGCTGAGCTACTGAGACCTGTATTACCCAAATAGGGTGCATGATTATTGTACTTATGTATTTAAGATTCGATCATACTAATTTACGCACCGAAATTACCTACCTTCGTATCTTATCACCAAAACCAATTTGAGGGAAGTAATTTTTTTAAAAAGTAGTCCATTACCTCATTATTATTGGGTGGAGGAAAAAATGGGACTACAATGCCTCTGAAAAAAGACCTCTATTAAAAGAACCTTAACTTTCATAGATATGTACAATAAAATAAAGAATTTTAGGTTTAATTCATTTCTTTATGGGAATGTAAGGAGTGAGCCTAAAAAACTCGAAAATATTAAAGGAGGAATTATAAAAATGCCAAACAACCAGGACAATCGCAACAAAAACAGTAATCCAAATAGGTCAGTTAATGATGCGGGACATAACGGCGGGGAAGCAACCTCCAATAATCAAGACTATAAGTTTTATGAAGAATTAGGTCGTAAGGGCGGAGAAGCTCGGAAAAGACCAATTGAGATTGATGATAGTGTTTTTGAGGAAGCTGAAAGAGAAAACAAACAAAGAGATGCAGACAAATATAATTTTTAATAATCATAATTACTGAAATTGAAAATACAATTTAGGCGATGCACAAAGTCCATTTGGCTTTGTGCATTTTTATATTTTCTTAAACTTTTCAATTGAAATTAGATCCCTATTGTTCTATAGTGTATCTTGTTGAAAGAGTAAAACCAGACAGAGCAAGGAGCAGTTAAAAAGATAAATGTTAAATAGATACACTAATGATTATATAAAAGAGATTATCCAATACATTATGACAACGGTTAATATTGATTTGGAAATTAGGCCGGACGAATCTGGTATAAATATGAGTTACAATTTCATTGGACACTATATAGGTGTCGATTTTACTCGCTTAATAAGTGCTTGGGAAGAAATAGAGGCGCCTCTTTCCTTGGATTCATATATAAAAACATTAACAATTCATGAATTAGGTCATGCAGTGGATCGAGCAGCATTGCTTGAATCATTGGAGCGGACAATTGAAATCTTTCGTACTAAAAATAGTAATTTAGTGAGTGAAATCTATAACGATAGAGAATTACTTAGTATGATAATGGAAGAACATGAGATGAATATTATATTTGAAGAGACAGCGTGGAGGAATGCAGAACGACTTAACGCAGACTTTAATTTTGTAGATCATTCTACTTTAAGCAACGTAAGAAAACATTGTTTAACGTCTTATCAAAGGTTATATTTAGCGGATTTAAAACGATACGAGATTCTGTCAGAAAACCAAGATGTAAAAACAGCATAGTTAAAAGGCAATCCTAAGTATCGTTTGGGATTGCCTTTTTTCATTTTATGCAATCAGATGTATAAATAGCTGTCTCTAAGTCAGTGATTAATAAATCTGGTGTGGGTAATTCCTCTAATGCAATTAGTGATAGGCAACGCAATTAAAATTATTTAATAATAATTGCATTACTAAAAAATGCTCTTATTTTGTTTATAACTATAAATACAGGGAATCTACTAGATATAATCATTTATTAATTTTGTAAAAAGGAGAGAATAAAAAATGACTAACCAAGACCGCGAAATACGAAACGATGAAGATCCAAACACTACTCAAGAGCAGCCAAGCAAAATTGAAGAAATAGATAAAAGAAAAGAAAAAGAACATGAAAAGCAAGAAGAAGGAAACTACAAAGAAGATACAATTAGTACACAAGAAGATAGTAACTTACGTAGATAATATAGAGATGTTATAAGAGATGCTTCTAATCATTTGTCGATTAGGAGCATTTTCTTTGTTCAATTCAAAGTTTCTCTGAAGATCGTAGCAGTGGCGCAAGAAAATATGTGAAAATCTTTACTGTTAAGATGCTACCACTACGTTTTAAAGACGTTCATGCTCAAATGGACAACCTGTTATCTGGCTTAATTAGAGTGGTTCTACATTCTTCAAATACTTCATATAATCCCTTTATATAAGACCGAATATTTTGATTTATTAAAATGTTTTTATAATATATAGTAAAAGAAGGAGGAGATGAAAGTGAAAACTATTTTTATCAATGGTCAGATATATACGATGAATCCGAAAGAACCTATGGTGCAATCAATCCTAATGAATAATGAACGAATAATTGATATGGGATCCAATGAAGAGATATTACTACTATGGGGAAGAAATGGAGCTAAGATTATCGATTTGGAAGGGCGGACAGTTTTGCCTGGCTTAATAGATAGTCATTTGCATATTTCTAGTGTTGGTATCAATTCTCAAGAACTAGATCTTACTCATGTAAGATCTGCAGATGAATTATTGGATTCCATCAAGAATTGGGCAACTAAAATGAAACCTGGTGAGTGGATCTTAGGAAGAGGCTGGGATGAAAATACCTTTCTAGATAAAAGAATACCAACTATTGAAGAGCTCGATTATGTTTCGTTAAATATTCCACTTTATTTGCCTCGTATTTGTGGACATGCATCATTGGTTAATAGTACTGCTTTCAAAATAAGTGGTTATCACCCACATATGACTATTCCTTATGGGGGGACGGTCGTTCTAAATTCTACTACGAAAAAGCCTAACGGATTATTGCTAGAAACTGCGTCAACCATTGTTTCCAAACATATTCCAAAGAAAAGCTATGAGCAGTTAAAAATTGCCTTAAAATGCGGCTTACAAAAGGCCATAAGTTTCGGGTTAACGAGTATTCATACGAATGATCCAAATTATCTTGGAGGAGCCCAACAAACCTACAAATTATTTGATGAACTTATAAATCATGATGGAATCGGACCTCGTAGTAATCTTTTAATAGACTATGATTATTTGGAGGAAATGAAAAACATCGGATTGTCCACCGGATTTGGAAATAACAAGGTGATGATAGGTGCTATAAAATTATTTGCAGATGGTGCATTAGGTGGAAGGACTGCACATCTATCGGAGCCTTATATAGATGATCCCGATAACGTTGGAAACGCAATGTATGATAATGAAGTCTTATTCCAACTTATACGGAACATTAGACTGCAAGAAATGCCAGTAGCAATACATACGATAGGAGATCAAGCATTAGTGGATGTCCTTAATATATTAGATCAATTTAAAACGACCAAATACCGCGATAGGCTGATACATGTTTCCCTATTAAATGAACAATTAATACAAAGGTTAAGCAATAGTCATCGAATAGTCGATGTGCAACCTAAATTTGTATCTAGTGATTATCCTTGGATTGAAGATAGAATTGGAAAACAAAGAGCAAAATTTGCGTATCCTTTTAAAAGTTTATTAGATTCAGGTGTAATATGTGCAGGTAGTTCAGATGCTCCAATTGAACCTTTAAATCCTCTATTGGGTATTCATGCTGCTTTAACTAGAAGGAAGTCTGGAGAAAGTCATGACGGCTATAATGTGAAAGAAAAGCTGACTATATACGAAGCTATTAAACTGTTCACGGTTGGAGGTGCCTATGCAACCAATGAAGAATTAGTGAAAGGAACATTGGAACGGGGAAAGTTAGGTGATATGACCGTTTTATCCCATGATCCATTTCGAATGGAAAATCCTGATCAATTATTAACAACCGAAATTGAAATGACCGTTATTGGTGGAGAAATAAAGTATCAAAAATAAGTACTAAAAAATTGGAGAGGGGTTGTACTGTTGGATGCATTACTGGAGACCATTGTTGGCTGGTTATGGGGATTACCGCTCATATTTACTGTTCTTTTTGTAGGGCTCTATTTTACAATTGGAAGTAAATTGTTTCAATTTAGTTATTTACCACATATTTTTAAAGAAACATTTGGTAAGCTTTTTGGTAAGAAAGAAAAATCTGAGGATTCCAAAGGGATATTAACACCATTTCAAGCTGTTGCTACAGCCATTGGTGGAAGTGTTGGGGTAGGGAATATCGGTGGTGTTGCTACTGCAATTGCAATTGGTGGACCTGGAGCCGTTTTCTGGATGTGGATTACTGCACTACTAGGTATGATAACAAAAACAGTGGAAGTAACTTTATCTGTGTACTACCGAAATACGGACGAAAAAGGGAATCCTTATGGCGGACCAACTTATTATATGGAAAAAGGGCTTGGAGAGGAAAAGAACTTTAAATTTTGGAAGGTTCCTGCCATTCTATTTGGTGTAGGTATTTTCACAACTTTCTTTATAACCCTTCAAAATTATACGATTTCAGAAGCAGTTAGCTCCACGTTCAATATTGGGATGATTCCTGCCTCCTTTATCTATTTGACTATTATATATATTATTATTTATGGAGGCATTAAACGGATAGGTGAGATTGCTTCCTTGCTAGTCCCGTTTATGTGTATGTTCTATGTAATTGCTGGACTTTATATTATTTTTAAAAATTATACAGAAATTATTCCGGTCTTTTCTTTAATATTCGATAGCGCATTTTCTGGTATGGCTGCAGTAGGAGGATTTACAGGGGCAGCCATTGCTCAGGTAATTCGCATGGGGGTTGCTCGTGCCGTGTATAGTAATGAGGCTGGTTGGGGTACTTCACCAATGATTCACTCAACCGCAAAAACTTCCCATCCGATAAAGCAAGGAATGTGGGGTGCTATGGAGGTATTCGCAGATACGATGATTGTATGTTCTATCACTGCGTTTACGATAATCATAACAGGTGTTTGGTCTTCAGGTTTGGATGGAGCAGCTCTAACATTATCTGCATTTGAGATTGGAATTGGGGAAATTGGTAGATATATAATAACTATCTCCATTTTCTTATTCGGCCTAACAACCTCTACAGGTTGGTATACGTATTATGAAATAATATTAAGGCATTTATTTAATAATGAAAAGAAGCTTGCATTAAAGTACAAAATTTTAACCTTATTTAAATGGTTATATCCAATTCCAGGGTCATTAATGGTAATTTATGCAGTAATGAATGATATGCCTGGGAAAGCTGTTTGGTATTTTGCTGATATTACGACAGCCATCCCTACGTTTGTTAACTTAATAGTAATACTCTTCTTAAGTAAAAAATTCTTTGAACTGCTTCGTGATTATAAAGCAAGGTACTTAAATATAGGGATTGTTGATCCTGACTTTAATGTGTTTTATGAGGATAAGGTAAAAAAAGAAAGTTATAAATAGCTTAATACTAAGGGCAAATCGTGGAAATGCGGTTTGTCCTTTTGAATATGAAATAAATGGAGAGACTTAAATATACTCTCGTGCAAGGTCAACACTTTTAGATTGTTTATAACTATAAGTATCGGGAATCTATTAAGTAAGGCAAGTTATTAAATACGAACAAAAGGAGAGTAAACAAATGACTAACCAAAAATGAAGAGAAACGATAGGCTGAAGATTCATCACTACATAAGAGCAAGCAAGTAAAAATGATGAAGTAAAAAAAGAAATTGAATTCCCTAGATCCTTTCCCGACTAGGCGCATTTCTTTGTTCGATTCAAAATTTCAATAAGATTGTATCGGTGTATCTAGAATAAATGATATAGTGTATATAATTGAGTACATACATAAGCTAGTGAAGGTGGCGAATTATAATGAAAAAAAAGAATCATCCGATTATGAAGGATGAAAACGTCATTTTATTCCCTGGAATGATCGAAAACTATGTTGAAAAGGGACTTAAATTTGCGGAAGAGAATAACTTTATGGAAGCGGTCTCTTGTTTTGACGAGGCTAACAAATATAAGGAACTGAGTGACATGGTCCAAAGTGTCTACATTTTATCTTTGCTAGAAACAGGAAGAGCTACAGACGCAAAGAAAATATGTGAAACTCTTTACGAAAAAAAGTCTCCTTTTTTTGAACAGGTTATAGAATTATATTTGACAATATTACTTGACCTAAAAGAATACAATCAGTTAAACGAAGTATTAGATGGATTAATGAAGGATTCCACCTATACTTTTCAGCAGAAGAAAAATTTTAAACAGCTTAAAGAACTAAGCATCAAGATGTTATCAGACACAACCTTCTCAGTAGATGAAGAGGTCCACATTCAAATGGACAACGACCAGTTTAAATTAGTGAACTTTAAAAAACTACCTTATGGACAACAAGAACAATTATTACAAATGGCATTCCAAACAGATGTAATGGTCATATCGGAGGATATCATTACAATCATCGAAAGCTCTGATATCATTCCTACTATTAAATCACTAGCTCTTTTACTTCTTGGAGCAGCGGGAGTACAAACTGAGGTTACCGTAGAAAAGTTCGGGTTTAAGGAAACGGTTATTCCGACAGCACCTCCAGAAAGCACAGCGGTTGATCGAGTAGAATCTATCAAACAATATATGGAGAACTCCTTATCCAAAGATCCCACTAAGCTTGAAATGACCTTGGAAATGGTTCATCGCCATGCTTATACCTTGTTTCCGTTTGACTGGGTAGGATATACTAATGAAACAGTAGCTAATAAATACATGGAATATGTAGATGCATTATTTGGGAATAGTGAATTGGAGCCTGATGAGTTCTTTCAGTTACTCATTGAACTGGAAAAATCAGTAGAAGTTTTGAGTTAGGAATAATGTTGAAACTCTATTCATCTATGCTATAATATACAAGTTGTCAATATAATTAGTGAAAAACTGCGCTGTATAAGTATATGCAGGGTGCTAAATTATTGTAAATTATTATTTGGAGGTAGAATATATGTCAATGGATCAGACTGTAAAATGGGAAAAACAAGAAGGTAATAATGGTTTATTAACTGTAGAAGTTACTGCACAAGAAGTATCAAAAGGATTGGATCAAGCCTTTAAAAAAGTAGTTAAACAAATTAACGTACCAGGTTTCCGTAAAGGGAAAATGCCTCGTCAAATGTTCGAAAAAATGTATGGTGTGGAATCATTATTCCAAGAAGCTTTAGATATTATCTTGCCACATGCATATGGCCATGCTGTTGAAGATGCTGGAATTGATCCAGTAGACCAACCAGAAATCGATATCGTAACAATGGAAAAAGGACAACCTTTAGTATTCACTGCTAAAGTTGTTGTAAAACCAGAAGTAACTCTAGGAGACTATAAAGGTCTTGAAGTAACTAAACTAGAAGAAACTGTTACTGACGAAGAAATCGACGAGCAATTAAAAAGTAATCAAACTCGTTTAGCTGAATTAGTAGTAAAAGAAGATGCCATCGTTGATGGCGATACTGCAGTAATCGACTTCGAAGGATTCGTTGATGGAGAAGCTTTTGAAGGTGGAGCAGGAACAGATTATCCACTAGAAATCGGTTCTAATTCTTTCATTCCTGGTTTCGAAGAACAATTAGTTGGTGCTAAAACTGGAGATGCAAAAGATGTTGAAGTAACATTCCCAGAAGAATACCATGCTGCTGAGTTAGCAGGGAAATCTGCTACATTTAAAGTAACTGTTAAAGAAGTTAAAGGTAAAGAATTACCTGAACTTAATGATGACTTTGCTAAAGAAGTAGATGCTGAAGTAGAAGGTATCGACGCTTTACGTACTAAGCTAAAAGAAGCAACTGCTGAAGAGAAAAAACAATTAGCTGCTCAAACACTACGTGATACATTAGTAGAAGCTGCTGCAGAAAATGCAACAATTGATATTCCTGAAGCAATGATCAAATCTGAAACGGACCGCATGTTACAAGAATTTGGTCAACGTTTAGAGCAACAAGGTATGAACTTGGATCTTTACTATCAATTCTCAGGTCAAGACGAAGAAGCATTACGTACTCAAATGACAGAAGATGCTAAAAGTCGCGTAAAAGTTTCATTGACACTTGAAGCAATTGCTAAAGCAGAGAAAATTGAAGCAACTGAAGAAGATATCGATGCAGAACTTGAAAAAATGAGCGCACAGTTCAATATGAAGCTTGAAGATATTAAACGTGCACTTGGTGGTACAGACGTTCTTGCAAACGACTTACGTTTCCAAAAAACAGTTGAATTCTTAGTGGAAAACGCTAAGATTTCTTAATTTTAAATTCATACGTTGTTAATACTAATAGAACAAGGTACAGCATTCAGAACTGTGCCTTGTTCTATCATATACATAGATTTTTCAATATTAAAAACATACTTAAACGTATTATTTGATTACTTGATGAGAATCTTGTAACATAATTGCTTGAATAGGGGTGAATATTTTGTTCAAATTCAATGATGAAAAAGGGAACTTAAAATGTTCTTTTTGTGGTAAACCACAAGAACAAGTTCGTAAGCTAGTAGCAGGACCAGGCGTATATATTTGTGATGAATGTATCGACCTTTGTTCTGAAATCGTAGAAGAAGAGCTAGGAATTGAAGAAGAAGTAGAGTTTAAAGAAGTTCCAAAACCAAAAGAAATTTTAGCTATATTAGATGAATATGTAATTGGACAAGAACGAGCAAAAAAATCACTTGCAGTTGCAGTTTATAACCATTACAAACGCATTAATTCCAATAGTGTCATTGACGAAGTAGAATTAGCTAAATCAAATATAGTATTAATAGGTCCAACTGGTAGTGGTAAAACATTGCTAGCCCAAACACTTGCAAGAATTCTTAACGTACCATTTGCAATTGCAGATGCAACTTCGTTAACAGAAGCAGGATATGTAGGGGAAGATGTTGAGAATATCCTTTTAAAACTAATTCAATCAGCTGATTATGATATCGAACGTGCTGAAAAAGGAATTATATATATAGATGAAATTGATAAAGTAGCTCGTAAATCAGAGAATCCTTCTATTACACGAGATGTTTCTGGTGAGGGTGTACAACAAGCACTTCTTAAAATATTAGAAGGTACTGTTGCAAGCGTACCTCCACAAGGCGGCCGTAAGCATCCGCACCAAGAGTTCTTACAAATTGATACAACGAATATTCTTTTCGTTGTGGGTGGAGCTTTTGACGGTATCGAACAAATTATCAAACGTCGTTTAGGTGAAAAAGTTATTGGTTTCGGAGCTGATCCGAACAAAGTAGAAGTTGCTGAAGGTTCAGTACTTTCGCAATTAATACCAGAGGATCTATTGAAATTTGGTTTAATACCAGAATTCATCGGACGTCTGCCAGTACTTGCAAGCTTAGAGCAGTTAGATGTGAGTGCATTAGTTCAAATTCTAACAGAACCGAAAAATGCTCTTGCTAAGCAATATCAAAAAATGATTGAGTTGGATAATGTGAAGTTAACATTTGAAGATGATGCATTGATAGCTATTGCTAAAGAGGCAATTGAACGTAAAACTGGTGCACGTGGTCTACGTTCAATCATTGAAAACATCATGCTAGATGTAATGTTTGAATTGCCATCTAGAGATGACATTGTCGAATGTATCATAACGAAAGAATCTATTACAGATAAAGCCAAACCTAAGTTATTATTAGAGGATGGTACAGAATTAGATAAAGATAATGAAAAAACATCGGCTTAATTAGCCATTGAAAAAGCTGGCTTCCATCTGCGCGTGCTTAGCGCATGCAAGGATGTCAGCTTTTTCAACTTCAAAGGAACTTTTTTTATAACAAGCATTATTGATGAAACTACGGACAGAATAAGTTGGAGGTGACTACCCAAATGACTAAAGAAAATAAAGTATTTTATCCAGTGTTGCCTCTTAGAGGCTTACTTGTTTATCCTACGATGATTTTACATATAGACGTAGGACGTGAACGTTCTATAGCTGCACTCAACGAGGCGATGATTCGAGAGGAAAAGTTATTTCTATCTGTTCAAAGAGATATGACCATCGAAAAACCCGATATGGCAGATCTGTATGATGTAGGTATCATTGCAAAAGTAAAACAAATGGTGAAATTACCAAACGGTACAATGCGGGTTTTAGTAGAAGGATTACAACGTGGTATTTGGGATGATTTTAATCATCTTGATACATTCGACGAGGTTGCCGTTACTGCATTTATTGAGCCAGAAAAAGTGGATCAAGAAGACGAGGCACTTATGCGTACGCTAGTACATAATTTTGAAAAGTATTCAAAATCATCTAAGAGTGTCTCCGAAGAAACGTTCAATTCAGTAACTGATATTGAAGAACCAGGTCGTTTGGCGGATATGGTAGCTTCACATCTGCCATTGAAAATTTCTGGTAAACAAGAAATATTAGAAATAATGGATGTAAAAGAACGTTTAGAATGGTTAATAAGTCGTTTATACAATGAACAAGAAATATTAGACTTGGAAAAGAAGATTAATACACGAGTCAAAAATGCGATGGAAAGAACACAAAAAGAGTTCTATCTTCGTGAACAGATGAAAGCGATTCAAACCGAACTTGGCGATAAAGAAGGTAAAACCGGGGAAGTAGCCGAACTCAAAAAGCGTATTGAAGCAGCAGGTTTACCTGAAGATACGAAAAAGAATGTGTTAAAAGAATTAGATCGCTATGAAAAACTTCCTACGCAGGCTCCAGAAAGTGGGGTTATACGTAACTATATCGATTGGATCGTTTCTATTCCTTGGTCTAAATCAACGGAAGATCAGTTAGATATAAAGCGTTCTGAAAAAATATTGGATAGAGATCACGATGGATTAGAATCTGTCAAAGAGCGTGTGTTAGAGTATTTGGCTGTTAGACAGTTAACTAAATCTTTAAGAGGTCCAATTCTTTGTTTAGCAGGTCCTCCAGGTGTTGGTAAAACTTCCTTGGCAAAATCCATTGCGGAGTCTTTAGGGCGTAACTTTGTGCGTATCTCACTTGGTGGTGTTCGAGATGAATCGGAAATTCGTGGACATCGAAGAACCTATGTAGGCTCAATGCCAGGTCGCATTATTCAAGGGATGAAAAAAGCAGGAACGATTAACCCGCTGTTTTTACTGGATGAAATCGATAAAATGTCGAATGACTTCCGAGGAGATCCTTCCGCTGCGATGCTAGAAGTATTAGATCCTGAGCAAAATAATTCTTTTAGTGATCATTATATCGAAGAGACATACGATCTTTCAAATGTTCTTTTCATCGCTACTGCAAATGATTTAAGTACTATTCCTGGGCCTTTACGTGATCGTATGGAGATTATCTCCATTGCTGGTTACACGGAGTTAGAAAAGCTCTCTATCGCAAAGAATCATTTATTGCCTAAACAGTTAAAAGAGCATGGTCTAACAAAAGGTCAACTACAACTGAAAGACGATGCTTTACTAGATGTAGTCCGACATTATACAAGAGAAGCGGGAGTCCGTAGTTTAGAGCGAGTACTTGCAAATCTCTGTCGTAAAGCTGCTCTTCAAATTGTTTCAGGTGATAAAAAGAGAGTCTCTATTACAACGAAAAATCTTGAAAACATTATCGGTAAACGTAAATTTAGGTATGGTCAAGCGGAAACAGAGAACCAAATAGGGGTAGCAACAGGGCTTGCTTACACTACTGTTGGTGGTGATACTCTTCAAATTGAGGTTTCGTTATCTGCTGGAACTGGCAAGCTCCAATTGACTGGTAAGCTAGGTGATGTGATGAAGGAATCTGCGCAGACTGCATTATCTTATGTACGTTCAAAAGCAGAAGAGTTTGGAATTGATCCAACATTTTATAAAAACAAGGATATCCATATTCACGTTCCGGAGGGTGCTGTTCCGAAGGATGGACCTTCAGCTGGAATTACTATAGTTACAGCTCTTGTTTCGGCATTGTCTAAGCGACCTATTAAACGTGAAGTAGGTATGACAGGAGAAGTAACGCTTAGAGGTAGAGTATTACCGATTGGCGGTTTAAAAGAAAAGACACTAAGTGCACATCGTGCAGGTTTGACGACTATTATTTGTCCGGCAGACAACGAGCGCGATATTGAAGATATACCAGAAAGTGTTCGCGAAGTATTGACGTTCCATTTTGTTTCCGATGCTGAAGAGGTGCTTCAACTGGCTCTAGAGGAGGCATAATTATGAAAATTCATAATGTAGAATTATTAATCAGTGCAGTAAGACCAGCGCAATATCCAGAGGGTGATTTACCTGAAATAGCTTTAGCTGGACGGTCGAATGTAGGAAAATCATCTTTTATCAATAAGATGATTGGTCGAAAAAGTATGGCCCGAATTTCATCTAAACCAGGTAAAACACAAACATTGAACTTTTACAAATTGGAAGAGTCTTTAATATTTGTCGATGTACCTGGTTACGGTTATGCTAAAGTATCGAAAACAGAACGTGCTGCTTGGGGTAAAATGATTGAAACTTATTTTACCTCTCGCAACATTTTAAAAGCAGTTGTTTTAATAGTGGATTTAAGACATCCACCTACAGGTGATGACTGTATGATGTATGATTTCCTAAAGCACTATAATATTCCTTGTATTGTTATTGCTACAAAGGCTGACAAAATTCCTAAAGGGAAATGGGATAAGCATAAAAAAATAGTGAAAGATGAACTGCAAATGGATAAAACAGATCCATTAATTGTTTTTTCTTCTGACACTGGTTTAGGTTTCGATGCAGCTTGGGCTGAGATTGAAAGTAGAATTTTAGACTAAGACTACTTCCGGTTAATGGATAGTATAGTAACTATCTTTATAAATAATAGTATTGAATTTTAGTGAGTGAGTTCTTGAGCGATATATGTCGATCAAGGACTTGCTTTTTTAAGGACATTAAAAGCCACCAAAAGATTCCTTGGTTGTTTCACCTAACATTAAGATAGAGAACTTAAATGGCATAGATCTACCTAATTGGAATTTCTACCTTATTAAGTTCTTTATGAAAGTACATAGATGAAAGATTAAAAACTATCCATTCAGGGAATACCAAGCTTACATTCGTTTATATTGTTTGAATTGTCCTACTTTTATTATTTGAATCAGAATGTTTGAATTGACGAATATTGTTTGTTATTATTAATTTATAATAATTCTAAATAAGATTTCATACGTTGTTCACAAATAAGCAAGGAACTAGCGTGAAGCTATGATATAATTGGATTAATGAATTGAACGTGAAGGGGAGACCTATTCCATGCATACAATCGTGGTTGGTGTCAATTATCGTACTGCTCCTGTCGAAATTCGGGAGAAACTGTCGTTTGTAGAAGCGGAGTTACCTAATGCGATGCAGGCACTACAAGACCAAAAAAGTATATTAGAAAATGTCATCGTATCTACTTGTAACCGTACGGAAATCTACGCTACTGTAGATCAACTTCATACGGGTAAATACTATGTAAAGCAATTTTTAGCGAATTGGTTTGATATTCCGTTAGAAAGTTTATCTACCTATTTATTTGTTCACGAGGATGACCAAGCGAATAATCATTTGTTCCGCGTTACAGCGGGCATCGATTCGATGGTACTTGGGGAAACACAAATATTAGGACAAGTGAAGAAAAGCTTCCTAAATGGACAAGAAAACGGAACTACAGGAACTGTTTTCAACCAATTATTTAAACAGGCAGTCACGTTTGCCAAACGTGCACATGCAGAGACTGCAATTGGAGAAAACGCTGTTTCCGTTTCTTATGCAGCAGTAGAGCTAGGGAAGAAAATATTTGGTTCACTAAATCATAAGCACGTCGTAATTTTAGGTGCTGGGAAAATGGGCGAGCTTGCGATCCAAAATCTTCATGGTAGCGGAGCTGAAAAGGTAACGGTGATTAATCGTACTTTTGAGAAAGCTAAGGAGCTTGCTTCTAAGTTTGACGGCAATGCTAAACCGATGGACGAGCTTCAATGTGCATTATTAGAAGCTGATATCCTTATCAGTTCAACTGGTTCAACTGAATTTGTAATTGATCTTGAACTAATGCAATTTGTAGAGCGTCTTCGTAAAGGGAAGCCTTTGTTCATGGTAGATATAGCTGTACCACGTGATTTAGATCCACGTATAGGCGATCTTGCTAATGTGTTCTTGTATGATATTGATGATTTACAAGGAATCGTGGAAGCTAACTTAGCTGAAAGAGAACGTGCTGCTCAGCAGATTAATCTCATGATCGAAACGGAAATTGAACAGTTTAATGACTGGGTAACGACGCTTGGAGTAGTACCTATTATTTCGGCTTTACGTCAAAAAGCGAATACGATTCAGTCTGAAACTATGGCGTCAATTGAAAACAAAATGCCTAATTTAACGGATCGTGAACGTAAAATATTAAATAAGCATACTAAATCAATTGTCAATCAGCTATTAAAAGAACCAATTTTACAAGTAAAAGAATTATCAGTAGCAAAAGATCCTGCTGCACAGCTTCAACTATTCCAACAAATCTTTGGTATAGAAGAAGATGTACAAAAGGAAGTTGCTATGCAAGCAGAAAAAGCAAAAATCAATTTAAAGCAAACTTTAATGGATTCGCAAAATTTAAAAGAGAATTTATTATATAACTAAGTAAAGGAGGCGTTTTAATATCTGTATGGAGACAAATAGATATTACAAACGCCTTTTTACTATGTAAAAGGAGAATAACATGACTGATCTGACGATGACAAGGCTTCATGAGATTATGGTCATTCTTCAAGCTATAAGCCTTGTCTTTTACTTTATAGATTACTTACAAAAGGATCAACGAGCACATCGGTTAGCTGTATGGTTGCTTTTTGCGGTTGGTACATTACAAACAATGTTTTTAGTTATGTATATGGTAGAGATGAAGCGTTTTCCAATTCTTTCGTTGTTCGAAGGGATATACTTTTATGCTTGGCTCATCATTATGCTCTCGCTTGTTTTACAGTTAGGATTTAGATTGGACCTTCCAGCATTCTTTATGAATTTGATTGGGTTTATTTTTATGACGATACATACGTTTGCACCAAATCCGATGTCTCAATCGTTAGTAGGAGATAATCTTAAATCGGAATTATTATTCATCCATATTATGTTTGGATTATTAGCTTATACAGCTTTTGCTTTATCATTTGTTTTTTCGACATTATACTTAATCTTATATAAAGTGCTAAAACAAAAAAAATGGACAAAACAATTCACACGATTGCCTTCACTGCAACAAGCTGCAAACGGAATGAGTCTGTCCATTTTAACAGGAATTCCATTATTGTTTGTAAGTTTAGTTCTTGGGTTAGAATGGGCATATATATCATTAGAGGGTTTTCCACTTTATGATATAAAGATAGTCAATTCTTTTATAGTGTTAGTGATTTATATTCTTGTTTTATTGATAAGAAAGTCAGCAAAGATTATAGGGACAAATTATGCTTGGATACATATTTATGCCTTTCTATTTGTTTTGATAAATTTCTTATTAGGTAGTCGATTATCACAATTCCATATTTGGTATTAAAGAAGGGAAGCGGCATTTTTGCGTAAAATTATTGTAGGATCTAGACGAAGTAAGTTAGCATTAACTCAAACAAATTGGTTCATTCAACAGATGAAAGATATGGGGGCACCTTTTGAGTTTGAAGTGAAAGAGATTGTGACAAAGGGTGACCAAATTTTAAATGTTACGCTTTCTAAAGTTGGAGGTAAGGGACTTTTTGTAAAAGAAATAGAACAAGCTCTTTACGACAAAGAGATCGATTTTGCAGTGCATAGTATGAAAGATATGCCTTCTGAATTACCTGAAGGTTTAGTAATGGGATGTATTCCAAAACGTGTGGATGAACGGGATGCCTTTATATCTACAGGACATGTGAAATTCGCTGACCTTCCAACAGGAGCGGTAGTAGGAACAAGTAGTTTGAGAAGAAGTGCTCAGTTATTGTTGTTAAGACCAGATATCGAGATTAAATGGATTCGTGGTAATGTAGAGACACGTTTGAAAAAATTGCAAGATGGCGAGTATGATGCGATTATTTTAGCTGCAGCAGGTTTAAAACGTTTAGGCTGGAGCGATGAGGTCGTTACAGAATACTTAACTACGGAGGATTGCATCCCAGCAGTTGGACAAGGGGCTCTAGGTATTGAATGTCGCGCGGATGATCAAGAATTAATCGATGAGCTTGGCAAACTATCTGACCATGATACATGGGTTGCAATAGAAGCAGAGCGTGCATTTTTATCTGCAATGGACGGTGGATGTCAAGTGCCAATCGCAGGCCATGCAACAATTAGTGATGGTAAAATTACGATGACTGGACTAATTGCAGCACCGGATGCATCCGTCGTATTCAAAGAAGTATTAACTGGAATGGATGCAGCTAGACTTGGGAAAGAACTTGCAAGTATTATGACCGAACAAGGAGCATACGATTTAATCCAACAAGTGAAGGCCGATTTGAATGTCTAATAAAACTCCTTTGATAGGCGAGAATGTCATTTTTACTGGCATTCTTAGATCAACGGAAGCATCAGATCTTGTGAAAAGATTTGGTGGGAATGCAGTTATTGCTCCGATGATTGCTACAAAGGAAATAGTTAGTTCTCATGATTTGAGCCTTTTACAGAGTTGTAACTTATATGATTGGCTTATCTTTACTAGTCAAAGTAGTGTAAAGGCATTTCATTCGAAAATGGTAAAATACCAACTAGATGCCAGTTTTTTTACAGCTAAAATTGCAGTAGTTGGTACAAAAACTGCAAGTGCCATTGAAGACTTAGGTCTTTCAGTCAATTTTACTCCTACTATATTTAGTGCAGATGTTTTTGTGCAGGAGTTTCCGGAAGTTGTATCCTCCACTGCGCGATGCTTATTTGTTAAAGGAAATCTTGCAAAAGATACAATAAAAAATGGTCTGTCCAATCATGTACAGGAATGGACTATTTATGAAACAGTTGAGTTAGAGGAAAACAAAGAAAAAGTGGAGAATCTATTAAAGAACAAGGAAAAATGTTCAATTATCTTCACAAGTCCTTCTACCGCCGAAGTGTATCATCGCAGCATTGGGGCTTCCTTTGGGTATAATCATACAACTGTATGTGCAATTGGCCATATTACCAAGAATTATTTAGAATCTATAAATGTAACTGTGCAGGTTATGCCAGAAACTTATACCTTAAAAGATGTAATTGTTAAATTAGCGGAATGGAAAGGAAGAGTGCAATGACTGAATTATTTTTTCAACGTCATCGTCGTTTAAGACAATCAGCTGGAATTCGAGCAATGGTTAAGGAAACTTATTTACATAAGGAAGATTTAATCTATCCTATATTCGTAATGGAAGGCGAGAATATTAAAAACGAAGTATCTTCAATGCCAGGCGTTTTCCAATTCTCTCTTGACCGTTTAAATGAGGAAGTAGATGAAGTAGTAGACTTAGGAATTCCATCTGTTATTTTATTCGGGCTACCTGCGGAAAAAGATGCAGTTGGATCTGGGGCTTATCATAATCACGGAATTGTACAAGAAGCAATTCGTCAAATTAAAGCGCGTCATCCGCAATTAATAGTAATAGCAGATACTTGTCTATGTGAATTTACAGACCACGGACATTGTGGAGTAGTAGATGAAAACGAACGTATTTTAAATGATCCTTCGCTTGATTTGTTAGCAAAAACTGCTATAAGCCAAGCAGAAGCTGGTGCAGATATTATTGCTCCATCCAATATGATGGACGGCTTTGTAGCTGCAATTCGCCTTGGTTTAGATGAAGCAGGGTATAAGGATATACCTATTATGTCTTATGCGGTAAAATATGCATCGGCATATTACGGACCCTTCCGTGAAGCGGCAGACGGAGCACCAAAATTCGGTGACCGCAAAACGTATCAAATGGATTATTCTAATCGTATGGAAGCAATACGTGAAGCTTCATCCGACGTACAAGAGGGAGCAGACTTCCTAATTGTAAAACCAGCATTAGCATACTTAGATATTATTCGTGATGTAAAAAATACATTTGCTACACCGATTGTTGCTTACAATGTATCTGGAGAATATGCAATGGTAAAAGCAGCGGCAATTAATGGCTGGATCAACGAAAAAGAAACAGTGCTTGAAACACTAACAGGAATGAAACGTGCAGGAGCAGATATGATCTTAACCTATCATGCTAAAGATGTTGCCCGTTGGTTGGAGGGGAAATAATGATAAAATCATATGAGCAGTCTAAACAGGCATTTACAGAAGCAAAGGAATTAATGCCCGGTGGCGTAAATAGCCCCGTACGTGCGTTTAAATCCGTCGATATGGATCCTATTTTCATGGAGAGTGGAAAAGGTGCAATTATAAAAGATATCGATGGCAATGAATATATTGACTATGTGTTATCATGGGGACCACTTATTTTAGGACATACGGAACCAAATGTTGTGAAAGCAATTCAACAGGTTGCAGAAACAGGAACAAGCTTTGGTGCTTCTACCTTAATCGAAAATAAATTAGCTAAACTAGTAATGGATCGTGTTCCATCCATCGAGATGGTTCGAATGGTTTCTTCTGGTACGGAAGCAACGATGAGTGCACTTCGTTTAGCGCGTGGTTTTACTGGTCGCAACAAAATTTTGAAATTTGAAGGTAGTTATCATGGTCATGGAGATAGCTTACTGATAAAAGCGGGATCTGGTGTTGCAACACTAGGTTTACCTGATAGTCCTGGTGTTCCGGAGTCAGTGGCTAAAAATACAATAGCCGTACCTTTTAACGATTTAGAAAGCGTTCGTCATGTCTTTGAAAACTTTGGAGACGACTTGGCAGCTGTAATCGTAGAGCCTGTAGCTGGTAATATGGGTGTTGTTCCTCCAGTAGAAGGATTCTTAGAAGGATTACGCGAACTAACGGAGAAAAACGGAACTGTATTAATCTTTGATGAAGTGATGACCGGTTTCCGTGTAGGATATAACTGTGCACAAGGCTATTATGGTATTACACCTGATTTAACTTGTTTAGGCAAGGTAATAGGTGGAGGACTTCCTGTAGGGGCATTTGGCGGTAAACGTGAAATCATGGAAATGATTGCACCAGCTGGGCCAGTTTATCAAGCAGGTACATTATCAGGTAATCCTTTAGCTATGACAGCTGGTTACGAGACATTAACACGTTTAAATGAACAAACATATGATTATTTTATCGAGCTAGGGGATATACTTGAAAAAGGGTTCCGTGAAGCAGCGACAAAATATAATATTCCACATACAGTGAATCGTGCAGGTTCAATGATCGGTTTCTTCTTAACAAATGAAGATGTGGTAAACTTTGATACAGCGAAAACGTCTGATTTAGAATTATTCGCTAAGTATTTCCGTCTTATGGCAGAAGAAGGAATTTATTTACCACCTTCTCAGTTTGAAGGATTATTCCTCTCGAGCGCACATACTGTAGAGCATATAGAAAAAACAATTCAAGCATTCCATACAGTATTTGAAAAACTTTCGATGAACTAAATAGCAATTGGAGCCTTGCATTAGTTGCAAGGCTCTTTTAGTCTAATGTAATTGACAAATATTGATTACTAAAATATAATTACTTACGAAAAGTAATCTACTAAGAATACTATAGAGATACTATTATGTTTTGGAGAAATGAGGATATAGAATGCCAAATGTGAAAGAAATATCTAATGATGTAGTAAATGTATTAAAAGATAAAATTAAAGTTATTAAGACTGATGAAAGTTCGATTTATCTAGTTGGACCTATTCGATTGCCGGTAAATTTAAATGGTAATACAGTTATATTTCAGTGGTATAGCTGGTTAAATAGTGATGAATACACAGAAGATATCAATCAAATAATAAGTAATTTATCCTCCTCTAACTTAGCTGAATACCAACAATCCAGCGTGTTAGTATACGGAGACTTTAAAGAGACCGAGGAGTCACTAATCCGCATGCACTCCATCTGCCATACGGGGGACATTTTCGGGAGTAAGCGTTGTGATTGTGGTTTCCAATTAAAACAGTCTATGCAAATGATCGTTAACAACGGAGCTGGTGCTTTATTTTATTTAGCAAATCATGAAGGCAGAGGCATTGGTCTATTTAGTAAAGCAATGGCCTATATTCTACAAGAAAATGGTTCGGATACGGTAGAGGCTAATGAAAAACTAGGCTTTGTAGACGATTCTAGAAATTATGGAGATGCGATCGAAGTCTTAAAAGTATTGCGTTCGAAACCTGTTACATTGATAACGAACAATCCAAAGAAAGTAAAAGCATTAAAGGATGCAGGTTTGGCTGTAGCGGGGCGTACTCCATTATGGGGGGACGTTTCGGAATACAATGAAAAATACTTACACACGAAAATAAATCGTTCAGGTCATATGGAGGAAGAAGGTACTTTTCAAAATGACTAATCACGCATTTTATATGGATCTTGCCCTGCAAAATGCGAGAGCAATGAAAGGACAAACGGATCCGAATCCCTTAGTAGGAGCAGTGATTGTAAATAATAATCGTATCGTTGGTATTGGTGCGCATATGAAACCTGGAGAGCCTCATGCAGAAATTCATGCTATTAGAATGGCAGGGGAGCATGCAAAAGGTGCTACGATTTATGTCACACTGGAACCATGTTCCCATCACGGAAGAACCGGTCCTTGTGCTGAAGCAATTGTTGCAGCTGGTATTAAAACTGTTGTCATTGCAACGCTCGACCCAAATCCAATCGTATCAGGGCGAGGAGTCAAAATTCTAGAGGATGCTGGGATAAATGTGATTACCGGTATTCTAGAGGAAGCCTCTAAAAGGATGAATGAAGTATTCAACAAGTTTATCGTAACAGAGAAGCCTTTTGTGACATTAAAATCGGGGATAACGTTAGACGGTAAAATTGCCACACACTCTGCTCATAGTAAATGGATTACGTCTGCAGATGCACGAGAGGATGTTCATCATCTTAGGAATGAGCATTTGGCCATTTTAGTCGGTGTTAATACTGTTATGGAAGATAATCCCGAACTAACTACTCGTATTGAAAATGGTCGTAATCCGATTCGTATCGTTTTAGACTCAACATTGAAAATTCCTTTAGATGCCAAGCTTGTAACCGATCAATTAGCGCAGACGTGGATTTTTACAAGTGTAAATTATGACCATGATAAAAAAGAGAAGCTAATCAATCAAGGCGTTCAAGTGTTCCATACAACTGGAACTATCCATGTAGATGTACAAGAAGTCGTTCGAATATTAGGTGAAAATTCTATCTCCTCTTTGTTAATTGAAGGTGGAGGGACGATCAATGCAGCATTTTTGGAAAATAAATTAATTGATAAAGCAGTTATTTATATTGCACCTAAGTTAATAGGTGGTAAAAATGCTCCGACCTTTATGGAGGGTAGCGGTATTGACTTAATGAGTGATGCAGTTGAGCTAATCGATACGGAAATTCAAAAAATAGGGAAAGACTTTAAGTTTGTTGGTTATCCAACTTACAAATAAGATGTAATGGATGTGGCATATTAGATGAAATTTGGATTTGATATTGATGATACATTGATCAATTTAAGAGAACATGCTTTTCATATCTATAACGAAAAGTTAGGACAACAAGTGGAGTTAGATAAATTTCATGCGTTAGATAGAGTTGAAATACATGAATTATTCGGAATGTCCGATGAAGCGGGCTCTAAAATGTGGAATGATACATTGGAACAAATATATTATACTAATTGTCCGGCATACCCAGATGCTGTAGAAACGTTAGTAAATCTACAACAACAGGGACATGAGGTATACTATATTACGGCTAGACCAGCAGAACATCGTGAAAGAACGATGAATTGGTTAATGGAACAAGGATTCCCAGTCACAGAAGAAAAATTCTTTTGTGGCATGAAGGACCAAGCGAAGGTAAATATTATTCGGGACTTACAGTTAGATTATTATTTCGACGATAAGCCAGACGTATTAAACACATTAACAGATGATACATTACAAGTTTATGTGAAAACGCAATCGTATAACCAACATCTTACAATTCCAAGGTTAACAAATTGGTTAGAACTAAAGCAGATTGTGGATAAAAACAACGACAAAAAGTAATTCTAAGTGAAATATGTTCTATCCCTTTTGTTCTATTCATAAGTTGTCCTATAGAAGGAGGATGACTTATGACGACAAAAACCTGGGATGTAAAAGAACAATTTCGTTTTCCACCAAGCTTTGGGGTTCCAAAAGAAATTAAAAATGTTGCAGTAACTCCTCAATGCGAAGTCACTGAGAAGGAGAATATTATTCAAATAGTAGGTATATACCACATCACCTGCCACGTTAAGTTTGAGGAAGGTGAAGAGGAGCATCATGCTACGAGCGAATTCACCGAGATTGAAGACTTAGATCTGCAAGGTGAGGTCGGCTATTTTGAATATGCAGTACCAATGAGTATCGAGTTCGGTAAAGACAAATTAAAAGAAGGTTCCAAGCCAACAGTTCAAGTGAACCATATTAACTCGAAACCAACAGAGCAAGCGGCAATTGAAGTTGGGTGGACTGTACACTGTGAATACGAGGAAGCTCCTGTACCCGTTCCAGTTAAACCAGTTGCAGAAGTAGAAGCACCAAACCCTGCTGAACCAGTGGAAGTGAAAATACCGCAAGGCGAGGAGTTCGAGCTTCAATTCATTTTAGATTTGGATGATGGATATTCAAAGCTGACATTCCCATCAAATAATGTTCTTGTAAAACAAAAAACAGATGAGTAGTAATAGTACCAATAAGAGGAAATCCCATGTGGTAGGCACGATTAGTACTCGTATTAATTGGAAAGTACAAATGGGAATACTTACATGCTTACAATAGAAACGTGTTTTACGTAACCAATCGGGCAATAAATATGGGTTATATCCTTTTCTCATTGTAATTCTCCTTTCACCATACTAGACTTGACGGCATATAATAATATCCTTTACAATGGAACAAATGAATAGAGATGCAATGAATGGGAAGAGTAGAATGATTTGGTTCTCAAAAGAAAGGAAACAATTTGCTGAAATGTTTCTGTTAACCGCCATTTGAAGGTAGCCCACGAGCAGTATTTGTGAACGTAAGTAGCAAATGCCGGTTTGAAGCCGTTATCGAATTGAGAGCGTGATGCGTTTTTTAGCATTCGCGAATAAAGGTGGTACCGCGAACAAACTCCTTCGTCCTTTAATGACGATAGGAGTTTTTTTATATTCTTTTTTAGGAGGAACAGACAATGACAAACGAAACAACGATGTCCACAAAGTATGATCCGCAGTCGATTGAAAAAGGACGGTATGAATGGTGGTTAGAAGGAAAATACTTCGAAGCTCATCCAGAAAGCGATAAAGAACCTTATACAATCGTAATTCCACCACCGAATGTTACCGGCAAACTACATTTAGGTCACGCATGGGATACTACATTACAAGATATTATTGTTCGTATGAAACGTATGCAAGGATATGATGCTTTATGGCTTCCGGGTATGGATCATGCAGGTATCGCAACACAAGCAAAAGTAGAGGAAAAACTGCGTGCTGATAATATTACAAGATATGATTTGGGCCGTGAAAAGTTTGTCGAAGAAACATGGAAGTGGAAAGAAGAATACGCTGGCCATATCCGTGCACAATGGTCGAAACTTGGACTTGGTTTAGACTATTCGCGTGAGCGCTTTACTTTAGATGAAGGATTATCAAATGCAGTGAAAGAAGTATTCGTTAAGCTGTATAACAAAGGTTTAATCTACCGTGGCGAATACATTATCAACTGGGATCCAGCAACTAAAACGGCACTTTCCGATATTGAAGTAATCCACAAAGATGTACAGGGTGCATTCTATCATATGCATTACCCACTTGCAGATGGTACTGGATCAATCGATGTTGCGACTACTAGACCAGAAACAATGCTTGGGGATACCGCAGTAGCAGTACATCCAGAAGATGATCGTTATAAGCATTTAATCGGAAAAACAGTAAAACTTCCGATTATTGGTCGTGAAATACCGATTGTTGGAGATGATTACGTAGATATGGAGTTTGGAAGTGGAGCAGTGAAAATTACGCCTGCACATGACCCGAATGACTTTGAAATCGGGAACCGTCACAACTTACAACGTATTTTAGTAATGAATGAAGACGGTACGATGAATGGGAATGCAGCTACTTATAATGGAATGGACCGATTTGAATGTCGTAAACAAATCGTTAAAGATTTACAAGATGCAGGAGTTCTATTCAAAATCGAAGAACATGCACATTCAGTAGGACATTCTGAACGAAGTGGAGCAGTAGTTGAACCATATCTATCTACTCAATGGTTTGTTAAAATGCAACCACTTGCGAAAGAAGCTATCAAACTTCAAGAAGCAGAAGGAAAAGTGAATTTTGTACCAGATCGTTTTGAAAAAACGTATTTGCGTTGGATGGAAAATATTCATGACTGGTGTATATCACGTCAATTATGGTGGGGACATCGTATTCCAGCTTGGTATCATAAAGAAACTGGAGAAATTTATGTTGGGAACGAAGCACCAGCTGATCCAGAAAACTGGAATCAAGATAACGATGTCTTAGATACTTGGTTCTCCTCGGCATTATGGCCGTTTTCTACATTAGGTTGGCCAGATGCAGAAAACGAAGAGTTCAAAAAGTATTATCCTACAAATGCGCTCGTAACTGGTTATGACATTATATTCTTTTGGGTTTCTCGTATGATTTTCCAAGGGATAGAATTTACTGGTACTCGTCCTTTTGATGATGTTCTAATACACGGTCTGGTACGTGCGGAAGACGGTCGTAAGATGTCTAAATCGCTAGGAAATGGTATTGATCCAATGGATATTATTGATCAATACGGAGCAGATTCGTTACGTTACTTCCTAAGTACTGGATCATCACCTGGGCAAGATTTACGTTTCTCAACAGAAAAAGTAGAAGCTGTTTGGAACTTTGCCAACAAAATTTGGAATGCATCTCGTTTTGCATTAATGAATATGGATGGCTTGAAATTTGAAGAGATAAATTTAGATGGTAAAAAATCGGTTGCGGATGCATGGATTCTTACACGTTTAAATGAAACGATTGAGCAAGTAACAAGACTTTCAGATCGTTATGAATTTGGTGAAGTTGGTCGTGCGCTTTATAACTTCATCTGGGATGATTTCTGTGACTGGTATATTGAAATGGCAAAACTTCCACTTAACGGGGAAGATGAAGAAGCGAAAAAAATGACACGGTCCGTACTAGCTTATGTTTTAGACAATACTATGCGTCTATTGCATCCATTTATGCCATTCATTACAGAAGAAATTTGGCAAAACCTTCCGCATGAAGGCGAGTCGATTACAGTTGCTGCTTGGCCGACTGTAAACGAAGCACTTTCAAACAAAGAAGAAGCGGACAATATGAAGTTACTTTCTGAAATTATCCGCTCGGTTCGTAATATTCGTTCAGAAGTACAAACGCCAATGAGCAAAAAAGTTCCTTTATATGTTTCCGCGAAGGATGCAAATACATTAGCCGTATTAGAAGCAAATGCTAAGTATTTGGAGCGTTTCTGTAATCCAGAACCACTTGTAATAGGATTAGAATTAGAAGCACCTAGTCAATCAATGTCTGCTGTAGTTACGGGAGCGGTTTTATATCTTCCGCTACAAGGGTTAATCGATATTGATGCCGAGAAAGCTCGTTTAACAAAAGAGCTAGAAAAATGGGCTAAAGAAGTGAAATTAGTTCAAGGAAAACTATCTAATGAACGCTTTGTTTCGAAAGCACCAGAGGCAGTAGTTGCAGAAGAACGTGCAAAAGAAGCAGACTATCTAGAGAAACACGCATCTGTATTGAAGCGTATGGAAGAATTAAATAATCTATAAAAATTTGAGCGTGCACCCAATGATTTGGGTGCATGCTTTTTTGCGGAGAAGAGTTCTCCAGATTCCGGTGGTTTTACGTGACATTCGGGTGATTCTTCTTTATATACAGGTGATTCTCCGCTACTTTCCTGTGTTTCCATTCAAACGCCAAAAAAAGAGAGAGGACGATTAAATCTCGTCTCTCTCTTTTTTTGTGAGTTTCTTATGAATGTATTCCATTATAGGCTCTGCAATATCTTCTTTAGTTGTTTCGTAATAGGATCTTGCGCCAACGGGATCCTCGATTTCATTGAAAAGCCAGGTTTCTTCTGGTAATAGAAGAAAATCAATACCAATATAATCACTTTTAAGCGCTTTAGCTATTTTCTCTACTTCTGCACGTTGTTGTGAGTCTAGAATATATTTTTCTACTGTGCCACCTAATGTGAAATTAGATTTAAAACTATCTGTTGGTCCAATTCTTTTTACAGCACCCACTACTTCTTCACCAAGCATAAATACACGTACATCAGTAGCATTTGTTTCAATATACTGCTGGGCGATAATCGTGTTTTCGGAAAACGTATTTAGGAAGGAAGTGGCTTCTTTTTGGGTTTTAACTAATTCCACTTGTTTCCCGCCGTGCCCGTCGATTGTTTTTAGTATAATTGGGTATTCATTTATCTCAGTATCAGTTACTATTTTTTTAGTTGGAACAGTTGCAATTCCAAGAAGCTGTACAAGCTGTATTGCTTTTAATTTGTCATTGGCAATAACATTTACCTCTGCCCGATTGAACATTGGTATATTGCGTTGTTCTAATTGTTTGGCAAGTTGCGGGTTTCTGGAACGAAAGAATATAAAGTCTGCTTCTGGGATGGGACTTTGATCATCTACTACTGTTAATGTTAATGAATATTGACTCGAAGCATTTATTAATCGATCAATGAAGCTTCGGTTACGTTCTATTTCGGCTTTTTCGTAAATGAGCAATCCATTCATACAACAGCAGCTCCTATTTTAGATTGAATATATTCGATCATAGCATCCCCAACATTTATGCCAGTCACATTAAAGATATTACGAATATGTGCAACGCCATTTACTTCGCAAACGAGTGGTTCTTCATTGTCCCCAAACAACAAATCTACCCCTGCGAACTCTGCACCTAAAGCTTCTGCAGCTTGGATTGCCACTTCCATTTGTCGGGACGTGAGAATAATAGGGGAGGCGGAGCCGCCGTTTGTTATATTGGCACGGAAATCTGTTTGAGATTCGCGAAACATACAGGCAACGACTTGGCCGCCTACTACATTTACACGGATGTCTCTACCTCTACTATTTGCGATAAATTGTTGAAAGACATATTCGATTCCTGCAAGTTCCTCTATTTTTGCAAAGAATTGTTCTCTAGTTTCTATTAAATAGACCTTCATACCAAATGAGCCATGTGCTTCTTTAATAATCATAGGTAATGGAATTACTTGCAACACTTGTTCGAAGTAACCTGATTCTTGTATAGAAAATCCTGGATATACTTTAGGTGCTACGATGGTAATTGGCATTGGCACTCCGGCATTTGCCAACATCATGTATTGCCTTGCTTTATTATCACAAATTTCAATAACATTTGGATCATTAAATACTGGAATACCCTCATTTTTTAAATACTGGGCAAGCAAAATATCTTTGTCTAAAAACACGACAAAATCTGGTTTAGCATGTAACCTTTGCTGGACATTCATCAGCACTTCATAATTTTTCACTAAAATGGCATGAATATCATGTCTATCCGCCGCTTCCTTTAACAGAAGAGCTTGATCGATAAATTTATCATGTGTAAGACTACCGTTGTATACGATCCAACATGTTTGCATAATGAATGACCTCCACTAGTACGTGTTATAATGTGTTCACAAGAAGTTTAGCACGAAATTTAATCAGACGGAATAGGGTGAACTACGTGGAAATAAAAAATTTTAATAAATATAAAACAAAATGGCATATAGAAAGTGAAACAATTATTAAACCAGGACTGGAGCTGATCCAGTCAGCCCTGCAGAAACTAGGCAATCCCCAGGACAAGCATAAAGTTATTCATGTAGCTGGGACAAATGGAAAAGGCTCTACAATCGCTTTCTTGACAGCTTTAGCAAGTGAACATGGCTTGAGTTATGGATCCTTTACAAGCCCAAGTATAATCGATGTACATGATCAAATTCAGATAAACAGTATGCCTGTTACAGAAAAAGAAATGGATAACGCTTTTGCCCTTATGCAAAAAAGAGGGATAAGTGGTATGTTAACGGATTTCGAATTACTAACAGTTGCAGCCTTTTTAATATTTGAGAAGGTAGAATTAGATGTTTTATTCATTGAAGCAGGCATGGGAGGACGTTTGGATAGTACGAACGTCATGAAAAACTCAATAGCTGTTATACCTAGCATTTCCATTGACCATACAAATTTCTTGGGAGATACAATTGAAAAAATTAGTTGGCATAAAGCAGGGATATTAAAGGCCAATAGCCAATTAGTAATAGGGTCCTTATTAGAACCAGCGAAAAAAATCATGTACAAAGAAGCAGAAGAGAAAAATGCGACTGTAATAGAGTACGACAAAGATTTTCGAGTGGTGAAAGAACGGTATACATATAAAGAATATTCATTTGCAAATTTAAATCCCCAAATGATAGGGGAGCACCAACAATCAAATATGGCATTGGCTATAACATCATTGCTTATAAGTGGTTTTGATCTAGTAGTATCACAAGTCCAAGTAGCTGTGAAAAATGCAAGATTGCCGGGAAGAATGGAGAAAATAAGAGATAATCTATATATGGATGGGGCTCATAATAGGGCAAGTATGGATGCTCTAGTAGAAGCGTTAAAAGAGAGATTTCCAGATAAGCAAATCCATTTTATCGTAGGTATATTGAAAGATAAGGAATATAGTGTTATGTTAAGGAAGTTAGAGGAAATTGGTAGTTCTTTTGAATTCGTTAACTTCCAACATGAGAGAGCTTTAGATGCAATCGTTTTATATGAATTATGTAATAATAGTTCTAAAGTATTGAAAAAAGATGCGAACGAAGTGGACTTTAACGAGAATTCTGAAGATTCTATTACAATTGTCACTGGTTCTTTTTATTTCATCGCTGAGTTAAAAGAAAAAACAGGAATTTAGTAATTGAAACATTCAGAGTAATTAGTGATATAATAATTTAAGTATAATGAGAACTTAGTAGTGGTTATTTAGTAGGAAAGGAGATTAATAGTCAGATGAATTTTTCGAAAAAAGCACAAAGAATTATGTTTGCTTTGTGGCTATTATTTGTTCCAGCTGGAACTCTCTTAGTGTATTTATATTCCCCCACTAAGCCTGGTGATTGGGAAGGTTACGGGGCTTTTTTACTGTTAGCGTTATTGTCGAGTATTTTTCCGTTTTTCATAGCAGGAACTACATTTATTTTAGTAATATGGGTTCAAATAGCCATCTTTTTAAAATATGGGATTTTAGCAGAGCTAATTTCTATGCAGATATGTATGATTCCATTAGTTTATCATTTGAAAATATCTAGAGATACCTTATTTAAGTATTTTTATAATTCGTTTATGTTCTTTTCTCTTTCTATTTTAAGTGGTTCTTTAGTTATTTATTTAGGCTATGAAACTGGTAGTATTATGTTAAAAGATGTAATTGTATATGGATCTATTTTTGCTATCTCTTATTTAATTATTAATCATCTTTTCCTCTTTATGAGAGAATATTTATGTAATATGAATCCTGTATTTTTCTCGAAGGATTTATACTGGGAATTTGCATGTCTGTTTATAACATTACCTTTTGGTTTAGGTTTGTATCTGTTTGAAAACACAACAGGCACAACTGCCTTGTGGTTATTAGGTTTACCTTTGTTATCGATTACATTGTTGATAAGAATGTATAGTGATTCCGAAAAAGTAAATGCGGATTTAAATGAGGCAAGTGAGTTTGGTCATCAACTTGCGGATCGCATGACGACGAATGAAATTTTAGATATGTTCTTGAAAAGATTATCTAATATGTTCCCATTAAACGCTGGATATATTGTAGATAATATAGAAGATAACTTTTTTGTACTACGAGCTAGAGAAGATGGACAAAACAAAGAGTTGGAATTTGGGCATGAAGATATAAAATATAGCTTAGCTGGTAAAGTATATGAAAAGGGTGAACCAATTCTCTATAACAAGCAGACTGAGTGGAATCATATGCGACCTCCTTTTTTAGCTGATGATATGGAGAGTGTAATGTGTGTACCTATCTACAGAAATCAGAAAATTGAGGGAGTTCTAATATTAGCTGCAAGGGACAAGTTTGCATTTGAACCATATCAACTTAAAATTATTCACTTGCTGTGCTCATATTTTGCCGTTTCCTTAGAGAAAGCCAGATATGTAAGAGAAGCAGTTGAAAAAAGTGAAATCTGTGAATTAACGAAGATTTATAATTATAGATACTTAGATAACCAATTAAAATCCGATATATCAAAGCTAAATAGCGGAGCATATAGGACCGTGTCTTTAATCATGATGGATATTGATAAGTTTAAAGGTGTTAATGATACGTATGGCCATCATAGCGGAAATATTATCCTACAAGAATTTGCAAATATTATTAAACAGGAAATTGGTTCAAACGGAACAGTAGGAAGGTATGGAGGAGAAGAATTCGTAGTTCTCTTACCAAATTATTCGAAATTACAGGCATTAAATGTTGCCGAGCAATTACGTCGGAAAATCGAACAAACGCCATTTATCGTACCACTCGATTTAGGCGAAATAACAAGAGATGAAATAATATTCATTACTGCAAGTATTGGAGTCTCTACAGCACCAGAAGACAGTGACGAAGGAATGTCTCTACTTCGTAATGCCGATAGGGCATTGTATATTGGAGCGAAGCAGGCGGGTAGGAATCGGGTTGCGGAGTATGTGAGGTAAATGTTATAGTGATTTAGAACCAATTAGATTATGCTAATTGGTTTTTTTTATACTCGATTAGAGAAATGATAGGAAAAGGGAATGAAAAAAATGATAAATAAAGTAAGTAAAAATTTAAGTGAAAAAGGGTTAACACTTATAGAAATATTAGCATCTATCATCTTAGTTACAATAATTTTGTCTGCTTTTTTTTCATTCTTTATTCAATCAGCAAAAACGGGTAAAACTTCGGAAGAAGTAGTGGATGCAACCTATTTAGCACAAGTAGAGATGGAGAAAATATATGCTCAAATAAAGATGGAGAAAATATATGAATTAAGTAGAAATGGAGATGTAAAAGATGTTATTAATGAATTAGTGAAGGAGTATGTCCAAGATGATCCGAATAAATATATATTTACAAAGAAGATAGATGGTTCCTATGTTAAGCTACATTTTAAACTATATTCAGAACCCGAAATGTCCGGTCTAGTAAAATTAGTAATAGAAGTTTTTGAGCAGGATTTTGAGTTAGAGAAGGAAACGCGGCCTAGAGCTAAAATGGAAACAATTTTAGAATGGAGGTCATAATTCATGCGGAAGCACTGGAATACTGAAAAAGGTATCACTCTAGTTGAGCTTGTTGCAGCACTTGCCCTCGCTAGTATAGTAATGTTGTTAGTTTATAGTGTGTTGATGACTGGTACCAAACAGTACAAAAACCAACTAGAAAAAAACAATCAATTAACAGATATTTCGTATGTGTTAAAAGTAATTACAAGAGATATAAGAAAAACCGAAAATCCACAATTAATCAGCAATAGTGAAATAAATTTAAATGGAAATAACTATTCTAAAAGTGGAGATAACATTACTAGAAATGGTGTGGTAATTGCTAGCTCGGTTGAGAGGTTTGATATTAAAGAAGATGATGGTAAATGGATTATAGAAATAAAAAGTTCTGAACAAAAAGGAATCAAAAAGACAGAAATTTACCTAAGGACAGGAGATGAATAAATTTGAAGTCGAAAAATGTGAAAATGCCAAGACTTTTAGATGCTAGTGGTTTTACGCTTTTAAGTGTATTAATATTAGTAGTTATTATCACTGTCTTAGGTGTAAGTATATTAACAGTAACTAGTAATAGTCTGAGATTATCAGCAAATGAACGTACCGATCAATCCACTTTTTATATAGCTGAATCGGGAATTGTTGTAACTAGAAAAGATATGGAAGATAAATTACAATCTGCTTACGGACTAGCTTATAGTAAGACAAAAGAAGACTATAAAAAAGCGGAAGAGGCATATTATAGACGCCCCCTAAAAGAGCAAACTGGGTTTGTGTTTGACTTTGCAGGAATTCTAGAAAATTACTACTTAAATAAAGTGAAAACTGACTTACCTAAAGAATGGAAAGTGCAATCTGATAGCCCTAGCTTTAAAGAAAAATTTAATTTTGAATCTAATTATAGTGAAGATAATATTAAAACTACCCCGATTGCAACAGTAACCGTCACTAGAGTAATGGAAAGTGGAGAAGGATTTGAATATAAAATCGAATCAGTTGGTAAAATTGGCAACAAGGAGCGAACTGTTTCTCAAAAACTAATCGTCAAACTAGATGTGGGGAACTTAGGAGACCCTGGAACTCCAGAAATACCTGGAACTCCAGAAACTCCTGGAAATGGTGGAGGACCAGTGGAAGGTTTGCCGCAAGACGTAGCTATCTTTGTAATGGAGAAAATAAAAATCTTAAGCCCACAGGTAACTGGTAATATTGCAACATTGGACCGGAAAGCAGGAAGTATAGAAATTGGTTGGAATAATACTGATAATATTTCGTTTTTTGTTCCAAATGGATCGGAATCAATTGCTTTGAAAAAACCAGAGCACCTTGGTTCTATCCCTCCAATAACAGGAGTAAAAATTGGAGATATACCAAAATTACCTGATTTTCCAATACCGCCAAGTTATAAAATTATAGATAGCATTTCAGAAAAAGGAGATGGTTCTGCTCCACCGTTTATACTAAAAGAGAATAGTTATATAAAAAAACTAGATATTTCGGGAAGTAGAACATTAACAATAGACGTAGGTGAAACAGATAAAGAACTGGTGCTAGATGAATTTAATATTTCAGGTGACGCAAAAGTAATTATTAAAGGAACAGGAAAGTTAACTTTACATGTGAAAAAAACATTTAACGTTACCACTAGCCATTTTGGATCTCCTAGTAATAATATAGAAGTTTTTTATTCTGGAAGTGGTGTATTAGGAGAAGGGAATATAGGAGGACACACAAAAATATATGCATCGATATATGCCGAAACAGCAGATGTAAAAATTGCTGGATCGACGGAAATCCATGGTAATATTCTATCAGGAGGCAAATCATTTAAGGTGACAGGACATGGGGACGTATTGCCCTCTCTTTACTTTGCTCCCAATGCTCATTTTGAAGTTAGTGGCAGTGGAAAAGTATTAGGGACGATAATTGGTAAATCCATTAGTGTGACGGGAATGGGGGAAGTACATTATGGTGAACCACAATTTAATAAATGGTTTCCAGGCATACCTAGTAAACCTAGTACACCAGGAACTCCACCAACAGAGGCCGTTAACCCGAACTTAACTAAAAGAGGACCTTTGATTGAAAACTAGTTAGTTCTGTTGAAACTTGTCGATTAGGCAAGTTTCTTTAGTGAAAAGAAGAAGTTATCTATCTTTTAAATTCGAAAAATATGTATATCCTCGAAATTAAATTTCTTTTCTTTTATAACCCTCTTGTAATTCTGTGCCTAATAATATATAAATAAGTAAAAAGAATCAACGAAAATAATGTCGAAATAAAAAAACAAAAAATGATGAAACTTAAATACTGTATTTAAGTGAATGAAAATAATACTTAATGCTCATTAAATTGGTTTTTAAATGAGATTTATGCAATGTTAGCTTTAGGAGGTGCATTTATGAGGGAAATTAGGAAAACAATAGTACTAGTTGTATTAACATCATTTCTTTTTTATTTATGGTCTGGTAATTTCCCCCTTTTGCAACAACAAGTTAGTGCAGAAAGTAAAGATTCAGGTTCTAGCATTGGTGGACAACAAGTGGAATCTCTTGATAGAGAAGAAATTATTTCTCTCTTAAATTCAAAAATATTGGAATGGAAGCAAAATCCTATTCTATTAACTGGAAACAATACTGACATTACGCTAAATTCTGAGTGGTTCACATTTAATGTAGAGTCAACCGTAGACCAATTTGAAAATCAAGTTAGTACACCCTGGTACGCATTTTGGGAGTCTGAACCAACTGTTCAACTTCCTTTACAAGTCGAAATGAGTCCGGAACTGACTGCAATAATTGAAGAGAATAGCCATTTGGATATAGAAGCCACTCTTCAAATAATTAAGAATCATGTAGAAGTGTTATCTATTGAACCAATTGAGACTGTTGCACTAGACATGTCCTTGTTTCAAGCAGACAGAATTGCTTTTGATATTGAAGAAATCTCCATTAATGCAGCCAGTTTAACTGAAATTATGTCAGCTTTAAATGAAAAAGTAATAGGTAGTGGGGAGATCTTCTCATTAAATCAGCATATGGAAGGTATAAACCTCGGAGCATCCAATGAAACAATTAATTTTGTAGCTTCTTTGATTTATAGTACAATACTTCAAACGAATTTTGAGATATTGGAACGACATTCACAAGGAGAGGTAACTAGCTATCTTGAACCGGGAATAGAAGCCAATATTAATACCACCAAAGATTTGAAATTTATCAATACCAATAATTCTCCTGCAACTTTAAAAGTTAGTACAAAAGATACAAGTTTATTGATAGAAATATATTCGATACCCTTGGATACTGAAACTAAGTACCAAGTAAGAGATAAACAAGAAGTTTTGCCTAGAACTATTTATAGATATTCAAATGAATTAGCTCCCAATAAAGAACAGCTTTTACAAGAAGGTAAACCGGGTTTGAGAGTATCTGTATATCGTCAAACTTCAGACAAAGCAGGACCATTTGAAAAAGAAGAGCTTATAAGCGAGGATTATTATCCGCCCGTCCATAGAGTGATTTTAAAATCTTCTTTAGCACCTGAAATTTCCTCCACTCCAGATCCCGATCTTGCAGTGGACATGAATGGAGATGGCTTGTCAGATGTAAACGAAGAGACTTCCAATACGAATAACCCTAATCTAGCAGGGGATAGCGAGAAGGAACAGTCAAATACAGTACCTACAGCAGGCGAAGAGGATTCTGATGAATTGCCAGAGGGCAGTTATTATGACAAAGCAGGTAACATCATAGACGGATCAAAATAAGTACAGGCTGGGGTGATTTTGATGAAGAGTAATGCACGCAAACGATTAGGGGATTTACTAGTTGAATCTCTCGTTATAACTGATGAGCAATTAAATTATGCACTCTCAAACAAAAGTCGTGATGAAAAGCTTGGAGATTTTCTAATAAGAGAAAATTTACTAACTGAGCAACAATTAATAGAAGTACTCGAATTTCAATTAGGGATTCCTCATGTTAGTTTAAATCAATATTCGATTGATCCAGAATTGATCCAGCTTGTACCAAAAGAGTTAGCGAAACGTGCTAATATCATGCCTATCAAAAAGGATCGAAATAAATTGATGATTGCTATGGCTGATCCAATGGATTATTTTGCTATTGAAGAAGTACGTATGGCTACTGGTTGTCAAATAGAAACGAGTATTGCTGCTAAGGACGATGTTTTTAGAACAATAACGAAGTATTATGATTTGCAAGAATCTATGGATCAAGCTTTGATAGATATGTCGCCTAATGAAATAGAAAATGATACACAAATTACGGATGAAGACTCTCCAATAGTGCGTTTAGTCAACCAAATAATAGCAAACGGTGTAGCTCAGCGTGCCAGTGATATTCACTTTGACCCACAAGAAAATGATCTGCGTGTTCGTTATAGGGTAGATGGAATGTTAAAGTCTGAGCGTTCTTTGCCAAAGTATATGCAAAACGTCATATTAGCTCGTATTAAGATTATGGGCTACTTGAATATAACCGAGAATAGACTGCCTCAAGATGGGCGTATTAAATTAAGGATTAATATGAAGGATATTGATATTCGTCTTTCCACTCTTCCTACTATTTATGGAGAAAAGGTCGTAATGCGTATTCTGGATCTAAGCAGTGCATTGAATAGTATCAATAAGTTAGATTTTAATGAAACCAACTTAAATGCTTTTAGTAAAATGATTCAGCATCCAAATGGAATAGTGTTGTTAACTGGACCTACTGGATCTGGTAAATCTTCCACACTCTACGCTGCACTTAACCAATTAAACGATGAAAATGTGAATATTATTACAGTTGAAGACCCTGTAGAGTATCAATTAGATGGTATTAACCAAATTCAAGTACGAGAAGAAGTTGGATTAACCTTTGCTACTGGGTTACGTTCAATTTTACGACAAGATCCTGACATTGTAATGATCGGAGAAATTCGTGATTTAGAAACAGCACAGATTGCTGTAAGAGCATCATTAACTGGACATCTTGTATTGAGTACACTACATACGAATAGTGCTGTGGAATCTGTCTCGCGGTTAAAGGATATGGGGGTTGAATCATTTCTATTATCCTCCTCACTAGTTGGTATTGTTGCACAACGTTTAGTGCGAAAAGTTTGTCGGGACTGTGGAGAAGCCACAATTCCGAATGAAAGAGAAAAAGAAATCTTTGCAGAACATGGAATTGTTATAGAAGAAGTTCGCAAAGGTAGAGGTTGTCCGGCTTGTAATCACACAGGATATAGGGGCCGTCTTGCTATACATGAAGTATTAGTTGTCGATGACTTTGTAAAGGATATTATTTTAACTTCTAAAGGACCTTCTCTGCTGAGAGATTATATGAAAAAAACTGGGTTTTCTAGCTTACTAGAAGATGGCCTTTTAAAAGTTAAAGCTGGCATTACAACTACAGAAGAAGTGCTTCGTGTGGCTACTGCTGATTGAGGTGAAATAAAAATGAAAAAATCAATAATTCAATTGCTTGAACAGAGTTTTGAAGAAAAGGCTTCGGATCTTCATATTACGGTTGGTTTACCACCAGTTTTTCGTAAAAATGGTTCGTTGATTTCATCTGGTGAAGTGAATTTAAGTCCAGAAGATACTAAAGAAATGCTTCAAGGAATAGTAGAGCTCGATAAGCTTGAAGAATTTGAAGCAAATGGCGAAATTGATTTTAGTTATGAATTGCCAGGATTATGTAGATTTAGGATTAATGCCTATCATCAACAGGGGCAAGTATCAATTGCAGTTCGGATGATTGAATCTAAAATTCCTGCAATCGAACAGTTAGGAATGCCGAATGTTTTATATACATTAGCAGACAAGCCACATGGTTTAATACTTGTAACTGGACCTACGGGTTCTGGTAAATCGACTACCCTAGCATCGATGATAGACTATATTAATACAACAAAAGCAAAGCATATTATTACTTTAGAAGATCCTATTGAATATGTGCATACACATAAAAAGTCGGTTGTTAATCAACGGGAAGTTGGCTCGGATACATTAAGTTTTGCTAATGGTTTAAGAGCAGCATTACGCCAAGATCCAGATGTTATCCTTGTAGGAGAAATGAGAGACTTAGAAACAATTTCGACTGCCATTACTGCAGCAGAAACAGGTCACTTAGTGATGGCAACACTACATACAAGTAGTGCTCCTACTACAATCGATAGGATTATAGATGTATTTCCACCACATCAGCAAAGTCAAATACGTATTCAATTGGCAAATGTGTTACAAGGAATTGTTTCACAAAGATTATTTGTGCAAAGTGATTCTAAAGGTAGATTAGCAGCAACGGAAGTATTAATACAAACACCATCAGTAGCAAATCTTATTAGAAATGAAAAAGTGCACCAATTACAAAATGTCATGCAAACTAGTCGAGCGCTTGGAATGCATACATTGGAATCTTCTGTTCAACAACTACTCACCAGTGGAAAAATTTCACTTGAATCTGCCAAACCATTTTTAAATGTAGGTGATTACTAGTGGTTATATTTAAATATAGTGGTCGATCTGCGCAAGGATCCTTAAAAAAAGGGACAATTGATGCGACAAACAAACAAACAGCAATTGTTAAACTCCGAGCTCAGGGGATTAATCCAAGGGAGTTAGAGGAATCTAATAGTATTCTCCATAAGGAGTTAACACTTGGTGGCAAAGTGAAAAATGAACATTTTGTTATATACTGTCGCCAGTTTGCTACGTTAATTCGGGCGGGTGTTTCTATCTTAGAGTCTACCAAGATATTAAGTGAGCAAACTTCAAGTAAGCCTTTGAAAAAAGGGTTAATGGACGTAGAAGAGGATGTTCGTTCTGGTTTGTCTTTTTCAAATGCAGCTGCCAAATATCCCAAAGTATTTCCTGCACTATTTGTAAATATGATCCGAGCAGGCGAAGCGACAGGTAATCTAGATGAATCATTAGAAAGATTAGCTTTTTCATATGAAAAGCAATTTAACTTAAAAAAGAAAGTTCAATCCACTATGGCTTATCCCATCATATTACTCGTCATGACTGTTTTTGTTGCTGGATTTTTAATGTTAACGATCGTACCTCAATTTGTTACGATGTTCGAGGAAATGGGTGCAGAACTTCCGCTTATAACGAAATTAGTTATGGGCTTAAGTAATTCCTTACAATCTTCCTGGTATATCTTTTTGGGCCTTATACTTATTTTAGTCATTGGTTTTAACTTGTTATATACAAAGAATGAATCTTTTAACTACTCATTCAATGTATTACTATTAAGAATACCTGTTTTTGGAAAATTACTTCAAAAATCAGCTATCGCAAGAATGACTAGAACTCTTGCTTCACTATTTAGTAGTTCAGTACCAATATTACAGGCACTGACAATAGTTGAGAATGTAATTGGAAATCCTGTTGTTGCTAAAGTAGTACGAGAATCTAGATCCAGTCTTGAATCTGGAAGTACACTTTCAGCACCACTAGAAAAAAGCTGGATATTTCCACCATTAGTAACTCAAATGACAGCAATAGGTGAGTCAACTGGTTCCCTTGATTATATGTTAGAGAAAATTGCAGACTTCTATGAAGATGATGTGGATCGAACTGTTGATACACTTAAATCTCTAATAGAACCACTCATGATTGTCTTCTTAGCTACCGTTGTTGGAACAATCGTTATGGCCATTATGGTTCCAATGTTTAGTATGTATGAACAGATTTAAAAAGTTATCTCATTTAAAGGAGGTGAGAAAGTCATGAACAAAGACATGATTGAAATAAATGATCAAACAAACAAAGGGGAAATTAAAATGAAAAAAATGAAACATATATTAAAAAATGAAAAAGGTCTTACATTAGTCGAGCTTTTAGCAGTTATTGTAATACTTGCCATTGTAGCTGCGATTGCTGTTCCATCAATTGGTAATATTATCGAGAATAGTAGATACAATGCAGTGAAAGCTGATGCTACAAATGTACTGAATGCTGCTCAACTGTACTTTATCGAAGATCCTATCGACGATACAACTAAAGTCTTGGATATCGAAGTAACAGTCGAAGAATTGAAAAGTGAGGGATATTTAGAATCTGAAGGAGAAATTCCTGTAACTACTACTGTTAAGAGGACTAAGCCACTTACAATAACTACAGGTGATATTATTTACTCTGGCGATAAAACAGTTGCGTTTACTGCTGCTACTTTAAAAGGAATTACTGAAGATAAACAAAAAGGTAGTGCTGCTAGTATAACTGCTATAACTAAGGCTACTGACGAGACAGTTACTGAGTAAAATAACTAGAATAAGTATACAGCAGACCCAGTCTGCTGTATCTCTTTAAATATTATTTCACCTTTGAGCAAACGACAATAATTCGTTTGTTGAAAAGTGAAACTAATGAGCAAGTCTATGGGGGATTGACCAAAATGTTTAAAAAGAAAAAGAATCGATTTGTCGTTTTAGAGGTTAATGAGTATTTAATAAGAGCTATTGTGATGAATAACCCTGATATCAATGAGGCTACAATTTTTGAACATTCTTTACCAGCTGGGGTTATCGAGGGAGATTTAGTCAAAGATGAGATGGCTTTATTTGAAACGCTAAAAGAACTAATCTTAAAATGGGGAATTAAAAAGTCCGATGTTCGTTTTTTTGTGCCTGATAGTACCGTTATGATGAAGACATTTGAACATCCTCGAGACATAGAATCATCTATGCTAAAGGGGTATGTGGAGATGGAGCTTGGCCGAACAATACATCTGCCTTTTTCAAACCCGCTCATTGATGTATATGATGAAAAACAGAATGATGGAGAAGCAACACTTTTTGCCGCTCCTGCTGAAGAAATTACTAAAATGGCCGGGGTTTTAGACGACTTGTCTCTCCATCCAACTCATTCGGATGTTCGAGCACTTTCAACGATCCGTTACTTAGAACATGTGAAGACCTTTGTGCCTAATAAGAGTTATTTAATAACGGACTGGTCAATTAATGGATTGTCTATTAGTATCTATACACCTGGAAAACTTGAATTTTTGCGTTATCAATCTATTGAAACGAATAGATTAGATTGGAAGTCACAAGAGAGTACTGAGTCAGATGTGGAATTTTCTAATGTAGGAGAAATGGACGATTATCGTTTGCGTTTAATTGATCAAATAGCAGAAATTGATCGAATTCTAAACTTTTATCGTTTTTCTCTATATAAAGGAGAAAAAGCGGTGGATGAAATAATTATTTTAGGAGACTCTCCTGAAATGGATTATATTGTGAATGAAATGCGTTCAACTTACGATACGCCCATACAATTTATAGATGATAGCACAGTTCAAAATTCCTATCCTCATTTAAATGCAAAATACATACCGCTTATTGGACTAGTTTTGAAGGAGGCATTTTAGTGGTTCCAGAAATTAATTTATTGCCTCAAATTGAAAGACGTAAATCTAGTAAACTATTGTTTATCGTTAGTGGTATTTTAATTGGGTTACTGTTAGTATTTCTATGTTTTCAATTTTTCACTTTGAAAAAAGAAATAAAGAGTTTAGAGTCGGAAGAGACTCAACTGGTTGGAGAGCGGGATTTGTTAAGTGCTGAAGTTTCGACACTAGATAATGGTGACCAAGGCAGTCATTCCTCTTCAGTTGCTTTTGTAGAAAGTGTTTCTTACCCAGTTAGTCCTTTAATAGATGAAATATACTCTTTAGTTGAAGCAAATAGTTATTTACGCACCTACTTATTTGACGAGACTGGGATACTCCTTACAGCAGATTTTGAAACGATGACGGATGTTTCTTCATTTATTGAGAGGTTATTAAACAGTAGTTATTTTAGTGATATTAAAGTAGAAACTCTGAAAAGCTTCGAGCCAGTTAATGAACAAGATACAGAAGTGGAAAATGAGGTTAACTTTGATGTGCAATGGCGTTATACAGCAACAATCCAACTAGATATCAATGAAACCTATTTAAGTGAAGGGGGACCCGTTAATGAATGACTTATTTAGCAACAAACAAACGGGTTATCTGGTGGTTAGTGCGCTGATAGCTGTATTGTTAGGGGCAATTTATTATTTTCTAGTTTATCCGATGAGTGAGGAAAAGAATTCAAAAGAAGTTACTATAAGCACGGTCAGAAGTGAAATTGCATTACTGGATAGCCAGTTAACTGCTCCTGTCGAAGAGGGCGAAGACAAAAACTCATTTCAGTTAGAGAAAAAAGTTCCTCTAACTCGGGAGTTAGACATGCTGATAAAGTCCATTGAGGAAGTAGATTTAGTTAGTGAAGCAAAAATTGAGTCAATAGAATTTAATAATTACGATGAAATTGTTGCAGATTCAACGTTGGTTTCTAGTGAAGAAGAGGCTTCTCCTGAAACAAATGACGCTACTACGGAAGAAACTGAAGGTGAACAACCTGCAGAAACTCCCGTATCACCAGTAGCTAATAGTACTTTGCCACCTCAATTAAAACTCATCACTTTTAATATAAATATTTTGACAAAGGATTACGATCACTTAAATATATTTATTAAAGAGTTGGAGTCTATCGAGCGTATTAAAAGAATTGATCAAATTGAGCTTTTAATACCTGGTGAAGAGTCACTCTTGGACGTAGAATTTAAAGATGTTATATCAGCTAGAATTCAAGTAACTACGTTCTTTTATGATGAATAAAATTGTTCAAAAAGCAAGAAATTAGGTGTTTAGATGGAGTTTGTAATTTTGTGTTTATTTTTCATATACGGACTAGTTTTCGGTTCTTTCTTTAACGTGGCAGGTTTACGCGTTCCGAAAAGAGAATCGATTGTTCGGCCACCTTCCCATTGTACGGTTTGTGATCGTAATTTGACGGTTAAAGACTTGGTGCCTGTCTTTTCCTATGTATTTTTAAAAGGAAAGTGCCGCGGGTGTGGGACGAAGATTCATTGGGTGTATCCGGTAATGGAACTAGCCACTGGACTATTATTTGCTTTTGCTTATTATCAGCTAGGCTTCACATTGGAGTTAGTAGTTGCGCTATTGTTTATTTCTCTCTTAGTTATTATTACAGTGTCGGATATTGCGTATATGCTTATACCGGATAAAATTCTATTATTCTTTTTGATTCCTTTAATCGTGTTGCGAGTATTTGAACCACTTAGTCCTTGGTGGGATAGTATTGTTGGTGCGGTTGTAGGGTTTGGGGTTTTATTCCTCATTGCGATTGTGTCTAAAGGTGGCATGGGCGGAGGCGATATTAAGTTATTCTTTGTTATTGGCTTGGTGTTAGGATGGGTTCCGACTTTACTAACTCTATTCCTTGCTTCTATTATCGGTACGGTTATTGGTGTTATTTCTTTGAGACGAACGAAACAAGGTAGAAAAACACCGATTCCATTTGGACCATCGATAGCGATAGCCGCTATTATTGCTTATTTTTATGGTGAGTCGCTTGTCGATTGGTATGTGAATTTGTTTTTTTAACTCGATAACTTTTTTGGACGAGCCGACATGGGTCTCGTCTTTTTTTATAATCTTCGTGATAAGGTTATGAAAAAGAGGTGATTCTATGCCAATTGGTAGACGCAGTAATACGCGAAAAAAAGTAATACTAGCAGGGGTGCAAGGGTTGATCATTGGCGTTGTTGGAGTACTATTGTTCGGATTAATATTAAACTTAGCGAATGATAAGAAAGTAAAAAGTGAAGAAGTCAAAGTTACGACTCCAACCGATGAGAAAGATAAGGTGGAGGCCACAAGTGAAGTAGAGGGGAAATCTCTTCCGTTTCAAGCGAAACAATATGGCATGTTCACTTCCAAAGATAGCGCGATGTCCTTCATCGGTTCTCAGCCCTCTCTTGCTAAAGCAAGTGTTTTTCAGGTAGGGAATGAGTTTTTTGTGTGGAGTGATTTGTATGTTACGACGATACCGACGCAAGAAGCAGAGGTGCTGCCTACCTTTGTGAAAAGTTTGTATGTTTCAACGAATACGTGTGATGATCCTAAAGTGAAAAAAGTGATAGATTTAATACAACAAGAGAATTTGACTAAAAATTTCTTTGAGTCTATTGCTAAAAAAGAAGATTATCCAGCTGATTTAATGGAGATAGTGCAAGCTATATCAGCGTTTTCGGACTCTCCATCTATTCTGAGAATGCATGTTTTTTCCCATTATGCTTCGACGAACAATTGCATAAAATTGAATTTTTAATGCCTTTTTAGGGGAAGAATTGAATTGCTGTTTTTTATACACAATTTCCATTTTTTCAATAGTTTTGTATGCTATTGAAAAGGGGGAATATAAAATGAAACTAACATCTGATCACCATTTTATTTTAGCTAGTGAGTCACCTAGGAGAAAGGAGCTTTTTGCTAAATTCGGCATTCCATTTGAAGTGATAGCTTCAGGAGCGGTGGAAATAGTGGAAAAAAATCTTTCGGTAGAAGAAGTGGCTAGGAATATCGCCATTAGCAAAACAACTGCAATCCTAAAGGAGAATCCCAGCGCAATTGTCATAGCTGCGGATACAATTGTAAGCTTTGAAAATGAGTTTTTGATGAAACCGAAAGATAATGCGGAAGCAAAAACCTTTCTTCAAAAACTATCTGGAAATACCCATCAAGTGACAACAGGAGTTGCTATTTATGGGGGAAATATTTCTGTAAGCTTTGCTGAAACTACTTCTGTAAAGTTTTTTGAACTCTCTGAAGATCAAATAGATGCTTATGTGGCAACGGGAGATTCTTTAGATAAAGCAGGGGGGTATGGAATTCAAACGATGGGTGGATTGTTCGTTGAAAGTATCCAGGGAGATTATAATAATGTCATTGGACTTCCGATCAGTCGCTTGTTTAGAGCGTTATTGTCACTACGCTTGATAGAAGTGGAGCGTGTGGTGAATACATGAATACTAAATTACCACCTTCTTTGATGATACGTGATGTTCATGTATCTGATCGTCCTAGAGAAAGACTAGTTAGACAAGGCGCTTCCAGTTTGTCTAACCAAGAATTGATCGCAATCCTGCTTCGTACCGGAACGAAGCAGGAATCGGTTCTTCACCTCGCCAATCGTGTCCTCAATTATTTTGAACAAATCCAAGAATTAAAAAATGCTTCCATCGAAGAAATAACTGCTGTTAAAGGTATTGGCCAAGCTAAAGCTGTCCAACTACTTGCGGCAGTCGAACTTGGTAAACGTCTATCTCAACAAAAGACAGACGACAAGTTTACTATACGATCCCCGAAAGACGCTGCTACCTACTTAATGGCAGATATGACCTCATTGAACCAAGAGCATTTCGTAGCACTTTTCCTTAATGTCAAAAATCAAATCCTTCATAAACAAACAATATTTATCGGCTCACTTAATGCCTCTATTGTGCACCCGAGGGAAATCTTCCGCGAAGCTGTAAAACGTTCAGCTGCCTCGATAATTTGCGCACATAATCATCCCTCTGGTAATCCCGCACCGTCCACAGAAGATATTGATGTGACGAAAAGACTATTTGAGGCAGGCCAACTTATGGGCATTGAACTCCTGGATCATGTGATCATTGGTGATCACCAGTTTATAAGCTTAAAAGAAAAAGGGTATATGTGACACTGTGCAATTTCCGTTCTATCAGTTATAATGAGAGTTATGACTTTATGACAACGAAGTAAAACTTGTTTGAGATAGAAAGGGAGTAAATAATAGTGTTTGGATTTGGATCAAGAGATTTGGGAATAGATTTAGGGACAGCGAATACGCTAGTTTTCATCAAAGGAAAAGGTATTGTACTTAGAGAGCCATCGGTTGTAGCGAAAAATGTACAAAATGGAGCTATTGTGGCAGTAGGAAACGATGCAAAAAATATGATCGGTCGTACGCCTGGTTCAATCGTTGCAATTCGTCCTATGAAGGATGGAGTTATCGCGGATTTTGATACAACTTCTGCAATGATAGAGTATTATTTGAAAAATGCGATGAAAGCTTCTGGAATGTCATGGAGCAAACCAAATGTCATGATTTGTGTCCCATTTGGTATTACTTCTGTAGAGCAACGTGCTGTAATTGATGCTGCGAAGCAGGCTGGTGCACGAGAAGCTTTAACAATAGAAGAGCCTTTTGCAGCTGCAATTGGAGCAAATTTACCTGTGTGGGAACCTACTGGTAGTATGGTCGTTGATATAGGTGGGGGTACGACAGAGGTTGCCGTTATATCACTTGGTGGAATTGTAACAAGTGAATCAGTCCGCGTTGCTGGAGATTCTATGGATCATGCCATTACTGCATATATCCGTAAAACGTATAACTTAACGATTGGTGAACGTACGGCAGAAGCAATTAAAATTGAGATTGGCTCTGCAAGAGTATCCGATGAAGAAGAAAAAATGGATATTCGCGGACGTGATTTAGTAACTGGACTGCCAAAAACGATTGAAATTACTTCTAAAGAAATTTCAAATGCATTACGTGAGTCGATTTCCGCTATTATTGATGGTGTGAAGAAGACATTAGAACAAACTCCACCTGAATTATCTGCAGATGTAATGGAGCGCGGAATCATGTTAACTGGCGGTGGAGCATTACTGAAAAATTTAGACAAAGTTATTAGCGATCAAACGAATATACCTGTATTTATTGCAGAAAATCCACTGGATTGTGTTGCAATTGGTACTGGGAAAGCGTTAGATCATATGAATGTACTGAAACGCCAACAAACAAAACACTAAGGAGAAGTGTGATATGCCACAATTTTTTTCGAATAAGCGATTAATATTGCTGCTTGTAGGGATGATTTTTCTTGTGGCGCTCATCAGCTTTTCTTTGCGAGATCGAAATCATGCATCCTTACCTGAACAGGTTATTAAAGATGTGGTCGGGTTTGGACAATCTATATTTTCCAAACCGACCCAATATATAACGGGTGTATTTGATAATGTAGAATCCTTACTTAATACATATGATGAAAATAAACGACTAAAAGTAAGATTAGAAGATTATGTAGCACTTCAAGCTTCTGTAAATGATCTACGTCTTGAAAATGATGAGCTACGCAAAATTGTTGATAAGGAAGAGGATCTTCGCGCGTATAATCCTATCCAAGCAACCGTTATTGCTAGAAATCCCGACCAATGGGAAGAAAAAATTATTATTGATAAAGGGGAGATTCACGGGATAGAGGTAAATATGGCTGTGATGACTGCTCAAGGGTTAATTGGAAAAGTAACCTTGACCACACCTTATACATCTACTGTGGAACTTTTGTCTACTCAAAATCCAAATTATCGAGTTTCGGCTGTAATTGCTGAAGGGAAAGAAGTTTTTGGATTAATTGAAGGATATGATGAAAAACGTAAAGAACTAATACTAAAAAGAATTGATTCTGAGTATGAAGTGAAAAAAGGTCAAAAAGTAACAACTTCTGGTTTAGGTGGAATTTTCCCGAAAGGTATATTAATCGGTGAAGTTACGGAAGTCACAACGGATGACTACGGCTTAACTAAGTTGGCGTATGTTAAACCTGCTGCAAGTTTCTCTATTTTAGATCACGTAATTGTTTCTAAGCGCACCATTACTAATGTAGATGGTACAGACGGAGGAAATACGGATGCTGATCTTACAGAAGGTGCAGGGGACGGCTCATGACTCGTATTCTAGTGATTGCCATTTCGGTTCTATTATTCTATTTAGAACCGATTTTTGGTCTTTTTTCGCCAATTGAATTAAATACTGATTTTTATGTACTAGTACCACGTTTTCTCATTATATATCTGATTTTTGTAGCCGTTTATTATGACAGAAAACGAGCGATGCTTTATGGTTTGTTTTTTGGGCTCTTGTATGATGTCTTTTTCATTGATATTATTGGATTATATTCTTTTATATATCCTCTCATGTGTTTAGTCGCAAGCTTTACGGTTAAATACATTCACCAACATCTGTTGGTTTCTACTATTCTTACCTTGCTTCTAGTAGCAGGGGTAGAGTTGTTATTATTCTTATTTTATACGTCCATCGGTATTAAAACGATGACATTTACTTATTTTTATCAACATAATCTCATTCCTACAATGATTGCAAATGCTGTATTTTTATTGATGTTCGGATGGGCATTTAAATATATTCTTCTAAATCGGTTTAATCAAAAAGCTTTATTGCTTCAAAAATAGCTTGTTGATTTAACAGTAAATCTGAGGTGACTTGATTGACAAAGAAGCAGTTAATATTTATCAAAGGAACGAAAGAGGGCCTTGTATTACGCCTAGACGATCAGTGTTCATATACAGAGCTTTTAGATGAATTAGCGAAAAAGGTTTCTGATGAAGGTTTTGAAGGTCAAGCGGAGGTATTATTACATTTAGGTTATCGTTACTGTAACGATGAGCAGACGAAAGAGATTATTTCTTGCGTTCAGCAAACAGAACATCTGCGTGTGACTAAAATTCAAAGTGAAGTTATGACGGTGGAAGATTGTAATAGAAGATTACTAGAAAACCAGTCAGAGACTTATGTAGGTATTGTTCGGTCAGGACAAGTTATTACTGCTTTGGGAGATTTAGTAGTTGTTGGCGATGTGAATCCCAATGGTAGAGTCGTTGCAGGTGGGAATATTTTTGTCCTTGGAAGACTTAAAGGAATTGCTCATGCAGGTTCATCTGGAAACAAGGATGCAGTTATTGCGGCATCTTGGCTAGAGGCTACGCATTTAATCATCGATAGTGTGGTTGAAACGATGACAGATGAGTTGACCGTTCTTTCTGAGCAACCTGAAATGGAATGTGCTTATTTACATACAAATGGTTCTATCGCAATTGATCGTTTACAAGATCTTCGTCTGTTAAGACCAAATTTATCAACATTTAAAGGAGGAAGCTAATGTGGGAGAAGCAATCGTTATAACTTCAGGTAAAGGTGGGGTCGGTAAAACGACTACAACAGCTAACCTTGGAACTGCATTGGCCCTGCAAGGGAAAAAAGTTTGTTTAATGGATACGGATATTGGTTTACGTAACTTGGATGTAGTGCTAGGTCTGGAAAATAGAATTATCTACGATTTAGTAGATGTTATCGAAGGACGTTGTAAAATACATCAAGCGCTTGTGAAAGATAAACGCTTCGAGGATAGACTGTATTTACTTCCTGCAGCTCAAACTGTAGACAAAAATGCTGTTAATCCTGAACAAATGAAAGAACTTGTTTTAGAGTTAAAACGCGAATATGATTATGTCTTAATTGATTGCCCTGCTGGAATTGAACAAGGCTATAAAAATGCCATTGCAGGTGCAGATAAAGCAATCGTAGTTACTACACCGGAAATTTCCGCTGTACGTGATGCGGATCGTATTATTGGCTTATTAGAGCAAGAAGGCACAATAGATCCTCCTAAGTTAATCATCAACCGAATTCGTCAGCATCTGATGAACCAAGGTGATGCACTGGATATAAATGAGATTACCACTCACTTATCTATTGATCTATTGGGAATTATCGCGGATGATGAAAGTGTTATAACTTCATCTAATAAAGGTGAACCGGTTGTTATGGATCCTTCTAACAGAGCGGCCCTTGGATACCGTAACATTGCGAGACGTATTTTAGGAGAGTCGGTACCATTAATGTCCATGGACCTTCCTAAAGTTGGCGTTTTTTCTAAAATCAAATCTATTTTTTCTAAATAAGAATGGAGACCGACTGCCCAGTTTTGAGGTAGTCGGTTTATTTTTGTTTCACTTAAAAAAGGCTTAATAGGTTCCGTGATAGCAAGTTATACTCCTTACAACACTTCAAAAACTAATTCATTAAACAACCTCAACCTTCATATATTCTTCTTAGGGGGAATGTTATGCTTTCAAAAAGAAAATGGGTTCTTTCATTTCTATTTGTACTTTCATTTATTTTATTAGCAAAGTTAGAGGGTAATAGTACTCTCTCAACCAATTATGCCAGCCTACTATTAGAGCCACAAAAACCAACAGAAATTTATGAGGATGTAGTTGCTTGGATTACTCGAACAGATGACTTAATCAGTGTAAGTGCGCCTGTATCTAGTCCTCCTTTAATTGAATATAAATCCATTCAGCCTTTAGAAGATGGTGCAATTTTGTCCATTGATAAATCCCAAGACCTGTATGCATCTGAAGATGGACTTATTATTTATACTGGTCATCGAAAGAAAACTGGTAAAACGTTATCTATTTTATATGATACGGGAGAAACTGCTACATACGGTTTTGTAGATGATTTTCATCAATTGCCATATACGACTGTAAACGCGGGAGATATATTTGCCTCTGTTGAAAATGACATGCTATATGTCCAGGTGGAAAAAGATGGAGAGATGTTAGATACCGAAGAGCTCATTGAGTGGCTTGCCGTCTTCTATGAATAAACGACTGTTTCGTGTACACCCCATAATGATTCCTTTTTTTCTATTCTTTTATTTATCAGGAGAAATAGCTATGTATGCACTCGTGTTTGGATCGCTATTGGTTCATGAGTTAGGTCATCTATTAGTCGCGATTTGGATGGGTGCTAAAGTTCAATCTTGTACTATTTTGCCCTATGGTGGAGAGATAAAGATGGAACAATTCTCGAAGCAACCTAAGAGGATACAGGTGTGTATAATCTTAGGTGGACCATTATGTACGCTTCTTTTGCTCTTATTTGGCATGCTTATAGACTTTCCTCAATCGAATATATTTATAATGATTCAGTTATCAATTTTCGGCTTAAATCTATTACCAATATTCCCGTTAGACGGTGGGCGAATCATACATTCTATTTTTCCGAAGTTGTATGAGGAGCTGATCGGCTTTTCGGGATGTATTTGTGTTATTATTTTTGTGGTTAGTTTGTTTTATTTTCCTGTGGCTTTGGTTATCTCCATTATATTTTTATTTCTTGCTTTTCAAAATCTTTCTTATTGGAGATTTCGTAAGTATAAGCTCGCATTTGATTGGATAACGAAAAGCGCTTGACTAAGAATAATATATGTGATAATATTTTAATGTTATGATTTGTAGCAGCACCCGTTGCTACAACCGCTCTGAAAAGGTTATAAGTATTCGAGTTTTGAATCACCTTTTGGAAGGCGAGTCTTAGTCTAAGAGGAGGTGCAAGTATGTACGCAATTATTGAAACTGGTGGTAAACAAATCAAAGTTGAACAAGGGCAAGAAATCTACATTGAAAAATTAGATGCTAATGCTGATGAAGTTGTAACTTTTGAAAAAGTTTTATTCGTAGGTGGAGAAGATGTAAAAGTTGGCGCTCCATTCGTGGAAGGTGCTACAGTTACAGCGAAAGTTGTAAAAAATGGCAAAGCTAAAAAAATTACAGTCTTCAAATACAAAGCGAAAAAGAACTATCACAAAAAACAAGGTCACAGACAGCCATACACTAAATTAGTAGTAGAATCTATTAGTTTATAAGATGATTAAAGTGATTATAACAAAAGATCAATCCGGTCATATACATTCTTTCGAGATGAAAGGCCATGCTGATTTTGCGGAACATGGAAAAGATTTAGTCTGTGCAGGAGCTTCTGCTGTATCATTTGGTGCAGTGAACGCGGTGATCGCACTTACAGGAATCACACCTATAATTACGCAAAAAGGGGACGGAGGCTATTTATACGTCGAGGTTCCAAGCATATCTAATCTAGAAAAAGCTGCTCAAATACAGCTTATTTTGGAAGCGATGATTGTCTCTTTACAAACGATTGAGCAAGATTATGCCAAGTATATAAAAATAACCTTCAAAAAGTAGGAGGTGGAACATATGTTAAAATTAAATCTTCAGTTTTTCGCATCCAAAAAGGGAGTAGGTTCGACTCGTAACGGTCGTGACTCTCAATCGAAACGTCTAGGCGCTAAACGTGCTGACGGACAATTCGTATCAGGTGGATCAATTTTATACCGTCAACGCGGGACTAAAATTCATCCAGGTGAAAACGTTGGACGTGGTGGAGATGACACACTTTTTGCGAAAGTTGACGGTGTAGTGCGCTTTGAGCGTTTCGGCCGCGACAAGAAAAAAGTAAGTGTATATCCTGTAGCTCAAGAAGCTTAATGAATAATAAAAGGACTGCATTTATGCAGTCCTTTTTGATTTCAAAAATTTCGTGTAAGTAGGCTATACTCCGGGAGCATAAAAGAACTATTCCTGTTATACTAGTAAAGGATAGTAAATGTTGGGATGTGTAACTTACATGGATCATAACGAGATTACTTTAAATGAAATACTTCGTCATACAATGCATGATTATTTAAATAATATGCATCTTTTGCAAATGAACTTAGATATGGGTAAAACAGAGGAAGCTAAGGCTTTAATAAAAAAATATTCCCAAAAATGCAACCAATTTTTTGATATAAATAATATTGGTTTATATAAAACAAATGAATGGCTACAAACATTTAGTATTAAATATAATCAATTAACTTTAGATGTTCAAACATCTCTTCTAAATAGAAAAGCAAGTATGTACGATGAAGCCTTAAAAGATTATTTAAGTAGATTCGTACAAGCTATATACCCACATTTTAGAGGATATCAAGAGCAGTTCCTGAAACTTCATATCATTTCAGATGAATTTTTGGAAATACTAATAGATATTCGGGGAGATTGGTCTAATAATAAATGGCGAGATGAACTAATTGGAGATTTATTTCAGCTGGAAATATTAGAAGCAACCAACAATTCGATAACAGTAAAACTAATTGCAAGTGGAAGATTGGAGTGAAGTAAATGTTTGTAGATCACGTGAAAGTTTATGTCAAGGGTGGTGACGGCGGAGATGGTATGGTTGGATTCCGTCGTGAGAAGTATGTTCCTTTAGGAGGTCCTGCAGGTGGGGACGGAGGAAATGGTGGAGACGTTATCTTCGAAGTAGAAGAGGGTCTTCGTACATTAATGGATTTCCGCTATAAGCGTATTTTTAAAGCGACTAGAGGAGTTCATGGTGGTAGTAAGAATATGCATGGTGCCAATGCAGATGATTTAATCATTAAAGTACCACCTGGTACTGTTGTTAAAAACGAAGAAACTGGCGAAGTAATTGCTGATTTAGTAGAGCATGGACAACAAGCTGTAATTGCAAGAGGTGGACGTGGTGGTAGAGGTAACTCTCGCTTTGCAACACCTGCAAATCCGGCTCCAGAGCTTTCTGAAAAAGGAGAGCCAGGTTTTGAGTTAAATGTAGAGTTAGAGTTGAAAGTTTTAGCAGACGTTGGTTTAGTTGGGTTCCCAAGTGTCGGAAAATCTACACTATTATCGGTTGTATCAGCAGCTAAGCCTAAAATTGCTCCATACCACTTTACAACAATTGTTCCGAACTTAGGAATGGTAGAAACAGAAGATCACCGTAGCTTTGCAATGGCCGATTTACCGGGCCTAATTGAAGGTGCTCATGAAGGAATAGGGCTAGGGCATCAGTTCCTACGTCATATCGAACGTACACGTGTAATTGTACATGTAATCGATATGTCTGGAATGGAAGGTCGCGATCCTTACGAAGATTATTTGACTATTAATGATGAATTAAAACAATACAATCTTCGTTTAACAGAAAGACCACAAATTATTGTAGCCAATAAAATGGACATGCCAGACTCGGAAGATAATTTAAAAATCTTTAAAGAAAAAGTTGGAGCAGATATGAAAGTATTCCCTGTTTCTGCTATTTCTCGTCAAGGTTTACAAGAATTATTATTTGCAGTAGCAGACATGTTAGAGGTGGCACCAGAATTCCCATTAGAAGAATTAGTGGAAGAAGAAACAGAAACGTCTGTAATGTACAAATATCAAGCCAAAGAAGACGACTTTACTGTTACTAGAGATGATGATGGAGCGTTTGTACTTGCTGGCGGATCAGTGGAAAGATTATTTAAAATGACTGATTTCAGTAGAGAAGACTCTATTCGTAGATTCTCTAGACAACTTCGTGGGATGGGTATTGATGATGCACTTCGTCAGCGCGGAGCTAAAGATGGCGACATAGTACGATTACTAAGATTTGAGTTTGAATTTATCGAATAGAGGAAAGTAGGGAACCGCATGAAAGATGTAACAAGCCAGAGATTTTTTTTAGTACGGGAGGATGTGCTAACAGAGGCAATGCAAAAAACCTTGGATGCAAAACATCTCCTTCAATCTGGAAAGGCATCTTCGATTTGGGATGCCGTAAAAGAAGTAGATTTATCTCGCAGTGCTTTTTATAAATATCGTGATGCGGTTTTTCCATTCCATTCGATTGTTCAAGAACGGATTTTAACGGTCTTTCTTCAATTAGAAGATAGAGAAGGTACACTTGCTAGGTTATTGCAATTGGTGGCTAATTACGCATGTAATGTGTTGACAATCCATCAAACAATACCGATTCAAGGAAGAGCAAGTGTAACATTATCACTTGATGTAACAGCGATGAACAAGGAATTAGAAGATTTTTTGAATGAAATGAAACGACTTGATTTTGTAGAATCTGCAGAAGTGATTAGCTCTGGTGCTCTATAAGGAGGTTTTTCTAATGACAACCAAACGAATTGCTTTTTTAGGACCAGAAGCTTCTTTTACACATTTAGCAACTAAATCATTATTTCAAGAGGATGTATTAGTACCAATACGGACTATACCCGAGTGTATTGAAGCAGTTGCAAATGGAGAAGTCGATATAGCGGTCGTTCCACTAGAAAATGCATTAGAGGGTACAGTTCCGTTAACAATCGACTATTTGTTCCATGAAGCAGAGCTGTTCGTGACTGCTGAGCTAATATCTCCGATTGAGCAACATTTAATGGTTCACCCAAGTAATGAGGAACGATGGGAAGAAATGACAACTGTGTACTCCCATCCACATGCTTTAGCACAATGCCATAAATATTTGTATTATCGATTTGGGAAAGTGCCATTAGAACAATCTTCATCAACTGCAGCAGCAGCTAAATACGTTTCGGAAAACGAAGATTTATGTATTGCTGCGATTGGAAATACTTCAGCTGCAACGGAATATGGATTAAAGATTGTGGAGCACAATATACATGATTTTCATTTTAATCACACTAGATTTTTTGTGATTTCTAAAAAGAATGATTGTATTGTCCGAGATGGTCATACCGATCAAGTGAAAACTACTGTTATGATTACATTACCTAAAGATGATCGCTCTGGTGCATTGCATCAAGTGTTATCGGTCTTTGCATGGAGACAACTCAATTTAAGTAAAATTGAGTCACGACCATTAAAAACAGGTTTAGGGCAATATTTCTTTATCATAGATGTGCTTGAGGATGAAAAGAAGCCAATGATGATTGGTGCTATAGAAGAGTTAAAGTCACTAGGCTGTGGCGTAAAATCATTAGGCTCGTATTATACATACGAAACAAAAAACGAAGCGATCCGTTCATAAATGGATTCGCTTCGTTTTTTATGTCTGCTGTTTAAAAGTGTAGAAACACCCGAATGTTTCAAAGGATCACCTGAATGTTTTAAAAAAACACTCGAATGTAGGAGAGAATCACCTGAATGAGCTTAGGAATCACCAGAAAGTAATGATGAATCACCGGAATGTCATCATTTCCCCAACCCCATATTTGAAATTATCCTTCTAATAAATAACCTTTTTCCCTAATTGCATGAATACCTCTATTTAAAATTTCTTCGGTTGGTGCGGATAACAAATGTAAATGAATTCCCGCAGTGAGCTCCAGTAAAAACGGAGCGTCTGTATCTCGCACTTTCTTCAAAAACATTTCAACGTCGTGACGATTGGAAACCATAATGGAAGACGTGATTTCTCCGTATACAGGATGTTCAATCGTAACATTCTCTACAGTGACTCCTGCATCTACTAAAGCTAAGAGCTCATCCTCGGAATGAGTAGATTGATGATTGCAAGCTACTCGTTGCTGAACATAAGGGGTACTTTCTTTATCCGGAAGAGCTATATAACCTTGACTAGTAGAGACAATAGCAGCATTCGTTGCCTTTAATAAGGTTATATCATTCACAATAACCTGTCTGCTGACATTAGCGAGCTTTGCTAACTGATTGCCAGTCACGGGTACATGTTGTTCCTTTAAATAGGAGAAAATCCAATTCCTACGTTCCTCGCCTTTTAACTTTTTCACGATTAACTCCTCCAAACTTGCATAATGACTTGGTTGCTATTCATAAGTTTATCATGAAGGGGTGGTTGTTTGTTTAAAATCTGTGACCATTTTAAGATGGTAGACATAATTTAAAGGAGAAGGAAGGAGGAAGACTGTGCAAACTCATATTGTTGTAAAAGGGGACACTCTATGGAAAATCTCCAGAAATTACGGTGTTTCTTTTGAGGAATTAAAGAAAGTAAATGCGCATTTGGCCAATCCCGAATATATAGTGCCTGGCATGAAAATATTTATACCAAACACGAAAAAAATGGAATCGACTACTCATCCGTACAGTGATAATCGACCAGTAAAGCAAGAAATGGTGAATAAAGAAATGATGAAAAAGGAGGAAGTGAAAATCCAGCAACCTATGGACAAAACGAAAATGCAACCTGCACCACCGAGAATGCCTACTCAACCTGTTGCACCCACGTATCAGATGCCGCAGCAACCCAAACAACAACCAAAGCAGCAACAAATGCCACAACCGCTTCCACAGCAGCCACAGCAACCAATGCAACCACCTGCTTATACATTCCCATTCCATATCATGCCTGTCCCAGATATTGATATGACACCGTCTCCACAAGGTTGGAGATTAATGGAGTCTACATCTATTCATATACACAACCATATCCAAAATTTTGATATAGAGATGGAAACAGCACCGCAAGCACAACCAACACCGCAGCCTGTCCAGCCAATACCTATTCAACCAACACCGCAGCTAACAAGCCCAATAGCACAAGAAGCTTCACCAACATTCGAACCATCACCATCATACCCGGTAATGTATCCATGCCCACCAGTACAGCCATATCCATACATGCACCACCAAGCAGAGTACGGAGGGCATCCTTGTGTACAGATATGTTACGTTCCTGTATATCCATGTCCTCCATATCCCTACCCACATTATTAAAACGTGAGTACGTATATACGGCAAATCAAGAAAAATGTATGGAAATGGAAAAATGAAAACGGCATATTCTCTGTAAAAAAATATCCGACTGTTGAGCAGGCAGAAAAAATTCGCCTAATTCATAAAGAACTAGAATACATGGAAAAACCTTTTATACTTCCTATTATAGAATCGACCCAAGAAGACTTTATTATTCAACCCTGGTATAAAGGGGATCATACGGTTTCCTATCGGTTCAAGGAAGACAGAAAAGCAGTCCATTTACTCCTAAGTCAAATTCATGATACAAATAAATTGGTTGACTGGGAAGATAGTAATCTATTTTATTCTTTTAACCTTATTTCTAAATGGCAGAATCGGAAATGGAAGATGAACGAAATCTCCTTTTTCATCGAGTCACATATAGGTTGGGAGCAGACAAAATTTCTTTTGCTTTGTGGTGATATCGCTTTACGTAATATGAAACCATTTAATATGGAAAAGCGCACCTTGTTACACGGGGATGTTGTTCATCATAATTTTTTATCAGACAGCTCAGATTACAAAATAATTGATTTTGATCTCGCAGTGATAGGTCCAAGGGAAATGGAAAACATACTATGGATGCACCGGGTCCTCCCAGAGATAAATTATGATATTCGGTTGCTCATCCATGAATTTCCGCATCTTGAAAAAGTAGTTCGACGCTATAAAGAAGCAATGATGTATCCAAATGAACTATACCGTGAGTGGTTATATGCGTACTCATTGCCGAAAGAGCGAAAACAGAAATTTATCGAGCAGTTAATACCTTATACGAACAAAGCGTTAACAGAATGGCCCAATTTATGCTATACTTTAAGTAAACTTTAATCGTTCTTTTTAGGAGTTGGTCGCTCGAGATTTGAGCGGCCATCTTTGTTTGTTATGCTATAATGGACAGTATGAATTGTGAGGGATTTAAGGATGTATGATTACATAAAAGGACAAGTAACTCGAGTTACTCCAGAATACGTAGTAGTGGAACAGCAGGGAATAGGTTACCAACTCTTTACTCCCAATCCGTTTGCCTTCAGAAAAAGTGAGGAAATGGTCCAAGTATATACGCATTTTCATGTTCGGGAAGATGCACAACAGCTAATGGGATTTCCTAGCCTAGCGCAGAGGGAATTATTTCGTAAGCTTATTTTAGTTTCGGGCATTGGACCAAAGGGTGCCTTGGCTATATTAGCTAGTGGGGAGCCAACTCATGTTATTCAAGCAATCGAGCGAGAAGATGAAACCTTCTTAGTGAAATTTCCTGGTGTAGGAAAGAAAACTGCTCGTCAAATGATATTAGATTTAAAAGGAAAACTAAACGATTTAATAGATTTTGAACAACTAGAATACGAGGATGAAGGGCCAAACTTATTCGATAATGGAGAAGCTGCTCACGAACTAGAAGAAGCGATGCTAGCATTAACAGCATTAGGATATTCCGAAAGAGAGTTAGCTAAAATTCGCCCACTCCTTAAAGCGGAAGCGGAACTTCAAACAACCGATCAATTTATGAAAAAAGCCTTACAGCTATTATTTTCAGGTAAATAAACAAAAGAAAGGAGGTTCTTGCTATGGATGAACGTGTAATTTCCAGCGAAATTTCAAATTTTGATGAACCTTTCGAGCAATCACTTCGTCCTCAGTTTCTTAAACAATATATTGGGCAAGATAAGATTAAGCATAATTTAGAGATATTTATAGAAGCAGCCAAAATGAGAAGTGAAAGTTTAGATCACTGTCTATTATACGGACCTCCTGGACTTGGTAAAACAACACTTGCTGCTGTAATTGCAAATGAAATGGATGTACAAATTCGAATGACAAGTGGACCAGCTATCGAGCGTCCGGGAGACTTAGCGGCAATTGTTAGTTCACTTGAACCTGGAGATGTATTATTTATAGATGAAATTCATCGGTTGAATCGTTCGATTGAGGAAGTCCTTTATCCGGCAATGGAAGACTTTTGCTTGGATATCGTAGTAGGAAAAGGACCAGCTGCAAGAAGTGTGCGTCTAGACTTGCCCCCATTTACATTAATAGGCGCCACTACTAGAGCCGGTGCATTATCAGCCCCATTACGTGATCGTTTTGGAGTATTATTGCGACTGGATTATTATGAGGAAGATGCATTGACCTCTATTGTGGTTCGCAGTGCAGATTTATTTAATGCTTCCATTGACCATGAGTCTGCTGGAGAAATAGCTAGAAGATCTCGAGGAACTCCGCGAATAGCGAACCGATTGTTAAAAAGAGTACGGGATTATGCGCAGGTTCGTGGGAATGGCTATATTTCACTTGAAATTGCTAGAGAAGCTCTAGAGCTTCTACAAGTCGATCCTCGTGGATTAGATCATATTGACCATAAACTAATTATGTCCATGATCGAACGTTTTAGAGGTGGTCCTGTTGGATTAGATACTATTGCAGCAAGTATTGGGGAAGAGTCAACGACAATTGAAGATGTCTATGAACCATATCTACTGCAAATTGGATTTATCCAACGATCTCCAAGAGGAAGGATTGTTACAGCCCTTGCTTATGAACATTTTGGAATTCCATTTCCAGTAGAAAGAAAAGACTAAAAAAGGATGTCCTAATTATGAGAGTAGAAGATTTTGATTTTGAATTGCCAGAAGAATTAATTGCCCAAACACCACTTTTGGACAGAACAAGTAGCAAGCTATTGATAGCAGACTTCGTAAAACAGTCATATACACATACACATTTTAAAGACATATTAGACGAATTACAGGAAGGCGATTGCCTCGTGTTGAATGACACGAAGGTAATGCCTGCTCGTCTGATGGGGATGAAAAAAGAAACAGGTGCCAATATAGAAGTTCTATTATTAACACAAATAGAAGGCGATCACTGGGAAACACTTGTGAAACCTGCTAAACGGGTAAAAGTCGGAACAGAAATCACTTTCGGTGACGGATTGTTAAAAGCGATTTGTACAGATATAAAAGATCATGGTGGCCGAATTTTCCGTTTTGAATATACAGGTGTGTTTTTTGAGGTATTAGATCAATTAGGAGAAATGCCGCTTCCCCCGTATATTCATGAAAAGTTGGAAAACAAGGATCGATATCAAACGGTCTATGCAAAAGAGCAAGGTTCTGCTGCAGCTCCAACTGCGGGCTTACATTTTACCGATGCATTATTGGATGACATTCGCTCAAAAGGTGTTAAAATAGCCTTTGTGACATTACATGTTGGTCTCGGAACTTTCCGACCAGTTAGCGTAGATTCAATCGATGATCATGAAATGCATTCGGAGTTTTATCGAATTACTGGGGAAACAGCAGATACTATTAACCAAGTGAAAGCCGCAGGTGGAAAGATTGTAGCAGTCGGAACTACCTCGACGAGAACATTGGAAACAGTAGCAACTAAATTTGAAGGACAACTTCAAGCTGATAGTGGCTGGACGTCGATTTTCATTTATCCTGGTTATGACTTTAAATGTATAGATGGAATGATTACGAATTTCCACTTACCTAAATCTACTTTAGTCATGCTTGTTAGTGCACTTACTTCTAGAGAGTTTATGTTAAGTGCCTATAAAGAAGCCGTTGACTTAAAGTATCGCTTTTTCAGTTTTGGAGATGCAATGTTTATAAAAGGAAGGAATTATTAAATGACAGCAGTTACGTATGAACTTATAAAAAAAGACAAACAAACAGGTGCTCGATTAGGCGTCGTACACACACCTCACGGATCATTTGAGACTCCTGCATTTATGCCAGTGGGTACACAAGCAACAGTAAAAACAATGGCTCCAGAAGAGATTAAAGAGATGAATGCTGGAATTATTCTAAGTAACACCTATCACCTATGGTTGCGTCCAGGAAACGAAATTATTCGTGAGGCAGGCGGACTTCATAAATTTATGAACTGGGACCGTGCAATTCTTACAGATTCCGGTGGATTCCAGGTATTTAGTTTAAGTGATATGCGTAAAATTGAAGAGGAAGGCGTTCATTTCCGCAATCACCTGAACGGCGACAAATTGTTCTTGAGTCCTGAAAAGTCCATGGAAATTCAAAATGATTTAGGTTCTGATATTATGATGGCCTTTGATGAATGTCCACCTTTTCCTGCATCGTTTGAATACATGAAAGCATCTGTGGAGCGTACATCACGTTGGGCAGAGCGTTGTTTAACTGCGCATACGAATACAGACAAGCAAGGGCTATTTGGAATTATTCAAGGTGGAGAATTTGAAGAATTACGCCGTCAATCTGCAAAAGATTTAGTTTCTCTTGATTTCCCTGGGTATGCCATTGGTGGATTATCGGTTGGAGAACCAAAAGATGTGATGAATCGTGTCCTTGAATTTACTACGCCAATGATGCCTGAAAATAAACCTCGTTATTTGATGGGAGTTGGTTCTCCCGATTCATTAATCGATGGGTCCATTCATGGTGTGGATATGTTTGACTGTGTGTTACCAACTCGTATTGCAAGAAATGGTACATTCTTTACTCATCAAGGTCGTTTAGTTATTAAAGGTGCTAAGTTCGCTCGCGATTTTGGACCGATCGATGAAAAATGCGATTGCTACACATGTAAAAATTATTCGCGTGCTTATATTCGCCATTTATTTAAAGCGGATGAAACATTCGGATTGCGTCTAGCATCGTATCATAACCTGCATTTCCTAATGAAATTAATGGAGAATGTAAGACAGGCAATACGAGAGGACCGTCTTCTAGATTTTAAAGAAGAATTTTTTGAAGAATATGGGTATAACAAACCAAATGCAAAAAACTTCTGATTCTTGTATACTAGAAGATAGAGTTAAAAGGGGGGAAATAAATACATGGATACATTAGTAGGTTTGTTACCAATTATTGCTATGTTCGCAGTAATGTGGTTCTTCATCATTCGTCCAGCACAAAAGCGCCAAAAAACAACTTCACAAATGCAAAACAATCTTAAACGTGGAGACGATATCATTACAGTTGGTGGGTTACACGCAAAAGTTGATGCAGTAGATGATCAAACGATCTTCGTTACAGTTGCAGATGGAACGCGTTTACAATTTGAGCGCGTAGCAGTAGGACGAGTAGTTTCAGAGTCGAAAGTATAATAAATAGTGAATCGGTCTATGATAGGCACTGGAAGGATTTTGAGTAAAAGAGTACCTTGTTTACTCAAAATCCTGAAGCACTAAACAAATGCTGCAATGCCTGAATACACCACATAAATTCGCAGTATTCTAGGCTTAGATACTTAATTGCTTATCTTTACTAAAATACATAAAAAAAGAACTTACTCATTTTTATGAGTAAGTTCTTTTTCTTTGGGCAAGGTAATAATGAGGTGATTATGTGCAGGACATACTCATAATTATAATTCGGACATTTATTTTGTATTGGTTTATTTTACTGATTTTTCGTTTGATGGGAAAACGAGAAGTTGGTGAGTTAAGTATTTTTGACTTAGTTGTTTTTCTTTTAATAGCTGAGGTTGCAGGCTTTTCATTGGATGATCCTCACAGTAGTTTTATTAATGCAATTGTCCCGGTACTTATGCTATTTTTCATCCAGATGGGCGTTTCCTACTTTTCATTAAAAAGTAAGAAATTTCGTGATGTCATGGAAGGTGAACCTTCCATTCTTATACGAGAGGGAATAATTGTTGAAAAAGAAATGAGAAAACAACGCTATAATTTGGATGATCTCCTTCAACAATTACGAGAACAACAAATTGGATCTATTCAGACTGTCTCCTATGCATTTCTGGAGTCATCAGGGAACTTATCCGTCTTTAAAAAAGAAGGGGAACAATATGTATTTCCGCTCATCATCGATGGCGAAATACAACAGAGACATTTAGAGCATATTGGGAAAAATGAAAAATGGTTAATCCAACAACTTGAACAACTGCAAATTATGAGTTATAAAAAAATATTTTACTGTAGTTATGAAAACGAAGAGCTCTATATTCAGCTTAAAACTTCATTTAAATAGCGATTTATCAAAATCTATTTTTAGAACTTTTGGCAATCTTGAAAATAACACTTAATTCTTTACGTTTTATCTGTCTAAACAGTACTAAAGCGATTGTTAAATATAGCATAGTAATTAGGCAATCGATAAGTAAAGGTCGACTTCCAATAGAATATATTAACGGTCTGGAAATGATCGTCAACAAAAACACAGCGTAAGGAATGACAAAAAATGAGAAGCCAATTTGTGCTTCTTTTTTTTCTTTTAAAGAAGCGATATGTAAAAAGGAAGTAATTAATACTCCAAATCCAATCGCAACAATCGCACCTTTTTCTTGAATAGCAACTTGAGAAGCAAGAAAAAATAGTAGTAGTAGTTTCCCTACACCACCATAAAGAGAATTGAGAAATGCGGCCTTTGAATTGTCTAATGCCTGCAAAATTGAAAACAAAGGACTTTGAATATAATAAAAGAAAAAAATTGGAGATAGAATTTTCATATAAACAGTAGCATTTTCAACATGAAATAATGCCTCTACCAGTTCACCACCATGTAGATAAAATAGTGTAGCTGCATAACAGCCAGTTAAAGTAGAAAACTTTAAGGACAGATGAATTCTTTCTTTTAATAGTTTAAAATTACCCCGAGCAAATGCATCACTAACAGCTGGTATTAGAACAATAGAAAGTGCGTACGGGATGAAAGAAGGAAACAATAGCAAAGGGACTAAAACACCTGAAATGACACCGTAAAGAGTAGTGGCGGCCACTGCTGTAACTCCAGTAATAGCTAAAGCTTTGATAAAAATAATTGGTTCTAAAAACCATGTGAAAGATCCGAATAGTCGACTACCAGAAGACGGTAAGGCAATTGCAAAGAGTGGAGACAATGGATACGTTTTAGAAGATTTCGTAGTATTTTGTTTAGATTTCCATCTGTCATACTTCCATTTCAAATAGAGCAGTGCGATAAGTTCTGCGATAAGAGCTAAGAGCATTGCATAAGCAGAAGCTTCTTGTGGTGAAGCAGCAGTTAAAAAGAAGGGAAGCGCAAAACTGATTAAAACAATTCGAACGATTTGCTCCATTAATTGGGCCACAGCTGTTTCTTCTAATCGAGCAATCCCTTGGAAAAACCCTTTTAATATTCCGCCAGCGGCAGCAATCGGAACTATTGCGATGGATACGAATAATGTCATAGTAATTGCATCATTTTTTAATAAGTTACCCGAAATATAAGGAGTGACAAAAATAAATAGTGGTGTGAATATTAAGATGGAAATTACTGTGACAATAACAGATGTTCGCATAACGGCGAAATAATCTTTTGTGGCATTTCTTGCGCGGAGCTCTGCAATAATTTTAGCCATAGCAATCGGAATACCAAGTTGTACCAAAGAAAGGAAAAAAATAAAAGCTGGATATGCAGTCATATAAATACCAACTGTTTCTTCACCAGTTAAGCGAACAAACTGCATACGGTAAATAAAACCTAAAAACTTGGACAAAAAAATGGAAATCATCAGCAAAATTGAACCTTTTAAAAATGTAGACAATTAAACACTTCCTTCTCAAATACAGGAACTTCGTATACAATAACAATATGCTTATTGCTTAGTACATTATTCTATAAAAGAGGTGCGATATTATGGAAAATAATTATGAAGAAATATTTGCGCACGTACTACCAGCTATAGAAAGTAAAAGAAATGAGTTTTTCGTGTATCAATACGAAACAGTTTCGGAAAAAGATATTTGGAAATATTGTGTGACGAAGAAGTGGAGGAAGAAGGATATATCTTTATTGCCTTTATATCAGATCATCAATGATATTCTAACTATTTCTCCGGCAGAGTTTATGACATTTGAACAAATTGATAATCAGCGGACTTCTAATTGGTTTGCTGAGATTAATCAAGATGAATTACGAATGTTATTAAATTCAGATTTTGAAGAAAAGTAAATGGACGGGTATTTGACAGTAAGCGCAACGTGTTTCATAATAAAGTTGTTGCTTTTTTTGAGGAGGAAATTTACATATGAAAACTAGAGGGCGCATAGTTGCGTTTTTATTACTACTTGTTATTTTTGCAGGTACAATCAGTCCAACAGTTACAGGGGTTTTGAACAATATTAAACTCGGTTTAGATCTTCAGGGTGGTTTTGAAGTTCTTTATCAAGTAAACGAATTAAAAGACGGGCAAGAAATAACGGAAGATGTTGTAGCAGATACAGCTTCAGCACTTACAAGTCGTATTGATGTATTAGGTGTAAGTGAACCTAGTATTCAAATTGAAGATGGCAACAGAATTCGTGTCCAGCTTGCTGGGGTGGAAGATCAAAACTCAGCCAGAGATTTACTTTCTACACAAGCGAATTTAACGTTCCGAGATTCAGATGATAATATAATGCTAGACGGGATGGACTTGAAAGAAAGCGGAGCAAAGGCAGCTTTCGATCAGCAAGGACAACCTATTGTTACGCTAGAATTAAAAGATGCAAATAAATTTGCAGAAATTACTTCAGAAATTGCTGCTAAGCCAGCACCTGATAATGTATTAGTTATTTGGTTAGACTTTGAAGAAGGTGTGGACTCGTACAAAGCGGAAGCATTGAAGCCTGAAAAAGAACAAAAGTTCACTTCAGCTCCACGAGTATCCCAACGTATCAGCTCAGATAGTGTAGAAATTTCAGGTGCTTTTACAGTTGATGAAACAAAACATTTATCAGGAATTTTAAATGCTGGTGCTCTTCCGGTTGAACTTGAAGAAATCTACTCTACTTCAGTAGGTGCACAATTCGGGGAAGAAGCATTAAAAAGTACCATTTTAGCGAGTATTATTGGTATTGCGGCAATTTTCATCTTCATGATTGGGTATTATCGTTTACCTGGTGTTATTGCGGTTATATCTTTAGTAGTATACATTTTCTTAATCCTTGTTATTTTTGACTGGATTAATGGTGTGTTAACACTTCCAGGAATCGCGGCAATTGTACTAGGGGTAGGTATGGCGGTAGATGCCAATATCCTAACCTATGAGCGGGTAAGAGAAGAATTACGTGTTGGTAAATCAGTGAAGAAAGCATTTGATGCGGGTGCAAAAGAATCCTTTACCGCGATTTTCGATGCTAATATTACTACATTATTAGCAGCGTCGGTATTATTCATCTTTGGTACAAGTTCTGTAAAAGGATTTGCGACACTGTTAATAATTAGTATTTTAGTTATCTTTATCACAGCGGTTTGGGCTTCTCGAGTGTTACTAGGTTTACTAGTTCATAGTGGTTACTTCGATAATAAACCAGGTTGGTTTGGTATTCCGAAGAAAAGAATGCATGCTCCAGAAGAAGAAGTGGATACACTTGACTTAACAACAAAATTTGACCGTTTTGATTTTGTTCATAGTCGTAAAATCTTCTATATTGCTTCTATAACATTGACTATTGCTGGTATTATCATTTTGAGTGTTTTCAAGTTAAATCTTGGTATAGATTTTTCTTCTGGTACTCGTGTTCAAATTGAGTCAACGCAGCCTTTAACTCAAGAGCTAGTAGAAGAGAAAATTGAAAGCATTGGTTTACCATCAGATGATATTGTCATCTCTGGGGAAAATGGGGATAGTGCAGTAGTAAGATACAAAGATGACTTTACACAAGAAGAAATTAAAACACTAAAAATAGAGATGAATGAGCAGTTTGGTAAGGAACCATCAGTGAGTACGGTTTCACCTACTGTTGGTCAAGAGCTTGTCAAAAATGCGTTAAAAGCATTAATGTTTGCTGCTCTTGGAATTATCATTTATGTTGCTTTCCGTTTTGAGTGGAGAATGGGTGTAGCCTCGATTGTATCTTTATTACATGATGCATTCTTAATGGTTGCTATATTTAGTATCCTTCGTTTAGAGGTAGATATTACATTTATCGCAGCGGTATTAACAATTGTTGGTTATTCAATAAACGATACGATTGTTACATTTGACCGTATTCGAGAAAACCTACACCGTCATGAAAAGATTACATCAGAAGATGAACTTGCAACGATTGTCAATAAATCACTACGACAAACTCTTGGACGTTCTGTAAATACAGTGCTTACTGTAATTTTAGTAGTTGTAGCTCTATTGATATTCGGTGCGGAAGGGATTCGCAATTTCTCCATCGCTCTATTAATCGGCTTACTAGCTGGAACATATTCTTCTATCTACATTGCTGTGCAAATCTGGTTTGATTTGAAAGTGAAAGAAATGCGTAAAAGTGGCGGCATAGAAGTGAAAAAAGAAGAGAAAAAATGGGGTTCTGATGAGCCTATCGTTTAATGTTTTAGTATAATATGGAGCAGGGTATAACTTTACTATACTCTGTTCCATTTTTTTATAAATGAGTAAAAAAAGGAGGGTCAATATGAAATTTCAATGGTCATTATTATTCGGTTTAATATTCGCTATTATTATTGCCTTATTTGCTATATACAATGTCGACACTGTTCCAGTCAACTATGTTTTTGGAACAGCACAATGGCCACTTATCCTTGTGATTTTAGGCTCAGCATTATTAGGAGCGTTACTAAGTGGGTCCGTTGCCATTTATCGGTCGTTCATATTATCGCGGCAAGTGAAGCACTTGGAGAAGGATATTGAAAAGAAAGATGCTACCATCGGTGTTTTACAAAATGAGGTAGTAGCTTACAAAGAAAAGCCAGTTGAGTTTTTTGAAGAGCCAGTGACAGTGAAAGATGAAAATTCAACTATATAACTCTAAAACCTTTTGACATCTGTCAGAAGGTTTTTCTTTAGATCCTTGCAAACACCTTTTTCACAACGTATATACCTCAGATGAGGTATAATAGATTATAAGGAAGTGAATAATATGATCGAATCTCAGAAAATATGGCAAGTTTCAAGGCCTAATATAGAAGTAGTAGAAATGTTAGAAAAAGAGCTTTCTATACCGAGTGTTTGTGCAAAAGTATTAGCCTCTAGAGGGTTTGAAAATATAGAAGATGCAAAATCATTTTTACAAGTATCGGAAAACCAATTACACAATCCATTTTTGTTTCCAGGCATGGAAGCGTTAGTAGCACGTGTTCATCAATCAGTGGAATCAGAAGAACGTATAATGGTCTATGGTGATTATGATGCGGACGGTATTACTAGCACAACGATCATGGTTAAAGCGCTAGAGTCACTAGGTGCTGATGTCATCTATAAGATTCCAAATAGATTTATAGATGGCTATGGACCAAGTGAGCGTTTGTTCCAAGAAGCATATGATGAAGGTGTAAAACTAATCATTACTGTTGATAATGGTATTTCAGGTATACAACCTATTGAGTTTGCAAAAGGATTAGGGATGGATGTTATTGTTACTGACCACCATGAACCTGGTGAGATTTTGCCAATAGCAGATATTATAATACATCCGAGTTTAAAGGAGACAACCTATCCTTTCCCACATTTAGCAGGAGTAGGTGTAGCCTTTAAAGTAGCTCATGCTTTACTAGGGGAAATTCCTAAGGAATTCTATTATCTAGTAGCCATTGGCACAATAGCGGACCTTGTTTCATTGACAGGAGAAAATCGTTATTTAGTTCAACAAGGCTTAAAACAGATGCAACATACAGACTCTGTAGCCATTGAAGCTTTGGCAAATGTAAGTGGAGTAGATCTTCGTTCAATCGATGAAGAAACAGTAGGATTTATGTTTGGGCCACGTATTAATGCAGTAGGACGACTAGGTGAAGCAGCGCCTGGTGTAGATATGTTTTTAACTGAAAATCCTAATCATGCACTAGCGATGGCTAATATGCTCAATGAAAAAAATAAAGAACGTCAAACAATCGTCAAGCAAATTACAGATGAAGCAATGGAGCAACTTGAACTATTTCCCCCTCTGGATGGAGCAAGTGTCATAGTAGTAGGGAAAATAGGATGGAATCCTGGTGTCTTAGGTATTGTTGCTTCCAAATTAGTGGAGAAGTATTATAGACCTGCTATAGTGCTAGGATTTGATGAAGATAAAAAGATTGCTAAAGGGTCAGCACGCAGTATTGAAGGATTCCATATGTATAAAGAGCTTGCTAAAAACCAAGATATTGTCTCTCATTTTGGTGGACATCCTATGGCAGCCGGTATGACATTACCTTTAGAAAATGTGGAAGAGTTTCGTTTAAGATTAAACGAACAAGCGAAAGTAAGTTTATCGGAAGATGAATTAATACCAACTATTTCCATTGATGTTCCATTAGAAATGGATGAAATATCGACAGAATCCATTGAGTCTCTAAAAAAACTAGCTCCATTCGGAATGGGTTTTGCAAAACCAGTCTACTGCATAGAAAATGTAGAAGTTTCAACTGTGCGGAAAATAGGCTCAGCACAAAATCATTTGAAAATGGAATTAAAACAAGGTGCTATCCTTTTAGATGCAATTGGATTTGGAAAAGGGCAATTAGCGGACGAAATAGCTCCAACGACTAAACTTTCTTTTATTGGGGATTTACAGATCAATGAATGGAATGGACGTAAAAAAGCGCAATTGATGATACAGGATATAAAAACAGATGAGTGGCAGCTTTTTGATATTAGAGGTATTCGCCAGGTGACTCGATGGCAACCCCTTATTCCTTTAGAGGATACCGTATATGTTGCTTTTAATGAGGATACGATTAAGCACTTTAGTACAATCATTGATCATAGATTATATCTGATGAGTGAAATACTGGAGCAGCCGGTACAAGCGAAATATGTAGTGCTCTTAGATTTACCGGAAGAGGAAGAATCACTGGTCAAACTAATCCAATCTCATTCGTGGAAAAGAATATATGCACACTTCTTTACGAACGAGTCTTCGTACTTTGAAGGCTTACCGACGAGAGATCAATTTAAATGGTATTTTTCTTTCCTTACAAAAAGAAAAACATTTGCATTGAAACAGCATATTCATGAATTGTCTAAACATACAGGATGGAGTCAAAATACATTTAATTTTATGTCGAGGGTGTTTTTTGAACTTAGTTTTGTTAGAATAGACAATGGGATGATGGTGCTCAATGAAAGTCCAGTGAAAAAGGATTTATCTGAGGCGCCTTCATACAAACAGCGTGAGAAACAGATGGATCTAGAACAAAAATTATTATATGCGCCATATGTGGAGCTGAAACAATGGTTTGAAGAGCGAATAGCAGTACAAACCGTTCCTGAGGAGGAGCAAGTATGGATTTGAAGCAGTATGTAACAACAGTTGAAGATTGGCCGAAGCCAGGTATTAGTTTTAAAGATATTACTTCAATTATGGATAATGGAGAGGCATATAAATACGCAACGGATCAAATTGTTGAATATGCAAAAAAAGTGAATGCTGAAGTTATCGTAGGACCTGAAGCACGTGGATTTATCACTGGCTGTCCAGTTGCTTATGCACTTGGCGTTGGGTTTGCACCTGTTCGTAAAGAGGGGAAGCTTCCTCGTGAAGTAATCCGTGCAGAATATGGCTTAGAGTATGGAAAAGATGTTCTAACTATGCATAAGGACGCTGTAAAACCAGGACAACGTGTGTTAATCGTTGATGATTTATTAGCGACAGGCGGTACAATAGATGCTACAATTCGATTAGTAGAAGAATTAGGCGGTTTAGTTGTAGGTTGTGCATTTTTAATAGAACTTACATACTTAGAAGGTCGCAACAAATTAGAGAATTATGATATTTGCACATTGATGCAATATTGATCATTTTGTGAATATATATGTTTGCATCAGGCAAGCTTATTTAGGGTGGACTTTACAAGTCCCTCTTTTTTTTTATACAATATAGCTTATAAACTATTTTAGAAATATAAAACGAAATCAGGTGAATTGGCATGGCAAAAGATCAAGTGAAGACAGCAGAAGATGTGTTTGAAACACTCTTTACTTATATGAATGAAGAGCATGTGAACTTTGTAAAGAAAGCTTACGAATTAGCAGAGCATGCTCATAGAGAACAATTCCGAAATTCGGGTGAACCATATATTCTGCATCCTATTCAAGTAGCTGGTATTCTTGCTGATCTTCAAATGGATCCAGAAACCGTTGCTGCTGGTTTTTTACATGATGTCGTAGAAGATACAGAATATACACGTGATGATATTGTGGAGCAATTTAACGAAGAAGTCGCTTTGTTAGTAGAGGGCGTTACTAAATTAGGTAAGATTAAGTACATGTCCAAAGAAGAACAACAAGCTGAAAATCATCGAAAAATGTTCATAGCGATGGCACAGGACATTCGTATTATTCTTATTAAGCTTGCGGATCGTTTACATAATATGCGTACTTTGAAACATCTCCCAGAAGAAAAACAACGTAGAATCTCCAACGAAACTTTAGAAATTTTTGCACCTTTAGCGCACAGATTGGGAATTTCCGCTGTGAAATGGGAGCTAGAAGATACTTCTTTACGGTATTTAAATCCTCAACAATATTATCGTATTGTTAATTTTATGAAGAAAAAACGTACGGAGCGGGAATCTTATTTAAGTAATGTCATGGAAGATATTAGTAAACAGTTAGCTGAAATGGAAGTGGAAGCTGATATTTCTGGTCGTCCAAAGCATATTTATAGTATTTATCGGAAAATGGTCGTTCAAAACAAACAATTCAATGAAATATATGATTTACTTGCTATGCGTATTATTGTAGATAGTATTAAAGATTGTTATGCTGTTCTAGGAGTTATTCATACGCTGTGGAAACCAATGCCTGGTCGTTTTAAAGACTATATTGCTATGCCTAAACAAAATTTATATCAATCATTACATACGACTGTCATTGGCCCGAACGGAGAGCCTTTAGAAGTTCAAATCCGCACAGAAGAAATGCATAATATTGCAGAATTCGGTGTGGCTGCTCACTGGGCTTATAAAGAAGGTAAAAAAGTAGAAGCTGATAAAAAGACAATTGATTCACAATTAACATGGTTTAGAGAAATTTTAGAATATCAACATGAATCTTCGAATGCAGAAGAATTTATGGAATCTTTAAAGTTTGACCTATTCTCTGATATGGTCTATGTTTTCACACCAAAAGGGGACGTAGTAGAGCTTCCGGCTAGTTCGGTTCCAATAGATTTTGCTTATCGAGTGCATTCAGAAGTTGGAAACAAAACTATTGGTGCAAAAGTGAATGGTAAAATGGTGCCACTAGACACGAAACTAAAAACAGGCGATATCATCGAAGTTCTAACTTCCAAACAGTCCTTTGGTCCAAGTAGAGACTGGATTAAAATTGCTCAATCATCGCAAGCGAAAAATAAGATCAAGCAGTTCTTTAAGAAACAATTGCGTGATGAGAATGTTATTAAAGGAAAAGAACAAGTAGAGAAAGAGATTAAATCACAAGAATTTGATCTAAAAGAAGTACTAACAGCTGAAAACATAAAGCGTGTATGTGATAAATACGCATTTGCTGGCGAAGAAGATTTATATGCAGCTGTTGGCTTTAATGGTATTACTGCACAGCAAGTGGTGAATCGTCTAGCAGAAAAAATGCGGAAAATTCGTGATCAAGAAGAAGCTTTAGAGAAAATAACAACTGAAATGCAAACACCAACGGTTAACAAAACAACAGAATCAGGTGTGATTGTTAAGGGAATTGAGAATATGCTCATTCGCTTATCCAGATGCTGTAGCCCAGTTCCAGGTGATGATATCGTCGGATTTATCACGAAAGGTCGTGGGGTTTCGGTCCATCGTGCGGATTGTCCAAATGTACACAACGATGACACAGTTTCCCGTATCATTGAAGTAGAATGGGTAAAATCTGACTCTCCAATGAAAAAAGAGTATCAAGTGGACATAGAAGTGTCGGCATACGACCGCTCAGGCTTGTTGAATGAGGTATTACAAGTGGTAAATGAATCTAAAACGAATATTGCAGCAGTGAACGGTAAATCAGAAAATGATATTGCAATTATTCATTTAACCATCCTAATTTCCAATACGGCCCACTTAAATAGGGTAGCCGATCGTATAAAACAATTGCCTGATATATATTCGGTGCAAAGAATTATCAATTAAAGGGAGTTTATTTTCATGAAGGTATTGTTGCAGCGTTGCAAAAATGCAAGTGTGACTGTAGATGGACAAGTTACTGGAAAGATAGAAAACGGTTATTTATTGTTAGTTGGTATTACTACAACAGACACTGAAAAAGAAATAAATTATTTAGTGGAGAAAGTGGTAGGTCTCCGTTTATTTGAGGATGCCGAAGGTAAAATGAATCACTCTATAGAACAAGTACAAGGAAGTATTTTGTCAGTTTCCCAGTTCACTTTATATGCGGACACAAGAAAAGGCAGAAGACCAAGCTTTACCGATGCAGCTCGACCTGAAATGGCAAAACCATTATGGGAACTTTTCAATAACAAACTACTAGCAAAAGGGCTAAAAGTAGAAACGGGCGTATTTGGCGCAATGATGGACGTCACGTTTACGAATGATGGTCCAGTAACGATTATGTTAGAAGCTTAAAAAACAAAAAAGTTGTATAAATTACTCTAACTAGGAGTAATTTGTACAACTTTTTTTAAGAATTAGAAAGTATATAATGAATAACATTGTGATTACTGTTAAAGGTTGACGCTTTCCTGGGGTGAGCGATGAGCTATCGCCGTCACTAACTCGTCGTTGTGATAGCTCAACTGATTACAGAACAAAAGTGCTATTGGTTGTGGCAAACGAACGTCACAACCAATAGCACTTTAAAATCACTCGGTAATCATATAGCAAAACGTCTGTCCAAAGCTCATCTAAAACGATAGAAACAGTTTATGACCTAAGAGTTAATCCAACTGAGCATTAAAGTAATTAATGATGCCATTATAAATGCCGTGTGTCGCTTGTTCTCTATAGTTTTGTGTAGTGACATTCCGTTCTTCAGAAGCGTTACTCAAATAACCTAATTCTATTAATATAGCTTTTTGCTTGTTTTCACGTAATACTAAATAGTCACCCGGCTGGGTCCCTCTATCCTTTAAGGAAATCATATTACCAAGTCCATCATGGACATACGTAGCCAATTCTTTTTGATAACTATGCATATAATAGGTCGTGAAGCCCCTAATCGAACTATTATCGATAGCATCATAGTGTAAGCTAATAAATGCATCTGCATCTACTTGATGACCAATTGAAACTCGTTTTCGAAGATCTACATATTCGTCTGATTCCCTTGTTAAAATTACATTAGCGCCAGCTGCTTGTAATTTGGATGATAATAACTCTGAAGTCATCAACGTAATATCTTTTTCATCCGTTCCAAGTGCCCCGGTTGTCCCGCGATCATTCCCGCCATGGCCAGCATCGACTACAATAGTCAGACCTTTTAATGTACCTTTTTTACGATCAGCTTTCTTTTTATCCGTTTTGACTTTGTTTTCGGGATCCTTCTTCAGATTAGATGTGGTGGATGACGCTGAAACTACCCAGCTTGCAACATACGCAGTTTGATCACCTACCATAACTTTATACCAATCATTGGTTTTTTCAGCTACTGGAAATGTCGTACCAGCATCGGCCCTGGTGACTACCTCACTACTAGTAGTACTATCAGAACGAAGGTTTGTCCCGTTATAGAGAATAGTAATAGTGCCATTTTCTTTCTCGGTTCCAGTTGTTGCTGAACTAGAGAAAGTCCCATAAAAACTATACAACCAACCTTTATCGCCATTTTTCAGTTCTACTTGCACCCAGTTATGATCAGAGTTAATAACTGCAAATTGGTCTCCTTTATTAACCTGGCCAATTGTTTTTGATGTTAAATCTGCTTTTGAACGAACGTTTAAGGTATTGACTGAAACCTCAAATATGTTTTTGCCAGAAGGCAAGGGCGTATCTTCTTTTATCGTTTGCTCCGTAACAGTAATATAGGATTGATTGACCCAGCCTTTTTGACCCTGATAGTCTATTTCTACCCAATCCTCTTGAGATTGATATGCATTTGAAGTATCACCTTCTTTTAATTGACCAATAACTGCAGAAGAAGTAGTAGGTTCGGTACGGACATTCAATTGATTTACTTTAGACACAATCTGCTTATTACTTAATTTAAGCGATTCTTTCGTTGTGTACCAACTAGCAACCCATCCAGTAGTGCCTCCAAAATTAATTTGAAGCCAATCATTTTCTTTACCTATTATGTCTAACTTGTCGTTTTTTGTAACAGTACCAATAGTGTCATATGTAAGACCCGGACCTGTTCGTACTTTTAAAGATGCGACATTAACAGTCACTTCATTCTCCTGTGCATCAGCTTGTACGTATGGTAGAAGTAGTAATGTAGATAAAAAAATAACAGTTATTCTATGTATTATTTTAGTGTTCATTGGATCACCTCTATACCCATTGTAAATAGTCTTAGCTAAAAATTCTACCTTTTCTTCAAAAGGGTTGACTTATTTGTCGTACGTCATTAAGATAAAGTATAATCAAAAACTAAAACAAACCGATGACCGAAAAAGTAGCTGTCTAAAACGGATGACAAGAGAAGGAAAGACGTGGCTGAAATCTTTCCTACATACGCATTCAGTGAACAACATTCGAGAGGATTTTTGTCGAAAGAGATTTTTCTTTAGTAGGCAGAAACGGAACTGGTCGTTATCCAGAATTGAGAGGGTCAATATTTTTGACCAACTAGGGTGGAACCGCGGAAGCTTATATAAGCTCTCGTCCCTTGCTATTTTTAGCAGGGGATGAGGGCTTTTTTATATGTTATTGAAAGGGGCAGTTACCATGGATATTAAAGTACCAAGAGGAACACAAGACATCTTGCCATCAGAAACAGGCAAGTGGCAAGCAGTTGAAGAACTAATTAGAGAACAATGTAGAATGTATCAGTATAAAGAGATTAGAACCCCTGTTTTTGAACATACTGAATTATTTACTAGAAGTGTTGGAGATACAACGGATATCGTTCAAAAAGAAATGTATACATTCCAAGACAGAGGGAATCGATCGCTTACATTGCGACCAGAAGGTACAGCGTCTGCGGTAAGAGCATTTGTAGAACATAAAATGTTTGGTTACGCAGATCAGCCAGTGAAACTTTACTATATGGGACCAATGTTCCGTTATGAACGACAACAGGCAGGAAGATATCGCCAATTTGTACAGTTTGGAATAGAAGCAATAGGAAGTGCAGATCCTGCAATTGATGCGGAAGTTATTTCATTGGCAATGTCTGTCTATCAAAATGCAGGTTTAAAAAAGCTTAAGTTAGTGATTAATTCACTTGGAGATACAGATAGCAGAGTGTCACATAAAACTGCACTAGTTAGTCACTTCGAGCCACATATAGCAGAGTTTTGTTCAGATTGTCAAAATAGATTACAAAAAAATCCACTTCGAATATTGGATTGTAAAGTAGATCGAAATCATCCGTTAATGGAAACAGCCCCTTCTTTGGCAGATTTTCTAAATGAAGAATCTGCTGCTTACTTCGATAAAGTGAAGGAATACTTATCAATCTTAAATATCCCATTTGAAATAGATCCTAACTTGGTACGTGGTTTGGATTATTATAACCACACGGCATTTGAAATTATGAGCGCGGCCGAAGGATTTGGGGCAATCACTACACTAGCAGGTGGCGGAAGATACAACGGACTTGTAGAAGAGTTAGGTGGACCAAATGCTCCTGGCATCGGATTTGCTATGAGTATTGAGAGACTGTTGTTAGCTATTGAGGCAGAAAACAATGAGTGGTCTGAACAATCGACTCTAGACGTATATGTGATTGGATTAGGGGAAGCTGCTAAGAAAAAAGCAGTCGAATTGACTTATCAACTAAGACAGAAAAAAATCACAGCTGAGATGGATTATTTAGACCGTAAAATGAAAACACAAATGAAGTCTGCTGATCGCTTAAGAGCAAAATATGTAATTGTAATTGGTGATGATGAATTAGAAAAAGAAAGTGTTATGTTAAAGGATCTGGCAACTGGTACTCAAAACTTAATTCCTTTGAGTTCATTAATAGATCAAATCAAAACTAGTTCAACACAGTTGGAGGCAGAGGAATAATGAAAAGAACACATACAAGTGGGCAACTAAACGAACAACAAATCGGTGAAACAGTCCAACTAATCGGATGGGTACAAAAACGAAGAGATTTAGGTGGATTAATATTTGTGGATCTACGTGATCGTACAGGGCTAGTACAAGTGGTCTTCAATCCTGAGATTTCCGAATCAGCTATTCAAATTGCAGATAAATTGCGTAATGAATTTATCGTTGAAATTACAGGTGCAGTAGTTGCTAGAGCAGCCAATCAAGTAAACAAAAATATTTCTTCCGGGGCAATTGAAGTACATGCAACGGAAGCTCGCATCATTAATGAATCAAAAAACCCTCCTTTTGCGATAGAGAACCAAACGGACGTCGGTGAAGATATCCGTTTAAAATATCGCTACTTAGACTTAAGAAGACCGGTAATGTATGATACATTCAAAATGCGCTCAGATATTACTAAAACAGTAAGACGCTTCTTAGACGAAGAAGGATTTTTAGAAGTAGAAACACCAATTTTAACTAAATCTACCCCTGAAGGAGCACGTGACTATTTAGTGCCAAGTCGTGTCCATGATGGAGAATTTTACGCGCTTCCTCAATCACCACAGCTATTTAAACAGCTATTAATGGTTGGTGGATTTGAAAAATACTATCAAATTGCTCGCTGTTTCCGTGATGAGGATTTACGTGCGGATCGTCAACCAGAATTCACACAAATTGATATGGAAATGAGTTTCCTATCAATGGATGAAATATTGGAAATGAACGAACGTATGATGAAAAAAATTATGAAGGACGTTAAAAACGTTGATGTTACTATCCCGTTCAATCGGATGAATTATGATGAGGCGATTAATCGCTTTGGATCAGACAAACCCGATGTTCGTTTTGGTCTAGAACTAGTAGATCTTTCGGAAATAGTGAAAGATAGTTCGTTCAAAGTGTTCTCATCCGCCGTGGAAACAGGAGGACAAGTAAAAGCGATAAATGTTAAAGGTGCTGCAGCAAATTATTCTCGTAAAGATATAGATGCTCTAGGAGAATTTGTTGGTGTTTACGGTGCCAAAGGTCTTGCTTGGTTAAAAGTGGACGAAGAAGGATTGAAAGGTCCTATTGCTAAGTTTTTCGAAGGAGAAGCAGCAACGAGCCTTATCCAAGCATTAGAGGCAACAACTGGAGATTTATTAGTATTTGTCGCAGACCAAACATCTGTGGTGGCAGATGCATTAGGGGCTTTACGTTTAAAACTCGGAAAAGAACTTGATTTAATCGATGAGTCACGCTATGAATTCTTATGGGTTGTGAACTGGCCATTATTTGAATATGACGAAAAAGAAGGTCGTTACTATGCAGCACATCATCCTTTCACAAGACCTTTTGATGAAGACCTTGCATTAATGGATACAGATCCAAGTAAGGTACGTGCGCAAGCTTATGACTTAGTGTTAAATGGTTATGAATTGGGCGGAGGATCTCTACGTATTTATTCGAGAGAAGTTCAAGAAAAAATGTTCGAAATACTTGGATTTTCAGAAGAAGAAGCTAGAGCTCAATTTGGCTTCCTAATGGATGCTTTCGAATATGGAACACCTCCACACGGCGGAGTTGCATTTGGATTAGATAGATTGGTAATGCTTCTTTCTGGTAGTACAAATCTACGTGATACAATTGCATTCCCGAAAACAGCAAGTGCAAGTGATTTGTTAACATCAGCACCTAGCCCAGTAGCAACGGCTCAGTTAGATGAGTTAAGCTTGAGCTTAAAATTAAAAAATAAGTAAATTTCAAAAGGATTTCTCGTGACACTAGTCATGAGGAATCCTTTTTTATCTTGGCTATATTAAAATTTAGGATTGTTTAAAGATGCACATAAAAAAATGAACTGGAAAATCTATCTCCAAGTTCATTTTTCCTTGTCTTTTTTAACTAAGCACTCTTTTAAAATTACTTCAATTGTTGAAACCCCATTAGTCTACTAGAATATTTCCAACATATTGAGCCGTCCAAATACTTGAAATGAGATTTACTTCGATTTAATATTCACCTTTTTCATTGGGAAAATTAAATTCTTTAAGTCTATTTACATATAATTGTATTTTAGTAATTTACTTAACGTTAACGTTGACTTTAAATACATTCAAAAAAATTCTTTTATTTTGTATGGTTATTTCGATTGTCTCTTTTAAAAAACCTGTCTGTCATCAGCAATAATATACACCCTACCAAAATCATGCTGGCAAAAAATATTTGTGGGATGTCCTCGCCCCATCTAGTCAAAATTGTATAGACTTGAAAGATACTCAAGAGTAAGAGTCCCACTTTTAATGGCAAAGTTTTTGTTTTCATGTTTAACACCCATTTCTTGTTATTACTAAAATGCTCGTTACTTCTATAAGAAAAAAGGGCGTACTCCTTTGTGGAGTAAGGCACCCGTTAATGAAATAAGTTACTAGATCACTTCTACTCACAACCAACACAACTCAAATTTTATTTACTGTAGCAAAGTCAAACTGCATCTTCTTTAATTCCGAGATATCCACGTATAGGTCTTTTCTCATTTATTGTCTTCTAACAACTAGTGTTCCAATGACTAATAAAAAAAATAGGATTAATAAATATATACTCAAAGCACCCAATTCAATTGTTTCTGTTCCAAGAGCAATTAGTAAACAAACAATTAACATGCTTCCAAATAGAACTATATACAATGATGTTGCATAGAAATTTTTAATATTTATCCATGTTCTTTCATCAATATCAGGTATGTTATGTTTCTTCCGGCTTTCACGAAATTTGATCGTTCCAAGAACAATACCTACACCTACAACTGAACCAATAATCCCTGCACTCATAGTTCCAACAGGTAAATCTGGGACCATCATACTACCCAAGTAAAAACCGATACTCATTGAAAAAATCAGTGTACAGACTATGATGATTTGCAATCTTTTCATGTTATTCCTCCTCTAAAGTAAATATTTCATCTAAGGTTATATCAAAATATTTTATCAACTTGAGTGCCAGCTCCAAGCTTGGATTATACTTATGATTCTCTACCGCGTTAATCGTTTGTCTAGTAATTTGTAAATCTTCTGCCATTTGAATTTGGCTAATCCCTTTTGCTAGACGGATCTCTTTAATTCTGTTTTTTACTTTCAAATCCAACTAACTTCCTCTCGTGATGATGTAAAGATATCTTTACATCAATGTTTTCAACTTTTCATTATGTAACTAAATTGCCTCGTTCGTCTAGTGAACACTTTCAACTTTATAGGGGACAAGTTCTATATATTCATTAACGAGTTATCAACTTTTTCCTTGAACAGAGCATTTAGTGGGCTAGTGATGCACAGCCAAACACCCTTAGGTTATCGAGAAAAGAGAGGGTGATCATAGATCTGGAAAAGTTTAAAATTAATGCGGCTTGGGATTTTCTTGTGAATATATTTTAGTTGATATATATAATATTTAAGCAGTATACATATAATCTCAATAGTACATATTCTTTTAGTAAAGAGGAGTAGAAGAACTGATTATTGAGAAGGCGTTATTATTTATTATTATACTTAGGTTACTTTCTGGGAGCATTGAGTTATCTGCAGCAATGCTTATGATTAAATTTAATGATTTAGAAAAAGCATTTTATATTAACTCCTTACTAGCTTTAGTAGGACCGATCGTTTTAATCGTAACAACTGGAATTGGTTTAACAGGCTTATCTGAAAAAATTTCCTTAACTAGAATGGTCTGCTTATTTGCGGGGGTATTACTCATTCTTTATAGTTTAAAATCAAATTGAATTTAAAAAATGGACTGGTTAGCTTGATGCTTCCCAGTCCATTATATTTATGCGTTATGATTTTGTCCTTCAATTTCATCTACTTTTATCATTTTCAGCGCTATGAAAAAAAGAACAATTCCTATTGCGCCAGCAATAATATAACTAATATTGAGATAATTTTTCATAACTAGTGACATGATTGGTGGACCAGCTGCAACTCCGATGAATCTTGCTGAGCTATAGAAGGAAGAGATGGTACCACGCTCTTCTTTTTTTATATTTTCCGTTATGAGTGCATCTAACACTGGTAGCAAAGCGCCGATCGCAATACCCATTATACTCGTAACGATCAATAATAGAATTAGTTTGTCTTTAGTAAATCCTATAAATGCTACACTTATTGACATAACCACTAAACAAATCATTGTCATTTTTTTCATAGTAGACACATTACCCTTAATGTTCCTGCCAGTTATATATGATGCAATACAAAGCATCAGAAGTGGAATAGCTATTACAAAACCTTTTTTTATTCCTTTTATATCATGCGTTTTTTCAAGCATTTCGGATAAGAAAAACAAAACGGCGAATAATAGAAGCATAACAAAAGCACCATTTATAAATACAGTAAAAAGCCATTTACTTTCCTTCTTGAATGTCTTTTTAGTATTACTTAGAAAGTCTTTAAACTTTACTGGCTCATCTTTTTCCTTTGGTACTTTTACAAAGAAAAATATCATGACAATAGAAATTAAACTAAAGACCGAAATGGAGAAGAAAGGTAAAAACCATAATACTGCTGCTAAAACAGATCCCAGAATTGGGCTTAAAACTTTGCCGAAAGTATTAGAGGTTTCAATAAGGCCGAGACAGGAACTGGTTTTTTCATCATCATCTTTATATAAATCTCCGACGAGTGGCAATACGATTGGCATTGCACCAGCCGCACCTATACCTTGAAGAATTCTTCCAATAATAATCCAAAAAAACGGGTCGTCTATTTTCCAAGAAGCAAAACCAGCGATAAGACCCCCGATTAAAGCTAGTATAAGGCTAGGTAAGATGACAATTTTTCTTCCAAAACGATCGGAAAGATAACCTGCTACAGGTATAAGAAAAATAGCTGCAATGGAATAACTAGTAATAATCATGCTTGACTGAAAAGAACTGATACCTACTTTCTTTTCTAAAACAGGCAAAATAGGTATAAGCATTGAATTACCCAGAGTCATGACGAGTGGAATAGAGGCCATACTGATAACACACCATATACTTACATTGTCGGTTTGATTGTTATTATTTATCATGTGCACACCACACCTCAACTAATAATCTTTAAGGTATGATTTCCTTTGCGTGTTACAATATACGTCAAAATTTTTTTAAAATAGTGCATGAAATGCTTGGAAACCAAAATAGATACCGAAGCCTATCATACACAAAGAAGAAATGAATGAAACAGCTTTTAATACCGAAGTGGAAAGTAGGTTTCGTGAACTACTTGAAAAGAAAGCCATCAAGAAATCGACTAGCGCGATACCAAGTAAAATAGCAATACTAATTATAACCGTTTCGATTCCAGAAATTTCCCCACCGCCACTAACTAAAATAGATCCATAAATACCTAACCAAAATAAAATAGTCAACGGATTTAAAAAAGCCATTAGTATTCCTGCCAGTAATGAGTGACGTAAACGAACAATTTTACGGAATTTTGGATCCATAGAAATATTATTTATAGTCAGCAAATTTTCGATGCCCGTGTACATAAGTACAAAAAAACCAAAGCTCCATAAAAATATTCGCATATACGGGGAATCAATAAATTGACCTACACCAAAGTAAACCATGAACATATAAACTATGTCGGTTACGATGGCACCAATTCCAAAAAACCACGCATGAAAAAAGCCGTTTTTGATACCAGTGTTTAAGAGTGTAGCTTTAACAGGTCCTATTGGTGCTGCCAGGGATATCCCTAATAAGAAATATGTACTTAAGGAATTCATTCATGTCCTCCATTTTTGGTATATGAAGCATCATATTCGAGATGGACTAACCTTACGACTGAAGGGGAAAAATTTAATTTTAGGAGAAGTATAGACTGATAATTCTATTTACCTATTATTCAGAATAGTCCGAAAAGATGGCAATAAAATGATTGAAGTTTTATAATTCATATGCTATTATCTAAATAACACGAATCCTGATGTGTTCGCAATTTGCCAATCAGTTTTGACCGAACAATTTTATCGTTGGGAGTCTAACTTTTATTATGAATGACATGCCCTTAATCGGGACGCCAAGATTAATAAAGAGGACACCCACCTGCATCTTGCGGGTTCAAAACGATACGCTCTATTTGTCGGCACAATTGGGATTCGTATCATTTTTTCAATATCCTCTGGCGCATTTGCTGGAGGTTTTTTCTTGGGATTTAATCCTACTAATCTGATTTATATGGAGTGTTTTTTATGTTACATCAATTTTCTAGAAATGAACTTGCGGTAGGGAAGCAAGGTGTGGAATTACTGAAAGATACAACAGTAGCCATCTTAGGTGTAGGGGGAGTTGGATCCTTCGCGGCAGAAGCATGCGCCAGAAGTGGTGTTGGTCGTATTATTTTAGTAGATAAAGATAATGTAGACATTACTAATATTAACCGCCAATTAGTAGCTTACATATCGACAATAGGTCGATCAAAATCTGAAGTGATGAAAGAGCGTATTGCTGACATTAATCCAGAATGTGAAGTAATCGATATGCATATGTTTTATACGGAAGAAACGTTTGAACAATTTTTTGCGATGAATATAGATTATGTTATTGATGCGTCAGATACAATTATATATAAAATTCATTTAATGAAAGAATGTTTAAAACGTAATATCAAAATTATTTCAAGTATGGGTGCTGCTAACAAAACAGATCCTACTCGTTTTAAAATTGTCGATATATCTAAAACTCATACAGACCCTATTGCAAAAGTGATACGTACTAAGTTACGCAAAGAAGACCGCATTACAAAAGGGATACCAGTTGTATTTTCGGATGAGAGTCCTATTGTTGTGAGAGAAGACGTAGTAGAAACCGTTGGTAAGCCAGAAGCAACTATTAGAAAAGCAAAAATGCCACCGTCTTCTAATGCATTTGTTCCTTCTACAGTAGGTTTAATATGTGCAAGCTGGGTTATAAATGACATTACAAAAGATATTCATATTACACGCGTACAGTAATTGCTTGAAGTTTTTTCCTGATGACTTATACTTAATGTATATATAAAGGAGGGAAATACGATGACTGAAACAAATAACCAAGAAACACCTAAAAAGAAAATGACCCTTCAAGAAGCTGTAAAGCAAAAACTTGAAGACAAAAAGAATCAAGCTGCAGGTGGTAAAACTTCCCTTAACGGTTCTACAGGAAATCAGAAAATGAAAAGCCAACAAACTAAAAAGGTAAGTAATACAAGACGCAAAATGGGTGTTTAATCCATAAAAAATCCAGTCCCTTTCTTAAGGGGACTGGATTTTTTAGAGATTAAGAAAGAATATAAAATTGGACTTAAAAGATTGGGAATGCTGTGATTTCCGTTACAGGTGGGCGCGTTTCGCGGGGTGAGCGATGAGCTATCACCGTCGCTAGAGCGTCGCTGTGATAGCTCATCTGTCTCACTCATCCCGCAGAAGTCGCCACCTTTCACTTCAATCAATTATGTAGGTAGTACTCAACAACAAGATAGAGCATAGCTTATCGTTTGGATAAAAAGAGTAGTCAAAAGTTAATCTAGGGATTAAACAGTCTGCGTAGTATTGGGCTATTATTCCGTAACGTAGAATGTAGAAAATGGATTTCCTTTGATATGAGTCCCTTTCAGCCTTACTTATTTTAAGATGAAACATATATATTTAGGCGGTTTTATATCCAATTATCCGATCAGATTGAGTGGATCTAATTGATTGGAGCGCAGTGTGACGACTCCAGTGGGAACAGCGCGAGCTGAAGACCCTGGACTGAGCGGAGCGAGGGAAGCGGCTGAAGCCGTGCCCACGGAAAGCGTCCGCTCTTCGCTCCAATCAATGGACTATCTACGCTTATATTTTTTAAGGACTGGGCGCCTTTATGCCCGATTATCTCATTTTTTTTCTAATTTAAAATTCTCTAATCTTTTGTAAATAGCAGCCAATCGTTTTTCTTCACCAGCCTCGATCGGTTTATAGAAAGAACTTCCTACTAAATTGTCTGGCAAATAGGTTTGATTGACCCAACCCCCAAACGTCCCGATTTTATAATTATGCGGATAAATATATCCACCATGTCCTAAATCTGCAGCTCCTGCATAATGTGTATCTTTCAAATGACTTGGAATATCACCTGTTTTCCCCTGATGAATACTTGCTATTGCCGCATCTAAAGCAGAATATGCAGAATTGGATTTCTCCGACAGACACATGAGTACTATTGCGTTAGCTAATGGTATTCTTGCTTCAGGTAAGCCTAAACGTTCAGCTGATTGAATAGCGGCTAAAACTTGAGGTCCTACGGATGGATTAGCTAGGCCGATGTCTTCATAGCTCATCACGAGTAAACGTCTGGATACGGCTACTAAATCACCGTTTTCCAATAGATGTGCCAAATAGTATAGGGCCGCATCAGTATCGCTCCCACGGACAGATTTCTGTAAAGCTGACAGTAGGTTGTAAAAATGAGAACCTTTTTTATCCCCAAAAACTCCTACACGATCCACAAGACTTTTCAATGTGGAATCCTCCACAATGGTTACACCATTTTCTTCAAAACTTGCAAAAATAGTAGATTCTAAAAGAGTTAAAGCTTTTCTGGCATCTCCGTTTGCTGAATCGGCTATGAGTTTTCTTTGTTGCTCTGTTATTTGAATGTTCTGTTGACCAAGTCCTTTTATGTTATCTTCCAAAGCTCTCATTAAAAGTAAATCTATATCATCGGTTGTTAGTCTTTTGAGTTGTTTGATCTCTCCACAACGTGACCTGATCGCAGGGTTTACATCATGATAGGGATTTTCTGTTGTTGCACCGATTAAAATAATCGATCCATTTTCCACGTGGGGAAGCAATGTATCCTGTTGTAACTTGTTAAAACGATGAATTTCGTCTAAGAACAAAATAACTTTTCCGCTAATACGTGCATCAGCTACTACATCTTCTACGTCTTTTTTTCCAGCTTTAGTGGCATTCAACGCAACAAAGGGTAATTTTGTCGTACCTGCAATAGCAAATGCAAGAGATGTTTTGCCAACTCCAGGATCGCCGTATAAAAGCATAGAGGGAACATGTCCGTTTTTTATCATTTTATATAAAGCTGTGTTTTCTCCAATAACATGCTGTTGTCCAGCTAGTTCATCAATAGTTTGAGGTCTCATCCGATATGCTAAAGGTTCATTTTGCAAAATGATCTCTCCTTTTTCGTACGTTTGTTCTTTTATTATATAGAAGATTGTCTAAAAAGTCATTTTGAAGTCGATATAGTGTGTAATTATGCTATACTAGGGAAAGAATTTTTTAATCTTATGAGGTGAATTATATTGAAATTTTCAACAAAAGGAAGATACGGTTTAACAATTATAGTAGCTCTAGGAAAGCAGTACGGAGAAGGTCCGATTGCACTTAGACAAATTGCTGCTGAATATAATTTATCTGAAGCGTATTTAGAGCAAATTGTATCACCTCTTAGAAACGCAGGAATAGTGAAGAGTGTAAGAGGGGCATACGGTGGTTATATGCTTTCAAAAACACCTAGTGAAATAACTGCAGGAGATGTTATTCGCGTTTTGGAAGGACCAATTCAAATCGTTGAGGGAATTGAAGAGGAAGCCCCGCCACAGCGTGAGTTGTGGATGCGTATTCGAGACGCTGTAAAAAATGTGCTAGATACAACTACAATAGAAGATTTAGCAAAATATACGGAAGAAAATCCAGAGAACCCTGGATATATGTTTTATATATAAGGAGTTTATAATGACTAGAATATATTTGGATCATGCAGCCACATCACCAATGGCCGAGGAAGTAATCGAAGTCTATACAGCTGAAATGAAAGAAGTGTTTGGTAATCCATCTAGTATTCATCAAACTGGAAGAAAAGCCAGAAAAAAAGTCGATGATGCAAGAACAATTTTAGCTAAAAGTATTGGAGCCCATGAAACAGAAATTACCATAACTAGTGGAGGCACAGAAGCAGATAATTACGCTGTTTTTGGAACTGCTTACGCTAGAAAAAACGAAGGTAAGCATATAATTACAACTCAAATTGAGCATCATGCGGTTCTTCACGCTTGTGAACAGCTTGAAAAAGATGGTTTTGAAGTAACTTATCTTCCAGTCGATAAAAATGGATTGATCAGTATCAATGACTTGAAAAATTCACTAAGAGAAGATACTATTTTAGTTTCCGTTATGTATGCAAATAATGAGGTAGGGGTTATTCAACCAATCGTGGAAATTGGTGAATTATTGAAAGATCATCCTGCCTATTTCCATACAGATGCTGTTCAAGCATATGGTAGTTTATCTATTGACGTGATTACATCCCATATAGATTTATTGAGTGTTTCCAGCCATAAGATAAATGGACCAAAAGGAATAGGTTTCTTATATCAAAGAAAAGGTATCTTGTTAAAACCTATTTTTTATGGAGGACAGCAGGAACGAAAAAAACGGGCGGGTACCGAAAATGTACCGGCTATTGTTGCATTTGCAAAGGCAGTTCAATTGAAACAAGCAACTTTTACAAATGGCAACGTAGAATATAATCAGTTAAAACAAGTTTTTCTATCTGAATTGGAAAGACTTAAAGTTCCTTTTCAGGTTAATGGTTCTCAGGAATCAGTGCTTCCTCATGTGCTAAATATTAGTATCCCTAATACAGATGTGGAAACTTTTTTAGTGCAATTAGATTTAGCTGGTATTGATGCTTCAAGTGGATCGGCTTGTACAGCAGGTTCTATCGATCCATCCCATGTACTAGTTGCGATGTATGGGGAAAGTACACCCGAGTTACGAAATTCGGTTCGTTTTAGCTTTGGATTGAATAATACGGAAGAACAAGTGTTGGAAGCGGCAAACAAAATAAGCAAGATAGTATTATAGAACAAACCCATCTAAAAGTTTAACTTCATTTAGTTTGAGTTTGTCTATTACTACATGATGTTAAAGATTTTAGCGAAATGAGTGAATACAATGAAAAAAATAGAAGATACACGAGTAGTAGTTGGAATGTCTGGCGGGGTAGACTCGTCTGTTGCAGCATACTTACTGAAAGAACAAGGCTATGATGTAATCGGCATTTTCATGAAAAACTGGGATGACACCGACGAATTCGGGATGTGTACAGCAACCGAAGATTATGAAGACGTGATAAAAGTTTGCAATCAAATAGGTATTCCTTATTATGCAGTAAACTTTGAAAAACAATATTGGGATAAAGTTTTCACTTACTTCTTAGAAGAATATAAAGCAGGTCGAACTCCCAACCCAGATGTAATGTGTAATAAGGAAATTAAATTTAAAGCGTTCTTAGAGCATGCATTAGCTTTAGGAGCAGATTATTTAGCAACAGGTCACTATGCGCAAGTAGAGGTTCGTGATGGACAAACTCGTATGCTACGTGGAAGAGACAACAATAAAGATCAAACTTATTTCTTAAATCAATTAAATCAAGAACAATTAGAAAAAGTGATGTTCCCAATTGGTCACTTAGAAAAGAAAAAAGTCCGTGAAATCGCATTAGAGCAAGGCCTTGCTACTGCGACTAAAAAAGATTCCACTGGTATTTGTTTTATCGGGGAAAGAAATTTCAAAGAATTTTTGAGCCAATACCTTCCCGCTCAACAAGGTGCTATGGAAACGATGGATGGAAAAGTAATGGGACAACATGATGGTTTAATGTATTACACAATTGGACAACGTCATGGTCTTGGAATCGGTGGTTCGGGTGATCCCTGGTTTGTAATTGGAAAAGATTTGGACAGAAATGTCCTGTTAGTTGGACAAAACATTAACAATGACGCATTGTTTTCTACTAGCCTAACTGCAACTGATTTATCTTTTACGACTACATTAGAAAAGCCACAATCTTTTAAAGCAACTGCGAAATTCCGTTATCGTCAAGAGGATATAGGTGTGTTTGTAGAATTGATAGATAATAACCGAGTGAGAGTTATATTTGATGAGCCAGTTCGTGCAATAACACCAGGACAAGCGGTTGTGTTCTATCAAGGCGATGAATGTCTAGGTGGAGCTACAATTGATGAAGTATTCAAAGATGGTCTTAAACTGGATTATGTCGGATAACTGGAGGTAATATTATGGATTACAATGAATTAGGAATTCAAGCTATACAAGAAGAAAATTATGAAAAAGCAGTAGAGCTTTTTACGAAAGCAATTGAAGAAAATCCAAATGAGGCAATTGGTTATATTAACTTTGGAAATCTTTTATCGTCTATGAACGAAGATGAACGAGCAGAGAAGTTTTTCCAAAAAGCAATTACTTTAGATGAAGGTGCAGCAACAGCCTATTATAGTCTTGCAAATCTTTACTATAATGCCGAGCGATTTGCGGAAGCTGCAAAGCTATATGAAAAAGCTATTGCGACTGGAATTGAAGGACCGGATGCCTACTATATGCTTGGGAAAAGTCTTGAAAAAGAAGGGCTAACAAAGCTTTCTCTACCATATTTACAAAGAGCTTCGGAGCTAGCTCCTGAAGATATACAAATTAAATTATCTTATGGTATTGCCCTTGCTAGTTTAGAGATGTTCGAACAAGCGGAACCTGTCTTTAAAGAAATAGTGCAGTTAGATGCCGAAAACGCAGATGCTCACTATAATCTGGGCGTATTATATGCAGTTTCAACTTCTGACACTGAAGCTGCTCTATCTCATTTAAAAGAAGCTTTTACTTTACAACCCAATTATGATCAAGCACGCTATGTGTACGACATGATTTCCCTACGAAATTAATGAAACTCTGGAGGCGGTAGTATGACCAACGAAATAAATAATGAAAAGCAATTTATTACGGGTCGTCCTATCGTTTCGATTTTTCATAACCCTCAAAACTTATTCTCTATCATCAAATTGAAAATAAAATCCACTAACACTACATACACAGAAAAAGAAGTAATTGTATCTGGTTATTTCCCTCCGTTAGTACTTGAAGAACCATACAAATTCATTGGTTATATTAAAAATCATCCGAAATATGGCGTGCAATTTCAAGTGGAAACATTCCAAAAAGAAGTACCAGCGACAGAACAAGGAATTATTCATTATCTTTCCAGTGATATGTTCACAGGGATTGGACGCAAAACTGCTGAACTAATTGTGAAAAAGCTAGGCACAAATGCCATTAACAAAATATTAGAGGACCCACAGGCCTTAGATGTAGTGCCTCGCCTTTCAGAAGATAAAAAAGTGACGCTACGTGCAGTTCTGGAACAAAATTTAGGCTTGGAAAAAGTAATGATTCAACTCAATGAATGGGGATTTGGTCCTCAGATTGCTATGAAAATATATCAAGCGTATCGAGAAGAAACACTTGCTGTGCTTACGAAGAATCCATTCCGTCTAATTGAAGAGGTAGAGGGAGTAGGTTTTGTTCGAGCAGATGAGCTTGGCTATAAATTAGGGATAAAAGGAAACCATCCAGATCGTATTAAAGCAGCAATCTACTATTTGCTTCAAACAGCTTCCTTAGGGGAAGGTCATGTATTTCTTTATGCAGAGCAATTATTGGAATCTGTTAAAAAACTACTAGAAAATGCTCAACATGAAGAAATTCCTTATGATGCAATTACTAAATGTTGCATTGAACTTGCAGAAGAAAATCGGATCGTCGGAGAAGTGAATCGTTTTTATATTCCGTCTTTATATTATTCGGAAGTTGGCATTGGATCCAAAATCGAAACCCTACTAGCCGAAAATGATACACATCATCAGTTTCCTTTAGCCGAGATGAAAAAGCATCTTGGAGGTATCGAAGAACGTCTAGGTGTCCAATATGCTCCAACACAGATCAATGCGATTGAAACGGCATTAAATGCAAGTATGACCTTACTTACTGGAGGTCCTGGTACGGGTAAAACTACGGTAGTTCGAGGAATCGTTGAACTATATGCAGAACTACATGGACTGTCTCTGGATCCAAAAGAATGGTTGAAAGACAAGAAACCATTTCCGGTAGTATTAGCCGCTCCTACGGGTAGAGCAGCCAAGCGTCTAAGTGAATCGACAGACTTGCCAGCCATGACTATTCACCGACTATTAGGCTTTACTGGTCAAGAGGATTCGGATGTGGAAGGAAAAGAAATCGAAGGCAAACTAATTATTATTGATGAAACTTCTATGTTAGATACATGGTTAGGACATCAACTCTTAAAAGCAATTCCAAAAGATGCTCAAGTTATTTTTGTAGGAGACCAAGATCAACTTCCGCCAGTAGGACCAGGTCAGGTATTAAAGGATTTACTTGCCTCCAATCGAATCCCTACTGTAGAACTAAAGGATATTTATCGCCAGGCTGAAGGATCATCGATTATAGAACTTGCTCATGAGATGAAACAAGGAACGGTTCCCGCATCCTTATTAGACAAAACAAAGGATCGTTCGTTCATCAAGGCTTCTACAGAGCAAATCCCAAAAGTAGTCGAGCAAGTACTGAAAAGTGCATTATCCAAAGGACTTTCCATTCGAGATATGCAAGTATTAGCTCCTATGTATAGAGGTCCTGCAGGTATTGACGCGCTTAATAAAATGATTCAAGAAATGGTCAACCCTAATACGGATGGAAAACGAAAAGAAATGATTTTTGGGGAAACTATTTATCGTATTGGGGATAAGGTACTTCAACTCGTCAATCAACCAGAAAGTCATGTATTTAATGGCGATATGGGAGAAGTTATTAGTATATTTAAAGCTGCAGAAACAGTCGAGAAAAAAGAGATGCTAATTGTGTCTTTTGATGGTAATGAAGTAACCTATGAAAAAAATGATTTAAATCAGCTGACACTTGCTTATTGCTGCTCCGTTCATAAGTCACAAGGTAGTGAATTTCAAACGGTTATTATGCCTATCACGAGAAGCTATATGAAAATGTTAAGACGAAATTTACTGTATACAGGAATTACGCGCGCTAAAAACTTCCTTATTCTTTGTGGAGACCCAGAAGTATTTAAGTTTGGAGTAGAGCGAACGGATGACCTTCAGCGATTGACTACATTGAAAGATCGTTTAACGCATACAGAAGAAGCAGAACCCGCAGAAGAGAAAGAGTTAAAAAGTGATACTGAAACTAGAGCGAATCAAACAGATTTGACCTATTTAACTGCAGAGAATTATCATGTAGTTGACCCTCTAATAGGGATGAATGGTGTTACTCCGTATCAATTTATGGACACAGACAATTGACACAAGCCCATTTGTTTTTTATAATCAATTGCATATAGTAAAATGTTGACGGAGAAAGTACTAATTGTTATCTGACTAGAAATGGATTCCTTGGCTGAAAGAATTCACTGACCTAACAAATAGGAAAGCTACTCCTGAGTGCAGTTAAAACCTGTCGTATGGCCGCGTTAAGGCTTCTTGAGAGACATAAGTAGAATTATCTACTGTGTAACTAGGGTGGTACCGCGAAACAATAGCTTTCGTCCCTTTTTTAGGGATGAGGGCTTTTTTTATTGTTTTGGTTTTTAGATATCACTTGTGAAGTGATTGGGATTACTCGCGGTCGAAGAATACAAATTATTAGGAGGAACTAAACATGAAACAATTAACAGGTGCTCAAATTAGACAAATGTATTTAGACTTTTTTATCGAAAAAGGACATTCCCAGGAACCATCAGCTCCACTTGTACCAATCAATGACCCGTCATTATTATGGATAAATAGTGGTGTAGCAACACTTAAAAAGTATTTTGATGGACGTGTAGTACCTGAAAATCCACGTATTACAAATGCGCAAAAGTCTATTCGTACAAATGATATTGAAAACGTTGGGAAGACAGCAAGACATCATACTTTCTTTGAAATGCTAGGCAACTTTTCTATTGGAGACTACTTTAAAAAAGAAGCGATCCAGTATGCATGGGAGTTTTTAACGGATGCAAAGTGGATGGCATTTGAACCAGAAAAATTATCTATTACGATTCATCCCGAGGACGAAGAAGCATATAATATTTGGAAGGATGAAATTGGAATTCCGGAAGAGAGACTTATTCGTTTGGAAGGGAACTTCTGGGATATTGGGGAAGGTCCAAGTGGTCCGAACTCAGAGATTTTCTATGATCGTGGAGAAAGCTATGGTAATGACCTAAACGATCCTGAATTATATCCAGGTGGAGAGAACGACCGGTATTTAGAGATTTGGAATTTAGTGTTCTCTGAATTCAATCACAATCCAGATAATACGTATACTCCTTTACCAAAACAAAATATTGATACTGGTATGGGCCTAGAACGTATTACAAGCGTAGTACAAGATGTGCCAACAAACTTTGATACTGATTTGTTTATGCCAATTATCCGTCAAACTGAACAGATTTCAGGTAAGTCATATCGTGCAAATGATGTGGATGATACGGCATTCAAAGTAATTGCTGACCATGTTCGTACAGTAGCTTTTGCTATTGGTGACGGTGCATTACCATCCAATGAAGGTAGAGGTTATGTCCTTAGAAGATTACTTCGTAGAGCAGTTCGTTTCGCGAAACAATTAGGGATTGAAAAACCATTCCTACATGAGCTCGTTCCAGTAGTTGGAGAAATTATGCAAGACTTCTACCCAGAAGTAACAGAAAAACAAGATTTCATCATGCGGGTTATGAAAAATGAAGAAGAAAGATTCCATGAAACACTTCATGATGGCCTAGCTATATTGGAAAAGGTTATCGAGGAACAGCAATCAAAAGGGGAATCTTACATCCCAGGAACGACTACTTTCACTCTATACGACACGTACGGTTTCCCAATTGAATTAACGGAAGAATATGCAGAAGAGGCGAATATGACCGTCGACCACGAAGGCTTCAAATCAGAAATGGAAGCACAACGTTCTCGAGCTCGTGCAGCACGTCAAAATGTAGATTCTATGCAGGTACAGTCGGAAGTGTTTAGTAATTTACATGATGAAAGTGAATTTGTTGGATACGATACGATGAGTGTTGCTACTAAAGTTACTTCGATTGTTCGTGATCAAGTATTAGTCAAATCAGCTCATGAAGGCGAAGAAGTTAAAGTAGTATTAACACAAACACCTTTCTACGCTGAAAGTGGCGGGCAAATTGCCGATCATGGAGTTATTCAAAATGATACATTTAAAGGATACGTAAAAGATGTGCAAAAAGCTCCCAATGGACAAAATCTCCACACAGTAGTTATTGAATCAGGAGAAATTATTACAGATGCAGAAGTAATGGCAACTGTAGATAATTCACTTCGTGGACATACGATTAAAAATCATTCTGCTACACATATTTTACATCAGGCGCTAAAAGACGTATTAGGAACGCATGTAAACCAAGCTGGTTCATATGTTGGTCCAGATCGTTTACGTTTTGACTTCTCTCATTTTGGACAAGTTACAAAAGAAGAAATTGAACAAATAGAACGTATAGTAAATGAAAAAGTGTGGGATAATATCCCGGTAGTTACCGGATTCCATAATATTGATGAAGCAAAACAAATGGGTGCAATGGCATTATTCGGTGAAAAATATGGTGATATAGTAAGAGTGGTGAAAATGGGAGATTTCTCATTAGAACTATGTGGTGGTATTCACGTCCAGAACACCTCTGAAATAGGAATCTTTAAAATCCTTTCTGAAAGTGGGATTGGAGCAGGAACAAGACGTATAGAAGCTGTAACTGGTAAAGGTGCTTTCGAAATATTAAAAGAAGAAGAGCAAATGTTAAATGAAGCAGCAAATTTACTAAAAGCACAACCTAAAGATTTAGTGAATAAAGTTACTCAAACACTTCAAGAGCTAAAAAATGTTCAAAAAGACAATGAGTCTCTTTCAGCGAAAATTGCCAATAGCCAAGCTTCATCCGTTCTGTCATCGGCACAAAAAGTAAATGATATAACTGTATTATCCGTAAAAGTAGACGCTAAAGATAACAATCAATTACGCCAAATGATGGATGATTTAAAACAAAAGCTAGAAAAAGCGGTAATTGTTTTAGGTGCAATCGATGGGGATAAAGTCATGATTACAGCAGGCGTAACAAAAGATATAGTTGGTGGTAACTATCATGCAGGGAATATCGTCAAACTAGTGGCAGAGCAATGTGGAGGTAAAGGTGGAGGTCGTCCGGACTTCGCAATGGCTGGTGCTAAAGATACAAGTAAATTAGAAGTAGCTTTAAGTTCTGTAGTAGAATATATTAAATCTGTTTAAACTTTTTCCAAAATAGGGTATACTAATACAATAGGTACATTAGTTTACTCACTTAAAAAAGAAAGCGAGGTGCTGATCATGAGCTCATTTGATAAAACGATGAAATTTAATTTCCCTGAAGAATCGATGGAACAAGAAGTAAAACATGTGATGGTACAAGTTCACTCTGCACTAGAAGAAAAAGGGTATAATTCTATCAATCAAATTGTAGGCTATTTATTGTCAGGTGATCCAGCTTATATTCCTCGCCATCAAGATGCACGAAATATGATTCGAAAACTTGAACGAGATGAAATATTAGAAGAACTAGTAAAGTTCTATATTAAGAAAAATAATGAGGCTTAATGATGCGAATTATGGGGTTAGATGTTGGTTCTCGTACTGTTGGAGTAGCAATCAGTGATGCATTTGGTTGGACTGCACAAGGTATAGAAACAATAAAAATACATGAAGAAAGCTTAGAGTTTGGTCTGGAACGAATTGATGAACTCGTAAAAGAGCATAATGTAACAGAATTTGTTGTTGGATTTCCAAAAAACATGAATAATTCTATTGGTCCACGTGCTGAGGCATCCGAACAATATGCTAAGCTATTAACCGAGAAATATCATTTCCCAGTAACTTTATGGGATGAACGATTGACAACGATGGCTGCAGAACGTATGTTAATAGATGCTGATGTGAGCCGTAAGAAGCGTAAGTTAGTGATCGACAAGATGGCCGCTGTAATGATTTTACAAGGCTTTCTTGATAGAAAAAATAGATGAGGTGACTACAAATGGACCACGGTCAAGAAAATATTACAATTGTAGATGAAAATGGAAATGAACAACTTTGTAACGTGCTATTTACATTTGAATCTGATGAATTTGAAAAATCATATGTACTTTATTATCCAATCGGTGCAGAAGAAGATGAAAATGAAGAAATCGAAATTCATGCATCATCATTTACTCCAAATGAAGATGGAGAAGACGGAGAATTACTTCCAGTCGAGTCCGATGCTGAATGGGATATGATCGAAGAAATGTTAAGTACATTTTTAGATGAACAAGAAGACGAAGAAGAAGACGAAGAATAAGACTATCTATTCAGGTGGATGAGGGAAGCCTCATTCACCTTTTTCTTTGTTTAATTGTTCTGTACATAATTAGCTATTTACACATTCTAGCCTGTGGTGAATAGTGGTAACCATAATCATAAAAGAGAAAAAAATCTACTATATGTCAAGATTCTCTAAAAGCGTCAAGCTCATTACACACGGTAGATTATAGTAGATGATTTGTGCGCTTTTGTTCTTTTATATATTTTCTTGTATAATGAGATAGGATAAAGGGGGAGAACCCGTGGAAAATGAAACAAAAAAAGATATTATGTTTAAGAAAATGAAAAGTAAGAAAAAAGAAGTGAAACTTGTGAGAAAGATTGTTCTAATTATAACTTTCCTTGTAATTATCATCGGAGGGATAGCTGGACTAGTTATCTATAATTATGTAGAATCAGCGCTCCAACCTTTAGACCCTAATTCCGAAGAGACTATAACCGTAGATATTCCAATTGGATCTGGCTTGGATAATATTTCCAGTGCATTAGAAAAAAGCGGAATTATAAAAGATGCAAAGATCTTTAAGTATTATGCAAAGTTTAACAATGAATCTCAGTTTCAGGCTGGGGAGTATAGTTTAACAAAATCAATGACTTTAGACGAAATTATTGAAAGCTTAAAAACTGGTAAAGTATACAGAGAACCGGTATTCGCGTTGACAATTCCAGAAGGATTGACACTTGAACAAATTGGACAAGTTATTGAAAAGAAAACAAAGCATTCTGCAGATGATTTCTTTTCACTTGTAACAAGTGAGGAATTTGTGGATCGAATGATGGTTAAATATCCAAACGTTCTAGGACCAGAGATTAAAGGAGAAAATGTACGCTATGCATTAGAAGGATATCTGTTCCCTGCGACCTACCCGTTTTTTGAGGAAAACCCTTCTATTGAGACAATAGTAGATATGATGCTCTCTAATACCGATAAAGTAGTAACATCTTACGTAGATATATTACAAGCAGAGGAAAAATCTGTTCACTGGTTATTAACTTTTGCGTCTTTATTAGAGGAAGAGGCTACAGCCCAAACAGATCGAGCAACAATTGCGAGTGTCTTTTATAACCGTATAGAAGATGGGATGCCTTTACAAACAGATCCAACTGTCCTATACGCTAAAGGGACACATAAAGATCGTGTGCTTTTTGAAGACTTAGAGTTTGATAATCCTTATAACACGTATCAAAACCCAGGATTACCGCCCGGACCCATCGCAAATGCTGGTAAATCATCTATAGAAGCTACACTTGATCCAAGCAATACAGATTATTTTTACTTCTTGGCAGACAAAGAAGGAACTAATCACTTTTCTAAAACCTATGATGAACATCTTCAAAAAATCGACGAATTTTTAAAATAAAAATTGTGCAGGAGAGGGAGTGTGTCGCATTCCTTCTCCTGCTATGTTATTATAAGAGTTGTTTTTTTACATAATAGGGATTACTATTTTATTGACCTAAAGGGGTTAGTCTAGATGAATATTAGTGATGATTTTTTAAAGGATCTGATAAAACCTCGATCCGCTATTTTTTTGGAAATGGAACAATATGCAAAAGATTATCATGTGCCTATCATGCAACTAATGGGTATGGAATCGTTATTGCAGCTCCTTTCTTTACAACAGCCAAAGTCTATTTTAGAACTTGGAACTGCTATCGGTTATTCTTCCATGCGAATGGCAACTAAACTTGAAGAAGCATCAATTGTGACTATTGAGCGAGATGAAGCCAAGGCAGAACTAGCAAAAGATTATATGCAACGGGCAGATTTACAACATCGTATTCAAGTAATTATAGGAGATGCGTTAGAGATTTCAGCAACAGAGCTGGGAGATTTAACTTTTGATGCTATCTTTATTGATGCAGCGAAAGGTCAATACAAAAATTTCTTCGAAAAGTATGCCCCATTTTTGAATGATGGTGGCGTTATTTATTGTGATAATTTATTGTTAAATGGCTTGTCCGAGTTACCGATGAGTGAAGTGCCTAGAAGAAAAAGAACAATGGTCAGAAACCAACATCAATTTATGGAGTGGCTAATGAATCATCCAGATTATGATACAGCATTCCTACCTGTTGGAGATGGTATGTTAGTAAGTATTAAGAGGTGAAAGACATGAACAAAACAGAATTATTGGTTACACCTGCAAGTATTAGTCATATAGAAGAATTAATGGTAGCTGGAGCTGATGCTTTCTTAGTTGGTGAACAGTTTTTTGGTCTTAGACTTCCAGGAGAATTCACATTAGATGAAATTGCAACAGCAAGAGTTCTCACATCCAAACAAAACAAAAAATTATATGTTGCGATGAACGCTCTGTTTCATAATGACAAATTGGAAGCACTGGCTCCTTACATGAAAAGACTTCAAGAGATTGGTGTAGACGGCATTGTGTTTGGAGATCCGGCTGTCATTATCGCTAGACGTGAAGCAGAGGTAACTATTCCCCTACATTGGAATACGGAACAAACTGCAACCAACTATTTTACAGCGAATTACTGGGGAAAACGTGGTTCTACTAGAGCCGTCCTTGCAAGAGAGCTAAGTCTCGATGAGGTAGTAGAAGTAAAAGAAAATGCGGCGGTTCAAGTAGAAGTTCAAGTACATGGAATGACTTGTATTTTTCAATCGAAGCGTTCACTTTTAGGGAATTATTTCTTATTCCAAGAAAAAGCATTGGAAGTAGAGAATCGCTCAAAAAACAAAAATATGTTCTTACATGACAAAGAACGTTCCAATAAATATCCGATTTATGAAGATAGCAACGGGACGCATATTTTCAGTCCAAACGATATGTGTATGATTGATGAACTAGATGAGCTATTAGATGCTGAAATAGATAGCTTAAAAATTGATGGAGTGTTACAAGACCCTTCCTATGTAACGGCTGTTACGAGCTATTACAGGCAAGCAATCGATGCCTATTATGGGTCGAAAGCAGCCTATAAAGCTTGTAAAAAAGAGTTGTATAACAAAATAGAAGAAATCCAACCAGCATTAAGACCGTTGGATACTGGCTTTTTCTTTAAAGAAACTGTGTATTAATCCGTTAGGAAAGGGTAGGTTTTACTTTGCTTAATACAAAATTAGATAAAATAAGTGAGCTAATTGACGGTAAACGTGTCATTACGAAAAAACCTGAATTGTTAGCACCAGCGGGAAGCTTAGAAAAGTTAAAAATTGCTGTTCACTATGGTGCTGATGCTGTGTTTATAGGCGGGCGCGAATTTGGACTTCGCTCAAATGCAGGGAACTTTTCCATAGAAGAAATGCGTGAAGGAGTAGAATTTGCTAGTCGCTATAATGCCAAAGTGTATGTGACTACTAATATCTTTGCTCATAATGAAAATATGGATGGATTAGAAGAATATCTACAAGCTGTGGAATCCACTGGTGTAACAGGTATTATTGTTGCTGATCCTTTAATAATTGAGACATGCAGAAATGTAGCACCCAAACTAGAGCTTCACTTAAGCACGCAACAATCCTTATCCAATTGGAAAGCTGTGCAATATTGGAAAGAGGAAGGGCTTGATCGAGTTGTCCTCGCTCGTGAAACTAGTGGAGACGAAATTCAGTTGATGAAAGAGAAAGTAGATATCGAAATTGAAACGTTTGTCCATGGTGCAATGTGTATTGCATATAGCGGTAGGTGTACACTTTCCAATCATATGACTGCCCGTGACTCAAATAGAGGCGGATGTTGCCAATCCTGCCGTTGGGATTATGATTTATATGAGCAAACTGACGGAGCAGAGCAAGCGTTATTTACGAAGGATGAAGTCCCGTTTGCGATGAGTCCAAAAGATTTAAAGTTATTGGAATCAATACCTAGGTTAATTGAATTAGGAATCGATTCTTTGAAAGTTGAAGGTCGTATGAAGTCAATTCATTATATTGCTACTGTTGTTAGTGTTTATCGCAAAGTAATTGATGCATATTGTGCAGATCCTGAAAACTTCCAAATGGAATCTAGCTGGGTCGCAGAACTAGAAAAATGTGCCAATCGGGAAGCTGATACGGCATTTTTTGAGGCGGAACCTGGAGTTGAACAACAAATGTACGGGGTACATGACAAAAAATTAGGCTATGATTTTGTGGGACTTGTGTTAGAGTATAACGAAGAAACACAAATAGTTACATTGCAACAACGAAATTATTTTAAACCTGGAGACAAAGTAGAGTTTTTTGGTCCAGAAATAGATAATGTTGAAATGGTTATAAAAGAAATTACAGATGAAAAAGGACAATTATTAGATGCAGCAAGACATCCATTACAGATTGTTCAATTTAAATGTACTAAGAAATTATATCCAAATAATATGATGAGAAAAGGGATGAAATAATGACGAAGAAAACTCCTCTTATCATTGGGATCACAGGCGGATCAGGATCAGGTAAAACGAGTGTAACAAACGCTATAAGTGAAGTATTTAAGAACCATTCAGTTGTAGTAATACAGCAAGACTATTATTATAAAGATCAAAGTCACTTGAAGTTTGAGGAGAGACTTAATACAAATTATGATCATCCTCTAGCTTTTGATAATGACTTATTGCTTGAACATATTCACAATTTGTTAGACAATAAAGCAATTGAAAAGCCAGTATACGATTATGCAAAACATACTCGCTCTTCGGAAACGATTAAAATTGAGCCTAAAGACGTAATTATTTTAGAAGGTATTCTAGTATTGGAAGATGAACGACTTCGGAATATGATGAATATCAAATTATTTGTGGATACAGATGCAGACTTACGTATTATTCGTCGTATCTTACGTGATATTAACGAAAGAGGACGTACGGTAGATTCTGTTGTAGATCAATACTTAAATGTAGTTCGTCCGATGCATAACCAATTCATCGAGCCAACTAAAAGATATGCAGATGTAATTATTCCAGAAGGTGGCCAAAATGAAGTGGCGATCGATTTAATGGTAACAAAAATTAAAACTATTCTTGAAACGAATGTTATTGTATAATATGATGATTGAGATTGACAATAATTTCATGTAATTCATATCATTGTGATTAGATGCATATGAATGATACATGGTAAAGTTTTGAGTGTGTATTTAAAGGAGTGTATGGGAGTGTCAACAGAGAAACAGTATCCAATGACCGTTGCTGGTAAACAAAAATTACAAGATGAATTAACGCATTTAATAACGGTAAAACGTAAAGAGGTAGTAGAACGTATTAAAATTGCTAGAAGCTTTGGGGATCTATCAGAGAACTCTGAGTATGATTCAGCTAAAGAAGACCAAGCATTTGTAGAGGGTAGAATTTCAACTCTAGAGTCAATGATCCGCAATGCGGTTATGATCGAAGGAGAAGGAAATAACGACATCGTTACGCTTGGTAAAACAGTAACATTTATGGAAATTCCTGATGGTGATGAAGAGACTTACACAATCGTAGGTTCTGCAGAAGCTGATCCAATCGAAGGTCTAATTTCCAATGACTCTCCAATTGCTAAAGGTTTAATTGGCAAGACTACGGGAGATCGAGTGAAAATCCTAACTCCAGGTGGAGAAATGGACGTAGAAATAAAAACTATATCTTAAAATGAAGAGGTAAACGAAATCGTTTACCTCTTTTTTGATAAAAAAATATTGAAGATGCTCCCTGTACACTGAGTTCATGGATGAAAGAATAAATAAATGAAACTACTGATTTACGTTTCAGGTGGACGCTTTCTGCGGGCGAGGTCGAGCCTCCTCGTTCGCTGCGCTCCCTGTGGGGTCTCGACTTTCTCGCTGGAGTCGCCACCTTACACTACAATCAATTAAGTGAGTAGTACTTAACTCTAAGATATAGCATAGCTTTTCGCTTAAATTATAAGAGTAGTACAAAGTAAAAAAAGGATAAAACCATCTGTAGTATTAAGAAAGTTATTCGATTAGTAAGTTTAAAGAAAATGGATTTTATATACTACTAGTGGAAATAAAGAGAAGTAGTACTCAGTTTCTAAATAAAGAAGCAAAATAGCGAATGAAATTGTATCTTCATGAGCTTTCTCCCAGAACAAGAAATTTTTTTTCAAGTTATCCACAAACGACCTTACCTGTTTCTAAGAGTTACAGGAGGGTGACGGAAAGACAAACGCCATAAGATTACAGAAAAAAGAGATGCTGGTTGTGACTACCGTCACAACCAGCATCTCTAAAAAATCACTCGGTAATCATACAGGAAAACTTTGTCCAAAGGCCTTCGAAAACGATAGAAACATCTTTTAATCTTAAAAGAAGGTACTTTCCTAAGTAGAATCTTTTACCTAAATAACAAGTCTAGCAGTTGTGTAAAAAAGGTCTAGTTACATTTCGTCCTGACTATCAATCGGACTATTTTTGAGCTTAGTGAAACAAAACTCTATCATTATCGTCTATTTGTAGTATATTCTCTTATATTGAAGGAGGAAAAACAACATGCCTGAAAAGAATACGAAATTTGATTCGCGATTAGATCAACGAAATCATAAGAGAAAAAAGAATAATATTTTAAATATTCTTATTGGAATAGTAATTCTCCTCATTATCATCGTGACTGTAAACATTGTTACAGGTGATAACGACGAAGATAGTGCTAATACATCTAAAACAAAAAGTGAACAAGTCGAAGAAAGTACGGAAAATGAAGAAAAAGAAAAGGAATCTGAAGAAGTAGTGGGAAGTAGTACAGAATCTGCTGATTCTTCTTCGTCAACTGAAGAGACAACTACAGAAACAGAAGAGAACGAAAACACTGAAACAGAAGGTAATGAGGATAGTACTGTGACTACAGAACCTTCTAACGATTCAAATGTCGAATCAGTTGTTATAGATTCAGGATGGCAGCCCATAGGGACAGAGCAATCAGGTGAACATGTTTCTAGTTACAATAGCTCTTCTGTGGACTGGGATGAAAAAGTGAAAGCATTGGCCTACGGTGCTAATCTAGATCCTTCCAATATGTATGTTAAATATCTTGGTAACGGTGGAAGCCCCCAAAAATCTATAGGAACGGTTACTTCTAAGGATGGCAGCGAAATCTATCGTATATCTCTCGAATGGGTAGATGGTGAAGGATGGAAACCAACTAAAAAAGAAATACTTAAAGCATTAAAAAAATAGAGTCTTATATGAATAAAAAGAAAAGCTTCTTGACTTAAGAAGCTTTTTTCCTTATTTTTAAAGAAGTGCATTTTAGAGAGGGGCAGTTAAGTTGAAGATAGCAGTAATTGGTGCAATGGAAGAAGAAGTAGAGCTTCTGAGAAATGAAATTGAAAATCCTGAAACAAAGAGTATAGCAAACAGTGAATTTACAAGTGGTACATATAAAAATCATGAAGTTGTTTTATTGAAGAGTGGAATTGGAAAAGTGAACGCAGCTATGTCTACCTCCATTTTATTAAATGAATACAAACCAGATTATGTGATAAATACAGGTTCCGCAGGTGGATATGATCCAACTCTTGAGGTAGGGGCTATTGTAATTTCGGATGAGGTAAGGCATCATGACGTGGATGTCACAGCTTTTGGCTATGAAATTGGGCAAGTTCCTCAACTACCAGCAGCATTCAAAGCAGATGAAAGATTAATGAAATTAGCTGAAGAAGCTGTATATGAAATTGGTAAACACCAAGTTGCAACGGGCTTAATAGCTACAGGTGATATTTTTATGCATGATCCTGCAAAAGTAGAACAAGTTCGTAACCATTTCCCACAAATGAAGGCTTGTGAGATGGAAGCTGCTGCTGTTGCACAAGTTTGCTATCAGTTTGAAGTGCCTTTTGTTGTAATTCGTGCACTTTCTGATATTGCCGGAAAAGAGTCTTCCATGAGTTTCGATGAATTTTTGCCAGTTGCGGCAAAACATTCGACACAAATAGTATTGCAAGTAATTGGGAAATTATAACTTTGTCATTAAATCGCCATACAGAGTAGTTTAAAGCATATTAATAATACCCCTGTTTTGTGCTATTATAACAGTATCAAACGCTTTCAATATTAGAGGGGGAAATCGAATGTTGTTTCTTATGGCGACGGCAATTTTAATAACCGCAGTTTTAGCATTTATCATTATCGCAGAGACAAGTGAAGATTGAACTTAACTAAACTCTTTTGGTGTTTGATACATCAAAGGAGTTTTTTTCATGTATATAGGATTGATACAGTTTGACTAGCGCGCGTTTTTCAATACGTGAAACGTAACTTCTCGATATTTTAAGCTGTTTCGATATATCTTTTTGAGTCATTGGTTCATGACCTAACAATCCATATCTTCGAATGATAATTTCAAGTTCTCTGCTCTCTAGTTGAGACAGATGTCGATATAAGCTATTGGTATCCTCCTCTTCTACCAACTGTTCATCGGTGCTTTTATCGATACCTGGGAGTAAGTCTGTAATTTCTAAGGAGTGTCCATCTTTATCCATACCAATTGGCTCATGAAGAGAAACATCCTTTTGTACTTTCTTTAATGATCGCAAATACATTAATATTTCATTTTCGATACATCTAGCAGCATATGTTGCTAACTTCGTTTTCTTTGTAGGAGTATAGCTATTAACAGCTTTCATCAGACCGATTGTCCCTATTGAGATATAGTCATCCAGTAGTTCATGTTTTGGGTGGAATTTTTTTACAACATGGGCAACCAATCGCATATTCCTTTCGATAAGTTCGTCACGAGCGGATAAATCGCCACCTAAAAAACGATCAAGCATGACTTTTTCTTCTTCGGGAGTAAAGGGTTGATGAAAAGCCTGGCCTTTCAAATAACCAAGAACGAGAGGGAATTCTACAAAGATGCTTATAAAGGCAGTCATTAAACCTGTAATGAGGTTCACCTCCATCTAGTTGTTAGACCAGTATATGTCGAAAGCTGACAAAATATGAAAATAGCGACCGCAATCACAGATCTTTTCTTAAATAAAAGGCGTATAAACAATAAGTGAACACTAGACACGTGATTTAAAATAGTTATCGTATTAATGACTATAGGAGTCAAAGTTCATATAGCATCTTCGTAAGCATTCTGCGATGCAAAACATCTTCTCTAGTTATAGTAGAAGGTCGAAGGATAGGGAAAATTATATGTATCGAGAAAAAGAGCTGCTAGCGTGACATCAGTCACGGCTAGCAGCTCAAAAAACAACCAATAATAATATATTGAAAAAGTCTGTTCGGGTTAGAATCTTAAAGGACTGTTTTTCTCGTTAAACTTTTCTTAGCGTAAATGTACTGATCATCAATAATGCGAGAATAATGAATAAGAACATGTACGATACAGATGGTATATATTCTATCGCAAAATAAGAAAGTGTTAAAATTACACCCGCAACAGTAATTGGTAATCCAGTGAAAAAACCATTTGGTTCAGAAATATTAAATCGTGCAAGTCTGAAAGCACCACATGCTATATAGATTACGGTTATTATCATGCCGGTCACACTAAACTCTTGCAAAACCAATGAATAAATCAGTAATGCAGGAGCTACCCCGAATGAAATAATATCGCTCATGGAATCTAGTTGTTTGCCTAATTCGGATTCAAGATGAAATCTTCTTGCTACTATTCCATCAAATCTGTCTAAAAGGCCAGCTATAAATATAAATAATACACTGAATGTGTAATTTTCATTCATCGTTGCCATGATGGCTGCTCCACCAAATGCAAGATTGCCAATGGTGACCATATTCGCCGCATGTGATTTCAATTTTTTTACTGTTTGATACATTGCGTTTTGTAAAAACATTGCAAATCACTCCTTTACAAGTAACGTATTTGTTCATTATACTTCGATTAAGTAAAAATAGTAAGTTTAATTTTTTCAAGGGAGTTAAAAAATGAGAGAAAAATTATATCAAACCATGATTGAATTAACAAATGGGAAATGGTCCTCGTCACTAATCAGAGGGTTTACCCAATCGAAAGCAAGCAAACGTATAATTCCCTCATATATTAAATTTTTTAATATATCCATACAAGATACAATACAAAAGAGGGAAGATTTCACCACTTTACATGACTTTTTTATTCGTAAAGTTAAAGAGGAACGTCGCCCAATTGATTTAACGCCGAATAGCATCATTAGTCCAGTCGATGCCACTATTGAAACATTTGGGGATATTACAGAAAAAGGGCTCTTTTATGTAAAACAGAAAACTTACACCTTACAGGATATGCTAGGTTCGGAAAAAATAGCTTCGTCCTTTCAAAATGGAAAATATATTGTTTTGTATTTAAGTCCAGCAGAATATCACCGTATACATTCTCCAGTAGATGGTAAAATACTTAACCAATATATTCTTGGTAAAAAATCGTATCCGGTCAATAAATGGGGGCTTCAGTTTGGGAAACAAACGATAAGTGGTAACTATCGAATGTTAACGGAGTTAGAAATGCCTAACGAAAAGAAATGTATACATATAAAGGTAGGAGCCATGTTTGTCAATTCTATAGAGCTTACAAACAAATCAAATGCATGGAAAAAAGGAGAAGAAATTGGATACTTTTCCTTTGGATCGACCGTTGTTATGCTGTTTGAAGAAGGTAGTGTGGAGTTCTCAAGTGCTGTTCATCCAGGTAAATTTGTCCGGATGGGTGAGAATGTAGCAAATATGCTATAATAAATAATAGAAAAAGCCTCGAATTGGAGTGTTCGTCTTTGTATTCATATCTTATACCTAGTGAATTTGTAAGAAGTGTCTTTCATATTACCCCTGAATTGTTAGTAGAAAAAGGGATTAAGGCAATTATTACAGATCTAGATAACACATTAGTTGAATGGGATCGACCTGATGCTACCCCTAAATTAATCGAATGGTTCGCAAGTATTAAAGCTGCAGGAATTCAAGTAACGATTGTGTCTAATAACAATGAGTTACGAGTTAAATCCTTTGCTGACCCACTTGGAATTCCATTCATATTTAAGGCACGTAAACCACTTGGAAAAGCATTTCTTAAAGCATTAAGTATTATGTCAGTTAAACGAGAAGAAGTGGTAGTCATTGGAGATCAGTTATTAACCGATGTATTTGGTGGCAACAGATTAAAGCTTCATACGATATTAGTCATTCCGGTTGCAAAATCAGATGGATTTGTGACTAAGTTTAACCGTATAGTAGAACGAAGAATTTTTAGTTACTTGGACAAAAAAGGACAAGTTACATGGGAGGAAGAAGCGTGACAGAAGCACCAAAATGTATCGGTTGCGGTACAACTATTCAAACAGAAAAACTAGGAGAACCTGGTTATGCACCATTATCTTCTTTAGAAAAAGAAGATATTATATGTCAGCGTTGTTTCCGATTGAAGAATTACAATGAATTACAACCAGTTTCTTTAACAGATGATGATTTTCTTCGAATTTTAAACAGTTTAGGAACGCAAAAAGGGTTAATCGTTAAAATTGTAGATATTTTTGATTTTAATGGTAGTTGGTTACCTGGATTGCATCGTTTTGTTGGAAATAACCCTATTTTGCTAATCGCTAATAAGGCCGACCTATTACCTAAATCTGTGAAAAAGAATAAAGTCATCAATTGGATGAAACACGAAGCTAAAAAATTAGGTTTGTCTCCAATAGATGTTTTATTTGTGAGTGCGCATAAAGGAACAGGCATGCCAGAAGCTATGGAAGCTATCGAGCACTATAGAAAAGGCGAAAACGTTTATGTTGTTGGTTGTACAAATGTTGGGAAGTCGACTTTTATTAACCGCATTATAAAACAAGCTACTGGAGAGGATGCGATTATTACGACATCGCATTTCCCGGGAACTACATTAGACATGATTGAAATTCCATTAGATGATAAAAAATCATTATTTGACACTCCTGGTATTATTAATCACCATCAAATGGCGCATTATCTAGACTCATCGGAGTTAAAATATATAACACCTAAAAAAGAAATCAAACCAAAAGTATTCCAACTAAATAGCGAACAAACCTTATATTTAGGCGGACTTTCTCGTTTTGACTTTATCAAAGGTGAACGAGCAGCATTTACTTGTCATATAGCGAATGATATTCCAATTCACCGTACTAAATTAGAAAATGCCGATAATTTATATAAAGAGCATAAAGGTAAATTATTATCTCCACCGAGTGAGGAGTTTGCAGATCTATTACCTCCATTAGTTCGTCATGAATTTAAGATTAAAGACGACAAAACTGATATTGTATTTTCAGGGTTAGGGTGGATTACCGTACAACGGGGTGGAGTAATTGTAGCTGCACATGCCCCAGCAGGTGTTGAAGTGTCTATTCGTCCATCATTAATATAGGAGGGATAGATTTGAAAAGATGGTTTGCTGTAATAGGAAATCCGATATCACATTCCTTTTCACCTACAATGCACGAAACATGGTTAAAACAGCTAGATATAGATGCAAGTTATATTCCAATACATGTTGAACAAAATAATTTAGAGAAAGCAGTTGAGTCTTTAAAGCTTTTAGGATGTAGTGGTTGGAATGTAACTGTTCCTTTTAAAGAAGATATTATTCCGTTTCTGGATGAAATAGATGATTCTGCAAGAGGAATAGGAGCAGTAAATACAGTTGTGAAAACATTAGACAATAAATATGTTGGGTTTAATACCGATGGATTAGGTTTTGTTGAATCCCTCGGATCCATTTTACCTGAGCAAAATATATTGTTGATTGGGGCTGGAGGAGCTGCACGCGGAATAGCTCATGCTTTCAATAGTCTTGGTTATACACAGCTGACAATAGCGAATAGAACGTTAGAAAAGGCCAAAGTACTTGTGGAAGAACTACAGACCGGACAGGCGTTGACCCTGGAAGAAGCTGAAAACACATTAGACACGTTTGATATCGTTGTTCAAACGACGTCATTAGGCATGAAAACTAGTGAAGCATCCTTACCAATTCAACTAAATCGGTTAAAAGAGAATGCAATTGTTGCGGATATCGTATATAATCCTTTAGTTACCCCTTTTCTAGAGGAAGCGAAGAAAAACAATGTTCGAACAATTAATGGTCTAGGAATGCTTGTACATCAAGGAGCACTGGCCTTCTCATATTGGAATGGAACCAAGCCTGATACTGACGGGATGATCCAACAATTGATAGAGCAAATAGGAGGAAATTATGTTAACAGGTAAACAAAAAAGATTTTTACGTAGTCAAGCACACAATCTATCCCCGATTTTCCAAGTCGGCAAAGGTGGAGTGAACGATGCGATGATTAAACAAATCGGAGAAGCACTAGAAGTTCGTGAATTAGTTAAAATTAGTATTTTACAAAACTGTGAAGAAGATAAGCAGGAAGTGGCAGAAGCACTTGCAAAGGGTACTAGAGCAGAGCTAGTGCAACTGATTGGTTTAATGGTAGTGCTTTATAAACCATCTAAAAATAACAAACGAATCGAGCTTCCAAAAGCGAGTCGTGCATGAGAAAAAAAGTAGGGATTTTAGGTGGGACTTTTAACCCGCCGCATATTGGACATTTAATCATTGCAAATGAAGTACTCCACGCGTTGAACCTAGATGAAGTGTGCTTAATGCCAAATGCTAACCCTCCTCATAAAGAAATTCAAAATAGAGTCACAGCTGAGCAACGTCGAACTATGGTGGAATTATCAATACAAGACGTGCCAAAGTTAAAAATAGAAACGATTGAAATCGATCAAGGTGGTACATCTTACACTTTTGATACGATGGAACTTCTTAGAAGACGTGAACCAGAAACTGATTTCTATTTTATTATCGGTGGAGATCAAGTGGAGGATTTACCTAAGTGGTATCGAATCGAAGATCTTATTCAAAATGTGCATTTAGTAGGAGTGCCAAGACCAAATAAATCGCTCGAAACTGCATATCCTATAGTAACTATAGAGATACCTCAAATCGATATATCTTCTACGACCGTACGAAATCGAATAACACACGGCGAAACTACCAAGTTTCTTATAAGTGATGCTGTTCGAGAATACATCCGAGAGGAGAAGTTATATGAAGCATGAATATTTACTGGAGCAGATGAAAAGTCGAATGCCTGAAAAGCGTTTTATACATACAAGGGGTGTAGCTGAAACAGCTATTCAATTAGCCGAGTTGTATGGGGAAGATCCTGAAAAAGCAGAGATTGCGGGAATTTTACATGATAGTGTAAAGTACGCCGAACAAGAATGGCTGAGGTCTATCATTGTTTCACAAAATATGAATCCGGTATTATTGGATTTTAATCATGAATTATGGCATGCTCCTGTTGGAAGTTATGTTGCTAAAACAGAATTTCAAATTGCGGACGAGGATATATTGAAAGCTATTGAGTTCCACACAACAGGTCGAGCTGGTATGTCCAAGTTAGAAAAAATAATTTATGTTTCAGATATGATAGAGCCTAGTCGGAAATTTTCTGGAGTCGAACCTTTACGGGAAAAAGCAAAGATCGATTTAGAAGACGCGATGACCAGTTGTATAAAGCATAGTATTTCATTTTTAATAGAAAAAAAACAACCGGTATTTCCGGATTCATTTCATTGTTACAATGATTTGATACAACAGAGAGGAAAAGTGAAAGAATGACATCTTCAAATTCATTAGTAGAAATCGCTTTTAAAGCAGCGGACGATAAAAGAGCAGAGGATATTGTCGTATTAAATATGCAAGGAGTTTCTTTACTTGCTGATTACTTTTTAATCTGTCATGCAAACTCAGATCGTCAAGTTCAAGCTATAGCAAAAGAACTAGAGGACCAAGCTTTCAAAGCAGGATTTAGAGTGAAACGATTAGAAGGTTTTGATGAAGCAAGATGGATTTTAGTCGATATGGGTGACGTTGTAGCACATGTATTCCACAAAGATGAACGTGCTTATTATAATTTAGAAAGACTTTGGGGAGATGCACCAATGATCGAAGTTGGGCAAGATGCTTAATGTCTACCTATGAACAATTTGCTTATATTTATGATTCATTAATGTCCGACATTCCGTACAATAAATATGCGGAATGGGTACAATCGAATGCTCCGCTGAATACATCCAAAAGATTAGTCGATATTGGCTGTGGAACAGGGGTTCTTAGTATCCAATTTGCTAAAGCAGGATATGAGGTTATAGGTGTAGATTTATCAGATTCTATGCTTACAGTTGCTCAAAATCGAAGCTTTGAAAATGGAACGGACATCACTTTTATCTGTCAGTCAATGGCTGATCTTGAAGGTGTAGATGAGGTAGATGTAGCGGTTATTGCTATAGATTCTCTAAATTATTTAGAGACATTAGAAGAAGTGGAACAGACATTTAAACGTTTGTTTGCTTCTTTAAATCCAAATGGACAATTGTTTTTTGATGTCCATTCACTTTATAAAATGGATGTAATTTACCCAAATGGTCCTTTTACGTACGAAGATGAGGAAGTTGCTTATCTTTGGCATACGGAACCAGGGGTAGAGGAGCATTCTATTTATCATGATATTACTTTTTTTGTTCGTGATGAATCAGGTTATTATGAACGCTTTGAAGAATCCCATTATCAACGTACGTATTCCATAGAAACTTTTACTAATCTTCTTGCAAAAGTAGGATTTTCTTCCGTGAATGTGCGTGATGATATTTTTGGGAAGCCTTCAGAAGAAGTGGATAGATGGTTTATCCACGCTGTGAAATAAGAAAAAGAGCCCTTTATTGAACTGCACCCCATTTGTTAGACACAATCTAACAATTGGAGGTGCAGTTTTTCTATGACAAAATATAGTTCTGAATTAAAATTACGGGCAGTTTTAACTTATCTAAAAGGAACAGCTTCCTTTAAAACAATAGCTGATCAGTTTCATATTAGCACAAGCCCATTAAAGGTTTGGGTAGCCCAGTATAAAGTAAATGGAGTAGATGCTTTTCATTCTACCTATACAAACTATGATTTGAACTTTAAAATGGACGTACTAAACTATATAAATGATTTTGGAGTAACTCCTAATGAAGCAGCTGCGATTTTTAACATCCCATCTCCATCAACGGTACATAAATGGGTAAAATTGTATAACTCAGCTGGTATTGACGCTCTGAAATCAATGAAAAAGGGGCGTCCATCCATGAAAAAAGAGTCAAATAAACAGTCAAAACGAGTTCAAGTTGAAGGATCATTCGAAGCTCTTGAAGCACGTATTAAGCAACTTGAAATGGAAAACGAATATTTAAAAAAGTTGAATGCCTTAGTTCAAAGCAAGGAAAAATCACCAAACAAGACAAAACACAAATAGTTTTTGAATTAAGGCATAAATATCTGGTGAAGGAGCTCGTTGAGCTCGCTGGTATTCCACGAAGTACCTATTATGATTTAGTGAAGCGAATGAATCG